>CAVRFS010000092.1:0-188096 GCA_963720335.1 uncultured Planctomycetota bacterium | reverse complement strand
GGCACCCCCGGGGGATTCCCCGTCGATCGCAGACGAAGTTACGGTGCGTCCACCGCTGGATCGAGATGCAGGCCGAACGGACGCCCATGGCCGTCGCTTTGACCTGCGCGGGAGCGACCCTCACTTATTCCGAGCTCAATTCCCGGGCCAACCGGCTGGCTCACCGCCTTCGCGCGGACGGCGTCGGCCCCGAGGTCCTGGTCGGCCTCTGCGCCGGCCGGTCGACGGCCATGGTGGTGGGGCTCTTGGCCGTCCTCAAGGCGGGGGGCGCCTATGTGCCGCTCGACCCGGCCTACCCGGCCGAGCGGCTTGCCTTCATGCTCGGCGACGCCCGCGCCACGGTCCTCCTGACGCAGGCCGACCTGCTCGATCGGATTCCTGCCCGTTCCGCCTCGATCATCTGCCTCGATCGTGACTGGAAGTCGATCGAAGGGGAACCCGACGGCAACCTCTCAGGCGGCGCGGGGCTTCAGAATCTCGCCTATGTCATCTATACCTCGGGCTCGACCGGCCGGCCGAAAGGTGCCATGATCGACCACCTGGGCCTGGCGAACTACCTAAGCTGGTGCGCGAAGGCCTATGCCGTCCCTGACGGAATGGGAGCGCCGGTCCATTCGTCGATCTCGTTCGACCTGACGATCACCGCCTTGCTCGCCCCGCTGATCGCGGGCCGTCGCGTTGACTTGCTCGACGAAGACCTGGGCATCGAGCAACTGAGCGAGGCGCTCAAGCGATCGCGCGACTACAGCCTGGTCAAGATCACGCCGGCTCATCTCCGTTGGCTCGGCGACCAAGTGGATCCTCGCGACGCCGCGGGCCGGACGCGAGCCTTTGTCATCGGTGGAGAGCAACTGAGGCCGGAGCACGTCGCGTTCTGGCGGCAGCACGCGCCGGAAACCGCCCTGATCAACGAGTACGGTCCGACCGAGACGGTCGTCGGCTGTTGCGTCTACCGCGTGCCGCGCGACCAGCCGATTTCGGGCCCGATCCCGATCGGTCGGCCGATCGCCAACACGCGACTGTACGTCGCGAACCGGAATCTCGAGCCCGTGCCCGTCGGCGTTCCGGGTGAGCTGTACATCGGCGGCGCCGGGGTGGCGCGGGGATACCTGAACAGGCCGGGCTTGACGGCCGAGCGTTTCATCCCCGACCCATTCGGCACGGAGCCGGGCGGGCGCCTCTACCGCACGGGAGACCTCGCCCGGTGGCGGCCCGACGGCAATCTCGAGTACCTCGGCAGAGTGGATCGCCAGGTCAAGGTTCGTGGATACCGGATCGAGCTGGGTGAGATCGAGGAGGCGCTCGCACGACACCCCGCGGTGCGCGAGACCGCGGTCTTGGCGCGCGAGGACGCACTCGACGATCGTCGACTGGTCGCCTATCTGACTGTCGCGGAGAATCAGCCGGTCCCGGCCAACTTGGAGCTACGCCAATTCTTGAGAAACTCGCTCCCCGAGCCGATGATCCCGTCGGCGTACGTGGTGCTGGAGGCCCTCCCGCTGACGCCCAACGGCAAGGTCGACCGCGAGGCCCTGCCCGCTCCCGAGGGAGGCCTGGCGCGCGCCGGTTGTCGCTCTCCGTGGCGCCCCGTGGGCCGGTCGAGGAGGTGGTGGCGTCCGTCTGGGAGACTGTCTTGGGCCTCGATCGCGTCGGTGCCCATGACGGCTTCTTCGACATCGGCGGCCACTCACTCCTGGCAACGCAGGTCGTCTCGCGCCTCCGGGAAGCATTCGGCGTCGACATCCCGCTCCGCGCGCTCTTCGAGGCTCCCACGGTCGCCGGGCTGGCCGAGCACATCGAGGCGATGCGACGCGGCGGCGGCCGGCGCGAGTCTCGCCCGATCGAGCCAACCGCCCACGGCGGGCCGCTGCCGCTCTCCTTCTCCCAAGAGGCCCTCTGGTTCCTCGATCAGCTCGCACCCGGCCAGCCCACCTTCAACGTCACCGCGGCCCTGCGCATCAACGGGCCGCTCGACTATCGCTGCGCTGGAACGGAGCGTCAACCAGCTAGTCCGTCGCCATGAGTCGCTCCGGACGTCATTCGTCGCCAGCGGTGGCACACCTCACCAGGTTGTCGACCAAGACGTTTCGTTATCACTCGATACAGCCGACTTGACCGAGCTGCCACTCGGCCTTCGCGAAAATGAGGCACAACGTCGAGCGATCGACGAGTCGCGGCGGCCCTTCGACCTGACCCGCGGGCCGCTCGCTCGCGTGAGTCTGCTGCGACTGGGCGACGCCGACCACGCCGTGCTCTTGACGATGCACCACCTCATCACCGACGGCTGGTCGTTCGGCGTTGCCGCCAGCGAGCTGGCGACCGTTTACGAGGCTCGATCGCCAGGGCCGCCCATCGCCGCTGCCGGACCCGCCGATCCAGTATGCCGATTTCGCCCGATGGCAGCGCGACCAGTTCGAGAGCGGAGCCTGGTCGGCTCAGATCGAATGCTGGAGGCGCCGGCTCGCCGGCGTGCCCGCTCTGGAGCTGCCGACGGATCGCCCTCGTCCGCCGATCCGGAGCTCGCGCGGGGCCCTGCATCAACTCGTGCTCTCGCCGGAACTGTCCGCGGCGGTCCGGGCCGTCGCCCGCCGCGAGGGCGTGACACCTTTCATGACCCTGCTGGCGGCCTTCCAGCTCGTCCTCGGCCGCTGGAGCGGCCAGGACGACTTCGCCGTCGGGGCGCCGGTAGCCAACCGCAACAGGCCGGAAACCGAGCGATTGATCGGCTACTTCGTGAATATGATCGCGCTCCGCGCCGACCTGTCCGGGAATCCGACCGCGCGGGAATTTCTGGCCCGTGTGCGCGAGGTGGCCCTGGAGGCATTCGAGAACCAGGAGGTCCCGCTGGAGATCCTCATTCCCGCGCTCGGACCCCGGCGCGACGCCAGCCGTTCTCCGCTCTTCCAGGTGATGTTTGTCCTCCAGAACAACCCGATGCCGGCGGTCCGGCCCGCTCGACCTGGCTTTCTCTCCACTCAATCTCGACCAGGGGACCGGTACGTCGAAGTTCGATCTCTCGCTCGGGTTCGAGGACACGCCGCGAAGGCTTCACCGGCTCGGTGGAGTTCAACACGGACCTGTTCGAGGCCGCGACGATCGAGAGGTTCTCGCACCAGTACGTGAAAGCGCTCGAGTACCTCGTCGCTGATCCCGGAACGGCGGCTATCCGAGCTGTCGCTGCTCACCGACGCGGAGCGCGGTCAGGTCGTGGCGTGGAGTCAAGCAGTCGGACAGCTCGGAACGTGTCGACATCCCCGATTCGGCCTGAGCCGTCAGGCCATCCACGGCGCGTTCGAGGCACAGGTCCGCGCGACACCTGACGGTTTGGCCCTGGTCGCCGGCGAGGAAAGGTTGACCTATGCCGAATTGAACGCGCGTGCCAACCGGCTGGCGCATTACCTCCGTTCGCGAGGGCGTCGGCCCCGAAGTCCGGGTCGGCCTCATCGTCGACGATCCGTTGAATCAGATCGTGGCGTGCTCGGCGTGCTGAAGGCAGGCGGAGCGTATGTTCCGCTGGAGCCCTCTCTGCCACAGACGCGGCTGGAGGGCATGCTGGACGCTGCCTGCGTGTCCATCGTGATCGTCGACCGCGAGTCACTCGGTCGAGCGCCGCGAACGACGGCGACGATGATCGAGCTCGACGCCGACCGGTCGACCATCGCTTCCCAGAGTCCCGATGATCCGGCGGTGCGCGTCGATGGCGAGAACCTCGCCTACGTCGTCTTCACCTCCGGCAGCACCGGGCGGCCCAAGGGCGTCATGGTCTCTCACCGCAGCCTTCTCGCCGCCGCCGCCGCCTGGGAGCACGCCTACGACCTGCGCCGGCCTCCGCTCCGACACCTCCAGGCCGCCGGCTTTGCCTTCGACGTCTTCACCGGCGACTGGGTCCGCGCCCTGACCACCGGCGGAACGCTCGTCGCTTGCCCGCGTCCGGTCTTGCTCGACCCGAGTGGCTTCGCCGATCTCATCCGTCGCGAACGCATCGAGTGCCTCGAGCTCGTACCGGCCCTGGCCAACGCTCTGGCGACCCACCTTGAGCGACAGGGCGAAGACCTCGCCGGCATCCGGCTTCTGGCCGTCGGCTCGGACACGTTGCGCGGACGTCTGTACCGCCGGCTCCGCCGGCTGGTCGGACCGGGCGGCCGGGTCGTCAACTCCTACGGCCTGACCGAGGCGACGATCGACAGCACCTACTTCGGCGGTACGCCGGAAGACCTCGAAGGCGAGGATGGCCCGGTCCCGATCGGCCACCCATTTCCGGGCACGCGGCACGTACGTCCTGGATCGGCGGGGCGAGCCGGTTCCGCTGGGTGTGGTCGGCGAGCTGTACATCGGCGGCTCGGGCGTGGCACGGGGCTACGTCGCCAATCCGCGTCAGACGGCCGAGCGGTTCGTGCCGGACCCGCACGGCGGTCCGGGATCGCGGATGTACGCGACGGGCGACCGTGCACGGTGGCGTGACGGAGGAGTGCTGGAGCTGCTGGGCCGCCGAGACGGCCAGGTGAAGGTTCGGGGCTTCCGCGTGGAACTCGCCGAGGTCGAGGCCGCGATCGGCTCTTGGCCAGGAGTCCGCGAGGCGGCGGTCGATCGCCCAGGAGGATGGAGCCGACGGTCAGCGACTCATCGCCTGTATCGTCGGCGACGAGGGACGGACCCTCGACGTCGACTCGATCCGACGCTTCCTTCGCGACAGGCTTCCGCGCCCGATGATCCCGTCGCGATTTCGAGATCGTCGAGTCCCTGCCCCGAACACCTTCCGGAAAGGTCGATCGTCGCGGGCTTGCTGGAATCTTTGCCCGATGAAGTCGCGAGGGACATCGGCACTGATATCGCCCTCGCGACGAGATCGAGGAACAGCTCGCGGCGATCTGGGAAGACTTGCTCCAGATCGCGGCCGATCGGCGTGACGGATGACTTCTTCGACCTCGGCGGCCACTCCTTGCTCGCGGTTCGGTTGGCGGCGCGGATCGAAGAGCGGTTCGGACGATCGCTGGCCCTGTCGGACCTGCTGCTCGGTTCAACGATCGAGGAGCTCGCCGCCCGGATCCGCGAGCCGGTCGGTTCGCGCAACGGGCTCGCCGCTGATCGATCTCCGCGTCTCGGGGCCGGGCCGGCCGCTGGTCCTCGTGCATCCGATCGGCGGCGGCGTCCTCTGCTATCAACGACCTGGCCCGCTGCTTCGATGGGGCACGGCGCCGTCCTCGGTCTCCAGGCCGCGGGCTTTGAAGGTGAGGCGGAGCCCGAGACGGACCTCGTGCGCATGGCATCACGATACGTCGACGCCCTTCGCGCGGCGCATCCGGTCGGGCCCTACATCCTGGGCGGATGGTCGATGGGGGGCATCGTGGCTTTCGAGATGGCCAGGCAGCTCGCCGCGGCGGGCCACGACGTGCCGCTGGTCATCCTGATCGATTGCTCGGTCCCCGTCCCGCGGAACGCCCTGCAACCCTTGGATGACCTTGAGAGCCTGGCGGGCTTCGCGGCCGACCTGGCCCGAACGGCGGGCCGAGAGACCTGGGCGTCGCTCGAACGCCTCCGCGGCCTCGATCCCGAATCGATCCGAAATGGGGACTTTCGATCAAACGATCCTCGGTCGCGAGATCGCCGGTGAGATCGGCCCCGATCGCCTGCGCCGGCTCCACGACGTATTCCGGGCGAACCGGCTGGCGCTGGACGGCTACCAGCCTCGCCCCTACTCCGGGCCGCGTCGTCCTGGTCCAGGCGGAATCGAGCCGGAATCACCGCGATGATCGTTCGACGCGGGGCTGGAACGCCCTGGCGCTCGGGGGCGTCACAACCCATCACCTTGCCGGGCGACCATTACACGATCATGCAGCGGCCGGCCGTCGAGCGGCTTGCCGAAATCCTGGCCGGCGAGATTGATCGCCACGAACAAATCAATGGGAAGGATTCCACTTCGATGAATCTCATGCGGTTCCTGCTCCGGTCCTCGCGGAGCATCGTGATTCTCTCGGCGATCGCCGGGGCGGCCGGCGGCGTGACCGGCATCGCGCTCATCGCGCTGATCCAGCGCGAGCTGGCGCGCGAGCCGTCCGACCCGGGCACCCTGGCCTGGGCGTTCTTCGCGCTCTGCGTGGCGTCGGCCTCGGCGCGGGCGATCGCCCAGATCGCGATGGTCAAGATCGGGCAAGGGGCGATCGCGGAGCTCAGCCTGCACCTCGTCCGTCACATCCTGGTGCTGCCCGTTGCGGGCGTTCGAGACGATCGACAGCTCGGCCCTGCTGTCGGCTCTGACCGATGACATCGCCCTGATCGCCAACGCCATGGTCGGGCTCCCGCACCTCTGCATCAACATCCCGATCGTGATCGCCTGCCTGGTCTATACCGGCTGGCTGGCGCCGCGGAGCATGGCCTGCGGCGTGGTTTTCGCCGCCCTGGCGATCGTCGCCTACGTGATCGTGTCGGCGCGGGGCATGAAGGCGCTGCGGCGAGCCCGCGAGCGGCAGGCGCTCTTGGTCGGCCATTTCCGAACCCTGATCGGCGGGTTCCGGGAGCTCAAGGTCCACCGCGGGCGCCGGGAGGCGTACCTCGCCGAGTCGCTCGAGCCGACCATGGCCTCGGCCCGCGCCGAGATGGTCAGCGGCCTGGCCCACTTCGCCGCCGCCGAGGGCTGGGGCCAGCTCGCGTACTTCGGCTTCATCGGCTTCCTTCTCTTCGCCGCGCCCTTGATCGAGCCGATCTCGCGGCCGACGCTCGTCTCGGCCGTCCTGGTCGTCCTCTATCTGATGACCCCTCTGGACATCATCTTGACGTGGGTCCCGGTCCTGGGCCGGGCGCAGGTCTCGCTGCAGAGGGTCCAGGCCCTGATCCCGACGCTCGAGCGGCACGGAGACGACAGTCGACGGCCGGTCGGTGCCGGTCAAGCGGCTCGGCGCTCCGCGACTCGATTTGCCTCGAAGGCGTGACGTTCACCTATCGCGACGGGGACGACGACGCGGGCTTCCTGCTCGGCCCCGTCGACCTGACGCTCCGGCCGGGCGAGCTGGTCATCCTGGCCGGGGGGAACGGCAGCGGCAAGACGACCCTGGTCAAGCTGATCGCCGGTCTCTACCGGCCCGAGTCCGGCGACGTGCGAATCGATGGGCATCGACTTGGCGACGAGGATCGCGAGGCCTATCGCCAGCTCTTCTCGATCGTCTTCGCCGATGGCCATCTCTTCCGCGACTTCCTCGGCCTGGACGCGGATCGGGATCGCCAAGCTGGCTCGCGACGGTCTCGAACGACTGGGATTGGCGCCGGTGGTCTCGGTCCGAGGGAGCTCGTTCTCGACCCTCGACCTGTCGCAGGGGCAGCGGAGGCGACTGGCCCTGCTGGGCGCCTTGCTGGAGGATCGGCCCGTCTGCATCTTCGACGAATGGGCCGCCAATCAGGACCCTTCTTTCAAGCAGATTTTCTATCACAAGCTGCTCCCCGAACTGAGGGCCGCGGGCAAGGCGCTCCTGGTCATCAGCCACGACGAGAGCCATTTCGACATCGCCGACCGCGTCATCCGCCTCCAGGACGGCCGCGTCCTCGAAGAGTCGCCCCTGGGGATCGGTGGTGCGCTGGGCCTGAGGGATTCAGAAAGGGATCGAATCATGAAGAAGCTTCTTTTGTTGATGGTTTTGCTCTGGGGTGCGGGCGCCTACGGAGTCTGGTACTGGACCGATCCTCGAACTCAGCGCGTGTCGTATCGTACCGTCACCATCAAACGAGGCGACATCGGTTCCACGATCAATACAACCGGGACGATCGAGCCCGAAGAGGTCGTCGACGTGGGCGCCCAGGTGGCCGGCCGGATCGAGAGCTTCGGCTCCGACCCCGGCGACCCGAGCAAGACGGTCGGCTACGGCTCGCGGGTCGAGCAAGGGGACCGTGCTGGCCCGGCTCGACAGCGCGCTGTTCCAGGCGCGACTCGACCAGGCGCGCGGCCGCGTCGCCAAGGCCGAGGCAGACATCGAGCAGGCCCAGGCCAAGCTCCGGCAGGCCGACCGCGAGCTGGAGCGGTGCCGCAAGCTCAAGGCCCGAGGGACGGTCGTCATCGCCGCCCAGGAATACGACGCGGCCGTGGCGAACTACGAGTCGGCCAAGGCCACGCTGGCAGTCAGTCAAGGCGCGCTGGCCGTCGCCAAGGCCGATCTGGAAGAGGCCACCGTCAACCTCGGATACACGACGATCCGCTCCCCGGTGAAGGGGATCATCCTCGACCGTCGGATTAACGTCGGCCAGATCGTCGTCGCCAGCCTGAATGCCCCCAGCCTCTTCCTCATCGCCAAGGACCTGAGCCGCCTCGAAATCTGGTCGTCGGTCAACGAGACCGACATCGGCTCGATCCACGTCGGTCAGAAGGTTCACTTCACGGTCAGTTCCCTGCCGCGCGACACGTTCGAGGGCAAGGTCTCGCAGATCCGCTTGAACGCGAGCATGACGCAGAACGTCGTCACTTATACGGTCGTCATCGCGGTCGACAACTCCGGCGGCCGTCTCCTGCCGTACCTGACGGTGCGCCTCCAGTTCGAGGTCGAGACGCGGAAGGGCGTGCTGGTGGTGCCCAACGCCGCTCTCCGCTGGCAGCCGCACGCGCAGAACATCGTCCCCGAGGCACGCGAGGACTACGCGCTGACGCTCGCCGGCGGATACCCGCGCAAGGCGAGTCCGCACGGACGGCCGCCTCCTCGCCGGACGAGCCGATGGGACTCGTCTGGATCCGGCAGGGCGATTTCGTGAGGCCGATCAAGGTCCGCATCGGCCTCTCCGACGGCCTTGTCACCGAGATCTCCGGAGATGACGGTTGGCCGAGGGCACGGAGATCGTCGTCGGTGCGAACCGGATCGATTCCGACCCCGACGCCCTGTCAATCTTGCCGCATACCTGGAGCGAGCCTGCCAAGAAATAGAGCATCCATGACAGGCATGTTCCGCACCGTGTGCCAGAAGCTCGACCGCACGATCACGACCTGTGCCGGCGACAGTGGAGAATCGATCGTGGAGTTCATCAGGCTGGAAGAGATCCACAAGGTCTATACGCGGGGGGCGATCGAGGTGCCCGTGCTCCGGGGCGTCTCGCTCTCGATCGCGCAGCGCGAGATGGTCGCCCTCATGGGTGTCTCGGGTTCGGGGAAGACGACACTCATCAACCTCCTCGGATTCCTCGACCGCCCGACGCGCGGTCGCCACTGGCTCGATGGGCAAGACGTCACGACGCTCGGCGAAACGGAACGAGCCTGGCTGCGGAGCCGGGAGATCGGATTTGTGTTTCAGAACTTTAACCTCCTGCCGCGATTGACGGCCCTCGAAAACGTGATGATGCCGTCCGTCTACGGGTCGCATGACTTCTCCGAGCGCGAGTGCCGCGCTCGGGCGCGGGCGCTCCTCGAGCGGGTCGGCCTGGGCGATCGGATCGATCACGAGCCATCACAGCTCTCAGGCGGCGAGCAACAACGCGTCGCGATCGCCCGCGCACTCATCAACCGCTGCTCCCTTTTGATCGCCGATGAGCCAACCGGCAACCTCGACTCGAAGACGGGCGAGGAGATTCTCGGCCTCTTCCGCCAGCTCAACCGCGAGGACGGGCTCACCGTCGTCCTCGTGACGCACGACCCGACCGTCGCCGCGCACGCCGATCGGAGTCATCCGGATACGCGATGGGCTCGTCTTCGACGACGACGTGCTTCGTCGACCGACCACCAGGCCGAAGCGAAGTCAGCCGGAAGCGAAGTCGAGATCGAGACGCGACGACGGATCGCTCCAACCGCCCAATCCGCTCCTGTTCGCCGCTGATGACGTGACGCTTCATCGAAGGACCGCGCGCGACGATATGCGGTTCTTCGCCCGCACGACCTCCACGGCCCTGCGCTCACTCCGTCGCAACGCCCTGCGCTCGGCACTGACAACGCTCGGCATCATCATCGGCGTCGGATCGCTGCTTGCCATCGCCGAGATCGGCAAGGGGGCATGGTCGGCGATTCGCACGCTCTTGACCAAGACCGGTGTCGATAACATCGTGATCCAGGCCGGCGCCGCGTCGCGCAATGGGGTCAGCCTCGGCAGCGGCAGCATCAAGACCCTGACGCCCGAGGACGCGGAGACCATCCTCCACGAATGCCCGAGCGTCGACAGCCTGGCACCGCTGGTCTTCACTCGCCGGCAAGTGGTCCATGGGAACAAGAACTGGGTCCCGAGCACCTTCGTCGGCACCACACCGGGATACCTTCGCGTCAGGGAGTGGGAAGACCTGGATCGAAGGGGAATCGTTCACCGAGCGGGACGTTCATGACGTCGCGATGGTCTGCCTGCTCGGCCAGACGGTCGCGCGCGAGCTGTTCGACGAGCAGTCGCCGATCGGCCAGGAGGTCTACGTCAACGACGTGCCCCTGCGGGTCATCGGCGTCCTCAGCCGCAAGGGGGCCGACATCATTGGCGAGGATCAAGACGACCTGCTCGTCGCGCCCTGGACGACGGTCAAGTTCCGGGTGAGCGCCGGGGCGGCCTCGTCCGGCGAAGGCAGGGACGTCGCTCGGCGTCGGATCCCATCGCCTTGCTCAGTCCGATGGCGCGGCGCTACCCCCGCCGGCACGTCGCTCCGTTTCCGACCGTCTCGCCGATGCAGTCGATCGACACCCCCCGGCTGGAACGGCTCTCCAACGTCGATTCGATCCTGGTCCGGGCGTTATCGACCGAGGAGATCCCGGCCGCGATGGACCAGATCACCCGTGTGCTCCGCGAGCGTCACCGAATCGCACCTGGAGAGCCCGCCGATTTCGCGGTTCGCGACTTCACCGAGGTCGTCCATGCCGTCAAGGGAACCGTGGGCCTGGTCGCGGGCTTGCTGCTCTGCGTTGCCCTGATCTCACTGCTCGTCGGCGGGATCGGGATCATGAACATCATGCTCCTGACCGTTACGGAGCGCTACCGGGAGATCGGCCTGCGCATGGCCGTGGGGGCTCGGTCCCGCGACATCCTCCGACAGTTCCTCGTCGAGGCCGTCGTGCTCTGCCTGCTCGGCGGAGCAGTCGGTATCGCGGCCGGCCGCGGAGCCTCGGTCCTCGTCCGTCTGCTGGCTCGCTGGCCGACCGAACCCTCGCTCATCGCCGTCCTGGCGTCCGTCTCGGTCTCCATCACCGTCGGAGTGATCTTCGGTTATTACCCCGCGTGGAAGGCTTCACGACTCGATCCGATCGAAGCCCTCCGGTTCGAGTGACATCGCACTTGCTGGATGAGCACGGTGCCGTCAGTTGCCGGATGTTTCAAACGACAGTCTCATTCCGAAAACCTACTGACCGGGGTTAACCCCACAGTCGGGAGCGTAACGGCGCGAGCGTCCCGGCGAAAAAATTGACCGCGCCCGATGTGAACATGAACTCTTCAACTTGGAGCAACTGATCATGACGCGAATCCGTTCAAAACGGCAACGGCCTGTTGGGTTTGAGGCGCTCGAGGGACGATTGGCATTGAGCGCGGGCATGGGGACGGCCGTGGCCTCTCACCATGCCGAGGCAGGGTGCATGAGCCAGACCCAGAAATCGATTCCGGCTTCCTTCAAAGGCCACCGCAGCTCGTCAACGGGTCGGAGCTGGTGATCACAGGCCTGAAAGGGACAATCGGCAAAGACCATTTCACCGGCTCCGGCACGGGAACGGTGGTACGGGACGCAATTCGAGGGCGGGAGCGTCTACCTGAGCAACGGCAAGGGGACCATTCAGCTCAGCCTCGGCGCCGCCTTTGTCGTCAAGGTAAGGAAGCCCACAAGGCAGGAAGTTTCGGCCGTTGTCGTTGCCGCCAGCGGAAAATACGCTTCGTACGTCGGCATCACCGGGACCTTGACCTCATGGAACCCCCGCCAAGCCTAACAGCGACCGCGAGCTTCTCAGGGGTCCTTCAACCTTGATGTCTGACTCTGGTGAGGAGCCGGCGACTATCGGACTCGAGCGACTCATGGAAGGTTGTACGTTTCCAAGTTCCGACCGTCGCCGGCCAACTACTCGACCCCCGGAGAAGCAGAGCCATGATACTCGATCAGATCAACTATGAGCAGTTGCTGATTCCTCTCAACAAATTCTACGATCTGCACATTGGCGGTTCGCGCCGGCCGGTCTTCTTCGACATCGCCGCAACCCGCCCCGAGCTGCTGGATCTCGACCGCAACTAGCACGTTATCCGCGACGAGCTGCTCGGGCATTCTCCCGGAAAAACGGGCAATCCCCCGGTACCACGAGCTGGACGAGATGCAGTACAACATCTCGGCGCGGATCGACCCGGACAAGGACTGGAAGGTTTTCCCGCTCAACATCATGGGGGTGAAGCCTGAGGCGTATTGTGCTCGCTGCCCGAAAACGATGGCGCTTCTGGAAGGAATTCCTGGGTTGTTCGAGGCGTTCTTCTCGATCCTGCGAAGGGGGAAAGTCGATCCCGCACCACGAAGGTCCGTACCGCGGCTACCTTCGCTATCATCTCGGCCTGATCGTACCGGAGAAAAACCCTCCCTCGATCCGGCTCAAGGACGAGATCTATACCTGGAAGGAGGGCGAGAGCGTACTGTTCGACGATAGTTGGGACCATGAGGTCTACAACCAGTGCGAGGCAGACCGCGTGGTTCTGATCGTCGACATTCGCCGACCGATGCCGCAGCCGTTCGATGGAGTGAACCGGCTCGTGCAGAGGATCATGAAGGCAGTCTACGGAAGGCACATTCTCGAGCGGCTCGCCGCCATGACCCCACCCAAATCGCAAGCGGCCGCCGAAATCTCGGAACGCGAACACCCCGTAGCCGGCACGATGGTACCGCCGGGAACCGAGCGTTGTCCGGAGCCGGCGATCCCGGCTCACGATCGAGGATTCAGCTAGTCTCGACGAGTCCCGCCACTGCCGCGTGCCGCTTTCGAAAAGTCCAAGGGAAAGGGAACAGCGGTGGATCCGTCTGAGGCTTAGCCATTTGGCGACCTCGAAGCGAGCAGCGCGCCTCCAGTTCTGCGCGCTATCCCCGGCGTCAGGCGTCGCCGTGCCGCCTCCTCCGTGAGTCGACCGAATGAACACAAATATTTACAGTTCGAATTGCCGAAATGGATCTAGTCTCCAATCGAATCCGCCGATATAACCCTCAATAATCCCGATCGCGTGCGGGTTCCGTTCGTTGATCCGATCGAAATGGGGCATGATCATGGGCCAAGGAAGGGCATCCCGCACTTCTGGTGGTGCATCATCCTGATCGCTACGGCGAACCAAGGCATTACGCCGGACCCCCAAGATCTTGCGTCACAGAAGTTGCTGCAAATAATCTTGCCAATCTCGCGGTCTGACTTCGAAGCCACGGGAGAAGACGAGTCGGTGGCAAACGTCTGCGAGCCGCTTCAAATGGATCAGGGTTCGCGGATTCGTCAAGTTGCCAACAAAATACCGCTCCCCGGACAGGTAGCGATCAGGACTTGCTCCGAGATCTTCTCGCCAGATTTGCGTCGGGTCGCATCCCATAACAACGAGGATATGCGGCCTCATGGTCTGATGCACGCACTCGTTCGACTCCGATGCTGATATCCATCCCTTAACGTCACCGGCGCTTGACGAGGAACGGTGTTCGATCCCGGGAACGGTCGACGGTTGTCCCGTCCTTTCCACTTGCTGGAAGTCTTATCGGACGGTCGTGAGCGTGCGGACCCCGGATATCGTTCCGACCCGCGGATTCCGTTCACACTCTCACCGAGGCACGGAGGGCGTTCCTAATGAGCGCGCCGACTGTCCTACTGGCTTACCTCTCGCCGGAGACGGTCCTGCCATTGACGTCGATCGTGGCTGCCATCGCGGGCGGATCGATGTTCCTCACCCGGCGGTCGATTCGGTTCGTTGTTCGTTGCTTCCGAGGCGTAACGTCGCGACAGAAACGGATTGCGCCGGCGACTGAGCTCGCGCGTCGACTTGCGGCACGCGATGATTTGCAAGGAGACGGGGAAGTGAGCGGAGCCTCGACCCCCGAGCACGTAATAGACTTGTGGGATCGCTGGCTTCTCTCTCTTCGGCGACGTCGTTTCAGGCGCTCGTCGAACCCGAAGTCCAAGCCCGGAAGGAGTGCGTCGCGCCATGATGCCCAGCCGCCAGGATAAAGTCCCATGGTCCAACTCGTCTCCATCCCACGACGGGCGACTCCACGAGTCCGAGATCACGTCGCACGCGCATTCGAATCGGCCGAGCTACCGCCCGACGTCGGTGTTTCGTCAACTCCTGAACCAGTCGGCCCGGGTTCGGAAGAGCACAGAGGCTGTGCTGGCAGAGAGCTCACCCCAGCCTGCGATGGCCCAGCGAGCCCCGAGACTTCTTGACGTTCCTCGGAGTCGCGTTCCTCCTCAGTGTCGCCTCCGGGTTCCTCGAGCTGGCCGTGCTGCAGATCCAGCGCCCAGTTCCAGCAACGTATCGGTTGGCACTCCCTGATGGTCAGCCGGCACGTCACCTGGATGGTCCCCGTGACTGCGCCGTTGGTGATCGTCCCCCTGGCCGTGATCTTGGTGGGGCCGGCACTTGCCCTGTTGGCGTGGCGGAGCCGGCGAGGAAGACCGGCGTCACCCGCGGGCTGTGGCGTGGGCCTGGGGCTGGGCGGGAACGGTCCTGGGCACGCTCTTGCTTCTCGGACCATTCCTCGCCGCTCGCGCAATTCACCCGGCGGCGGCGTTCGCCTTGGCGCTAGGCCTCGGTTTTCGACTCTGGCACGGGATGGTTCGCCCGATAGTCGGCTGGCGTCGCCTCTCCTACGCGGGCGCGGGAATCGTGATCCTGGCACTGCCGGCTTGCCTATTTGCGCAGTGGAACGCGGTCGTCCGCTACGCCGAAGCCAACCTGGTACCGGACCGTCGCCGGCTCAGCCAATCTGCTTTGGATTGTTTTGGACACGCTGAGTGCGGATCACATGAGCTTGTATGGGTATAGCCGGCAAACGACGCCCGAGCTCGAGGCGTGGGCGAAGGAGGGAATCACCTTCGACATGGCGCGCTCGGCCGCGCCCTGGACATTACCTTCGCACGTGACCATGTTCACCGGGCTCTGGCCCTTCGAGCACGACGCGCGGGTTGACCGAGCCTACCGCGGGCCTTCGCCGACCCTGGCCGAGCATCTCCGTGCCCAGGGCTATCGGACGGCCGGCATCGTGGCCAACGTCAGGATGTGCAACATCGCCTATGGCGTGGGGCGCGGGTTCGACTATTACGTCGACGAACCCGGCAACCACGAGATCAGCCTGAGGGCGATGATGTATAACTCGGCGCCGGGAAGTGTGGTGATGACGCTGTGCCGGCAGATAGGGCTGCCATTCACCGGGCCAGCCCCTTTCGGCTGGCAGCGCACCGCACGCGAGATCACGGCCGACGGACGCGCCTGGCTGGATCGAGTCTCCCAAAGCAACCGGAGCGAGACTCCCGGGATCGCGCCGGCCGTTTTTCCTTTTCCTGAACTTGATGGATGTGCATGGCCCTTATCTGCC
This sequence comes from uncultured Planctomycetota bacterium, assembly GCA_963720335.1. Lineage (GTDB taxonomy): Bacteria > Planctomycetota > Planctomycetia > Isosphaerales > Isosphaeraceae > CAVRFS01. The sequence goes on along the minus strand of CAVRFS010000092.1, from coordinate 172,637 downwards.
TTCTCCCGACGCGGCTCGCCGCTTCTGGACCGGCCCGATCCCCTCGAAGGCGGCTCGCCACACCGGCGAGCGGCTGGAACGCTCTGCGAGCCCGCGACGCCGCGCCGCCTGAGCAACGCGGACAACGCGCAGCGGGAACTGGAGGATGTCCGCCGCCGGCTTAGCGATCTGTACGACGAATGCCTTTATGGCCTGGACGCCGAGCTCGGCCGCTTCCTCCGCGAGTTACGTGCAGAGGGCCGCCTGGCAAACACCTGGGTCGTCATCACCGCCGACCATGGGGAACACTTCGGCGAGCATGACTGCTTCGGCCATGGGTCGAGCCTCTACAACGAGCAGACGCATGTTCCCCTTGTCCTCATCCCTCCGCTTGGTGCCGAAGGGACCGGCACTGACTATGCGGCGCGGCTCCGCGGTCGGCGGGTCGCGGTTCCCGTCTCACTTCGTGACTTGCCCAGGACGCTGACCGACCTGCTCATCCCCGCCGCCGACAACCCCTTCCCTGGTCGCAGCCTGGCGCGCTCCTGGAACGCGAGTGGGCCCGTCCTGGCCGATCCCGTGCTCTCCCAAGTCGAGCAGCCGCGCCTCGCCGGCGAAGACTTCGCAGCCGATCAGGCGGTCACGATCAATTCCGTGATCGACGAGAATTACATCCTCATCGACTCCGGCGACAATCCCCCGGAACTTTATTCCATCGAGGATCGGAAACAGGAGCGGAATCTGGCCGGCGATCCCGCACAACGGTCGCGCCTGGAACGCTTGCGACACACACTGGCCACGCTCCGAAGCGCACCTGATCATCGGTGAGCCGGGAACGTCGCTGCACGATGTAATGCTTCTCGAACGACCGATGGATTCATCGTGCGGTCGCGCTCTTCGCGATGTAGGGAGACAACTTCCTGTGGTCGATATGGTCCCCGCGCCGGCATCGGCAGTCAGTCGCTCGGCATCGGACACGGTCTGGGTCGCCTCGTACACCGACTCGGCCACCTGCAAGGCGGTGACGCCGTTCGGATCCCGACTGCCTTGATAATTGGTGTTGAAGGAGACGAAGACTCCGCTGTCCGAGGTGGGATAGAGGATGAGCTCGGAGGTGTATCCGGGGACCTGCCCGCCCTTGGTGACCTCGGCGGGCCCGGTGCTCGTGTCGATCACCGTATCCCATCCCAGGCCGCGCACGGCGTCGGATGGAGGGATTCACCCCGTATTGCGGCGTCGGTGTCGAGGTCCACATCAACGCGTAGGTCGCGGGATCGAGGAGACGGCCGCTCAGGAGTGCCGTCATATAGGTGGCCATGTCCTGGGCTGTCGAGACCATCCCGGCGGCGGCGTACATCGCCGGTCCGTTCTGCACCTCGGCCTTCGGCCACCTCCCGTGCCTGGGCGCGTCGTAGCCGACCGCCTGGTTCGCGACCGTAGCGGACCGGCCCAGCTCCTGGGTCTCGGACATCCCGAGCGGTTCCAGAATCTGCGTCCTGGATGAAGGTGCCGTACTTTTCCCCGGTCCACTGCTCGATGAGCTCGCCGAGCAGGTCGTAGTTCGTGTTGCTGTAGAAGGTCTCCGTCCCCGGGGCGAAGAGGAGGGGGTCTTTCGCGATCGACTGGAGCTGGGCCTGCCAGGGCTGGGCGACCGCCACATTCCTGATGCCGCTGGTCATGTCGAGCAGCTCCATCGTTGTGATATGGGACCACTTGGGGGGCAGCTTGAATGATTGGAGTATTGTGCAAATAGTTACTGATCGGGGCGTTGAGGTCGAGCGGGTGGGACGTGCCCTGGCTCTCCTGGTAGAGGAGCAGGACGCCGAGGGCGGTGAACGTCTTCGTCACCGAACCGATGTCGAACCGGGTGTCGGCCTGGACGGGCGAGCCGGTCGCCACGTTGCTGAGCCCGTATCCTTGCGCCAGGGCGACCTGCCCGTCGGTGACGATCGCCACGGAGATGCCGGGGATCTGGTCCTTATCGAAGTAGGGTTTCAGGGCCTGCGCGACGCGGTCGGACAGGTCGGACGTCGCCGTCGCGTCGGCCATACCAAGGTTGCCCGAGGCCATCAGCAGCGCGCGAATCGAGCGCCTCGGCCTCGGGCCGCGCCCGCCGTCGTGCACGCCGCACGAGCCGATCGGCCGCCCGGGGCGGGGCCGATCCGGTCGGGGCTTGGACGAAGGGCGTGAGTCCTGCCGTCGCGCGAAGAGACGCATCATGCTTGTCCTCTTGAAGTCGCCGAGGCCGACGGCTGGTTATGTGCAATGCCATGCAAATGGCACGTCTATCTCTACGGATACGATCCCTCGGCGACGACAGCGCGGTGTTACGTTCAAGAGCGACAAGGAATCTGTTGTTGAGCGGAGCGGGTGTATTGCGGACGCGACGCGGCGACAGTTGCGGAGCGGGTCCAGCCCATTCAGCCCCTGTTCCGCCGGCAGATCCACCTGGCTCCGAGTGCATGGTACCGCCCCAATTACTCGACATTATCCTTTAGGCAGACTTTAACGAGCACTTCGGCCGTCAACAAGTGACATCATGAGCGAATACAGGGAGAAGAGCGGCGTTCATACAAAACTTAACCTTCTGTCCGGTCAAACCTTAAGAATTGAAAAACCGCACGCTGTTGCGAGAATGCCGGCGAATGTTCGAAAGGACTACTCTGTTTGAAGTTACTACGCCTTCGCTGGAACGAAGTCGCCTGATCGTGACCACCATTTCTTAATAGGCCACGTGAGCCTGTTTTCTATTTCGTACGCAATCGACGCGCCTTGTCGCCTAGCAGGACCAACGGCGGCTGGGCACGGACGCGGACGGGCGGGATCTGCCAACTGAGGTTGACCTTTTCGATGGTATCCATAGCCTGTGCACCGTAAAGACCGATTTTCTCCGCCAGGAATTCCTCCCGTCGTGGAAAGTCGAGGACTGCCACGGGCTGTGAACTCACGGGGCCGGACAATCCGATAAATAGGAAAGGGCGTAGGAATCAGGCAGCCCTCACATCGATCGGCCAAGCTCTCACCAGCTCTCCGAGGTCGATGGGTTGGTCGAGGTCGAGATCGAATCGGAGCGCTGGCCCGTTCCGCATAGGAGGACTCGCGACCACCGCGAGTTGGCTGCGACAGGACACGATTGCGGTAATCCCAAGGACGGTCGAGAGAGGCGACGATGGATTGTCAGCATCAGCCCTCGGAGCAAACCCCCCACCTCGCACCTGCCCTGACGGCGGTGGTTCTGGGTCGTTCGTGCTCGAGGCGTTTGGGTTCTATGCCCGGTCCTTGGAACATCGCTCGATCACGGCGCTCGCGGCGGACGAGGCCATCATCGAACGAGAAGGCAAATTGGCCCCGGTCAAGAACCAAGGCACGGCCTTGCAGCAGGCGGCCCTGGACACCGACTGCTTGCTGCCGGTCTACGGCAGCTCCGAGCAGGTCCTGCACACGGCTTACAATCGACCTTTTCATGCGACCAACGTGTTCCGCGATCAGCCCACGGGGTTCACGGTCTTCCCGGTAGGCAAGGCGGAGACCACTTGCCTGATCATGCTGCAAAAGCTGGCCGCTCTCGGCCCGGCGTTATCGGGGCGGAAACTGGCGGTTTCCGTGTCGCCGGCCTGGTTTTTCGATAGACCGATGGCTTGGGCGGACGGCTACGCTGGCAATTTCTCCGCCTTGCACGCCGGAGAATTTGCATTTAATACCCACTTGAGTCTCCAGCTCAGGCAGGATGCGGCGCGGCGGATGCTCCAGTACCCAGACGACCGTGGCGAATCGACCGCTCCTTCGGTTCGCCCTTGAGAACATGGTCAGCGGCTCCCCCTTGAACCTCGCGTGTTATCAAGCGGTTCTCCCGCTGGGAATCGTGCACAATACGATCCTCCGCTACCGTGGATCACTGGCAGCGCGGTGCATTATCTCTGGGTGCACCCCGTAAAGACCCCGCCCGCGATTTCGCCGCACGGCGGCCGGCCGCTAGATTGGCCGATGTTGCACCGGCAGGCGGACGCGTTGTATCGGCCTCACTCCAATAACAACGAGTTCGGGCTGGATAACGAACAGTGGGATAGCGAACTTCGCCAGGCGATGGACCGGCAAAGAAACACGCGGTCGAACGAGGCTTTTCTCGCCACACTCCAGAGCAACCAGGAATGGGTCGATCTGGAGCTTCTGTTGCGCGAGTTAACCGAGCTCGGCGCCCGGCCGCTCGTGCTGAGCATGCCGATCCACGGCGGCTGGTATGATCAGCTCGGGATCACCTACACCGCCCGAAAGGCCTACTACCAAAAACTGCGCGAGACCGGTGCCCGCTATCACGCCGCCGTCGTCGATTTCGCCGATCACGATGCCGATCGGACCTTCTGCCATGATGCGATGGGGCACCTCGCTCCGAGGGGATTGTTGTATTACAGCCAGGTCCTCGACGGTTACTTCCACGACGAGATGCCACGCCAGCCCGAGCTCGCCGCCGAACCAACCCTCCCGGGGAGATAAACAAAAGCCATGAGTTCTGTCAGACCAACATGACAACGACCATGTCCTTCTGAGCAAATGGTTCGCGCAACCATGGGTCCGTTTCGTGGCCCTGACGATTTACTACCTGGGAATTTTGGTGGGGCTGGTCGCACTCTACGGCGCAGGGGGAGTTCTCCACGCCCCCTTTCATTTACCAGAATTTCTAGGGGGTCTCTCGTGGAAATCATCGAGCGTATCGATCACTGGGGCAGAACGACCCCGGATCACCCGGCCTACATCAGTGGGGGCCGTGCCCTCACCTACGGGGAATTGTGTCGCAGGTCCGATGCGCTGGCCGCCCACTTGGCCGCATCGCTCCCGGAGCACGCGCCGGTGCTCGTTCTGGGACACAAGGAGCCGGAGCTGATCATCGCCTACCTGGGCGTCATCAAATCGGGGCGTGCGTATGTGCCGGTGGACACTGCCGTGCCCCCGCAGCGGATCGAGCGGCATCGCGGCGGCCAGTGGCGCCCCGCTCATCCTGTCCCCGGAGAAAGTCGCCGAGCTTTCCAGCGGACGAGAACCGGCCCCCCCATGGCGCCTGAAAACAGACGATCATTATTACATCATGTTTACCTCGGGAAGCACCGGGGAACCCAAAGGTGTGCCCATCACCTACGGTTGCCTGCAAAGTTTTCTCCGGTGGATCCTGGCGGAGCACGCCTTCCTGGAGGGCCGGGAAGTCTTCTTGAACGTCGTCCCCTACTCGTTCGACGTTTCTTTGATGGATACCTACCCGGCCCTGGTGACGGGAGGGACGGTGACCAGCGTCACCAAGGCGGACATTGCGAACCCGAGGCAACTGCATCAGCTCCTGGCTGCCTCGGCATTGACAGCCTGGGTATCTACTCCTTCGTTCGCTCAAATGTGTCTGGTCGAACCCAAGTTTAACCAGGAGATGCTGCCGCGGCTCAGGCGGTTCCTGTTCTGCGGCGAGACGCTGGCCCCGGAAGTTGCATCCCAGCTCCTGGACCGCTTCCCGGACGCGGAGGTCTGGAACACCTACGGCCCGACGGAGGCGACCGTTGCCACCACCTCGATTCAGATCACCCGCGCGATCCTCGACCGGTACTCCCCTTTGCCGATCGGTTACCCGATGCTGGGCGGCCGCGTCGTCGTGATGGATGAGCAGCGGCGTGAGCAGCCGGCGGGTGAGCGGGGGGAGATCGTCATCGCCGGCCCCAACGTCAGCCCCGGTTACCTGAACCAACCGGAGTTGAACGAAACGGCGTTCTTTCGCCTGGACGGTCAGCCGGCCTACCGGACCGGCGACTGGGGCCGCTACCGCGACGGCATGCTCTTTTTCGAGGGCAGGATCGACAACCAGGTCAAGCTGCACGGCCACCGCATCGAGCCGGCGGACGTGGAAGCGAACCTGCGGGCCCTGACGGGGGTCCGCGATGCCGTGGTCGTCCCAGTCCTCAGGCAGGGGGCCGTCGATTCCCTCGCCGCGTTCGTGATCCTGAATGAGCGGCCCGCACGCTCGGACTTCCAACTCGCCTGCGAGCTGAAAGCCCAGATGATCGAGCGTCTGCCCGCGTACATGATCCCTCGCAAGTTCTCCTTCATGGAAAGCTTTCCGATGAACGCCAACGGTAAGGCGGACCGGCGGAGGCTGGCTGAGGTCCTCACATGATCCCGTACGCGGATTTCCTCTATTTCGGTCTCCTCCTGTACATCGCAGTGCCGACATTGCTGATCCGGCGGTGGCTCGGCTTCTCGCGCGCATGGGTCTTGGTCGCCACGGCGGCGATGTTGCTTGTCCAGTACGGGACCATCGCGCATCTCCTGCCGGTAACCGCCCTCGAGGGACTTCGGGGTCACCGGCGGCTCCCGGGCTCACCGGTGGGCTCGCGGAGGTCCGGAATATCTGGGTTGTGATCGCCTGCGGCCTCTTCCAGTGGAGCATGGCCCGAGCTTTCCTCTGGATCAGGACGCGAACCTCCTGGTACTGGCCCTTCCCCGCGGTGATAATGTTGACGCTTCTCCCCCTGATTGGGGCTCGATTCCTGCCGATGGCAATCCCAGGCGCCCAACTCGGGTTCGTGGGGATCTCATACGTAACGTTCCGCGGCTTGGATGTCATCTTCGGCATCCGGGACCGGCTGATCGTTTCGCTCCCCGTCGTCCAGTTCTTGGCCTTTCTCTGCTTCTTCCCGACGATTTCGTCAGGCCCCATCGACCGCTATCGCCGGTTCAGTCAGGACTGGAATCGCCCACGTCTCGCCGGGGAATTCTGGAAGGACCTGGATGGCGCCGTCCATCGCATCTTCACGGGCTTCTTGTACAAGTTCATTTTGGCGGCCTCGATCAAGACCTATTGGATCGACCGGCTCGCCGATGACGGATTCCTCAACATCCTGTCGTACATGTACGGGTACAGTCTCTACCTATACTTCGACTTCGCCGGCTACAGCGCCTTCGCGGTCGGGGTCAGCTACATGCTGGGGATCCACACGCCCGAGAACTTCAACCGTCCCTTCCTCGCCGGCAACATCCGGGACTTCTGGAACCGCTGGCACATCAGCCTCTCCACGTGGCTCCGCGATCATGTGTATATGAGATTTATGTTGGCCGCGGCCAAGGGCCGCTGGTTCGCCGGAAAGTACACGGCCTCGTACCTCGGCTTCTTCCTCACGTTCGGCCTGATGGGGCTGTGGCACGGAATCGAACCCTACTACTTGATTTACGGTCTGTACCACGGGACGCTCCTGGTGGTGCACGACCTGTTTATCCGCTGGAATAAACCACGGCGGGTGTGGGGGAACGGGCCGATGTGGCGGGCGACGGGGACCCTGGTCACGTTCCACCTGGTCTGCCTGGGCTTCCTCGTCTTCTCCGGAAAGATCGGTCCCACATGGAAGCCAGCCAGCTCCGTCGCGTGGGTGAGACAGGGGGCTGCGCCAGCTTATGTGGCAGTCCACGAGTCGAGTGGTGGCCGAGCCATACGGAAATGAGGGCGGCAAGCAAGCCGGCGGGATCTCCCCGTCAAGATGGAGTGAACGGCCCCGGCGAATACTCCCAACGACCCGCGCTCCTGCCGAATGACGATGGAATGGAATGTTGGACGACCTTGCTGGAGGTATTCTTCCGATGACGATTTCTGATCGCGTTTTGGACGTGCTTGTCGGCGTGTCCGAGGTGGAGGGTCTGCGGCATGACCCCGACGTTCGTCTGTACGACCTTCAGATCCTGGATTCGATGACGACAGTGCAACTGATCGTCGCGTTCTCGTCCGAGTTCGGTGTCGAGATCTCGCCCGCGGAACTCGACCGCGATGAATGGGCGACGCCCCGCAAAATCATTGCCTATATGGAACGCAAGTTAGTCGCGTGAGCGCACCGCACTCAATAGGCCCACGCAATGGGCAAAGTGGGGATCGGCGGACGGAGCCGCCTCCTATCCATCGATGCACGCGACGGGACTCGCAAAGCGAAGGGCCTTGGTTCTGCCACTGTCAGGTCTATCGTGGCGCTGCACCACCGGTTGCCGGTTGCGGCCCTGGCGTTTTCAGAGTCCGACGGCGTGCGCCAGGCGGGAAACCAACGCCCGTGTCGATCGCGATAGAAAAGGTCACCGTATCGACGGTTTCGGGCACGGTGAGCCGGACCGTGCAGGTCTCGACTTTCTGCGCGAACGTGTAATGCAATTGGTGAATGGATCCGCTTGATCCAGAACCGCTGCCTCTCGACGGGATCTCCTCGCCATCGGGACCGATGAAGGCGACCTTTTTGATCTCGCGCTGGATGGGACCTTGGTGGAAAAGGGTGACCTGCGTGACGTTTTGCTGACCCGCCCCGTCGCCGCGATCCTGACTCATGACGACCAGGGGTGAAGGGCCCGCCGTGATCATATCAGCCTTCAGGTTGACGTTCTTCTGTTCGACTTTCCGCTCTCCATGGCCGAACTTCATGACCAGGTCGGCTTCGAGCGAGAGCCGATTCGCGCCGAGGCCGGGAGGTGGGGCGAGTGCACGGTGACCGTCGCGCGGTGGCCTGACGGATCGACCTCGCCCGTGAGCGTACAATTCTCCGGGCCCGGCCGAGGATTGAAGGCCAATTTGTCCCCTTCGCCAGGGACCTTGTCCAGCGTCAGGTCGGTGTTCCTCTCGTCGCGGAACTTCGTGATCTTGCAGTCCTTGGCCTCCAGGCTGAGGATCCACTGCTGCGGCTCTTCGATCAACAGCGTGAGCGTGGTGCCGTCCTCGGGCGTAGAGTCGAAAGCGTTGATGCGGCGTATGCGGCGAATGCTCGGGAACATATCCGACGGCCCGGGGTCCGGCTTGACGACCTGGAGACGGAGTATCGACACCTGCGGCATGGACTTGCCGTCGGCGGACGCCTTTCCGCCGGCTGCCGCGTCGGGACCAACTTTCCGAGACTGAGCCCGCACAAGCGCTGGCGGCAACCCGAGCCAAACGGCGATACCGGCCACGATCAGCAGCCTGCCGAGTTCGAATTGATCGTCGCATTCGTCCTCCCTCCTACCTTGAGTGAGCCCTCGCGGTCGATTAACTTCGTAATCGGTCCAGGATACGCCGTCACCCGACTGTCCGATAGTCAATCAACGGAATCGACCGGAATACCGTAGGGGTGGGGTGTTGAAAGGATGCGGTGAAATGTGCTCAGGGGACCGTTTCGAGACCAGCGTTTTTGTTGCGCTGGATTGAATGCCGGTGCGAGCGAGCGATTCCGTTCCCACCCTTGCGAAGGGAGGGTCAGGGGGGGTGGACAGGGCATAAGCAACAGTCTCGGCCGAGCCGGAGATTCCGCGGAGCCTAGCTACCCAGGAACCGCATACAAGGCACCTGGTTCCACGGGGACCACCCCCCCTGACCCGCCCTTCGCAAGGGGGGGAAACGCGCGCAACGGAATCGGGATGAACCGAAAGCTTGTGCAAAACCATCTTTTCAACACCCCACGGCTACAGGAAGGCGTCCCATGCGTGCGATTCTCAGAACGGCGTTCGGCGGGCCGGAGCATTTGGTCATTAGAGAGATCCCGAAACCTGAGCCCAAATCCGGCCACGCGGTAATCGAGGTCAAGGCGTTCGGGATCAACCACGCCGAGATGCACATGCGAAGGGGAGAATGGGCGGAGATCGCAGACGTAAGCGGCATCGAGTGCGTTGGCGTAGTCGAGTCCTGCCCTGGCGGGGAATTCGCGGTCGGGACGAAAGTTGCGGCCTTGATGGGCGGGCTGGGCCGGACGATCAATGGCAGTTACGCCGAGTACACCCGCGCCCCCGCAACGAACGTCGCCACCGTCGACTCGGATCTCCCATGGGAAGATCTGGCGGCAATTCCGGAGTCCTACGCTACGGCCTGGACGTGCCTGTTCCGCAACCTCGACGTCGCTTCCGGCCAGACGCTCGTCATCCGGGGGGCGACGTCGTCGTTCGGTCAGGCTGCCCTCAACATGGCCGTGAACGCTGGGGCAAAGGTCATCGCGACCACCCGTAACCGCGACCGGTTTCAGATGCTGGCGACCCTCGGTGTAAGCCGGGCCGAGGTGGAAGGGCCGGACCTTTCCAAGCGCATCGCCGAGGCGAAGCAAATTGATGCCGTGCTCGATTTGGTCGGCAACAGCACGATCCTGGACTCCCTCGCCCTGCTCCGCCGGGGCGGCGCGCGTGCCTGGCCGGCTTCCTCGGCGGACTTGGTCCGGTGCCCGAGTTCAATCCTCTGCTGCAGATGCCGAGCGGCGTCCACTTCAGTTTCTTCGGCAGCTTCGTGTTCGGGACGCCGGGCTTCCCCTTATCGGACGTGCCGCTCGCCGCGATTGCGCGCGATGTGGCGGCTGGCCGTTACAAGGCGAAGCCGGCCCGCGTGTTTCGCTTCGAGGATATCCGCGAAGCCCATCAGGTCATGGAGGCGAATCAGGCAAATGGCAAAATGGTCGTAATCCTTTGAGCGGAACGTTCAATTTGCGACGCCGCGCCCGTATGCGGACCGCGTCCCCCGGCTTGAACATCGCCGAGTTGAGATCAATGAGACCAGGACCCGCCCCTCTCAAAGACAAGGCCCGACCACCAGGTCGCGAAGGATGCGAAACGCAGGTCCCGGCCGATCTCGATTTGCGGGAGCAACCGGAGGAGCGCCTCCGCTTCGAGCGGCTGCTCACGGATCTTTCCGCCACCTTCGTCAACGTGGCCGCCGACTTGGTCGATGCTCAGATCGAGCAGGCTTTGGAGCAGCTCGTCGACTTCTTCGGAGTCGAGCGGGGCAGCTTCGGTCAAGTCTCCGAGGACAACAAGGCTATCTTGGCCACGCACTCCTTCGTCGTTCCCGGGTATCCACCGCTCCCTTCGTTGATCCTCCAAGATGATCTTCCCTGGTATGCGGCGCGAGTCCAGCGGGGAGAGCTGATGCGCTTTGATCGATTGCCGGAAGACGCCCCCGCGGAGGCTGTCAACGAGCGCGCGTACGTCATCCGGACGGGGATGAAATCCAACCTCACAATCCCCCTGAAGGCTGGAGGCATCGTCCTCGGCGTGCTCAGTTTCGCGGCGTTTCGTGAATTCCGGGTCTGGCCGGATGAGCTCGTTCAACGCCTCCGGACCATTGGCGAGATCTTCGCCAACGCTCTGGCCCGAAAGCGGGCGGATCAGGACGTGCGCGCCGAACGGAATCGCTTCGAAAGACCCAGGACGAACTCCGGTTGCTGGCCGGAAGACTCCTTCAGGCGCAAGAGGATGAGCGCCGCCGAATCGCCAGGGAGATGCACGACGACTGGACGCAGCGGCTGGCGGTCCTGGCCATCGACGCCGCGAAGCTCGAGACGCAGCTCGACCCGTCGTCCAACGCCCATTGCAAACTTCAGGAGATGCGCGGGGAACTGGTGCGCCTCTCGGAGGACGTCCACGCCCTCTCCCGCCACTTGCACCCCTCAATCCTCGACGACCTCGGGCTCGTCGACGCCCTGCGCTCCGAGTGTGCCAACGTTACGCGACGGGAGGGTGTCGCGGTCGCGTATCGCTCGGATGACGTGACCGCGTCCCTGCCGAAGGATGTGGCCCTCTGCGTCTACCGAGTTGCCCAGGAAGCCCTGCGCAATGTCGTCAAGCACGCCGGGACCAAGGAAGCGCCACGTGTCGCTTGTGGGGTCAAGCCGGGAACTCATCCTGACCGTCCAGGATCGGGGCGTCGGCTTCGACCTGGCGGGGGTGCGCTCGCGGGAAGGACTCGGGCTGTCCAGCATGGGGGAGCGGGTCCGCCTGGTTCGAGGGGAGCTTTCCGTCGACTCCGAGCCGGGGCAAGGCACGACGGTCACGGTCCGCGTTTCCGTGGTCGGGAACGAGTCATGAAGAAGCCACGAGTCTTGCTCGCCGACGACCACCGGATCCTGGCCGAAGGGGTGCGGGGCCTGCTGGAATCAGAATTCGAGCTGGTGGGGATCGTGTCCGACGGCAGGGAGTTGGTCGAGGCCGCCATCAAACTCCAGCCCGACGTGGTCGTCGCCGACATCAGCATGCCCTCGCTCAACGGCATCGACGCCGTTGCACAGATCCGCCAGGCGCAAGTGTCGTGCAGGGTCGTCTTCTTGACCATGCAACGCGACGTCTCGTACGCACGGAGGGCGATGGAGGCCGGGGCATCCGGTTACGTCCTGAAACATTCCGCCCACGAAGAACTGGTCAAGGCGATACGAGAAGCGCTCCGCGGCCGGACCTACGTGACCCCGCTGATTGCCGGGGAACTTCTCCGCTCTTATCGAGAAGAGGGCCCGCAACCTCCGGACGCGGACCAGCGATTGACACCTCGCCAGCGCGAAGTCTTGCAGCTATCCGCCGAGGGCCGGTCGGCCAAGGAGGTCGCGAAGACTCCTACATATCTCAACGCGGACCGCGGAATTTCATCGAGCTCGCGTCATGAAAGTGCTCGGCGTCCGGACTACGGCAGAGCTGGTCCAATACGCGATCCGGAACGGCATCATCTCCGTCTGACCGGTCGTCCGCGCTGCGCAAAGCGCAATCCGGGTACCGTAGTTTTGCGAGTAGCGTTTCCTCCCGGCACTTCGCAAGATGATCTCCGAGTGCCCGAACATTCGGCGTGGTTCCAGGTGCCGCGTCGCTGTGGGCTTGAGTCTCCACGCGACGGGGCAGAGGGTCGACGCTTCGATACCGACGGCACCGCATCGCTGGCCCTTTCTCCGAGAATGGGATCGGCTATGAGCATTCAACAGACCAAAGCCTCGAGCGTCGATCGCCTCGTGCGGGAAGGGGGCGGGCGCCCAGTGGAGACAGGAAGCCGGACGGCGCAATGAGGCAAGTCAGGTGGCACCATGAGGCAAGGCCGTGTCCTCCTGGCCGACAGTCACCTGCCCATGTTGCAGGCCATCCGCAGCCTGCTGGAATCCCGGTTCGCGTCGGTCGTGATGGTTGCCGACGAGGAATCATTGCTCGAAACGATCGAGCGACTCGACCCGGACCTCGTCGTCGTCGACCTCTCCATGCCGGTGAAGGAAGGGACCAACGTCGTGCACCAGTTGATGGGCCGCTTCCCTCGATTACGTTTGATCGCCCTCAGTGTTCACGACGAGCCCACCGTCGCGGCACAGATGCGCAACGCGGGCGTTGCGGGATTCGTGCTCAAGCGGACCGCGGCCGTCGACTTGATCCCCGCAGTCGAGGCGGTGCTCGGGGGTGGTTCGTTCGTCTCGCCGGCAATGTCGGAGTCGGGATAGACACAATGTCGTTCACGTATCGAATGGTCGCCCGGAGGGAATAGACCGCGGCGGCCTGATCCTCGAAGGCGTCTGGCTGGCCGATCGGCTCGGTTCGCGTCGGAAAAGGCCGGCCGCTCTGTTCCGCAGTGAATCCCGTTCCTCGCTCGTCGCGAACCGAGCCGCCGCAGAGCGAAGAACCCGTGCTTAGCAGAAGGGAAAACGCTGATGAAGAAGGTCTTTCTGATCCTCATGGTCGCGATCGTCGCGACCGGCCCGGGCCTAAACGCCCAGGAGTCGACGAAGCGAGCGCCGGCCGATCCGGCGGCTGTGACATCTCCGGCTCGGTCGGGGCGACGACGAGAAGGCGATCCAGGCGCTTCTCGATCAGTTCGTCAAGGCATTCAACGCTGGCAACGCCGAGGCCACCGCCGCCACGTACACCGAGACGGCGGTCGTCGTCGACGAGCGAGGCGGGCGAATCGAGGGACGGGCCGCCGTCCGCGACCAGTACGCCGCATCGTTCGCCGACAATCCCGGGAGCACGATCGCCATCCAGGTCGACTCGCTCCGTTTCCTCGGCCCGGAGACGGCCCTCGAGGAGGGCCGCACCACGATCACGCCGGCCGCGGGTGCCGGTGCACCCGAGATCACCCGCTTCACGGCCATCTACGTCAAACAAGGCGGAGAGTGGCGGCAGGCCGCCGTGCGCGACGAGCTCGCGCAAGACCTCACCCCCCACGACCGCCTCAAGGAGCTGGAGTGGCTCGTGGGCGACTGGGTCAACGAAAGCCAGGCCGCGGTCGTCTCTACCTCCTGCACGTGGGCCAAAGGCGGCAACTTCCTCGATCGCGAGTTCACCATGAAGACCGAGGGACGGCCCGTCCTCTCGGGCACCCAGCGGATCGGCTGGGACCCACTCAAGCGACAGTTCAAGACCTGGATCTTCGACTCCGAGGGCGGCCACGGCGAAGGCTACTTCACGCCGCACCGGCAACCAGTGGGTGGTCAAGGTCGAAGGCGTCGGCCAGGACGGACAACCCGTGTCGGCGACCAACATCATCACACGCCTGGGCAAGGACCGCATGAACTGGCAGTCGACCGAAAGGACCGTCGGAGGCTCCGCGGTCGCCGGGATCGACGAGTTCACGATCGTGCGCAAGCCACCCGAAGTCGGCAAGTAAAGCCGCCAGCCGTATCCCGGACAATCACCTTTCAACGAGGATCTTCATCATGAATCGCACGCTTTCGAAACTGGTTCTCGGCATCACTCTGGCGCTCCTTTCCCTTTCCTCCGACGTCCTCGCGGGTCGCGGCGGCGGTTACCGCGGGGGTGGTGGCGGCTACGGCGGCGGTGGCCGCGGCGGCTATGGCGGCCAGATGGGCGGGGGATCCATGGGTCACTCGCCAGCGATGAGCCAGCCCCACCAGCAATCGGGCTCGCCGGGTTCTTACGGTAACCGCTCGCAGTACGGGAATCAGGGCTCGTCGAACCACAACGCGGGTGCTGCCGCCGCCGGAGCGGGCTACGCCAACCGCAACCAGGGCTCGCAGCTCGCCCACCCGGGTGCCGCGGGCGCCGGCTATGCCAACCGCAACCAGGGCTCGCAGCTCGCCCACCCGGGTGCCGCGGGTGCCGCCGCCGGTGCCGGCTATGCCAACAACCATAACGGCACCTGGAACGGCAACAATTATGCTGGCTGGGGGCGCGACGGGATTGGGCACGGGTTACGCGAGCGGGGTCGGAGCCTGGGGCGTCGGCTCGCCGATGTACGGCTGGGGCTATTCGGGCTATAGCAATCCCGTACTATGGCGGCGGTTTCGGGTCGGGCGGCGGTGCGCAGCCCGCGGCCGTGCAGCAGCAGACCGCGGCGCAGGCTTCCGACTACTCCCAGCCGATCAACACGACCGCTGCCGCGCCTGAGCAGTCCGTCGCCAGCCAGGCGGCTTCGGCGTACGACCAGGCCCGCGCGGCCTTCAAATCGGGTGACTACGCCCAGGCCATCCAGCTCGACCAGCAGGCCCTCGCCCAGACGCCCAATGACACGGACCAGCACGAGTTCCTCGCCCTGACGTACTTCGCCCAGGGCAAGTATCCGCAGGCCGCGGCTCCGCTCTACGCTGTCCTCTCGGTGAGACCAGGCTGGGACTGGACAACGTTGTGCGGGATGTACCCCGATGTCGACACCTATACCACACAACTCCGGGCGTTGGAGGCCTACGTCAGGTCGAACCCGGATTCGGCCCAGGCTCACTTCGTGCTGGCCTACCAGTACCTGTCCAGGGGCATGACCCGGAAGCCATCAGCCCAGCTCAAGGAGGTCGTGAGGCTCCAGCCCGAGCGACACGCTCTCGGCGCAGATCATCGCGGCGTTCCAACCCTCGGGCGGCAACGTCACCGCCGCCCGCCGAGGCGGCCCCGGCCGCGGCGCCGGCCGATCAGGGAAAGCTGGCAGGGACATGGGCCGCCACACCGACCCCGGGCACGAAGATTGCCCTGGCGATCCAGGACGGCGGTATGTTTACCTGGACCGCAACCAGCCCGGGCAAGCCCGCGATGAACATCGCAGGCAAGTCGACCTTCGCCGACGACATCTTGACCCTGACCGCTCAGGGGGGGCAGAATGGTGCCTTGGTCGGCCGGGTGGCCTGGCAGGACGCCGGCAACTTCACCTTCCGCCTCGTCGCCGGCCCGCCAAATGACCCGGGATTGAAATTCGCACGCTAGCTCGGAACGCCGGGTCGGCCCCGACGCGTGAGCGGGGCGACGACCGGCTCGAGGCGATCGCGCGAGGGCATCTCCGGCCGCCGCCAGGATCGTCGCATCGGCTGCAAGATCAGGCCCAGTCGACGCTCACATGATGAGTGAGAACCCCTTATGAGTAGCGCCGTCAGTCAGAGCCATCTCACCCTCGCCTTTCCGTTCACGTCGCCGGCAGATGCCGGCGAGCTGCCGCCGAAGTTGACCGCATTGATGCCCGACATGCTCCGGGCGCAGGATTCCATCGGCACAGTGCATTACTCCCGCTTCACGGTGCTGAGTGAGAAGACGCTGCTCTTCCTCGCAGACTTCGACGGCCAGTTCGAGCAGCTCATGCTGGATCTGGCCACGCATGCCGGACCGGTGTTCGACATGATCTTCGCGCATGTGAACAATCCGCCCCGAACGCCGGTCGCCGACAACGCGGAAGCGTTCGCCGAATGGGCGGCGGAACACCTCCTGCACCCGTCCTTCGTCTACACTGCCTACACCGGTGCCACCGCCCAGCAGATCAAGGCCCTCGCCGCCGCCGCGGACGTCAAGGGCACGTAGCCAGCCGAACCTTTTCCTCGTGATCCTGCCATCCAAATCGCGTCTCGCGTTCGTTGAAATGCAAACGCTCCTTCGCACGATGGGGATGGTGGGCAAGGTTCGACGAGACCTGGACAAGGTCGGCACGCCCCACTTCGCCCAATTCGTGCCCCTGGAGGACAGGCAACTTGGCTTCTTCACCGTCTACGACGGGTCGTTCGACAAGTACATCGATGACTTCACACGCAACATCGGGGAAGTCTTTGATGTCTTGTTCAAATTCACCAAGGGCGCACCGCCGTCGCCGTGCAGGAAACACGTCCAGGAATTCATCGATTTCGCGAGAGCGGCCAACCGGGCCCCCATCGGCTTCTACCAGGCCTATCCGGGCTTGACCGTTCAGGACATCAAGGCCCTGCTCACCGACAGCGGGGCGGAAGCGGTGTCGGGTTGATTGTCGCCCTGCTGCCGTCCGGTGGCTCCGTGCCGGAGAGCTATGTTCCGGAACGCGACTTGAAAAGGAAATGCGTCATGAGCGAGGGCAGTGAAGCGAGCACGCCGATGAAAGAAAGAATCGGCGAGTTCTTTCACCGTTTGTTCGGCCGGAGCGAGGGTCACGAGGCATCGCCCGGCTCAAGGCCACTGGATCTCGAAGACATTCAGGGCCTTATCGTACGCGGCTATCGCATGCCGATCGTGCGGCATTTCCTGCTGAAGGTCGATGTCCCCGCGGCGGCCCGCAAGCTCCTCGGGCGGCTCGTCAACGGCGATGAAGCCGACGCCCCCCAGATCACGACGGCCAGAGACTGGCACGTTGGATTCGAGCCAGGCCCGGGAGACAACCCGGCGGAGCCGCCGCGCTGCAAGCCCGACTATTGCCTGAACCTGGGCATCACCTGGCCGGGATTGCTGGCGCTGGAGGTCAAGGATCACGTCCCCAACCTCTCATTCAAGTCGTTCAACGCGTTCGTCGACGGGGCCGCCGCGCGGGCGGAACGGGTTGGCGACACGGGAGAGAATGGGCCGCAGAACTGGATCAACGGTTTCGGGACGGAAAGCGATCACGTCATGCTGACGCTGCACGCCGCGAATCCCGAGGCGCTGAGGACCTATAGCGACCGTCTGTCGAGCCTGCTGGTCGAGGGCCGGGCTTTCCAGGAGATCTGGCGCGGCGACGGAATGGCGCTGATGGAGATGCAGGACGGGAAGCCAGTGCCCGTCAGCAAGGTCCACTTCGGCTACGTCGATGGCATCAGCATGACGACGATTCGCGGGGGCCCGGAGCGCTACAAGCCCGATCACCAGCAGCCGTGCGAGCCCTGGTTGTTCGTCCTGCTGGACGAGGCCGAGAATTACTTCGTGCCGGAGCCTCCGGAACTGGGGCGCAATGGCAGCTTCGCCGTCTTCAAGATGATGCGAACCGATGTGGTCGGCTTCGAGAACTTCCTTCAGTCGAACAAGGAGCGAATCGATCCCGAGCTGCTCGCCGCCAAGATGTGCGGACGGTGGCGCAACGGCGTCCCGCTCGCGCTCTCCCCGGACACCGACAGCCCCCCGGGCGGCATCTCGCCGGAGCAACTGAATGACTTCGAGTACGTGAATCCTGACGGGTCGGGTGATCCGAAGGGTCTACGCTGTCCGGTCGGGGCACACATCCGCCGGATCAATCCGCGAGGACAGCCCGTCGCCGGCCAGGGACAGCCCGGCGGCAGCAACAACAACCACCGGCTCATTCGCCGCGGCATGCCGTACGGCCCTGCCTACGACCCGACGCAACCGTACGACGGGATCGAGCGGGGGCTCCTCGGCTACTTCATCAACTCCCATATCGAGAACCAGTATGAGTTCGTGCTCAGCCAGTGGGTCAATGACAGCGAATTCGCCGGGGCCGTCCGGCTGGATCCCAAGGCGAAGGATCCGCTCATCGGGACGCAGGACCCGGCCGAAAGCATCTTCGTGATCCCGCAAGCGAGTGGCGCGCCTCCGATCAAGATCACGGGCCTTTCGAGCTTCGTCACCACACGCGCGGCGGCCTACTGCTTCTTGCCCAGCATCACCGCAATGAAGTTCATCGCCAGCCTGGGATGACGAGAGCCGAGGAGGACTCACTCATGCCTGTCCTGACCGGACAGTCGCCTGAACGCAAGCTCGCCACCGAAGAGGCCGATATCGCGGAGATCGTTCAGGGATTTCTCACACTTCAGGCGCGGGCGGCCGCGCCGGGCGAGCCGCTCCGCCGCGCGACCCACGCCAAAGGCGTGTGCGTGAGAGCGGAATTCGAGGTCCTTGACGTCACCGCGGGGCGCGATCCCGCGTTGGCGGCGAGACTCGCCCAGGGCATCTACGCCAAGCCCGGTATCTACCCCGCCACAGTGAGGTTCTCCAACTCGGACCCGAATGTAAAACCCGATTACAAACCCGACGTGCGTGCGTTGTCATTCGCCGTCGACCTCGTGTCGGGCGGTCTGGTGGCGCCCGGTGCGAACGCCGCACGGCAGGACCTCTCGATGCAGAGCGCGATCACGCTCCCCATCAACGACCTGCACGCGTTCGTGGTGCTGGTCAGGGTGCTCGCGGCGTCAAGTCCGGCCCGAGGCCTGTGGTCGTTGCCATTCGGAGACAAGTTCGTCTTCGCGCGAACCATGATGAAAGCCGCGTTGCAAACACGGCAACCGATTCGACCGTATCAGCAACTGCGCTATTGGAGCAACGTGCCATTCCGTCACGGTGCGATGGATGTCGTGAAGTATTCGGCCTCGCCGTGCGCGGGCAATCCCGCACGTCCCCTTCAGGCGAACAATCCGAACGCCCTGAAGGACGAACTGATCCGGCACCTGAATGAAGACACCACGATGAGCTCCTTCGACTTCGGGCTCCAGTTCCTCGATACGGAGAAGATGTCCTACCGGGGCAAGCGTCGGGACGCCGACTTCTGGATCGAGAACGCGAGCGTCGAGTGGAAGGAGACGCAAGCGCCGTTTCACACCGTCGGGCGGCTCACGCTCCTCCCCGGATCGCAGCTCTCGGCCGACGAGTCCGCGGCCATGTACATCGACGTGACCGAGAACTCGACGCCGGACAGCCTTCCCGTCGGGGGCGTCAATCGCGCACGGTGGCACGCGGAGGTGGCGAGCCGTAAGGCACGCTTGGGCTGATCGTGACGTTGGTTTCCCACTCAATTTCATCTGGCATGAACAAGAAATGAACGACCCCTGGGAAAAGATCGCCCGTGCCATCACCTCGTTCGTCGAGAATCCGGTAACCAACCTGGTGAAGGGGATCGCGCTGCTCTTGATCGGCGTGACCGAAGCCTCTCACACGTTTCGGGAAGACTTCACGCACGGGCATGTTCGCGTCGGTCATGGCATCATCATCATCGGGATCTTCAGCATCCTCGAAGCCCTGCCCCACATCATCGAAGGGCTGGACGCGAGCCGGAAATTCCTGGAGCACAAGGCGAACAAGGGCGAGGCACCTCACGAAACGAACAAACGCGTGATCGAGCAGAACAACCCCTCCGAGTCTTCCGGTGCGGGGAAACGGAACGTCGCCACGTCGTTCCAACACCTTGAGGAGCTTGATGTCGATGAAGAGCGATACGATTCGATCGATGGCGTGCGTGGGACTGGGCGCGTTGCTCGGTGCCGTCGCCGCGACGAGGGATATTACGCCGTCTTCGCGGGCCGACGCGGCTCCGGGTCCCGTCCGGCAGGTCGCGGCGGAGACCAGTCCGACCGACCCGGCGGTCAGCCGGGCCCTCCTGCTGTGCCGAGGGATCGGCGAGGAGACGTGTTGCTGGCCCAGGCCGATGCACGGGAGCCAGCCGCTCAGCCAGGAACGGCCGCGTCCGGGAAGAAGCCGAACATCGTCGTCATCATGGGCGACGATGTTGGCTGGTTCAACATCGGTGCCTATCACCAGGGCATCATGGCGAGCCGGACCCCGAACCTCGACCGCCTCGCCGCCGAGGGGAAGCGGTTCACCGACTATTACGCCGAGGCGAGCTGCACGGCCGGTCGTGCCAATTTCATCACCGGGCAGCTACCGATCCGGACCGGGATTGACGACCGTCGGCCAGGCGGGCGCGACGATCGGCATGCCGGCGCAGGCGCCGACGATCGCCACGGCCCTCAAGTCGCTGGGATATGCCACGGGCCAGTTCGGCAAGAACCACCTCGGCGACCGCAATCGAATTCCTGCCGACCGTGCATGGCTTCGATGAGTTCTTCGGATACCTGTATCACCTGGACGCGATGGAAGACCCGTTCCATCGCAACTACCCGCCGGAGCTGAAGGACACCATCGGCCCGCGCAACATGCTGCACTGCTGGGCCCAGGACCAGGATGACGCGACGGTTCAGCCGCGCTGGGGCAAGATCGGCAAGCAGAAGATCGAGGACGCCGGCCCGCTCCCGCCCAAAAGGATGGAGACGGTCGACGACGAGATCCTCGAGCACGCGCTCAAGTTCATCGACAAGGCGAAGGGCGACGGCAAGCCGTTCTTTCTCTGGCTCAATCCCACGCGGATGCACGTCGTCACGCACCTCTCGGAGAAATACGAGAAGCTGCGGACGCCCGAGAACGGCTGGTCCATCTCGGAAGCCGGGATGGCGCAGCTCGACGACATCGTCGGCGAGGTCATGAAGAAGCTCAAGGATGAGGGTCTCGAGGAAGACACCATCCTGGCGTTCACCACGGACAACGGCACGGAGAATTTCACCTGGCCCGACGGTGGTCAGACGCCGTTCGCCGGGGGCAAGGGGACTGTCATGGAGGGCGGCTTCCGCGTTCCGTGCATCGTGCGATGGCCGGGCAAGGTCCCCGCCGGCAAGGTCGAGAACGGGCTGATGTCCGGCCTCGACTGGCTCCCGACGTTCGCGGCCGCCGCCGGCAATCCGGACATCGTCGCGGAGTTGAAGCAGGGCAAGACGCTCGGCGATCGGACCTACAAGGTCCACCTCGACGGCTACAACCAGCTCGACTTGATCACGGGCAAGGGCCCCTCGAAACGAACGGAGCTGTTCTACTTCGCCGAGGGCACGCTCGGCGCGGTGCGCATCGGCGACTTCAAGTACCGCTTTTTGGATCAGCCGAACGGCTGGCTGGGCGGCACGGTCAAGCCGACCATGCCGATCCTCGTCAACCTTCGCCTCGATCCCTTCGAGCGCACGGGACTGACCGGATCACTCGAATACTTCGAGTGGTTCAAGTTCGAGTTCTGGCGATTCGTTCTCGTCCAGGGTGAGGTGGCGAAGCTCGCCGAGACGGCGATCGAGTTCCCGCCGATGCAGAAGGGGGCTAGCTTCAACCTAGAGGCCGTCAAGCAACAGATCCTCGAGGCTTCCAAGGCGCACCATGCTCAGTGAGAAGGGGTGCAATCGCGCCGGTGCCCGCGAGCGAGGCGGATATTCTCGCCTCGCCTCGCGGCTCGGCTGGCGAGACGCGACGCTGTGTACGAAGGTGCCCGGCCGACGTCAAGTTACCGAGTCCGACGCGCTTGCGATCCGACGAGCTGTGGGGATGGCCTAGAGCGACTTCACGCTTGGCCGGCACACAAGCCATACCAACCCGACGCGCAAGCGAGGGGATCGGCCCGGCGTACACCGGGGGCATCGGGGCTTGAGTCTCTCGAAACGCGACGATCATGGACTGGCACAGGCACTCCCCTCGCTTGCGCGTCGGGTTAGTATGATGACGTTTCAAACAGCGGTGTGCGCAACGCGGATGTGATCCGCCCTAGGATAAGCAGCCGCCGAAGCTCGCCGAGGAATTCGAAGCACACCAGCCTGTCGAAAGCACCTGCGTTGTTCGTGGTCTGGGGCGGGTTTTCTAACCCGCCTGGATGGGTCAAGGGGGGAAGCAGCGGGTTAGGAAACCCGCTCCACAGGTTTTTGCTATCCACAACCGCGGAGTAGAATATTAACAAAGTAAGAGACTCCTCACGGATCTCCACCGAATCTTGGGTGCCACTGGTCGTACCCGACCAGTGCGTTCGGCCAAGCAGCATGGGCACTGGTCGAGTACGACCAGTGGCACCCGAAATCTGTCCTAACTGCTTGGCGACTAATTCTTTGCTATGAATTGTGGTGGAGATCGGCGAGGAGTCTCAGTTTGGACTACGGTTCCCCCATGCCGCGAACCGCGCGGGTCGCTCCTCGTGGAATGGTATTTCACTTCTTGAAGCGCGGCGTGGCGCGAATGCCGTTGTTCGAGAAAAACGCCCGCATGACGAAACGTCATTTAGCGGCGTAGCTGTGCGACGGGGACCGTCACCGAGCCCTGCCGCGGCGATGAGACAGTCACATTGGCCTCGAGTTGCCCCCGGCGGTCGCGCTTCGGCGGCGCGTCGGTGCGAAAGGCGATCGAACGCGACTCGGTCGGCTCGAGTCGGTCGATCGTCTCCACGACCGCGACCTCGCGCCTCCACCGGCATCTGACCGATCCTCGACGGCTTGAACGTACCGACGTAGCGCAATCGGATCGTAACGTCGGTGAGGGGAAACCGGCTGCGGTTAACCACCTCGACTAAGCCCGAGCTGTTTCCCAATACAGTGGAACCCGTCGGCACGGCGTTGACCCTCAAATCGGTCAAGTCGCGGAACCGCAGGTGGGAGTGCGGGAAATCGCCGGACTTGCGTAGCTCGGCAAGGTCGGGGTAGTCGAGCTTGGTCACGGCCGCCTCAAGGTCGTCGAGTCCCGAGTCAATCTGGCCGGCGGCGCAGCGGATCCGCGCAAGGTTCGCGCGCAATCTCGGCGATTCGCGGCCGAGCTCTCGCGGATCGCGAGCTCTTGCTCGAGCGCCTCGGGACCACGACCCGTAAGGAGCAAAGCGCACGCACGCAGGTCGCGAAACCGCCCCGACGGGTCTGCGGAGCGATATTTGAGTGCCACGTCAAAGAGGCGCAGGGCATAGTCGCGATAATGTCCCCTCGACGGTCGCGTCGGTGATGACGTCCCGGCCACAGACACCGCCCAGATATGTGAACTGTCCCATGGAAGCGACGTATCAGTCCGCGGGGGGATCAAAGGAGTCGGGGAACGATTGCTACCTCGGTTTTAACCCTATTCCGACCTTTTCCGGTCCCGTTGACACCCGTGGTTTGCCACCTGACGCTCCGCGGACGGATTCCTGACGCCCGCGATGGCAACCGAGCACCACGTTCGCCTTGCAATCACCGTCGTCGCCGCCGATGGCCGGGATGACGATCACGCGCAGAGAATCCAGCCTACCCGGAGCCGAGCTACTTGGTAGCATGGCGTGTCGTCTCGCTCCTGAACGGCTGGCGGGTTGTTCGCCGGTCCCGGCCTTCGGGGTCTGGTGCCACGGGGTGGGCTGATGAAAAGTCCGTATTGCAAGCCCTTCGTTTTCGTCGCAATTCTGTTGCGCAGTACTGGCTCCCTCTCCCCGGGGAGAGGGCTGGGGTGAGGGGCCGGCGCCGCGCAGCCTGCTCTCGTATTGGACATCGCCGCGGCTTACTCTATGGGACCGGCCCTGCTGTGGAGGGACGGGATTGATGCGAAGATGTTGCCCAGGCCGTTCCTCACCCCAGCCCTCTCCTGTCAGCGCGATATGGTTCGTGTGTACACGAACCATATCGCGCCTCACCGGCGACATCGCACGCGGCAGGGACTCCCGAGGGAGAGGGAGCGAGTAATGACGAAACCCCCTCCCTCTGAGCGGGTTTGGCGGGTGCTTTGCCCCGGCCGCGGCATGTGCTCGATCCAATCGTTAGGCGCTTTAACGTCCGATCCCCTCATCCTCGAGGCGAGCGCCGGGGTTTCGGAGTGCCGTCTCGACAGCTTGGTCGATGCGAGCCAGCGTGATCGGTGTTACCCCTTGCACGCGCTCGATCAGCCGGCCGTTTCGGTCCATCAGGACCATCGTCGGATAGAACTTGACTTGAAGCCCTTTCTGAACCGGGCATGAGCCGTCCATGCTGGAAACCACTACCGGATATTTGATCCCGAGGTCCAAGGTGCCTTTAGTCGCGCTGGCCCGACGATCCTGGATTGAAGCTCCCTTTTCGCAGGCAATCCCCACGACCTGAAGTCGTTTTCCACCGAACCTGTTCTGGAGCTCGGTGAGGTGAGGGATCGACTCCTTGCACTGCTTGCACCAGCTCCCCCAGAAGTCGAGCAGGATCAGATCCGCGTCGATGTCGTGCAGCGAAACCATTTTGCCGTCCAGTCCGGGGAGTTGAAAATCAACAAGACGGCCTTCGGCAGGGTTGATTTGACAGACGGTCCGGCCCACCGCGGGATCGAGCGGTGGTTTCGTGCCGGAAAGCAATTGGGACAGACGCGGTTTAGCGGCCTCGATCTGGCCCGTGAGCGTGATCACTTGGGGGTTCTTCGACGCGGCATCGCCGTTAGTGCGCCGAACGGATTCGTCGATCGGAACATCGGCTCGGTTGAACGAAATTTCGCGCCAGGTCGGCCTCGTGCGCGAATCGTCCGAACCGCCGGCGTCGGGTGAATCGTTCGCATCCGTTGATCGGTGGTCACTTGCAGAATCTGAGGACCGACTCCCGGCCGACGATGGCGGCGCGGCGCGCCGAAGTAGCTTTGATGTTCGGCTCGGGGCGTGATCCGCTTCGGAGCCGTCGATCACGATGGTCGGCTCGTATGACTCCGCGGGATTGGCACGCCCACGCGGCAAGATCTCCTCGGGGATCGGCCGAGGCTCCTGTTCGACCGGCCAATCCGCTTGATTGTTGACCTTCGGGCCAGTGGGATCGAGTGTGTCGCGGACTGCTCTTCGATTGGATTGAACGGGCGATCGGGAAGCACCGCGGGCCATTCTGATGGGATTGTCCTCGTCAGTCGCGCTTCGATGCAGTGAACTGACCGGTTCGGCATCAATTGCCGGCGGCAGCGGATTCGGGCCGTCATCGTCGATTTCGGGAGCGCGGTCATCAGACACCTTGGCTGGTGAGGTCGATTCCCCATTCTCACTGCCCGGGTGCGATTTCGAAGCTGTCGACTCGTCCTTCGGTGTGGAAGACTGGCGCAGGATTCCAACCTGCGCGGACCGGTGGCAAGGATAGATCCGATGACACTTGCGCGGTACGAAGGTTGGATCTGCGAGGAATCGCGGCGGCTTCCTGGTCTGGCGGCTCGAGATCCTCGTTCTTGGTCCGCGCTTTGGCACGCCTGTTGTCTTCTTCGTCGTCAATCGGCTCGGGGTTGGAGATCGGCCCGACTTTCGGTTTCGCCGGACGGATCGCCGAGCGGTTTTGGCCCGAGTTCGCGTCGCGCGGTTGAAGACCGATGCGGACGTTGGTACCGGGCGCTTCGGTTTCCACTCGGCCTGTCATCAGCCCGTCCTCGCCTTGATATTCGGCGATGACGGTATAAGACGAATTCGGGCGCAGTCCCCGCAACGTGAAGCCACCGGATTGGTCGGACATCGCGTAATTGATTTTGCCGCCCGGCGAGCTGCCGACGGCGAGTCGCACTTTCGCGTTCGGCACCGGTTTGCCATCCTCGTCAAAGACGCGGCCCGAAATTCGCGAGCCGGTGGATGCGGGGAGATCCAACTCTTCGGTCGAAGCGCGTAACGACGATCCTGGTTCGCCCGCGACGATCGGCAACGGTTTGTCACCGACCGAGGCGACTGTCCTCGTACTCGATGCGCCGCTATTGGGCCTGACTCCTCCTGTCTGCGAGCAGCCGGCTTGACGCAGACGAGGATGAGGAGGCAGTCGGACGATCTGAAGATGCGCATAACGCGTTATCCTCCTCCTGGCCAGACTTCGCGGCGCGATTGACGCTACTATCAGTCAACGAAGGCTCGATCATCCTGATCGCTCCCCCACATCAACCAAAGATGCGGAACACGTTGCATAATCGCCGCTGGAGTGCCCGCCTTGATTCCGCGAGTGCCGTATCGGACATCATCGGCCCTTGACCACGCGCTTCTTGAGTCGTTTTCGGCAATTCTCCCGAGAACTGGTTAGTGACCACAAAGCTATGGAAGGTATTGCGAAACCCGTAGCCGGGCCAACGATGGCGCAAGTTCCTTGTATACATTACCTTAACCGCAACGCAACGACGGGACTCGAAATCCTCTCGCTCTACCGAGCCACGGGAGAAAATCAAAAAAAGAAGTGTGTACAACGCTGCCAAGGGCCAAAAACGTCCTCACGGCGACACCGCCTAACGGGAATTGGACCAACGTGTGCCGACGGTAGATCTGCCGATAAGAGCTGTGTCACACGTAAATGTTTTATTTCCAACGATATACGGCCGAAATGGAGTTTCCAGCACCACGCAACTGTGTGCGCTCAGCGCAAGAAGAAGTCGTCGTGGCCGACGGACGCGATTGACCGTCAAGGCCGGGCTTTTGCCATCTCAGCGTCGCCCTCCTCGCGCGCCCAATAGAGTTACGGCCTCTCATTCAAACTCGCCGCTTGACGGCGTATCACATCGAGGAATAGGAGGGGCCGGAAAAATGAACAACCACCAAGGTTTACGCAAGAATTGCAACAGCCGTTCCTGACACCTTTTCAAGGCTTTTCAAGGCGTTGATGGTGTGGGGCGGCCTTCCTAACGCGCCTGGATGCGTCAAGGAGGGAACCAGCGGGTTAGGAAACCCGCTCCACGCGTTTTTGCTATCCACCAACACGGAGAAGGGAATAGGAGGGTAGCAGTTCATTTTTTCGCGTCGGAAAAATGAACTGCCACCAGGGTTTTCGCGTATGGCGTCCCCGGAACTAAGCCAGAACTCAGCAGGCGCTCGCGTTAAGATACGTATGATGTCCCCGGAACCACGTGGCGGCAATTGGGCGAACCTGGCTTCGCCCCGGTCCGAGAGAGCGAATTGCATTTATGCGGCAAGTCCTTCTGGAGAACCTTGAAGGGAGAAAGGGGTCAGATGGGAGAAAGGAGTCTGGAGCCTTTGTTGGGTTGTCGTGGTCGGACTCTGGGCCGGAGCGACGACGCCAGACCGAGCCTCGCCGCTACGTCGGCCTGCCAGCACTCCGAACCGAACGGTTGGCCTCGCCGCATGCTGCGAAGCATCGCCTCCTCCTTTCTCGGGCCGAACGGCCGGCTGAGACGGGCCGTCCAATCTCGCGTACGTTCGATCGGCCAAGACGTCAAGGTCGGTCGCTCCGCCTCATTGTTGGCCCGACGAGCGGAGAGGCCCCCCATCTCCACTCCTCCGCGCGCTCGACCGGGTTCGCCCGCTGGGCGTTGCGTTCGACGTAGCGGCACACCGTCAGAAGATGCTCGTCCGACTGCACCGGGAATGACTTGTACGGGCCCTGATACAGATGGCCGGTCCCGGCGATCCGGTGGTGGGCGTGCAAACGCTGGGTGTGGGTCATGGCCAGCCAGCCGCATGAAGGTGGAGAGCTCGCCATCCTCGTGGGGCCACAACAGCAAATGGAAGTGGTTAGGCATGAGGCAGTAGGCCAGTAGTCGCATGTCGAAGCGAGCGACGGCCTGGTGCAAGACCCGCTCGAATGCGACATAGTCGGCATCACTGTCGAAGATAGGCAGTCGCGCATTAGCCCGGTTTAGGGCATGGTAGATCAGGCCGCCTTCGGCGGCACGCCGTGGTCTTGGCATGCACAGACCATACAGCGGCGCAACCCCCATGTCAAGAACGGCTCCTGACCCTTTTTCCCTGTCCACATCACGATTGTGGGCGCGTCCCCTAGGAATCACAGACGCTTACGGCTTACGGAAACGCACCGTATCATCGGGGACGATCAGCGCCTTTCGTACCTTGCTCCTGAAGCGACGTGCCCGGACGTTTTCGATGATGGCGCCAGTGCTGCCAGCGAAATCCTGGCTTGCTGTGTAATCGACCTGGATCACGTCGCGGCCGAGGGGCAGATGCGATGTCTTGAGCGTCGCCTTGCCTTGGCGAAGAACAACGGTACCCAGGCTGGTTGTGCCATCCAGGAAGGTAACGGAACCGCTGGGTGTCCCGCCGCCATGTGTCAAATTCTTGACGGTGGCGGTCAAGGTTGCCGGCCGGCCGAATGTCGCCGGTCGCGGTGTCGCTGTCGCGCTGATCCTCGTGGGGAATCGCAAGGACGGGGACTCGACGGTCTGTGTCACCGGCCTGACGTGCTGGCAAGGAAGTCGGCGTCGCCGCTAAAGACGGCCGAGATAGCATGCGAACCCGCCGTCAAGTTCGAGGCTGTGAATGTCGCCTGCCCGCCTATAAGGGACGCTGTGCCCAGTCGCGTCAATCCGTCCATGAAGGTAACGGTCCCGGTCGGCGTTCCGCCTCCCGGCGCGAGCGGACTGACCGTAACCGTGAACGTGACCGGTTGTCCCATGGCGGATGGGTCGGCCGAGGACGTAATCGCCACACCAGTGGCGTCTGGCTGAACCGCCGCGATGTCGGCGGCCGACGAGCTGTCATTGAATTGCGCATTTCCCGCTGTAACTCGCGGTGATGGGGTAAGTGCCGACCGTCAAGCTGCTGATCGTGAGAGTGCCCACGCCGTTGTAGAGCGGGGCTGATCCCAGAGTCATCAGTCCATCCTGGAAGGTGACGGAACCCGTCGGCGTGCCGCTCGCGCCGGGCGAGGCGCCGACCGTCGCCGTGAGGGTGATCGGTTGCCCATAGATCGGGTTCAGGGTGCTGGCCTGCAAGGTCGTCACCGTGCCCGACGGCGGCGGTGGTGGCATCGATGTGCTCAAGTTGGCGATCCACCCCTCGTCTTGGCCTTGGGGATCGACGCCGTTTCCGACGATAGTTTTCCCGTCAGGAGTTATGGCAGTCGCCTCGGTCAACGTCCACCCGGTAAGTTCGGAGCCAAGACCATCGGCGGTCAATACTTGTTGAAGGACTTGTTGAAGGTCCTGGACGCCATTGGCCTGAGTCCAGATGAATGCTTTGTTTTCAGTGCTTAGAGGTGGCATCATGAAACCAACAATCGCGGTTCCGTCATTCGAGACACCCAGTGGTGTGCCATCACTAAAGCCCGACGGCAAGGTCAGGGTCGTCACCACCCCATTGGTCCATTCGTACGGTTGCGGGTTCAGACCTACCGAGTCCACCGAGCCGACCACGACAGAACCATCCGGCGAAACGGCGGTGGCCGTGCTGTCCTCCTCGGAGTAGCCGGGCAATTTAGTCAGTGTGCCATTCTGCCACTGATACGCGGTAATCTGTCCCATTGCCATTCGCGACGTTTCCGGCAACAACGGCTCCGTTCGCTGACATGATCGTGCCGCTAGTCGTTAGGTTCAGGCTAGACGGTGGAATGATCTCCAGATTCGTGCCCGTCAACGTAAATCCCGAGGGATTAAAACCTGTCTGAGATATATCCCCTGCGATGATCGTGCCGTCGGTCGATACCGAATTGGCGGTGCTGACGATCCCCTTCAGTTGAGGGATCAGGGCCGCGACGCCATTAGCCCAGCGAAACGCGAAGGCAAAGCCAGGAGTCGGGTTGCCGCCAACGATCACCGACCCATCTCCGGATACGCTTGTTGCTTTGTAGAGGTCGCCAAGGATGTTTCCCGAGGAATCACGCAGAAGTACGACACCGTTGCCTTGGGTCCAGTAAAAGGGGCCCTGGTTTGTGACGTTTCCTACGACCACTGAGTCATTCGCTGAGACGCCGGTTGCGGTGGTATTAGCACCCAACCCCTGGAAGTAGGCCAAGAGAGCCCGCACTTCCAACCGATTGACGCATGGCTGCTGTGCGCGGCTTCGCCGCTTGCGGACCGATACACGGGCGTGGCCAGAGAATCGGCTCACGCTGACCAGGCGGTTGATCATGGCTTCCCTTCGCTGACGAAACTGGCCCGATGCGGAAAACACGTAAGTTCGGGTTGACAAAAGGCATTATCAGCGCTATCTGGGGCTGTGAATCCCGAGCACGAGCATGTATGAAAAAGTGCTCGAACTTGTGCAAGAATCTTGACTGCCGATCAGGCTGTTCCTATGATGGATGTCTCCAATCAATGCGATGACGGTGGACTATCACTCCCCGGAGGCGTGCCGGGGCTCTCAGCTAGAAGTTCCGTCGGACGGCAGCTTGCGATCTTGGACCCGCACGGCTAGATGATGCGACCACACGTGGTAGGCCGCCGACGCTTGTGTCCGCTCGGTCACGTTTAGGCCGCCGAGGCGACCGGATTCCCTCTCTATAAGTGTTTACAAACGGTCTCAACGCGGATCGCGAACAAAACTGGCGACGGTTTCCCCAAGTCGTTCAGCTAGAGGTCTTTCCGACGGCGGAGATTTGAGCGATGAAGCTGTCGGGCAACGGGTCGACGGATCAGAGCCTGCTCAGCGAGGTTGCCAATTGGGAAAACCAGGCGGCCTGGGCTCGTTTCCGTGCCACCTACGACCCGTCTCTGCGACGATGGTGCCGCCGATACGGTCTGAATAATGATTCGATCGAGGAGGTCTGCCAACTGATATGGATTGAGCTGGCCCACCGGATGAGAACGTTTGAGTACGACCCAAGCCGGACATTCCGGGGCTGGCTCAGGCGGCTCTGTGAATCGCGGGTGCTCAATTTCCTGCGGCAACGGCGGGCAACGCCATTGGTAAGCCTTGACGAACGCGATTTCGACGTGTCCCCGGGAACGACCGGCGTATCCGCGGATGATGAAAGCGCCGAAGATAACCTGAACCATGATTTCCTTCTCGAGGAGGCCGCGAAAGTCCAGGCGGGCGTCAGAGCGAAGGTTAAGCCCAATACATGGGATGCATATTGGCTTGTCGCTGTTTACGACTGGAGCGTCGAGCGGACCGCTCAATCGCTGGGCATGAGCCGAACCGCTGTGTATGCCGCCCGGGAACGGGTCGCCGAGATGCTATTCGACGCGGGAAGCGCGTATCGGACGGCTGGTTGGACAGCGCGTGACGAGCGCTCACGCGGGGAGGTTCGCCGAAATGTCGTCGTGCCCTGGCGAGGAAATCCTGATCTTGCTCGCTACGGATGCATTCGGTGAAGCCACATACGCGGCCATCGAGGAGCATGTCGAGCGATGTCCGCGATGCACGGCCGCCCTGGAGCGCCTTTCTCACCGGAACTACCATCCGAGCGCGGTCTTCGGTGGCGAAGAACGATTGCCGCGAATCCCCGGCTTCGAAATCCGGTCCAAGCTAGGCGGCGGCGCCATGGGCGTGGTCTACCTGGCGAACGAAACCGGACTGGATCGTCTGGTCGCCCTCAAGATCCTTCCCGCGCCTTAGGCCCGGAGGTTGGCCCTTGCCTGCGCCGCCGCTGGCTCCGTGAGGCACGCACGGTCTCGAGTGTCCGGCACCCCAACGTCGTGCCACTCTATGATTACGGCGAGGCGGACGGACGGTTTTTTCTGGTGCTAGAATACGTCGCCGGCGGCACCCTCAAGCAAAGACTGGTGGAACCACTTCCGCCGCACATCGCGGCCCGGCTCACGGAGACGATCGCCCGCGCCGTGGGTTACGTCCACGGCCGCGGCCTGCTCCACCTCGACCTCAAGCCGTCCAACATTCTGCTGGACTGCGAGGAGAACGCCCGCTGGGACCAGGTCAACCCGAAGGTGTCCGATTTCGGCCTGGCTCTCCCAAAGCGACGCCGGCCCTTCGGAGTCGAGCTTGGCCGGCCCGCGTGGTACGCCCTCCTATATGGCGCCAGAGCAGACGGCCGCGTCCGCGCGCTGGCGTCGGACCGGCGGCTGACGTTCATGCCGTTGGCGCATCCTCTACGAGTTGCTGTCTGGCCGCCCGCCGTACCAGGGAAGTTCGGTGCTGGAAACCCTTGATCAAGTCCGCGGACAGCAACCCGTGCCCCCACGGCGATTGAATCCGAAGATCCCCCGCGACCTGGAGACCATCGCACTGAAGTGCCTGGACAAGAACCCATCCGGCGCTACGCCTCGGCCGAGGCGTTGGCCGACGACCTGAACCGCTTCCTGCAAAGCCGTCCGATCAAGGCGAGGCCCAATTCCCCGATCGAACACGCCTGGCGCTGGTGCCGCCGTCAACCTGTGATCGCGACCCTGGCAGCCACTTT
The DNA here is from genome assembly GCA_963720335.1 of uncultured Planctomycetota bacterium. GTDB lineage: Bacteria > Planctomycetota > Planctomycetia > Isosphaerales > Isosphaeraceae > CAVRFS01. The sequence continues at coordinate 140,211 of CAVRFS010000092.1, read as the reverse complement.
GTTACTGACGCTGATCGGAAGTTTCGTGGGGTTATCGGCGTCACTTCGGCGTTCCGAGGCCCAGCGAGCTAGTTCTGACGCGAATTACCAAGTGGCATCACGATCGCTGACGGCGCTTCTATCGGCACTATTGAATAAGGGGAATCGTATAGGAAGATTTTTTAACATCAATTATCTTAAAGCTCTTTGTTCCCACCACCAGGAAATCGAGCTTTCAAACGCTATCCTCTCGACACTGGCGGTGTGAAACGACTCGCTAAGATCGATCTTTGTCTCGCGAATTCCTATGTGCTCGCTGGGAAGCACGGGGAAGCGCGGCGATCAGTGAGGAGTCCATAGGATCCAGTGAAGCATGCCTCGCCTTCAGTCCCGGTGACGTAGATTTCATCAGCGGCGACTTGTACTAGCCTGTTTGATGGTGGGATATCTGGCTGACTCCAATAACGACCCGCTCTCGAACGATGGAAGCGCGAGCGATCGCGCTGTTTGTGCCACTAAAATCAGTCCATCGCATCCATATTGGTCGGATGGCTGAACTCAGCCGTTGCCACCGGCTCCGCCAGATTATCTAATGTTGAATGGCGAATCGGATCACACAGGACAGTACTTGAACAAGACCTCCAGATCATCCGTTCCGTGCCGTTTGCCGAAGCCGCGTTTCCCGAATTCGTTTTGAACGAGGCGTTGATTCTCGCCGCGTTGGGACAATGGTCAGGCGAATTTACGCCTCTCCGATCCCGATCCACCCGCCGCCAGCGCTCGTCGACGGCAATCGTTTTGAATTCGGTCTCGCCGAACTGACGGCGAGACGGATCGGCTAGCTCCATCGATTGTCAAGTCGCAGCTGGCTCATCCCGGACGATCTTTCCAGCGACGCATGGACGAATCGCGTGATTACTTCGATGAAATCCGATGCCGCAAAGTTCCACCTCGATCATACCCGGATTCCCGAGATCAGTAGGAAGCTATGGTATGCGGCGGGACCACCCTCGGCTGGCAAAGACCGGTCGGCAAACTCGGCCACGCACGCCGAGTCGCGGATCAACTGCTCGCGCTGGCCGACCGGCTGATACGATCTTACCCGGATCGAGCCGCCTCGTATATGCTTCTGAGCGAAGGCTATGTTCAGAAAGCGAAAATCGCCTATCGCGAAAACGGGGCACCCGTGGTCGAGCGGTGGGAGCGAAAAGCCCTCGATGCGGCCCTCCGTGCAGCGACGCTCGAGCCCGAAAACGAGGAGGCCCATCGCTGGTCAAGAACCGCCGCGTTCGATTAAAGACAAGTCACATCGAAACAGTAACAATGATACATGGATTGTCTTACTTCGCGCTAACGAAACGACGGTACGCGCGTCAAAAAGGCCAGAGAAGTGCGGTGTCGAACTTCCTTGCGACTCCTATTCTGGGGAAAAGGCCAATAATCTCACGCACAGGATTTTGATTCTTCGCCGTTTTTCTGTCGCATGATTTCCGAATGGGTTGAAATTCATATTGGAGGACGGAGAAAGGGCGAGACCCGCTCGAACGCGGCATAGTTGGCATCACTGTCGAAGATAGCCAGTCAGCGCATTTGTCCCGGTTTAGGGCCAATACCGTTGAATTAGCTGCAACCTACTGTAGAAAAAGGGATTACGAACTTTTCCCATTAACGGCCTGGGTCGATGGGCCGTAAATGCCGATATATAATGCAAGTAAATGTATTCATTAATCCCGGAGGGGTGAAGGTCGATAGCGTAGGGCGTCGACCCCCTGGAAAACTAGGAGAAATGGAGAGCACCGCCCCGACGGGGCGGAGGTTAATAGCGGGCGAATCTCGATTTAATCCAGGGGCGACGAAGCCGCCCCTCCGCTGTCCACGTCCACCCCTCCGGGGTGAAGGACTTGAAAGTCTTGTTCCTTACGTGTTTTATGGCTAATTCAACGGTATTGGGTTTAGGGCATGGTAGATCAGGCCGCCTTCGGCGGCACGTCGTGGTCTTGGCATGCGCAGACAATCCAGCGGACACCCCTGTCAAAAACAGCTCCTGACGATTTTCCCCACATGGTTTGATCCGTCCTGCCAAAGGTCCGCATTCTGGATCAGTACGCGCACACCCAACGCCTAAACATCATGGCGTCGTCTCGTGATAGGGCTTCTTCCGCTCGTAGAGCTCCAGCCGCGTGCGGTAGTCGTCCTTGGTTTTGTCGTCATTGAGCATTTCGATTGCTTTCGACTGCCATTTCACCGCCGACGCGAAGTCGCCCAACTCGGCGAAGGCGGCCGCGAGGTTGTCGAGATGGCGGGCTCGTTCCACCTGGTCAGCTCACACGCCTTGGTTGCCGACTCGACGGCTTTCCGCATCGCGATACTTCGGAGTCGGAGCATGTGGCGAGGAGGAATAGGCTCGGAAGTTATGGGCAACATCTGACTCGAGAGTCGAGTCGAATAGTTTCGTTGTAATCGGCGATGGCCTTGCCGTAATCTTTCTTCGCTTTCAACGGCGGCCACGAATCAAATAGGCCTGTCCACTGTATTATAACTACTATTACAATATATAATTAGATTGGTTGGGATCGAGACGTATGGCTTCGTTGCAATCGGCGATGGCCTTCTCGTAGTCCCTTCCTCTCTTGCCAGACAGAGGCGCGGAGAACATAGGCGCGAGGCACTTCTTGGATCGACGCTGATGACTTTGTTGCAAACAGCGATGGCCTTGTCGTACTCCTTCCGATTGAACCAGGTGAGGGCGGCCCCCATGGGGTCGGCAAGGGCCTTGTTACGCTCCTCATCGATCCAAGCCGTGGCGGAGCCCACTGAGGCACTGGGGAATGGGGGGTTTAAGAGGATCGCCATCCCATGCTGGTCGATCGCCTTGTCATAATCCTCCTTGGACAACACACGATAAGCAGTCGACGAGCGGGCGTCGCGTTTGGAGTCTGCGGTCATTCCCTTGTCGCCGTACCGAGCGGCCTGCTGAGAATCGAACGTCCGTTCGTCCGGCCCGGGCAACGATCCCCAGGGCCTCAATGGACAGGAGATCGGCCCGGGCGGGGCCGATCGAAATCGAAGTTCCCGCGCCTGACAAGACATCATCGCCTTTGAAGTAGGCACTTACGTCTCGGGTGCCTGGCGGAAGGGGGGCGGCGGAAATTCGGAGGTTTTCTGCTCGTCGTTTTTTGGCGATAACGCGAGCGACTTTGTCGTAGGCGGCATCGGTATAGGCGGGGTCGAGATGCACCGCCTCGTTGTAATCGGCGACGGCCTTGGTGATCTCTCCCTTCTCTTGCCAGCAGATTCCGCGTTCGAAAAAGTGCTTGGCGTCCTGAGGAGCGAGCTTGATGGCGGTGGTGAGGTCGGCGATGGCCATGTCATACTGTCGCCAGCCCTCGCCAGACATCGCCTCGACCGCCGTAAGCCAAGGCGAGTTTGGGATCGAGTTGGATCGCTTGGTCGAAATCGGCGATCGCCTTGTCATACTCATGCTTCTCGACCCACGCCCAGCCTCGGTAACCATCGGCCTTTGTCGAGTTTCGGATCGAGTCGGATTGCCTGGTCGAAGTCGGCGATCGCGTGGTCGTACTCCTCCTTGGCACCCCAGGCCACGCCCCGACCGCCGTAATTGTTGGCCTCTTTGGGATCGAGACGGATCGCCTGGTCGTAATCGGCGATCGCCTTATCATATTCGTGCTTCTCGACCCAGGCCCAACCGCGGCAACTATAGACCGTCGCGTCCTTCGGATCGAGTCGGATCGCTTGGTCGAAGTCCGCCATGGCCTTGTCGTACTCCTCTTTCACCGTCCATGCCTTGCCCCGACTGATGTAAGCTGAGGCGTCCTTCGGATCGAGTCGGATGGCCTGGTCGAAGTCCGCCACGGCCTTGTCGTACGCCTCTTTCTCCGCCCATGCCAGGCCGCGACTAACGTAGGCGAGGGCGTCCCTCGGATCCAGTTGGACGGCTTTATCCAAGTCGGCGAGCGCGTGCTCGAAGTCTTTCTTATCGACGGTCAATGCCTTGGCTCGCATGATGTAGCCAAAGGCGTCCTGGGAATTGGCCCGGATGACCTCGTCAAAGAACTTCGTCGCCACCTCGATCGGCAAGAACTGATCGGCTTCGACCCAGCCACGGATGCCCGACCTCTCGAGCAGGAGAGAAGAGCCCTTGAATTCCCTGACCTGATAGATCCCGGGTCTGCCCTTGCGGTCGACGTCGTCGCCGCATGACCGGAGCGTGAAATCGCGATGCTTCGGCACGACCTTCTTGCCGACCCAGTCCTTGCCCGCCGGTTCGGCGGCGGAGGCTCTGTGGATAGGCCCAATATCAGCCCAATTGCCCCGAACACTACCACGATGCTCGCCGCTGGTCGCATGGCTCGATCCCTCCTGCCAAAGGTCTGCGTTCCGGCTGCGCGCCTCCCACCGCACTGGCCGCTCAACACCGGAGATTCAATGGTCAAACGACTCGGTTGGTATCAATTCGCGGCGGTAGCGGGGCTCGGCTCGCGGGAGGAGAGAGCCCTGACGCCTGGCGAGGCCGTTGCCTGGAATGCTCGTGCGGGTACGAGCGCGGCGGAGGAGAATAATCGCACGAGCCAATCATCGCAAGTCGAGTCGGTCATCCGAACGGTTTAGCTGATGCGAAGTTCGGGCTTGACCGGGCCATATGGGACGACCAAGCGTCTCCGGCTCATGATTCGCGCCGCCGCGGTCCCATCTCCCCCGGCCTTCGCACGAACTCTCCCCGAGAGGCGATGTGGTACGAGGCGAAGAGCCGACGGCGAAATGACTTACGCCGTGAAAGGGATAACCGGAAGCCCTCGACCGTAGCCGGTTAGAGCCGTGTTCATGATGCGATGAGCAGTTATGACCGGTCCGCTCTCGAACCGATTGTGCCGATCAGACATTTGCGACATATAAGCCCAATTGCTGTAAGGAGATGCTGCCAGAACGCCGCTTTGAACCGATCGCGTCCACCAGGCATGTCCCACTTATAAGTCCCATTTCTGTAATGAGATACGGCTAAGAACCCTACGTCGAACCGGTTTTGTCGATTATAACTGTGTCACACGTAAGCCAAATTGCTGTAAGGAGATACTGCAAAAACTCCTGCCCCGATCCTATTTTATTGATTATACGTGCGTCACACGCAAACCCAATTGCTGTAGGGAGATACTGCAAAAACTTCTACTTCGATCCGGTTTTGTCGATAATACCTGCGTCACACGCAAGTCTAAATTCTGTAAGGAGATACTGCAAAAACGCCTGCTTCGATCCGGTTTTATCGATTATACCTGTGTCACACGTAAGTCCATTGGCTGTAAGGAGATGAAGGATTCTTGCGAGTTCCGGTTATACCTGTGTCACACGTAAATTTAATCGCGCCAACGACATACGGCCGAAACCCATTTCTCCGCCCAACGCAAGTGTGTGCGCTCAGCGCGAAAAGTGGTTGTCGTGGCCGACGGACCCCATTGACCGTCAAGGCCGGCGTTTTGTCATCTCGGCGTCGCCCTCCTCGTACGCCCAATGAAGTTAGGGCCTCTAATTCAAACTGGCCAGTTGACGGCGAACCACATCGAGCAACACTCGGATCTCGCGAGCATCCTCATTCGGTGGATCGGTCTGAAGATAGGCTTCCAGCGGATCAATCGCCTGACCCAGAAGGTCGGCTTGCACGCAAAGCACTCCGAGGTCGCGCAGCTCGGTCGGTTCATTCCGGCTGAGAGCGACAAGCCGTCGCTGGATGGGAAGAATGGACGCAACGTCTTGAGCATTCCAGTAAATCGCTTTGAGGTTCTTGAGCATCCGCGCGACCACGACCGAGATCGAACAGGGCGCCGTGAGCAAATCCGTCAACACGACTGGCTGTTGAGCGATCTCCGAGAGCCTCTGTTCACATCGCCTGTGATTGTAGATGGCCCCCGCATGAAACGGATCGACGAACCATGTGCGTTCATTCTCATCAACCCGAAGCATGAAATGCGCGGGCAGATTGACCCCGGCCATCGACAAGCCCAAATGCTCAGCGACCGTCCAGTAAACCACCGATAGGCTGATCGGAATTCCTAATTTGCGATCGAGCACCTCGTTGAGATAACTATTTCGTGGGTCGTAGTATTCCTCCCGATTGCCGCCAAATCCTTCTTCGACGTAGAGGACCCAGTTGATTTGCCCGATGATATCGCGCGCGTTGGCATCGGGACGAAAACGGCTGCTAACTCGCGCCGCGAGCGCCTCGATTCTTTTGAGATAGGGTTCGATATCGAGATCGGCGTAGGCATCGCGCGCGATTTCCAGGGCGATTCGCGCGAGTTTGACCTTGTTGGCACCCATGACCAATCGCTGAAATTCGGGGCTATCTGCAAACTGAGCACGCACGCAAATGTTCTCCGGGAACGTCGAGACTGAGAATTCCGATTCGGTTCGACCATCTCACGATTCTCGATTGTACACAAATCCATCCCCGCAGACCCGAGATACCCGGTCGCTCATTGTGGCCCGTCAACATTCGTCACGCCCCGACAACGTCGCGGCCGCGCAGCTGAGAACTACCTCGCAGTCGCCGCGGCCGTGCCGAGAGCCTAGATGATTCGATCCGAATGGTTTATCGTTGGGTGTCCGCGACCGATGGGTGATCGGCACACGGTGATCGTGATTCCACGGCGCCGTCAGAACCGTCTTCGACTGATTGAGAGATGCTGTTGGGGGAACGTCTAGTGAGATCGCGAATGCGCATGATGACCCTGGGAACGATCACGTGTGGTGCACTGGCCGGCTGGATGGCAGCGGCCGGCTGGTTCGACCGACGAGGCTCCGGCGGTTACGAGCGAGGCGGCGATCGCGCCGGTGGAACCAGTCGGAAACGACGGACACGACCGCACTGTTTTACCGATCCCGGAGCCTCAGCCGCCGCCGATAACCGAGCTCGATGTCCGGAACGCGAAAGCCCCTCCGCGATTCGAGGTGAAGGCGCCAGCGGGCGCACCGAACGTGCTCATTCTTCTGATCGATGACATGGGCTTCGGCCAATCGAGCGCTTTCGGCGGGCCCGTTTACATGCCGACGGTGGAGCGTCTGGCCAAAAATGGACTCCGATACAATCAGTTTCACACCACGGCACTCTGCTCGCCCACCCGTGCCGCGCTGCTTTCCGGCCGCAACCATCACATGTGCAACATGGGCTCGATCACCGAAACAGCCACCGCCTTCCCCGGGCAAACCGGGCAGCGTCCCAACAGCGTGGCACCGCTGGCCGAGATGCTGCGGCTTAACGGCTTCGCCACCGCCGCCTTCGGCAAGTCGCACGAGACCGCCGCCTGGGAAGTCAGTCCTTCCGGGCCAACCAATCGCTGGCCGACGCGTTCCGGGTTCGACAAGTTCTACGGCTTCATCGGCGGCGAAGCCAACCAGTGGGCCCCGGCGATTTACGAAGAGATGAATCGGATCGAGGCGCCCAAGGACCCGAACTATCATTTCTTGACCGATATGACCAACCAGGCGATCGATGGACCAAGGCCGTGAAATCGCTCACGCCGGACAAGCCGTTCTTCATCTATTTCGCGCCGGGGCCACGCACGCTCCGCACCACGTGCCCAAGGAATGGATCGCGAAATACAAGGGCAAGTTTGACCAGGGATGGGACAAGCTTCGCGACGAAACTCTGGCGCGCCAGAAGGAGCTCGGCGTCGTCCCGGCCGGCACCAAGCTCGCCCCCAAGCCGGCGGCGATCAAAGATTGGGAAAAGCTCACGCCAGACGAGAAGAAGCTCTTCGCCCGCCAGATGGAAATGTTCGCCGGCTACGGCGAGTTTGCCGACCACGAAGCCGGCCGGGTGGTCCAGGCCATCAAGGATATGGGCCAGCTGGATAATACGCTCATCTTCTACATCCTCGGCGACAACGGCGCGAGCGCCGAGGGAGGCATGAATGGCCTTTTCAACGAGGTGACCTATTTCAACGGCGTGGCCGAAAAGGTCGAGGATATCTTGAAGCATTTTGACGAGCTCGGCGGCCCGACGTCGTACGGACATTATGCCGCCGGCTGGGCCGTGGCGGGGGATACACCGTTCACTTGGACGAAGCAGGTCGCGGCGAGTTACGGCGGTACGCGCAACGGCATGGTCGTCCACTGGCCCAGCCGCATCAAGGCCCGGGGCGAAGTTCGGTCCCAGTGGCATCACGTCATCGACGTCGCGCCGACGATTCTGGAAGCCGCCAGACTGCCCGAGCCGAAAGCGGTCAACGGCACTCCCCAAACGCCGATTGAAGGCGTGAGCCTGCTCTACACGTTCGACGACGCCACGGCAACGAGCCGTCACACGACCCAGTACTTCGAGATCTTTGGCAATCGCGCCATCTACCACGACGGTTGGCTGGCCGGGCACCGTCCACCGCGTGCCCTGGGAGCCAAATCCGCGAGCGACATTGCAAAATGACGTATGGGAATTGTATGACACTCGCACAGACTTCAGCCTGGTAAACGACCTGGCCGCCAATCACGCCGAAAAGCTCAAGGAGATGCAGGACCTATTCATGAAAGAAGCAGTCGAGAATCATGTCTTGCCCATCGATGATCGCGTCGTCGAGCGGGTCAACGCCGCCGTTCGCCGGTCGACCCGACCTGATGGCCGGCCGACGTCGCTGACCGTCTATGAGGGAATGATCGGGTTGACGGAGAATGTCTTCATCAATGTCAAGAACCGGTCGCACACGATCACCGCCGAAGTCGAGATCCCGGAGGGGGGTGCCGACGGCGTGATCCTTTGCCAGGCCGGTCGGTTCGGCGGTTGGAGCTTCTATGTCAAAGACGGCAAGCCGACATACGCTTACAACTGGTTGGGCCTGAAACGGTACATGGTCGCCGCCACGGAGGCTCTTCCGGCCGGCAAGGCGACGATCCGCTTCGAATTCGCGTATGATGGCGGCAGGCCGGGCAAGGGCGGCACGGGCACGATCCTCGTCAACGGCAAGAAAGTCGCGGAAGGTCGAATTGACCAAACGCAGCCTTTTATCTTCTCGGCCGACGAGGGTGCGGACGTGGGAACGGATGCGGGCACGCCTGTGACGGACGAGTATAAGGATAGCGACAACAAGTTCACCGGCAAGATCCACAAGGTGACCGTTGAGCTGAAGTAGAGGATCGTTCACCCAGCGGCCGGCAGGAGTTCTTCCCGGTGGCGGATTCGCCACGCGTGGAAGGTGGAAAATGTGGATTCTGTGGTAAAGTGCATCGAATGCGGCTTGGTCGAACGTCGTTGAGACCAGGCGAAGAAGAATCCATGCGCCGCGAACACCATTCATTCCATTCGCAGCGCGCACCAGACTCCGGAAGGGTGATACTGTGCGTCCGCCGGACGTTCTTCCAGTCTCTCCCATTCGTCGATCGTCCAGATGAGGAGGCTTGCCCGGTACCCGTTGATCCGCCAGAACGCCACCCGCGAATCGGGGCCTTGATGCACGTAAATGTGCAGGTCCGATGCTGGCGTCGTGAACGGAACTGCCTGTAAGGATGTGCCCATGCGGAATCACTCCCTGAAAGTGCCACCAGGTCGCTTCCGCCGTCGCCGATCGATGATTCGCACTCGGCCAACGACAGCACCCGACCGATCATCCGTGATACCGAGGAGTCGTTGGCCCATGGTGAGAATGCTTTCGGCTTAATTAGGATCGCCATAATAAGCTTTTCAGTCAACCTGAGATTGTCGAGCACAGTTGCGGTCGCATCGGAGATCGAATGGAAAACTCTGTAGCCATTGCAGTACCGACGATTGAGCTGGGTCGGAACGATGTCGGGCTCGATTGCGACGCGATGTGCTCGGCGTGGATTAAGGCTCCCGTTTCCGAAATAATAAGCCTGTTCAAGAACGTTCCCGCGGTTACCGTCGGAGTCGGATGAGAAACATGGACAAAGCGGCGCTGATCATCACCGAGGGTTTGACGAAGTGTTACGGGCAAGTCGTGGCACTCGACAGTTTATCGCTGGAGATTCACCGGGGCGAGGTCTTTGGACTGCTGGGACCGAACGGTTCCGGCAAGACGACGACGCTTCGACTGTTGGTCGGTTTCCTGCGACCGACATCGGGGCGCGCGACGATCGCGGGATTCGACACTTGGCGGAACAGCAACGACGTCTGCCACCTGGTATCGTACCTCTCGGGTGAGCTGCGAATGTACGGGTCGATGACCGGACTCGGCCTTCTGAGACTGCTGAGCAACCTGCGGGACGGGGCCGGACTCGACCGTGCCGTGGCGATCGCCGAACGGGTGATGAAGCTCAATCTCAAGCGGCGAATCCGGACTTATTCTACCGGCATGAAGCAGAAGTTAGCCCTATCCCAGGTCTTCGCCGACCCGGTCGAGACGTTGATCCTGGATGAGCCGACCTCGGCGCTCGATCCCTCGGCGCGAGCGATCGTCTTGGGCCTGGTCCAGGAGGCACGAATCCAGAAACAGACCGTGATCTTTTCCGGTCACGTGCTCGCGGAAGTCGAACAGGTGGCCGATCGCGTGGCCATCATGCGGCGCGGACGTCTGATGCACGTTGAGGATATGCATGCCCGCAGGGGTCTTCGTATGCTGTTACTCAAGTTTGATACTGGGTTTGAACCCGAATTCCCCGCCGAGCTGGAGCTCACGGTCCGTGAACAAAACGGCGACGCGACGCTCCTCGAGCACCGCGGCGAGATCGCGCGATCTTTTGCGCTGGCTCGGGTCGGTTCCGATCGCGGATATTGCGATCGGAACCGAAGATCTGCGTAGTCTTTATGACCGGTTTCACGGCCCGAACGTCCCCGACGAGGAGCCACCCGTATGAGACCACTCATCGCGCTGATTGGTAAACAGGTTCATGAATCGAGCTGGAGTCTCGGTCTCTTGGCGATGGCGTTGTTCGGCTGGGGATGGCTCTTCGTCTACGTCACGTCGATAAACGAAGCGGAAATCGTTCGGTTGCTCGCCTCGGACGAGGGCGGCCGGCGGATTGAGATGCTGAAAATCATGGGTGTCGGCGAGGTACCCTCCTCGGCATCGATCATGATGACGTCTGGAGCCATCCGATCGTCTTCCTGCTAATCTCGATCTGGGCGATCGGCCGGGGCTCGATCGCGATCGCCGCGGAAGTCGAGCGCGGCACGATGGACCTGCTCCTGTCTCGACCCGGTTCCGCGTTGGGTCTATCTCGCGTCTCAGGTACTCGTCGCGACGCTGGGATTGGCGATCCTGCCGATTGCGCTCTTGGCGGGCGCCTCGATCGCCGTTCACTACAACGTCCTACGCGAGCCTCCGACTCCCTGGACGCTGATCCCTCCCGCGCGTGAATCTCGCCGCCCTCGGCTTGCCGATTTACGGCTATACCCTCCTGGCTTCCTCGATTGATAGCGTGCGCTGGCGCCCGACGTCCATTGGGTCGGGATTGACCCTGGCCGGCGTGATCGCCTTCGTCGTTTCGCTCGTCCCGCAGCTCCAGAACATGAGCTGGAAGCCATGGCTTGAGCGAGTGTCGATCTTCAAAGCTTATAATCCTGTCGAGCTCGTGACAAAGGGGGAATCGCTCGGATTCAACCTCGCCATCTTGGGGGGAATCGGGATTAGTTGCATTATCCTCGCCTTCGTCGCGTTCGCGGTCCGCGACCTGCCCGCGAACGGGTGAACATCCGCCAGACGTTCAGGAGTACGGTGATTTGTCAGTTTCGCCCATTTTTTCGTGGGAATTGACTGCGATCGCGCGACGTGAGCGTAACTACGTCACCCGCTGGGTCTATGCATTATGTTTGTTGATCTGCACTGGTAGTTCAATCTACTCCGCCCTGATTCTCTTGAGCGGCCAATCGATTGACCAACGAACACTGGCCGCTCTCAATGAGGAGCTTGAATCGGAAAGTGGGTCGCGGCCCGAACCTGAACCGGCGAGGTGACTCTTAATGTAGTGTGTCGGTCAACAGGACAATCCAGAGCGAGGAACGATCCATGAGCATTCGAATTCAGCCAGGTTGACGCATTTACAGATCGGAAATATTCGGGCAATCCCGCCGCGGTTTGCATTCTGAGCGAGCCGGCCGATGAGGCGCTGGATGCAAGATGTGGCAGCCGAAATGAACCTCTCCGAGACGGCGTTCGCGCAACGGCTCGGCCCGGATGCGATATTCCGTCTGCGCTGGTTTACTCCCAAGAGGGAAGTTGATCTTTGTGGTCACGCCACCCTGGCCACGGCCCATATCCTCTGGGAGGAAGGACACGTTCCCGACAGTCAACCCGCCAGGTTCGAGACCCGTAGCGGCCTTCTTGACCGCCAAGCGGAGCTCGATTGGGATCGAGTTGGATTTTCCTTCCGAGCCAGTCAACCAGGAAGTGAAAGAGCCTGGTGAGCTCGCCGAGCTGACTTCCGCGATTCAAGCGCCGATCCGATATGCCGGTCGTAATCGGTTCGATCTCTTGGTTGACGTCGGAACCGAGGAACAGGTTCGCGGCTTGCAGCCAGATATCCGGCGGCTGGAGCAGTTCCCGGTTCGCGGGGTGATCGTGACCGGCCGCGCCAGCTCGGGCGGCCACGACTTCGTTTCGCGGTTCTTCGCGCCCGGGTCGGCGTCGACGAAGATCCGGTCTGTGGCTCGGCGCACTGCTGTCTCGGCCCGTACTGGGCGGAGAAGCTCGGTCGCAATTCGCTGAGCGGACACCAGGTTTCGTGCCGGGGCGGTGTCGTCAAGGTCCGCGTCGAGGAAGCTCGCGTCGTCTTGATCGGCCAAGCCGTCACGGTATTGCGCGGCGAGTTGGTGTAGGAATGCACTGGCCTCGACGTCATGATGGCCGCAAGCCTTTTTTCTTAAGCAACTGATGCGCCACTCGGTCGCTTCTGGTTTCAAGCGTGGGTTCGGCTCTTTCGTGTAGTCAATTTTGAGGTCATAGCCCTTTCGGTCGTACACGGTGTTAAGCACGCTCTGGAGATCGAGCCGGGCGTCATCGTCCTTCTTGTGAAGCGGGATCGAAATGACCGGCAATCGCTGCGAAACTGAGGATCGGCCAGACCACCCCCTCCGGTCGCTTATCCACGGGTGAGACGTGAACGAAGTAGTCGTGGGTCCGAATTCGCCTGCGCAATTCCAGTGAAACGCCCTTGCGGAGCAAATCGATCTCGACCCAGTGGCTTTTCGATTTCATGATCGCGAGGCGTTTCGTTTGGAAGCTTTTCAGCCCTTGTGAGCCGGAAACTTTGTTATCCGGGCTGAGCACCTCGATCACAGTGACGACACGCCTTCTTTCCGAGTCGATTATTTCGAGGAAGTGTTCTTTGATCGTCTCCTCGACGAACGTATCAACGATCAATGGCTCCGCGACATTGGTTCCGACACCGTCGACATTACGCGAAGCCGATCGCTTTCTGCCCTTTCGAGCCGCGAGATATGGACATCTGGCACCAATACGGTTCGGCCCGGATCATCTCCCGTGGAAAGATAAACCCGTTCTCCGACCTCGACAAAATACTTGGGGCGAAGCAGTTCCGTGAGCGTGGCCCCAATCACTGAGATCAGCTCGTGATGCACACCCGGCCAGCGAGAGGGCTTCTCTAGATAGGGGTCCATTCCTGGAAACGGCGAGGGCATCAGGTTTCTCTCGGCGATTGGTTCCGAATCGATCATTCGGACAGCGCGACTGATTCCATTGATTATATCGTCAAGGTAGGTCGACTTCGAGCGGCTTTCCAACGGCAGCATAAACCACTACACTGACCATCAGTAACGCCGAATCGAGAAACTCGCTGTAGACAAAGGGGTCGAGCATGTCGGTAACGGTCGCGGAACCCAAGGCCGTCGTCCTCAAGAGCGACGACAACGTGGCCGTGGCGGCACGGCCGATTCCGCGTGGGTTTGTCTTGCAACTGGATGAGACTTCGATCGAGGTTCGCGACGCGATCGGCTTGGGACACAAGGTCGCCCTGGTCGACATCGCGGTGGGCGAGCCGGTGCTCAAGTACGGGCAGATCATCGGCTTCGCGTCGAAGGCGATCGCGGCTGGCTCGCACGTTCACGTCCACAATCTGAAAGCCGACTTGTTCGAGCGTGACTACGCCTTTGCCTCTGAGCGGCCTCGAACACAGGAGCCGGAGCAGCTCAGGACGTTTCGCGGTTATTCGAGGCCGGACGGTCGGGTCGGAACGCGAAACTATATCGCCGTGATTAGCACGGTCAACTGTTCCGCCAGTACCTCCCGGTATATCGCCGATCGGTTTCGTGACGGTGATTGGAAGAAGCAATTTCCCAATATCGATGGCGTGTTCGCCATCACGCATAAAGGGGGCTGTGGGCTGCCGTTCGAAGGCCTCGACCATCAGATTCTCGAACGGGTTCTGGCCGGTTTCGCCCATCACCCGAATGTGGCGGCCTTCGTGATCGTCGGACTGGGGTGCGAAGTGAGCTTTGCCTCACATCTGGTCGAATCCCAACATCTCGTCACGCTGGGGGCGGCGAACGGCAAGAGCTCGGATTCAACGCCGCACCGGCCCCGGATGCTCAACATTCAGGAGGAGGGGGGAATCACCCGCACCGTCGAGGCGGCGTCACGGGCTGTTTACGAGCTGATGCCCGAGGCAAACTCCTGGACCCGATCCGAGCAGCCCGCCTCCAAGATCTGCCTGGCGATGGAGTGCGGTGGTTCCGATGGCAACTCCGGTGTGACCGCCAACCCGGCGCTGGGAGTCGCCGCCGATCTCTTGATTTCGCAGGGTGGAACGGCCGTCCTGGGCGAAACAACCGAGATTTACGGCGCGGAGCACTTGCTGACTCGGCGGGCCGTCTCGCGCGAAGTGGGACAGAAGCTGGTGGACCGGATCAAGTGGTGGGAGTGGTACACCGGGGTATTCGGGGCCCAGATCAACAACAACCCCTCGCCAGGCAACAAGGCCGGCGGATTGACCACGATCTACGAGAAATCGCTCGGCGCTCTGGCCAAGGCCGGTGCGACCTCGCTGGTCGACGTGGTCCCTTATGCCGCGCGGGTCGATACGCCGGGCTTGGTTTTCATGGACACACCCGGTTATGATCCTCCCTGCACGACCGGCCTGGTCGCCTGCGGGGCCAACGTGCTGGTGTTCACCACGGGACGTGGAAGCGTGCTCGGTCTGAAGCCGGCCCCTTGTATCAAGGTAACGACCAATACGCCGATCTACGAGCGGATGATCGATGACATGGACCTCGATGCGGGGCCCATCCTCGAAGGCGAGCCGGTTGAAAGTGTGGGCCATCGCCTTTTCGAGATGATCCTCGATGTAGCCAGCGGTGTCGCGACCAAGAGCGAACGGAGCGGCGTGGGCGAAGAGGAGTTTGCACCTTGGACCATCGGGCCCACTCTCTGACTCCGGCGCGGCGAGAGGACCGGCCGGCCACGAGGCGGCCACCCGGGAAATCGAGTCGCCGACTATATCTGGTGGTTCGGGTTCAGCTATCTCTTAAGCGCCGAACTCGCCTGGCTGCTCTGGTTCCTGATCGTACCCCTCCCGAACGCCAATCCGCTCGGTACGCCAACGCGCAGCCTGATCAATCGCGGCTGGCTCCTGCTCAAGGCGTTCCCCGAAGTCATTCCCGACACGCGGTTCCGGGAGTCCTACCTGGGGCAAGCGGTCGATGAACTTTCGCACATCGAGAACCTGCCGCAACGCATTCCGATCCTCCTGGGTGCCGGCCTGATCGCCGTTGCCGCCATCGGTCTTGGCGACCTGGTGCTCAGGGGCCTGCGGCTCCATCGCGGGCTGACCCCGGGCGAGCGAATCGCGATCGGTTTTGGACTTGGTACGGCCCTGGTTGGTGTCGCTACCTTGATTCGTGGGACGGTTGGGCTGGCTGGATCCCTGGTTAATCCGGATCGGACTCGGGTTGACTGCCACCGTCGGCGTGTTGACCGCCCAGCCCTGGCACGCCTTCGGTCGAGTGCGGGAGCCGACCTTCTGGTTGCCCGGGCTGGTGATCGCTCCGTTCGTCGGGGTCATGATCCTTGGCTCGATGCTACCGGCGATCGACTTCGACGTCCTGGAATACCACCTTCAAGGTCCCAAAGAGTATTTCCAAGCCGGGCGCATCGCCTTCTTGCCCCACAATGTGTACACGAACATGCCGTTCGGCGTGGAGATGCTCCACCTGTTGGGGATGGAGGTTTTGAATGATTGGTGGTGGGGCGCCTGGCAGGACAGCTCCTGGTGGCGCTCTTTGCCCCGGCCGCGGCGGTTTTGATCGCCTCGACCGCATACCGCGCCGGGTCGACTCGGGCGGCCTGGATCGCGGCGATTGTCTATCTGTCGACGCCCTGGATCTATCGTTTGGCGGTGATCGCCTACGTCGAAGGGCCGCTCTGCTTCTACCACGCGGCCTTGGTCTGGGCTGCGTTCCGCGGTCTCAACGACCGGTCGATCCCGAGGCGGCCGATTTGGGGCGTTGCTGGGATTACTGGCCGGCGGCGCGATGAGCTGCAAGTATCCCGCGCTTGATATCCGCGGTCATTCCGTTTGGAGTCCTCGCACTGATCGACGCTTGGCGAAGCCGGTCTCCCGCGTTGCTCCTCTGCTATGCGGCGGGCTGGCTGATCGTGATCGGACCCTGGCTGGGGAAGAACGTCTTGACACGGGGAACCCCGTGTATCCGCTCGCGCAACAGCGTATTCCACGGGCGTTATTGGGATCAGGCGAGAGAGGCGAAATGGGTCGAGGCGCACGGCCGACCGGCTCGAAGATCGATTACGGAATGCCGTGGCAAACCGGTGGACACGGCGTTGGCGGACCCTGGCGCGTGAATGCCAAATGCGTTATGGGATGCCGTTGTCGACGTGGCGGGACGGTCCGACTGGCAGTCGCCGCTCTACGCCGCACTCGCGCCTCTGGCGCTCTTGCGCCCGGGTTCGAGGCGATTGGCACTGGCTCTCTGGGGTTTTGTGGCCTACCTATTCTTGACGTGGTGGCTGCTCACGCACCGGCTGGACCGATTCTGGCTGCCGCTCTTGCCACCGCTGGCGATCCTCGCGGGGCTCGGCGCCGATTGGATTCGCAGCCGCAGCGTGGTCCATCCTCCTGGCGCGATCCTGACCATCAGCCTCGTGACGAACTTCACGTACATCTCCACGGCACTGGCCGGCCTCAACGAATGGACCGGCGACCTTGTCATTCTTGCGTCGTGATATTCCCAAGCGTTTGAACAAGCCCCTGATCGAGATGGACACGGAACTGCCCGACTCCGCCCGAGTGCTCCTCGTCGGACAGGCGGCAGTGTTCCACCTCAATCATCGCGTGATTACAATACCGTCTTCAACGAGGAGACGATCGAAACCTTGGCGACAGGGAAGACTCCCGAACAACTCCGCCTCGCCCTGGAAGAACGTCATCTAACGCACATTTACGTCGACTGGAAGGAGATCCAGCGACACCGCCAGCTCGGAGGA
Source organism: uncultured Planctomycetota bacterium (assembly GCA_963720335.1). Taxonomy (GTDB): domain Bacteria; phylum Planctomycetota; class Planctomycetia; order Isosphaerales; family Isosphaeraceae; genus CAVRFS01. The sequence continues at coordinate 122,824 of CAVRFS010000092.1, read as the reverse complement.
TATGGATTCACCGACTTCGTGACGCCCGCTCGGTTCGCCGATTGGGTTGCCGCCGGAATTCTGGATCGACCGATCAAGATTGGTCTCGAGCAGGAGCTGTACCCGATCCGCCGTGCCAGCCTAAGCTTCAAGCAGAGAATTAATATAGTTATACTTTAGCTATGAGGAGCGGATGGAAGGATTGGCGATTGTGACGGGTGGGGCCGGGTTCATCGGCAGTCATCTAGTGAGCCGGTTGGTGGAAAGTGGCCAACCGGTCCGTGTCGTGGAACGGCCGGAAGCGCCGATCGCTCATCTGCCGGCCGGGGTGGATGTGGTCTTCGCCGACATTCGCGATCGAGGCGCGATGGCGCGGGCGCTCGAAGGCGGTCGATGGGTCTACCATCTGGCGGCGAATCCCAACTTGTGGGCGCGCGATCGCGGTGAGTTCGAATCTGTTAATCATCGCGGCACGATCAACGTGCTGGACGCCGCGGTCGCGGCCGGTGCCGAGCGGATCCTGCATACCAGTACCGAAAGCATCCTGACCAAAGCCAGCTCGGAAGTCCAGATTGATGAGAACGTCCAGGTTATGGAGAGCGACGCGGTCGGCGCTTACTGTCGCTCGAAACTCCTGGCCGAGCAGTATGCGTTCTTTCTCGCGAGTGAGGGCTTGCCCGTCGTTGTGGCCAACCCGACGATGCCGGTCGGGCCGGGTGATCGAGGGCTGTCGCCGCCGACACGATTGATCCGGGATTTTTGTCGAAGGGCTCTCCCCGCCATGATGGACTGCACGCTCAATCTCGTCGATGTGCGCGACGTGGCGCAAGGGCTGTTCATGGTCATGGAGCGCGGTGCGCCGGGACGCCGGTATTTGCTCGGGCATGCGAACCTGACGCTTGCCAGTCTCCTGGCCTTGCTTGGCGAATTGACGGGCGTTCCAGTGCCGCGCTGGAACGTCCCCTATTCGTGTAGGATTGGCAGTCGCATGGCTGAGTGAGTTCTGCGCCGACCATTTCACGGGACGGCCTCCGAAGGCCACGTTGACCGGCGTTCGCCTGGCCAAGAGAATCATGCATTTCGACTCCTCGCGGAGCCACGCCGAACTGGGGCTGAGTCCGCGCTCGATCCGGGAATCACTAGCCGATACGGTATGTTGGCTTCGCTCGACCGGCCAGCTTTAAGGTCTCGACTGAAGTCGCTGATCGCATCCACTCTTAAACAACAGTAAAAAGTAATGTTGACACGCATCAGTCGCAAGCTTTCGATGGAACGACCTGAGTGGCGAAGATCGACGGAAGGGCGAGCCCGGGTTCGAAATCGCGGGATTATTGAGTTTATAGGGTCACAATGAGCAGTAATGAGCAACTAATGGGCGTGTACCGCGTGATCGAATTCTCTCGGTCTTCGCGGGAAAGAGTCTCGTCCGGGAGTCCGAATTTCGTCATAGTCGGGCTCATGCTGATCACGAGAATAGAAGTCAAGTCGTTCTGGCTCCTTTGAGGATGCCGTGGCCCCGAATTGGCGATGCCGGCGACGGAAAATCGCACTGCTAGGTCGAACATGAAATAAATGAGCAAGGAAATTTGAGGAATTCTGTATCCTTTTCAATTCCTTCTCTTTATATTCCATGGAGACTCGGAGCGATAAACACTGCGATGTGTGCTTGGTGAGAGGAGAAAAGACGACTAGTTCGGGTCAATGCCGATGCCATGATGAAAGCGGACGATCGGGTTGTCATGATTTGTCGATTTCGTGCTAGGCATTTCGGAACGAGTTACTTTATAATGGCGGTTTAGGTTTTGGCAGACGATAACAATGGTATCTCCGCCAACGGTCTTGGTCGAGGATCTCTCACGATGCCTCCGTCACGTCTTGTGGCCCTCGATGAAGGTCCAGACATCACGCTGGACCGCACGATAGTGGTTGTGGGCCGACACCCCGCGTGCGAGACGCGGCTCGACTCGCTACGTGTGTCGCGCCACCACTGTTGCATGACCCACGAGAATGGAGAAGTCGTCGTTCGGGACCTTGGTAGCACGAATGGTATCAGGATCAACGGGCAACGTGTGGAGATGGGCCGGTTGCGGCCTGGTGACGAACTGTCGATTGCTCACATCCGCTACCGGTTGGAGAACGGACAGGGACACGAACAGACCATCGCGGAGCAGGTGAGCGTCGCGGGTCTGCCGCGTCCGGCGGTCGGCGAGGAGCGCGGCCCTTCGGTCTCAGCTCGCGAACCCGAAGCCGCGTCGTTTGGTAAGCCGGGTGAGAATGTGTTCGCCGCCGCTGTCCGCAAACTGCTTCCGACTGGGGTCGCCGACAAGTGTCAGATTCAAGTCATTGTCCAAATGGCCGGGGATCGCCCGCCGGTTGAGGAAGATGCCGATGCCGTGGGGCAACAGAACCGCGCCTCGGAGAACGCCGCCGAATGTCGTTCCGACTCGTCCCACTGATCAAGAAAACGGCCCCGATCATTGACCTGCAACGCCCGATCCTTTTGATCGGGCGACATATGGACTGTGATGTTCGCCTCGATACCCCTAAGATATCGCGACGACATTGTTGTATAGCGATGGCTTACGACCGTCTCCTCATTCGCGATTTGGGTAGCCGCAATGGTGTACGCCTGAACGGGCGAATGATCGAGGAAGGCCGGCTCGAATCGGGAGACGAAGTGGCTATTGGTCCGATCGTGTTCCGGCTCGAGCCGTCGGACGAACGACCTGAAGCATCCGCGGCCCGGCCGGCACCGGCGGCCGGACGACCGGCCGGATCACCAAATCCACCTCCTCGTCCGGTTGCCGCAAAACCTCGATTACCAAAGCCGGATTCCGAGGACGGTCTGGTTCCACTGGATGACTTTTAAGGCGTCCGAACGGATTGGTCTGGGAGAATCGTTCTCAGCTTTTTGATGGCCGCACTTATTCCGCGTACGAATCCCCGTCATTCGTGAGTAGCCCTTATCGCGGTGGTGCACCCGTTGTATGATAAGTTCTTGCATAGCCCTTATCGCGGCGGCACGCCCTTTGTATGATAAGATTGAAGCGGTTTTCGCTCACGACGGTACACCATCACGTTTTCCGGTCCGTTTCACCTAGGTTGGCCGGAGTTCACACTCTGCGGCCCCGGAGGTTGACCATGCTTCGTTGCTTTCGCATCACCCTGGGTCTGGCGGTGATCCTGACCCTGTCGGCTGAAAATGCTCGTGCCCAATGGGGTTATGGCTGGGGCGGATATGGAGGTTGGTCGAGTTCGCTGCAAGGCGATGTCGCTCGAGGCATGGGCTATTACAACATCGGAGCGGGCATTTACAACCGCCAGACAGCGGTTGCCCGCTCGATCAATGCCGATACCTACATGCGGCTGAATGATTATTTCTATCAGGCACACCTCCAAGCGACTGCGGACTACTGGGCGAAGAAGAATACCGACCTCGCCAATACCAAAAACGCCTATAATCAGATTCAAGAACGGCTGCAAAAAAACCCGACCCGGCTCGACGTTGAGAACGGTGATGCTCTCAACCGTGCACTCGACCAGCTTACCGACCCGAGACTCGGCAGCTCGACGATTCGAATGGCGACCGGTCAGATCGATTCCAGTTTGATCACAGAGATTCCGTTCCGGAATAACACCGAAGCGATCACGATCGTTCTCAGTGACGTGAAAGGTGCCACCAAGTGGCCGGCGGTGCTCTATGACCGTCGGTTCGCCGATGAGAAGAAGACGTTCGACGAGATCGTCGCGCAGGCTCGGAAGGAAGACGAACAGGGGGATATCTCCGGTCCGACGCTCGGAAAGGCCCATGCGTTGGTCAACAGTCTTCGGTCCGAGCTCGAGACGATGCCGCTCGCCGACCCCGTTGATAATCAGACCGCCCTCAATTTCGTCAAGACCCTTGCCGGACTGGTTCGTCTGCTCGAACAGCCCGACACCAAACAGGTGATCGATGAGCTGCGTAAAGTCGAAAAGACATCGTTGGCGAACCTGCTGGGGTTCATGCACGCGTTTCAACCTCAGGTTCGGACCGGCCACAACGCCACGGGAAAGAATTGCTTACAGCAAACTCTATCCGCTGCTTGCTGATACCCGAGATCACGTCCTGAGCGAGGCCAAGCTCGACGATTCATCTCGCGGGAAGGGCAATGCCAGCAACGTGGGCGACGTCTTCTCGAAGTTGAGCCTTGACGAAATCGAGGGCAAAGCCAAAGCCGGCACTCCGCCCCTCCGCCGCCCAATCCACAATAAGGAATGCCCATCATTCCAGGGCGGCAATCGTGAGGAAACAAAACTCGGGGTGGTCCCGCATTTGTGCGGGACCACCCCTCGTTTGGCTTCCGTGTCGTGGCTCCACGGTTCCGGCCCAGGACATTCGATGTCCGGCTCGCCAACAACCATTGGCAACCTCCTATTCGACCGTTACTTTGAAGTCTCTCCGGCTCGGTCAAGGCCGATCAACGCCGGAAAGGCAGCGATGGTGTCGATCAGAGACGTGTGAGGAAAAGGTTCGAGCTGCTGCCGCGTGTGCGTCCCTTGAGTTACGCCGACGATCAGGCCACAGCCAGCGTTCTTCCCCTCGAGCAGGTCGACCGGCGTATCACCCACTTTGGCAACCCGCCGCGGGTCGACGATCCCAAATTGCTTCATCAATGCGCTTGAATCATGTCAGGATGCGGACGACCGCGAGGGACTTCGTCGCTACAAATGGTCGCATCGATCGAACGACTATTCGACCACCCCAAGCGGTCGAGAATCACCTGCGTGATCGACCGGTCAAACCCCGTGTTCAGCGCGACCAGGATGCCTGCCCGGTGCAGGGTCTGGAACACCGAGTCGCGCCTGCAATTTCATGGACGGACGGATCGTGCTGGTAAAATGCGATCGAACGCGCCACGAAGTCTCGGTGGATTACCTCGATTTGGTCACCCAGCAGGTCTTGCATCTCGGAATTCTTGACCAGGATCGCAATCGCTTCGGGCTTTGGAAGCCCCATGACGGCGTTGACCTCGGCCGGCAGTCACGGAAAGGCCGAACGCTTCGAGTGCCGCGCGGACACACCCATTGACGGAATCGTTGTCGTTGACAGTCGTGCCCGCGATGTCGAACACCACCAGGTCGATTTCCATCTAGCGGCCACCTTTCCTGCGAATTTCGGCTCACGATTGGGATTCTCCAAGCTCGTGGGCGACGACCTGCTCGGCCAGGCCAAATGACAATGTCATGCCGGCTCCCCCGAGACCTACGATCACAGTCACGCCGGCGGCTGGATGTTCAATCAGATACGGCTTCGAAGAATGCTTGGCGTAGGTTCCATGCCAGCGCGAGGCAATTCGTAGTCCCGGGGCATCGAGGAACGTCCTCAAGTAACCCAGAACCCATTCATCGATCTCGGGCTTGTCGAAGGGTTCAATCGCCTCGCCATACTCATGCGAGTCGCCGATCACCAGCTCGCCGTGACCGTTCTGTGAAACCAGGACGTGGATTCCGTACCGATCGAGCCACGGCGATTCCTCGGCGATTCGTCGCCGGAGAGCAGGCAGAGTCGGGCAGTTGCCGAATGAGGCGTAGTGACGTAAGGTCAAACCGGCAGCCAGCATGGGACCGATGCGCCATGAGCCACCAATGGGTTGCGACCTCATCATCTGGAGTTTGCATCTGACCAGTTCGGTTTCGCGGAGCTGGTCGGCGAACAGAAGTCCAAGCTCGTCGCCGCAGCACACCCAAAGCCGATTGGCCGACCATCTCGATCTGGCCGGAAAAGACACCGGGCATTTCGACGGCCGTAATTGCACGATTAAACTGAAACTCGACGCCGAAACGACGTGAAAGCCAATCCGGCAGTCGCGCGACGACTTCGCGGGGATCCACGCAGACTTCGCATGCGACTGCCGAGGGCTAGCTGAAGACCGTCCTGGACCACGGCTCTGGCCCGATCAGCCACCGCGGCCGGGCCGAGTAACTCGAACGGCTCGCCGTGATTGCGGCTCTCCAAGGCGAATTCCCGCAAGACCTGTGCCTCGTCATCCCGATAGGCCAGGTGCAGCGAGCCGGTCTGCTCGTGCCATGATCCGCTCGAACCCAAGACCTCAAGCCAGACATCGCAGGCTCCGCTCAGCCAGACTCCGCAACGGACCAAACGGCTGACCAATCGGCCAGAGCATACCAAAATTGCGGACCGAGGCGCTTGATGCGCGGGCATTCCGTTCGAAAACGACGACCCGACGGCCCCGTCGCGCCAGTTGGTAAGCATGGGCCAACCCGACAATTCCCGCTCCAACCACGGCGTCATCGTACAGGGCGTGTGGCGTCATGAATAATGACTCTCGCGGCCAGCCGTCGTTTCATCGGAACCGAGCGGGACCGTGCAAGCGATCATACCGGGAGCGACGCCTGAAATGGAGTGAGTACCGGCGTTCTGGCCAGAGTTCAATCCGTGTGTCGGTGCTCGTTGGCACACCAGGCGTGTGGCACCTGGCCATCTTGATCCAACCGGACTTGCTCGCGTGGAGCAAATGGCCGTTCTGATCAATGGCGGAACAGGAATTCCTTGGAATTGATCAGTACCCAGCCCAGATCCTCGGCCGCTTGCCTAAGATCCTTCGCAGTGGTGAGATGCTTGACCGCGGCGGCCTGCTCGCTGGGCGTGGGTTCCCGGCAGAGTGCGACGAGGTAGAGCTCGTTCGCGATCCGTTCGGGCGACATACCACTCTTGACGAGCCGGGCGATTCGGCCGTTGTCGTCGCGAAGCTTACCGTTGACCGTCGCGCCGCCAATGAGCTGAAGAGCCTGAGACAGGTTCGAGTCGCTCTCGCGCTCACATTCGCACGCGAGCTCGCGTGCGGGCCGCCCGAATGTCTTGAGGAAGGGGTTCTCCATCTTTCCATCCGGGATCTGAATCGCCAACGCTCCACGAGGCAGACCGTCGAACGAAGTCGCCGCGCCGGTCACGGTCGAGATTGCATCGAGCAATACTTCGGCCGGCAACAGCTTGGTGAGCGTGTGAGAGAAGTAGAGCGTGTCGTCCGCGTTCAATGGATTTGTCGTCGCGCTTAACTGGTAGGTCCGGCTATGCAAGATCGAACGGATCAGCTTCTTCAAGTCATATCCGTTCTTGACGAACTCGCCAGTCAGATCGTCGAGCAGTTCGTCATTGGAGGCTGGATTCGAATCGCGGAAGTCGTCGACCGGCTCCACGATTCCACGCCCCATCAAGTGAAACCAGATCCGATTCACCAGGCTCTTGGCGAAGAATGGATTTTCCGGCCCGGACAACCAAGTCGCCAAACGAATCCGACGGTCGTTTTGCGCCGCATCATCGAGGACCGGCCCGCCCAACGCTTTTGGCTTCATCGTTCGGCCAGTCCGAGGCTGCCTGACCTCGCCCGATCCCGTGGCGTAGATCACTTCCTCATCGGGGAGATTGCCTCTCTTTCGGCCGACCTGCGAGAAGAAAGCCGCGAAACCATAATAATCGTCCTGCGTCCAGCGCTCGAACGGGTGGTTATGGCACTTGGCGCACTGGATGCGAACCCCGAGAAAAAGCTGCGCGGTCGTTTCTACCGCGGTTTCCGGGTCTCGGCTGATCCGGTAGTAATTGGCCGCCGGATTCTTATAGGTTGACCCGTCGGAAGTCAGCAGCTCGCGGACGAACTGGTCCATCGGTAAGTTGCGCTCGAAGGCTGGTCCGGATCCAGCGATGGAAGACGTAGGCCCCCTTGGTTTGGATCAAGCGTCCGTTGGAACGCAGGATATCGGCGAACTTGAGGGCCCAGAAGTCCACGAACTCCGGTCGTGCCAGAAGCCCGTCGATGACGTGATCGCGCCGAGCACTCGGGGAGTCCGCCAAGAACGCCTTTACCTCGTCCGGCGTGGGCAAAACGCCGATGACGTCAAGATAGGCCCGTCGAATGAAATCTCTGTCGCCCGTCAGCTCGGACGGACGAATTCGCATGCGGTTGAGCTTGCGAAAGACGGCGCGGTCAACGACGTTGTCCTGGGGGACTTCGGCCAGTGTGAAGCCGGGGACCTCCACCAGATGGGTCAATCGGATATTGGCCACGAGATTGAGGTAATGGGCGATGATCGCCACCTCTCCGCGTGCCTTGAACCGAACGAAGCCGTCGGCGTCGACCTCGGCGATTGCGGGGTTGGACGAGTCGTAATAGCAGATCGGCGTGACGTCACGGATGGTGCCGTCGGCACTCTTGGCCGAGACGCTGAGCTGCTGGGTTTTCGCCGGAGAATTGAGCACGCGCGACTCGGGAAGGATTTCCAGACGGACCACAGCCCCAACGCCTGGGTCGTCCCTCGCCCCTTCCTTGATCCAGTCGCGAAGGAACTCGTAGGATTTGGAATTCCTCGCTAACCGCAATCCACCCTCGTGCGGTACTTCACCGAGGGGCTTGCGCAGCATTAAACTGCTCTCGGCCGCCAAGGATATTGATCCGGCGTCCGCTGACCTCGCGGGACAGGGTCAGGAAGTCCTGGTCGGGCAGATACCCGCGAAGGCTCAGTCGGAGTCCCCCCTTTCCGGTCGGAGTTCCGTGACACGCGCCGGTATTGCAGCCAGCCTGGCTTAACGCCGGGATCACGTCGTGGCGAAAACTGACTTGCAGGGATTTGTCCATCCCATCGACTTTCACCGCGGCACTCGCTTCGAGACTTCCGCGTCGGCCGACGATCGTAGTGGAACCGTTGGATTTGGGGATGACCTGTCCTTTGGACGTGACAGTCGCAACTTGGGGATTCAGGCTCACCCATTGGACCGAACGCGTCTCGTCCCGCACCCAGCCTCCGGCTCTCGCTGAGACGACCAGTTGCTGCGTGGCTCGTCGGCCAATCAGCGTGGCCTGCGCCGGCGCGATCGACAGCTCGTCCGAGGGAACGGTGGGATCCGGACGACTCTCATCCGCCCTTGGCGAATTGATAAAGAGAATCGAAAATGCCAGCAGGGTCGCTATGTGAATCGCCACGATGCGTTGGATGACGAGTCGACCGTACATCAGTCGCTCCTTCGGCATGTTGAGGATTTTTGGGGGGGGTGGTGCATCAGCAGAGTGACTGAAGGCCGTCAAGTTGCGGCCGGGTGTGGTGGGAAGCCGCGTGGCCCTCGCAACCCTCGATGCGCTCACCGGATCGCCGTGCGCAGCCTCACGGTTGGCTTCCTCGTGATCAATTAACAATAACCCAACCTTGACGGGATTTTCAAGAAAAGTCAAACATTTTTTGACCATCTGCTCAATCTGGATCATCTCTCTGGACTTGCGTTGAGAGGACGAGACCGTACAATTGACGTGTACGGAATGCATTTCGGGGTAGTGTGACGGTCGCCATTCATTCCAGGATCTGTCGCCGTTTTCGTTCAAATGGTGTGGTAGACTGAACACGTTGGTCCCACACGGGCTTGCGCTCAAGTCCGCGTCAATGCGACGAGGAGGAGCCGGCACGTTTAGGTCCAGACTCTCTTCGGAAGTGAGTCCCGCTCGATCTCAGGGAGGAAGAATTCCATGGTGACGCGTGGGCACGGGGGTGTTGCGTTTTGGATTGCCGGGCTTGCTGTTGGGCGTTTGTATAGCCTGGATCTCGGGTGCGCGGGCACCTGAAGCCCTGGCTCAGACTGCGCTCAAATGGCGGCCGCGCGGGCGATCCCGGCGCGCCGGCTCGGCCCGCCGACGGAGGTCGTTCGCCGGCGGCTCGGCCGATTGCCGGGGGAGACTCCAACGGGACCTTGGCTCTGATCACCAGCACCGGGGGCCCCGCTCAATGGCTGTATCTCATCGACACCAAGACGCGTGCTTTCGCCGTCTACCGTGTCGACCCGACGAGTACTAAAGGAACCGTCAAACTGGAGGCCTCGCGACAGTATCAGTGGGACCTCAAGCTGGAACATTACAACAACCAGGCGCCGGAACCTGACGCAATCAAGGCGATGGTGAAGACGCTGGCTGATACGACTCAATAATCCGAAGACCTCGACGAGATGTGTCGCGGTCTTCTTTCCCCGAGAGTTGACCTCAAAACGGCTGCGACAGGGCCGATCTCGACCACGAGGAGCACAACCATGGCTCAATTTTATACACTCGAAGAAGCCGCCCGCGTCCTGGGGTTGAGCCCCGAGGAGCTCAAATCCAAGGCCCAGGCGCGTGAAGTCCGCGCGTTCCTCGACAGTGGATCGTGGCGGTTTCGTGTTGTCGACGTCGATGAGCTGGCCCGCCGTCGTGGGCTGGGTAGCGACGCGGAGTTGCGACTGTCTGATCTCGAAGGCCCGACGACCGGTAGCGGGTCCAGCGAGATTCAAGACTTGGACCTTTCCGAGTTCCATCTCGGAGTGGCCAAGCCCGACCTTGGCGACCACACGTCGCACCTGGCGAGCGTGGTCGAACATGGTGGCGGAAAGTCCGGCCACGATAGCGGATCGGACCACGACGTCCTGCTCGACGACCTCTCGCTGCCGGCCAGTCCGATAACTGGCTCAAGTTCGGTGATCATCGGATCCCCCGCGACGGGCAAACGCCCCAGTGACTCGGACGTCAGACTCGTCCCGGACAGCAGCCGAAGCGCCAGCGACTCCGACGTTCAGCTCGCTTCACCCACCCACAAACCGTCGCGATTCCGACGTCACGCTGATCAAGGACGATACGGCCGATCACGGGTTCGTGGGCTCCGCGAGCGGGAGTGACAGCTCGGTGCGCAAGAGCCCATTTCTGGGTTCATCGGCTGAAGTCCCAGCGGCGGGGTCCAGCAGCGATTTCGAGCTCAATCCGTCTAGCGAGCTGATCGACGCGCTTCAGCCCGACTCGGGCAGCGATTTCGAGCTCAGCGCGCTCGATGCGAGTGACGAGTTCGAGTCCACCCCGCTCGTCAAGCCGAGCGACTCCGACGTGACCGCCTCCGATCCCAAACTCTCGGGAATTAACCTCTCCCGTCCCAGCGATTCGGGGATCAATCTCCAAGGCGGCCTTGGCTTGAGCCAGGCCGATTCCATCGAGTTGGCCCCCCTCAGCGACGAGGAAATCAGGACGACTTCGGCCAAACCGCCCAGCTCCAAGGCGAAACCGTCCAAACCCAAGCCATCGCTCGCGGCCACGCCGCCCCCGGCCGTGAAAAAGGGCGAGAAAGATATCTTCGACGACACCGACTTCGAAGTTGACATTCCCTCGGTCGATGCCGATTCCGACGACAAGACCGTCCAGCTCGAAGCCGCCAGCGACTTCGACTTGGAGGACAGCGAGAGCGGCTCCGAGGTGTTTGCGATCGACGAGGAAGCCGTCGACCAGAACGCCTCGACCGCGATGGCACCCTCCGCCTTCGCCGAGGACGATGAAGAGGAAGACGACGACGGCTTTGATTCGGCCGTCTCGAGCGAGATGACCTCCGCATGGTCGTCAACCGATCAATCCGCAACGAGCGCCGAGCGATCCGGCCCGGCCATGGTGATGTCACGCGATACCGAACAGGAGTGGAGCGGACTCTGGGTCGGTCTTTTGGGAGTCACCACGCTCTTTTTGCTCCTCTCGAGCTTTATCGCGCTTGACCTGGTTCGAAATTTTTATGATTTCCACGAAGGTGGCACGATGGGCTCCGGATTGGTAAGGGCAATTGCAGGGATGTTCGGAGGCTGAGTTCGTCAGATTGTCAGTGGTCAGTTGTCGGTCAGTCGAGTTGTGGTTTTGCCTGGGTAACACGCGGGACGACTATGGCAAAGGCTGACATCAACGAGGATTAGCGGCAAGCCTTGGCGCGACGCAACGGACTGTACTTCTGACAACTCGACCGCAACTGACCAGTTTCCGAAAGGAGGCGGAACGAGTGGACCGTGCAATCCTCCCTGTTCGGATGCGATGGCTCTTGAGTTTCGCCGTCGCCGTGGCCAGCCCCGGCTGTTCGCTCGTTCCTCGCGCGAATATGGACGAGTGTCAACGACTTAGCCAGGCTTTACGCACGGATAACGCTCGCCTCAAAGACCAGGTTTTGGCTTTACAAAGTCAAAACCGCGATTTCGCTGAACGTGCCATCGACGATTCGCGGCGGTTGGCGATCCAAGACGAAACGATAGAGCGTCTCGAAAAGAGCGTTCAAGCGTATCAGACCGACAGATCCGACTTGGAATCGGCCTACCAACAGCTCATATCAAGCCTTGATGGTATCAAGTCGCCATCGGAAGACTGGCCCGCGCCGGTTCGTACCGGTCGTAGGTCGAACGCCGACAATCCGACGCGCCTGTCATCGCGTCGCTCGAAGACTGGTTCCAGTGGGAGTGACGAGCAGCCCGCGCCCTGATCGAGGCATTCAACAGCCGGCGGTCTGGCCCTTGACTCGGCGTGGCCCTGGCCCCAATAATCGATCTAGCGTCGGGGACAAGGCCCAAACGCTCAGAATCACTCGATCGGGAGCTAAGTATCATGAGGATGATCAGTTCGGTGTTGTGTGTTACATTCGTCGCACTCGGCACCAGCGCTGCGACGCGCGGCGGGGATTCGCGGCGATTATGTTGAAGCGCGGACCGCGGACGTGTTCACGGGCCCCTGCTTCTCAAATGCCGAGGTCTTTATCACCGGCAAGGAAGCGGTGATGGCGTGGAAGGTGACCTCGGGATCGTGGAAGGGCGTCGATCTCGCCGGACTCTGTATCGCCGCGGCTGTCAATGGATCAACGACCTTCTCCGAGGATCAGCCTGAGCAGGCCGCGGCCGTGCTGATTGTCGATTTCGAAGGCGAATTCCCAAGAACGCGTCGCCCTGATCGACATGGCCAAAACACTTGGCGGAGCTCGTCTCAGTCGGGTTTCGGTGGTAACCTCCGCGAATGAGCCTGAAGCTCGAAGAGCACACGAAATCGGCAACGCCGCTTGAGCATTCCGCCCACGCGATGCCAAGTTCTCCGCGTGCGTCTTTTTGGGCGGCCGGTCTCGCCCAGATCGTCACGCGTCCTCTCGACGAGCGGGACCATGCGTGCGGCAACGAAGTTGTCGCATATCCTCCTTTGTCCAAGTCCGTGGACGTTCAGCCCGCTTACACTCTGGGTCATAGTTTCAAGGGTACTGGCTTGAACACGCAATGGACTGACCCCAACTGCCGCAGCAGTTTTGTTGGTCACTTCGCTCTCTAGTCAATGGCCATAAGTCATAAGTCGTTCGTCATTGGTCAGCCAGTTCTTTCCTTACCAATGACTAATGACGAAACGGTTGGCTCCGGGGCCTTTATCGATGCGATCGATTCCGCTTTCTCTGGTGCTCCTCTTCGCTTTTACTTCCGAGTGTTTCTGCCAGGAGTCCTGGAAGGTTGAGGTTCTCAAGCAGGCGGCTCCGCAGGCCGTTGCACCTGAGATCCGAAGTGTTCTCGGCAATCAAGGGTTTCGAATTCGGGACGAGCAAGGTCAGAGTCACGCCGAGATCTGGTTGCGTCGCGCGATTCCCATCTCAGGCAAGCCCAACGGTCCCAAAGGGGCGATTCAGTTCCCCTATCTCAAGGAAGGTGAATTGCTCGGTTCCTTGCAGTTTACCGACGAGGGGCACGACTATCGGGATCAACCGATTACGAAGGGTGTCTATACGTTGCGTTATGGACTGCAACCCGTGAATGGCGATCACCTGGGAGTCAGCACCTACCGCGACTACTCTTTGCTCTTGCCGGCTTCCAAGGACCGATCTCTCAAGGCTCCTGCAAAAAAGCAGCTTGAGGAGCGGAGCGCGGAATCCGCCGGCACGAGCCATCCTGCCGTTTTCATCATGCTAATGGCGCCTGAGGGTGCATCCAAAACGGGCGCATCGATCATTCGCGATGCCGAGAAGGATACGTGGAGCGTGGTTCTGCCGCTCGCTTTTTTAGTGCAGGGTCAAGGCGAGTCACTTATCAATCCAGTCCGATTGGTGATTGACGGAGCCGCCCAGCCATAAAGAAGTGGCAGATTTGCGGGAACGCGGCGTCGCGTCGCTTGAACGGAGTTGTGACTCGATCCGATTCGGGCGCCTCACAGTTGAATTGATGACTGCATGTCAATCGGAGATATCCCAGCCGGCGCCGAATAACGATGATGCCGCTTTCCTTGCTGATCGCACTCGTGGTTGCGTTTGGAATGGAACCGTCTCAGACGGGCGTCCCGAGTTCCGATGTCCGGACTCGTGTTCTGGAGACGGTGGGCGGGATCATTCTGGTTGCCACGCTGGCCTTCGGCCTGGGCCTCTGGGTCGCCGGTCGCGTCTCTCGGTTCGGTTATGCGCCGTCCCGGCTTCGTCGACGCTACGCGCTGGGCGTTCGGCTTCTCTCGGTCATTTCCCTGCTCGTATTCGGCTGGATTATTCATGGCGTCGGCTGGTCTGGGTTGGTTCGAACGAACTGGGGCTTGGGTGGACTTGTTCTCATTGACGATCTCGTCGTGTTCCTTCCTTATCTATTGATCCAGCTATTAGTATGGTGGGGTCTATTCTTCGCCGAGCGCGCGCTCCATATCAGTCATGCGTCGACACCTGCGAGCGGACTCGGCCGGTACCTGATGCTCAAGTCTCGACAGTCGGTCGGCTTGATCCTACCCGTCATTTTGTTGTATGTGATTCGACGGGATGTGATCGTTCGGTTCTGGCCTGCGTTTGCGAAGAATGGATTGGCCGAGCCGATTGAGATTGCTGTGCTGGGCACAATGGTCTTGATGATTTCACCGCTGTTCGTACGCCTTGCCTGGCCCACTCATTCGTTGCCCGCTGGACCGTTGCGGCGTCGACTCGAGCGCATAGCCGACCGCGTCGGCTTCCAGTTCAGTGACGTCTTGGTCTGGGACACGGGACATTTGATGGTTAACGCCTGTGTGACTGGGATTTTGCCGGGTTATCGCTACGTCCTGCTGAGCGACGCTCTGATCGACTCGTTGTCTCCAATGGAAACGGCGGCCGTTTTTGGACATGAGATCGGCCATATCGTGCACCGCCATTTGCTTTACTTCGCCTTCTTCTTTGTGGGCAGCCTGGGTGTTCTTTCGTTGTTGGCCGAAGTCGTATCGAGGGCTGAGCCATACATCAACCAGCTCTCATGGATGACGCCTTGGTGGCCGTCGCTCCCCACTGAGTTGAGCGAGGCAACCGGCATGTTGGTCGTCCTGGGACTCTACTTTTGGATCGTTTTCGGGCAAATATCCCGACGATTCGAACGTCAAGCCGACGTGTTTGGCAGCAAGGTCGTTTCTTGTTCGCTCTCGGATTGCCCGCCACACGCGGATTACGACAATGACTCTTCCCCCGGTTCCATTCGAGGCGCGGCACCGACGCTCTGCCCAGTAGGAATCCGAATCTTCGCTGGCGCCCTGGCGAACGTCGCTCGCTTCAATGGGCTGGACCAGAACGGCCGATCGTGGCGACATGGCAGCATCGCGCACCGCATCGCCTTTCTCGAAGGACTCGAGCGGCATCCCGAGCTCGAACTGCGTTTCCAACGAGGCGTCCAGCATCTTCGTGCGGCGCTCGTGGTTGGCTTGAGCCTGGCGGTTTTGCTTGCAGTCGTGACCCAATCATGGAAAATGTTCCGCTGAGTACCGATCCGCATTGAGCGCTGGCAGTCTGCTCTCTCATCACCAATCTGGCAGGATTGCATCAGTCTTGCCGCTCACAGACCGCGTTGGGTCGGATCCGTTATCTCAAGCCGAGCCCAACCACGTCTGCCAACCCTCTGGGTCGGGGCACGTATCGGGGAGCCCGCTCCACGGCGACCTGTACGGGTGATGCCGATGTGGGTCGTAAACAGCCCAGGCGGCGACGATCGCGCCCATCCCCGCGAGGCCCGATCATAGCGCGCATTGTCCTATGACGCTTGGCGCCGGCGGCAATGCCGCCTGCTTAAGAGCGCTTCACGCTTGAGTTGCGCACAGATCGACAGCGACGGCAATCATACTAGCCCGAAGCGTCAGCGCGGATTCTGGCTGTTATCGCCTCGCTGACGCTTCGGGCTAGTATGGCCCGTGCGCCATACGAGCGTGAACCGCTCTAGCTGACTATCGGAACCCCGAGCAAAAAAAAGTGTCGGGAGTCTCCGTTCAGCGCGTTCAGGCAATTCGATTATCGTGGCGCCGGGCCATCCATCTCCCCGTGCAAGAGAAAAGGCCCGGCGACCCGGGAGTTGAGCCTCGGTCATTGGGCCTTCTTGCGAGGAGGGTCTGCCGGCTCCTCGTCTTCCTTTTTCTCCAGGACGCCGCCGATCTGTCCCCGGTCGTTTATGACCGTGGCGGAGGCGAAGTTCGGGCCCCACTCATCGAGGATGCGCAGCGGTCCCTTGTCGTAGACGAATGCGTTCGGCCCGAGCTTGCCCCCGGCGGGGCCGTCCACCATCCCGACGATTACGTCGCCGTTGTTGACGGCGAGCGCCTCGGATTTCACGTAGCCCTGAGGCTTCGCCAGCGGGCGGAGGCCGCGGGATCTCGACCAGACCACCGCGTGTGACAAGCCATCGGGCGTGTATCGCGTACCGACCACCGTGCCCGCGTCGTTGACGGCGGCGTGGGACCATCGAACCGACGTTGCCAATCACCTCCCGCGTCCAACGGCCCGAGGCGTCCCGCGTCCAGAGGCAGGGGGAGTCGGCCTCCACGGCCGCGATGAACCGGCCATCGCCGCTGATCGGGACGTGCGTGGATCGAAGTTGCGCGGACTCCGGCAGGACCGCGGCTTTCCAGGCCTCGCCGTCGCGCTCCCAGATGCAGGCCCTCTTCCGGTTGGGGCCTACCGAGTAGCCGCTGATGCGGCGGCCGTCGCGGCTGATCCCGCTGGCGAAGGAGGACACGTCGCCCTCCGGCATCCCGATGCCGCGGATGCCGGCCCGGACGTCCCAGACGAATGCCTGGTTGCTCCCCGTCCCGCGCCGCTCCGGGCTGATGGGCCTGCTGACATACCCCACCACGAGCCCATCATCGCTCACCCCAGCCGGTGACGTGGCGGTGTATCCCTCGAGCATAGGCAGATGGGTGATGTCCTTCCCCCTGGCGTAGAATGGCACCTCCTCGATCAAATCGGGATTCTTCCGATCCTCGATGGACTCGGTGCCGACGATGTCGCCACGCTCGTTGATCCCCGTGGCGACGATGTCGATCTCCTTCGGCTTCACCAACTGGTAGTTCTTGGCGGGCTGGGCCGCCGCGTTGCGTGCAATCAAGCCGAGGGCTGCGCCCAGAAGGACAATGACCCGTAGCATCGCGAACCCTCCCAGTGACCACCATTGCCGACGAGCTGAGGACTTCCCAGAGGAGCAGAGTCTAACATCCGTCGCGGGCGGCCCGAAAGGCATCGTCCACGGGATTCCGGGGAAACATGATTCCGCGGAAACATACCTAACTCCGCAGTTCGATGACCGCCGTTCCCCGCTTACGAATTAAGGCTGATGTCCCCGGAAACCGCCCGGACGCTACTGTACGCTTTGCTGATGAGGGTCAACGTATTCCCGCAGCACACGCTCGACGAAAGCACGACACTCGATCTCTTTGATCCGCGCGTATACTCTCCGGTCGCCGTCTGATCGTGCCGCAACGGCAACCTTGAGTCGCTCATACTCGTGACGAAAATCAGCGCGAGCGCGGAGAGCATCGCGAAAAAGAAGGTGCCGCCGCAGTTCCGCTCCATCCGCAGCGCAGACGTACAGGTGATGCTCGATCCACGTTCTTCGAGGCCATGTGTAGGGAGCCTCCCGGTCCTGCTCTTTGAACGCCTCGCGCCCCCCGATCCCTTGGTCGCCGTTGTGCGTGTATCCGAGACCGCGCAGGCCGGACTCAATGCCAGGGAACATCTCATAGCCAGGCATGACGATGTCGATGTCCAGGATCGGCTTGGCCGAGAGATATGGCACGGCGGTGCTGCCTACGTGCTCGACTCGCAAAATGAGAGGCCCCAGCGCGCCCAGGTAGACCTCCCGCAGCAACGCGAACTCCGTGGCCCAAACAGGATTGTGAGGTGCGAGGATCATCGTCGGTCTCGGGGTTCCGATAGCAACGGAGAAAAAAACAACGATCTTAAAGTGCACCCTGGTTCAGTAATAGGCTGAAGCGGCTGTACGAACAGCAGCCTCGAAAATTCTGTTGGAAGGCTACTCAGAGTAGAATTCTTTGGCTAGGGTCTTTACGCCGTTTTCCCCTTTCCTCCCTCTGGCATGGCGATTGGCGTCTTATCGGCCAGCCGACGTGGTCCCGAATCCAATCGCCAGGAATCAGTGTGAATGACGAACGCCACGGCAATCGCAAGTGATCAATCGTCGGCGGAGCGTTCAGGAGGGCCTGACCTTGAACCGGCTCGAGAAGGGTCTCGATGTCCATCCAGAACGATGGGCACTCGTTGCGTTCGGCGTCGGCCGGTTTGGCCAACGCCTTGGGGTGGCGGATGGCCGCGAGGTTGCCTCAGGGTCGCGCAAGAGATTTCTGGCTTAGCAATTCTTCGGCCTCTTTGAGCAGGAGGCGGTCCTTCAGATCCTCCAGGACCTTCTTGGGCTTCGCCGGCTTGTGGGATCGCGCCTTTTCGAGCCAGCGGCGAGCCTCGTCGGCGTTCCCCTTCTTGTGGTGGGCCATCGCGAGGTAAATCCACAACTCGGGACTGGACGGGGATTCCTTTCCGTAGGATTTTTCGCTCATCTCGAGCCGAGCGATCGCCTCATCGATTCTGCCAGCGCGGTAGAGCGCGGCACCCAGGACGAAGAGGGCGAATTCCTTCGAGTTGATGAGGATGGGGCCAGCCATGGCCTTCTCGACCATCCGGACCGGGACGGCGAGATCGGTCACAGCATCGGGGGCCAAGGTACAGCACAAGGCCATGAAGGTAAGGTAAGGGTCGGACATATTGCCTGATCGCGAAAGGACCTTGTCCGCGGCGGAGCGATACCCCCGGAGGTCTCCCATTGCCAAGAGAGACACGCACTGAACGAAGTAGAAGTATTGGTATTTCTCGTCGTCGTGGGTTTGTTCCAGGTGCTTCGTGACGCCGGAGGCCACCAGGTCGTAGTGCCCGAACTCGGCGAGAATCACAGCCCGCTGGAAGTCGTCGGTCGGGGGCGGGGCGAGCTCGTGGACGGCCCGGCGGTTCTCCGGATCGGTGGTCGCTTGTAATGCCAAGCGACAGAGCCCGGCGACGGCCATGTCCGACAGGGGGTCGCCGGTGTGCCCGAACCGCTTGAGGATGTCATCGCAGACGGGCCCGACCCGGATTCGATCCCCCGCCTGCAGGAGCGCATCGACGAGCCGGTAGCGGAGCTGGAGTCTCCCGGGGTCCTTTTCCACGGCCTTTGCGAATGCCTCGGCCGCCATGGCCCACTGACCGGCATCGGCCAGGGTCTCGGCACGCCGCGCTTTGTCGTTCGCACTTTCAAGGTTTGAATGCGTAAGCGCTTCGATCTCTTTCCAGTATCGAGCGTCATGCTTCGCGATCACGTCCGAAGCGAGCGGCGTGGCGTTCCAGACCCGTGCGGTGTTATCGCCACCTCCGCTGATAATCAGGTTCCCATCCGGACTGAAGGCTAGATTCGAGAGTCCCGCTGTGTGTCCGCGGAGGGTGAACACGTCCTCGCCGGTCTGAACGTCCCAGAGTTTCACGGTCCGGTCGAAGCTCGCCGTGGCGAGTCGGCGGCCGTCGGGGCTGAAAATGACGGCGGTGACGTCGGCCGAGTGCCCGGTCAGGGTGTGAACGACTCGGCCGCTCGCCTTTTCGATGATCTCAAGCGCGTTATGTTGCTTACTCCGCGAAGCGACGACCCCAAAGCGGCCACTCGCCACCCCTTTCTGCCCTTTCCGCACGACAAGTTTGCCATCGGGGCTCGTCAGTGGCATTCGTTGGGTGTCCGACGGGGGGACGAACCCGGCGGGTAACTTCTCGAATTTGGTCCCGGCCAACGACGTATCGAGCTCACCGGTGAAGGGATTCCAACCCTCCACCTTCGATCCCGCGGACAGGACCCGACGTCCGTCGCGCCGGAAGGCAAGCTGGAAAATCCAGCCGTCCTGTTCGACCACGACGGGACGGCTCGTTTTCAGATCCCAGAACCGGATCGACGCATCCGCACCTCCCGTGACGACTTCACGGCCATCGTGGCGGAAGGCGACCGCCTGGACGAAGTCGCTATGGCCGTGAAACGCCCCCAACCGTCGCCCGGAAGGGACGTCCCAGAGCCGGATGCTCCGGTCCTCGCTCGTGGTGACGAGGTTGCGGCTGTCGGGGCTGAAGCCGAGGCTCAGGACGAACCCTTCCTGCGCGAAGATCGTCAGCGCCTCGGCGCCGGTCTCGGCGTCACGGAGCTTGACGGTCCGGTCCCACCCGCCGGTGGCCAGCCATTTCCCGTCGGGGCTGTAAGCCACGCAGTAGACCCATTTCTTGTGACCCTTGAGGTCGTGAAGCTTGCGGGCGGTTTCGAGATCCCAGACCTCCACGACTTCCGAGCCCGCGACGGCGAGCCGTTTTCCGTCGGGATGGAACGCGACTGCGTTCACTCCCCCACGGGGACCGGTGAACGCCTTGATCTCCGTACCCGACGCCACGTCCCAGACCTTCACTCGCCCGACCGCAGCGCCGCTATAGGTGCCGTAGCCCACGGCGAGCGACTTGCCATCGGGGCTGAAGGCCACACTCATGGCGTTCAACCCGGGTTCACTCCGGGTCCACGTGCTCTGCCCCGTCTCCACGTTCCAGACCAGGACGAGGCCGGCAAAAGCCCCTTCGAAGTAGCCGCAGCCGGCGGCGACCTGCTTGCCGTCCGGGCTGACGGCCACCGTGTACACGGTTCCCTTGGCCCCGAGCAGAGTCTTCCGTCGTCGTCCGGAGCTCACATCCCACACGTCGATGCTGGGCCTCGATAGGGTGAAGCCAACGACGAAAGTGGCAGAGCCCGCCCCGGAAACGACCCAGGTTCCGTCGGGACTGAAGGCCAGCGCGTTGACGCTTTCATCGCCGAGATCGATGCTCAGGCGATCGGCGTTGCAGAGCCGCTCGACGAAGTGCCACTCCCAGCCGCGCCGCTCGCGGCGGGCAGCCGTGCAACAGGGCCTCGGCCAGGGCGCTGTTATCTTCCTGCACCTCGTAGTAGGCTCGGTTGACCCGGTTGACGTAATCTTCGCGTGCAAGCTGCTCGGCCCTCTTGTCCGCTTCCTCGCGCGCTTTCGCTTCCTTCGTCGCGAGGTCCACGGCTTCTCCGCGCGCTTTCGCCTCGGCTGATCGGGCCTTTTCCTTTTCAGCCGTTTCGTCGCGTGCGATCCGCTCCTGCCGCTTGGCCTCTTGTTCCTGCCGCTTGGCCTCTTGTTCCTGCCGCTTGGCTTCGATCAAGCCCAAGGTCGTTCCGGCAATGCCGGTCAAGAGCGCGCAGGACGACCACCGTGGCTGCGATCACCGCGCCGCGGTGTTTGCGGACGAACTTCCGCAGCCGGTAGGCCCGGCTGGGCGGCGCGGCCACCACCGGCTCGTGGGCCAGGTGTCGCAGAATGTCGGCTGCGAAGCCGTTGGCCGTCTCGTAACGCCGGCGTACGGTCCTTCTCCAGCGCCATCATCACGACCCAGTCGAGATCTCCCTGCAACGCCCGCTTCAGGTGCGCCGGCTCGACGTCACGGCTGGCCGCGATGTTCGGCAACGCATCCGACGTGCTCACCTTGGTGCTCGGCCTAGGCGGGTCGACCTCCCGCACCATCCGCAGCATCTCCAGGATCGCCCCCCGCTTGAACTGCTTCGCATCGATCGGCGGCGACCCGGCCAGCAGCTCGTAGAGGATCACGCCCAGCGCATAGACGTCGGTCCGGGTGTCGATGTCCATCGACGACGGGTCGGCCTGCTCGGGCGACATGTACGTCGGCGTGCCGACGATCGCTCCGGTGTCGGCCAGGCTCAGGTCGGTGAGGCTGAATTCCGTCGCCTTGGCGACCCCGAAGTCGATGACTTTGGGAGTGGGCCGTCCGTCTACCTCGGTGACCATCACATTGCTGGGCTTGAGGTCGCGGTGGATGATCCCCTTCTGGTGGGCGTGCTGCACGGCCTGGCAGACCGCCACGAACAACTCCAGGCGGGCCCGGACCGGGAGCCGCAGGCGGTCGCAGTACTCGGTGATCGGCTCGCCGCTCACCAGCTCCATCACGAAGAACGGCTGGCCGGCCTCGGTGCTGCCGCCGTCGTACACGCGGGCGATGTTGGGGTGGTCCATCAAGGCCAGCGCCTGCCGCTCGGCGTCGAACCGCGCCAGCACCGCGCGCGAGTCCATGCCGACCTTGATCAGCTTGAGCGCCACCTGCCGCTTGACCGGTTGAGTCTGACCGGCCCGGTAAACGGTGCCCATTCCCCCCTCGCCGAGGACTTCGAGCAGCGTGTACCGGCCGGCGATGACCTGGCCCACGCCTGATCCGCCGGGGCGATCGGCCTGCGGGGCGCCGGCGAGCGTGAAGTCCGCGACGTCCGATCTGTCTTCCGCGGTCGCCAGTTCCGACGGCAGACGTGTTTCCGCACGGGAGGCCGCGGTCGCTTCCAGGGTTGCGGGTGAGGTCGGTTCGTACGCGGCGGTGAGGTCCTCATCCAGGACGGGTGCGCCCCCGCCGTCGGCCGCGAGCAGTGCCTCGACCCGGGCACGGAGTTCGGCGTCACCGCCGCACTCGCGCTCCAGGTAGGCGGCACGCTCCGGCCGGGTCGGCAAGCTCCGACGCATTCAGGAACAGGGATTTCGCTCGTGCAGCATCGACGGCCATGGTTCACCTCCAGAATGGGATCTGATTCTTGTCCCATAAGAGGCGAGCGGAGTCAGCCCCAGTCCAGAGTCGCGTTAACAGAGAGCTCAAGCCCCCCGCTCGCCCCGGAACCCTCCTCCCGCGTCAGGTTGGTATATTCAATGCCCCATCCAGGGGAAAAGTGTCTCACGGATTTCGAATGATTTTCCGGGGCCTCGCGGAGCCAGGCCCGAGGGTCAACCCAGAGCACTTCGAGGAAGAGCGTCGCTTCGATCATGGCTTCTTCTCCGGCTTGGCGGCCGATTTCTGCTCCAGCTCCGCAGCAGCTTCTTGAAGTCCTCCCGCTGGCGGAGCGGGTCGAGGGCCGAGTCGGTCCGGAAGGCGCCGGCGTCGCGGTAGCCCATGCCGACGGCTTTCCGCAACAGGGCCATCGCCTGGTCGGCCTCGGCCTTCCCCTCCGCGGCCGACACCCCCGCGCCGTCCCGACCGGCCAGTCCCGCCAGCGTGGCGTGGGCGCAGGCCGTCTCGAACCACTCGCCAGCCGGCCGCGACGGCAGCCCTCGACAACCGCAATGCCCGCCGGACGTCGGCCGCGGCGCCGGCCGGGTCGCCGAGCCCGGCGCGGCCCGGCCGCGGCGCCGCAAGCTGTAGGCCAGGTAAGCTGCGGTAGCTCGTGACTTCCGGATCCGCCTGGGTCAGCCGCTCGTGGAGGGCGATGGCCCGCTCGTAGCCGTCGCGGGCCTCGGCGGTCGGCCCGAGCCGAGCGGACCACGTCGGCGAGGTTCGTGTAGGCAGAGGCCAGGTAGCTGCGGTATTCAGGACCTTGGGGTTGTCGTCGGCCAGCTTCTGGCGGATCTCCAGCGCCCGGCGGAGCTCGGCCTCCGCCTCCGTTGGCTTGCCCGTCTGCCGACAGCACGTGGCGAGGTTGCTGTGGCTGCCCGCCAGTCAAGCTGCGGAATTCGGTGACGGCGGGGTTGTCGTCGGCCAGCTTCTCCAAGATCTCCAGCGCCTTGCGGAACTCGGCCTCCGCCTCCGACGGCTTGCCCATCTCGTTCAGCAAGGTCGCCGAGGTTGTGCGTGGCTGATCGCCAGGCCGTATGCGGAATTCGGTGACGGCGGGGTTGTCGGCGGCCAGCTTCTCCATGATCGCCATGCGCCCGGCGGAACTCGGCCTCCGCCTCCGACGGCCTGCCCGTCGGCCATCAGCATGATGCCGAGGTTGATGTGGCTGGCCGCCAGGTTGGTGCGGAACTCGGTGACGGCGGGGTTGTCGGCGGCCAGCTTCTGCCGGATCTCCAGCGCCCTGCGGAACTCGGCCTCCGCCTCCGACGGCTTGCCCGTCTGCATCAGCAGGATGCCGATGCGGTGGATCGTGTCCGCCAGGTCGCGCCGGGCCTCGGCCGAGGCGCCGGGGGCGGCGGCCAGCGCCTCCTGGTCGGCCCGCGCCTGCCGGTAGGCGGCCAACGCGTCGGCGACCTGGCCCGTGTTCGACAGGAGCATCGCCCAGCCGCGTCCGGCAGTACGCCAGCGCCGCCCGCGCCGCCGGGTCGGTGCCCGCCGGGCCGGCTCAGCAGCGACTCCGACCGCCGGTACGTCGCCAGCGGCCTCGTCCGTCTTCCCCGTCGCTTCCAGCAGCCCGGCGACCGCGGTCAGGCTGCGGCCGACGTCCACCGTCGCCGCGGCGCCGGCCCCCGGCTCCGCCGCCAGCGCCTCCCGCGCCGCCAGCGCGGCGCCGGTGCGCCTTCAAGGCATCCTCCTTGCGGCCGACCTTGTCGGTCAGGTCGGACAGCTCGAAGTTGGCCTGCGCCAGCGCCCGACGCGACGCCAGGTCCGTCTCCTTGCCCAGCAGCGCCACCGAGCTTGCCGTAGAAGTCGGACGCCGACTTCAGCAGCCGGTTGCGCAGGTCCTTGAACTTCTCCTCCTTGAGCAGGAAATCCTCGCTGACGCCCGTGTGGAACGTCTTGATCGCGTCCGTCGCCAGCTCGTACCGCGCCTGCACGGCCGCACGCGACTTGGTGAGCTGGCCGTTGGCTTCGTTCAGGGCCGCGTTCGCGTTCGTCTCTCGGACGAGTGAGGCCGCCAGGCGGGCGTTGGCCACCGTCTGCACCGCCGCCACGGCGGCCAGCCCGCCCAGCAGCGTCACCAGCACCAGGCTCGCCGCGATCACCGCGCCGCGGTGCTTCCGCACGAACTTCCGCAGCCGGTAGGCCCGGCTCGGCGGGGCGGCCACCACCGGCTCGTGCGCCAGGTGTCGCAGGATGTCGGCCGCGAACCCGTTGGCCGTCTCGTATCGCCGCGTGCGGTCCTTCTCCAGCGCCATCATCACGATCCAGTCGAGGTCTCCCTGCAACGCCCGCTTCAGGTGCGCCGGCTCGATGTCGCGGTTCGCTGAGATGCTCGGCAATGCATCCGACGTGCTCACTTTGGTGCTCGGCCTGGGCGGGTCGACCTCCCGCACCATCCGCAGCATCTCCAGGATCGCCCCCCGCTTGAACTGCTTCGCATCGATCGGCGGCGACCCGACCAGCAGCTCGTAGAGGATCACGCCCAGCGCATAGACGTCGGTCCGGGTGTCGATGTCCATCGACGACGGGTCGGCCTGCTCGGGCGACATGTACGTCGGCGTGCCGACGATCGCCCCGGTGTCGGCCAGGCTCTGGTCGGTGAGGCTGAATTCGGTCGCCTTGGCGACCCCGAAGTCGATGACTTTGGGAGTGGGCCGGCCGTCGACCTCGGTGACCATCACATTGCTGGGCTTGAGGTCGCGGTGGATGATCCCCTTCTGGTGGGCGTGCTGCACCGCCTGGCAGACCGCCACGAACAACTCCAGGCGGGCCCGGACCGGGAGCCGCAGGCGGTCGCAGTACTCGGTGATCGGCTCGCCGCTCACCAGCTCCATCACGAAGAACGGCTGGCCGGCCTCGGTGCTGCCGCCGTCGTACACGCGGGCGATGTTGGGGTGGTCCATCAAGGCCAGCGCCTGCCGCTCGGCGTCGAACCGGGCCAGCACCGCGCGCGAGTCCATGCCGACCTTGATCAGCTTGAGCGCCACCTGCCGCTTGACCGGTTGAGTCTGACCGGCCCGGTAAACGGTGCCCATTCCCCCCTCGCCGAGGACTTCGAGCAGCGTGTACCGGCCGGCGATGACCTGGCCCACGCCTGATCCGCCGGGGCGGTCGGCCTGCGGGGCGCCGGCGAGCGTGAAGTCCGCGCCGTCCGATCTGTCTTCCGCTGTCGCCAGTTCCGACGGCAGACGTGTTTCCGCACGGGAGGCCGCGGTCGCCTCCAGGGTTGCGGGTGAGGTCGGTTCGTGCGCGCCGGTGAGGTCCTCATCCAGGACGGGTGCGCCGCCACCGTCGGCCGCGAGCAGTGCCTCGACCCGGGCACGGAGTTCGGCGTCACCGCCGCACTCGCGCTCCAGGTAGGCGGCACGCTCCGGCTGGGTCGGCAAGCTCCGACGCGTTCAGGAAAAGGGATTTCGCTCGTGCAGCATCGACGGCCATGGTTTACCTCCAGAATGGGATCTAGAGCGGATCACATCCGCGTTGCGCACACCGCTGTTTGAAACGTCATCATACTAACCCAACGCGCAAGCGAGGGGAGTGCCTGTGCCAGTCCATGATCGTCGCGTTTCGAGAGACTCAAGCCCCGATGCCCCCGGTGTACGCCGGGCCGATCCCCTCGCTTGCGCGTCGGGTTGGTATGGTTTGTGTGCCGGCCAAGCGTGAAGCGCCTATTCTCAATGCCCCATCCAGGGGAAAAGTGTCTCACGGAACTCGAAACTATTTTTGAGAGTCCTCGCCGATCTCCACCACAATTCATCGCAAAGAATTAATCGCCAAGCAGTTAGGATGGATTTCGGGTGCCACTGGTCGTACCCGACCAGTGCCCATGCTGCTTGGCCGAACGCACTGGTCGGGTACGACCAGTGGCACCCAAGATTCGGTGGAGATCCGTGCGGAGTCTCATCTTTATCCTCCGCTACCTGGAAAGCGATCCGTTCAGGCGGCGCATCAATACCCAGCTCAACAAGGGAGAGGCTCTCCACGGGCTACGGGAATTCCTCCTCTTCGCGTACAAGGGGGTACTCCGCAAGAAGCAGGAGGGGGAGCTGATGAATCAGGCGAGTTGCTTGAACCTGGTGACCAACGCGGTGGTGACCTGGAACACGGTCTACATGGCGGCCGTGATCGAGCAGCTTCGAGCCGAAGGCCGGACGGTGAACGAGGAGGACATTGCCCGGCTCTCCCGGGCCCGCTTCGAGCACATCAACCCGTACGGCAAGTACCGATTCGAGGTCGAGGTGGGGTTGAACCGCTTCCGGTTGCGGCCGCTCCGCCAGCCTACTGAACACCGGTCCCAGTAAAGATCGTTGTTTTTTTCTCCGTTGCTATCGGAACCCCCATGCGGGCAATTTGCCGCGTTTATCGCTCTAACTCCAATGCCAGTATCGCATTATGGATCTGGCCAAAGTATCGATTATTCCTGCGTCACACATAACTCGATTATTGATAATCAGATACAGAAAAGCACGCTCGCGGGTCGAGTTTTGCCGATTATTCCAGTGTCACACGTAACTTGCCGCCTTGCAAGAAGTTATATCAAAAGGCTCTTCAAAGTACCAAATATACCGATTATACCTGTGTCACACATAACCGCAAGTAAGATAGAACGTTACGGCTAACTGCGGCGGTTCCGATTATTCCTGTGTCACACGTAAGTTACGGGCCTGTCATCAGATGGCGCAGAATGGCTGTTTCTCGACCCCGCAAAGTGTGTGCGCTCGTCAGACGTTGTGCGTCGGCATTTTCGGCTGGTCGGCGAGCCTTTCATCCGCCGGAATCCGGCGGCGCAACCGGAATTTACCACACAGCCCGAGAGACCGTTACTAGCGCCCAGCCGTCGGAGGTATGATGTCTCGCTGATGGCCGCGAAGAGTGTATGCGTCATTCGGATTGGCTGAAGACGTCGCGATTCCCCTCAATCTCGCGGTCGGATTTTGTAAAGGTGCACCGCGTACGGGGCGAACCCGTCGTCGAATCGTCCCTCTTTGACTGAGAGGCGTCGTCCCTCGCCGAGTACATCAGCCTGGCGCTCGCTGGCAGGCCGCGCACGGTGAACGTGCCGCGCGCGGTAGCGTTGCGCATCCCGACGGCGAAGACGTAAATGGCGCTCTCATGCCGTTTGACCATTACGTCGATCGGGACTTTTGCCTCGCTCGATTCAACCACGGCACCGTCCTTGACGGTGGGACTGTTGAGCACCGGCGCCAATTCCAAGATCTGCCGGTTGATCGCCGAAACGGCCGGGAGCAATTCGGGGTCGTCCAGTAAGGCGTGCTCGTTGAACTTCGGCTTGAACTGGTGCACAAAGTAGATCAGACCCTTCGAACCGTGGACCAACGCCATCCAGACCTCGGCTCGGACCTGAGCGGGCGTGACTTTGGCTTTTTCATTGTCGACGCGGCTGCATTCGATGCAATTCCAGACGATTCGGCGGCCTTCAGTCCACTTGACGAGGCGATCGACTCCCTTGGCGACGTACCACAGGTAGTTGACACCGTCGGGCCGGTCGAGGCCGGCAACAGGGTATACGTCGAAGGAGACGATATCTCCGCCTTTGACGTAGGTCAGGTAGTCGTCGAGCTTCGCCCCCCGGCCGCGTCCCTTCCATTCGTCATTGGCAACCCCCTGGCCGAGGTTCAACAAGATGGGCCGGGTCGGATCGATGGCGCGGAGCCGTTCATAATCATTGACGATCCGCGGCGGTGGCACCGGGCCACCGTAGCCGCGGCGGCGAGTCTTCGGGTCAGTCACCGTCTGGGCGTTGTCAGGCTCATCGCCGTGCATCCAACCGATAATGGTCCGGTCGTCTTTGTGGGCCAGGCCGACGATGTTCTGACTGCAAATCACGCTCATCCCCGAGTGCCTCAGTGCGCCGAGCTGGGCTTCGGTGGGCCCTTTCCAGAGTCCGACGTATAGGTTGATGCCAGCCTGCTTATAGCGACCGGCGTTCTTGGGGTCCTGAAGCCAGACGGCGATAGGGAAGTAGTTGGGGCTGAGCGGCGGGCCGTTCTTCCAGGTTGCATCCGGCGCTCGGACTTCCGATTGGCAGATCAAAAGACCAGCCAAGGCGATTGAGAGAAACATTTGGAAACTCCGGTGTATCGAAAAAGGGACGCGTTCCGACCGGCCCTAAACGACGGGCTTTGTCCCGGTCAATTCTACTGGCGCCACTCCCAAATTCGCACGCAACGTGTGGAGATGCACCTGTTATGCGACCACGCCGAGGCAGAATCTATCAAAGCCTAGTTCAGTCTCGTTCAAGACCAACGACATCGTCGAGGATGCGATCCACCACGGAATCTAGCCGCCGCGCGATCTCCTGGCTCAGCAGCGCGCCCGGAGAATTGTCCTTCGCCTCGATCGTGTGGATGTTGAGTCGCCGGGGCAGCCGGCCCAGGCACTCGGCCAGGCAGAGTGCCTCGACCAGGCTGAGGCCGTGTGTGCTGAGTTTGAGGCAGGCGACCAGCTCGGGACACGGCCATTGGAACGATCGGATCGTCCCGGGCTGGCCGGCTGGCTCGACGGCATCGATCACGACCGCCGCGTCCTGGCCGTCCAGGCACTCCAGGAGGTCGATGCCATCACGGAACTTGGTCGCGATGATGCCGGCCGGTAAGCGCGGACGTAACCGGTCGATCGCGACCCAGCCGAGTTGGTCGTCACCATGTGGGCTCCCCAAGCCGGCGATCAGGGTCATGTTTCCACCACTCTCAGCTTCAAGGAGTGGGTCGCACAGCTAATGCACGGATCGTAGTTGCGCAGCACCTGCTCGCAGCGCCATGCGGCTTGGTCATCGGGTAGGCTCAGGACCGATGGTGCGAAGCGGATCAGGTCCTCTTCCATCTGTCGCTGGTTCTGGCTGGTCGGCGGGACGATTTTCGCGTCCACGACGTGGCCGCCGGCATCGGCCTCGTAACGGTGGTAGAGGATGCCACGAGGTGCCTCCGTGACCCACATGCCCGCGCCGGCGCGGGCTCATATGCCACAAACGAGGCCTCCGGCGGCTCATACGCCCCGGCGATCCGGATCGCCTCCAGCACGGCGAGGACCGTTTCCAGGGCGCGAACGACCAGGCTCACGTAAGGATTGCAGTTGGGCCAGGTGATTCCCGTATCGCGCCAAGCTCCTGAACTTCCGGCATGGCCCGATCAGCGTTAAGGTTCCATCGCGCCAGAGGGCCGACGAAGTACGCCCCACCTCCCGTGCGACGGCACTGCAACGCGTTGGAGTAAGGTACCTGGTACTCTTCGAAATGCGCCGGGAATTCGTCCATGGTGATGTCCAGGCCCCGGCTGGATACCACTCGCCCCGCGTTCATGGGATACTCCGACTCGTGGCGCATCGCCACGAATTCGTAATTGTGCTCGAACTGCGGTATGTCCAGATTCGACGTCCAGCGAACGAGCTTGCGGGCGATTTCGACGACCCCCTTTAGCTGCTCGGCCAGTGCAACCATTTCCTTGCGGGAAGGAACCCGGTAAAATCCGCCCAGCCTGACGTTGACCGGATGGATCGCTCGGCCGCCCAGCAAGTCGACGATGGCGTTGCCGGCCTTCTTAAGTTTCAGAGCTTCGCGGACCAGGTCGATGCGTTCGGGGGAGCTCTGCGCCATGGTGAAGGCGCTCTCGAAGCCGAGGAAGTCGGGAGCGTGCAGAAAGACGATGTGGAGGACATGGCTCTCGATCCACTCGCCGCAGTAAAGCAAGCGGCGGAGCGCGCGGAGGGGTTCCGGCAGGTCAAGTCCCAACAGTGATTCCAAGGCGTGGCAAGCACTCATCTGGTAAGCGACCGGGCAGATTCCGCAGATTCTTGCGGTGATGTCAGGTACCTCGGCGATGGAGCGTCCGCGCAAGAATGCCTCGAAAAACCGAGGCGCCTCAAAGATGCGAAGTTGGACGTCGTCCACGACGCCCGCACGCAGACGGATCGTCAGCCCAGCCTCGCCTTCGACGCGCGCCAGGCGCCCCAACGCGGATCACGCGCTCCTGGTTCTCGGCGGGTGTGCATCCGTTGACGGCCTCATCCGCCAGCTGGTGCTGATTCGACATAGCGATTTCCTGCCTCTTTGAATTCGGGGGCGTTCGCATAAAACGCGTGAAAGAGCCGCCGGATCGCCTCCGGTTTGAGGCCCAGTTGCTCGAATCGATGCGCCAGGGCCTCCGGGTCGGCCTGGCTGCTCGGACCGAAGCAACCGTAACACGGGCGATCGTGGCTCGGGCAGAGTACACCGCATCCGGTCGATGTCACCGGCCCCATGCACGGAGCTCCGTGAGCCACCAGGATGCACACCAGGTGCTGACGTTTGCAGTCCATGCAGAGCGCATGGTTCGGCACCTTGGGCCGGCTGCCCGCCAGCATCTGCGCCATCACCCCAAGGAGCTGATTCTTGTTGATCGGGCAGCCTGGCAGCTCCATATCAACAGGCACATAATCGCTGATCGGCCGGGACTGGGCCAACGTCTCGACATACTGTGGCGAAGCATACACGATTGCCAAAGCCTGGTTCACATCGAGGCTACCGAAGTTGCGCAGGCCCTGGATGCCCCCGTGCGATGCACACGCACCCAATGTAATGAGGTATCGGGTCCGCCGGCGAACGTCGCGGATCTCCTCCTCCTGGTCGGGTGTGGAGACCGACCCTTCGACCAAGGCCACATCGAATTCCCCATCCAGCCTTCGCCGCGTGGCCTCCAGGAAATAGGCGATCTCAACGCGGTCGGCCACCGCCAGGAGCTCATCCTCGCAGTCCAACAGCGAGAGCTGGCATCCGTCACATGACGCGAATTTGAAGACGCCCAGCCGCGGTTTATTGTTCGTGGTCATGGCTCGTTGCAAATCCCGATGACTTAGGAACCGGATCGCCGTCAAAGTTGCTCTTGGCCGAAGAACGGAGCGATGTCGCGGTGGGAGAAGACCGGCCCGTTCTTGCAGATGAACGCCGGCCCCAGTTGGCAGTGTCCGCACATCCCGACCGCGCACTGCATGTTTCGCTCCATGGAGTAGAAGATGTCTCGGTCGCAGACCTGGCGGTGGAGAGCCTCGTCGACGGTGTACCGCATCAGTATCTCTGGACCGCACGTGAGCACGATGGTTCGCTCGGGATCAATTCTAAATCTGCGGAACAGTTGCGGGACCACGCCTACGCGGCCGTGCCAGGCCGGGTCGCGCAGTCAACGGTGATCATGACCTCCATCCCCTGCCGTTCCCACTCGGGGTACTCCGCCGTGTACAGGAGGTCGGCCGGCTGTCGTGCGCCGTAAAGGAGAGTGAGACGTCCGAACCGGTGACGATCGGCCAGGAGAGCCCGGACGACGAGTCGCAAGGGAGCCAGGCCCAGGCCGCCGGCCACCAGCAAGACGTCGCGACCGACAGCTTGCTCCATCGGCCATCCCCGCCCATAGGGGCCGCGCAAGCCGAGGACCGCGCCCGGCTCCAACTTGCCGATCACATTTGTGACCCGGCCGACGAAACGAATCGTGTGGCCGATCCCCGGCCCTTCGTCGGAGGTGCTCGAGATCGAGATGGGCACCTCGCCAACCCCGGGCACATAGATCATGTTGAACTGACCGGGTTGGAGGCGATACCGCTCCTGCCGCTGTCGGTCCTGGAACTCGAGCCGGAAAGTCGCCACTCCCGGACTATCCGGTTCGACTGACTTCAAGACCGCGGGATGCGGCCAGAGCGGGTCTTCCTGCGACGTCATCATGGTGCGGTAGTCCCGCCACGGATCGCGGCGACTTCTTCAGTGAGATCAATCGCCACGGGGCACCAGGTGATGCACCGGCCACAACCAACGCAGCCGGAAACGCCATACTGATCGATCCAGGACGCCAGCTTGTGGGTCAGCCATTGCCGGTAACGTGATCGGACCTCCGGCCGCGCGTTCCCTCCAGCGGTATGGGCGTGCTCCACGTTGAAACACGAATCCCACACGCGAACGCGCTCACTCCGCTGACCATCGAGATTGGGCACGTCCTCGATCGAGTGACAAAAGCAGGTTGGGCAGACCATGGTGCAGTTGGTGCAGGAGAGACAGCGGCCGGCCACATCGTCCCAGCGAGGGTGCTCCAGGTTGTTGTAGAGCAACTGCGGCAGGTCGGCCGTGTCCAGCCTGCGCTGAATTTGGCCCTCGGTCTCGTGAATCACCGTGGTGCCCGCATCGAGATCCTGGTCGGTGGCATCGCGACAGGGGATACCGGCCATGACCGCGAGGCCGCGTTCGGTCGCTACCTCGATGAGGAACGTCTCCGGTAGTTCGGTCAGTGCCAGGTCGAAGCCGCGCGTGGCCTTGGGGCCGGTCTTCATGCTGGTGCAGAAGCAGGTGGACGCGGCCTGGCCACAGTTCACTGCGATGATGAAGGCCGGTTCACGACGAGCCTGATAATGCGGGTCGACATAAGGGCCCGCCAAGAAGACCTTGTCCTGAATGTCGATGGCGTGCAGGTCGCACGATCGGGCACCGACGAAGGCATACTTAGGGACCGGCTCCGGACTCGGTTTGACAGCAAAGGAATCGGCGGTCTTTTCGATAGAGAACAGTGTCAACCGGGAGGGGAACAGGTACTTCTTCCAAGAGTGTGGTCCGACAGCGTAGCCGAAGTAGGCCCCGTCGTCGCGGGGCTTGAGCCTATACTTGCCCCCCTCTTGCTCGTCGGTCCAGCCGATGGGGAGTTGCTTCAGGGCCCGCAGCTCATCGAAGACGATCGCTCCCTGCGCGATGGTCGGGCCGATGACCGTATATCCGTCGCGCCAGAGCTTGTCGATGATCCTTTCCAGGTCCGACTTGTCGATGACGACAGATTGGCTCGCCGGAGCGGTTTCCGTGGTTGCCGCCATCGTGGATCGTCTCCTTGGTCTGGACCTTCGCTCTGGCCTCGCTCGCTGTGGGAAAACAGTCACGAGCCGTAAATATCCAGCAGTTGCATTCGAGTCGCTTTCAACCGTTCAGCAACCACCTCCAAGAGGCGGCGCGCAGGACATAGCCGAGTTTGGGGTCGGTATCGCATAACTCGCGGAGCCGGTCGGCGTCCAGAGCCAACGCCCTGGTCGGCGAGCTGGCTCGTGCCGAGGCGGTCTTCGGCCGTTGTTGGAACATGGACGACCAGCCGAATACCTCGCCAGGCCCGACCGTGAGAATGATCACTCTTCCACGACCGGGCACTGTCACTTCAATAGCGACCCCGCCCGACTCGACAATGTACAAGCTTGGGTCAAGATCCCCTTCACGAAAGACGGTCTGACCCGCGCCCCACTCTACTGGCGTGACGATCTCCGCGATTCGGCTCAGTTGGTCCGGATCCAGGTCCTGCGTGAAAGCGAGTTCTTCCAGAGTGCTGTGGGTCGCTTTGGCGTCCATCGATTAGATCAGTCACAAATGAGAGTCTAGTGGAACAAGAACAATGGAACTGGGCACTCGGCCAGCATCCGGCGGGTCACGGAGCCGAGGAAGAACTCGCGTAAACCTGGCTGACCGTAGGCACCCATGACGAGCAGACCGGCCCCCACGAGGCCGACCTGTTCCAGGATTGCGGTTCCTGGCTCGACAGAGGACTCCAGCACCAGCGGGATCGCCTCGATCTTGTGGAAGCGGAGGAATTGGCGGGCTCGTTCCGTATGGCGGGCCGCGTCGTTGCCGTGGGGGCTCACGCTGATCACATGGACCGGCCATCGTTCACCCAATTCCGTGGCCTGGAAGGCCGCCAAGGCGCGCGCACGATTGCAGACTGCCGTCATAGGCGATGATGATCGGACCCTCCGGACACGTCATGGGGACCACAACAACTGGGCGCGAAGTATTCTTCAAAACTTTTTTGAGCGTCTCGTCGCCTTCGTTGTCCTGAGCGATGAAGCGGAAGTGGGCCCCTCGGGCCATCAGGATCAGGTCGCATGACTGCGACTCGCGCTCGATCAGGTCGGCAGGAGAGCCGCTCGCTTTGACCTCCAGGTGCGCCGTGTCCGCCTCGCCACAACGTTCCGCGAATTGCTCGAGGCGCTGCTTGACCTGCTGTTCGACTTCCGCCATCCGCGCGTCATAACCCATGTAGTAGACGGGATCCTTGCCAGGCGTGCCGCCGACCGGCCAGGCCGGCTCGATCGCGCGAATGCCGGGCTCGTCGACGATTCCCAATCCCACGAGGGTCGCACCAAACGGCCGTCCCCACCGAATCGCCAGCTCGACGAGGCTGGCGCCGTGCTTCACCGAATCGAGGCCGATCAACATGCTGCCAAGCACGTGAATTTCCTCCTGTTCATTTACAAACACGCTTGTACCAAATAACCGGACGGCCGATCAACTCACGTCTTTTTTGTTGCAATCCCCGGGGCGGCGAGCCCCAGATGTTTCTCACTTGTGCTGGCTCGGCCGAGGAGTTCCTCACGAAAGATCCCAACCGAGCCGGGGGCCTCGATGCCGATCCGGACTTGGTTGTTTGCAATGCCTACAACCGTGATGGTGATGTCGCCGTCGATCACGATCTTCTCGAACAGTTTGCGGCTCAGGACCAACATGTCTGCTACCTCCTTGGGTCTGTCAAATGCTCCAGAAAGAAGTTGTTGGTGCGATGGATTTCTTGGTCCGACTCAAATCGCCTCGTTGGCCAGGGTCTCAGCCCGGTTCGAGTAAGTCGGGAACACTTTGATCCGGTTGACAACGTGGCGTACGCCCTCCACGCCCGTCGCGATCTCCTGTGCGACCTGCTTGAGGTAATGGGAGGGGAGGAAGCCCATCAGGCAGACGACGCCGTCGTTGTTGGACAATCGGATGTCGCGCAGCGCACTATAGCTGCTCAGCCGAAGCCGTTCCGCGACCTTCTGCTCAATCGTTGGATGAAGACTGGTCGTCGGCTTCTCGCGGTTCGCGCTCGGCAGCGTCAACAGGCTCATGCTGCGTCTCCTGGGTCTCGTTGATGACAAAACGCCATCACCAATGCCTGGAACGCGGCGGCCATTACCGCAAGAATTGAACCGAGAGGGTTGAGGACTCGGTTGTCCGGTCACCGGACGGTGGGAGGCTAAGGCGCAACAAAAACCCCGTTCTCGCGACAGCTCGCAAGACGGGGCCACCTTAGCCAACATCAACTTGCCCGTCATGAGCAAGGATGCGATTAACATATCGAGCATCCGGCTCACGGTCAACTCCATTTTCTGGGAAAATTGCAAGAGCCCTTCACGCTTGGCCGCTCCCTCGGGTAATTCAAATGTCGTACACGACCTACTTCTCAACGCCGACGCGTCGAGTGTAGATTAAAAGAGAGTTGACCGGACCTCTTCACGAATGGGTCGTCCGGTGGGGTTTTGAAGGCCCACGCAATCGCCTCGCAGGCGGAGCGTGGGTTTTTTTATGGGATTTGGCGGGTTGGAGAGTCCGACATGGGCACGGACCGGCGGTTTGAACGTTATCGCGAGCTGCAATCGTACGTGGGTTGGACTGATGCCGACGCGGAGCGTATCGTGGCTGCCGCGCCGCTGGTTGAAGCATCTCTCTTGCCGCTGATCGACGACTTTTACGATGAGATTGAGCGCCACCCGTCCGCGCAAAGGTCATCACGGGCGGACAAGCCCAGATCGATCGGCTCAAGGGCACTCTAGTGGAGTGGATCCGCGATCTGCTCGGAGGCCGGTACGACGCCGGCTATGTTGCCCGGCGCTGGCGGGTTGGTTGGCGACACGTCGAGATCGGCCTCGAGCAGGTTTACACCAACGTCGCATTGTCCCGGCTTCGCAAGGGGCTCATCTCCGCCCTCCACGAGCATTGGTCCGGCGACCATTCGACCTTGAACGAGACCGTTCAGGCCCTGAATAAGCTATTGGACCTCGATCTGGCGATCATCGAGGACGCCTACCAGGACGAGTATGCGGCGAGGCTCCAGCGGACCGAGCGGCTGGCGACCCTCGGGCAGATCGCGGGTGGCGTCGCCCACGAGCTCCGCAACCCGCTCAACGTGATCAAGACATCGGTCTACTACCTGCGGAGTGCCCGCAATCCCACGCCGGAAAAGCAGTCCGACCACCTCCGGAGGATCGAGCGGAATGTCGAGGTGGCCGATAATGTGATCTCGTCCCTTTCGAACTTCGCCAAGATACCGATCCCGGTTTCTGCGAGCCGATCGCCATCGAGCCGATCATACGCGAAGCACTCGAAATCGACCCGCCGGGTGACGGTATCGAGGTCACGGTTGAGTGCCCCGCCGGTTTGCCCGACGCGCTGGGTGACGGGGACCAGCTTCGGATCGCGTTCGGCAACCTGATCCGCAACGCGCGTGATGCCATGCCCAAGGGAGGCCGGCTGGCAATCTCGGGTCGGGCAATCGATGGGGCGGTCGAGGTGTCTGTGGCGGATACGGGCACCGGGATCGAGGCGAAGGACTTGCCTCGGATCATGGAACCGCTGTACTCGACAAAGGCCCGAGGGCTCGGCTTGGGCCTTGCAATCGTCCGGTCGATCGTGGAAAAGAATCAAGGGAGCCTCCACGTGGCCAGCGAGCCTGGACAGGGAAGTACGTTCACGATCCGGTTGACCCCTTCAGATGCCGATGGAGCCGCACCATGACCCGCTCGGCCGAGTCGTGGATCCTCGTTGTCGATGATGATCGAGACATCTGCCTTAACCTGACCGACATCCTCACGGACTTGGGCTATCGGGTGGACTACGCGCTCGACGGGCCGTCGGCCCTGGAGCTGGTGCGGCAGCGGCCCTACGACGTCGCGCTTCTGGACCTGAAGATGCCGGGCATGGATGGGCTGACACTTTACCGCGAGATCAAGAACCAGCGAGCCGGTACCGTGTCCTTGCTGGTCACGGCCTATGCTGGGCCCGCCATCACCGAGGAGGCGCTTTCCGCCGGGGCATGGAAGGTCGTTGCCAAGCCTGTCGACCTCGCCAAGCTCCTGCTGCTGGTCGATGAGGCGATCGACCAGCCGCTGGTCCTGGTCGTCGATGACGACCGTGACCTTTGCGGCAATCTCTGGGACCTCCTTCGCGAGCACGGCTTCCGAGTCAGCGTCGCGCACGACTACCAGCAGGCAGCCGATCAGCTCAAAGAGTCGACGTTCCAGGTCGTCCTGATCGACATGCGGATTCCCGATTGCGATGGCAGCGCGGTCTTCCAGGCGTCCGCGAGTCGAATCCGCTGGCCCGCACCATTGTGATCACGGGCTACCGCTCGGAAATGGATCAGCTCATCGGACGGATGGTCGCCGAGGGTGCCCATGGGGTCTGCTACAAGCCGTTCGACGTCCCGGAGCTGCTCGAGAAAGCTGAAGCAACTGGCCGAGGCGCACGAGGAGGGGGCCGGCGACGGCCCGCGTTGAGTCGATGGAAGCCGTCGCCCGCGATCGACATCCTGGTGATCGAGGACGACGAGGACGCGAGGGACAATCTGCGCGACATCCTTGAGCTCGATGATCACCGCGTCACAGTGGCGGGGAATGCCGCCGAAGCGATGGCCCGCGCTGATCTGGGACGGTTTTCGGCGATCGTTCTCGACCGCCGGCTCCCCGACGCGACCGCCGAACAGCTCATGCCCCAGCTCAAGATCATGGCCCGGGACGCCGCCGTGATCGTGGTGACGGGATACGCCGACCTCCAGGGGGCGATCGCCGCCTTGCGACAGGGAGCGTCCGACTACATCCTCAAGCCGATTAACCCTGACGCGCTTCGCACCAGCCTGGGGAGGATCGCCGAACGGCGACGGCTCGCTCTGGCCAAGGAGCGGAGCGAGACCGCATTCCGCCATCTGGTCGAGGCCGCCGAGTGCATGATCGTCATCCTCCGGCCCGATCACACGATTGTCTACATCAGCCCGTTCGCCGAGCGGCTCACCGGTTACACGGTCGAGGAGATCCGCGACCGCGATTACCTCACCCTGTTCTTGCCCGAATCCGATCGCCAGGCCGTCGAGGAGGAATTCAGCCGGATCATGGCCGGAAACCCCACGCCTGGGTTCGAGAACCCGGTCGCCTGCCGCGACGGCACACTACGCTCGATGGTCTGGAACGCGCGCTACCTGCCCGAATATGAGGGAAGCCCCGCGATCCTCAAGATTGGCCACGACATCACGTTCCTCAAGCAGGCACAGGAGCGGGCGCTCCAGGCCGAGCGGTTGGCCGCCATTGGGCGAGGTCGTCGCCGGACTGGCACACGAGAGCCGCAACGCCCTGCAGCGAAGTCAGGCTTGCCTGGAGATGCTCGCGCTGACAGTTCGCGACCGCCCCGAGTCGCTCGACCTGATCGAGCGGCTCCAGCAGGCACAGGACCACCTCAGCACGTTGTATGAGGATGTCCGCAGCTACGCGGCGCCGATCAAGCTCGACAAAGTTCCGTGCAACCTCCGCGACGTCTGGCGCCAGGCCTGGATCCACCTGGAGCCGGCCCGCAAGGGAAAGCAGGCCGTTCTCCGTGAATTGGTCGATGGCGTGCGACCTGGGCTGCACGGCGGACCCGTTCCGTCTGGAGCAGGTCTTCCGCAACATCCTGGACAATGCCCTGACCGCCGGCTCGGCTTTCGTCGTCAATCGAATTCGGCCTGCTCGGCAGCGAAGCTCGACGGCCAGCCCGGCGATCCAGGTCGCCGTGCGCGACTACGGCCCGGGAATTGAGCCGGAGCAACGGCCCAAGATCTTTGAACCGTTCTTCACCACCAAGGCCAAGGGAACCGGCCTGGGCATGGCCATCGCCAAGCGGATCGTCGAGGCCCACGGCGGCCGGATCGCGGTTGGCGATGCCGATGGCCCCGGGGCGGTCTTCCTGATCACTCTCCCGAAAGGGCTCTCATGACCCGCTCACTCAAAATCGCCGTCGCCGATGACGAACGCGACATGCGCGACTACTTCCAGCAGATCCTGCCGCTCCTGGGCCACCAGGTCGTCGCCGTGGCCCAAACCGGCCGCGAGCTGGTCGCGCTGTGCGCCACCACCCACCCCGACCTGGTCATTACCGACATCAAGATGCCCGACATGGACGGGATCGACGCCGCCACTCAACTCTACCGCAATGCGCCGGTCCCGGTCATCCTGGTGTCGGCCTATCACGATCCCGAGTTTATCCGCCGCGCCGAGGCGGACCACATCTTGGCCTACCTGGTCAAGCCCATCAAGCAGGCCGACCTCGAGCCGGCGATCGGCATCGCAATGCGACGGTTCGAGCAATTTCGAGGCACTCCGCAAGGAAACCTCCGACCTGAAGCAGGCACTCGAGGACCGCAAAGTGATCGAGAAAGCCAAGGGGATCCTGATGAAGAAGGCTGGACT
This sequence comes from uncultured Planctomycetota bacterium, assembly GCA_963720335.1. Lineage (GTDB taxonomy): Bacteria > Planctomycetota > Planctomycetia > Isosphaerales > Isosphaeraceae > CAVRFS01. The sequence goes on along the minus strand of CAVRFS010000092.1, from coordinate 82,885 downwards.
CGACGAGCACGACGCATTCCGACGATTGCAGAGACTCGCCAGCGACAAGAACCGCAAGCTGATCGAGATCGCCCAGATCATCCTCACGGCCGAGGAAGCCCTCGAACCCCCCGGCCGCGGTTGATGCACGCGTGGATTCGTTGAGCTTGTTCTTGCGGCTGAAGGTCGGTGCGCGATGGAACACTGCCAATTGATCGAAGCGCTTTCCGCGACGTCAGCCTATCCTCTGGCGGTCGAGACTGTGGAAGTACTTCATACGCATATCTCGGTCGTCTTCCTGGCGGGACGGTTCGCCTACAAAATCAAGAAGCCCGTCGACCTCGGCTTTGTGGATTACAGCACGCTGGAGCGTCGCCGACATTTCTGCGAGGAAGAGATACGCTTGAACCGCCGCCTGGCCCCTGAGATCTATCTCGGGGTCGTCCCCGTGACCCAGGAGGGAGGCACGATCCGAATGGAAGGCACAGGTGAGGTTGTCGAATGGGCGGTCAAGATGAGGCGGCTCCCCGATGCCGCGACGCTCCGCACGCATCTGGACCGCGACGATCTCAGAGCCGAGGCTCTCGAGGAACTGGCCTGCCGGCTCGCCCGGTTCCATGCCGCGGCGGAATCCGGCGCCAAGGTGAGAGCCGGCGCCGACTTCGAAGCGATCGCACGAAACGCGAGAGAGAACTTCGAACAGGCATCTCCCCAGGTGGGTGTGACGCTCAGCAAATCGACACTCGATCGGCTGAAGCTACGGACCGAGACGGCCCTCGCCCGTCTCCGCGGCATCATTGCGGATCGGGCCCAGCGAGGCATCCCGCGCGATACCCATGGCGACCTTCGCCTCGATCATGTCTACTGGTTCCCGGAGCGCGCTCCTCCCAGCGATTGGGTCGTGGTCGACTGCATCGAGTTCAACGAGCGGCTTCGCTATGCCGACCCCGTGGCCGACATCGCGTTCCTCGCCATGGAACTGGCTCTCGAAGGCCGCCGCGATCTCGCCACATCTTTCAGTGAAGCCTATCTTTGCGCCTCGAGCGACGAGGATGGCCGCTCGTTGCTGTCGTTCTACATGGCCTACCGCGCCGCGGTGCGGGGCAAGGTGGAAGGCATGAAGCTCGCGCGGAGTGAGATTCCGGAAGGCGCAGCGAACTGTCGGCCCAGACCCGGGCCCGGGCCCTCTGGCTATTCGCTCTGGCAGAGCTCGAAGAGGCGTCCAGCAGACCGTGCCTGGTGCTGATCGCCGGGCTGCCGGGCGCGGGGAAGTCGTCCCTGGCTCGCGATCTAGCCGATCGGGCTCGATTCCTCGTGATTCGCTCGGACGAGGTCCGCAAAGAGCTGGCCCGCGAGGCGCGTCAGGGTTCGGCCCCGGCCGCATTTGGTGAAGATCTCTACGCCTCGGACTGGAACGAGCGGACGTATGCCGAGTGCCTCCGACGTGCCGAGGACTCCCTCTTCCAGGGAAGACGCGTGCTCATCGATGCGAGCTTTCGCCAGGAAGCCCACCGCCGCCTCTTCCTCGAGGCCGCCTATCGATGGGGAATCACCGGGTGCCTGCTCCTTTGTCGCGCCGAGCCGGCCGTGATCCGCGAGCGGCTCGCCTCTCGTCAGGGCGACGCATCCGACGCCGACGGGACGATCTATGAAGAGATCGCCAGAGCGTTGGGACGAGCCCGCACCCATGACTCGCAATGCCACTGCGCGAAATCGCGTCCGGCGGAAGCCGAGCCCATTCACTCGCCCAGGCCCTCGTTGTGCTCCGAGAGTTCGGTCTCTTCAATGGGCTACCGTGATCCACCGTTTGAACGCCCGGAATCCCGCGACAGGCATCTTGGAATTGCCATCGCCACCGCGATTCCGTCACAATCGACGGGCACTAGAGCGGTTCACGCTCGGATGGCCCACAGGCCATATTAGCCCGAAGCGTAGGCGTCGTTGATGGTGTGGGGCGGGTTTCCTAACCCGCCTGGACGATTCAAAGGATTGAACCAGCGGGTTAGGAAACCCGCTCCACCGATCTTTGCTATCCACCACCACGGACTAGCCCGTAGCGTCAGTGAGAATTCTTGCTGTGTCGCCTCACTGACACTTCAGGTTAGTATGATCGCCGTTGCTGTCGTGGCGTGTGCAACCCGTAAGTAAACCGATCTAGTGATTCAACTCTCGTTGCGCCGGCTTCTGAATTCCGCAGATTGGTGCTTGACGCTCGTGTTTGATCCAGCTATTTTGAAGTTGCCGTTGCTCGTGATGGGCGATGGGGTGTGGCTATGGTGGCCCCTCCGTGCGAGTCGTTTCGCAGGGACGGGGTTTTTTTACGCGCCCTGATTGGAGTGTCCTACACGCCGAGAATGAAGGAGCTTCCCATGTTTTCCAACCCAAGCCAAGTTATCGTCCTCTCCGAGGATTACCACCGCTGCTTCGCTCCATGGCTTGTCAGCCCACCATCGGTTTTTCCCTGAGGTTCATTGCGCGGGAGACTCGCCGAAGGATGCCGCCGAGCGTCTGGCCGCGCTCTTGTTGTTGAGTCTCGATAATGCGGGGAGCGACTGGCGACGACAACTCCATCGAGCAAGCGATCGACGATGTGCGGGCTTTTGCCGAGCGAGACTGTTCTTGATCGAGCGAGACCTCGGTCATCGCCTCGACTTCCGGTGTCAGCACGATCCATGGGAAAGTCGGGTCGAAATAAATTTGAAATTTGGATTGTGCTCGTCTTGACAGCAGAGTTCTAGATCAGTAACTTAAAGGAGACGAAGTTGCTCATGAAGGGCAACTCGACTCTTCGGCTATGGTGGCCCCGCCGTGCAGCATCGTACGGGTGGGGTTTTTTTGTGCCCCCGTCCAAGCATCTCGCGGTCGGGCACCCGAGGTCGTCCCACGACGGAATGATCTCCATCCCGCGGTAACGACTGCCGCAATTCAGCGTGACTGGAGGGATTGACTCCCCTCAGGTTACGTGGACACAGCGGCGATGATTTCAACTGCGGAGCGATTCGACAACCACAGATCTCACCGCCTTGGCGGGCGCGCTCTCCTCGGGCCATTGCTCGACGTTGAGCGTTCTACGCTCGCACCGCGGTCAGCAGGACGACAAGGAGAAACAGCCATGTTCGCAGCAACTTTACCTGACGTGTCGCAAGGTGCCATGATCGAGGCCATACGAACGGCCGCCCACCCATTGCGAGGCGCGGCTGATGACTATGACGCCTTGCTCGAATTCATTGGCGACGCCCGTTTCGTATTGATCGGCGAAGCCTCGCATGGCACACATGAGTTTTACCGTGAACGGGCGCAGATCACAAAGCGGCTGATCCGCGAGAGGGGCTTTGACGCCGTCGCCATCGAGGCCGACTGGCCCGATGCCTATCGCGTCAACCGATACGTCCGAGGCCGAGGCGACGACGCCGAGGCCATCGACGCACTGGAGGGATTCAAGCGATTCCCGACCTGGATGTGGCGCAATGCCGATGTCCTCGATTTCGTCGGCTGGCTCCGCAACCACAACGACGCGAAACGGCCGGGCGAGGGCAAGGTCGGCTTCTACGGCCTCGACCTCTACAGCCTCCACGCCTCGATGGCAGCCGTCGTCGCGTACCTGGACAAGGTCGATCCACAAGCGGCCAACCGGGCACGACAGCGATATTCCTGCTTCGATCTGTATGGCGAGGATGTCCAAGCGTACGGCCAAGCGACTGGGCTTCATCTCAGCCATTCCTGCGAAAACGAAGTGATCGCCCAGCTCACTGACTTGCATCGTAAGGCGGCCGATTACGCTCAAAAGGACGGCCGGGCCGAAGAGGATGACTTCTTTTACGCCGAGGAGACCGCGCGGCTCGTACGTGATGCCGAGCACTACTACCGCACCATGTATCGCGGCGACGTCTCGTCCTGGAACCTGCGCGACCGGCACATGGCTGAGACGCTCGAATCCTTGGTCGGTTTCCTCGGGCGGCGAGGCTCTGCCGCGAAAGTCGTCGTCTGGGCCCACAACTCGCACTTGGGGGACGCTCGAGCCACGCAGATGGGCCTCCGGGGTGAATGGAACCTCGGTCAGCTCGTGCGACAGCGATACGCCCATGATACGGTCCTGGTCGGTTGCACGACCTATGAAGGCACAGTGACGGCAGCCTCCGGTTGGGACGCGCCGGCCGAACGTATGCGTGTCCGACCGGCTGTGCCAGATAGCTACGAAGCCCTGTTTCACGACGTCGATCTGGAGCGGTTCCTGCTGATCCTTCGAGGCCAGCGAATAACGGGCCTGGGTGAACCCCGGCTGGAACGCGCGATCGGCCTGATCTACCGGCCCGAGTCGGAAAGAGTCAGCCATTGCTTTCATGCGAGCCTGCCCGTTCAGTTCGACGCTGTGCTTCACTTCGACCGGACGCGCGCCGTCGAGCCGCTAGAGCCTAGTGAGCATTGGCACAAAGGCGAGGTGCCGGAGACGTTTTTCTCCGGTATTTGACCAATCATTACCGCGCCTTGTATGAGCAACGCCCCAACAACAATCAGCATTTGATACCTCCACGCCGTGGCTTTTCACCAGAAAGGAGCACTCCCATGCAACCTTTCCGTAAGACCCTGTTCGCAGCAGACTTCTCCGAGAACTCGAAGGAAGCCTTCCGCGCGGCGTGCTCGGTCGCGATCGAGAACCAGACCAAGATCTACGTCCTCCACGTGGACGAACCGAACTGGGTTCCGGAGGAACCGGTGTACTTCGGTCAGCAAAGAATCCAGTACCGCGCCGAAACCCCGGACAAAGCCCACCTCGAAGCGATCGAGCAGAAAATGCGCGAGGTTTATACCTCGGCCCGTCCCATCGACATCGAATACCAGACGAGGGAGGGAGACCCGTCGCAGGAAATCCTGCGAATGGCCGGAGAAATCGATTGCGATCTGATCGCCATGGGGACGCACGGGCTAACGGGCCTGCGCGGACTGCTGGCCGGCAGCGTCGCCATCGCCGTGCTGCGAGGCGCCCATTGTCCGGTTCTGGCTCTCCGCGGTGCCGAGCGTCCGCGCGACACTGAAGAGATGCGCGTCATCCTCCACCCCACCGACTTCTCGGTCGACTCCGAGGCCGCCCTTAAGGTGGCGCGCAGCCTCGCTCGCGATCATGGTGCCCGGCTGATCGTCCTTCACGTCGCTCCGCTGGAGGTCCTCATGAGTGGGACGGTAGCGGCGGAAGTTGACCCGCGCGTCTATCGCGACGCCCTCGCGGACGTCCGTGGCCGGGTCGATGGTCCAGACCTCAAGCACCCTGTAGAGACATTGCTAGCGAGGGGATTCGCCGCCGAGAAAATCCTTGAAACGGCCGAAGAAGTCGGCTGCGACTTGATCGTGATGGGGACGCACGGGCGTTCCGCACTGAGCAGGCTCTTGATGGGAAGCGTGGCCGAGCACGTTTTTCCCAAGGCGCGCTGCCCTGTGCTGATCGTAAAGGCCGCCAGGGCCATCACCGCACAGACCTCGGACCGACGTGCCGAGCTGGTTCTGAGCGTAAATTGAAAACTGAACTCTAGAAATTGCTGCAATCAATCCGCAGTGGAGGAACGGCGACGACCGTCACGACAGTTCAGCCGGGCGATAGTGCCGTTCCTGCTCATTTCGAAGGTGTGAAATGTCACGCACGACACGGATGCCGCGTAAACATGATGCGAATCCTCGCGACTTTACCGACCGTGATGAGAAACGATCGCCGAACGGGCACCGGCCGCACAGCAGTAGCTGCACCGGACGCTGCCGTTTCGGACTCTTTCTGGACGGCCACCGACACGAGGAGCACAGCATGATGGAAAAGGCCAGCCAGAGAGATACCGCTCCAGCCAAAGAGAAGATGAGACAGTCGCATCCCATGATTACCAGCACGCCGTGCGGCCGCGCGAGTTTGCTCGGCGAAGCTTCGCGTATCCTGGTTACGTTGGGCGTGCGCGCGGCTCAAAAACACGCAGTCTATTGTCTACATCCTTGGATCGCCCCGTCGAAAGACCACGTGGCGAAAAAACCTGGCCTCTCACTCGCGCAAGCATTGACGCAACACTTCAGGGCAGACCCTAACGCGGGAACCGAGCACGCTACGAACGGTCGTGAGAAGCTGGTGACGTTCCTGGTGGATGAAGGTTCGAGAGACGATTGTTCGAGTTCTTGTCGATGACGGCACGGAAGAGAGCGCGGGATTTGGCGACCTCGTACCCATTACCGATCCGCATTGGAACCATTGGCCGTCGGCGAGACGATCCCTACCAAAATCCAGGCGGGCACAGCCACAACGAAAGAGAGCGCGTAACTGCTTGAGTACAGCGCACGTCCCAAGGTACCCACCCACCCACCAGCAAGGTGGCGATCATGAATGGGGGCTGGCAAGATCGTGTGAACTTTTGCGTTTTGACGAAGCCAGCGCTCCTGAAATACGCGCCGTGCAGTTTGGTCGACTCTACGCAGGAATGCCAGGTTCAGCAAGGCACCTGAAATTGCGCCGACTCCCGGGATCTCCTCAAAAATCTCGAGCTGGAACAAAAGGGACAACGCTTCTTCGGCCACGATCTCTTGCTGGATTTCCTCGATGAGCAGAACCTCGATCTCTCGGAGCTGCTCGAGCCTCCGCCGCTTTATCTCGAGTGAGCCGGATGTCGCTGCGATCAGCACGCCCAGAACGAACCGCTGGTTCTGCTTATGATCGAGTGAATATCCGTAGCAGTGGCCGATCTTGAGGATTGTCCGCAGTGATAGTATGATCAGCACGGGGACATCGAGCAAAGTCGTGAAAACCCCACCGGCGCCGGTGGCCGCCCCTTCGACCGTCCCCAGAACTTGGGACTCGACGCTCACGCGGAAGGCCAGGCGGTCGCAGTCCTCCAATGGCTTGGTCCAGAGTTCCTTGAGACTGCTGATACCAGCCTGGCGCAGAACGGCCTCCTGGCCGGAGAGAAATTCAGATGCCGCGTAGGCTTTATCGATCGCCGCGCTTACCAAATTGTCGGGTAAGACTTTCTCGACGAGCTTGGCCCCCGGCATGGTCATCCCCTTGACCAGCTCGGATAAGAGGTTTGGGCCCTTGGACTTCCAGACAGCAATCTCTTGGACCTGCGCGGCCTCGTACGCCGTCAACTTCGCCCGCGTATCCTGATTTGCTACGCTCATGGGTTCTTCCTGAGCCGGGAGAAAAAGTCGAAGCGAAGTTGGTTCGATCAGTTCTAAGTTCATGACCCACAGATCGGAAGTTACCGATCGGACCGAACGCGGCTCGCAGAATGTTGGCGAACTTCCGTTGCCGCAACTAGGGAGAAGGCTTCGAAAGGTCCGGAGCCGGAGCCGTCTGCCCGGTTAGCGTCCGATTCTCCTTAATCACCCTGACACCTTCCGGGACCGTGAGCCGAATGTGATCGAGATAGTAATGGTGGTGGATATAGCTAATCTCCTTCGAACTGGAGATCACCATGGTCGGTCCGAACGTCGCGGCCTGAAAGTCGAGGCCCCACTGCGAGGCCGGTGTCTCCCGCCAGTTCGGGTCGGCGGGATGGTAACCCGCAGCTCCTCCCTTTGGGACTCCCGATGCCGTAATGGCACGGGCGCCCGCGCAGTCGTGATCTCGGACTTGCTTGCATTTTCTGCGCGAAGAACCACGGTATTGACGCCCGCGGCGGTCCACGACCTAATCGCGGAGCCTCGTGCTGGACGACTGGCAGCGACTTGCTCGGGACCGGAGGCGTTGGCAACAACTTCGAGGGTACCTGCGCGTGGACCATCGGCCACGAAAACAAGACAACCAGGGTGACGTAAACCGAATGACTTCCGCCGCACATGACAGGCCTCCTGACTCTCCAGCGGGTTGCAACTTGCATATTGTTCAAGGGGCGACTCAACTCGGATTATGAGGACGCGAGGGTGACTTGTAAAACGCAATTCCTTTTGAACAGAGCCGGCGTCCACGCCGAGACCCGCTGTAGCAGCCGTCAGTCTGAGCGACCGATGGTCCGAGGATCAGAAAGCGAGTTCGCCGATTGCCTTCTTGAGATCTCGGAGCGACAGGTGGACCTGCTTGCTGTAGGTTCCGACCGAAGGTAGTGCGAGCGACGGACGAGCGCGGTATCTTGATTGGTGTCAATCCGCGTATCGGCAAATAATTCAGATCCGCGCCTTCGAGTTCTTCGTCGACAGTCAGGCTTGCAGCGAGACGATAGCTTTCTTCCATCAAGGAAACGGTGATGTCACTTACTGGCTTCAAACATCTCCGCCTGAGCACGGTCGGGGATGTTGTGCTGATCGAGCTCCTGTGCACGGATGTGCAAGGGCCGCAAATGGCGAAGGAGTTTATCGCGGAGCTGACCACGGTCGTCGACCAGGATGCCGTGAGACCTCTTCTGGTGGACTTGGGCAAGACCTCCTATTTCAGCAGCATGGGATACGCGACTCTCTTCAAGCTGGTGAAAGCGGCCAAGGAACGGCAACGGCCAATCCGGTTCTGCAACATGCACCCTGACGCCCGCGTCGGCGCGGAGATCGTCGGCCTCCAACAGGTCGTCCAGATCCACGACAATCAGAAGTCCGCCCTTCGATGCCTTCCTGCGAGGTGAGGAAAAGGCGTCGGGCGATCAGGATGATATCACGAGTACTGATGATATCACGAGTACCGCGGTTTTCTACACGATTTAAGCCGTGCGCGCTGCTCGGTCAAGGAACGGGCAAACCGAGTGATTTGCGGACGACCTCGGGCAAGTATTTCACCGGAATCGTGCCGTGCGAAAGTACGGCCTCGTGATAATCTTGGAGGTTGAAACGATCTCCAAGCTCGCGTTGAATCTGCTGCCTCAAACGATAGAACGCGGTCCGGCCCACAAAATACGTCGAGAGTTGGCAGGAGGTCTGCTTGGCCCGAATCAGCTTGCCGACGGCTTCGCCGTCGGTCTGGAAAGCGCGACCAACCAACAGGTCCATCGCCTCGGCGTCCGTCATCTGCTCGGAATGCATTTTGTGATCGAGGATCGCGTTGACGACGGCACGTAGGTAGAACTTCAATTGCTGGAGCCGCAATCCGGGATCGCCGTTGCCGAAGCCCTGGTCGAGCATCATCTGTTCGGTGTAGACCGCCCAGCCCTCGGCGAAAGTCCCTGATGAGAGGACCCGCCGAATCAATGACGGGCAGCGATTGCTGTACTCGAGCTGAACGTAGTGGCCCGGGTACGCCTCGTGGATTGTCAGAATTTTAAGCATCGCCCGGTTGTACTCGCGCAGATAACTCTCGGCGCGTTGGGGACTCCAATCGCGCGGAGGTGGACTGATGGCATATTCACTCGTTCCTTGGATATCAAGCGGCGGAGCTGGGTTGAGGTAAGCAACCGAATTGCCGCGGAGGAACTCCGGCATCTCGATGATCCGGCATTGGTCGGGTTCTATCAGCCGGAGGATCTTTCTGTTTGTGATGAAGCTCTTGATCTCGACGACTGTCCCTCGGACATCGGACACCAGGCTTTCCGCCGTGCCGTGATCGTTGGCCACGGCGTTGAGGACCTGTTGGATTGTCGTTCGACGTCCCGCCGGATCATCGATCGGAATTGGCTTGCCGGGAAAAAACTTCCCCCATAACTGCCGTGCGATCACAACCATCTCGGACTCGACCCGTGTGGCCTCCCGTTCGGCTTCTTCAAGCACTTCTTTGGCGGATATGCCCGCATCCAGCTCCAGTTCGAGCTTCTTCGTGAACTTGTCTGGTCCGATTCTCCAGTCATCGTTCGACCGAGGAAGTACCTGGTTCTGGAGGACCTGCAGATGACGCTTCAATGCAGCCACGATCGGCTTGGCTCTTGCCGCGAGCTCCGCCGTTCCTGGTTCTTCGCCCGCGAGCTTGAAGAGATCGCCCTCATAGAAGCTGATCGCCCCCTCGGTCTGCCTGATTGCCGTCTCAACCTTGACGCGAGGTGGATTCTTCATGGTCGACCTGGCGATTTCAACCACGTCGGGAATCTTGGTCATCCGTGACAGCGCAGTTCTTGAGGTTGATCGCCCTGGGAAGCGAAGATTGGGTTAATAGCTTGTAGATACTTTCGGTCAGATAGTCGCCATAGACGCGCGGGTCGTCCTCGAATGGATGGAATGTCTCGGCGAGCCAGATCGACTCCTGGAGGTGATGACGGAAGATCTCGTAGTCGATCTGGCCATCGCGCGACAACTGCTGATAACTGACCTTTCGACTCAGATCGGCCAAGGCCGCGCGGTTGTTTTCCAGTCTGAGTTTTCGGGCACCCGCCGAAAGGTCGTCGAGCTGGTCATCGAAGCGATGATCGCCCAGTCGCGTCGCCATCGTGGGCTCGAGGCGGCAGGCCGCCTCAAGGTAATCGTGAAAGAATGATTTTAAGGCGTCATCCGCATTCGGCGACAGGTGCTCACCCCGAACCGTAGAAGCAGCGATCGACGTCAAGCCGATAAAGAGGAAGCAACACCAAGAGAGTCTCATCGATCGTTCACTCCTCGGAAGATTCTGCTAGAATCGAAGTCGACCTGCACTGGGATGGTGCCCTCGCCGCCTTCGATAAGGCCGATGCGCTGGTGGTCACAAGTGCTTTGTTCTCAAAGTGAAGCGATCATCAGACTCGATTGACACGCAAGCAGAATAGGGTCTATAATCCCATAAGAGCTAAAGTCTTTACCTGATCGATCACGGAAATCGAGTTGGTTTTCCTGCAGCAGGACATCGTCAAGAACTCAGTTCGATTATTCAGTCGGACTGATGTATTTTTTTCAGGATCGGCATCGGTACACTACCGCCTCGGTTCTCTCCTGACAAGTTTTGGACCGGAATTTCGTGGATTCGGGCCGATCCGTGGCCAATGTCGAATCGTTCGGCGTGGCCCGCGATAACCGGCATGGTTTTTTTGATTAGTCCGAAGAATGTCCAAAGTGGTTTTGATTCGGCCCGGGGCGACGATCTACGATGAGCAGAATCGCGTCCAAGGGGTCCTCGACATCCCGTTAAGTGAGCGCGGACGAAGCGAAGTGGTCCGCATGGCTCAAAGGCTATCCGGGACCTTGAACGGCTCACCTCTTACGGCGCTCTATTGTGGTCCCTGCGAAAACGTGATTCGAACGGCTGAGATCGTCGGTAAGACGCTTGGCATTCGACCGAAGCGAATCGACGAATTCCGCAACCTCGACCAAGGATTGTGGCAGGGGCTTCAGATCGACGAAATCAAACGCCGGAATACGAAGCTGTTTCGACAATGGATCGACGATCCGGAAACCATCTGCCCTCCACAGGGCGAGACGATGGAAGATGCGATGGATCGAATCAAGACGGCGTTTAAGCCACTTCTACGGCGCCATCAAGACCAGGCAATCGGCCTGGTCGTCGGTGAACCTCTCGCCAGGATGATTGCGTGCTATCTGAAATGTGAGGACCGTGTGCACCTTGAGGAGCAGTGGTCTCCCTGCGACTTTGAGTGGATAGGAATCTCCCCCCTCTTTCTCCGTAATGGGACGGCTTGAGCGAGGGATCCGCCGGGTCGAGCGGTGGAGTCAGTCGATTAACCAACGGCTGTCGGCCGTTCGCACTCGGCTGTACCAAAATCGGAAACGTGCTCAAGTCGATCTAAGGGAATCTCAAGCATGGCCGCCCCGGACGGACGAGCGACGAACGCCTGGCACGGACACTTCGAACCGAAGCGTGTTCCGGAAGGCGTCTGGATGCGCTGCGACGGCTGTCAGGCCACGTTGTTTCGCAAACAAGTCGAGGAAAACCTCGCTGTTTGTCCGGAATGCAACCATCACTTTCCCGTCTCGGCCGTCGAGCGGATCACCCAACTTCTCGACGCGGATACGTTCGAGGAATGGTTTTCCGACCTCCAGCCCTTGGATCCACTCGTTTTCAACGATCGCCGGCCTTATCCAGAGCGCGTCAAGGCCGAGCAAGCGCGTACGGGTCTGAACGAAGCCGCCATCGTCGGCCAAGGATTCATCAAGGGCATTCGGATCGTTGTCGGGATCACCGATAGCAACTTTATCATGGGGAGCATGGGCTCGGTTGTCGGCGAAAAACTGACCCGGGCCGTTGAGGAGGCGACCCGGCAGAAGCTGCCTCTTGTGATCGTTTCGGGATCGGGAGGGGGTGCCAGGATGCACGAGGGCATCTTTTCGCTGATGCAGATGGCGAAAGTGTCCACGGCACTCGGCCGCTTCCACACTGGCGGGGGCCTGTACCTGAGCGTCCTGACGCACCCGACGATGGGTGGTGTCGCGGCGAGTTTCGCATCGCTGGGCGACTTCATCCTGGCCGAACCCAAGGCGCTGATCGGTTTCGCCGGCCCAAGGGTCATTGAACAAACAGTCCGGGTCCAGCTTCCAAACGGGTTTCAAACCAGCGAGTTCCTCCTCGATCACGGTTTTCTTGACCGGATCGTCCACCGCCGCGACTTGCGCAGCACGATCGCACAGCTTATCGACTACGCCATGCCCTGACGGCCGCCCCTTCTTCCGTTTCGTGGTCAGCCGGATGAAGTTGCTGTCAATCGATTGCCCAGGCCGTCTTGCATGACGAGTTGAAGTAGCAGATTGTCCTGTGGATAAGGATGTCCACGATACTGCCGGAATCCCTCGGCATGCGTGACACCGATTTCGGCGCCCCGGTGTGCCGACCATTTCGCCTGGGCTTCTAGGTACTCGTCGATCCCATGCTGGCGGATCAGCCAATTTCGCTGGCTGGCATGGCAGGCGAGCATCTCTCGTTTGTCGGGAAAGACGCGAGAGATATCAACGTGGAAATCGGCCGCGACTGGCCGGCCCTCGCGGTCACGGCCTTCGAGCGAATCGACAAAGTAGAGATGCGGAATTTTGGCGAGTGGCGGAGCCGGCTCCCACTGCCGGGTAGTGTAATTCGGGCACGGCGCCGCGAAGCAGGCATCACGGACCAGCACGCTGGTCACCTCATGATCGACGATGTAGTCCGCAGGCGGAGCGGTCAAAATCAGATCGGGCTTCGCCCGTCGCAAGGCTTCGGTGACGCGCCGCCGTGAATCATCATCGTTGAAAATCGCCAGGTCACGGAATTCAAGACATTGATAGTCCGCACCGATGATCGCGGCCGACGCGCGGGCTTCCTCGCGACGAATCAGGCTGATCGCCTCGGAGTCGTGCTCGCGCACTGCCGCAGTCTCCCGGTGTCATTGTTGCGATCGTCACCGAACAACCGGCCTCACGCAGCAGGATCAACGTCCCGGCGCACTGGAACTCGACGTCGTCGGGATGAGCATGCAAGGCCAGCACGCGGATCGTCGCGGACATATCTAGTTCTCTCCGAGGGACTCCGGTTTGATCATTCATCCGAGATGTAATGTCTCGGCTGCCGACAGGCAAGACCTTGCATCCCGACACTTCTTCTACCCCGCCCGCACAATTTTTTTGAATTTTCCAAAAAATGTTCTCGCGTGCGCTAGCCGACCTGTGTACATTAGCAATCAAAGAGTCAGTTACTGATCGCCCGTGTTGCACATCCCATCCATGTCAGCATGGGTGATCAATCCAGACAGCCAACCACACAGACCGGGAGTAGTCTCATGGCCGATCTCGACGCACTGACCCCACGGCAGCGGGAAATCTACAACTTCATTCGCGGCAAAATCCAGGGGCGCGGCTACGGACCGACTGTTCGCGAAATTGGTTTGAATTTCCAGATCAAGAGCCCCAATGGCGTGATGTGCCACCTGAAGGCGCTTCAGAAAAAGGGCCTGATCCATCGCGAACCGAACATGTCTCGTGCAATTCAATTGCTAGAGGACCCCGTCAGCGCGCAGCACATGGGCCTGAAGCTCGTGGGTCGAATTGCCGCCGGACAACCGATCGAGGCGATCGAGCAGCATGAAGAGCTAACTTTCGCCGACTGGACGGAGCCGGGAGACAAGTTCGCCCTGCGGGTGACAGGCGATTCGATGATCGACGAGCATATCGCCGATGGGGACTTTGTGGTCATTCGCCGTCAGGAACAAGCACGCGACGGCCAGATCGTCGCCGTGCGCGACGATGAGGGCGAAGCGACGCTCAAACGGTTCTTCCGCGATCGGAACCGAATCCGGCTTGAGCCGGCGAACAAGACCATGAAACCGATTTTTCGCGATCGCGTCGATGTTCTTGGTGTCCTGGTCGGCGTTGTGCGGAAGTACTGAAAAGTCCTTCGGCGAACGCTTCGCATCGACCGTTAACATGGTGTTTCCGGGCCGAAATCCGTATCATCTCGCTTTCCGAGAAGGTATTCGTCGAATCCTGGGAATTGGTTCGACAACGGGTAATTCAAGAACTGCTCACCCTGCCGCGGGATCGCATCGGAGGGTTGTGACGATGGGATCGGAGGCCGTCGCACCGATCGACCAGGTGCGTTTATTCACGGATGGCGGCATGTAGCGGTAATCCCGGTCCCGGTGGTTGGGCCTTCATTCTTAAGCACCCCGCCACCGGCCGCGTCATGGAGGCGTCGGGCGCTGAGCCGGAGACGACCAATAACCGCATGGAGCTGAACGGAGTCATCGAGGGTCTCTCAACACTCAAGCGTCCTTGCCACGTCGAGATCATCACCGACAGCCAGTACGTCGCCAAGGGGATCACCGAATGGATGGCCAACTGGAAACGCCAGGGCTGGCAGCGGAAAGAGGGCAAACGCCTCAAACCCGTTGTGAACGTCGACCTCTGGCAAAAAATCGACTCATTGGTGAGTGTCCACAAGGTCCACGTTACTCACGTTCTGGGACATAACGGACACCCCGAGAACGAAGCGTGTGACCGCATGGCTGTCGAGGCTTACAAGCAACTCGTGGCGGAACAGAAATCGCGAAAATGATAATCGCCGGACGGAGCCGGCTCCTACAGGAAGACGACGGTCCGGCCAGGCGGATCCATTTGTACAAGGGGGCTCCGTCCCCCGATTGTGCGCCAATCATGTGTTGACCGCTTTAGCTCATTACCGAGGCGAGTGACTCTCGCGCACGAATCATGAGCGGGCTATCGGCCGTCTTGGCACCAGGTAGGTTGAACATGGCAGCCGCGATCATCGGGTTGCGCCACTTAGGCTCTGTGGACAAGACAACCTCTTCCCACAGAGCCGCTCCATACTTGTAATCGTGGCTGTCGCGTCCCTTATGGAAGATCATTCGCCGCGCGGCGTCGAAAATCAGGTCGGACGAGCCGCCATTGGCCAGGTAGGCCATGGCCTTGGAACCGGCCTTGTGCCGATCGGCGTTGATCGTCGAGAAGATTTCGGCCACGGCTTCATCCCCCTTTGAGGTGAGCAGGTCGGGGCTAGCCTTCAGCGCGTCGATACCGGTCGAATCCGCGGGCTTGGTCCGACCGCGATACAACGGCTGCCAGCCGACGGCCTGGAGCAAGGCGAGCCGCCGAGTCGTGTCGTCTCCACTGGCTGAGTAAATGAAGTGAAGGGCGTTGGTCGCCGTGGTGGCATGAAGCGCCAGGATTCCCGGGTTTTGCATCAACAGTTCGCAAGCCGAGAGAACAACGGCATCCCAGAGCGACCCCGCGGAGATCCCCTTGTTGAGCATTTTAACCGCCTCGGACGACGCCGCCTCGGGCGTCGCCTCACGAATCACCTGGAGCAAGGCTCGGGTGGCGGCCGGGTCATCGCGGCCGAACTGCCAGTCCGCGCGAATCTTGGGGGCGTTTTCCAGGTTGGCCTCGTACGGACCGACCGGTCGCGGCCGGGTATCGCCTTGAAGGTCGAGCATGCCGAACACCAGGGAGCGAAGCACTGGCTCGGAGTGCTCCCAACCGATCGCCTGCAAGGTTCGCCAGCTCTGGGCCGCGAAGATCGCCTTGTGACCGATATTACGTTGGTCGCGTACTGCCATCCGCCAGATCGGCTCCATGGTCTGAGCGGCTCCGGAGTACGCGCGAGCGCAGCCACTGCGGCGTCGGCGGCCTCGGCATCCCACATTTCCATCGCGCGGACAAATTCCGCCTGCGCGAGATGGGGCTTTGGCAGCCGGCACTCGTCCACTGGCGCGAGCGTCCAATCCCCTTCCTTCACATCCTGTGCCTGGGACGACTTGAAGTTATCAAGCGCCCACAGGAGCGGGAGCAATCGCTCGCTGACGGCTGACGTCTGGCCCAGGAGGTGCGCCGAATTGATCACCATCACGGCATGAAACTTGAACCCGACGGGCCGCGGCTTGATGTTGCGAATGCCGGCCAGAAACAACCCGGCCATCAGGTTTCGATATGAAAGCCCTTTCTTGAGTTGGTTAACTGCGACCTCGAGCGCGCGGTCGCGTGGAGTCTCCTCGATCAGGCGCACGATGGGCTCGATTTCCGGGCGGAACTTGACCATCTCGGGCTCGACCCGAGCGTCTTCCGCCCGGAGTGGGGTGATCGTCCTCAAGCTGGCCCATGGCGAAGTCTCGGCACCCAGGCCCAATGCTGACGCCATCTCGAGAAACTGTCGTCGCGGGAGTCCTCGGTTGTTCATCGTGGGTTCTCCTTCCTCTCCGGTGGCTGTTCGGAAGAGCGGTACGGCGTTGCGTCGCACCGAGCCGCGCTGAATCGTGCCGACAGGCGGCACCGAGCCGACTGCGCCGATTATGCGGACAAGCCTTCCCATTTGGAAAGCGGATGCCACCTGATTGGTTTTGATCTCAACCCGAGTCAGGTTCCTGCCGGAACGAAATCTCGCCGAAATCGTATGCATACCGTAGTTGCGCGACACGTCACGGCATACCGTAGTCGCGCGAACTTCACGGCATGAAGTCGCCGAAAGGCTTGTCGATCGCCGTTCAATTATGCTGGAGCTGGTTGATCTTGTTGTAGAGGGTTTTGAGGCTGATCCCCAATTCGCGTGATGCGGCCGGCTTATTGCCGTTGTGTTTCTCGAGGATCGTCTGAATGTACTTCATTTCGATGTCTCGGAGTGTTGGGTTGCCATCGGGGATCTGAAAGTGCGGAGAGGCGATCGGCGATGGGTTGTTCGCGTGCGCTTTGTTTCGCGAGGGGAGCTGGGTTGGCAGGTGTTCCGGCTGAATCGGACCGTTGCCCGCCAGGATGGTGGCGCGCTCGATGACGTTGGCCAGCTCGCGGATGTTCCCCGGCCATTCGTGGGCCATGAGCATGTCAATCGATTCCGTGGACATCACCGACTCGGTCAAGCCGCGGCGCGATGCGAGACGAGTGAGCAGGTGTTTGGCCAGCGCGGAGATGTCGTGCCGTCGCTCGCGCAATGGTGGCAGGTAGATTTCAAATGTGTTGAGCCGGAAGAAGAGGTCTTCACGGAACAACTCATTTGCTACCATATCGCGGAGGTCGCGATTGGTCGCGCACAGGACGCGTACGTCCACGCGGAATGGCTCGTTTTCACCGACCCTGCGAATCTCGCCGGATTCCAGAAATCGGAGGAGCTTGACCTGGACGCTCTTGTCCAGCTCGCCGACCTCGTCGAGGAACAACGTTCCGCCGTTGGCGACTTCGAAGAGTCCCTTGCGGTTGGTATCGGCGCCGGTGAAGGCTCCTTTCCGGTGGCCAAAGAGCTCGCTCTCGACCAGGTTTTCGGGCAGAGCGCCGCAGTTGACCGGAATGAAGGCCCGCTCGGCGCGCTTGCTCTTTTCGTGGAGGCTGCGCGCGACCAGCTCCTTGCCCGTGCCGGTTTCGCCCAGGATCATGACCGTCGCATCGGTTGGCGCGATTGTCTCGATTAGGCGGCGGACTTGCTGCATGGCGGGCGTGTCACCAATCAGCAAGGCCACCCCTTCGGCGGCCTTGAGCCGGGTTTCCAGCGCAGTCGTCTTGTTGGCCAGGTCCCGGCGCTCGGCGAGCCGATTGAGCAGGACTTCCAGCTCGGCCCATTTGCAGGGCTTCGTCAAGTAATCAAACGCCCCCAGCCGCAGCGCTTGAACGGCCGTATCCACCGAGGCGTATCCTGTCAGGATGATCACTTGCGTGTCGGGGCTGTTCTGACGGATCTGCCCCAAAACGTCGATTCCCGACAATCCGGGCATCCTCAAATCCAGCAGGGCGGCGTCGTACATCCCTCGTTCCAGTGCTCGGAGCGCAGTCGTTCCATCGGGACAGACCGTCACTTCGTGTCCCAACCGAGGAAGCTCTATCTGCATGAGATCCCGGAGATGGGCCTCATCGTCGGCAAACAAGATTCGCAATCCTCCCTGACGCGACTTTTCCATGCTCAGCTTCCTTCCTGGACCGAAATTGGACGTGTTCCGTGTCGATTGAAATGTTCGAATGATCGGCGGCGTGCTAACTCTACTCTAATACGACGAAGATGCGTGCTCGGCCCGACGACGGACCGAATTCTTTGCCGGTGCCAGCCCGTCCTCATCAATCTCGGTGGGATGGATCGGCAGGCGGACAATAAAGGTCGAGCCCTTATTCTCGCCTGGACTCGAGGCCATGATCTCGCCGTGATGCTGGCTGACGATACGGTGCGTGATCGATAAGCCAAGCCCCGTCCCTTTGCCGTCCCGACGCTTCGTGAAAAACGGCTCGAAGATATTCTCGAGAACCTCGGGGCTCATCCCGCAGCCGGTATCGGTGAAGACCATCTCGGCCATCCCCTGACTGTAGTGCGTCTCGATCCTCATCGTTCCGTTCGCATCCATCGATTCGAGCCCATTGACAATGAGGTTGAGCACAACCTGCTTGATTTCCTGACTGTCCACGTGCGCCATCACAGCCTCGCGCGGGTGGAAAACGATGGTCTTTCCACTGTACTTTCCGATATGGCGGAGCATCTCGACGACGCCCTGGGTCAAGCCGGCCAGGTCGATCCGCTCGCGCTTGATGTCATTGCACCGCGAGAAGTCCAGGAGTCTCTCCGTAATGCTCTTACACCGGAAGGCTTCTTCCTGGATCATCTTGAGATAATTGGAGACGACTCGATGATCGGGGTGGTCCATCGATGTCAAGAGCCGTTCCAATCGATTGTCGAGCGCCTCGGCGCAAAACGCGATCGACGCAAGTGGGTTGTTGATCTCATGCGCCACTCCAGCGGCTAGAAAACCGACGCCGGCGAGCCGCTCGGAACGGACCAGTTGCCGGCTGCGCTCTTGAACTTGCTGCTCGAGCTGAGCGTACGTCATGCTGATCTTCGCGGTCATGTCGTTGAAGGCCTCGGCAAGGTCTTCCATCTCGTCGCCGGATTTGAGGTTGATCTTGTAGTCGAAGGAGCCGTGCGCCACTGGCGGACACCACGCTGGAGAAAACGGAGCGGAAAGAGCACCCAGCGCTGAAACAAGATCGTGACCCCACACAACATGCCGAGAACCATGAGTGCCGACGTCCAAACAATGACTCGGCTTGTCTGGTAATGTGCTTGTGACATCTTGAGGACCGACCAAAAGTCCCTGTGCAGGATCGGGGGAAGTTGCATCACGGTATCATGCAACTGCTCGATTCTGCCCTTGAGGTCGGTCGCCGGCTTGATCTGTGGCCCGAGTTCCGGGTGCTCTTTGATAAAGTACACCGTCCCGGGAAACATGAGATCGACCGGTTTGTGCTCGGGATCGAGCTCGATGAGGATCTCCGCCAGATCGTCATCCATCAGAAAGGCGAGGCCCAGCTCATGTCGGCCTTCGCCCGCACGACTGCCGTGCTCGGCATTCTTCTTCAACAGCCAGAAATAGACTGAGAGTTTCTGTTGAGCCGCGGCGGCGAGCGGTCTCAGTTCGTTACTATCAACAGCCATCCCCTCACGAGGGGCGTGAATCCGATACACCGACTCGATCAGGTCCGCGGACGCCCCAAGCTCGCACAACTGGTCCACGAGCGTCAGATAGCTCATGTGGAAGGAATGCAAACCGAAGATCGACGTGCCCATCAAGATCAGCATCATCCCCACCACAACGCCCAGCCCGACCAGCAGCTTGAGCCGAATTGGCCATCGGAGCATGACGACCTCCTTGTCGAGCAATGCGCGGGTGAGATTGGTCCCAGGATTGAGCCGTTCAGGCGGAGCATACTATAACAGAACTTCCAATCAGGCTGGAAGGCACAAATCAGGGAGGTTGCAGTCATGACGCGACGGATCTGGGTCAGTTCTTCCCGGTCGAGCGCTGATCGATCTGATTCCCCCTGACCCACTACCAATCACCTGGATGTGCTTCACCCCTGACGGTAGCTGTCTGGCGGTGGCCACCGCACGTCATGTCATCCATCTGTGGGATCTGCGTCGAATCCGCCGCCAATTGTTTGAAATGGGATTCGATTGGTGACTCGCCATTCCGATTCGACCTGCGTGCCGGACGGACCCGAAACGGCGCCTTTATATATAGAGCGGGTTCACGCGACGGTCGTTTCGGCTCAACGCGGCGCGAGGTGACTCCGCGATGCCATGAGCGGTGAGCGAATGAGGTATCGCATGTATGACATCATGATGTGGAATCGGTGGCGCAAAGACGGTGGACGGACAGGGACAGGTGTGCGGATTGTTCCGCGGAACTCGGATTACGAATCGTCACCTGTTGAGGCCGGCCTTCCTGACGTTGGAGGATCGCCGCCTGCTGTCGGCGTTCAACGTCACCAGCACGGCCGACGACGGCAGCAGCGGCACACTTCGCTGGGCTGTCGCGCAGGCCGATGCCGCCACGAGCTCGAGCACCATCGAACTCGAGCTGGGTACCTCCCCGGCAACGATCACCCTCGCGCAAGGCCAGCTCGAGCTGAGCAACATCGCTTATCCGACGACGATCTACGATGGCCTGGGCCAGGGGCCGGTGACCATCAGTGGCAACAACGCCAGCGAGGTGTTCCAGATCGACCCCGGCGTCACGGTGGGTCTCACCGGTCTGACGATCACGGGTGGATCGACGAATGGATACGGCGGCGGACTGTCCAACAGCGGCACGGTGAATCTCTCCGACTGCACGATCAGTGGGAACTCGGCCTTCATTGGGGGTGGTCTGTACAACGCGGCCACTGGCACCGCGAACCTGACCGACTGTACCATCTCCGGAAATACCGGCGTTGGGTCAGGGGGCGGCGTGTTCAATCTCGGAACGGCGAGCCTGACAGCGTGCACAATCAGCGGAAATTCCACCCCCGGTTCGACGAGTGGCACCAAGGGAGCGGCCCCGTTCTACATGACCCGGACCGGAGACGGCCAGGGCGGCGGCATACGCAATGACGGCACCGCGAATTTAACCGAGTGCACGATCAGCGGCAACATGACAGGCGGGGGGATGTGGGACTACGGCACAGCGACTCTGCTCGCCTGCACGATCTATGGCAACAACGCGGGTTTTTACGACTATGAGCATCCCTACGCCAGTAATCCGGGTACGGCGACCCTGACCGATACCATCGTTGCCGGCAACGGATACTTAAACCTCAATGACGATGGCCCGTGGTTCCAGGCCGGTACGCTCACCACTACGTACGATATGCTCGGCCTCGCGGATTCACTCGGGCCCACGGACGTCTACGTCGCGTTGGATGCGCTGCTCGGTCCGCTCGGCAATTACGGCGGGCCAACTGAGACCGTCCCAGTGCTCCCCGGCTGCCCCGCGATCGGCGCCGGCACTCCCCTCGCCGGGATCACTACCGACCAGCGAGGCGAGCCTTACGCCTCGACCCCGGACATCGGCGCCTACCAGGAACAGGGATTCAACATCACGGTCGTCGCAGACAGCACACCCCAATCCGCGGCGACCGGCAGCACATTCGCCATCCCCTTGGCCGTCACTGTCACTGCCAACGACCCCGTCAACCCGGTCGCTGGCGGCCAGGTGACGTTTACCGCGCCAAGTACATACCCGATTTATACGGTTCCATCGGCGACGTTTTATCCAAACTATAGGGGTACATCGGTTGCCAACGGCGACAGCCCAGCTCTAGTGTCGCGGCCAATGGCAACGTGGGCTCCGTACACCGTCACCGCGACGGCCAGTGGCAGCTCCCGGAAACACTCGACTTCAATCTAACCAACGTATACTCAATGAGCTACTCAGGCATCGCCAACCCGAGCATCAACTATGGCGCGGCAGGAGTGACCGTCTCCGGTACCCTGGCGGTCAGAGACGACGGGTCGCAGTTTCCGCAGGGCGAAGCCGTGTGGGTGACGCTCGGCGACGACACGCAGGAGGCCCTCATCGGCGCCGGAGGTGCCTTCTCCACCACCTTAACAAACACGGACCTCTCCGTGACCGGCTCGCCGTACACGATCAGTTACGCGTACTACAGCGACGGTACTTATGCCTCCGCCACCACGACGAGCTCGCTCACCGTGACGCAGGCGACGCCGACGATCACCTGGAATAACCCGACGGATATCTCCTACGGCACGGGCCTATCCTCCACGAGCTCGATGCGACCGCCTCCGTACCCGGAACTCTTACGTACAGCCCACCGGAGGGAACGATCCTGCCTGTTGGAGCCAACCAGACGCTCAGCGTCTCCTTCACGCCGACCGACTTGACTGATTACACGACCAGCAATGCCATCGCGACGATCAACGTCGACAAGGCCACGCCCACGATCACCTGGGCCGACCCGGCGGATATTATTTACGGCACGCCGCTGTCGACTCTTCAGCTCGATGCGACTTCCTTAGTTCCGGGCAAATTCACCTACACGCCGGCCAAGGGTACGCTCCTGGATGCCGGGACCGCTCAGACGCTCTCGGTCTCGTTCGTACCCGACGAATCAATTGATTACAACGACGCCACTGTGACCGCCGAGATCAACGTTGTGAAGGCCACGCCGTCCCTCGTTGTGAGCGATCCCGGTGGCACCTTCAATGGCTCTCCGTTCCCGGCGTCCGTCACCATCGCGGGCATCAATAATACGCCCTCGTTCAGCCTGGAGAACACGACGCCGAGCCTGACATACTACGCCGGACCGGGCACCTCCGGCGGGAGCCTGGGCTCGGCGCCCCCCGCGGCACCCGGTACCTACACCGTCGTGGCGAGCTTCTCCGGTACTCCCGACTACGCCCCGACGCAGTCGAAGCCGATCACCTTCACGATTGGCTGGGCAACTGCGACCCTCCGGCTGACATCGTCCGGTGGCTCGGCCATGTACGGTCAGCCGGTGACGTTCGTCGCCGCGGTCACCGCTCCGGCGGCGCCGGGCGGCGCTGTCACTTTCCTCCTCGACGGCAAGATCCCGCTGGCCACGATACCGATCGACGGCCCCGGCATCGCCACGTTTTCCACCAGCAGCCTCTCTGTTAGCTCTCACACGATCACGGCGACTTACGACGGTGACACCGGCGTCCTCCCTGGAGCATCGGAAACAGCCGCCGAGTCGGTCGGCCCAGCGGCAACACACTTGGTCCTGACGCCGCAACCGGTCTTCAAGAAGAAGAAGCTGAAGTCAGTCAGCCTGACGGCCGAGATCGAGGCCATGGCGCCCGGCGGCGGCATTCCGACCGGCGGCATGGTCACCTTCGAGCTCTTCAAGAAGCGCCGAAAGAAGATTAGCGCGAAGACACTCGGTGCGGCGGTCGTCAATGCCGGCACAGCCACGCTGACCCTCAAGCCCAATCAAGTGCTAAGGAAAACGATCACGATCCTGTACGGTGGCGATACCGATTACACCGCGAGCGTGGTGACTCCGCCCAAGCTGACAACGAAGGCGCTCAAACACCTGGTCAGTGCCTTGACCAATTAGTCAACTTTCTCAGTCGAAGGTCGGCCGAAGCCTGGTCAGGGACGATCGATCACGTGGCACTAGAGAACGAGGGAGCGGGTAGGCTTCGATCGATCTCGGCGATCCGATAACCGAACCCAGGGCCTCGTATTGTTGACAGGTCGAGACACCCGTTCCGGCGCCGGTAGAGTCCCGGATGCACGGTGGCCTCGGGGAGTGATGCCGCTGGATAGAACTGCATCCCGTTGGACTCGACGCCCATGATCGTGCCCGCGTGGGCGGCCAGAAGCGTGTGTGAGATCTGTGCGAGCATCGGGTTGGAGAGGTCCTGGACCATCAGTGTCATCCCGTGCGCCTTGGCCCAGCAAAGGGCGAGCATGGCGCCCGATTGCGTCTTGCAAGTCTTGAGAGCGACGCCCGACCATCCCAACTCACGGCCCATCCGTACGAAACGCCAGTCGTGAGCGCTCTCGTCCATGAACAGCGGCTTGCGGGCTGAGACGCTATGGACGTCGATCCTGTGGATCTCGAGATCGTATGGGAACGGCTGCTCGACATAGAGGAGCATGCCGTAGAGCCGTGGATGCTCCAGGACCAAGCGATCTAAGATCGCGTTTACATACGCGGGTTCATGGACCGTGCAGTTGAAGTCAGCGGAAAGCCAGTCGGCATTTTCTTCGACGGCCATTCGACCGACGTTGAGCAGGCGGGCGTAGTCCCACTCGGGGTCATCGCCTCGCAGCTTGATCTTGAGGCACTTGAGGCCATCCCGGCGAATCCAATCACGGAGCAGGACCGGATATCCGTCGTCGGGCTCGCTCCCGGTCAACTCAGCGGGCTCGACCGGGTCCTTGCCGCCGACCAGGTGCCAAGCTGGTACCGACTCCAGTCGGTCCGGCAGTAGGAACTCATTGGGAAACCGCCCGGCGAACGAGATGCCCGTTCCCGCGGCCGGAGTCAAGAATTGGGATAAATCCCAGCTCATGTATCGATCGTTGTAGGTCTCGTAGATGGGGACGCCATGAAGCACGCCAAAGGCGTCATGAAGGGCGAGGTCGAAGGCGGACGCACAGACCAAGGCCCCGAGCCAGGGCAACGGCTCGGCCCGCGGCCGTTTGTGTCGGTTGAAGTCCTTGGTGAGACCCGGCAAGACCAACTCGATGAAACGATGACCGACTTCCATCGGATGCCCCGGGTCGATCGGTCTCGACAGCCAGGCCTCGGCGATCTCTACGCAGAGCCCGCGCAATGCTTCATGCCGCTCGTCGTAGCCAAGCCGGCTGGGCCATACCCACTGAACCGACAGCGGAGTCTCGCCCCAGCCGTCGGCACGACGACCGTGGGAATCCACGACCGTCATCTTGACGCGCGCGCAAGTGACCTCGGTCGTGATCTCCGGTCCGAACTTAAGCGGCACGCGGGTCTTGATCGGCAGAAAGTAAAGCGAAATCGCGACCGGGCGGATATCAGTCGGGTGGGACATGATCGTTTACTCCGATTTGCGCGGCGGCCCACTGGCGGCCAGGTACGCGATCAGGTCGGCAATGTCCTGGATTTTCAGATCTTTTTCGAGCCCTTCCGGCATGAACGACTGGCCCGAGGCGGTCATCTCCTGGATCTCCGAGCGCAGCAACGTCGCCTCCTTGCCGTCCTGGAGGCGCAAGATCACGGCGGTGGCGGACTCATTGACGATCATGCCGGTCACAACACGGCCGTCGGCGGTCGCGACGGTAAAGCTACTGTACTTCGTCTCGAACGCTCGGTTGGGGTCGAGGATGGCGATCAACAGCGACTCGGGCGACTTGTCATTCAAGCTAGCGAGATCCGGCCCACCTCCACGCCCTCGTTCCCCAGGCGATGGCAGGATGTACAAAGCTTCTGGAAGACGGCTGCGCCGGCGGTTCGGTCGCCCTTGACGCCCAGAGCCGAGCGAAATGAGTCGACGACGGCCTGCCGGGGCTTGGCCTCATGAGCGAAGACGGCCGCCGCACGGGCTCGAATCGAACCGCGGCGTGCCAGGAGCTGCTGCCGGCGCTGGGTCGATCTCGGCGGGCGGGACGCAGCCGTCCTCGAGAGAGGAAAGCAACGATGCTGTCCACCCCGTCCGGCTGAGAAGTACATCGAGGATAGCGCCCGGACTTGCGGCGAGTGCCGCTTCCAATCACGAACTAACAGATCAGGAAGCTTGGCATCAGTCGTCCGGCCGAGGGCTGCCACGGCAGCCTGCTGTAGCCCGACGGGGGCCTGAGGTCGGATCAGCGATATGAGCAAGTCGCGATCGTCGGTGCTTCGCTTGGCGGAATGTCCCAAAAGCTGGATCGCAGGCAAACGGTCGGTTTCGGCGGCCGAGTTGTCTTTAATCAACTGCCGTGCGGTGCCTCCAGAGTCGTGCAAAGGTGTTGTCGAGGGCAAGGCCGATCGGCTTCCCGGAACGATCGCGGGCTTCGAGCAACCCCGCCAGCGCGGCGAACTGCCAGGGGGCATAATGCCCATCCTTGCCGGCTGGCTCGCCGATCGATCGAGCGACCTCCGTCGTCAGTACGTTGTCCGGGAGCGATCCAGCCATCGCCAGCAGTGCCTCGACGATGGCCGTCGGCGGTGCGCCCTGATCGTTGCGACCACCGACGAGGTTGGCGAGCAGCGTCGCCACGTGAGGAACGGCCGAGCTCAAAATGGCCGCGCGCATCCACGAATCGTTCCCATCCCGACGCGCGAGCAATGCGAGCGTTTCGCCGGCTCGGCTGTCGTCCATGCCTCCCAAGGCAATCCCGAGCTGAAATCGGACGTGTGCCTCGTCGTCATTAGCAAGGCGAATGAGGGCATTGGTGACGAGAGGTGAGGTTCGCGCCGCCGGCCACGTCGCCCCGATCACGCTCTCGCGCACCCTGGGATCGGGATCCGTGAGACCGGCCAGCGCCGAAGGTTCGTCGAGCTCGCCGATATCGGCCAACGTCCAGATTGCCTGGACGCGTGTCTGGGACCGCTTGGTTTCTATGACAGTCTTCTGAGAAGCGCGACGGCGGCCGGGTCCCGGCGGTGCAACAACAGTCGCTGGACCGTGTCACGCTGCCAGCCGCTGGGGCTGTCGAGTGCGGCCACGAGCCCGGCCGTGTCGAGCCGATCCAGTCGCGGGATCGCGCGAGGTTTCTCGTCGATCGGGTAGACCCGGTAAATTCGGCCTTGTTCGCTGCCCGCTCGCAGATCGAGCCTCGCCTCCCAGTCATCGGGGATCCATTCCGGGTGCTCGATGACGTAGCGATACATATCGGCGATCCAGAGCGAGCCGTCGGGGCCGATCTTGAGCATCGTCGGCCGGAACCAGTTGTCGCTGGAGGCGAGAAACTCGCGGCCCGACTCGTTCGGCCCGCGACGGCCGCGGAAGCTGACGCCATCCGGCTCGAGCACAATTCGGTGCACCAGGTTGTGCACTGGCTCACTGACGAACACACTTCCGGCAAACACCGGTCCGAAGAGTTCATCGCGATATGGGATCAGGCTGTTCGCCGAGGTCACGTGGTTGGCCGGCCGGGTCGTTGAACCGAGGGAGCGTTCGGCTGATGGGATACGCCCGAGTGTCCGGCTCGAGCGTTTTCTTCGGGTCGGGAGGCAGCATAGATAGGGGTTGCGTCTCACGTCCTGGTTGGCGAGTACGTAATGCCAGCCCCAATTGGGGTTGTTGTTGCCGAACCAATGGCCCCAGTCGTCGCGGTGCCGGCCGAACTGGGTTTGGCCGCTCTCGGCCTCGAATTCGCCGGTGTCGGGGCGAAAGCGGAAATCGCGTCCGCTGATCGAAGTTGTTCGGCCCGTCTTGAGCGAACGGACGTTGCCGCCACTGTCGCCGTTGGCACCATAAATCCAACCGTCGAGGCCCATCTCGAAGCCGTTCAACCGGTGCTGCTGGTTCCCTTGGACGAAGCCCGTGAAGAGAACCTCGCGATGATCGGCCTTTCCGTCGCCATCACGGTCCTCGGCATAGAAGATATCCGGAGTGCACGCGACCAGGACCCCGTTCCGCCAGGGCATCACGCCGGTCGGGAAGCCCAGCCCCTCCAGGAAAGGCCACAGCCGGTCGTAACGCCCGTCACCGTCGCTGTCTTCGAGCAGCCGGACCACGCCGCCGTGTTTACCCTTGCCGTCGATTCCCAGAGGGTAGTCGCCCATCTCGACGACCCAGAGCTTGCCATCAGCTCCCCACTCGAAGGCGATCGGGTCTTTGACCAAGGGCTCGGCGGCGGCAATCTCGACTCGGAATCCCGGCTCGACTCGAATCGATTTCAACGACGCTTCGGCTGACTTTCCCCGCGGCTCGACGTTTTTCAATAGTTCATTGAACGACCGTCGATCGACCAGATTGGGGAGCTTGGCTGTATCTTCATTTTGCCACCAGAGGTGTCGCGAATGCACGAAGAAGCCGTTGTTGGTGCCGTCGCGGACGATCTTGGGGAGCGAGCCGTCGCTTCCAGCCTTGCCCGCCATGACCTTACGAGTCCAGCGTATCTCGCTCGGCTCATAAAGGTAGATCCCATATTCTTGATCGTTCGAAAAGACAACGTCGTTCGTGGCCGTCTTCATCCAGGTCGATAAAGCGAAGTCCCGCGTCGCGGCCCTGGTCGTCCACGTAGTCGCGCCCGGGGGCAGTGTGGCCTGGTCCGGGGTCGGCTTCCTTAGCACCGCCCGATCGGTAGCGATGGCGAATCCGTCCGGCCCGTTCGGATCTGCGACCACCCTGATGCCGCTGGATTGCCCATCTGGCCCTCGCAATGACTTGCGTCCAAGCAAGTTCTTGTTCAGCCGGTCATTCGCCTCCTTAAAGTTGAGAAACTTGACTTTGTTGCCGTGCTTCTTGACTGCGTGATCGATCAGCTCGACGACCTGCTCGCTCTTGATCCAGCCGTGCGGATGGAAGACCAGGTTGAAAACCCCTTGCTTCAGGACGACGCAGTCGAGCGCAGCCTTCATGTCTTGGAGCGTTTTGGGGCTGTTTGGTTTCTGCAAGTTTTGCGCTTCCCAATCGCTGGGAACGATGCACGGGAACTCCCAGCACAGCCCGCCGATCACGTAGGGATAGGGGTAGTTCTCGATGGTGTTGACGAACGATGGGAACGGGATGTACTTGCGGAACCGCTCCTTCCCATCGGGGTCGACCACCAATTCTCGCGGCAGGCTCGGGTCGTCGGCGGTGAGGACCGTGAAGACCGACGAATCAATCGAGAGAAAGTGGCCGCCAGGGCTGGTCTTGTTGAAGATCTCAGCGAAGAACCGGGGACTGACCGTGTTGAGCGAGTCGCAGCAGGGCATCCGGAAGGCGACCGGCTGGTTGCCAGGGATTTGGCTCATCAGATCGACGCAGCCATGGTAGGTATGAGCAGCCTCGGCGAAATCCCCTTTTTGCAAGCACGGACATGGGTGCGTGAGTGTATGGACTTCCAGCGAGAGGCCCTCGGCAAGCCATCCCTGGAGTCTGGGGTCTGCCGGGTTGACCTGGTTGGTCATGATGCTCAGCGGCGCCGGCCATCGATCGCCTTGAGCCGGTTGAGAATCGGCCGGAGGTACGTCTCGTACTTGGCAGGGTCGCGCATATCGTCGATCGCCAGCACCACAACCGCCTCGACTCCCGGCTCTCCGACCCATCGGGGCGTGATCAGTTTGGGGAAGTTGCGGCCCGGATGATACGGATCGACCTCGTCGATATCCGCCACGTAGCCGACGGCCGGCTTTGGTTCCGTAGCCATCGATTTCCCAGCAAAATCGATCCCGATCAGACACAAGCAGGCAGCAAGGAAACGGAGGCGACGTGGCATGACGACACTCCTTGATGCATTCAGCATGGCAAATTTCTATGGAGGACCGGTCAAGAGTTCCAGGCTGGCCGGTTTCCGGCTTGTTGGCAAGGGGCCAGTGGCGATACCATCAGGCTTTTGGCGGCTTGATTGAGAATGGGAAGTGTACGAACTGGTCGACAAGAATTGCCGATGAAACCATGCTTGATTCTGGCCAGCTCGTCGCCGAGGCGTCGACAATTACTCGAAGAAGCCGGCTATTCGTTCGAGGTTGACCCATCAGGGATCGAGGAACATGCGCCGATGCGGAGACATTTGCCACGGCTTATGCAGCCCAGCTCGCCTGGCGAAAGGCCGCGGAGGTCGCGCAGTGCCGGAATTCCGGGTTGGTACTGGGAGTTGACACTGTCTGTGCCGTCGGAGGGCAAATCCTCAACAAACCGATCGATCGGACCGACGCGGAGCGGATGATCCGGCTTCAGGAAGGGCGGGATACCGATGTGATCTCGGGAATCTGCCTGTTTCGCGGAGATCGTCATGAATGGGTTGGGGCGGTCGAACTCAGTGTCGTTCGATTCAAGCGACTGAGTGATCGAGAGCGGAACGAATACATCGACTCGGGGCGCTGGCAAGGAAAGTCAGGCGGCTATGGAGTGCAGGACCGCGATCCGTTCGTCAGTGTGGTGCGAGGCAGTTTCTCCAACGTCGTTGGATTGCCGATGGAGCGACTCGCGACCTTGCTCGAGATTTATCCGCGATTGTTGAATTGAGCTGGCCTCTGACTGAGGAGTAGATCCGATGGGATGGCGGAAAGCTTCTGTTTCCACAATGACCGGCCGCTCGGTTTTGGCTTCTTGGTCATTCCGCTGCTCATTTTGGCGCGGCGTTGATTATGTCGAGCGTTCAATGGTTCCGTACCGCGGAGGCCAAGGCGGCCATGTTCGCTTCACCGGCCCCGATCGATGGTGCTCGTGCCTACGGATACCTCAAACAGATCTGCGAGATTGGCCCACGGATTGCCGGATCTGAAGCCAACACGCGACAGCGGAAGCTCGTCGCCGACCATTTCACCAAGATGGGCGCGAAAGTGAGCGAGCAGCCCTTCACGACGCAACATCCTCTGACAGGCAAGCGCGTCGATATGGCGAACCTGGTCGGCTCGTGGTTGCCTGATCGCGTCCATCGAATCGTGATCGGAGCGCACTATGACACCCGGCCCCAGCCGGACCAGGAACGGACCGCGGCGCGGAGGAAGCTTCCGTTCCTGGGTGCCAATGATGGAGCATCGGGTGTCGCCTTGCTCATGGAGATCGCCCACCACCTTGGGGACTTGAAAACGGATTGGGGCGTGGACCTGGTCCTGTTCGATGGCGAGGAGCTCGTCTATGGCAACAACCCGCGCTACGGCGACTATTTCCTCGGCTCCAAGGAGTTCGGGCGGGTTTACTCCGACCAGCTCGACCGTCACTTGACCGACAAACGTTACGAAAAGGGAATTGTCCTCGACATGGTCGGCGGTCACAATTTGCAGATCCTGCAAGAGCCGAACAGCCTGAACCTGGCGCCCGAGATCGTTCGGGAAGTCTGGACCGTCGCGCGGCAGCTCAAGTCGAAGGCGTTCCGCACGCGTGAAGGTCGGGAGGTTCTCGATGACCACCTGGCGCTCGAACGATGCACGCATCCCGACGATCGACCTCATTGACTTCGAGTACAAGTACTGGCACAAGGCCGATGATCTCCCGGAAAAGTGCTCGGCGGAAAGTCTGGCTGATGTTGGTCGGGTGGTCACCGCCTGGCTCACCCTACCGATCGCCAGCACGCACCGTTAAATCGAGTCGTGTGACTTTTGGAATGCGAGTCCGAGCCGATCACGGACGCGGGTCGTTGATGGTGTGGGGCGGGTTTCCTAACCCGCCTGGATGCGTCAAGGAGGGAACCAGCGGGTTAGGAAACCCGCTCCACGGGTTTTTGCGATCCACAACCGCGGACTAGAATATTAGTCAAATCTCATGGCAATTCGCTGGCGCAAATTTCGTGCCTAACACGATTGGTCCGCTCAGTGTCGCTCACGTTTGGTGGCGTCCAGCTCAAACTGAAGCACCGCCAAATCGAGCCGGAACCGTTCGAGCGCTTCTTTCGCGATCAGCATGACCCGGTTGCGAAAGACCGTGTGCTCCAACACTTCGTCAAGCAAGGGTTCCAGCTCCGTTCGCACGTTCTTCGGTTGAATCCGAATTCGCTCGCTCAGCGCCACCAGTTCGCTCGGAAGTTCGTCCGGAATGTTCAATCCGCGTGGCCGCATTGCCGTATTACTCATAGATGCACCTCGATGTTGTGTCGTTGCTCAACTGTAATATACAAGATGGGTAAGAAGACCGGATCAACTAAAATAAATGCTCTGGGAAAAATGGACTGATTGTAGCGATTAGTCGCGATTGACCTTCCCGATGTTCTGTGTTGCCGATAGGATCGGCCGATTCGACAAAACCGAAAAAAACAATGGCCGGACACGCGGCGAGCGAGGTCGCCAGACAGAGCAGGCTCCTACAAGATTTGAAGGAGCGAACTCCGTCTCCCGATCTGAGTTCTCGCGTTTTGTCGGGCCGTTGAAAAAAAGGCCGGCTTGGTTCGCTGACAAGGAGGTCTCGAGCCGATGTGGATGGCACGCCGCTTCCTCCAGGTCATGGTCGCCGCGGGAATGCTGGTTGGTGTTTTCGTCGCCTCGAATGGCGGCGAAGATCAAGGGCCGGCCGAAACCGCGACCTTGCGCGATGGCTTCGAGGTAGGACAGACGGTCTGGCAGCGCGAATATAGTGATACGACAGTGAACGTACTGGCGCAGGATCGGTCGGAGCGAGCAGCTCATGGCGGCCGGCTCTCCGAGCACTTTCGATTCAATGCCGGCCAGGGCAGTCAGTTTTTTGTCAGTTACGCTTTGCCCCGGATTCCGGTCTCGGCTGAGCTGACGGCAAGCCTGTATGTCGCGCTCGACACGTGCCGGAGTTCAGATCTTCGGGCGAGTGGTCTTACCGGCGGATGTCGACCCGGAGACGAAGGCGCCATCGTATGTTCTGGTACCCGGGACAATTTTCGACCAGATCGATCGTTGGCAGCGGATCGAGCTGGTGGAGATGCTGCCAACGATTGAGCGTCAAGCTCGGGTGCTGCGTGCCTCGACCCGGCGACCCGTCCGACTTGAGGGGGCTTACCTCGAGAAGGTTGTCGTTAACCTGATGGGTGGGCCTGGTGAATCCGAGGTGTTCCTTGACGATCTGGAAATCAAGCCCGTTCCTAAGGAATTACTGGCGGGACCATCGACGCTGGAGTCGCGTGGGAGCTCAGCGAAGGTGCGACGCACGGGAGATGCCAACTCGAAGGACGAAACCTTGGCGGCTGGGCGAGTGCGACTCGGTCGGAACATCCTTGAGAAGCTGGACGTTAACGACCATCGTTTTCATGGATGGATACCCACCGCCATCGACGCGCCCGGAGCCGGAGTTCGGAAGCTCCGCCACGCGGGATTCGACGTCTTCGTCGACGATCTGAAATCCGATCCAAAACAACTCAAATCCGCGGTTGAAAGCGGGTTCTTGTTGATGCCACGAGTAAACGGCGCCGACCGACTCCGCAGGGCCGGATCGCCTTCTCAATCAAATCCTGGATTATCCGCAACGCCCGTCGGTCGCATTTTGGCACGTCGGCGATCATCTGGGGCGACAGCGCGAGAGCAAGATGCGCGACGTCGAACTGGAGCGAATTCGCGCGAGCCTTGCGGCCGTGCGGGACCGGGATGACGTTTCGCACCTGTTGACGGGAACGGTCGAGGGACAACTTCCCGCGTACACACGTAGGCCGACCGGATTTGACATCGTCGGGATCCAGCCTCGATTCTGGGCTTGCGCTCAAAGTTTTCCGGAGACTTTCCAGTACCTCCTTCAGCGGAGGCGACTGACCGTCCGTTCCAATGTCGGAGCCCTCTTCTGGGCATGGATTCCGGCAACGGCTCCGCCCGAGGTCGTACGCAACATTTGGGGTGAGGATACGCCGCCGTCGTGGGGCACTCCGCCGGTCCAGCCGGAGCAACTGCGGCTCATGACTTTCCTCGCGTTGGCAGCCGGTTACCGAGGAATCACTTACGTCGGCGACGCCGACCTGACTCGCCCCGCGAGCGAGGCCCTCCTCATCGAAATGCATTTTCTCAATCTGGAGATTGATCTCTGCGAGGAAATCATCGCCCACAGTGTGGGGGTCGAGTCGTCGCTCATGCCCGTCTTCCCCCCTCCAGCGCCTGATCTTCCATCAAACGCGACCCAACAACGAACGAAGAGACCGCCGTCGGTCCCCGAACATCCGCCCCTCCCAGGAAAGGGATATGGGACGATCATCATGGGGAAGCAAAAAGGCTCGCTCCTGTTGGTCGGCGACTTCGCGGATGGAGCCCAGTTTCAGCCTCCGCAGTTGGCGGCGGACAAAATCATGATCTCGCCCGTGCTGCCAGTGGGCACGCAGGGCTTCGAGATCAGCCCCGGAGATGTCAAAGTCTTGGAGCCAATGCGAGTGCCCGGCGGCATTCAATTCATCCTTGAGGAATTTGACACCACGCGCTTGGTTCTGTGCACGACCGACATGGGAATTTACGAGCGGATGCAGGCAGCGATCATGCAGGTTCGTCCCCGCGAGTCCCGCTGGCGATCCGGCAGGCGGAGATCCAGCTCGCCGCGGTCAAGGAGATGCACGCGCGACTGGAAGCCGACGGTCATGAGATACGTACCGATATTGATCTCAAGCTTCGCCGCCAGGCCGGCATCGAGACCAAGCCCCCCGATGCCAAGGACCTGTTAGACGAGGCCGAAGAAAGGATCAAGTCCGCCCGCGATGCCTTCGAGCGTGAGGAATACGCGTGGGCATGGGCGGAAGCCCGCCGGGCCAGCCGACCGCTCCGTGTGCTGATGCATAGCCATTACCAACAGGCGTACACCGCCCTGACAAAAGCCGCCGAATCAATCAATCCGAAGAGGCGTCCGCCCGGTCCCGGCATGCCGAAGCTTCCACCGCTCCCATCGCTCCTGGTGACGCCCATCTCGTGTCCCCCGGCCATCTCCTTCTTCACTCTGCCGGAACTCTACATCTGGACCGATTGGATCAAGGGGAGGCCGGGCTATCGATTCGGTCGCAACCTCGTCCCATCCGGCAGCTTCGACGATCAGCGCGCGATTATCGACTCCGATTGGGTCAATGTGAGTTATCAACTCGAGGGGGTCGTGGGCAACATCAAACTGAACGTCCCGCGCTCGCAGGCAAACGGAACGACTGGAAACCCTAAGAAAAAAAGCGCGGACGAATTGAGCGCGGACAACTCTAACTCAAACCATGTGATTAAGATGGTCGTGTCCGCTGAAAACCCAAAAGACATCGACCTGATGATCCCGTTCATCGACTTCCCGGTCGCCGCGATTCGTTCGCCGCCCATTCCTGTCGAGGCGAATAACCTGATCAGAATCTCCGTACTGGTCCGGCGGCCCGTGAGAAGCGAGCCGGGAGTGGGCGGAATCATCGTGCGCGATTCCATTGGCGGAGAGCAGTTTCAATTCCGGAGCAGCGGGGCAATTCCGGCGTTCTCTCGGGTCGTATTGTTCCGGAAGGCCCCGGCCTCCGGGACCTTCAATGTCACCCTGGGGCTCGCCGGCTTTGGTGAAGCCTTCTTCGACGATTTTCGGGTCGAAGTCATCGAAGCAGCCCCTGTGCGGGGCTCGGGATCTGTCGATCCGGGTCTAGCGCAACGCCGGCCCGCGTTGGGAACACCGGGCTCTCCTACCCTCCCCGATCCATCGCCGCCGGCCGCCGCCTCCTTGCCTTTGGACTCAAGCCGTCAGCCACGTTGATTCAAAATCAGGGAATCTCACAAATGGAAAACCAGGCGGCACGCCCGGGTCGACGGATCGGCTTCAATGGGGGGCAGTCGGGTGTTCCCACCCCCGAAAAGCCGGTCGTTAATCCCAGACGCGCCGCCTGATTGCTCGTGCCGGCCGAAGTCACGCCACTCGGGACGAATTCATATCGTGGGAGTACGAACGTGTCCAAAGATCAGCGCGACCACGAACAACACCAGAAAAAGGAAGAACAAGATCTGGGCGAAGCCCGCCGCTGCTCCGGCGATTCCCCCAAATCCAAACGCCGCGGCGATCAGCGCGATCACCAAGAATGTCAGTGCCAATTGCAACATCGAAGTGCTCCTTAGTTCCAGTTATAAGCCAAGATCGCCCGAGGCGTTGTGCCTCGCCGAACTCGACTCACTCGTCGTTTGATAAGAGCAAATCAAGTGCCAACGCAGGATCAATCAATAAGCGTTATCGCGAAATCGCTCAGAAACGCAAAGATATTTTTGAACGCTGCCCGGTTGTGACGGCGGCGGAAGCGAATTCGCCAGGCCGAAGCCAAGAAGGCAGATCAAGGGTAGGCGGGGTGGAGTGCTCAATCGAGTGCGGCGGAGTGCGCAAGCCCGCGCTCATGACGGTATACGCCGCGCACGGTTGCCGCGTCCTCGATAACCTTGTTGACCTCAGCCGCTACCAAGAGTTCGACGGCGCAGAGCCAGAGCCAGGTCATCAGCACGACAATTCCGCCCAGCGAACCGTAGGTGGCGCTATAGTTGCCCCAGTGCTGGACGTAAATACGGAACGGAACGCTGACGCAAAAGAGGGCGAGAGTCCCGAGAAGGCTGCCGGGCGTGATCCACTCCCAGCGCAGCGTGGCGTCGGGCCCAACATAAAGGGCAAGCGCGAAACTCATCAGGACCATGATCAAGACCGTGAGCCCGTGGATCAATGTGGCGAGCGATCGCCGCGGCCTGGCCAAGCCCGAGCCAGCGGAGGATCTGCGGCCAGGCGAGGAACGTGCCGACGCAGACAATCAAGATCGCCGCCTGGCTCACGGTCATGAGCATCGCGATCAGCCGGCGCTTCCAGAACGGCCGCGTTTCCTGGACGCCCCGGATCACATTCATCGCGTCGATGATGGCGTCGAACGAACTCGAAGACAACCACAGCAAGGCGGCCAGCCCGAATGAGATGATTCCAGCCGGCGGTTGCGCGTTGAGGCGTTTCGAGCTCCCGAGCGATCAGCGAGAGTCCATCGGCCGGCAACAAGTCCCGAAGCATCTCAATCGGTTCGATTGTCCGGCTCGACTCTGGTCAATTCCGATCCACCGCATAAACCACGGACAGCCCTGAACTGTCAGGCTGATGAGCAGAGCCATGAACGGCACCAAGGCAGCGATCGCGTAAAAAGTTATCGCGGCCGCCCGCGTCAGGATCTCATGATCGTTGATCCGGGTCCACGTTCGTGCGGCCGTTTGGCGACCGTCAATCCACCCAGGTTCATCGCCCTCGATAATCGCTCTGATAAAAACGCCATCCTGCGATTCCAGTTGATTGATTGAACCTGCGAGGATTGACAGACGCTGGGCCGGTGCGCGTCTGGGAAGCCTGTGCGGACCCTCCGCGTGTTAGTGCCGATGCCTCCTGGCTCCGCCCGGTATCAGTCTCGGAATTCAATGTCACCACGGCTTCAGCTTCCAGCCCAGCGCAAAGCCGACCCCGAAGGTCCAGAGTGCGAACGGTATCGGTTTTGAACTCGCGTAGTCTTCGATGCATCCCACCGCCGAGTGGATCGTCGACTCGGTCCAGTTTGCTGTGCTCGTTCCGGCTGGATCGCACCATGTTACGCGGATATTTTACTTCGTGAGCAGTGGTCATGTATTCAAACTCCTCAGCCTATAGGAATCTTGAGAAACCGCTCCGAACGACCGCCGCGAATTCACCGCTTGATCGCGCGGCCACCTGATCGAACGTGACTTTGTCGCAAATCCAGTGCCGAAGTCGCCTCGCACCACGTATTAGATGGCAACGTTTGGCGATTTGGTATGGAATGTGCATTTCTGGTTTCTGAATGCATTGTGGGTGGGCAATGAGTTGGCGACTTGGTCCCGCGCGGTTCCTAACGGCCCAGCATGGTCGCGATCGAGAGTTCACTGCCACGGTCGGTCTCGACAGAGTGACTGAGAAGTGAGGAGTTTTCGATGGTTGGTGAACGTGAGGATGTGAATACAAGCCTATTGACCACGCCCGAGGTGATGACCGCCGCCGATGTGATGACGGCGGCACCTCATACGTGCTCGGCGTTCAGTACGGTGCTCGAGGCGGTCATGATCTTTCGTGAGGAAACTGCGGCGCGGTCCCGATCCTGGCGGATGGTAAGCCTGTCGCCATCCTGACCGACCGCGACGTCGCGCTGGCACTGAGTCGAGTTCCCAGACGTGGTGAAACGCCCGGTCAGCGATATCATGACGCCGGGAATCGTCGCGGTCGCGCCCAGACGACAGTTTGGAACAAGTTTGCGCAGTGTTGAGGATCAGGCGGTCCGGCGATCCTGGTCGTCGATTCCAGCCGGTCAGTTGCTTGGGATCATTGGTTGGGCCGATATGGCTGCCGATCCTCTCGGAACGAATGATGGGCCGGCTTGTCCAGGATGTGATCACACCGTCCTGATCGGTGCGACCGGATATGAGTTGCCGGCACTCCAAGAGCAGGACGGCTCCTTGGAGTGCCGCGTGCGAATGACGAGAATACCTGGTCGACTTTCGTCTTATCGCCGCTGCGGCGGAGCGACCGCTGTAACGGAGCACGGTACGTACCCAGTTGAGGTTGCGTGTCAATTCTTCCCCAGAGACGGGGAAGCCGAGCCGTTGCCGGCGGAGCCAGGATCGCAGCGAAAGCCACCGAACAGCCACCAATCAGAATGGCCGCGCCGGCCGACACCGAGCAAGGCATAACCGCGCTTCATGGCCAGTTCGGAAACCAGGAGCTCGGCGATTCCAAAAGCACGATCGGTACGCTGGCGACGGCAACGAGGAAGCCAGCGAGGCCTATTGTGCCGGCGGTCTTGGCCGTCTGACAATTCCGCACCAGCTCCTTTGCGGTCAGATCGTACTTGAAGCTCGCCCAATGTGAGCAAGTTTTCGCCGAATCCGGCAACGCTGCTCACCATGGTACTGGCGTTTGGCTCTATTCCCAGGCGCTTGAGGCACGGTCGCCCGGGCTCCGCCTCGGCTGGGACCAGTGTTCGCCGCGGGACCGTTCATCGATGTCAGCGTCGCTTGATCAGCCATCCCAGTATGACTCCTGCCGCCAGGGCGGCTCCCATGGCCGTCACAGGGCGATTAACGACCAAATTGCTCAGGAATTCTTCGGCTTCCGCGTGCCACTGCCGCGCTTCCGCGGCAAATTCGCCGGGACTGCCCTGGAGCGGTGAAACGGTCTTCCCATTGGGAACTGAAGCGTCTGGCCGAGTCGACGTAAATGATATCATGTGATCGACCTTTCCTATTTAAAAACGCGAAGAATTGGTGGCGATCGAGCATGAACGCGGTTGGCGGTTGTGGTCGACGCATTCAACGGCGCTGGCGGATTCGCTCCGAGGCCATCGCCGGTGCCGGCGAGCGGGCTGGATTGCTGGGCCGACTACTGTCTGTCGCGCTCCGTCTCCCCGGGCGGAAACATGCGCTCCGCCAATAACCTTTCAATGTACTGCAAGGCATAGCTCTGGGCCGCTCGGACCACGATGGGAGCCACCAAGCTCAACACCGTTCCAGTGATGCTCCAGCCTTTGCCGCTCGCACTGGTGCTGCTGCTGAGACTCGAGCAGCGCCGCCATTTCAGGTGCCGTGGGGTTGACGGTCACGATCGTCGGTGTTTCCGAGCGGCGTCTGGGGACAAGCAAGTAGCCGACGGCCGTTGCGGCGCCGAGGGTCAACCACGGGTGATTTCGCACCACGCTAGCCAGTCCGTCAATGATCGCGCGCCTTTGACGGCGCCCAAAACTTCGCCGTGCATGTCGTGGCGGATTTGGGCCATCCTTTGCTGGATGTCCTCAATCTCCCCCGAAGTGCTGGGCTTCAAGATTGCCATGTCCGTCGTCTCACAAGTTTTGGGCACTCGTCACGCGCCGGCATCACCGAGTTTTATTCCACGTCTGAACGCAATCTCGATGACCGTCGTAGGCAATTGTCGTGCCAAAATACGAAGAACAGCAACATGTCCAGATCTCCTCGCACCAAATGCCACCGTCGTTGGGCCGCGCCAATCAAATTGTCGAAGAATCCTTGATTATTATTGCGCACTTTGCAGCCGGGTGTTGAGCGGACAAGAGGTCATCTCCGGCCGGGCGCCCTGCAACCGAGGGCAGCCTAACTAACGATTTGGACAGTAACTCAGTCGATTGGGTGAGTTCGAAACGCCGCTTCGCCAGAGATTTGGTGCAACCGCGGCATGCCTCTTGCATCGGGATATCGGCCGAGCGGCGGAAGAGCATAGACCTCGAGTTGGGGTCACTGGTCGCCAAGGTTTCAATCAAGAGGATCAGAGAAATCCATGCGAAAGTTCATGAGAGCTGCGATGGCGGGTTTTGACGGTGGCTGCGATCGGTATCGGGATCACGGGATGCGCCGACGAGAGCAGCGTGAAGCCCGAGACCCAGATCAAGACGCCGACGGGTACAGCCACGAAGACCGAGACGTCAACAGTCAAACAGACGGGAAGCAATCCACCAGTCGTACCGGGTGACAATAAGGCCCCCTGAAACGGCCGCGTCTGGGCGTCGAGAGAATCCACGTGAATGAACGGATCGAACACAAGTTACTCAATCAAGAGCGAGGCTAGCACCGATGGTCAACACACAGGTTCTGCAAGGGCAATGGAATGAGGTTCGCGGTCAACTGAAGAAGAAATGGGGACAGTTGACCGATGACGACTTGAGATTCACCAACGGCAACATCGACCAGCTCGTCGGCAAGATTCAGCACAAGACCGGCGAGGCCCGCGAGGCCATCGAGCAGTTTCTCGACAGCCTGATCTCGCAGGGGAATTCGGCCATGTCCCAAGGTGCCGCGGCCGTTTCCCAGGCGGCGGAGGTGGCCGGCCAGTATGGCCGCTATGCCGCGGATCAGGTACGCGAGGGATACAACCGAATCTCCGACCAATTCGGTCGCCAGTACGACTCGTCACGGGAAATCATCAGGGACAATCCCGCTCGGTCGGTCGCCACGGCGTTTGGCGTCGGTATTCTGCTCGGCGTTGTGGTCGGTCTGGCACTGCATCTCGCTGAACCGAGTGGTTGCCACACGGA
Source organism: uncultured Planctomycetota bacterium (assembly GCA_963720335.1). Taxonomy (GTDB): domain Bacteria; phylum Planctomycetota; class Planctomycetia; order Isosphaerales; family Isosphaeraceae; genus CAVRFS01. The sequence goes on along the minus strand of CAVRFS010000092.1, from coordinate 42,365 downwards.
CGTATCGGTGTGAACCGCGATCGTTCATTCGCGGTTCACACCGTTTTTCTGTGATAATCGTCTCGCGGACAAGCATCGGAAACGCGATCTTATCCGCTCGAGTCAGACCAGCATGATTGGCCTCTTTGGGAAATCGAGGTTGGACGATGTGGAGACGACGTGATCTACTTGGTGCTCTCGGAACGGGTGCGGCCGGACTGGCGCTGTTGGCGACGGACTCGGCGGCGGCCGACGATTCCGATGACAAAGAATCGAAACATGCCGGCGATGATGAGAGAATGCGATGAGGCATGCGGCCATTGTGAGGCGACATGTCAAGCCGCGTTTCACCACTGCATCGTGCAGGCTTCGCGCGGCAAATTGAATCATGCGAGGATGGCGCAGACGGTGGCGGACTGCGCGTCGTTTTGCAGCTCTCTCGGCCGAGCTGATCGCTCGGTACAGCACGTTCATGGACTTGTCTTGCCAGGCATGGCGCCAGGCGTGTCAGCGCTGTGCCCAGGAATGCGAATCGTTCGCCGATGACCCTCTGATGAAAGCCTGCATCGCCGCATGCCAAAAATGCGAAGAATCGTGTAAGAACATGGTTCGCATGATGGGTACCGATCCGGCGAACCCCACCGGCCAGCCGGCGCGTCGCTAGTTCGCGCGCCTGGTCCCGGCTGCACGATAATGCAGTCGGAGTCGACGGACATGTTTTCAAGCTTCCGCTCCGCAGACAGTCGACTGAGTCAGCCGGTCCGCGCGTTTGAGGAGCGGTTTGGTCGTCCGGACGAGTCCTCCAAGCATTGTCATGGAGGGAAGGCCGGCTTTTGACCGGCGATGGTCCAAGAACGTAGCAACCAATAACAACCAATTCTGGAGAGATCACTCAAGAAATGGCCTCAAGAACCTCGATCGCGACGCACCAGTTTTCGACGCACATCGACTCCCTGTGGAGAGTCGTGAGCAACTGATCACCCTGTTGAATGAGCACTTGGCGGATACCTTCGATCTCATGAGCCAGACCAAGCAAGCTCATTGGAACGTGAAAGGCAAGGATTTTTACCAACTTCACCTGCTTTTCGACGAAATTGCGGGTGAACTGGCCGATTTCGTGGACCTTCTCGCCGAGAGAGCCACGAGCCTGGGTGGTTACGCCACCGGGACCGTCCGAATGGCGGCCGAGAACTCGTGCGCTGCCAGAGTACCCGACGGATATCACCGAAGGAACGGATCACCTCAAGACCCTGGTCGAGCGGTTCGGCATTTACGCTTCGCGGATCCGCATCGCGATCGACGCGGCAATCAACCTGGGAGACCAGTCGACCGGCGATCTCTACATCGAGATCTCGAGGACCGTCGATAAGCGGCTCTGGTTCCTCGAAGCTCATATTCAGCGCACCGTTTGATGGCTCCAACGGACTCGAATGCACGGTGACCGCGCGAGCGGCGCCTCGGGCTCACCAAACGCTGAGCGAGCAGATGTGCCACCGCGACCATCAATATGAGTCGTTCAATCGGTGGGACGGACGATGATATGTGGATGACGCAACAGCGACCGGAGATCATCAACGCTCACGGGTTTAACGAAATGGGCGTTGAATCCCGCCTCTTGCGAACGGCGTTTATCCTCGTCCTTGCCGTATCCGGTCATGGCGACCAGGATCATTTGGTCCAGCGCCGGATCTCGACGGCACTGTCGGGCCACCTCGTAGCCGTCCATGCCCGGCAAGCCAATGTCGAGAAGTACGATCTCCGGACGGTACATTTGCGTTAGCTCCAAGGCCGTCGGACCGTCATGCGGCCGTGTAAACCTCTTGGCCCAAGGCGCCCAGAGCAATCCCAGACTCGACGCGTTATCGCGATTATCGTCGACGATCAGGATCCGACGGCGAGGGAGCGGGCTCGACTGCTTCGTTCGGCCGCCGCATTGGAATTCGTGCGACGCCGCCGTGGCGGAGAGGCAGTGGAAGTCGCACCTCGAATTCACTCCCTTGGCCCGGCCCGTCGCTGTGGGCGGTGACGCGGCCGTCGTGCATCTCGACCAGAGACCGGACGAGCGTGAGACCAATCCCCAGGCCGCCGCGTGAGCGAGACAAGGTCTGGTCCCCTTGGGTGAAAAGGTCGAATATCTCCGGAAGGAGTTCGGGTGAGATGCCGATTCCGTTGTCACGGACACGGATGATAACCTGGCTTTCGATCTGTTGGGCGATCAAGGCGATTTGCCCCCCCTCATCGGTGTACTTTGCCGCGTTGTTCAGGAGATTGCTCAGCACCTGGGCCATCCGCGGCGGATCCATTTCGAGAATCACGGACTCGGGCGGTAATGTGATCGTCAGCTCTTGGTGGTAGCCCTGGATCAACGGCAGGCTGGCATCGACGGCCAGTTCGACCACGTCCGCCAGCTCGATCAACTCCTTCTGAAGGACGACCTTGCCGCGCGTGATCCGGGAAACGTCCAGCAGGTCGTCGACCATGCGAGTCATGTGCTTGATCTGGTCTTCGATGACGTCGATCGACCACATGGAAATTGGGCCGTCCGGTCCCTCCACTCTCATGATCTGGGTGGCGTTGCTGATGGGTGCCAGTGGGTTTCGCAGCTCGTGAGCGAGCATGGCGAGAAACTGGTCTTTGCGCGGTCCGCGTCCTTGAGCGCTTCCTCCATTCGTTTGAGGTCGTCGATATCGAGTCACGACCGCGCCGGCGCCGAGTACGGTCCCATCCGCCTTTTTTACGGGATAGTAGCTGCAAAGCCAGTAACGCGGCTGACCGGGCAGCTTGTGGGTCTCTCCCCTCACTTCCTTGTTGACGATGCTCTGACCGGACTGGAACACGTGATGGAACGCATCGAGGAAGTCTTTGGCATACGCGGGGAAGGACCTCGGCAAGCGTGCGACCGAGGTGGGCTTCGATGGGGAGACCGTTGAGCTCGGCGAGGGCGGGGTTGATTCGCAATAATCGCAGCTCTCGGTCGAAGAAACCCAAGCCGACGGGGGCGTTATCGAGCAAGGAATTCAAGAGTGCGCGTTCGGCTTCCAGCTCCTTTAGCAGCCGGGTGCGTTCCTCGACGGCTTTCTTGTACTCGGAAATGTCCCTGACGATCCCGGTGAAGATCCGCCGGAGCCCCAGCCGGGTCTCGCTCAGGGCCAGCTCCATGGGAAACATGGAACCGTCCTTGTGGCGGCCCTGGACCTCGGTAATAGTGCCCACGATCTTCTTAAGTCGCGGACTGACGGAGCTCACCGGAGGTTGTTGCTCGCTCCGCTCGGGGTCGGCGATCAGTTGGTCGATGTTTTGACCCACGGCTTCGCTCGTGCTGAACCCGAAGATTCGCACGGCGGCCGTATTCATCGACTCGACCGTCCCCTGCTCGTCGATGGTGATTATCCCATCGACAGCGGTGTCGACGATGGCCTTCAGTCGCACAGCCGCCTCGCGTACAGCTTCCTCCGCTTTCTTGCGTTCGGTGATGTCGCGCGATCTTGGTAAATCCGCGAGCCGGTTTTCCTCATCGAAGATGGGGGTCAAGACACCGCTGGCGAAGAACCGGCTGCCGTCCTTGCATTGGTGCCACCGCTCGTCGCTCGAACGGCCCTTGGCGGCGGCCGTCGCGATCTCCCGCTGCGGGATTCCGCCATCTTGATCCTCCCCGGTGAACAACATGGCGAAGCTCTGACCGAGGACTTCCGGCTCGGTGTAGCCGAAGAGATGCTCCGCGCCCGGGTTCCAACTGACAACCTGCCCTGGGGATCGACTGTGAAGATCGCGAAATCCTTGACGCTCTCCACCATCAGCCGCAGGTATTCCTCGGCCTCGCGATAGGCTTGTTCGACTCGTTTGCGCTGGGCAATTTCATGTTCCAGCTCCTGGCGTCTTGCCTCGTGCTCCCTGGCGACGACCCGCAGATCGGCCAGCTCGCGCTCGGACCGGACCTGGTCGAGCACTCGGTCCACGATTGGCTCGAGGTCGTCGAGGAAGTTTTGGGTATTAGGGACGAAGTCATGCACGCCAGCCCGCTGCGCCTCGACGAGCAGGTTTTCGTCCAGTCGACCGATCAACAGGATGGCGGGGATGTGGTAACCGGATTCCTTGACCTGCCGGTAGAAGCTCAAGTCCGCTGAGTCCCGAGGAGAGCCTCTGGTCGAGCAGGATCAAGTCGATGCCCCCCTCGACAACCCTGCGCAATCCTTCTTCGCGGTCGTGACCGCGACCACGGCGTGGCCCGACCGCTCCATGCGGGGCTGCACGAGTGAGCGACACCCTCATCGTTCCGCACCAGAAGTATCGTTGCCTTGGCCTGCGATCGCATGCCGATTCGGTCCTCCACAGCTCATTATAGATGGGTGTAACTACCGGATTGATCTCATCCAGCTTCCTCGTATTTTGCCATAGAGTCGCTGATCTTCGTGCTCCACGTGGTATTTCCTGAAGGCGGTCCAGTCTCCGTTGAGATAGGTCGCTCGAAGATCCAGCATCGCCTGTGCGCCCGACGGAATCCAGCGCATCCCGGTGCGCTCCATCCGATCCTTTACCAGATGGCGGCACGCTCCTTCGACGACCCCGCTGCCAATCGGGATAACCCAGCCGCCAAGTACTCGTCATACTTCATTCGACCTCGATTGCACTCGAAGTACTCCGCCGCATCCCGGACAGTCTTCCGTTTCGATCCTTTCAAGCCACGCTGGGTTGACTGGTATCGCAGACTTCGGATCACCGAGTCCACTTTGCCCTCGAGCAATCTCCTCAGACGCTCTTCTACCCACTGATGTGCCTTGCGTTTCTGGGTTGCCTCATCGAAGAAACACCAAGCCACTTTCCACAACCGCTCCATCACATGGAACAGATCCAGGATACAGATCGCGTATTCAGGCAGGTACTCGCTCTGCCGGTCGTGCAAAGCACGCTCCCCATCCGAGAGGAAGACCAACGGCTTAGTCCCCTTTGGATTGCGGCGAATGACCTCGTCGGCGAGCCAGAGGAACAACGCCACTTTGCCCACCAACAACTCGGCGCGCACTCGCTTTTGCGCGGGTTGGGGACGGCGTTTGGCGGCCTTCTTCCTCATGACTTCGTCGATCACCTCATCGGCGGTGCCACAAACGGATCTATCGTGTAGACCGCACCCACCGCCGCCATTTTCTTCTTGTTGGCCTTCTCGCCCTTGCCGCGGCGCTGATTCGCCAGCGCCGGTAGCGGGGTCTCGGTCGCCTCTTCGGGGGGCATGGCTGAACGCACCAAGGGAACCCCTTTGCAGTCGGCCGTCACCACCAGGATCGGTCCCTCTTCCGTCGGTTCGGGCACCGGTAAGTTGTTCTGGTAATGGCTCCACGTCGCATGCCTGCTCGCGGTTCAGGTTCTTCGATGCTTTGACCGTCATCTCCAAACCCAAAATGGTCTTCAGTTTCCTTATCGCCTCGGCATGAGCGTCGTCGATCACAAACGTCCCCAGCCACTGCTGGAATAGATACGAATATTGCCGTCGGGGCAGATGCAGTTGGGCATCCAGGGGAGCGGCTTCAACCCGATCGTGACCGTAGCAAATCCTGCTTGATGTCGATCTCACCGAATATCGACAGATAGGGACGCATGTGAGTTTGTTCCAACCTGGGCAGTTCTTGGTCCGGCTCGGTGGCAGAATCGCCCGCTACCGTGATGGTCGGACCGACATCTCCATCACCGGCCATATCCAAGAACGCTTGAAGCAACCATCGTCCGATCACCATGAGTTCCCGAAAGATCGTCTCCTCGACCTGATGTATTGGTTGTTGCTGATCAGCCGCTTGCTGCATGTGTTCTACCAATGCCCAAAACGTCTTCAGCCCTTGATCTATGTTTATCGAGCAAGCCTGCTGCTCTCGCGTGTAATGGAAGATCTTACTTGAAAGATCCAACGGATCTGGCGTGGCGTCAATGAAACCGGTACGGGAATTGTCCTGACTATCACTTACGCAGTGATAAAATCATGATTTCGCCGCCTGGTGCAATCAAGCTTCGCCGCCTAGCTCTTGATTCGGAGAGAGCAACCTTCGGGCCAAAACGATTGGCACGTCATTTGCTTGTTCATGCGGAACAAAGCGGCAGGTCGATCGGTGCCATGTGCGATCCTGTCGTTATTTTCGCTCGGGGCCATGCGAGTTGGTGGAGTATACGTCCTTGGGCCTGGGCGATCTGTTACGATCTGAAAATCGGCACTGTTTTGCGCGATGGGAGACCAGTCGGAGTTCAATGGGCGCTGCTCCTCCGCGTTCTTGAACACCGATTTTGCAGAGCATCGTGTGCGGCAGGCTATGATGCATTCGCTGGGTTTGAGAAACGATGGCCATTGTTGGCAAACGAAGAGGTGCGAAAATGCTCACTAAGACGAAGCCGGTCGGAATGGGCGCAGTTTGGCATGAGAGTGGGACTTCGTTTCGGGTCTGGGCGCCTCATGCTGACAAAGTGGCCGTGGTCGGTTCCTTTAACGATTGGGACCGCAATCGTCATGCCATGAAGGCGGAGGAGAACGGTTACTGGTGGGTCGATGTTGCCGAGGCGAAGCGGGGAGACGAGTACCGCTTTTTACTCACGACGCCTGCGGGTGAGCTGATCGAGATCGATCCCTACGCTCGTGAGGTGACGAATTCCGTCGGTAACGGCGTGATTCACGACCCGGAATTCGACTGGGAGGGAGATGAGTTTTCGATCAACCCCTGGAATGAGCTGGTGATCTACGAGCTGCATATCGGCACATTTCACGTGGCCGACCCAGGCGACGACCGGCCTGGAACATTTGAATTCGGCGATCCGACAATTGGGCCAACTCAAGAAGCTTGGGGTCAACGCGATTGAAATCATGCCGGTCGCCGAGTTTGCCGGCGACCTCTCCTGGGGCTATAACCCGGCGCACATCTTCGCGGTCGAGACAGGCGTATGGGGGACCGAGGGCCCTCAAGTCCTTGATCAAGGAGTGCCACCGCCAGGGATTGGCCGTGATTCTCGACGTCGTCTACAACCATTTCGGTCCCGGCGACCTGGATTTGTGGCGGTTCGACGGCTGGACGGAAAACGACGGAGGGGGCATTTACTTTTACAACGATTGGAAGGCCGAGACGCCGTGGGGTCACAACCGTCCGGACTACGGCCGTGGCGAAGTGCGACAGTTTATCCGCGACAATGCGTTGATGTGGCTGGACGAGTATCATGTCGACGGACTGCGTTACGACGCAACGATTTACATCCGCACGATCCACGGACCCGGAGATAAGGACCTTCCCGAAGGTTGGGGTTTGCTCCAGTGGATCAACGGCGAGATCCGCCAGCGGTTCCCCGGTCGAATCATCATCGCCGAGGACTTGCAGGATAACGAATGGCTCACCAAGGATATCGGGGCCGGAGGAGCCGGATTCGGCGCCAGTGGGCTGCCAGGTTTGTGCACCCGATCCGCCAGGCCGTGATCACTCCCGGACGACGAGCATCGCTCGATGCACGCCGTTGCCGACGCGATCGCCCACCGATTCAACGACGATGCGTTTCAACGAGTCATCTACAGTGAGTCGCACGACGAAGTCGCCAATGGGAAAGCCCGGGTCCCCTACGAGATCGACAAGGATGAATCCACAGGGTTGGTTCGCTCAGAAACGGTCGACGTTGGCCGCCGCCCTGGTGTTCACCTCCCCGGGCATTCCGATGATGTTCCAGGGCCAGGAATTCCTCGAGGGCGAGTGGTTTCGGGATACCGTGCCGCTCGATTGGGATCAGAGCGATGAGTTTCGCGGAATTGTCCGCATGTACCGCGACCTGATCGCACTTCGACTCAACCGCCGAGGCTTGAGCCGAGGACTCTGTGGACAACATGTCCAGGTGCATCACGTCAACGACGAGCGCAAAATCGTGGCGTTCCGCCGCTGGGACAAGGGAGGCGCGGCGGATGACGTGGTCGTGGTCGCCAACTTCCTCAACGAGGCCCAGACCGACTATGTCATCGGATTTCCGTGGCGAAGGCTCGTGGAAGCTGCGGTTCAACAGCGACTGGCGGGGCTACAGCGATCGGTTCGAAGGACATCAAACCGGTGATGTCGCTGGTGGAGGCGGGTGAGTACGACGGTACTGCCGTTCCATGGTCGGATCTCCGTGGCGCCTTATTCGGTCCTGATCTTCTCACAGGATGCGAAGTGACGTCCGCCCGCGGGACCGCGACAGAACTGGCTCGCGGATCGCGCGGGATTTCGACGCGCAAGGACCGCCGCCGCGAGGCCGGCGGTAATGTCTCTGCTCTCCCAAGTCCGACGAGAGATGCTCTGTCGGTTGTGGGTAGCTTCTCGCGCATGTATAGTAGGAAGTGGTTCTCAACCGGTCCGGCACGTGCCGTCGAGGATTCTTTGATTGGAGACGACCTTGGCCGGCAATCAGGTGGTGCTGGAGAGCAGCGAGGCTACCTTGCCGGCGACGGTCCCGGTCGCGGAGGTCGCCGCGTCCAAGCGACGCGTGCTGGTCGCTGAGGACAACGAAACCGCCCGCAAACAGATTCAGGTTTTCCTGGAGACCGACCCAAATCTGTTCGGTCGATACCGCTTCGAATGGAAGCGATGCGCTCGAGGCGATGACCGACTTACCCTACAGTGTGATCGTCACCGACCTGAAGATGCCGCGGGTTGATGGTCTGAAGTTGCTGGAGGAAGTGCAGAAGCGCCGGCTTCCCGCGTCGGTGATCATCACAACCGGCTTCGGCACCATCGACCATGCCGTGCAGGCGATGCGACTGGGAGCCGCCGACTTCCTGACCAAGCCGATCAATCTCGAGCACCTGCGGCTGATCGTTCAGCGTGCCCTGCGCGAGCGCGCCCTGCAAGACGAGGTCACGGCCCTGCGTCAGCAACTCCAGGAGAAATTCGCCTTTCATAGCATTCTGAGCAAGAGCCCTCGAATGAACGAGGTCTTCGAGTTGATCAGTCACGTGGCGCAGACCACCAGTACGGTCCTGATCGTCGGCGAGACGGGAACGGGGAAGGAGCTGGTGGCGCGGGCGGTCCACGGGCGTCGCACGCGTCGCGCGGCACCGTTTGTCGAGGTCAACTGCGCGCGCCCTCCCCGAAAACCTGCTCGAAAGCGAGCTGTTTGGCCACGAAAAAGGATCATTCACCAGCGCAGTCGGCCAGCGTAAAGGCCGGTTCGAACTGGCCCACGGCGGCACGATCTTTCTCGACGAGATCGGGGAAATCCCGCTGGCGATGCAGGCCAAGCTGCTGCGCGTGCTACAGGAGCGACGATTCGAACGGGTCGGAGGCTCGCAAACTGTGGAAGTCGACGTGCGCGTGGTCGCCGCCACCAACAAGGACCTGCTCCGCTGTGCCAAAGAAGGCAAGTTCCGCGAGGACTTGTACTACAGGCTGAACGTCGTAAAAATCGACCTCGCCGCCTTTGCACGATCGAGCCGAGGATATTCCCCTCCTCGCGACCCACTTTGTTCAGAAATTCAGCCCGCCCGGAACGACGGCCAAACCGATTGCGCCCGAGGCGATGGAGGTCTTACTTCAGCATCGGTGGCCGGGCAACATCCGCGAGTTGGAGAACGCGATCGAGCGGGCGTGTGTCACTTCTCGGGATGGGGTAATCAAGGCGGAGAATCTGCCCGTCGAGATCCTCAAGCCCGTCCGATCCCGCTCTCAGCTCCCCGTCGACCTCATCGCGGCCACTGACCGATCAGCTCGCCGAACTGACCGCCGCATTCGAGGAGCGATACCTTCGTCGAGCGCTCAAGAAGACCCGAGGCCACGTCGGCCGCGCCGCGACTCTAACCGGCCTCTCGCGTCGGACGATCACCGACAAGATCGCCCTCTACGAGATCGACAAGACCGAGTTCAAGATGGAATAGGCCTGGCTCGATGACGGCGCGGTGCACGCGCCCTGATTCTCTCGCCCCTAGCTCGCGTGAGGCAAGCTCTCAGCTCCTTTGGTTCGCCTTGCGCCGGTCTAACTGTTTGGGCGTCGTCGCGTTCGCCGACCTGGAGCGTCGCGCTGTGTTAAAGTTGTTCGAGACGGGCGATCATGCGGGGTTATCGGAGTGTCGCCGGGTGTAGTGGACGTTCCCGATCGAAGGGTAAGGTGAGAAATCCGCGACGCCGGAGGGAACTTTTTGCGAAAGCCCTTCATCAAAATGAATATCCGAAGCGCCGAGGCGGTGAATTGGGAACGGGTTGGAGGAACAGGCCCGCGCACTCGAACGTCCCCAAATTTTGGAGCCCGGTCTCGCTCAAGATAGGTCCAGGTTGTTACAATTCGCCAGAATTTTTTTGGTTCGCGATCCGATTCGGGCCTTTGGGGGCCTTCGCACGCAACGAATTACTCATTTGCTTTCGACAAAGCGACATGGGCCCGAGCACGGTTTGCCGTGTACGACGCCCAGAAGGAGTTCGACCGCATGGCTAAGATTCAGGCCGTCTGGGCGATCGATATCGGCCAAGCCGCGCTCAAGGCGATCAAGCTGGTTCCTGGCGAAACGCCCGAGCAGGTGGTGGCCGAGGCTTTCGACTTCATCGAGTATCCCAAGATCCTGAGCCAGCCCGACGCCGATCCGGACGAGCTGGTTCGCGAAGCCTTGGCGACGTTTACCGATCGCAACGAGCTCAAGGGTTGCAAGGTCGCGATCTCGGTTCCCGGCCAATCCGGCCTGGTCAAATTCATCAAGCTGCCGCCAGTCGAAAAGAAGCGAATACCCGATATCGTCAAATTCGAGGCCAAGCAGCAGATTCCGTTCGCGCTCGATGAAGTGGTGTGGGCCTATCAGCAGATCGGCGGCGACGAGGAGATCAACGAGGAGGAGTTCACGATGGCGGAGGTTGGCCTGTTCGCGATGAAGCGCGACCAGATCAACCGAGCCATCCTGCCGTTCGCCGTCGCAGGGATTGAGGTCGAGGTCGTGCAGATGAGCCCGATCGCCCTGTACAACTATGTGACCTTCGACCAATTGAAGGGGAGCGGCTCGAAGGAGTCGGTCGTCCTGCTCGACATCGGCGCTGACAACACGGATTTGATCATCACGGACGGAACCCGGATCTGGCAACGGAACGTGCCGATCGGTGGCAACCATTTCACCCGGGCTTTGACCAAGGAGCTAAAGCTGACGTTCGCCAAGGCCGAGCACCTGAAGCGAAACGCGACCAAGGCACCCGACCCGCGCTCGATCTTCACGGCGATGCGTGGCGTGTTCACCGACTTCGCCAGCGAGGTCAACCGCTCGATCGGCTTTTACTCGAGCATCAACCGCACGGCCAAGATCCGCAAGATCATCGGCATGGGCAATGGCTTCAAGCTCCCGGGTTTGCAGAAGTTTCTCCAACAGAACCTGAACCACGAGGTCGGCCGGCTCGAGAATTTCGATAAGCTGCTCGGCGACGAGGTGAAGTCGGCCCCGCAGTTCCAGGACAATCTGGCCTCATTCGCCGTCGTCTACGGACTCGCCGTTCAGGGACTCAATCGGGGAGGACTCTCCACCAACCTGCTGCCCCCCGAGATCGAGCGTGTCCGGCTTGATCCGCGCCAAGAAACCGTGGGCCCTGGCCGCGTCGGCCTTGATCTTGCTGGGGCTCACGTGCCTATTCACGTTGGGTGATTTTCGCGCGCTAGCCAAGGTCACGACTCCTCAGTTCAAGTCGGCTGTGGCGCAGGCCAAAACCGTGAGCAAGCACGGCGCCGACCTCAAGAGCGCTTTTGACAAGGCCAAGGGCGAATGGGAGAGCAAGTATGGCGAGGGCAAAGCGCTGATTGTCGACCCGACCGATCGCGGCTCTCTGGCCGACGTTCCTGAAGAATGTCAGCCGTTACTTCCCCAATCCCGAGGAGGATTACAACCTCAACCCGGACGACCCGGACGTACAAGGACGAGCTCGAGAAGTTACGGGTGCACATCGACGCCATCAAGCCCGTCTGGAGAGCCGACCTCAAGACGGAGTGGTTCGACTCGCTCGATCCGAATTTCAGAAAGCTGATGCACCCGTACGATGTCGCCAATCCTCCGTCTGGCCACGGCTGGGTGATCCAGATCGTTTGCCACCACTACAACCCGTATCCGTCGACCACGCAAATGAAGATCCCGACTCGACAGTCCCGAGCGGGTCGAATTCGGCCCCTACCAATTCATCACGGAGAAAGTCCTCAAGAAGCTCAGTGATCCCGTCGTTGCGGCTCTTTGGCGTCAAGAATGTCGCCCTGGCATGGTTGGTTCCGGTAAAGAATTGGACCACCGATAAAGGCAGCTCTGAGCAGCAATACCGTTCCCCTGCTCGATCGGGCGTCGCCTCCAGCTTCCGACACGAGTGGTGGCATGATGGGCGGCGGCGGTGGAATGAAGGAGATGATGTCCAGCATGATGGGAGGCGCAATGGCCGCGCAGAGAGGCGGGCGCGGGCGGGATGGGTGGCAGCGGCATGCGGGAGATGATGGGCGGCATGCGAGAGATGATGGGCGGCGGTATGATGCCCGGCATGATGGGAGGCCCCGGAGGCAGGCTCTCGGAAGCCGAGGAAAAAGCGAAGCTCAAAACGATGACTCGCACTGATTTCTTGCTGCAGTTTGTTTGGGTGCCGCTCAAACCGGAAGAACAGCCCAAGACCGAGGAGGAGTTCAAGGCCAAGATCGAGGAGATCGCCAAAGCGATGCACGAGGCCGAAAAGAACAATCCGGCGGTCACGATGCCCAAGCCCGAAGAAATCGAGGCTGTCTCATTGAAGCAGTCGCAGCAGATCGATTCGGCCCTTTCCAAGGCGGTCTCCCCACCGGCGCCAGGCGCCGCGGGAGGCGGTGCTCCCGTAATGGTCCCGCCGCCGGGGGGCGGTGCTCCCGCTCCGGGCGGACCGGGAGCAACTGGCACTCAACCTCCGCCCAAATAAGATGATGGGGCGAGTGTTGAGTGTTGAGCAAGATCCTTGGCGTGCCGGAGAAGATCCTTGGCGTGCCGGAGACCGGTTTTCACTGATCGCTACGAGCTGACCACTGAGCATTGAACACGGAACACCGAACACTTTCGACATTCCACAACCGATCCTTTTTCCGGAGGCGCTCCTGACCATGGCTCAACAAGACGCGGCAATGGAACAAGCCAAGGAATTTCTGCGGCAAGTCATCAAATATCGCTTCTGGATCTCCATCAGTGTCGCGGCACTGTTCGCGACCATCGCGTACTTCGTCGGGTCCGGGCCCGTGCGTGAGGCCGCCGCCAAGGAGGCCGTTGCCATCAAGGCCGCGGAAGGCGAAGTGAAGAAATACAACTCTCGCGCCATTCCCAACGCCCAATACAAGCCGATTGTCGAGGAAAAGACAGCCGTTCTGACCACGGACGTCAACGCCGCATGGAAGACCCTCTACGACCGACAGGCTCCTCTATTGACGTGGCCGGTCGCCGTCCAGGAACGCTTCAAGAAGTGGGGTCGGCAATGGCCCGAAGAGGAAGATAAGGGCAGGGTCCTGTTCGCGATCGTCGACTACATGGAGGCCTATCCCGAATACGTGAACATGGTCTATAAGACATTCAAGCCTTTCGACTATGAGACCGGTGAGGGGATCGTCGTCGCCGCCCCGAAAGAGGCCTTGCTTCGACCGGCGGTGTTTCTTACCGGAAAAGCCCCCCGATCTTGGTTCGGTCTGGTCCGCTCAGGAGCGGCTCTGGATCCAGCGGACGCTGCTCGAGGTCATCGCCCAAGTGAACAAGAACGCCACGAACTGGGACTCGGCGATCGTCAAGCAGATCGACGTCTTGGAGGTCGGTAATTCCAGCGCTCAGGACCAGCGATCCGTGGCCAAGGCCGAGGAGTTGACGGAGGCCCCGAAGATCTATCCCAAGGGCGAGGAGCCACCGCCAGAGGAAGCCGCCGGCGGCGGTGGCGGGATCAGCGCGATGTCCGCCGCGATGGGCGCAATGGCCGGCGGAGGGCGCCGCGGCATGGGTGGTGGTGGCATGATGGGTGGTGGTGGATGGCTGTTGGCCGCGATGGAGATAGCGTCTTCTACGTCAAATCCGGAAACGACAGCCAGTACAAAATCCTTCCGGTCATGTTGACCGTCCTGATCGACCAGGACCGCATCCAGGATCTTCTCGTCGAGCTGGAAAACTCCCCGATGTCGATTCAAGTCATGGATTTCGAGTGGGCTCGTCCCAGCGCGAAGGTCGTCAAGCCCGAGAAGGGAAGCGCCGCCTATGGTGGCTTCGGAGGCGGCATGATGGGGGGCAGCAGCATGATGGCGCAGATGATGGGGGGGCGAATGGGGGGGATGAGGGGAATGTCAGGCTATGGGGGAAGGGCCAGCGAGATGATGATGGGAATGTCGCAAATGGGCCAAATGATGGGTGGGATGGCGGGATGGGTGGAGGTTATCCGGGTATGGGTGGAGCTGCGCCGGTCCCCGAGCGTAAGGGCAAAGACGTACGCAATGTCAACACAAAAGAAGTGCGCACAAAGAAAGAAGAGGCCGTCAAGAACTCGAAGGGCGTGACCCTGTTCGATCCGTACTTCGACATCGTCCAGGTGACGATTTACGGTCAGGCACGATTCTTCAATGCTCCACCGGCCCAGCCCGCGGCCGAGCCCAGTCCGGGTGAAGTGACGGCCGCGGCCGCTCCCCCAGCAAACGCCGCGACCCCGGCAGGTGCACCGGCGGCGTCCTCCGAGCCAGCCGCCAAAGTCGCGCCGGCCGCGAGTCCGACCAGCCCGGCTGAAGGTTCCGCGCCGAAATCCACGACCACACCGGCCCCCAATGGAGCCGCCGCCAACACGGGCAAGAGCGAGGACGCCAAAGCGGCTCCTCCGGCTAAGACCGAGGAATCGAAAACCCCGACTCCAAAGGGGTAGCAACGGCGATCATCGCCCGCCAGCGTAATGGTTGTTCGGCCGAGTTTTTTGAAGACCGCGCTGACACCAAGAGTTTGAAGATAAATATGAGTGTCTTGATTTGATTACCGAATCGATCTCGATTTTCGCGACGAGGAGACGCCGGGATGGCCAATGCATTCGCCGATCAACTGAAGAACTTGGGCCTGCGTCACGGTGAAAAAGCCGGAGTGGCAATCGCCTCGACGATCTTTCTTGTTTGCGTCGGAATGGCCGCAACCACGAAGACGATCGAGCTGACACCCGACCAGATCAAGAAGGCCGCGCAGGACTCGGACAAGAATCTCGGTCGCACGGAGGACCGCTCGACCATTCTCAAGACCCTGGAAGAGAAAGGAATCAAGGACAGTAATTTCGCCGCCGTGGTTGAAGACCAGGTCAAGACCGCGCTGGTGCCCGACAATTACAAGTCCGCCCGCGAATGGGTCACACCCGAACCGGGAGCGGGCTTGATTCGCGATACGCCCGTTCTGATCGCTCCTTTGGAACTGTATGCCTACCCAGGACGAGGCGGCTTGCTAGTGTACGAATTGGACAAGGACGGAAACCGTGTCCCGGAGCCTGAGAAGAAAGATGCACCGAAGGTACAGAGAAGGAAGCGCCGACGGCCAACGGCCGGTATGGGCGGCGGCATGATGGGAGGCGGCATGATGGGCGGAGCCCCCAAGAAGAAGAAGGTGGGCAAAAGCAAGGCTGAGATCGAGCGTGAGCTGAAAGCGGATGATGAGCGTCGGCAGCGAGAGCTGGAACTCAAATTTGCCGGCGGAAATCAGCCGCAGGACGCGAGTGCCAAGGATCAGAAAGCGAAAGTGGCCGAGGCTCAGGAACCGCCCGACAAGGAGATCACGAAGGGCTATCGCTGGGTCGCCCTCACAGGCACGCTTGACCATGGCCAGATGCTCGCCAATTATCGCCAGGCGCTCAAGAACCCCGCCGTGGCCCACCCGAATTACCGGCGTCTCGATGTTCAACGCCAGTCCCTTCAGCGCGACGGCTCCTGGTCAAAGTGGGCATTCATCTCGTCTGATGAGAACTTCAAGGTGCTCGACAATCTCCCCGAGGAAGACGAGGAACTCACGCCCGAGACCGTTCGACCATTTGGTCTGGTCGATGCTCTGCCATTCCTGAAGTCCGGCCTCTGGGAAAAGGTTCATATCGGCAGCCTCGTCGCCGAGGAAAAGAAAAAGATCGTCCCGAGCTTGCCCCCAGGCGGATTACAAGGAGGTCGCGGGATGATGGGCGGCGGGATGATGCCTGGCATGATGGGCGGCGGAATGATGGGTGGTCGTGGCGGTGCCGGCGCCATGGGCGGCGGGATGATGGGCGGTGGGATGATGCCTGGCATGATGGGCGGCGGGATGATGGGACGCGGGATGATGGGACGCGGGATGATGGGCGCAGGGATGATGGGCGGCGGGATGATGGGCGGCGGGATGATGGGCGGAGCGGCAGAAACCGTTGGCGACTTTTGGAGATCCGAAGAGAAGAAGGTGATGATCCGAGCCTTCGATTTCACAGTCGAACCCGACACCACCTATCGTTATCGCGTGCGGATCGTGGTGTTCAACCCCAATTACAAACGCGAGGACGTCACGCCCAACGCGAAACTCACAAACACGAAAGAGGAGCTGCATGGGCCCTGGAGTGCGGAGACCGACATGGTGACGATGCCACCGGACATCATGCCGTACGTTATGGGAACCATGCCGCCCAGCCTCAATCGGTTGAAGGTCAGTTTCGAGATCATCCGTTTCCATCCGGAAGACGGCGTGACGATTCCGAAACGGTTCGAGGCCGGTGCAGGCGAGCTTCTCGGCGACCCTCGGACCGCCGAGATCCCTGTCTCGGACGGCTCCGGAAAGAAATCCAAGACGGTCGACTTTAACAGCCATCAGATCGTGCTCGACGTCTCGGGCGGATTTTACCCGCTGCCCACCGGTTTCGTCGGCGGCCCTATCGATCGACCCGGGTTGGCCCTCATGCTTCGGCCTGATGGAAGTGTCGTCGTCCACAACGAGGCCGAGGACGCCGCTAACGATGTCCGCAAAGATATCGCAGCCAACTACAAACATGAGCTCGAGATGTCGAAAAAAGTCCGGAAGAACGCTGCGGGGGGCGGATATATGGGGATGATGGGGATGGGTGGGATGGGCGGCAGCATGGGTGGCATGATGGGTGGTGGCGGGAGGGGTTCTGGTGCGCGCTGATAGGCGTCTAGGACACTCCATTGTAAGAAACTAAGGACGGCAACCACGGCAATCGAACTTTGGCTCACGAATGATCTCGAAAAGGACCCCCGCCAGTATGGCGGGGGTTTCTTGTCGCCAAAACGGCCGTATTCCGTTCTGGGCAACGTAGTAAGAACCACTTTTCAGCTTCTCGAATCAATCCGTTTGGGGGGACCGTCCGCGTCGGCTTACTTTGATGAACGTGCCGAAATTGATCGGAACGACGCTTGGGCAAAGTTTGACGAGGCTTTTTACCGATCAATGATGGTAAGCAGGTGACCCGGCCGCTTCAGTCGAATGTTTCGGCGGGTCGCTGTAGCAGAACTTTGGAACGTAATGGACGGATTCGTGGAAGTGGTCTTGACCGGAAAGGTGCTACACGGTACACACCGTCACATCTTCTCCCCGTTCTCGGTTTACCATCTCGTCTGAGCATCCTGAATTCGCCAGAGCTCCAAGTGATCCGGGTGAAGCGGCCATTTCGCTGTTTTGCGGAGTGGGTCGTGCAACCGCATCGGCTATTGTCTCCCACTCGTGAGGACAAGTCATGGGCCGTCGCCAGGGACGTCGGCGGTGGTTCTCGCGGGCGGCGAAAGGAGGTCGCGTTGGGAAGGCTTATAACGGTCAGTCTCATCTTGATCCTTGGCGCATGGGGAGGGGCTTCGGAAGGCGCATCCCCTGATGACGCGGCCGCAGCGCCATCCACGGCGATCCGCAAGCCGCCGCCCGTGCCGCCGATCAAGTATCTCGAAGCTGGGGCGCGTCTATTTAACAGTGCCCAGACTACAGAACAGATCGAACTTGCCTCCAAGTATTTGGAGGCCGCCAATACTTATCGTGATCAGCTCCAACCCGACGAGCAGCACTCACTCGACGAGTATCTGAACGAGCTGGCCAAGGCAAAAACGGTCCTGGGTTCCAGTCCGGCTGCGGCCGGCCAACCCCGAACACCCGCGGACGAACGGCGGCCGGCGGCCCCGGCGGCGACCGCGGCCGTCAGCAAACCGATTCGGGAGAATCAACTACCCCCAAGCACTGACGTCAAGCAAAGGGGGCGGTGGCTGCTTCACGAGGCACGGGAACAGCTTTTCCACGGAAACTATGAAGAGGCCCAGCATAAAGTCGCCGAGGCCGAGGCGCTGGAGATCGAGTGGTCACTTTTCGATGATACGCCGGCCAAGGTCATGGAGGACATCAAGAAAGAGCGGCCCAAGGGAGCCGCCGCGGCCAAGGGAAATGCGACGGCGCAGCCCCACGATCGCCGGACGGCCCGTATCAAGCTCAAAGAGGCCCGGACGGTGCTGGAAAACCGCCAATTCGAGCAGGCGGAGGCAATCGCGCTCGAGGTCAAGGAATGGAAATTGACCTTTGGCATCTTCGAGGACAATCCCGACAAGGTCGCAGCCGCGGCACGTGCCCTTCGCCGTCGCGATCAGATTCGGAATACGCCAACTCGAGACCAATCGAGCCAAGGCGTTTACGACCTTCTGGTCCAGGAGGCTCGCCAGCTAATCTCGGTCGGCCGGCTCGATGAAGCGGAGGCCAAAGCTCGCCAAGCTCAGCGGATGAACGTGGTGCCCCCCTTGACGGCCGACCGCGCCGAGTCAGTGCTCCACGAGTTGGCGATGGCGAGAGCTCAAAAGGACACCAGGCCGACCGCGACGCGACCGGGTGTCGAGTCCCCCACCGTGACACTTGAGCGTGAGGCCAACGAACTCCTGGCCAAGGGAGATCGGGCCGGTGCCCAAGCCAAGTTCGCCGCGGCGGACCGGCTTAGTACCGGTGGGCGCCCGCGACAGCGGCACCCGCGGGGTCATCCGGCATCGCGTTGACGGCGCCGACCGACCCGGCGGTCCATCAGATCGCGGTCGGTGATCCAGGTCCGTCTCCCGACTTGACGGCGCCCATGGATCAGCCGGCGGCGCAGCCCACCCTGTCGCCCACGGAACCCAGCGCCGCCGCGACTCCGGAACAACCGCTCGCGCCGGCTCAGGCTCCGGATCCTGTCAACGCTGGAGCCCCGGCGACTGCCGCGCCCGCCGACCGCGGAGCGGCATTGCTCGACGAAGCCAAGAAGCTGTATACCAATGGTAACTACCCGGCAGCCAAGCAGCTTGCCAATGAAGTCAAGAACGGCAAGTTCGGAGTGGAGGTCCAGGCCGACGAGCTGCTGGCCCAAATCGCTTTGACCGAACAGGGTGGAGCACTCAGCCTGTACGAATCGGCACTGGCGGCCATGCGTTCGGGTGACAACGCTCGGGCGAGGATCCTGTTGACCGAAGTCGACGCGGCGGGTGCATCACTCGACGAGAGCCTGCGCTCCAAGGTTGAGAGCCTGCTTCTGAAGTTGTCCGCGGACGATAAGGGCAAGCCCGATGCAAAATCTGGCACGAACGCCGCGCAGGACGCCGAGGCGCTGGCCGCTCAGAAACTCAACGCCGAGGTCGGGACCAAGATTGGCGAGGGCCGTCGCCTGCATGAAACCGATCCCGACAAGGCCCTGGCGCTCTACGAGCAGACCACAAGGGCCGTCCAGACTTCCGGTCTTCCTCCGGAGCTGACACGGCCAATGATCCGGCGTCTCGAAGTCGCCACCGAGATGGCCAAGAAAGACAAGGTGGATTTTGAGCGAAAGATGACGGACAAGAAGCTTCGCGCCGAGATCGAACAGAAGCGGTTGCGAATCCTCGAAGCTGACAAGGCCAAGAAGATCCGCATGGGCGAGCTGATGGAAAAGGCGATGTCCGCCATGGCCGTGCAGAATTATGTCGAGGCCGAGGCCTTCGCAAAGCGGGCCATGGAAATCGATCCCAACGAGTTGGCGGCGTCAATGCTGGTCTACAAAGCCAAGATGGAACGCAGGTACAAGCAGGACCTCGAAAACCGCAACAACAAGGAAGAGGCGATTGTCCAGACTTTCCAGGCGGTCGACCTGGCGTCAATCGCCGATCCGGAAGTCCAGCTCAGGGACATCAGGTTCCCCAAGAGCTTCAAAGACTTGACCCGCGACCGGTTGGCCACGAACGCCAGGCTCACTCCCAAAAAAGATGCCAAGAACCTGGCGATCGAGGCCAAGCTCAAGGACCGGATCTCCTTGAACCTGGACAAACAGCCCCTGAGCGAAGCCATCACGTTCATCCAGAATTACACCGGTCTTAATATCGTGCCCGACCCCAAGGCCCTGGGAGAGGAGGGTTTGACCACGGCATCGCCGGTCAGCTTGGTCGTAAATCAGGTTCCACTGAAGACCGCGCTCAAACTGATGCTTCGTCCTCTGGGGCTGACGTACACCGTCGAGGACGAAGTGATCCTGATCACCAGCACGCAAACCCAAATGCGCAGACGTTCCCGAAGACCTATTATGTCGGTGACCTGGTCATGGTCGGGGGTAAAGAGCCGCAGAACATGCTGCACTCGGTTTTGAACCCGAACAAACAGGGGCAGCCCATTCCGAGCCCGACCGCGGGCTTTCCCAATCAGGGCGCTCATGGGGCCAAATGATCCGCGAACCGGTCTTTCCCCGAACGTACCGAGCTTCATCACCGGCGACCGGCCCCAGGTTGACATGACGCCTTTAATCCAATTGATCTCCACGTCGATTGCACCGAATACCTGGCGAATTCAAGACAGCAGCGGCCAGGACGTCTCTTCCGCCTATGGGATGGGCGGCGGCTTTGGTGGAGGCGCGGACGCGGGTGGCCAACCGGAGCGGCAGCCCGGTGCGATCGTGCCCTTCTTCCTGAGTTTGAGTCTGATCATCAAGCACACGGCGGAAGTCCACGAACAGGTCGCCGACTTGCTCCGGCAATTGCGGCGGCTCCAGGACCTCCAGGTTTCGGTTGAAGTCCGGTTCATCACGGTCAGCGATAACTTCTTCGAGCAGATCGGCGTCGACTTCGACTTCAATATCCAATCCGACGCAGTTGGTAGGCATAGTACCTTCGCGGTGCCGAACCCGGCCAACGCGCTGTTCGCGATCTCCTCGAGCACCAGCACCAGCACCAGCGGGACGACTTCAACCGGGACCGGTGGTGGGACGGGTGGTGGAACGACCGGTGGAACGACCGGTGGAACGACCGGTGGAACGACCGGTGGCGGAGCCGGTGGTGCAGCCGGTGGTGCAGCCGGTGGTGCAGCCGGTGGTGCAGCCGGTGGTGCGGCCGGCGGCACGACGGGTGGCAGCACGAGTGGCGCTAGTCTCCAATGCCTACATCGTGAATCCGATCCTGGACCACGCCTTGCCTAACAATCAGCCGGTGATTGTGGGTACTCAAGGCGGAGGTTTGAACAACTACTCCTCGAACCTTGGGATCCCGTTCAACAATACTACGGGTAGCCTGATCGCGCCCACCAACGCGGTTCCCGGTGCGGGTGCCACGTTCGGGATCGCATTCCTGAGCGACCTGGAGGTTTATCTCTTCATCACGGCCGCCCAGGGCGACCAGCGGTCGAACGTGCTCCAGGCTCCCAAGATCACCACATTCAATGGTGCCACCGCGACCATCTTCAGCGGTACGCTCCAGTATTACGTTTCGGCACTCACCCCGATCGTCGGACCTGGATCAGTGGCCTTCGTGCCCACGCCCACGCCGTTGTTCATCGGGCCGACACTCTCGGTGGTTCCGGTCGTCTCAGCCGACCGTCGTTATGTCCGAATGTCGATGACTCCGCAGTTTAACTCGCTGAACGGATTCACCACGATCCAGGTGCCGGCGGCCGTTGGTGGCTCTGGGCTGGGTGGCGGATCCGCGACGATCAACGCGACGCTCCAGCTCCCCAACACCACGACCTCCGTGCTGACGACAACAGTCACCGTACCTGACGGCGGCACGGTCTTGCTGGGCGGGCTCAAGACCATGAACGAGCAGCGAACGGAGTATGGAGTTCCGATTCTTTCCAAGACTCCGCTGCTCGATCGTCTGTTCCGGAACGTCGGTATCGGGCGAGTTACCACCAGCTTGATGCTGATGGTCACGCCCCGAATCATCATCCTGGAGGAGGAAGAGGAGAAACTGGGCATCCCGCCGTCAGTCGCCCTCTGATCCTGGCCGGCTCGAAGCGAGCTGGACGATCCAAGCTGTTTTGGAAATCCCATAGGGCCGCCGGAGTGATTCCGGCGGCCTTTTGTGTTGCGCTCGGTACTGCTCGTGATCGCTCGCTCGTCCACCAAGACTAAACCGGCGCTTGATCCGGCGGTGTGATTTCGCGATGCTAACAACTTGCAGAGGATTCCACTGTGGTCTCATGGTCCTTCGAAACGATGGAATCGAGCGAGCGATGCATGCAAGTTTGGTTTTGGCCGCGTTACTGGTCCTGCCAGCCGATCCGCCTGCCGTTTCTGCCGGCAAGCAGCCAGAGGCGCTTCAGCCGGACCCGTCGTGGGGATCACTGGGGCGAAGTCTCTGGCTCGACCCCAAGGCCAAGCGCGTGATTCTGAAGGCGCGGGTCGTGTTGCGCGAAGGCATGCTGGAGCACCTGATGTGTCTAAAAGGAACCAAGGAGCACGAGGCGATTCTGGCGACCGACGCTGTCGCCCGCCAAATTCACGCCGCGCTGCTGGCGATAGGTGCCGAGCCCGGTCATCCCGTCCGGTTCCTTCCCAAGTTCGAGCCACCGACGGGCTCGGCGATTGGAATCGAATTGACCTGGTGGCAGGATGGTGAGCTCAAACGGTCGAATGCTCGAGAGTGGGTCCGGGATGAAAAAGCGAAAGCACCCCTGGCAATCGACTGGGTCTTCGCCGGCAGTGAGCTTTACGAAGACCCTCTCACCAAGAAGACCGTTTATGCCGCCGACGATGGCGACGTGATCACTGTGGCCAATTTCGGTAGTGCGATTCTCGACCTACCGATCGCGAGCTCCGCCAGCGACGCCGATCGCGTGTTCGTGACCAACACCGAAAAGATCGCTCCCCTTGGCACGGAGGTGTTCGTCTCACTGAGTCTCCGGCCGCTGAAGTCGAAAGAAAAACCGGCCGCAGAGACGAAGCCACGTCAATGAACGACGATGGAGCCGCTAAAGACGGCGATGGGGGCGATCGCCAGATGAGTGGATTCAAAACGCGGACCAGCGTTCAGGAGCGAACTGCCTTGATCGGTCGATTTGCCGGCTTCCGATCTGTCAGTCTAATGGAACGCCTGATGTCTGCAACAAACCGCCGTGAGGTCGCTGATGGACAAGAAACTCGAAGAACGTGTTTTGGTTGTTCCGAGCGCCGAGCTCGATCGTCTCGGCCGATTTCAGGGCTTCTCTCCCGACGCTGAGCACTACCTCACGTCATTGCTCGTCCCGGAGCTAATGCAATATCGGCCACGGTCGGACGTCGAGGACGATCCGGGATTCAAGCAGATCATTCCCTACGTCGTGTTTCGTTGTGCCGATTCCGTTTTCTGTTACACCCGGGGAAAGTCGCAGGGCGAGGCCAGACTGCATCGCCTTCGATCGCTGGGAGTCGGTGGTCATGTGGCGGAAGAAGATGCTGAAGGACGAAAGAGTCTCGACGCCTATCAATCGGCCATGCGGCGCGAGCTCGATGAGGAAGTCGACGTCAAGAGCCCCGGCCGTCTCAGTCGGGTCGGGTTGATCAACGATGACTCGACCCCGGTGGGCGCGTCCACCTCGGGGTCATCCATCTCTTCGAGCTCGAGTATCCGAGCGTTTCGCCTCGGGAAGAAGGGCTGGCCGAGGCGGAGTTCCGCCCAATATCGACCGTTGCGATCCTACGCGTCGAATTCGAAACCTGGTCGCAAATCTGCATCGACTCAGTTTTGGGGACTGGCTGACACCGGCTGTTGGCGAAGCGGACTGACGCTTTGTGGTGAAGGGCCGACGCCCGGTTGACGCTGGTCCAGCCAGTTGATGAGTGGGGAAAAATCTCGCGCCGTGCGTAACGGCTCCAGACCAGGTCGCAATGGCCGTAATCGGCCACGTGACCATTTGACTTGCCAAACCTCATCAACGTTTTGTCCGGACTGCCAAGACCGAGGAAAGTCAACTCCGTCGATGGCACATCCGACATGATATCGCCTTCGCCCGCGATCAATAGGGTCGGGGTCGTGATCTCACCGAGGCGCTCGGCATAATCGATCCGGCGGTCCGCCGAGAGCATGTGGCCGGACCGGAGATACGGGGCGAGCTGGCGCAGGGCCCCTGCCCCGGTGTCCTCCAAAGTGTAGCCGTAGAATCGTGAAATCGTGAGCTCGGTCGACGTTTTCATTTGAGTAATAAAATCGGTCGATATGTTCCATTCCCGGTACTTTGACGAAGGACAGAGGCCGGCCGAGCCGTCCTGGACTTGCAACCAGTGTGAGGGCGCGGAGTCCCTGGTTAGCGCGGAGCATATCCCATTGCGGGGATTTCGCCTGGATGATTGTGCTGCCCATGCCGACGAAATTGGCGATCCGCTCCGGATCGGGGCTGAGCTCCAGGTAAGGGAAGACGAGCATTCCACCCAGGCTGTGTCCCACCCAGTTGACCCGAGATTGGCCAGTCTCGCGTTTGACGTAATTCGAGGATGGCCGGCATGTCGAATCGGACCAGATCGTCGACTGTCCAGCAGCGTTCGCCGCGTTCCTTCAAGAACGTCTGGCGAAGGAGCGTATTCACGCGGTCGTGTCGGCCGATCTGGGCGTTTTCGCCGGATCCGCGAATGTCGAAGACGTAAACCTCGTATCCTCGAGCGTTCAATTGGGCGGGAAGGTGGAATTCGGTAATCGTCCAGAATGTGGCATTGAGTCCCAATCCGTGACAGAGGATCACCGGCAATTTGCCGGGGTCCGGGTCGGTCCGGCCGATAATGCCGGACACCCAGCCTCCAACCATCCTGGGTGTACGCAAAGCCGTCGGTACAGGGCGCAGGTCCGGACTCGGCGCATCCCGGCGCATGGTGGCACAACCCGTCAACACGAATAAACCCGCGAAATTAACCCGTAGGCGAAAATCAATCGCCCGCGACGGTGCATAGCGGTTGGATTCCCTTCCTTTTCCCATCCGAGTTGGCCGAAAGCCTCCATGCTCGTCGGCGCGACCGATTCTATCGAAGCTCTACTTTCCTGGGAACGTCGTTCTCGCAGAGAAACGTGGCGTTTGCGATGGCCGGGAAGGCGTCAGCAAAAACTGACAGAACCGATCTGATGATTTGCCGACCCATTTTCATCAGCACAGGATCGGGACGAGAGGGTTAATACCCGCGGCTTTCGGCGTTTCGCTCCGCCGAACCACGGTGGCGATCACCTGAGAGGTTTCGAGTTCCTTGTTGATCATGGCGTGGCACGAAATCGCGTACGAACGGTCATGCCGGCGGGCGGTACCGAGCAACCCCATCAAAATCGAGTCCGCATGCTCGCGTGAGTGCGAGAAGTAGACCGTATTTTCGGAGTAACCGCCGCAATTTTGCACCGCCTGCCCCTTGGCGAGATCATCCGGGCGACATCCCCGTAGCGAAGTCGCCGGAGAACGGCCCCGTTCGAGGGGATCGGAGTCAGAGGCTTTCACACCGAGCTTCTCGGCTTCCTGAAGTCGCGTGCGGGCCCGGTCGCTCTGGCCCGTGGCTTCGGAAAGGCCCAGGCCTGATTAAGTGCGAAACTCGGTCTCTAGGGGGTCGAAGCTCCGAGCGCCGTCGAGATCGCTCGGGCGCCTTTCGATCAAGGTGGGGACGGCGTAGAATCCGCGCGGCAAGCATTCGGCGGTTCATGCCGGTTCCGTGGATCGTGAGAGATCGCGCCGCCGCTGTCGCCTCTGCGGTAAATTCACCGCCAAATCTTGTGACTGCGACCAAAGCTAGCGTTTTGGTGATTTTATAAATCATAAATAAGAACATTTATTACAACGAGTTTGTACAATCCAACTTCTCAATTCGACTTCGTTCTGGAAGGCGGTTGGGCGCGCAATGGTTCCTCGGGCCAGGCGTGTTTGGGATAACGGCCCCGAAGATCTTTCCTCACTTGGTGATAGGTGATCTTCCAGAAACTGTTCAGGTCGTCGGTGATCTGGACCGGCCGATTGTTCGGGCCAAGCAAGTGGAGCAGGACCGGAACCCGGCCTCGTGCCAGACGCGGTGTTTCGGTCCAGCCAAACAGCTCCTGGAGTCGGGCCGCCAGGATCGGCGGCCGCCCCGGTTCATAAGCCAGGCGGACGAGCGGCCGCTGGGAATCGTGATCGACTCCGGAGCACTCTCTTGCAGCTCACGGTTTTGCAACCGGTCGAGACGACTCTGCAGGAAGGGGATGAGATCGGTCCGTTTGACCTGATCGAGCTCCGATTTTCCCGTGACAGACCTGATCGAGCAATTCGGCGAAAACGTCGTCGCTGAAATCGGGCCAATTGAGCTCGGGGACAGCCCGACTGACGAAGTCCAACCGGGCCAGCCACAGCGGCGCTTGCGTCGCCGCGGAACAGACTGGCGGCTTCGGGCCTGAGAATCTCGGCGAGTACGCGACCCGCTTGCTCCAGATCGAGCGACGAATCGAGGTCCTCACGCAAGAGGAGATCGTGGTACCAAAGCCGAGTCGCGCTGATGACCCGCCGCCGCGACTCGTCGTATCGGGTCACATCGCTCGCGTCGCAAACTCTGGGGAAAGAGCTCTTCGAGCCACTCGAGCCGAACCAGGCTCGCCATGCTGACCTGGACGACAAGGGAGCCCGTGCGTCGGTCTTCGCGCGCGTCAAGGGCGAGGTACATCTCGGCCTCGCGGACGACCGATTCCGGACCGAGTCGGACGCCGCGGCCGCCGACCATCACGCCGGACCGCTCGGCGCCTCGTTGTTTGACGACGCGGTCCGGATAGGCCAGCAGAAGCCATTTGAGCATCACCTCGTCGTCGGACCGATCAGGATTCGGGGCGACCCCGGTGGCCTGACACCGCTGCGCGACGGAGCAGCTCATCGCGGAGGAGGGCGACCTGTCGCGCCGCCGCCGGATCGATACCGCGAGACCTCAAGGACGGGGCGAAGCGGCGTGCCTCAGCCTCGTCCAGCAAGTCGAGACGATCGAGGACGTCGGAAGGAGAAGTCACCGCGGGAGACGTCTGCCGCCTTGCGCGACTGAGCGTCGACGGGGCCGTCACGAGTCTTGATGTCCCGTTCCGAGAGCAAGGCGGCAATCGACGCACCATCGCGATACTCGACCACACTGTTTGGCGGCGAGCAGCAACCGCGCCAGCCGGGGATGGATCGGCAGCTCGAGCATCTGCCGGCCCATCGGCGTGATCCGCGGTGGATCGCCTTCCAGCGCGCCCGAGCATGATCAAGAGCCGTTCGGCGGCGGCCAATCGATCCGAGCCGGGAGGATCATACCAACCAAACCGATCCGGGTCGGCGACACCCCAGGCGTGCAACGCGAGCAGCGGTGCCGCAGAGATCGACCCGATGGATTTCCGGTTGTTCGAATTCGGGAAGACCACGCTGGTCGCGCTCGGACCAGAGGCGGATCGCGCGGCCGGGTCCGGTCCGACCCGCTCGGCCGGCACGTTGCTCGGCGGAGGCTCGGCTGATCCGGCACAACTCCCAGCGGTCGATTCCCCGTTCCGCGTCAAAACGCACGATCCGGGCCAGACCGCTATCGATCACTGTTGTGACACCATCGATCGTCAGCGACGTCTCCGCGATGTTGGTGCTGAGAATGATCTTACGGCGATCGCTCGGCCGGAATACGCGATCCTGGTCCTCCGCCGGCCAGAGAGCCATGAAGTGGCAGCACCAGCAGCGCCGGCGGCGTCGGCCAGCGGCTCGAGACCGTTGCGCCACTCGGCGAATTTCGGACAAACCCGGCAGAAACACCAGGAGATCACCCCCATCGCGCGGTTCGGCCAGCAACTCCTGAATGATCGGGACCAATGTCTCGGCGCTCGCCGGCCGACTCACCGGCCGGTATTCCAGCGAAACCGGGTGCGCCCGCCCTTCGACCCGGACGATCGGGCAATCGTCCAAGAAACGAGACGACCGGCTCGGCATCGAGCGTCGCCGACATGACGATGAGGATCAGGTCGGGGCGCACCTCCCGCCGGATCTCTTGCAAGAGCGCCAGCGCCAAGTCGCTATTCAGGTTGCGCTCGTGAAATTCGTCGAGGACGACCGCGCCGATCCGTTTCGAGGAACGGGATCGGCCAGGATCTGTCGTGTGAGGATCCCCTCGGTCAGAAACCGGAGCTGGGTTGTCGGGGAGAACCGCCGTTCGAAGCGGACCTGGTAGCCGACCTGGTCTCCCAGGTTCCAGCCTTGCTCCTCGGCAATTCGGGCCGCCGCGGCCCTCGCGGCCACCCGCCGTGGCTGAAGCACGATCACGATCGGGTGCTGAGGCTGAGCAGGCCCGACTTGAGAAGAGCCACCGGAACCCGCGTCGTCTTGCCCGAACCCGGAGGTGCCACGACAACCAAGCGACGGTGGGCGAGCTCCTCGATGATCCGAGGAAGACTGGAATCAATCGGCAGTCGAGTCATCGGGATGCTCAAGAAAACGCCGCGGCAACCGGATTTCGTATCACGAAGGGACACGCTCTCCATCAGAGTTCACGGCACGACCACCGGTCGATCGGTGCGCCTTGGCCGTGACTCGCACCCTTAAGATTTGGCGGTCCGCCCGTGTCGCGTCAATGACTTAAACGTTGGACGACGACCACCAGGTGGCCCTTGTCGGAATTTGTAAAACGTTCCGCCCGGTGGCACCGGGTGGAGATCGGAAGTCCTGTCGCTTTGGCACGCCGGTGAAGGCCAGAATCGTCGCCTTGGAGGGCTTGAACTTGACATGGCCGGCCAGGCCGATCGAGCTCATTGGGGCCAGACCCACCGATCAGGACTGAGTGCCCAAACCAGCCGTGTTCCCTGGTCAATCCACTACCACCGGTGAGGTGGTTCTTATAGCCGTGGCCGCCGTCGATCGTGGCCGGGACAGTCACGCTCGGATCGATGATGATGTTATTCTTGGCCTTGTTGCCACCATAGACAATGATCCCCGCGAGATCCCCAATGCCCGGCTGGACCTGGTCGATCTCACCGTTGACCACGACCTGGATCACGCTTCCTCCGTCGGCCGAGGAATCAGCTACCTGGACGACGTCGATCTTGTTCGTTCCGCGATCCCGGCGCGGCAACGGCGTCACGATCAGGACCTCGTCGGGGGACGTACCGACCACGCGGACGGCTCCGGTGTTTCCGGGGCCGACCGTGAGGGTCACCGTCGCGGGATTGCTCGTGGCGACTGCGGGGACCGTCCCCGGGACCTGTTGAATTCACCTGGAACTGGAACGTATCCGATCCGATGATAATCCTTGTCGGGGGTATAAGTCAGCGTGCCGGTCGACGAGTTGAAATTGGTGATCGTGCCGTGAGCGGGCTGCGACACGAGCGAATAGGTCAGGGTTGAGGGCGTCGTCGTATCAGGATAACCGCTCGTGCCGGCCAACTGGACTGTCGTCGGCGTGTTCCCTGGCACCGTCTGTCGAGACCGCACTGGCAAAAGGTTTGAAATTGACATTGTGCCGAGAGCGGAGGTTCGAACTGGTCGGTCCCGCGTAGGCCCCGACCGTGACCGTGAAGGATTCACTCGTTGTGCGTGTGATCCACCGAGTCGGTCGCGGTCACCGTGATCGTGGCGGTTTCGCCCGACGTCGCCTGGGTCGTGTCGATTATGGCGACGCCATTGGGGTTGGTGCTTGTCAGCGTGGACGAGGTGATTGTGAGCGGATCGTCCGGCTGAGACCTCCGTCTCACCGGTGGAGCGGTATTCTGCATCACCGGAACCTGGGTCATTTGTGCCAGCGGTCGTTGCCGGCTGACCAATTGACCGAAGATCGTGTAGTTGTATCCGAGTTCGGAGTTCGGCGATCCGGTCGTGATGAAGAACTGCGTGGTATTGCTGTCGGTCCGCACCGGAGTTGGCCATCGCCAGTTGATCGGTCGCCCGTGAACGCCAGTTGTTGGAGATTCTCATTGGCGAACGTGACCGGCGGACTGGGCTCTTCTCCGTTCAGGGTCGGCGAGCCGCCTTGCACGACGTAATCCGTCGCATTCGGAAAGCCACCGACGATGCGGCTAAAGTATTGGTATGTGCTTACAGAATACCTGCGTTGCTCAGATTCGTGATCTCACTGACCGTGTTTGGGGTCAGGTTCTGGAATAACTGGAACGTCAAGGTTCCCGTGAAAGGGCTGCTCGCGGGCGTGCTGGACCGGGGCAGTTGACGCCGAGGCTCCAGAATGGTCCTTGAGCAATGCTCGCCACGATGTCCGGGTTGCTGGAGGTGATCGTGTAGGTCTGGGTCGTCGGCGGGCGTAGCCGTGCTGCCCGACAGCAGAGGCAAGGTATAGCCCTGCTGCGCTGGCACGGTGAGGTTCGTAATCGGTTGCAACGAGGCCGTCATCAACTGGCGGTCTTCGAGGACTTCGACCATCGGCTGACTTCGCGACCGGCGTTTCGGCCTCAAGTGCGCTCCCTTGATCATTAGGGTTTCGCCCTGGGAACGACCTACCCGAATTCGGTCCCACATACCATACCTCCTGCGGCTCGAGGCTCCCGGCCTCCGACCCAGAGCTCGAATCGCCCAACCGGCGCGGAGCGCCAAAGCGTGACTCCTCCTGTATCGGTTGTAATGTTTGTTTTGCTTAAACCAAACCGAAAGAAAGCGGTCCAAGAGTCACACAA
This sequence comes from uncultured Planctomycetota bacterium, assembly GCA_963720335.1. Lineage (GTDB taxonomy): Bacteria > Planctomycetota > Planctomycetia > Isosphaerales > Isosphaeraceae > CAVRFS01. Next base: position 11,663 of record CAVRFS010000092.1, on the reverse strand, counting down.
GACAGGGGAATTCGCGAATCTCCGGACTGCGATACAGCTCTTGCTCGTCCAGGTCGGACTTCTCCGCCGGCATCCGAATTACACTCGTCTACTTGTGTTCGCCACATCCGATCTGATGCATTCCCGCCGGCTCGCTATTGCCCAGGTTGTTGTCCATCATTTGAACTTGGGCCAGAGGGACCGAGAGACGTAGTTGACAGATGGATTCCGGCTGTCTATATTCAGAACTGGGCTAGCGGAATTGCATGCATCTTCCCTGTCCCGTCTCACGTCGCGATCGATTCTGATTCTGAACGGTACGCATGGATGTGTCTTCTGGGGGAGAACCCCGAACTTTTGAGCATGAGTTGATGCTGATCCCCGAGCCGCCGAGACCACGCGAGGAGCCTGAGCCCGTCGTGCCCGACTCGAACGAGGAGTCGAAGGCGCGATGGTGCGACATCGACTCGGCGGCCGAGCCGCCGACGGTTCTGAGGGGAGTGAGCAGTTCGGCGCGGCGGCGGCTGTCGATGCCGGCTGCCGCCGGCACCGCGCGCCGGTTGCCTTACCTGTGCCCGGCGAACTTGTCGACACATTTTTGCTGGAGGAGGCGATCGGCGTGGGGGGCATGGGCGCGGTGTTTCGCGCTCTGGACACCAAGCTCGACCGCCAGGTCGCGTTAAAGCTGCTGCCGCCCGATCAAGCGAGTGATGCGGAAGTGGTTCAGCGGTTCTACCAGGAGGGACGGGCCGCCGCCCGACTCGACCACGAGAATATCGCGCGGGTGTTCAGCATCGGGCAATACGATCTGTTTTCACTACATCGCCTTCGAATACATCGAGGGTGTGACGGTACGGCAGCGAGTCGAGACCTTCGGGCGCCCTCCCAGTCAACGAGGCGGTGAACATCGCGCTGCAGATCGCGCATGCGCTGGTCCACGCCTCCGGCCGCTCGGTCGTTCATCGCGACATCAAGCCGTCAAACATCATCATCACGCCGCAGGGACGTGCCAAGCTGGTCGACATGGGTCTGGCCCGTCGATTCGAGCGAGAAGGCGATCGCGGACTTACACAGAGCGGTATGACGCTGGGTACATTTGATTATATCAGTCCCGAACAGGCGCGAGATCCCCGCGACGTCGACGTCCGGAGCGACTTGTATTCGCTGGGATGCACGCTGTTTCACATGCTTACCGGCAGGTCCTCCTTTTCCTGGCGGGACCGTCCTTCAGAAGTTGATCCAGCACCAGGAAGAGGCTCCCGCGGATGTTCGCGCACTCAATCCGGCGGTTCCGATCGAGCTGGCCAATGTGATCGCCAAGCTGATGGCCAAGAACCGCGACCGGCGTTATCAGACACCCGAGCATCTGGTCCGTGACCTGCTGGCCGTCGCCGGCGCCAGCGGGTTTCGCTTCATGGCCGCCGACCTTCCGGACTGGCTGAATGATCGGCACCGTCGAAGCTGGGAACGGCACCTGGTCTGGCTAGCTCCCGGCCCTCGGATTTGTTCTGGTGGTTGCATGGACTTGCCTGGTGGGGACGAGAGCTCTCCAAACCGTCGCAATTCGTTGGATGGCTACACGGCACCGCTCAGTGCCCATCGATCGTCCGAACCGGGAACCGGGCGCTGATGAGAGAGCTGGCGACCCCGCCGTTTCCGCAACTCCGGGCGAGATCAGTACGAAGGCGGCGAACCCGGCTCCGTCCTATCCGCGAAATGTCCCGGTCAACTCGAATGAAGACCTCTGGGAGATCCTCGCCTCCGCGCCTCGCAGGTCGGTGATCGTGTTGTCCGACGACGGCCCTTATCGACTGGGCGGACGCAACCGGTCGCATCGTGCATCAGCGCCCTTGGTCAATTCCGATCTGACGATCAAAGCCGAAGCCGGAGTTCGTCCGCTGCTCAAGTTTGCGACCGATGCGCGCCTGGCCGATCATCCGCCGGCCTCGCTGCTGAACTTTTCCGGCGGCCATCGTGACGATTGAGGGTCTCGAGTTTGAGCTCGACGCCGTACTCCCGGACGAGTTCGTGGCCGCCGTCCGAACTGAGAACACGGAACTGACCGTCCGGGGCTGCTCGTTTCGCCGAACCAAATCCGGCGATGGACGAACGTGGCCGCGCTTCACGTCCGGACGGTCCATCCCGCGCCAGCGGCCGGCGAGCGGCCGCCGGCGGTCTTCGCCGATTCGTGTCACTTCGACAGTGGACAGACCAGTGTTTTGGCCGAAGGACCTGCCGACGTTCTCGTTCGCGATTGCTCCGTCGGGCCCGGCCAGCCCTCGTTCTGGTTCGACAACGCGCGGTCGCCATCGCCAGTCGCGGCAGAGCTCCGACTGATGCACACCAGCGTACTGGCAGGGCCCGGACCGGTTTTTCGCTTCGACGGCACGCCAGGTTCGTGTCTGGGTCGATGACTGCGTGATCGCGCCAGCCGGTCGATCCTCGACCACGCTGGTGATGATCGACAACGCGCGGAACCTGACCTGGCGCGGCCGGTCCAACCTTTACTCCAATATCGGCGTCTACCTGGCGCTCTCGTCGCGGGATCAGAGGCAAGAACAGGTCACCGACTATTCGCGCTGGAGGGAAACCGCGTCGGAGGTTCGCGAGTCCGGCACAACGGTCGCCGACGACGCCCGTTTGGGCGGCGACCGATCCATCCCAAGAGTTGACGATCGAGAAGGATAACCCGACACGAGTGTTCCTTCTAAGCCCAAGCGCCGCCGCGCACACGGAAATCGGCGCACGGCGAGGGCCCATTCGGTTCGGTACTCCAGAATACGAGGGTCGCTCAGCGGTCGGATGCCGAACCCGACGATGGCCTGCCTCCATCCCCGAGGGTGGCGAACAACCAGGGCGGCGGGCCTAAGCCGCCCGACTCGGCGGATAGCAAGAATCTGACCGCATCCACAACCGAGTCGCCGGTCGCTACGACGGCTCCCGGGTCGACGCCGCCAGACTCGACGGCGGATGACCCGATGAGCCTGCCTACGATGCCTCCGATGCCGACCGCCGCTGTGGCCCAGCCAGGCTCTCGAATCCACCGGCGGCACCGATCCGGACACTTCGACCCCCGCGAACCAAACGCGTGGCGAAGAGCCGTCGAGAGCCGCTCGCGAAACGAGTGAAGCGGCGCAGCTCGAACCGGTTGCCGCGGATTGCGTCCGATGATGAAGACGTGATTCGCAGTCCCGAGCAATTCCTCAGCATGTTCAATCGTCTCGGCGGTCAGGGTGGTGGCACCTTGAGGATTGCCGCCGGTGTCGACTTCGAGCTGCCGACGATCCAGTTCGAGGGAACGGGCCACTACCAATTCTTGGCCGAGCCTGGCGCGGGGCGGCCTCGACTCCGGTTCCGGACCTCGCAAGTCCCGCCTCGCTCACCCGCGGACTGGACCGTGCTATTCAACCTCCGCTCCGGCTCGCTCCACCTCCAGGGACTCGACGTTGTCATCCCCGATCAAGAGAGCTCGCGAGTCGATCGTCTGGCTGCGGCCGGTCTTCGCCCTGGTACCGAGCTCACGATGACGGAATGCACGATCACCGATCGCCGCCAAACGATCGGGGGCGGCCATCTTCGTGGCTCAACCGCTGCCCGCCGCGCCCGATTCTCAGCCCTCGGATGGGGCGGCGACGCGCAGCGCGGTCATCCGCGTCCGAGATAGCTTCCTCCGGTCCGGGGGCAGCGGCGCGATCGTCACGGCGGGACGCGGGCTGGTTCTCGAACTGTCGAACGTCCTCGCCAGCACGGAAGGCAGCCTTGTCCACGCGTTCGGCGGACTTCGAGCCGGCAAAGCGGATTCCCCGACGGTGAAAGTCCGTCTCGAGCAGGTGACCGCGCGTGTCAAGGGAGGACTGATCCATCTGGACGGCACGCTGGACGAATCGAAACTGCCGTTCGCCGCGGTCGTGGCCGAGAACTCGATCGTCAGTACCGCCAACCGCGATGATCCGCTGTTCCGGCTCGACGGGCGAGACGCGGGCGAAGAGCTCGGCGACAAGATCCGCTGGGAGGCGAGCAAAGTCGCCTACGATCGAATCAAGACCTATCGCCGCGATGAAGTCGTACGGCTTGGCGTTCCTCCCAAGATCTACGACCGAGCGGACTGGAACACGTCCTTCCTACCCAAGGACGTGTCGCCGATCCTCGGAGACGTGAAGTTTCTCCGAAGAGACCGACGCCTCGCAAGCCGCCTGGAAGCTCAACCGGGACGATCTTCGCCTCGCGCCCGATAGCCCGCTCGCAAACACCGGCCCGGATCTGAGCAAGATCCCCCAGGCTCCGCCCGACGACGATCTCTAAGGGTCCGCTTGGGCGGATCCACGGATCATTGAATTGAGCAGGGCGCAGGGCGGCGGTCCGATTGTTGGCCAGAAGATTTGCGCTGACCTGGTAGAGATTGTCCAGGTGAGCCGCTCGAAACGGGACAGCTCGCCCCGGCGGTGGTGGATCGCGGACCAATCGCTCGACGATCGTGGCGGTCAGGCTCAACACTCCATCGCCGCGTTCCGCTGATACATGCATGATCGGGCTTGTGACGATCCGGGAGATCCGCGGCCGGCCAAGCCGAGTCAAGGTCCGACTTGTTGGCGACCAGCAGCTGGCTTTGGCCGTTGTCGCGACCAACCGCCGATCGATCGCTTGGAGCGGCTCTGACCGATCGAAGACCAAAAGCACCAGGTCGGCGTGCTCTTGTTCGCGGTGCGATATGCCGATCCCCAAATTTTCGAGCGCGTCGTTGGTGACACGCAAGCCGGCGGTGTCAACGAGTTCAACCGGCCAGCCCCCCAAGGAGGTGCGGATCGCCACAGCATCGCGGGTGGTTCCCGGCGTAGGGTCAACGATCGCTCGGGGAAACCCCGCGAGAGTGTTGAGCAGCCGGCTCTTACCGACATTGGGACGACCCGCGATCACCACCCTCCAACCGGAGAGTAGCCGCAATCCAACGGAGCCACGTTTGATCAACGCCTCGACTTCGGCCAACGCCTGACCGGGCTGCCGATCGATCGCCTCGGCCAGCCCCACCAACTCTCGTCGGAGCGCTCCCCTGGGCTTGATCGAGGAGGATCTCCGCAGTCCGCAACGTCAGGGCGTGAGGGAGATCGTTGAGAGCCTCGGCGCCGAGCCGATCGTTTGCCGCCTGCTCGGTGACTTGCCAGCTCTTGCAGCGTTCGGCGCCGGCCTTCTCAAACGCGGAAATGACCAGCTCGACCGCGGCAGTCCCGCCGTGACACTGGACTTCCACGGTGGGAACCGCCGCTTCGAGCACGACAGCGACCACCTCGTCACCGAGCGAATCACCAATTCGGCCCAGCCGTAACCGGCCGGGAGCGGTCTGGGCTAACTTGAACTTGCCGCAAGAACGAAAAACGGCGTTCGTCACGTCAATCGTGTCCGGTCCGCATATTCGAACGACAGCGATCGCTCCGCGACCGTCTGGAGTCAACACGCTAACGAACGCTCGGACAGGGCAGGTTGCCGTTTTCGTTACAACTGTGTCGTTGGACTCCCAGGGGCAATCTGTCATGGTGGGCGTATCTCAGACGTGACGTGGGCGGTAGATCCATCTAAGGTCTTAATCTGGGAACGTCAACGCCAGAACTTCGGCGGAGCTTTCCGAATGAACGATTTCATTGAGCTAAGTTGCAACCGATTGTGGTATATCCCTTTCGGTTGCTATCGTGAGAATCAATCCATATAACTCCGCAGCTACTTGCTCCAGCCACAACAACATCCGATCCACCCGCAGGAGGTCCCAGTTGTACCGGCGGCAACCCCGGCGCGGACTCGACAGGACGATGTGATGCAGCCACACCCACAGGTTCCTCAGCAGCAGACCGATCGCCACGTACAGGAACCGGACGTTGAACTTCTTGGTCGTCGTCCGGATCCGGCACTGGTTCATCTGCCTGTAGCTGGTCTCGATCCCGAATCGCTTGCGGTAGGTCGTCTTGACCCAGTCGGGACGCTGGGGAGTGATCCCCCAGTAGGCATACACCCAGGTGTCCCACTTCTTGCGTCCATGCCGATCGGTCAACCGGGTGCGCTTCACGCAGATCGATACGGTGGCTTTCTTTTTCTTGGCGTCCTGGAGCGTGTGGGTGAACCATCCGCTCTTCTTCATCAGCTTGAACCGGTTCGACCCGCTCGGTCCCTTGGGATGGTCGGCCTTGCGGCCGTGACAGATCACCGGCATCAAGAACGGCCGCCTGGCCTGCTGCAGGTAGCGGATGATCGCGACGCTGTAGAAACCGCGGTCCAGCAGCAATAAGCCGGGCTTGAGCCCCGCCTTGCTCACCAAGGCCAGCAGCTCTTGGAGCACGTCCTTGAGCAACTCGGAGCGGGTCACCGGGGTCACGGCCAGAGTGAACCGCTGGCCGTGGCGCATGACGTAGGCGGTGGCGTAGGCGAAGAACGAGTGAGTGCCGGCCTTGGCCTTGGACCGGTAGATCTCGCGGCTGTCCAGGGGATGCTTGCCATAATAGGGGAGAAGGGTCAGATCGATGGCGACGCGGAGCAGTCGCTTGCGGTGGCGGCCAGGGCCCTGGGCAAGTGGGCGCGGAAGGCGGCATTGATTTTGTGCTTGAGCTGCTCGACACAGAAGAGGTTGGCGTAGAGGGCCTTGGCGTAGGTCTCCTCGCAGGGGACGCCGGCCAGGCGACGGCAGGTCTCGGAGATCGAAGAGTTCCGCGCCGCGGCGGCAAACAAGACCGTCAAGAGGATGGTGGCGGTTACTTTGCCGGCCGGTTTGAGGTCGAGGTGCGGCTGGCAGAAATCGACTGCGAAGCGGTAAACTTGAGCGGGTGTCAGAGGGGTGGTGGACTTGCGCATAGTAGCCTCCATGATGAAGGAACCTGTCACAAGTCATTATTGGAGAAGTGCTTGAGTTGGCCATCCCCTGCCACCCTGATAATCCCCAGATTCGGGGAGTACTAATGTCGTGTCCTGATTCGAGCACCTTATCGATTCAATTTGGAACAAAGGCCACCCGGGCGAGTCCGATCAGCACCAGGTCGGGCTCGATCCGAGCGTCAGCTGCCGGCGACCGATCCCGCCAGGAGCTCGGCGTCGCCGCCGGTCCAGATCACACTGCGGGAATGCCGCGCATGTCGTCGGCTTGACGGGCCAGGAGCTCGCGGACCGCACCACCATTCCCCAAAAAACGCCTGCTTCGAGTGCCGGGAGGGTGGAGCGTCCCCAGGCTGGCGGGGGACTGGCGGAGCTCGATCATGGGCAACTGCGCGGTGAGGAGATGGAGTGCCCGAGCGGCCACACCCAGGCCCGGCGCGATGATCCCTCCTTGCCAGGTTCCGTCGTCGGTGATCCGCTCGATTGTCAGTGCCGTACCGCACGAGACCACAAGCCCCGGCCCACCCTTTGGCAGCAGTTCGATCGCCGCGGCCACGGCCAGCGCTCGATCAGCACCGGCGGTCTCGGCACTTTCCAGCTCGTGCTTGACCGGAACCTGGGCCGCCGAGTCATACCAGGTCACCCTCGTGACCGCATTTGCCGCCAGGAATTCGTCGGAGCTGATTGCCACCGGCGGGTTCACAGTCGAGATCGCCCACTGGGACTCTTCCCGGGTCGATTCGTCTCCACGCTTCCCAGGTCGCCATGCCAAGCCTCCGGCTTGTCGACCGGCATCGCGATCGTCTCGACCAATCGTCCGCTGTCGATCGACCCGCGCCCACTTGAGCCGGGTGTTTCCCAGGTCGGCCACGACGCGTAACACGGCTTATCGCACCCGGGACCGAGACGAAAGGGATATCGACCGTCGCCGACGGCTGTTCCGTCTTCGGCTCGGGCTGATCCGCCAACAGACTCGATGATTCCGACGAAGTAACTGGGGAATCCCTTGCCCCGTGACGGCCGAGATCGCCAGAACCTCGCGATCAAGCTCGGCCGCGATACGAGCGCGGGATTCCTGGCGCCCGGTCACGTCCATCTTGGTCACGACCAGAAGTTCCGGACGCTCGGCCAGGGCCGGACTGTACTTCGCGAGCTCATTGCGAATCGTCCGATAGTTCTGGACCGGGTCCGATTCGTCGATCGGCACCGCTTCAATGAGATGGACCAGAAGGGTTGTTCGTTCGACGTGACGAAGGAACTCGTGGCCCAAGCCATGGCCCGTCGAGGCCCCCTCGATCAGCCCGGGGATGTCGGCCACGACGAAGGTGCGATCGGCCGCCATGACGGTCCCTAGATTGGGGTATTTCGTCGTGAACGGATAGTCGGCGATCTCGGGATGAGCCCGCGAGATCCGCGACAACAGCGTCGACTTGCCGGCGTTGGGAAGCCCGATCAGTCCGACGTCGGCGATCACCTTCAATTCCAAGGTGATCCACCGCTCCTCGCCGGGATGGCCCTCTTCGCACTGGCGGGGCGCCCGGTTTGTGGACGACTTGAAATGGGAATTGCCGTGTCCCCCGCGACCGCCTCGCGCCACGACCACCTCGATCGCCGGGCATTCTTCAGATCGCTCAGCAGATGACCGCGGTCGCGGTCGCGAACCAGCGTCCCGGCAGGAACCTCGATGGTCTGATCGGAGCCGCCCCGCCCGAAGCAATCAGAGCCCTGGCCCCGCTCGCCGCTCTCGGCGTTCCAATGGCGCTGATAGGAAAGATGCGCCAGGTTTGTATGCCCTTCCGACGCGCGCACGACCACATCGCCGCCATGCCCGCCATCGCCGCCGTTCGGGCCTCCGCGCGGTGCATATTTCTCCCGGCGAAAGCTCAAGCAGCCGTCGCCGCCATGCCCCTCCTCGCACAAAAATCGTTACCCGATCGACAAACATCCGGCTCCGATCACAGTTGCGAGTCCCAGCTCCGATTGCCAGTTAGCGAGTGCTCACGTTGCCATGCTCACCGAAGCATGACGGCGAGCGGGATCACGTTGATGCGTCGTCCTCTCTGATCGAATTGGACCTTGCCCGCGATCAGCGAGAAAATCGTCCAGTCGCGGCCGACTCCGACGTTCTTGCCAGGATGCCACTTGGTTCCGTTCTGCCGGCAGAGGATGCTGCCCGGCTTGGCGAGCTGGCCGCCGAACAGCTTGATTCCCAGCATCTTCGGATTCGAGTCGCGACCGTTGCGGCTCGAGCCTTGTCCCTTTTTATGAGCCATGAATCCTTTGTCCTCATGCACACGTTTCCAACGATCATCCGGCGCTCGGTCAGTCAGGCGGGAAACCGAACGCATTCGCGGGCGAAGCGCGGGTTGTCAGATTGACACGAATCATTGAGGATAGCGGAACTGCGGAAGTGTCGGCAAGAGCGGTTCACGGCCCTGTGCCTGCACCGCAGCCGATCAAGGCAAACGGTCGCGTTTGGAAGGAGATCAGACATGGGCGAAATCAGCGCGAGCAGTCGTGCTCCTGAGCGGAGGTCTCGACTCGGCGACCGTTTTGGCCGAGGCCCGGTCGGCAGGCTTCGAGGTGAACGCCCTGACCGTGCGCTACGGTCAACGGCACGCCATCGAGATCGAGGCGGCTCGGCGGGTCGCGCGTGCGTTGGGAGTCGCTCGCCATGTGGAGCTCGAAATCGACCTTCGCGCGTTCGGCGGCAGTGCGCTCACATCGGACCTCGATGTTCCAAAGGACCGCGGTGATGAGGCGATAAGCCAAGGAATTCCAGTCACTTACGTGCCCGCACGCAACACGGTTTTCCTGTCTCTGGCCCTAGCCTGGGCCGAGACCTTGAAGGCGTTCGATATTTTCCTTGGAGTCAACTGCGTCGATTATTCGGGATATCCTGACTGCCGGCCCGAGTATCTCCAGCAGTTTGAGGACCTCGCGAATCTGGCCACCCGGGCGGCGTTGAAGGCGAGGGCCGATTCCGGATCCACGCGCCATTATTGACCCTGAACAAGGAACAGATTATCGAACGCGGCCTGGCCCTCGGCGTGGATTACTCATCTGACGCACAGTTGCTACGACCCACTTCCGCGGGCCTTGCCTGCGGGCGGTGCGACGCCTGCCGGATCCGCCGGTCGGCCTTCGAGCGGCTGGGGCTCTCCGACCCGATCACTTATGTCACGCAATCGGAATTGACATCCTCATCCTTCTCACCAGTAGACCCACTCGTAAGGCGGGTCATTGAACTCGTTTTCTTTCTCGCTCAGATGCCGGTCGTCGCCGCGACGGATGAAGTCGATGCGTAAGGTCTTGTACTTGACGGTTGGCTTGCCGCCGCTGGGCGCGGGCACTTCCTTGTAGCCGTCGGATAGTCCTCGCACGTAAATGCTGAACCGGTCTGCCTTCGGGTCCCACCGATCCCAAACGGCAACGCCGTAAACGGCGTCGTCGACGTCCGGTTTGGTGCTCGGGGGAATGACGCCCATGATGTTGACCGCACCAAGGACTGGAATCGTCCGGTCTTCGCGAGCCTGGACCAGCGGGACCACCTGGGGATGACTTGATCCTCGAACTTCTTTCTGCCTCGTTCACCATGACGAATTGCGGCACGAACATCCGCGGGCTGCCTGTTCGGTTGACCACTTTGTAGTAAAGGTAGTGGATGTTGCGACGACCTTTGCCGGGAATTTCGATCGTCTTGATCCGCAACGGCTTGAACGAAAGTTAAGGACCCAAATGCCTTCCTTGTCGCGCGGGAGCAGCGACGCATCGACCATCTCGACATTGTAGCTGGGACGGTCTCGAGCAACAGGAATCGTGTGCAAGGTCGGGACGAGTGCGACCTCTTGGATATTTCGGTGCGGCTGAAGATTGGGGGACGAGGTGCGCGGGCGCCTTTTGCGCCATGCCGTAATCCGGTGCCGCAAAGGCAATTGCCAGAAGCGCGGGCAATGTGATCCGCTTCACAACGCGGGCGGGAATCGAACCCGACTTCGAGGGAAGGATGGACACGGGAAGGTCTCCCCACGCTTGGGTGAGCAAATTTTTTCGGCGATAGGTTGGTCCGACCGCAGGCTAGAAGTGAACAACCCGTTGCAGCTCGTCGATTAGTAGCCCAAACGTCGCTTTTCCGTCAAGCTGAGTTCACGTCTCTTGGAACTGTAGCAAACTTGGAGAAGATAAACAAACGAACCAGGCACGGCTCTCGGGGAGAGATCGCTGCCAGACCGGGTTGAAAGGATTGAAACGATTCTTACAATGGAGTTTATTACGACGATCGTGGCGAAAGGTAAGCTCCAGGCAGAGAGGGTGTGTTGCTCGTGCATGTCTTCAGACAACCGCAGCGATGTTATTGCTCGGCTTGTGGGCCTCTCCGCCAGCGGCACGCGGCCGGATATGAAACGCTGGTCCTCAAGGATGGTCAGCGAGTGACCGGTGAGGTTGTGGCGGAAAAACAGAACGCGCTGTATGTTGACCTCGGTTACGACCTGTGCGGGTTCCGCGAGACCAGGTCACGTCGCGAAGCAAGGTCAACGAATCGACCGCCGTCGTGAAGACGGCGCCGCGGTGGTGTCGAGCTCGATCCTTCCGGTTTTTTTTCGACGGGCGTGTTGAAGCCCCCGTCGGTCAAAGAACTGGTCAACAGGTTTGGCGAGGCGGTGATCTCGATCGAGACGCCATCGGGCAAAGGCTCCGGATTCATTATCAACAAGGCGGGATTCGCCATCACGAATGCCACGTGATTCAAGGAGAGACCCGGATCTCAGCGATTCTTTACCAAAACGCGGCGGGCGGCTTTACACGCCGGCGGATCGAGGACGTCGAGATCATCG
>CAVRFS010000091.1:0-109375 GCA_963720335.1 uncultured Planctomycetota bacterium | reverse complement strand
CGGTACGGCCGACGACGTCCGCATACTGACCCAACGGTACACAAGTGCGCTCGAACGCCTGATCCGCCAGGACCCAACTCAATACTTATGGCTCCATCGCCGTTGGAAACACCAGCCGCTAGCCAAGAAGGCCGCCGTAAAGACCGAGGTCGAGAATGGCTAACTCTGCCGGCGCGGTTTCTTGGACGGCCGGTCAATCGTCCTGAGGTGTCTCCGAATCCAGCAAGGCGCAGAGCCGTTTCGGGGCAACGAGTCGATAGGCGTCGCGGAGGAGATCAGTCACGTCACTCCAGTCGACGACGCCGTCGAGCCAAATACCGACCCAGCCGCTCGGACCCACGTAGGGAGGTACGAAGAAGCACTTGGGCGCCGCCGCGACCATCGCCGCCTGGTCTCCGAGCGCGGCCTTCAACCAGACGGCGGGGCGACCATTTCCGTGGTGGTTGGCGGCGTCCGCATACATGGCGAACATCTTTTTGCGCACGCGGAATGTAGGCTCGCCCCAGGCCTGTACCTCGTGCGCTTCCGGCAACGCCAGGCAGAGCTTCCGCACTCGTGTGATCGGGCGGACTGGCACGGGCGAATCCTCAGAATCGTTTCACAACTGGACGCGATCGAAGCAGCGAGCTCAGAGTCTGTCCCAGAAGCCCTGTCTGACGGTTGTAGGGTGGGTGCAACCCACCAACGCAAAGCCTTGGTATTCGGTGGGTTGCACCCACCCTACGAGTGCGGCTTCCGACCCTTTTGGGACAGACTCTCAGTCAGGCTGCTTAGCTCGCCGAATACTGTCTCCGAGATGACGCTCGTCGATTCGAATGGCGCATCGCCGTGTAACAGTCGGCACGGCTTTCGAATACGATTGTGGCGATGAAAATGCGGCAATCTGACCCAATATACCTTCCTGCCACGAAAACGCATCGATGCCGGTGTCACTCTCAAACTTCAGCACTCTCAAACGATCACTTCGAGTCGCTTGCATTGGATCGCGTTGCTGCCCGATTTCGCATACGGGCGGGGTTCAGGTTGGGCGAAACCATTCTGATCGACCGTTCGCACTCGGAATTCATAACGCCCCGGCTTCAGGTCCTTGAGTGTCACCGACCAGAGGGCCACGCTGAACCGGAGTGGCCATTGCTTGGGCTTCCCGCGCTCGTCGAACCCCCAGACGTCCTTGGGCAGGACGCCCTCGGGCAGGCCGCCGCCCCAGTCGTCCGGCGGCGGCTCGATAAGGCAGGGTTGCCACCTCGCCGTCTTCCAGGCCGGATCGTCGTCGCGGATCGGCTCGTCGGTTCCCGGATGCGGGCCTGAGCCAGTATTCGACTCGATCCAGACCCGGCCAGCCGACCATCGCCGTCCCCTGGATCAGCACGGGCTTGCCACTGTGTACAGTTTGAAGCCGGGGATTATCGATGTAGGCCGCGGTCTTCAAGTAGGACTCGGGATCGTTGTTCTGGAGGGCGTATGTATCGCTCGCGTGATAGTCGTCCGTGAGCACGATGTTCTGGAGCCATTTGATCGACTTGAACCCGTGAGCCCAAGGGACGACCATTCGCACCGGCCCGCCGCGCTTCAAAGGGATCGGCTCCCCATTGAGCCGGTACGCCACGAACGGCGGCAGCTCGCCGGGCGGTGTGTCCAGCACCTGGTTGATAGCCAGCGTGGACCGGAACATCTGATTCGGGTCGTTGTTGTGAAAGCCCCAGAAATCGACGCGCCGGGTGTTGCTGAACTTGCCCACCGATTTGAGGACTTCGCGAAGCGGCACGCCTTCCCATAACCCTTGCCCCAAGGGCTGGGCGATGTTGTTGCACTGCATCGCTTTCAGGAACTTGACGCCCTTGGTCTGGCCGAGCTTGACCAGGCTCGGGAAATCCAGGGCAGTGCCATCGGCGATCCGGAGCGGCTTCTGGATCTCAGCTTTGCCCTCGGCGGCAATTTCCAGACGCCAGGTCGCGTCCGTGAGCCGGGCTTTGATCAGGGCCTCACCCTTGAGCGAGTGGGGAATCGGTTTGCCCCGGCTGACATCCTGGAAGCTTTCACCTTGCGTCAAGAACGGACGGGTCGCCTCGCTGGGTTGGCGGTTCGGATCTGGAGCCGCCTCGGCCGCCTCCGTCGTACCGGCGGCGAGACCTGCTACTGCGAAACGCAAGGCATCGCGGCGTGATATCGGATCGTACATCGGTTCTCCTGACGGAATCATTGTCGTTCAGAATGAATTTCGCGACCGTTCTTCAGTCGGCACCTGAAGAGGCCACGGGCGTTAACCCGTTCTCTGCGCATCGCATGAAACCATCTCGCGACAGCACCGCCAATCAGGCCCGCCATAATGGCGAACATGGTGTGCCCCACGAGCAGAAAATGGTCGTAGTTCATCGCACCCGGTAAAAGCGCGCTTTCTCAGCGGCTGCGAGGCGGCGACGCGAGAGTGGGCTTGATCTGGACGTATGTAGTATATTGCGGTTTCACCGTCTCCACGGTGATGACCTGACTCGATTATTCGGCTGCTGGAGGATGGTGTAGTATTGCGCAAGCGAAGGCGTGGGTTCCACGGTCTGTTCATGAACGTACCTGAGGAGGAGCGTCGTCGCCAGCTTCGGCTGGATCTTCACCTCGCACCAAGGTCCGAGGGCAAGCATGAGGTATCCACTCACGAAGACAGCAAACCCGATCCACCAGTAGCGGCGCTTGTCCCGCAGGCAGATGCGCCCAGCGCCGCGACTCCAACGGCTGCCAGCGCCATCATCGAGCATGATCCCAGCCCATACATTGGCGCTCTGAGGGCGGCCAACCCGACTGCGAACACCAGGATAAAGGCCATTAGGCCGCCGATTGTGAAGCGATTCATGGTGGTTTCCCCGTCAACGGAGCTTGGGAGGCTCAGAAAACTGGCACTTGCCCAGCTCAGAAGCTCGGCTCAGCGTGGTTTATCCGCCGCCTTCTTTGCGAGCTCGCCTTCGGTGGCGTAGAGGCTCGAAGTAAGGCCGTTCGCCATGCTTGCCGAGTCGGATCACTTCCTTGTATTCGGCGATCGCCTCTTCGAGCTTCCCTCGACTCCTCAAGGGCGTCGGCGAGGCTGTAGTGGTGGCGCGCCGAAGTTGGGTTCGAGCCGGATTGCCTCACGGTACTCCAGGACTTCGTCATGGAGCTTCACGTGGAGATCGCCCTCTAATTTCGCCTGGCGAGATATTTCTATACCAAGGCCCACGTGAGCCGCGGCGTTGCGGGGATTCAGTCGGATCGCCTCACGAAACGCGCCAATCGCTTCCTTCGAGTTCCCTTGCAAATCAAGGGCGGTCCCGAGGTTGCGGTAGGCGTCGCCGTTGCCAGGCCAGAGCGAGATCGCCTCGCGAAACGCGGCGATCGCTTCATCGAGCCTACCCCTCCGCCAGCATTTCAGCACCTCGGCTCGGAAGGGCCAGCGAATCAGCCAACTTATATCCGATCCAGAGTCCGCAGCGAAGGCAAACGGCCCAATGACGAAGACCGCCGCAACGCGCGACAGCTTGCCATGCGCTCGCCGCGTTAACGACGGACTTGCCAGGGGATTCTCGCTTTTAGCTCCCATGTAGCGCATCTTACCTCTCACGCGACGCCGACGAAAGTAGAACTCGTCGGCCATGATAGATCAGACTGGTGAATCATGGATCTCAACGGCTAGCCGCCGGCACAGGCATCAATAAGGCCTTGACGCATTGGACACGGGCACAGACAGTAAAGCTTGGCAGGGCGCAAGAATTTGGGAATGTTCCCGAGTTGGCGGATGAACCGTTCCGAAAATCCGGCCAAGCCGTTTTGGGCTTTAATCCGGTCGCTGGCCATTGACAATGATGAAGAAGAGGCTCTGGCTGGCATCCATCGTCGTAGGCGTGCCCTGGCACTGGCGGCGTGGGTCGGGCTGCGGGCACGGGCGTCGCGGCAATTTCGGGCGACGCTCGATCAGGCGAAGCAGGAGATCGCGGCCAAACAGTATGGCAAGGCGCGGAAGCGACTGATCGAGCTCGCTCCCAGCCGCTACGGCGACGGCGAAGTCGACTACCAGCTCGGCATCTGCGAGTTTTACCGCGGACACCCCGACCGGGCTCTGGCCGCCTGGGAGGCTGTGCCCCCCGAGGGACCGTTCGGGCCACGGGCCGCGTTGCAGTGCGCGATGTTGGCCATGAGCTCGGGCCAGCTCACTCGTGCGGAGGAGATCCTGCAAGCGACCCTCGGTCGCCGGCTGGGAACCGATGCACCGGTCGTGCTGCGTGGTTTGCAGCTCCTCTACCACCTCGAAGGACGGACCGAGGATGTGCGGCGGGCCATCATCGCATTCCTGGGCGGAATCGGACACGCCCGCGGAAGTGCTCAAGCAGCTTTCGCGGCTGGATGCGGCGCCGTTGCCGCTGGAGATGACCCGCAGACCCTTGAGAAGGCCGCCGAGGACGACGATCGCGTCTGGCTGGCGCGGGCGAACCTGGCGATTCGCACTGGCCAGTTCGATCGCGCGGCCGAGTGGCTCGATGCCTGCTCGCGGCGTCGGCCGGACGATACCGCCGTCTGGCGCGCCCGGCTCGAGCTGTCGCGGGCGACCGGCGACCTCGCCGGCGCGTGGCGCGCCCTCGAGCACTTGCCGGCGGACGACTTCTCCGCCGACCGATCTGCTCCGACTCCGCGCCTGGCTCGCCTCGCGCACTGGGCGACTCCGAGGCCGAGCGCGCGGCTCTCTCCTCCCTGGTCGAGCTCGAGCCCGGAGATACGGCCGCCCTGGATCGGCTGGCGGTCCTCGCCAGTGTGGACCGCGACGACGCGGAGGTGGCCCGGCTCCGGTCGAAGAAAGTCCGAGATGCTGGCCGCCCAGTTGCGCTACCAGGCCCTGCTCCAGGGCGACTCGATCGGCGACCCCGCCGAGCTGGCACGTCTTGCCGAGACCCTGGGCCGTCGGATCGAGGCCAGGGGCTGGGCCCTGATTCGCGACGGAAGGTCGGCACGACCGGGACCGTCGCGGCCGGCCCTTGTGCCCCGGGAGAAATGGCGGACATCAAACGGGTCGCACTCGGGTCAATCGCTCGCCGAGCTCTGCGCGGACCTGCGCCGCGACACTCCGAAGCGGCCCGCACTGCGAGCTCTCCGGGTGTCGTTCCGCAGATTCGTCGACGACGCCGAATCCGCCGGGCTGCGGTTCGTCCATGATAACGGCGCGTCCCCACTCAAGCGGCTCCCGGAGACCATGAGCGGAGGCGTGGGCCTGCTCGACTACGACGGCGACGGCTGGCTCGACGTGTATCGCCGTCCAGGGCGGCCCGTTCCCGCCCCCCGAGCATCCGTCATGCGGCGACCGCCTGTTCCGAAACCGCGGCGACGGAACGCTTCGAGGATGTCACCGAGCGGGCCGGACTCAGCCGATTTCGCGGGAGGCTACGGCCACGGCGTCGCCGTCGGCGACTACGACAACGACGGCCATCCCGACCTGTTCGTCACGCGTTGGCGATCCTACGCGCTGCTTCGCAACCGGGGCGACGGCATCGTTCGAGGACGTGACCGCCCGGGCCGGGCTGGGCGGCGATCGCGACTGGCCCACATCCGCGGCCTGGGCCGACCTCGACGCCGACGGCGACCTCGACCTGTACGTCTGCCATTACCTGGTCTTTGACGTCAAGAGCCAGACGCGTCTGCGCCGACGCCAAGTCTCAGGTAAGTCACTATTGCAGCCCTCGAGATTTCGCGCCGCTTCCGGACCACGTCTTCCGCAATGACGGCGGGCGGTTCGTCGATGTCACCGAAGCCGGCGGGCTTCGTCGACCCGGACGGTCGCGGGCTGGGCGTCGTCGCGGCCGACCTCGACGACGACAACCGCATCGACCTCTACGTCGCCAACGACATGTCCGCCAATTACCTGTTCCGCAACCTGGGCGGTTTCCGCTTCGAGGAGACGGCGTTTCCCGCCGGGCGCGGCCGTCAACTCCAGCGGCGGCTTCCAGTCGGGCATGGGCATCGCTTGCGGCGACCTCGACGGCGACGGCCGCCCCGACCTGGCCGTCACCAACTATTACGGCGAGTCGACCACGCTCTTCCGCAACCTGGGCCGGCGGCCTGTTCGCGGACGACACCGCGCCGATGGGCCTGGCTGCGCCGACCCGCCAATTGCTGGGCTTCGGCATCGCCTTCCTCGATGCCAATAATGACGGCCGGCTCGACCTGATCTCGGCCAACGGCCATGTCAGCGACTACGAGCCCGTCTTCCCCTGGAAGATGCCCATTCAGTTGCTGACGGGCGGGCCGGACGGACGCCTGACGGACGTGTCGGCCCGGGCCGGCGACCCGTTCCGCCCCCTCCACCTGGGCCGAGGCCTGGCCACGGGCGACCTCGACAACGACGGCCGGATCGACGCGATCGTCCAGTCCCAGAATGAGCCGCTCGTCTACTTGCACAACCAAACGGCCGACGAGCGGTCACTGGTTGACGTTGCGGCTGGAAGGAGTGCGTTCCAACCGCGACGGCGTTGGTGCGCGGGTGGTGCTCGAGGCGGGCGGGACGCCGGCAAGTCGCAACAACGGTTCGGCGGCGGCAGCTACCAGTCGGCCGGAGATCCTCGTCTCCACTTTGGCCTGGGCGATTCGGCGCGGGTCGAGCACGCTGGAAGTGCGGTGGCCATCGGGGCAGGTCGACCGGTACGATGGGCTGGAAGCCGATCGTGGCTACCTGCTCCGCGAGGGGGCTCCGAGAGCAGAGCCTCTGCCGGGTTGGGATCGACGTCCGGGTTGATCGCGAGTCGACGGATGAGATGTGACGAGATCGGATCAAGGGGTTCGGGTATGCCGGGCATTGGTCCGGAAGCGGGGATCTGCGCCGAGTCGCGATCGGAGCGGCCTTGCTGGCCGTGGCGGCCTGCGGCATCGGGTTTGTGGTCAGCCAGGTCGCGCGCGATCACGGACCCAGCTTCACGAGCCGCGCGGGCCTACAGCGAGGGGCGATTGGGCCACCGCGGCCGAGCTCGCCCGTCAGGCCCTTGCCGTTCCGCAAGGACGATCCGGCGGCGCTGCGGCTCTTGGCCCGGGCATCGGCCCGGCTCGGCCGCGACGACGCCGCCATGGCGATCTATCAACGTCGGCTCGATGAAAAGGCACTCGAGGCCGAAGATCTATGTCCTGCTGGGGCTGATGCTACCAACGACAGGGGCAGGCCGACGCGGCGGCGCAGGCCTGGAACAAAGTGCTCGAAGCCAGGCCGAGGTCTCACCCCAATTGCTCGACGAGCTCGGCTCGCCTTCATGTCCAGGGTCGTCGTTGGGAAGAGGCGATCCCGGTCGCCGGAGCAGCTCAGCCGGCAGCCGGGTTGGGAGGCACGTGGGTCCATGATGCTCGGCACGATTCGCGTCGAGCTCAATGACGTGCCCGCTGCCGCCGAGTCGTTCCGCCGTGCGCTGGACCTCGACCCGGCCGAGGTCGACAAGTCTCATGATCCGATCCCGCTCCGCAAGCTGATCGCCCGGACGTTCCTGCGAACGGGCCGTCCCGACGAGGCCCGGCCGCTGTTGCAATCGATCCTCGACCGCGGGCCCGACCAGGAGGCGGCCTGGCTCCTGAGCCGCGTTTTCCTTCAGGAAGGGGACAAGGCCCGTGGCGCTGGCGGCGCTGAAACAGGCCGGGTGCGTACCGCGCCGACAACCCCCTGGAGGCCGAGCCCAGCCCGTACGTCGGCGAGGCCCGCTGCGAGAAGTGCCACTCGGCCATCTTCCGCGATTCGCTCGCCAGCCGGCATACTCAGAGCTACTACCGTGGTGCGCAGCTCGACAACGCTCCCGCTCCCGGACCGGCCCCTGCCCGACCCCGACGACCCCGAGGTGACCCACACATTCCAGAGCGCGTACGGCGCACTCTCACGAAGAAACGCGCGTCGGCCACGAGGTCTTTCGACGCGGTCATCGAGTATGCGTTCGGGACGAGCGACCGCTATCTGACGATGGTCAGCCGCGACGCGAACGGCGGCTACCACATCGCGCGGCTGTCGTATTATCAAACGGCCGAGGGAAAAGGCTGGGATCGCTCGACGCTCGACAAGACCCATCCCACCGCGCGCACACGCGGACCGAGTTTCAGGGCGAATCGATCGGCGTGCGGGACGGCCTGGCGAAGTGCCTGTATTGCCATGTGACCAACCCGCGTACCGGGCATGATGCGATCGGCCCCGAGACGGCCGACCGCGCCATCGGCTGCGAGCGCTGCCACGGTCCGGGAGGCAACCACATCGCCGCCCTCCAGGCCGGCTTCCCGGACCCGGCGATCGTCAACCCCGCGGATGCCTCCCCTGAGGCCGTCACGACCAAGCAGTGCAACGACTGCCATATCCTGGACAGGAGCTTTCGCGACGACGACCCGGACCGCTTCGGCGCTGGGTCCGCTCACAGGGAGTCGGCTGGACCGCGAGCCGCTGTAATACCGAGAGCGGCGGCCGTTCGGCTGCGTCACCTGCCACGATCCCCACAAACCCGCCGCGCCACCAGCACCGCGCAGTACGAGGCCAAATGCCTCAAGTGCCACGCCGTGACGGTCCGTCCAGTCGCGACAAACCGGTCAGGTTCGACTGCTCCAGGGGGCACCGCCGCATCATCCCGCACTTGCCCGGTCGAACCCTCGAAGGGATGTATTGCGTGTCACATGCCTCCGCGTCCGGATCGACTCGCTCCACCTGGATCTGACCGACCATTACATCCGGGTCCACCGCGAGAAGCGCTGAACGGCCAAGTCGTCTGGAAGAATTCGACGAATGACATGAGTCACCAAGCCCTTGACGACCTATGGATCAAGCTGGTTCACTGATCCTGGCTTGTGCAAGCTCCTGCTATGAAACTGCGCCGTGCGCCGTGTCAGGCTCGTTTGCTGGATTGTGTGCTCGGTGAGCGATCGTCGCTCAGAAGAGAAAATTGTTGGTCGAGGACGATGATCGAAAATTCGCCTTCATCGATTACGGTGAGTCCGTCGTCTGATAAATCGGTGCCCCGACAATGAACATGGCGACTCCGGTGGATCGGACGACTCCCTCGCCGCGAGCTGCCCGATCGCCGGCGTCAACGAGCCGGCTTCGTGCCTTGGACATCCTGGTTCTCTCAGCCTGCTGTGGCCTGGCTGGCGGATTGCTCGAGGTGGGGACGAGAGTCTTGTGCCGGGCCATAGACCCGACCAAACGGCTCTACCTGATGACGCGGCACTTCGTCTGGTTGACGCCGCTGGTGAACTTGCTCGTTTTCGTGTGCCTGGGATTGTGCTTGGCGGGACTGACAAAGCTTTGGCCCCGCCTTGGAGCGTGGCTGAGCCCTCGGTTGCTCTGTGCCATGGCGATCCTGCCGATGCTCATTGTGGCGGTTCCGCCAATCTACCCGGAGGCCAGGCTCGTTCTGGCGCTTGGGATTGCATCACGGCTGGTTCCCTGGCTCGCGAGCCGTCCAGCCGAATTGCGTCGACGGATGGCGTGGAGTTTTCCCGGCCTGTTGGGATTGGTCATCGTCCTGGCCGGCTCCGTGCATGTGGGGGACTGGCTCAAGCAGCGTCGCGAAGCCGGCCGCCCGCTGCCGCCGGCCGGTTCACCCAACGTGCTCTTGATCGTGCTCGACACGGTACGGGCCGACCGATTGAGCCTCTATGGATATCATCGTCCCACGACCCCGACACTCGAGCGTTTGGCCAAACGCGGCATTCGCTTCGACGCGGCTGCGCGCCACCGCACCCTGGACCCTCATGTCGCACGCGAGCTTCTTCAGCGGCCGCTGGCCCCATGACCTCGACATCAAATGGCAGACCCCCCTGCACAAGAACGTCCCCATGTTGGCCGAGTACCTGGCGGACCACGGCTATGCGACCGCGGGCCTGGTATCCAATGCCGTTCATTGCTCTTACGACACCGGCCTGGATCGCGGCTTTACTCACTACGAAGATTATGTGCTCGACAAACCCAATATTCTTCGGACAGCCGTTCTTGTCGAGGAGATTCGCAAGACGGTCCTCTTCCTGGTTTTCTTGGGGTTGCGACCCGATTCGGCATTGCTTCATCTCGGCAAAGATTACCTCGAGCCCCTGTCCGATATCTTGGTCCGAAGGGATGCCGAATCGATCAATGGCGGGTTTCTCGCATGGCTCGACCACCGGCGTGATCCAGCGCGTCCCTTCTTCGTCTTTCTCAATTACCTTGATGCCCATACTCCTTACAAGCTCCCCGCCGGGGCGACTCACCGCTTCGGTCAGAAGCCGCGAACCCGGGATGAACTCCGGATCATTTACCGCGACTGGAGCGTGATCGACAAGCTGCAATTGCCCAAGCATTACACGACGCTGGCACTGGACTGCTACGACAACTGTGTCGCTTATCTGGACGAGCGACTAGGTCAACTCTTTGACGATCTGGGCTCGCGCGGCGTGCTCGATCGGACGTGGGTCATCATCGTCGGCGATCATGGTGAAGGTCTGGGGGAACATGATCTCTATGGGCACGGCGAGAGCCTGTACGGCACCGAGATCCGCGTACCGCTCCTGATCCTACCCCCTTTCGGCGACACAACCGAGCGCGATCGTGCGCGACCCGGTAAGCCTCCGTGACCTGCCGGCGACGATCGTTGATCTGGTTGGCCTTGCGGCCGGGGCACCCTTTCCTGGCCGCTCGCTGTCAGGCCTGTGGGTCAATTCGTCGCAACGAACGGATCGGACCGTCGGCAACGAGGTCCTCTCGGAGCTTCCGAGTCCCAATCCCCGTGATCCAAACCATGGTCGATCGCCCGCTCGACCGGGGCCCGCTCGTTTCCCTGGCCGCGGGTGATCTGGTTTACATTCACAACGAAGGTGATGGGACCGAGGAATTATACAACGAACGTGACGATCCCCGGGAGCTGACCAATCGAGCCGCGAGTGACAGCATGCGGCCTGTCCTGGAGCGATTCCGGCAACAACTGGCTCGGCTCAAAGCTCAGCCTGACGGTGGTCGAAATAACTGCACGATTGACAGGCATGGGAACACGCAGCTCGTACGCTTCCTGCTCAGCCACTTAGCCCGAACTCCAGGAGGGTTGAGCGTCGCTCCTTCTCCATGGCCGCAGTACCCAACCGCCGTATTGGCGTCGTCCCTCCTTTTGATTTCCACGGCTCGACGCGAGCATGGCACGCATTGAATTCGAGGTATGATCGTTTCACCTATTGCAAAGCCGAGGCCGAGGTCATAACCTCGCAACGGACCCTCACTCGATTCCGTCGGCAATGGGCCAGGCCGCTTGGCGTTCCTCGGCTCTGTCCAGCCGAGTTCCATAACTTCCGAAAGAGATCACCATCATGTCAGACTCCGACAACCCCGCCTCAGTCCCCACGAACGTGCCGGCGCCGACGTCCGGTATGACTGGCGAAGCGACCAGCGGGCGATCGGGTTCGAGCGGGGTCGCCCCGGCCGCCAGCTCGGAAATCCGTGCGTACGTGCTGGTCTTGTCTGCCGGGCTGGCGGCGGCGTTGATCGCCTGGGCGGCTGGGGAGTCGATGATGATCGAGGAGACGGGGATGGGCTCGAGAGGGGGCCGGACTCCCATCTCGCCGGTGGTCTACAGCACCCGCAACGGGATGACCTCCCTCGGGCTCCTGGGTGGGTCGCTGGGATTGGGTCTGGGCTTGGCCGGCGGCTTGCTGCGCGGTTCGGCCCGATCGGCGGGGCTGGCCGGTCTGGTCGGCGTGGTTCTGGGCGGGGCTGCCGGGGCTGGTGCGGCCAAAGTGCTTGTCCCCTTGTATTTCAGTAACTACTCGGGAGTGAGCCTGACCGTTCCACTGCTCGTTCATGGTGGGCTCTGGACATCCATTTCCATCGCGGCCGGACTGGCATTCGGACTGGGCATCGGAGGTCCAGGTCGCGCGATCGAGGCGGTGATCTATGCGATTGCTGGAGCCCTGCTCGCGACCTTTACCTATGAGTTCGCCGGTGTCTGGCTGTTCCCCGCCGCGCAGACCGACCGGCCGCTCCCGCTGTCTTCAGCGAGTCGGATGTTTGCCTATCTGGTCGTTGGGCTCATGATCGGGGCCGCGTTGGCGTTTGGTGTTTCTCGAAGACGGTCCTCGAATGTTACGACCACCCCGACCATCTCCTGACGACAGTGCGGTTCTCGGAATTATCGTTGAGTGTCGCGATCGCATGAGTCGGAACGCAAAGAGGGGAGCCGCAACGGGATCGTGTGGCCCCCCTCTTCGCTTTGTTCAGGCAGAGTCAAAATCGGCTCTCCGCTCAGTTCAGTATGAGTCGGAGCTGATGACTTCGCCGCCGTTGATCGTCGAGAGCGACTGCCAGACGCCGTTACCGGATGCCGAGACCGGGAAGCAGGGGGCCGTGGTGCTGCCGGGGTTCCGGTTCATGTTGGGAGGGTTGTAATTCCACGAGTTGATCGAGTTTTTGATGAAGTGGACGGAGCCGTCGCAAAAGGCGACGTTGACTCCGCCCGGATGCAGGCTCTGGGCCGAGATGGCGGCATAGCTCGTGCCACCCTCGGAGTGGCCATCGCAGCCGTCGGGGTTCTTGTAGTTCGTACCGGTGGCGTAGCCCGGCAGGGTCGGGACGTTGGGAGGATAGAAGGAAGTAATCGACGAATCGCCGTACTCGCCGTCACTCCACCAGCCCTTGCATTCGAACTCGCCGGTGATCATGTTGAGCTTGCTCTGACAACGTTCGGCCCACATGATCGTATTGCTCGTCCCGTCGGTGATGGCGGCGATGGTACGAGGGCCGATGGTGCCGCAACCTCCGGCACTGATCGGCATACCTGTATCGATCATGGCGCCGTTTTGCAAGGACAGTTCGGTGGGGGCCGCGGCTCGCTGGTCGCAGCCGTTGATGCCCTGAATGCAATAGGTCCCGATCATGCCCGCATAGCTCGTGTAGCGCAGAATCATGCTGGAGCCGTCCCAGCCCGGGCTGGTTCTCGTAGTAGCCGAGGCCGACGATCATGCCATCGCTCGGGCACCAGTAGTTCGTAAGCCCGGTCTGGACGACCGTGCTGTTGCCGAACGTGTAGGGGCAGTAAAGGAAGTTGATGGCATTGTAAAGCGGCGCTTGCTCGCGTGTAGGGCAGGAGCCGGGCCAACCCACCGAAGCCGTCGACATGCGCTCTGTAGTTCGGCCAAAGACTTGGCGCCGCCAGGCGGTTGATCTGGAAACAGCCGTTGGAACTCTCATAGTTCATCGAGGCGAGAGCGATTTGCTTCATGTTATTCGTGCATTGAATGCGCCGGGCGGCTTCGCGGGCCGACTGAACGGCCGGTAAGAGCAAGGCGATCAATACGGCGATGATGGCGATCACGACAAGAAGTTCGATCAGGGTAAATCCGCGCCGAGCGGATTTCGGACCGACAGGTGCGATCATGGGTGCCCTCCGACTACTAAGACAGGGAACAAAACATTATACCGCCGGCGACGAGCCGGCCGATCGTGCAAGACTGCGAACTCTGAGATGTCGACGACGGGTCTCGATGAAACGAACGACTGAAAGCGAGAGCTCCGTGATTACTGGCTGCCCTGCTGCGCTTTCAGCCACTGCTCGCCGGATGATTGCTCGCTTGTCACGGCCTCCCAGGACCTCGGTCTTGTTCTTACCGGTCTTTTTGATGAAAAGTTCGGGGTGCTCCTTCTCGAGCTTCTCGGCGAACTCCGCCGGTGGCATGCTGCTTTCCTGCACTGCCGGGCTCTCCACAGCCGACCGGGAGAGTCATGCAGCAGAAAACCAATACAATCGAAGCGGCCAACAGTCGAATTGCCTGGGATCTGATCGGCACGTGACGAAATCACAGAAGGCTCCCCTTTGGTTGTTCAGACGGCCCAAGCGAATTACCAGGAATCGACCTGGTCAGACGGTATGACCGACGCTCGGGATGGCTGAAAAACAGACCGGCGCATATCAGGACCGATCTCGCGACACGATCACTGAAACCAATCTTCTGGCTCGGAGCAGCGAACCGTCACAGAGAGCAAGGTCATCCGACGACTTAACTCGAGTCGTTCAGCGCACAGCCGTTCGCACCGGCTGACCGACAGGTTAAATGACTCGATGGAGAACGTACGGAACCATACCGCGGGTACACCAAGGGATCACTGGCGCCCACCGGCATTATCAAGCAGAATACTTTCTAAGAGCTGTTGTTTTATGTGTAAAACTGAAGCTAACACTCGAAAGGCTTGTGTGTCAAGGTACCAAGGGAATAATCGCCAGGGCGTGGCTTGTCGAGAAAACCACGTTCGCGTTCGAAGCAAATCTGAGGATTCGACACCAATCGCTGTCAGCAAAAATCCGAGAACGGGCTGCAAGGTGTGTTTCAGCGGTTTGAGCAAGCCATCGATCGACAGCACGTTTCAAGAGAAGAGCGGTCAGATTACGCGGCCTTCACGGAGGGCGGAGTCGACTTCCGAGGGGCTGGGAAAGCCGAAATCGATGCGGTCGAGCACCAGGGCGGATGCGACAGCGGCTCGCAGCGCAGCCAGGCGGATCATTCCTTCCTCGATGACGCTCGAGGACGCGCTCCAACCCTGATCGAGCAAGGTGTCGACGAGCGTAGCCGCGTACGATTCACCTGCCCGGTTGGTGTCGCGCGGTGGGCGATCGCGCGGGAACGCCGGTAGGCGCAACAGTCCCGGCTCGCCCGTCGGCGTGGTGAACCGGACGATGCTTCCGTCGGGCCCGTCGGTCACGACCAGAATCGAAACCTGCCAGGCAACTTCCTCGCGGTCTTCCAGCGTCTCCCATTCCCGACGGTTACAGCTCAAAATGTCGACTGAAGCTGCAAAACGCGAGATGGGGCAGTCGCGATCCAGCATGTTCCGCATCGCAGGCGCGAAGAAACGGACCGCCGCGCCGGGCGTTCTCAAGACCCGCGCCGACAGGTGGTTCGGGAGCGAGGCCACGACGCGAAGGTCGCACGGCCGTTGGGCCACGGCATCGAGCGATTCCGGCGTCAGTGCCGCATGGCAGCCACGGAAGCCGATTGGCAGCTTGTCGCCGAACTCGCCGCTACTGATGAGCAAGGTCCAGTCCGCCGATCGACCGGGCTGGCGGATCGGTTGGTGGGTAATGCCAGCCTCGGCCAGTCGGCGTGAGACCGCCTGGCTCGTCGGGTCTGATTCCGGGCCGAGTGCGCGCTCCACAGCGTCCCGTGAAAGGCCGCGGCGTAGCCGGCTCCCATCCCGCCCAGATCATCCTGCCAGGCCAAACTGCGTACAACTCGGCGTCCGTGTGCCGCCTTGACGAAGGGGGCGCGCGAGGTGGACTGTGCCGGTCGGACCGGGCCAATCGCCCGGCAGGATAATCTCGAGCGTGTAGCCAATGGGATCTACCAGCTCGAGCGTGGGATTCGTACCGAACTTCCACTCCCCATCAACGCTCTGATCGAGAGGAGGCCCCAGCGCGGGATCAATCAACGGTCGATCGACGCGCAGTACGCGGTCGAGATACGCCGGTCCGAACACATCGACTCGTCGCCTCGTTGTGACCGTCATTGGCTTCGCTCAAGTGTCCCCGCGATCATTCCGGCGCGGCGGCGCGTCATTCACGCTGTTTGTTCCCGGAACGGGCTCGATTATACTATTTCCAGGACCAGATGCCGGCGCTCGCCGCCAGGAACCAAGGAGACGACCATTGTCGACGGATTTTGAATCGTCGGTGGAATCACTCGATCATCCGGTGGACAATGCTCCGGTTCGCACGCTCCAGCACAAAGGTCTGACCATTGAGGGCTACTCAAGGGCCGCGGTTCAGAGCTACTGGCGGGTACCGGAGTTGAAGCTGGGCTTTGACATGGGGGCACAGCCCTGGTCGTTCATGTCCACGCCCACCTGGTTCGTGACCCACGCGCATCTGGACCACATCGCGGCCTTACCCGTGCTCGTCGCGCGTCGGCGGATGATGAAGATGGAGCCGCCGACCATCTATATGCCGGCCGAGGCGGTCGAGGGCGTCGAGCTGCTCCTCCGCGCCATGCAGCGGCTCGATCGAGGGCGATTGCCGGCCAACCTGATCGGGCTCCGGCCCGATGACGAGGTGGAGATTTCGCGCGAGCTGGTCGTGAAGGCATTCGCGACCAAGCACACGATTCCCTCGCTCGGTTACCTGGTCTGGGAGCGCCGCAAGAAGCTCAAGCCCGAGTATCACAATCTTTCCGGCGAGCAGATCCGCGACTTGAGGCTGTCCGGAGTCGAAGTCACGGCCGAAATCCGACTGCCCAAGGTCGCCTATTTGGGTGACACGGCCCCCGCTGGCCTCGACGCCTTTCCGGAAACCTACCGGTCCCAGATCCTGATCATGGAGCTGACGTTCGTCGCTCCCAACGAACGCCCGTCCCTGATTCACAAATTCGGCCACACTCATCTGGATGACTTGCTGGACCGCGCCGCCCTGTTTGAAAATGAGGTGATCATCACCTCGCATTTCAGCACTCGCTTGCACTCCGACCAGATCCAACGGATCGTCGAAAAGCGGTTGCCCGATTCGCTGAGAGGGCACGTCAAGATCTGGCTTTGACGAGGCGAGGTGCCGTTGTCACTGGCTCAGATTCGCCGGGTTCGGCGTCTCGTTGAGGCGCTGGTCGACCTCGATCCACAGTTTGCGGCACGCATCGCGCGTCGGCTTCGGGCAACTTCGCCAGCTCGGCCTCGTCGCGTAGGGCGGCCAGGTCGGTGTCGCGCTTCCAGTGCCGCAGAGTCGGGCCCACCGCTCCGCGCTTCGTGGGCGGCCCATCTTTCTGGATTTTGACCCAGGCGGCCAGGTCGCTCCTCAGCCATCCGAGGGCCTGCCGGCGCAGCACCACGCGAGTGGCGTCGTCGGGGGACGGATCGTCCTTGCCTTTACCGGCCGCGGCCAGCGCGGCGGAGCACGCCGCGTTGTAACGTGCCTCGGACGGCATGTCTTCCGCTAGGGCCGGATTCTCGGCGAAAGCCTCCGAGTAGAACCGGGCATGGCTCGGTAAAGGCTCTTATGGTAGCAGAGCTCGGCTAGGTCAATCCGCTCGCCCGCGTCGGCCAGCCGCTCGGTTCCATCGAGGATCGACGTCAACCTGTGATCGAGTTGGACGAGGCGTTCACATTTCCGCACTTCCGCCTTGACTTCTGGGTCGTCTGGCTCGAGCGTTTGCTCGACGCGGAATTCAGCGAGCGCTTCGGAGTGCATCCCCATTTCGCGGAGCAACTGACCGAGGTTCCAGCGGTGTCCGCCGACGTCTGGCTGCAAGCGCGTGACTTCGCGGAACTCGGCGACTGCCTCGACCGATTTGCCCTGCTGCCTGAGCGCGAAGCCGAGATTATCGTGTGCGAGCGCATCGAGCGGGCCAGAGCAGGACCGCGCAACGCGCGATTTCGACGGCCTCATTCATGGTCTTGGCGGCCTCGGCAACCTCACCCTGCTCTTTCAGGCGCAACCGCGAGTTCGATACGGACTCTCGCCGCGTCTGGGCGGCGCCGGACCAGGTCTCGCAGGACAGCAACGGCCTCGCGGAGCCGACCGTTCGCCCTGAGAGTGGCTCCCAGCTCGAACACGAGCTCAGGCCGAAGGGCTCGGGCCACCGAGTAGTACCGGATCGCCTCGTCCGTGCGAGGCGGCGATTGTTGTCTCAGACGGCCGGCCAGTTCGTAGGCAAGCCATGAATTCTCGGGGTGCCGCATGACAGCTTCCTGAAGCATTGCCATCGCCGCGGTCGTCTCATTCGCCAAGTTCAACACTTGCGCGAGCAACAAGGCCGTCGCTGCCGGTAAGTCGGCCAACCGAGCCAATGCGAGTTGGGCCTCGCGGCTAGCCTTCAGGTCGGGGCGGCTCACGTCGGCACGCAAGCGGTCGCGTTGAGGATCCGGATCCAGTGCCCGCGCCAGGCCCAGGACGGCGCCCAGAGATGCCTGGTCCGTTTTCATCCAGCGGAGGGTCACCGCCCAGTCATCCAGCGCGCGCGACCACCTCGCTTTGGACCGGGCCGGGCCGGCCTTTGAGGCGAGCTGCGATCGCATCGGTCTGTCCGACGGTCGGGTCCAGGCCTCGCCGGCGGAAAATTGACGCGTAGCCGGTCGCGCCCGTCCCGCCACCGCGATACTCGCTGGTTGACCGGTGGTCGGTCAGCTCCGTCGGTCGGGGCGAGGTCT
Source organism: uncultured Planctomycetota bacterium (assembly GCA_963720335.1). GTDB lineage: Bacteria > Planctomycetota > Planctomycetia > Isosphaerales > Isosphaeraceae > CAVRFS01. Next base: position 91,275 of record CAVRFS010000091.1, on the reverse strand, counting down.
TCCTCAGCGTGGCTTGCTTCGGTCTCGACCGCGTCAATCATGGCGATGAGCCGCCGTCCCGGCGCCGTCTCCTCCAGGTCGCCGAACGTGGACGCTATTGGCACAGTGGCCGCGCGGGCCTCGCGCCAGGCTATTAGGTCAGCGGCCGCGGCGGCACGATCATGCAGGGTCTGGATCCGTGCCAGGGTCCGCTCCAGCTCGTGAATCCGGGCCTGGCGCTGACGAGAAACCCACGTGCCGACACCAACTCCCAGCGCAGCGGTGACCAGCAGTGCCGCGGCGGCGGCGATGAGGGGAGTCCGGTATCGACGCCCCCAACGCCTGGCGCAGGATCAGCCAGGGCTCGCGCCAGGCCGAGACCGGCTCGTCCGCCAGCCAGGACTCGATGTCCTCGGCCAGAGCACGGGCCGACCCGTAGCGATCCTCGGGCCGCAACTCCATGGCTTTCAAGCATACAGCCTCCAGGGCGCAGGGGAATATCCGAGCGGAGGGTCCGCGGCGGCACGAAGCGACCTTCCTGGATCGCGTTCAAGATCTCCCCGAGACTTGTCTCGTCCTCGAAGGAGGAGCGGCCGGTCAGCAAGTCGAAGAGAGTCGCTCCCCAAGCTGTAGATGTCGCTGGCCGGACCCAGCCGGCCGAGGTCGCCGGCCGCCTGCTCGGGGCTCATGAACCCTGGCGTCCCGTGCGCACGAGCCCTGAAGGGTCAAGGCCGAGTGATCCACGCCTGAAATGGGCCCCAGGTCCTCTTCGTGATTGCCCACCTCGGTCACTGGCCCCGCGGGGATGGCCAGGCCCCGGCCGAGGTCCAGCGTCTCACCGTCCTTGCCGAGCGAGTTGTCGTCCGGCTTGACGTCGCCGTGATTTGCATCCCGACTGTGCGAGTAGTCGATCGTGCCCTGGTCGCCTTCGAGAACTGGGGTGCCGGATGGCGAGGCCGCCACCGCTGGAGCCGGGCCGACGGATTCGGCCTGCCCTCCAGCTTGGCGGCCCTCGCCTGGCTCGCGGATGACCTTGGCCAGCCCCCAGTCGACCACCAGGGTCTCGCCATAGGGGCCGAGCATCACGTTCGAGGGCTTGATGTCGCGGTGTAGGACCCCGCGGCTGTGGGCGTAATCAATCGTATGACAGACCTGGACCAAGCGGTTCAGCAGGCCGCGAAAGCCGAGCACTCGCTCGCCCGAACGTTGAGCCGCCGGATCAGCCGCGTGGAAGCCGTGGACGGCGTCTTTGAAGGTCTCGCCGTCAATGAACCGCATGACGTAGTAAGGTCGACCGTCGTCGCAACGGCCGGCGGCATAGACCGGGGCGATGCCGGGGTGCTCGAGCCGCCCGGTAACTTCATACTCCCGCTCGAACCGCCGGCAGCCCTCCGGAGAGCCGGCCCTGGGCGCCTGGATAACCTTCGAGCGCCACTTCGCGATTGAGCTGCTGATCGCACCACCGATAGACCTCGCCCAGCCCGCCCCGCGCGCCGTGGAACGGCGGGCGCAGAAAAGGTGATACAGCGGGCAATGCGTCGGGAGGGAGCAGCGAATTGGACCTTGTGCCGGGCACATGATCCGTCGACGGCTCCGCACCATCGGCCGCCATCGAGTCCATCCCGTGGAGGGCCGTGATCCGCCGACGCAGCTCGTCCACTAATTCCAGCCGGCCGTCGCAGACTTGCTCGATCGTCATCTTTGACCCACGCTCCTGGATGTCCGCCCAGCAGTCCAGTAGCTCGTTCAGGCGGGTCTCGTCGGACATCTCGTCCCTCTTGGCGCCAAACCAGCGGCCATGCTTAGAGCAGTTAATGTTCGGGTGGCTCACGGGGCCAAACTAGCCCGAAGCGTCAGCGAGGGGACACTCGCCGGAATCCTCGCTAACGCTTCGGGCTAGTATGATGGACGTCTCAGTCGCGGTATGCGCAACTCATGAGTTAGCCGCTCTAGATACCGTCTGTTTGTGTGACGCGCTGATCGCGTGAAGACGGACACCTCGCCGCGCGCAGAGTGGTGCCCGTCTTTACTCGCTTCGCATGCTTGATCGAAATCCAGTGGATTACCACCAGGTCCATCGCTTGGCCTTGGTCTGGCGAGGCAACCAGCGGCCGCTCAATCGGTCCGAGGCATGAATCCCCAGCCGGTATCCGCCGATGACCACCACGGCTGATCCGAAGAGCTGCGAGAAGTTCCAGGTGGGGTTCTCTTCGCCCGCCGGCCTGTCTGCACGCGAAAAAGATCGGCCGATCGAACCGGTCAACTCGCTGGTGTCGAAGAGTTCGAATACAGCATCGACGGCCGCAGGGCAGAGAACCGGTAAGGGTTGAGCTTGGCCCTTGGCTGGTGGTGTGGTTTGCTCGCCTTTCGGAGCTGTGGGGGGCGGCGGGGGGCTGGATCGGTTCGACGATGTCAATCCACGATGACGACGTCGGCCTGGTGTCGAGCCGCTCTTCGAACAGTTTACCTCGCTCGTTGTCCAGGCCTTGCCCGAAGTGCGTCAACCCCGTGGGCTGTTCCTCAACGAGCGAGATCGCGATCGAAGATTGGGCAGTCACGGGTGCCGTGCTCGCGCCCATGTGGGTGACCAGAGGGGGAGGCGGCGGCGCCGGGACAATGATCACCGGGACCACGGTCCAATTTACCGTGGTCGATGTCGTGTTCGGGATCAAGGCCGTGATCGACGTGCTCGAATTCGTGACCGGCTCTGTCGCGGAGCTGATCGTCATTCCATTGAGGCTGGGAGCCTGGATCGTGTCCGAGGGGTTGACGGAGAGATGACTGAAGACCGGGGCGGATCCCGTCGGAGTTCCCAGACCAGGGGACCCGGGCAGTCGCGTGTCCGGCGGCGTGTCCAGGGCCACCAGCGCGGGAACCAGTAGATTGGCGATGGGAGTGCCGATACCAGTGACCAGATCGTAGCCCGGTCCCGCTTTATATCCTCCATTCGAACCGGTCGTGATGTCGTGGAAGTTGGAGCTGGACAATTGGTAGAGGCTTGACTGGGCATTGGAGAGCGGGCCGACGCCGTTCAGCTCCAGACCTTGGTCGGTGATCGCGATCAAGCCGGACCACGAGGGCGCACCCCACGCTCGTGCCGCCGACGGTGAACCAGCCGGACTGCCCGTCGTAGCGGACCGAATCATAGACCGAGACGCCGGTCGACGGATTGGCATCCCACGAGACGTCGGGAGTCGTGCGGTGACCGGATTTGAGTCCGCTGGCACTGAGGGCGTTCGTCTGGTAAGACGGCTCTGATTCGTACTTGCTATATCCGCCGCCGCTGTCGCTCCAACCCGACTCGGAGTTATAGGAGCCATTCGAGTTCAGAGTCAGGGTCGTGCCGCCGACAGCCAGCACATTCGGCGAGACCGAGGGGTATATTGGCGCACCCCCGAGACCCTGAATCGCCCGACGAAGCCACAAAACGTGATGCCGGGCGCGGTGAACACGCTATCGTCCGACGTCTCGCCACTGAACTCGGTCGCCCCCCAGCTCATCGAGACCACCGACACACCGGACAACTTGGTGGCGTAAGTGACTGCGCTGAACATGTTATTGAGGCCCGAGGAGCTGGCCTCGACCAGAACGATATTGGCCGCGGGTGCGATTGCGTGGGCCCACTCCACATCGAGCGATTCTTCGAGCGCCCAGCCGGCATTCGTCGTCGTCCGACCCAGGTTGTCCACCGTGAACGACGGCGGCGCCGACAATCCAAACTGCGAGTCGAACTTGCCGAGGTCGGAAGTAATGTCGGGATCGTTGTACGCATCGACGATCGCGATCGTTTGACCCTGACCGTTGCCGCTGATCGTCCCGTTGTTGAAGGTGATCTGGTTGACACCATAAGCGGTGGTTATCTGGCTTGGGGAAAAGCCCGTCGGCGACGAGTCGTCAATCCCCTGGGGCATAACCGATATGTTCGGTTGAACGATTGGCTGGTTCACCACCGCGGCTGTGGAAGAGCCACCTTGAACCACGGACAGAAGCTGTCGAGCTTCCAGCGGTTCGCAATGTAGTGAAAATCGGTCACGCCGGCGCGACCATCGACTGAGCACCGCACGACACCGGAAAAGCTCAATGTGCTCACTTTCCCACCCCACCCAGTTGTCGAGTCAGAATGATGTTTGAGAAAGGACGATCCGGACTATACTATAAAAGCGAACGCGCTAGAGGAGAATAGGTCTGCGCGGTTTTTCCCAGGGCGGCTTTTTTCATCGGCCGGGCACAAGGTAAGAACCGGGTTCGGGTGACGGAGCTTCCTCCTAAGATTCCTATAGGAGCCGGCTCTGTCCGGCTACCAATCTCGTCGTGTGTCGGATCATTCTTCTTTTTCGAGGTGTGCCGGCGTGAACGTGGCGTGGCGGCAAATCCGGTTCTGCTCTCGGGTGAGCGCGGACGGAGCTTTGCCGTCCAAAGAGAACCGAACCGCGATATTTTGTCCGATGTCACTTGAAACCACTCGCAAAGCGACCTGATTCCCGCAAATCGCCGAACGCGCAGCAGTGAACAGAGCGATTTTAACTCCGCTTCCGTTCCCCCGGATTGTTGCGTCGGTCCGGATTGATCCTGACGGCGCACAGTTCAACTTTTGAGCGAACCAAATGATTCATCCCTGGCATGACGTCACTCCGGGCGAACACCTACCCTCGGAGTTCAACGCCCTGGTCGAGATCCCCATGGGATCGAGCGTCAAGTACGAGCTGGACAAGAAGACCGGACTGCTCCGGCTCGATCGGGTGCTCTATTCGGCTGTCTATTATCCGGCGAACTACGGCTTTATCCCTCAGACCTATGCCGAGGATGACGACCCGCTCGACGTGCTGGTGCTCTGCCAGGAGCCGCTTTCACCGCTGACCCTGGTGTCCGCGCGGGCGATCGGGCTGATGACGATGGTCGACGGCGGCAAGCGCGACCACAAGATCCTGGCCGTCGCCGTCGACGATCCCGAGTTCAACAGCTTCCGCGAAGCCTCGGAGCTGCCGCCGCATCGCCTGATGATGCTGCGCCGCTTCTTCCAGGACTACAAGCAACTTGAGGGCAAGTCGGTCGAAGTCGATGAATTCCAGCCGTCGAATATGGCGTTGCCGGTCATCGAGGACTCGTTGCAGCGCTACAGCGAGCAGCGCCGGCGAGGGTTCCGTTGAGCACATCGCCGTTGTCGGGCGTGGGACGCTCGGACACCTGCGTCGAGCGCAGGCGTGAATTGCTTGCGTCAGCTCGCGGTCGCGAACGCCGGACGCGGGGGGCTGCGGAACATGTGCGTCCGCCGACCTCGTCCTCGAAGCGGAAGCAACGCCAACCGTTGGCTTGCTCGATCAACAAGATGACCGGCTGCTTCCTTTCGGCCATACGCTGAATCACCGTACCGGTGCTGACCACACCGGTATTCATCGTGAAGGAAACGGTTTCACCGACGAGAATGGATCGATTCATGGGCTCATCCTTCCCTGGAGACTCGTGCTGGCGTTCGAGTCGGACCCTGACGACCACGAACTTACAGTTCCTCCGGGGAATTGTCAGGAGCAATTCGTTCCCGTGACGGGTCAATTTCATTTTTCGGCCCTCAGCGGCATTTGACAAGGCCAGGCGCCTCCCAATGCAAAAGAGGCTCGAGTGGCATCTCGCCCTCCTCGAGCCTCGCGTTTGCCATACGGTTCCATACGTCGCGATGCGATACGAATCAAACACGCACGCAAGATCTGGCCGACGAACCCAAAACCGGCTTGGGCAAGTCAGACTCAAGACGACAGACGAGGACACGGAGGCCAGGCTGACGACCACGTCGTTGTAAAACTCGTCGGAGGCGAGCAGAAGGGCCTGGACGTTTCGGAGATAGACGCCTTGGTCCATGAGTCCGACGTAGAAAACGGTGTCCGAGGCACTCGGATGCGCACTCCAGGACCGTTTCAAACGACGTTGTGAGGAGCGCCGCCTTGCCCATGTTACTCAACAAGACCTCCTCGGCGACCCTCGCGGGTAAATCACCTTTTGCGAGTTGGGATGCCAGATATCCCGGGTTAACCGTGGTGCCCAGAACGGCGGTCTCCAGCGCGTCTACGTAGCTCTTGAGGGTTCCTCCGCTGTCATCAAAAAACTCGCGAGAACCAAGGATAATGGCCCGCACGCTGGTGTGCGTTTCCGCCGCCGCCAACATGACTTTCGTCACTTCGGTTGGGCTGGCAGATCGGCCGAGGTATTGCTCGAAGGCATCTTGCACGATGGTTTGCTTCCCCTCCGGGCTGTTGGCGATCGCGACGGCGATCGACTGGCGGGTGCGGCCATCGGCGAATTGCTGGTCCCAACCCTGGAGGTCTCGACAGACTGGGATCCCGGTTCAGCTCGATCTCGATACACGGCAGTCGAGCCATTGCTCGTTGGCCGTCCCGACCGAGGCGGTTATCGCCGTGGAGGTACTGCCAGTGAAGTTGGTGTCACCGCTATACTGCGCCGTGATCGAGTAATTGCCGACCGGCACCGAGCTGATGGCGAGAGTCGCAACACCGCTGCTGTTCAACGTCCCGGTGCCGAGCGAGGTCGTGCCGTTGAAGAAGGTGACGGTGCCGGTCGGTGTCCCCGCGCCGGGGCTCACCGCCGCGACCGTCGCCGTCAGCGTGACCGCTTCGTAGGGCGTTGGACTTGCGACCGAGGAAGTGACCGTCGTCGTGGTGGATGCCTGAGCCACCGTAAACGACGCGGCCGTTGAAGTACTCGTCGCGAAATTGTCGTCACCGCTGTAAGTCGCCGTGAGCGAGGCCGTGCCAGTCGGCAGCGAAGTGACGGCGAGGGTCGCGACGCCGCTACTATTGACCGTGCCCGTGCCCAGCGAGGTGGTGCCGTTGAAGAAGGTGACGGAACCGGTCGGTGTCCCCGCGCCAGGGCTCACGGCGGCGATCGTCGCGGTCAGCGTCACGCTCTCGCCGAAGACCGACGAGGTCGGCGAGACAGTCAACGTGATCGTCGTGGACGCCAGGGAGACTGTCACGGTGACAGCCGGCGAGGAAGTGCTCGTCGCGAAATCGGCGCTTGCCGCGTACGTCGCGGTAAGCGAGTTGGTTGCGACCGGTAGCGAGGTGACGGCGAGCGTCGCGACACCGCTGCTGTTCAGCGTGCCGGTGCCGAGGGAGGTCGTGCCGTTGAAGAAGGTGACGGTGCCGGTCGGTATCCCCGCGCCGGGCTCACCACCGCGACCGTCGCCGTCAAGGTCACGCTCTGGCCAAAGACCGCCGTACTCGCGGAGGAAGTCAACGTCGTCGTCGTGGACGCCGGCGCGACCGGGACAGTCACGGCCGGAGTAGAAGTGCTCGTCGCGAAATTGTCGTCACCCCCATAAGTTGCCGTGATCGAGTTGGTTGTACTGACCGGCAAGCCTGTGGTAGCCAAGGTGGCGCCGCCGCTGGCGTTCAACGTGCCGGTTCCCAGCGTGGTCGTGCCGTTGAAGAAGGTGACGGTGCCGGTCGGTGTGCCCGCGCCGGGGCTCACCGGCGCGACCGTCGCCGTCAGCGTGACGCTCTCACCAAAGACCGGTGCGCTGGGGGAAAACGTCACGGTTGTCGTCGTGGACGCCAGGGACACCGTCACGGGGACCGCGGCCGAGACGCTCGACGTAAAGGTTGCGTCGCCAGAGTATGCCGCCGTGATTGAGGTCGTGGCGACCGGTAGCGTGGTCAGGTCCAGGGTGGCAACGCCTAGATCGTTGAGTGTACCCGTGCCCAGAGAAGTGGTGCCGTTAAAGAACTCAACCGTGCCGGTCGGCGTCCCGGCGCCACTGGCCATGGGTGTGACCGTCGCCGTCAATGTGACATCCTGTCCAAAGACCGGCGCGGCCGGAGAGAACGTGAGTGCCGTGGTCGTATTGACGGCCGGAGCGACCGTCACTGTGACGGGCGTCGAATCGCTCGCTGAATAGTTGGGGTCCCCAGAGTAATCCGCGGTGATCGAGTTGTCACCGGCCGGCAGGTCCGTGGTGTTCACGGTGGCCACGCCGTTGCTATCCAACGTGCCGGTCGTCAGCGGGGTTGAGCTGCCATTGAGGAAGAAGTCGACCGTGCCGGTCGGCGTGCCGCCGCCCGGGCTCACCACGGCAATCGTGGCTGTCAACGTGACACTCTGCCCCACGTACGGCGACACAGGGAAAAAGGTAACTGTCGTCGTCGTGGATGCCTGCCCGACTTGCACATTCACGGCGGGTGTCGAGGTACTCGTTTGGAAATTCGCGTCCCCACCGTATGTCGCCGTGATCGAGTTGGCGCCCGCACTCAGTGCGGTCGTCGGCAAGGTCGCCACGCCGCTGCTCAAGGTGCCCGTACCGAGTGAGTTCGAGCCGTTGAAGAATTCCACCGAGCCGGTTGGCGTGCCTGCACCCGGGCTCACCGGGGCGACGGTGGCCGTCAGCGTGACGCTCTCTCCGCTCACCGGAGTGCTTGGAGAGAAGGTTACGGTCGTCGTCGTCGTCGCCTGCGACGACCGGCACCACGACGGCCGACGAGGTGCTCGTACCATAGGTGGTGTCCCCCTGGTACACCGCTGTGATCGAGTTGGTGGTGCTGACCGGCAGCGAAGTGACGGCGAGGGTGGCGACCCCGCTATCGTTCAAGGTCGCGGTGCCCAGCGAGGTCGTGCCATTGAGGAATTCGACCGTGCCCGTGGGAGTCGACCCACCCGAAGTACCGGTCACCGTTGCCTGGAGTGACACCGACTCACCGTAAACGGCTGGGTTGGGCGTCGCGGTCAGCGCGGTCGAGCTCGCCGCCAACTCGGTCAAGAGGACGGAGTTGAAGTTCGTTCCCCCGGTGTAGCTGATGACGAACGAGGTGCCCGAGGCGGTGATGATCGACCCCGAAGCGAGCCCAGAGAAGGTGCCGGTAATCGTGCCTGAGCCCGTATTGTCCAGGATCGTATACGTCTGGCCGGCCGTCGCAACGAATCCGGAACCCAGCGTGAGATTCAGGTCAGCGCCGCTGAGGTTGATCGGACCGGCGACCTGCAATTGGGTGTAGTCGGTACCCGCCGTCGTGCCGGCGTCGAGCTGTACGGCGAAGGCCGAATTGTTAGAACTGGCGTCGGCCCCGAGGGTCAGATCGCCGGAGTCGATCAGGAGACCGGGCCCGGAACCATCGCCCGGGTTGACGGTTCCTCCGGCGGCTGTGATGGCACCGACGGTGCCGATTCCCCCGAGTGTCGAGCCTGTGACGATCGTCACCGGGCTTCCCGGCTGCTCCCCATCGACGAGCATGGTACCGGCCTCGACCGCCGTGGTGCCGGTGTAGGTGTTCGCCTGATTGACGTCGAGCTCCCCACTCCCATCCTTGGTCAAACCGGCGGAGCCGGAAATCACGCCGCTCAGTGCCAGCTCCTCTCCGGCGGTGTCAACGGTGACCGTTGCCGGGCTGGACAGCGCGATCGGCAAGGAAACAGTATTCAAAGTGGAGCTTTGCGAGGAGTCGATCGAAGTAAACGTCACTCCGGTCGTGCCGCCGATCGTATAACCGCCGCCCGACAGCGTCAGCGAGCCATAGCTTGTCACGCTCGTGAGGTCGTCGGTGTTGGTGAGATTGCTCGCACCACTGGGAAAGACAAGGTCACTTCCCGTCGTCGGCAGAGTGTCCCAGTTCCCGGCAACCGACCAAAGATTGCTCGTGGCGCCACTCCAAGTGCTGGTCGTCATTACCACCCGATCCTCAAGCCTCTCCAGCCCAAAGCAACAACGCTTGGGTTTCGTCAATCCGCGACGACGAGCCCCGGCTCGGTCCCCATTCCGGAGACTCCGGCGAAATTCGGCAAGAAACATGACTCAAGCTCCGTAACAACGCAATGGTGTCAATTGAAAGTCGCTCGTCGCTGTACGTGGCGCCCCTCGGTCGAGGCGAGCCGCCCGGACGGCCATCCCGGAAGAGTTTGCCGGGAAGACGGACTTTACCGTGATTCTACACTTATGATAGCATGATTTCAATGTTAAGAAATGATAAACTCCAAATTCCTCCGACGACACTCCCGGCATCGCCCGCGCTCCGGATGCTTCGAACGGACCAAACACCGGAATCGTCCGCTACCGAATGAATGGGGTTGGACGACGTCGACGCCCCAAGCCCAACGCTTTGCAACGCGTCAGCGCACAGGCCAGTTTAAACAGATTGAGCATAATTTACGCTTTATTCAGTTTGGGCATATTAAGCAACACGGGCAATTTAGTTATAGCGTCTATCGATTAATCGAACAACCCACAGGTGGAGCGACTTGATCGGTCACTGAATGTCGGAGGATCTCCATTCAAAACATGCTTGCACGCACGCTAGCATTTGCCCAAAACAGTAGTCGAAGACATCAATCGGCCCGCGACATCTTCGTAGCGGATCATCCTCGATGCCATGGCAAGCTGGTTCTTCTCGACCGGCGAGACAGAAGTAAGCGGTGCCTGGCTTTCGCGACTGTGGCGCCGAGGCCGATGTTCGGAGGACTGATGTCCAGTGAGCCGAATCGGGCCAGACGCCGTTCTTGGAATTCCGCTGACCCTGTTCCGTCACTGGCCAAATCGTGTTCGGCCCGAGTTTTGCCCTGGCCTGTGATCCATCGGTCGTTGATGGCAGTGGGGCGGGTTTCCTAACCCGCCTGGATGCGTTAAGGAGGTCGCAACGAGCGGGTATGCCAGGCAAAGCCGACTGCGTGCACGGGTTTTTGCGATCCACGACCATGGATTTCCACGGATGCTAACCCAATCTCATGCCAATTCCCCGGGCAAGTCTCGTGCCGAACACTATTCCGTCACTCGCTCCTGAGCACGTTTCCCCATCGTCCGGACCAAAACCACGATCCCGCAACCGCTTAGCAGCAGGATATAGGTGCTTGGCTCGGGTACGGCGGCAACTTGGAAGCCCCACCAGACCCCGTCGTAGATCGTGAGTGTCTTGGTCGTCATGTTGTCCGTCGCGAGGAAGACCTGGAATTGGGTGTTCAAGCCGTTTGATAATGGGAGGAACGGCCGGTCGATGAACGTGGTTGAGGTCGCCGAGAACCCGTTGGGATCGCCATTGGCCTTATATCCGCCGTCGTATGTCGGGTTCATGGTGCCATTATTGGCCGGTGTGTTTGCACCATAGAAGTTATCAATGAAGTAGGTATAACCGCCGCCAGCATTGTAGCCGTACACTTTTTGGGGATCGGTGGGGGCAAACGCATAGTTCGTCCGGACGACCTGGATCCACTCGGCATTATTCCCCATCGGGTCGCTCGAACCGGCCTTCGGGTTGTAGGTCAGGTTCATCACGGCACCGCCCATGCCGGCCGTATTAACTGCCGGGACGGACAAATCAGCGTGTGAGCGGTATCGCCGGCGCGGCGGTCGCATACGGGTAATACGAATTCATCGTGAATCCGCCGGCGAGGGTCGCGAAATTGACGGTCCAACCGTTCGCGCCGACGTAACCCGCCCCCTGCTGTACGACGAAGCCTTCGGCCGAGAGCGCGGGCAGCAGCCAGGGGCAGTTCCCCATCGAGCGGAAGCTGGCCGGGCTGGGCGTGACAGTTACAGTAAAGCCGCCCCCGGTGTTTGTATAGCCGTTGGGGATCGGTGTCGGATTCGCCGGATTCGGAGTCAAGCTCCCCGCCCGGGAGGGCAGGCCGACTCCACAAAACGCGACAAAGACCGCGACAATCAGCGTAACGCGTTTGAACAATCGCATGGGCGAGACTCCCAAAAAAGGCTTGGAATGAAGTGAATTCGCAAGAGAAGAATCGATTATCCGAGCCGATGCGCGGCCAGTTTCCCTGCGCCGAGTTCGAGCGGTCGCGCGACCGCAGCACCCCATCCCTGAATGGTTGCCTCAAGCCGGTGCCGACTCGCGCAGAAACGGAAATCGGTCCGTTCGCGTCCATCGCACGGGTGCCATCACCGTCTCTGAGCCCGTCTTTCCTTTCGCAGAGAGCGGCGATGTGGATCACGGCCCTTCTAAGTGATGTCGAACCGCTGCCTAGCTCTGCAGTCTCGCGATCAAGAGATATCTGCGGATCAGGATGCTAGTGATGCGGTACTCGCGATGATCAGCGAGTGGATCGCAACAGGGGTTTCATTCCTAGAATGTCGAGCGTGGCATCCGCCGAGGTGAGCAACACGCGACGACTGACGATGGCGAAGCCGGCAACACGATTTGGGATCTCCTCTATCCTGAGGGCCGATCGACAATTTCCGACAATTAGAACACGTTAGCCACTGGTTGCAAGAGAATAATTTGTGTATGCGGTCGTGTTGATTTTTTCCAACAAGCGGTGCATTGGGTTGGAGTTTGATCGATGGTCCGGGACAGAGCGAATGAATCGGCATTTCCCGCGTATCGCCGCACCAAGTCGGCCAAGATTATCGGTCGTTCTTGCTTTTTTTCAGGATGCGGCATCCCTCACGATCTTCGCTTGGTCCATCGCCTGTCGGCAAACGGACAGGGATCGGCTGGTAGCGAGCTTACGCTTTCACCGGGTGGAAATCAGAGAGGAATGTCAGCACTTGACACGGCTCGGATCAAGACAAGTCTCCTCCTTAGAGAGTTATGTTGCATCGGACGTACGAAGTGATAATTTAATCCAACGAGGTCCGACACCCGGCCAGGTCCCGCCTTAGAGAATCTATAGAGCGAGAGGGATTCCCGAACGTGCTTGGGAATGTGGACCGTCGCCACCAACTGCTGGAGCCCAGCCTCCTTTTCTGGGCACGTGTCATCCGTCAGGACGTGCGGAACAACTAGGTGACCTGAATCGGGAATCGCGAGAGCGCTCGCTCTAATCGTGTCATGAGCGTGTCACGGCGCGGCGAGAACGGGATCTGCCGGTTTGTGTGGGGACTTCGCACCCCAAGGAGTGAGTGAATCATGATCTTCAATCGCACAAAACATCACGATGGTATTTCCAAGCGTCGAGCGATGGTTGCTGTCCTCGCGGGGCTCATGTTGCCGGTGATTGTCGGTCTGATGGCCTTATCTCTTGATGGGGGCCTGATGTATCTTCAGCGGCGGCAGGCTCAGTCGACTGCCGATGCCGCGGCACTCGCCGGCGCATATGCGCTGTACAATAGCTCGAATTTTAGCACGGCACAGAGTGCGGCTGTCGCGATCGCCCTCCAAAACGGCATCACGATTACGGATTCCCAGATCACTCAGCCCAAGACCGGTTACGTCTCGGTCGCGGTCACGACTTCCCAACCCAAGACATTCAGCGCGCTTTGGGGATCAGGGACCAACACAAGCACGGCGAGTGCCGTCGCCAGGGCAACCAACGTTCCCTATTCGACAGCGTCGCTTCTCCTTTTGGATCCCTCGGGCACGCTCGCGCTTTCGGGTACGGCATCGATCAAGGCTGTCGGTGGCAGCATCGTGATCGATTCGACCTCGGCCGCGGCGATCGCCATGTCCGGATCAGCCTCCATCACGGCACCGACGATCGATCTTTCCGCGGGCAGCAGCTCCGTCCATCTTTCGGGGACTGCCGCGATCAATTCGCCTTCCAAGAATTACAACCAGCCAAGTACTGCTGATCCCCTGGCGAGCATCCCCGCACTCACTTCCAGCAACGTCGCCGGGCTATCCGAACATTAACTCGGCAGTCAACCTCTCGTTGTCGTCAACCAGGACGATATCGCCAGGTATCTATAATGGCTTCACGCTCAGCGGCTCTTCGTCGCTCACGCTCAATCCGGGCGTCTACTACATGAACAGCGGCGGGATCAGTATGAGTGGCTCGTCCAGCATCAGCGGCGACGGCGTCTTTATCTACAACTCATCGAGTAGCGGCGCGATCAACCTCAGCGGCTCGGGTAACATCGCACTCAGCCCCATGGCCGGTGGTACCTACGCCGGGATCACGGTGTTTCAGGACCGATCCAACACCTCTGGTGCGACCATGTCGGGATCGGGCACCGTCAACAATTCCGGCACGTTCTATTTCCCGAGCGCCTCGTTAACGATGAGCGGCAGTAGCGCCACCAATATCATGGGCTCGCAGTTTATCGTCAAGGATCTCACTTTCTCCGGATCCGCGAGTCTTAATGTCACGTATGGAAGCTCGGTCGCAAGTTCGTCCAGTCTCGGTATCGTCCAGTAAGACGATGCCAATCGGGCGACAGCGAGCGGGCGGCCGTGGATCGTCGCGTGCGGGGCGAACGCGATTGCCAGCCGTTCCGAAGACTTGCGTCGCGTGGTATGAGTGAACCATAGGTTCTTCGTTCGTTTCAACTTCCAATCCGGCCGAGCAAGCCATGACTCTATCACACATGAAAGCCCGTTCGCGTGTTGACAAGCGTCGCGGGCTAGCCGCCGTCGAGCTGGCGATGTTGCTGCCATTACTCATCTTCTGCTCGATGGCGGTGGTGGATTTCGCACGCTTGATCTACGCACAAGTGACGCTTCAAAACTGCGCGAGGAATGGTGCGATTTATGAATTCTACGCAAAGTCCGGGTTTTCTTTGCCATCGACCTGGACCAGCCTTTCCAATGCCGCGACCGCCGATGCATCGAATCTGACGGTCGGCAACATAACGGCCTCGGCATCCACGCCGGGACTGAGTTCGAATAATTATGTAACAGTCACTGTCAGCTATCCATACACGCTGACCTCCATCTCCTCCGTCTGGGGTTCAGGTTCATTCCCCGGGTCGATCACGCTAACTCAAACCGCGACGATGCCCTATCCCGCTTCGGCCACCACCACTGTTCCTTGAAACACCACGTGACGGCCAACGGGAGGAGAAACTCCTCATGATCGTTCGATGCATCGACCAGGCAAGACGGCGGGGTACCACGGTGGTCGAATGTGCGATCGTGTACCCTCTAACCATGCTACTTTTGGTCGGGTCCCTCGTATTGGGGATCGCCGTCTTTCGTTATCAGCAGATCGCGACGCTGGCGCGGGAAGGAGCACGCTATGCGTCGGTCCACGGCGCGACGTATGCCTCCGAAACAGGCAACCCCTACGCCACAAGCGCGACGGTCTTGACAAATGCCGTCAATCCCCTAGCTGTCGGTCTGAACACGGACAACCTGAGTTGCACCCTGACGTGGAGTCCCAATAGCCCTCCCACAACGACCACGCCTGGCACTGTCTCGGTGCAGCTTTCGTACACCTGGACGCCTGAAGGCTTCTTCACATCATCGTTCACGATACAGAGCACTTCAACCATGCCAGTGTCGTATTAAATGAGAATGCCGGGCGAATGCAACGTGCCGATCGTCGCTCTGGGAAGCACGTTCTTAGAATGGCCCAGCGCGGCCAACTCCCTTTGTCTGAATGTTCCAACCGGGAATGACTTTCTGTTACCGAGCGCCAACGATGTGCTTGCGTCGCGGCTTCCTAGGTTGTCGCCAACGCTGTCCCAGGGTAAGGCAGGCTGGGAGTAAGACCAGGTTGCCTAACGTGCTGCCGGCCGTCGCGATGCCGACCATGGTCCCGAAGTTGACAAACGGCTCGAACTCGCTGGTCCGCAATGCGGCGAAGCCGATCGCCACCGCTAAGCTGGATAGGAGCACTCCGGGACCAGTCACGCGATAGCTGTCAAATAACGTCGCCGGAAGCGCCTCGTCTTGTGATCGCGGCGGAACTGAAGCAAACAGTGAAACGTGTCGTCCACCGAGAGTCCCAGAGCGACGCTCGCCACCAGTGCCGTGGCCATATCGAGCTGGATCTTCAACCATCCCATCAAACCCAAGCACCAGGGCGACCGACAGTAACGTTGGCAAGATCGCGAGCACCGCCAGAACCATGCTTCGGAACGCTAAGGCCAGCATCAGAAGAATACCGATTGCCGACCAGAGGAAGGTACTCCACTGGGTCGCGATAATCGCCTCAGTGGTCCGAGTCATCAGGAACGAGAGTCCGGTGAGGTAGGACGAGGGCCGAACAGATCCGCCGCCGCCGTCGTGGCCTGGCGGAAGATCCGCGACTTGTCGGGAGCCGGCTGCTGTTCCTTGAGGCGAATCAAGAGGCGGGACTCACCCGTCTCGGAGTTCCAGAAGCTGCTCAACAAGGCGCTCTGAGGCGAGGCGGCGATGAGCTCGAGCTTATCAGCGAGGATCCGATCCTGGCGCTCGTCGGGTAAGGCGGCCAGCCGCCCGTCCGGGTCGAGCACGGTGGCGAGTGACAGCACCTGGGCGATCGCCCTGGGGTCGGTTACCTGGATGTCGCCGAATCTGGATTTCGACGCGACTCAAGTCAAGAAGCGATCGGGCCGAGAGCGAATGGGCCCATGGCACGACGAGCTCGACCAGGCCGATGCCCCCGAGCTTGGACTCGACCGTGTGATAATCTTGGACGACTCGAGTTTCAGGTCGGAATAAGTTGATATAATTGGTCTCATAACTTAACCGAAACAAACCGAGGGCCACTCGGTAGGACGACCGCGAAGACCGCGACCACGATCGCCCTCGGATGGTGGTAGACCCGGACAATCAGTCGGTTCATCGCGCCGGACACCCGAGAGCGAGAGCCGTGGCGAACGGGGATTTCCAAACGAAATGGTGGGAGCATGGCGATTGGGGAAATCAGCATCACCAGGATCGCGGCCCCGAGCGTACACGTACCCAGGATCGCCCCGAACTGGTGCATGGGCATGACGTCGCTGGTGACGAGGGCACCATAGCCGATGGCACCCGTGATTGCCGTCCAGGCGATCGGCGCGGCAACCGCGGCCAGAGTCGAGCGGGCAGCCGTCACGAGGGTTGGCCTGGCGGCGGCGATCGTCCCGGAAATGGATCGCCAGGTGACTGGCCGCCGGCATCGTCAAGACGATGATCTGAGCGACCAACGGTCCTCCCGAAAGGGACAGCTTGATATTGAGGCTCGACAATACCGCCTCCGTCGCCAGCCAGATCACCCAGCCGGCGACCATGGGGACGATCGCCCACCAAAGGCTCTGAACCGCCGATAGCGTCACGACGCCGATCAAGACCATGCCGACGACGGCCAGACGACGACCGTCGATCTCGATCGCCGCGAAGCCGTCGGCCAGAAGTACCGGAGGACCGACGACCGCCGGCTGGCCGAGTTTGTGCCGCGCCGCGAACTGGTCGGCCGCATCCCGAAGGGCGGCAACCGTCTCGATTACGTTGTGCTGGTTTGTCTTCCTCAATCGGACCACCACCGCGGTGGACGTCGCAGCTCGAGTCGATCAGCGTCCCAAGGAAAAGCGGATGCTGTGTCAACCGATCCTTGAGTGCGGCCAAGGCCTACGGGTCGTTCTCCGCGGCCTTGACCGCTCCGTTGACCGTCATCGCGTTGGATCTTCAGGTCGATGTCCTTGATCGTCCGTTTGGCCGCGTTCAAGGCCATGTTGCGGGCGAAGGATGGCAAGCCGGTCCATCGCCAGCAAGGCGTCGTCGATCGCCCAGAGCAACGGCATGGCGTCGAGCGACTCCACGCGCTGCACTCCCGGAATGCGATCCGGCGCGACCGCCGCGGCGAGTTCCGAAACTCGGTTGAGTCCATCGGGAGTCAACAATGCGGTGTCGTCATAGACTACGAAAACGAAGTTGTCGTCGCCGAATGTCCGGGCCGCTTGTTGATAAACCCGCATCGCGGGGTCGTCTTCGGCGAAGAAGGAGTTGATCGACTGCTCGTAACTGACGCGCTTGCCCCCCCAGACCAGCGCCACGAGCAGAATGACGACGATGGCGAACGTGACATGGCGAGCAGCGAGCAAAGCACGAATCACTGAATTTGACATTCACGGCCAACTTATTCCTGGTCGTTCGGGCGTCTCTGCCGGACTCTTGGAGCAACGTAATCCGTTCGTATCCTCAAAACTTTACAACCGCCCAAGGAGATAAGGCGAGATCAGAATCATTTGGACAATCTGAACTCGTGATAGATGTTGTAGACCGCGTAGACCGCGACGGCTGTGACCGAAAAGAACGCGATCCAGTTACAGATGTCGCTGAGGAATGAAGGACCGACGCGGCGATCCGCGTCGCGCTGGCGGAGGTAGATCGTGGCGCCGGCGATGAACGGCAGCATGAGGGCCTGAGCGATGCCGCCTGCTTTGATTAAGCCTTGGGGCTCGCGGAAGAAGAAATAGAGTCCCAGCGCGAGCGTAGGGTAGACGATGCAGAAAAACTTGATCATGCGGTCACGGTCCGCGGGGCTCGCGGGGTTCCAAATTCCCAGACGGTTGAGGAAGTCGGCCGTGAGCCGGCTATTTCCTGCCGTGGCGACATAGAGCGTTTTGAACAAAACGGCCCACGCCCCGAGCAGGAAGGCCACCCGCGTGAACGGCCGCAGCCACGCCAGCGGCGTGCCTACCAGCGGTTGCATGTACATACGCGAAAGGGTTGGGATCATCTCAGGACCCTGAGGGTCGAGATGCTGAGGGTGGAGGACCGCCTCGCCGAGGAAGTAGAACGCGACCGTCGCCACGGTGAAGACGACCATGCTGATCCAGGCATCGAGCTGCATGACGCGGATCCAGCCCTCGGCGCGCTCGACCCACGCCGGGTCGTCAGTCCGCACCCCCGCGTAGCGTGCGTAACCCTTCTCGATGCACCAGTAAGGATAGGCGAATAGTTCGGAGGCGCCGACGCCCGTGATCCCGAATGCCGAGAACGCCAGGGATACGGCCGCGGCGGGGACGGCGAACTCGAACCCGTGCTCGACATCGGTCAGATTGATGCGGAAGGAGGTCCATTGGAGAATCAGTACGCTGGCCACGGTGAAGAGAGTGACCGCGGCCACGAGGATGGTTGTGATTCGCTCCAGACGACGGTATCCCCCGGAGAGCAGGAGCAGAACCGCCGCGACCGTGGTCACTCCGGCCCAGAAGTACTCCTCGTGACTCGCGAGATACGGCCCCCACGACGCCACCACGCTTCCGGCGGCGTCGGCGATGAACGGGGACGCCCCGGGGAAAGCCATGTGGGCCGCCTGGCCCACGGTCCCTTCCATGGCCGCGATCTGTGCCTGCGTGGTCAGCATCATGATCAGCCAGAGCCAACACAACCAAGATGCACCGGCCCGAGGGCCGGGCAGCGAGTCGAACGCCGCCAGCGTCGTCTTGCCGTGCGTGATCGCGTAACGGCCGAGCTCTACCTGAACGAAGACCTTGATGACGCACGAAAGAACGATCAACCAGAGCAGGCTGAACCCGGCCTTGGCGCCCAGACCGGTCGTATTGATCAGCTCACCGGTACCCACGATCGAGGCAGCCAGGATCAATCCGGGCCCGATTTGCCGGATCGCCTTACTCAGACGTGTGCGGAGGCGCCTTGATCGCATCGGCTTGGGAAGTGCGTACAGATCATGGGTTGTGTCGTTCATGTCATCGAGACCGTCGGGCCTCGCTCCGGGCATGAATCGTTGGCCGTCCGTCGGTTCGGAGCGGTTCGGAGGGGGTGAACCGGCTGGTCAGTCCCACAGTCCAACGGTCCGATGCCCCAGTCGACCGATCATCATGGACGCGCTCGAAGCCACGTGTCAAGCGTGCCGCAGGCCGGGCGATGAGCTCCCCAACGCCATGTTTACTTGGGCCGCTTGGTGGTCGCGTTCGGGCCGAATCGGATATTGAGACCGGCGTAGTCCGCTCCCGCATAGCGATCCCCGTGGATCGCGCGAACGATCGCCCAGTCAGCGACGATCGTCGTCAGCGCGGCGACCAGGCCGACGATGACCGTTGTGGTCAGCCCGGCGCGATCACGGCTCAACGGTCGGCGAGGCCGCCGCGTTCCAGGAACGGCGGCCTGGTGGCGCCAGGAGCAGAGTGATTGTGCAAGCCAGCGCGACGACGTAAAGCACGCCCTCGGTTACCAGCCGCTGGGCCGTGAACACGACCAGTTCGCGCTCGAAGTTGCCGGCAACCAGGCTCCAGAGCAAAACCAGATAGAGCAACTGCCCCTTGCCGAGCCAGCTCTCGGGCACGATGGGCAGAGGCTGCCTTTGATGCCGGACCCAGAGTGCCAGCATCGTCGACCGCGAGCAGCAGGTACGCCAAGTCGAACCAGACCCAGGTCGCCATGCCGGACATCACCGCGGGCACCACCTTCTGAGCGATCCAAAAGCTGACATTTTTCCGCAAGTTGATGTAAGTGATCCCCAAGACCACGAACCCGGCCGACGACCGGATCGGCCCAAGGCCGCCGGTGGAGATCGACCTTGATCGAAGGCGCCCGCCTCGCCAGAACGGCGACGGCGACGGCGAGCCCGACCCCATTGAAGAGCCCTGTTGTCTGCTCAAGGATGCTGTGCCAGTTGGTCTTGTATCCGCTGGTGATCTCGACCAGCTTGAGCATCGATGCGGCGGCGAAGCCGATTCCGCCGATGAATCCGCAGAGAACCGTGGCGCGGGCCAGCTTCGCGCAGACCCTGGCGCCGGCAATACCAGAGGAGCCCCGCCGTCATCCCCAGACAACCCGACCAGTTGTCGCCTCGGGGCGGCGTCATATGCAGCCCCAGCACCAAGACCAGCAGGAGAAAGCCGGCCCACCAGCCGGCGGCGAGGTGCAGGACCAGCGACGTTGGCCGGTCGAGCCGGCGCCTGGCTCCCCAGACCAGCGAGCACCGCGACAAGGGCAAGCGACGCGGCCACCCAATCGGTGTCGTACCAGAAGAGGGAATAACCCTGTCGTTTGAGCCACGGTTCGATGGCCACGCCTTGCAGCCACCAGAGCAAGAAGACCACGCCGGTGGAAACGAGCAAATCCTCCAGGAACGAGCGGTCGACCACGGCCGGCAACGCGGTGCCCGCGCCGCCCAGGGCGGCCCAGAGAAAGCCGATCACGAACAAGCACGCGAACCCGTAGAGCACGCTCGGCGAGTGCCCCGAATGCGTGTAGCCGACGACTTGCATGTAGGAAATGCTGCCGCCGAACGACCAGCCGAGCGCGCCGAACATCGCGAAATAAGCGATTCGGGGTTGCCAGTCGTCGCGTCCCGAGAGCAGAACGGCCGCCATGGCCGCCAGTGCGCCGGGCATCATGGCGCCGTACTCGTGGCCGAAGTTTCCTCGGATACCCCAGCCGAGCCACAGCGACAGCCCCGTCAGACAGGAAAAACGTCCAGACCGCGAAAGGGAACGGTTTTCTCCATCGTGACGTCGTTCCATTGGATTCTGTCTCGGGTGGTTCGCGTGTTGGAGGGCCGACCTCGGTCAAGGTCTGACGTCAAGGTGTGGGTCGCAGGCGGACTCGTCGCTTGGGTTCGACAGCTTTTAGCCGGAACAAGGCTTGTTGCGACTCTCTGTCGAGCGGATCGCGGGCGACGGCGAGCTGAATACCACGCACGCGTGCCTCGGCGTCGCGGTGCAGGGCCGCGCAGGCCGCGCCGAGCTCGCGCATCAGCCCCGGATCACGCCGAGCCGGAGCCACCGCCGCTCGCTGGACCAAAGTGTTGAGCCGTTCGAGGTCGCGAGCGACCTGACGAAGCGGCTCGGCTGACTTTTGATCGCCGATCATCTCGTACGCGCGCGAGCAGTCCGAAGACCGTCTCGCGACTCTCGGGGTCGGCGGCATAGGCGATCTGGAAATGGCGGAGCGCGTTTCGAGCGTCTCGCCGCGCCAGCGCCTGGCGGCCGCGCAGCCGCGCCAGTGCCGGGTCGCCTTCGGGGCCCAGAGCGAGGAGTTGCTCGACTCGATCCGACTGCTGGAGATCCAGGGCAATCTGAGCCCGGATCGCGATTGCCTTCGGCGTCTTGAGACGGCAACACCGAGAGAACTGATTCCGCTTCCGCGTGCAAGCCCATCCTCCGTTCGTTCTCCGCAAGAGCCAGCCGAGACCAGCGGTCCTCCGGATCGGCCGCGATATAGCGAGACAGCGACTTGATGGCTTCCCCGGGCTCCCACGAATTGTTGCGCAGCAAGCACCAATGAAACACG
Source organism: uncultured Planctomycetota bacterium (assembly GCA_963720335.1). GTDB lineage: Bacteria > Planctomycetota > Planctomycetia > Isosphaerales > Isosphaeraceae > CAVRFS01. Next base: position 69,466 of record CAVRFS010000091.1, on the reverse strand, counting down.
TTGTCAAAAGTCAGACTGGTCAGCTTCGAGAGAGCCAGGAATTCGCGACGTCAGCTCGGCTCGTCGCAGTTGCATGCCATAAATGTAAATCAGCTCCCGGTGCGCTTGGACTACGTCTGGGATCGAGCTTCAGTGCGGCACGAAACGCCTGCTCCGCGAACCGGACCCGGTCGCGTCTCAGCTCGATCTGACCGGCCAGCAACCGGGCTTGCGCAGCCATGTCATGCTCGTCAGGCACCCGGCAGTAGATCGGCGATCGCCTCATCCGATCGATTGCCGACCATGGCGAGTTGGGCTCGCAACATCCAATCGAGCGGAGTCGGCTCACGCACCCCCTTGAGACGATCCAGAGCCTTCTCGACCGCGGGTATTCGCCGGCCTGGAAATCTCGCTCCGCTTGCTTCCAGATCAGGTCGGCGTCCGGCACCCTCGGTCGCATGCCCCGATAGACCCAGAACCCCAGAGCCAACGCGACCGCGGTCAGACCCGCCAGCCAGATCCCGTTGCGCCGAGCCTCGCTGGATCAGAACCCATCCCGTTCCCCGGCTCAGGTGGTTCCAGACGAGCGTCCAACCTTTTTTGCTCCGGTCGTGATACCATGTTGCGAATCATTCGACTCGATCTTGCCGAAATCGACGCGAGCTCGGCGGACGCCGAGCCCGCGATCCCATGTCGCTGAAGCCACAAGGAACTCGATGATTCTACCATTCCAGGGATCGATTCGCGCCACCAGACCGCTGTGAGGTTGTACTCAATCACAATCCGGTTATAAAAAGTGCATGAGCAGAGAGCGCGATCTCACTTTCGAATTCCGCCCAGATTTCTTTTTTGATTGGACTTTATGGTCGGCGTCAACTGTAATATTTGGGTACTGGCTGGTTCACGCTCGGTTGGCCCACGGGCCATACCAACCGGAAGCGTCAGCGAGGGGATCGCCCGAGGAGTTCTCGCTGACGCTTCCGGTTGTATGATGGCTCTCGTGGTCGTCCTGGGCGCAGTATCAGTGAACCGCTCGAATTCCTGACAGGCTTTTCGGGACGCAGACTCGACAATTCAGGCGTGGTGGGTGATCGCATTGTAACCAATCGAGATTCAACGCCCTCTCTCTGGTTAGTCGCTTGATGTAGGAGCACGAAACGGTGGGCCGAGAGGGTTTCAAGGTCGTATTTCTCTGCTCGAGTGCCGCGAGGAACGACTCATGGAGTTCATTCCGTCGACGGAGTTGGATCGGCGATCGATCACCGATCAGGGAACCGAGCCCAACACGGCTGGAGTCACTTGAGCGGCTGATCGAGCTGAGCTCATGGATGATGGTGCTGGGGACGATCCGTCTCGTCTGTGCCATTGCCGACTACGCGACCGCCTTACTCGAGCGATCGAGGCTCGATCCGTGGTCGTTTCGGATGTTAGGCCGGTTTATTCAGGAGAACCACCCGATTGTCCTGCTGAGCGCCGCCTGGCCGCTACTCTTGGGCGTGGCCTTGCGACGGACTCGATGGCCGGAGTTGCTCCGGGCGGCCGGGGTCACTTTCTTGATCCTTTCGATCGGCGGAGTGCTCGAAATGACAGCCGAGTTGAGCCGCGACTCAAGGGGGCGCGGTCACGCTTGGCGCCTTCCATCTCGCGCGCTGGGCTTTCTCCCATCCCACCTGCGTCGGACTTGATGCTGGGCGTCTTGGGGGCGACTCAGCTTCTGCTCGAGCTCTGCACGGCCGTGCGCGTCCTCTCGCTCTCCCTCCATATCGCCGAATCTCCGCGGTCGAACTCGAAAAAACCGAGACCGCGCGGCGTGCAAGGTTTGGCCGCCTGGCTGTCTACGCCTCATTCGGCTTCCTGGTGCTCATGATCCGGATGCCGGTCTGGTCCGCTTATTTAGAAATATTGAACAAGTACGCATTTGTTCGAGAATTTATCCTTAAGAACGATTTCGACCGGATCAACGTCGCGCCGACGCGCCCTCGAAGGCGACGGACGAAATGCAGCAGGTTGTTCGAAATCGATCCGTTTCTGGCGATGAAGGAGAATTACCTTCAAACGATCGCGTACTATGACGCGCTCCCTCCAGAAGCTTTAATGCAGCCCATGAATCGATTGAATATGTCCGTCAGCCTGAACAATCTGGCCTGGCTACTCGTGACCTATCCCGACTCCAAACGACATGAACCGGAGGCCGCTGTCCGTTATGCTCGGCGAGCTGTCGAGCTCTGCACCAGACAAGCGGAAACGACTGGAACACGCTCGGTGTAGCCTACTACCGCGCCGGAAATTGGAGGATGCGAAGAGTGCACTCGAGCGTTCCATGAACCTGCGCAATGGGGGTGACAGTTTCGACTGGTTCTTCCTCTCCTCGGTCGATCACAAGCTCGGGCACCCTGAGGAGGCGCGCCAATGGTATGAGAAGGCGGTTGATTGGTATCACGAAACAAGTCGAGACGATCGTGAGCTCCACGGTTCCAGGCCGAGGCCGCGCGTGAGTTAGGGCTGCCGACTCTCGCGCCTTCGACAGCCGTTGCAAGACGACAAGTCGAACCAAGCACGACCGTCTGTCTCAGCCCCTTTACATGATAGCTCGCGGGTAGCAATCGATTTCGAATGCGACCAACCAATTTCGTCGAGGGCCATAGCGCGTTAGGCTTTCAGTCGCTCTCTTGTCCCAAGCTTCAACTCAGTCCTGACTGACGCATTGCCGATCACAGTTCAGGTTGACGGCCCGGGGAATTACGAGCATACTCCCCACCGTTGAGGAGAGACGGTGTCGAATCCATCGGTGCGTTGGGCCTTGGTGTGGGTCTTACCCAGCGGTGTCACCGGCAAAGCCGTTTCTCGCAAAGCCCTGTGGCGGACGTGGGTTCGTGCATCGACCAGTCGGCTATGATGCCGCGCGCACGATCCAACTCGCCGAGGTTACACGTCCGACTGACCCTGAGGTCGTGAGCGTGGCAATTAATCACGGTTCCTGGACTCATCCGGCTGAAGTAACGGATGGGATGCCTGTTCCCTCGAGTCGTTCGACTTCAGGGACGTATTTTCGGTCGGTCATGGCTTGGATGCTCCACGACCGGACGGCCCTACCTCCAGCCCAGCAGGACACGGATCGTCATGCGTCAGGCTGTCACGACGATGATTGTGGGTTTATCGATTTCCCTCGTCCTCTCGGGCCTTCCCGCGGCGATGGGACCGACGTGGCCGCGACGATCGAGCAGGCGCGCGCCGCCTGATCCAGGCCAACGATCATTCGTCCGCCATCACGTTTCTCGAAGAGGCGTTGCCCGAGGCACAGGCGAAGGACCGATCCACGATCCTCGACCTCCTCAGGCAATCATATGAGGTGTTGGCCCGGCAGGCCGAGGCGTCGGGTCGATAGCCGGGTTGCGGCCCATTACCGCGACAATCTGGCCATCCTGAATCGAAGTCGCGAATCGCCCTCATCCCCTCTGACGCCGGCTGAGCTGCCAAAGATGCCGGTGGAACCATCCAAGACACCGGCCCAACCAAAATCGTTGCCCAAAGCAGGCGGCGCCCCAGGTGGCGAGACGAACGGACCGCCCCGTTTCCTACCGATCAAAGCGCTTCTTCCCGACCTCACTTCGCAAAACACCCCGCCCATCAAGCCTAAGCCCGAGCCGACTCCTCCGTCCGAGCCGTTTGAAACTCAACCTGAGAAGTCGTCTTTGTCCGAACCCTCGTCTTCGAACATGACCGCCGGTTTGGGCTCGACAGAACCGTCGAAGAACGAGTCGAGCTTGGAGCTAAATGCCTCGTCGGACACGAAACTTCCCGACCGGGCGGCCTCTTCCTCAAACGAGTCGCAACCGGGCCGCGAGGCGACGGTCGGTTCAAAGCCGGTGTCCACAAACGTAAGTTTGGAACAAGCCGATCGACTATTCGCCGACAAGCGCTACGACGAGGCGGGAGGGTTCTACGCGGCGCTCGCCCGCCAGAATCGATTGCCGACCAATCGCAAGGAGCACTGGGCGTATTGTCGCTGGGTCGAAGTCGTTCGCCGTATCAATGCTGGACCGAAGACAGTGCGCGAGTGGGAAGAAATCGATTCGGAAGTGCAAAGCATCCAGCAATTGACTCCCAAAAGTTGGTACGGCGAATACCTCCGTAGCAAAGTTGCCGAAGCTCGCCGGAGTGGCCCGCGACCCACGGTTCAATCGAGTAATCTCGCCGTCGCGAGGCTCGGCGCCGGACGACAACAAACCCTCGAAATTTCCGCGTCTCCTCGGTAAATCGCGAACGGCGGCGCCTCCACAATCTTCGGGTCCGTCGTCAGCGTCAGCAGCGGCCGCCGACGAGTCACTAAACCTTCCTCGTGCGATATCCCCGCTTGAGAAGCCGAATGAATCTCCGACTGTCAACGGAATCGACGTTGAGTCAGTCGCTCCCAAACTCGCGAATCGGTCGCAGCCCACGCTCGACGCCAACCTTAGGCGCACCGTGGATGAGACGCCGGCCGCTGAGTCTTGGCAAGTGCACGAGACGGCCAATTTCCGGATCTTCCATCGAAATGCCCGAATTGGCCGAGGCGGCAGCCGAAGCGGCCGAGTCCGTTCGCGCGACCCAGGCGAAGCGGTGGTCCAGTCCGTCCGCACAACGCACCTGGACACCTCGGTGCGAGATCTATCTCTACCCCGATGGCAAGATGCTGGCTCAGGCAACCGGTCAGCCCGACACATCACCGGGTTTTTCAGCGATGGAGGTTAACGGCAACCGCATCGTGGCGCGAAAGGTCCATCTGCGCGCCGACCACACCCAGATGCGCGACCGCCATCTTACCCCACGAGGTAACCCACGTTGTCATGGCCGACCTGTTCATTCCCGAGCCACTACCGCGATGGGCCGATGAGGGAATCGCCGTTCTGGCCGAGCCACCGACCGAACAACAACTCAAAGCGAGCGACCTGCGCGAGTCGCTGGAATCCGGCCGGGTTTTCCCGCTGGGTAAACTGATGGCGATGGATTACCCCGACGCCAAGGATTGGAGTGTTTACTACGCCCAAAGCGTCTCCTTGACGCGCTTCTTGGTTGAACAGGGACCGCCCGAACAGTTCGTCCGGTTTGTGCGGTCGTCCCAAAAGCAAGGTGTCGAGGTCGCACTCCGTGACGTTTACCAGATCGGCGGACTCGATATGCTTCATCAGCGCTGGCTCGAATATGCGCGTCGCCAGATGGCGACGCTGGGAACGTCGACAGCCGACGCGAACGCTGCGCCGTGACGGGGCCGTCCCAGAGTCTCAATCAGGTCCTGGCCATCAACAGGACCATGACTGCCAGCAAGATGAGATAAATCGAGAAATACCAGATGTGACCCGCGCGAACGACCTTGAACAGCCACTGAATTGCGAAGTAGCCGACCACGCCCGCCAAAATCGTGCCGGCGACCGCCTGGGCAACGCGGTCGGACGAGAGAGTGGCGGGATCGACTTTCCTGATCTCCCAAACGGCAGCCCCGAGGATTGCTGGAATCGCGATGAGCAGGCTGAATCCGACCGCCCACGTTCGCGACAACCCGAGCGCCAGAGCCGCCGCGATGGTCAGCCCGCTTCGACTGACGCCGGGCAACGGGGCGAACATCTGGGCCAAACCGATCAACAAGGCATCGAGCCAGCTTGTCTCGGCCGGCCCCTTGGTTCCGTCACGACGCCTCAGCCAACCGGTGGCCAACAAGATACCCGCTGTGATCAAGAATCCGAAACCGGCGACCGTGATTCCCTCGAACGTCCGCTCGATCATCTTCTTGAAGAAGAGCGCCAGCGGGATCAACGGCGAGGTCGCGATGATCGCCAAAACCCCGACGCGGACGAGCTCGGATCGTCGAAAACCGGCCGTTTCGTCGTCGCCGAGCAATCCGCGAAACACCTTGGTGATCACGTCGCGGTTGTAAATCAGGATCGCCGCTGTTGTGCCCAGGTGAAGGATCACATCAAAGAACAAGTTTTCCTCGCCGGAATGTTTCACACCCGTGAGCCAGCCGAACACATTCTGCGTGATCAAGAGGTGGCCGTCGCTCGAGACGGGTAAGAATTCGGTCAGCCCTTGAACCAATCCCAAGACCAGCGATTCCAACCATTCCATCAATTTTCGCCGTATTTCGAATGAGTTTGTGATAACTGTTTTATCAAGAATGTCATGGCTCGCCGCGCAACTTGGGCAAGGCGATCCAAACGTAACTGAGCCCGCTGTACACCGTCAGGAGAACGGCCAGCCAGGTGAGCCCATCTCGGAGCAGAAAGAGCGTTGGCGAGGAAGATTGTAAGGCCAGGCAGAACAAAACGGCTGAGATCGAGGCGCACTGGACGACCGTCTTGAACTTGCCCGCGGTCCGGGCGCCGAAGGGTTGGCCCTGGCCTTCAAGGTGGCTGCGCAGGCCTTGAATCAAGAGTTCGCGAACAACGATGGCGGTTACCATCCACGGCAATACGCCCGAGCCGGATATGGTCGCCAGGTAGATGTAACAGCCCGACACGATGACCTTGTCGATCAGGGGGTCGAGCTGGCGGCCGATCGGAGTGTCTTGCTTGAGCAGGCGGGCGAAGTAGCCATCGAGAGCGTCGGTCACCGCGGCCATGATGAAGACAGCCAGTGCCCAGGCGTACGACTCGTAGTCGATCAACACAAATACGAGTACGGCGAGAGCGAGCCGGCTGACTGTCAAACTATTGGGAACGTTCCAGAACCTGCGGGCGCCGGGGCGACCATCGCTGAGAGGTTCTTGACTTGACTCATGGAAGCCACCCAGTCGCCCGTACAAAGGAAAGCCAGACCAACCGGGCCACGAAGACAAGCGCCGGGTCGATACGCACTTGCTAGATCCCGTCGAGGATCACCAGCGATGATTTCGCCGGCTTTCGGCGCGGTTTGGGCCGAACCTTTCGTCGTTTTTGGGGCGTCGATTCCGACGGTCGGCGCGACCAAGTCATGCTCCTCGGCGGCCACGATTTCACAAGTGACCAGATCGCCTGGCGCGATATGTGGACCTTCAACCCAGGTGATGCCGTCGACATCGGGTGCGTCCGCGTAGGTCCGGCCGAGCCACAGGTTCTTCCCCTGCGGGGCCGGAGAGTCAATCAGCACATCGAGTGTTCGGCCCACCAAGCTGCGATTAAATGCGAAGGCGATCGGCTCTTGCGCGGCCATCAGTCGTTGCTGCCGCTCGGTCTTGAGCTCAGCCGGCAAATGGTCGGGGAGCTTGGCGGCCGGTGTGTCGGGCTCGAACGAATACGTGAACGCGCCCAGCCGCTCGAACTTTGTGGTCGTGGCGAAATCAAGCAACTCGTCGAATTCGGTCTCGGTCTCGCCGGGAAAACCCACGATGAACGTGGTGCGGAGCACCAGGCCCGGAATAGTCGCCCGCAGCCTAGCGATGATCGACTCGCTCTCCGACCGGTTATGGCGCCGGTTCATCTGCTTCAACAATCGATCATTGATATGCTGAAGCGGCATGTCCAGGTAGGGGATGATCTTTTTCGCCCCACCCAGAACGCCATAGAGCTCGTCAGTGAAGAACTGAGGATAACAGTAGAGAATGCGAATCCAATCGATCCCCTCGACCTGCTCCAGCGCCTGCAAGAGCTCGTCCAGCCGCGTGCGGCCATAGAGGTCGAGACCGTAATAGGTCATGTCCTGCGCGACCAGGATCAGTTCGCGGACACCGTCACTGGCCAACTCCTCGGCCTCGGCGACGACCATCTCGATCGGCTTGGTTATGTGCTTGCCGCGCATGAGCGGGATCGCGCAAAAAGTGCAAAACCGATCGCAACCTTCCGACACCTTGAGATAGGCAAGATGACGGGGAGTGATCCTCAGCCGTGCGCGATCATCCTGAGCCTGGACCGCGGCCGGCCGGAACAGGGTCCGCTGCTCGTTCAAGCCCCCCAGCAGTCGATCGGCAACCCGCGCGATCTCATCCCGTCCGAACACGCCGACGACCTGGTCAACCTCCGGAAATTGCTCGAGCAGGAGGTCCTTCTGACGCTCGGCCAGGCAACCGGCGACGATGACTCCCTTGACCGAGCCCGAACGCTTGCGCTCGAGCATCTCTTCGATCACGCCGATCGATTCCTGCCGTGCCGCGTCGATGAAACCGCATGTATTGATTATTACCAGGTCGGACTGGCGCGAGTCCGGTACGATCGCGTAGCCATCCTGGGCGAGCAGCCCGAGCATCCGTTCCGAGTCGACGGTGTTTTTCGAACAGCCCAGGCTGACGAAAGAGATTGTGGGTGTTTTCTGCATGAAACTTTCCGAAGACCAACCCTATTCTATGTGCTTGACCCTGAGCGTGATCACGGCGCTAGGCGACCGCAGCTTCCAGATGGGAGATCGATTCGATGAGAACAAGTGACGCGGTCTCCCATTTGTCGTATACGTCGGGGTCATCGCTCAGGTAGGTGAAGACCACCAAGCTACTTCTTCCCACCCGTACCATTTCGGAATGACGAACTTCGAAGTCTCGGCCGCTTGCCATGTGAATGCGGAATGGACGAAACGGTTGGGCTTTCACGTAACCAAGAATGTCTTGTGAGTTCATTCTACGTGAGCTCCAAGATCCCTCTTCATTTTCATCGTCACGGTGAAGTCGGCTCGCACGCGACCTTTGAAACGACACGTAACACCAATGCGACTTCCGACGATCGCGCTGCTGCCGCCTTTCGCTCCGACCGCATTATTCTAGCGTAGTCGAACCGGACGGGTAACGTCAAGCCGCGCAACGCATGCATGGCTCACACGAGTGCGTCCACTTTCCGCCGAAGGCCCCGGGAACCAATTTCCGACCCGTTCCTTGGGGCGCATTGAGGTCAATGGCTCATGCGATGCCGCGATCGCTCGTGCGATTTGCAAGGGCCGCCGGGCGATTCGCAAGGTTTCGACCATGTGGTCGATGGTCGACGCGGCGTCTCGCCAGGCCGCAAAGCTTTCGCCGACTTTGACATACATTGACCCGGGAAATGTTTGGTACGAGACCTGCATTATGCGGTCCGGCCCTGACCGGTACGAATCGCACCGCCTGGTGGAATCCGGCTGACGGCAACGGTCAGGGACCTGGAGAGGAGCAATCAAGAATGATCAAGCGATGGTTCGTGATCTTGGCCGGCATGAGCCTATCGGTCAGTACGCCGGGATGTGGTAACCCTCCGGGGTATTACCCCGTTCAAGGCAAGGTTTTCTACAAGGGAAATCCGGCAGCGGGGGCCGTTGTTTACTTCCATCAGGAGGGCTCTGGTGCACCGTCACCGCAGGCGGTTCCATTCGGCATCGTCGAGGATGACGGCAGCTTTTCCCTGAGTTGCGACGGAGTGGGCAATGGTTGTCCGCAGGGTAAGTACGCCGTCCTCGTCGAGTGGAGAGACGGAGCGGGAGATGGCATTGTCCCTGTGAAAACCGTGGGCAAGACCAAACTGGTGAAACGAAGTCGCGTGCGATCGGGGCCGGACCGGCTCGATGGCCGCTACTTCGACATCAGCAAGCCTTTGATCCACGTGGAGGTCTTGCCCCAGTCCAATTCGTTGGATCCCATTCGAGCTTGGTGGTTGATCCGCCTACCTCGGAGCGACGACCGGAATTGGGTTTCGAGAGTGTCCGCATTGATCGAAAGTTCTTTTAGCTTGGAGACGCAAACATGATTTTAGTCGAGACAAACACCCAGAGAAAGACGGGATTCACGTTGATCGAATTGCTGGTCGTCATCGCGATCATCGCGGTGCTGATCGCACTGCTCTTGCCTGCCGTACAATCGGCGCGCGAGGCGGCCCGCCGCGCGCAGTGCATCAACAATCTTAAGCAGATTGGCCTGGCGACTCTCAACTTCGAGAGCACCTACGGGATCCTCCCGCCGAAGGGCCAGCTTCTGACGACGCCCGACCTGAACGCCGACGCTCAGGCCGCGATACCCAATGTGTCGGCGTCGTACCTCACCCTGATCTTGCCGTATATGGATCAGACGGTGATTTACAACCAGATTAACCTAAGCCAGGCGGCGTCCGACACCGCCAACATCCCGCCCTGCACGGGTCCCGGTGGCACTGCACTCGGGCACAAACTCAGTGTATTCGGCGGCGATCAACATCGTTTATCTGCCCGTCGTCACCGGGCCCTGCCACGATCAACTACTACAACGCCTTCTGGGGCCCCTACGGCGACGGCGGTGGAGACGTCTGCACTCCTGGTGCTCCTGGCCCCGGCGGCAATGTCCAGAACCTCAATCCGCCCCCGGTCCAGATCTGGGGCCGGACCGATTACTTCCCGATCCCCGGACTGCACAACACGGCCCTTCAGGCCGCTGGGATGAGTCCGGGCTATATCGCCGCCGTTGGTGAGGGGAAGGATTCCGGCACCATCACTGGCCCCGCAGATTACCGGCAACATCCGCATGGCCTCGATCACCGACGGCACCTCGAACACAATGATGGTCTCGGAGTGCGGGTCGAAGCCGATCGGCTACAACGGCTTCAGGCAGATCTACCGTTCCGAGGTCGACGGCCTTCCCGTTGACGGGGTCATCGAGCCCGTCAGCAGTGCCGGCGGGGCCTGGGCCGATAACTTCACCTACTCGAGCCTGGCCGGAGCCCAGGGCCGTCAAAACGGCATCCGAGGCGGCACCTGCATGGTGAACTGCACCAGTAACAACGAGATCTACTCGTTCCATGCCGGCGGAGCCAACGCCCTGTTTGTGGACGGCTCCGTCCATTTTTTCAAAGACGTCGCGTCGGTCCAGTTGATCGCCGCCCTGGTCACGCGGGCCGGCGGCGAGATCATCAGTGCCGACCAGTATTGATCGCAGTAGCGAGGAAGAGTGCTCCCAGGGCGGTCTCGAACATCCGAGACCGCCTTGAGGGCCTCGATCATTCTGATGGTTCCCATGAGTCCGACTCTGTTCAAGTTCTTTGGTCTGATCTGCGCTCTGGCGTGCTGCTTGAGCTGCGGACAATCGGAAGTCCCATCCGCTGCCAAGCGCCCCGGCGAGCAGGCGAGCCTTGTGGTTGCGTCCGAGCAGCACGATGAGCTTGACGCGTCGACAGACAAGGATCTTCCTCGCGCACCGTCCCGGTCTATTCCAGCGACATCGAACCCCTGCTCGACAAGTACTGTTTGAGCTGCCATGACAGCATCTCCGGCGCGGGGCGGTGTCGTATTGGAAGCCCTCCGCGATGGAACTCCCGATCTCAGACAGAGATCACTCCTGCTGCGCATGGCCGATAATCTGCGATCCGAGAGCATGCCGCCCGAGGGAGAGCCTCGCCCAGATGCCGAGGAGCTTGAGAGCCTCAATTCCTGGCTTGACATTGCACTGATAGAAAAACGACGGCGCTAACGAGCGAGTCGCCATTCGTCGCCTCAATCGCGAGGAATACAACAACACGATTCGTGACCTCATCGGCCTCGACTTGCATCCGGCCGATGAGTTTCCGGCCGACGACGTCGGCTATGGGTTTGACAACGTCGGTGACGTGCTTTCGACCCCTCCCATTCTGCTGGAGATGTATCTGGCCGCCGCCGACAAGGTGATCGACGCGGCACTCCGAGATCAGTATGTCCGCGAGCACCTGTTAAATGCGCCTGGCGATACAGTTCCCATCGCATTCCGGCAATTTCAAGCCCGCTGTGCGGAGCCCGCGCGAGGACAAGATCTTCAGAGCCCCCAACGCGACTCCGGACCCTGAGCTCGCCCGGCAACAGCACATCTACGACATCCTTCGTGCCTTTTGCGACCGCGCCTTTCGCCGGCCCGCGACGCACGACGAGCTGACTCGCTTGCTCGGGATCGTGGTTTCGGCCGAGCGCGACGGTGAACCCCCCGAGGCAGCGATTCAGCTTGCCCTCCGGGCCGTCTTGGTGTCGCCCCAGTTTCTCTTTCTCGGGATCAAGACAGATCAGAACTCTGGCTCAACGAGCGATCGTGCGCCGGATAACGACTTCGAACTGGCGTCGAGGCTCTCCTATTTCCTCTGGAGCAGCATGCCCGACGATGAGCTGTATCGCCTGGCTGCTCGCGGAGCGCTTCGCCGCGAGGGCAATCTTCGCGCCCAGGTCAATCGCATGCTTCGCGATCGCCGGTCGCGAGCATTGGCCGAAAACTTTGCCAGCCAGTGGCTGCAAACGCGCAAGCTGAAGGACTTCACACCCGACCCAATCCTCTTTCCCGATTTTGACGAGGCCCTCAGGATGGCGATGCTCGAAGAAACGGTGCTCTTCTTCGAATCGATCCGAGACGAGGATCGTAGCATACTTGACTTGCTCGACGCTGATTACACGTTCGTTAATGAGCGACTGGCGCGGCACTACGGCATCCCCGGAGTCAAAGGCGGCGGGTTCCGGCGTGTCTCCGTCGCCGGTACGCAGCGGGGTGGCATCTTGACGCAGGCGAGCGTTCTGGCGGCAACGTCCAACCCGACCCGCACATCGCCAGTCAAGCGCGGCAAATGGATCCTGGAAAACATTCTGGGTGCTCCGCCCGGCGCCTCCACCATCGGGGGTGGAAGCCCTGAAGGAAGGCGAAGGAGCAGGGTGCCTCGATCACGCTTCGGCAGAAGATGGCGCGGCACAGGACCGAGCCGGCTTGTGCCTCGTGCCACCGGCGGATGGACCCCCTCGGTTTCGGACTCGAAAACTTCGACGCAATCGGCGGCTGGCGATCGCTCGAAGACGGCCAACCGATCGACTCCGCGGGCCGGTTGCCGGGCGGCCGGACCTTTCAGGGTCCGGCCGAGCTCAAGGCGGCTCTACTGTCGCGTCGCAACGCGTTTGCCCGGTGCCTGACCGAGAAGCTGCTGACCTACGCTCTTGGTCGCGGGCTCGAACAAGCCGATCGCCGTCATGTCGACCACATCGTTGCCAAGCTCGTCCGCGAGGACTATCGGTTCTCGGCCCTGATCCTCGCCGTGGTCGAGAGCGAGCCGTTCTTGCATCCCCAACGTGACGTTCAGAATAAAGGCCAATGATGAATCTCCAAAGAATCTCGCGACGGACCGTCTTGAGAGGTCTGGGCGTGTCCGTGGCACTGCCGTCTCCTTGAAGCGATGCGGCCGGGATCGCTCTTCGCCGGCCTGCCGGATCGGAAGCCGAACGGCCCTCCGATGCGCATGGCTTTCATTTACGTGCCCAATGGCGTCCATATGCCGGACTGGACGCCACGATCGGCTCGGCGCCGGCTTCGAGCTGCCCGCGATCCTCGAGCCGTTGCACGCGGTCAAGGACGATCTTGCTCGTCCTCAGCGGCTTGACCTTGAACCCGGCGCGTGCCCTGGGCGACGGAGGCGGCGACCACGCGCCGCGCCATGGCCAGCTTTCTGACCGGATGTCACCCGCGGAAGACCGACGGCGCCGACCTCCGCGCCGGTATCTCGGTCGACCAGATGGCCGCCCAACGGATCGGACAGGCGACCCGCTTTCCTTCTCTGGAGATCGGCTGCGAGGGGGGCAAGAGCGCGGGCGAATGCGACCATGGCTATAGCTGTGCTTATCAGTCAAACCTTTCGTGGCGAAGCGAAACGACGCCTATCGCCAAGGAGATCAATCCTCGCTTGGTGTTCGATCGGCTCTTCGGCAGCCCGCTGATGTCAACGGCGGTGTGGACGCGGCTCGGGGCGACCGGCAGAAAAAGAGCATCCTCGACTTCATCGGCGACGATGCCAGTCAGTTAAGAGCGTGCTGGGCGCGGCCGATCGCCGGAAGCTCGACGAATACCTCACCGGCGTGCGCGAGCTCGAACAGCGGATCGCCCGCGGCCGGTCCGTGCGTGGACCTCGGTGTCGCGAAGTACCCGCGGCCGCTCGGCATTCCGGCCGACTATCAGGAACATGTGCGGTTGATGGGAGACCTGCTCGTACTGGCGTTTCAAAGCGACCTCACGCGGATTGCGACCTTCGTCTTTGCCAACGACGGCAGCAACCGCAGCTACCGGAGCGTCGGCGTTTCCGACGGTCACCACGACCTCTCACATCACGGCGGCGACCAATCCAAGCAGGACAAGATCAAGCGAATCAACCAGTTCCACGTTGCCCAGTTGGCGTACATCCTCGGGAAGCTGAAAAACATCCCCGAAGGAGATGGCACCTTGCTCGACCACTGCATGATCGTCTATGGCAGCGGCATCAGTGACGGCAACTCCCACTTGCATGATGACCTACCGATCCTCCTTGCTGGAAAGGCCAACGGAACCATCAAGACGGGCAGGCATGTTCGTTTCCCGAACGCGACACCTCTGACCAACCTTTACGTCGCATTGCTCGACCGGATCGGCGTCAACGTCGGTGGATTCGGCGACAGCACTGGCACGCTGAACTCGCTCGAAGATTGAGCACCGTGCCGTGGCCGCGCACCGGCGATCGGTAGTGCCCGAGAGGTCGGGGACTTGCGAGAGTCGTCGCCACCGGTATAGTTTATTATCACAGGCGCCCGTAGCTCAACGGATAGAGTCGCGGACTTCGAAATTCCGAAGGTTGTTCAGGTTTCGAATCCTACCGGGCCCGCCTTTGCGAGGGAATGCACCTCGGATGGCAAGGAGAGCGAAAAACAAAGGCTCTCCACGCCATCAGCCGAGAAGTCCACAAGTCCGGCATTGCGAACCAATGCGCGGCCGTGCGAGCCAAACGCCACTCAACTGCTACCGAAAATGCGACCATCCTGCTACCGTCCGATCCTGAATTAGCGGCGGTAGTAGATGTAGTATATCGGTTGCCAGGGGCGATCCGCGTTGGGATTCTGGCGATGGTTAAAGCGAGCGATCGGCCGGACTATGCGCGAACCGAACGGCGCTTGAAACGTACTATGTGCTAGGATAGAATGCGGAATGAGCGGGGTGGTCGGCGACCCGCGATTTCCGGAAGGACGTGTAAAGGTGGCGAAGCATGCAAAGATAACTCTCACCTATCCAGACCATCTTCTCGATCCTGACCACTTGGTGACTTTCATCGAGATGAATGGCTTTAGCGACGACTGGAAGAAACTCGGGCTAAGCGACGAAGACCTCTGGAGCGTGCAGACCATGATTGGGGCCGATCCCACAGGGTTCTCCTGTGATTCCCGGGAACCGGCGGTCTTAGGAAAATGAGGTTTGCGCCGAATAGCAAAGGGGGCCGTAGAGAATGGTTTCGGATCTGTTATGCCTACTTTCCAGACGCAGGCGCCGTGCTGCTCATCGTGGCTTACGCCAAGTCTGAGCTTGACGATATCCCGGCCGAGTATAAGAAGTATTTCCGAAGCATGATCGAGAGACAGAAGGCCATTTTTGATAAGGGGGTGGTCCGATAGCAAAAAGGCAGGCGGGTCCTCACGTGAAAGGGAAGCCCATCATGAATAAAACAGTTGCAGACCGGATCAAGGAACGGCTGGAGAAATTCACGGACGCTCTTGAGAGCGGGGAATCCATCCAAGACAAATTCACTTGCCGAAAGCTCGAATTTCGTCTGAAGCCACAACCCTACGATCCCGAAAAGATCAAAAAAACGCGCAGACCTTTTACAGGCTAGCCAGAGGATCTTCGCGATTTTCCTCGGAACGTCGGTCAAGACAATTCAGGCTTGGGAACAGGGAACCAGTGCTCCGAACAAAATGGCGTGTCGCTTCATGGATCTGATCCGGGGAGACCCCGATTACTGGCGCAGAACTCTTCGTGACCAATTCGTAGAGAAAGCGAAGTAGGATTCCACGTATGTCCTCAATACAGAGTAGCCCGCGCACTCGTGCGGGCTATTCTCTTGCCACTGACACACGCGGGACGGTTCGGCACGTGACATTGAGGATAACTCATGCCTATCTTGTCGACTCTCGAGGTCTGATCCCCGACGCCGCTGACAAAGAGTCGTTGCCATCGGCCATCTCGAGCTTCGGGCAGGCACGCGATGGGCTTTGACGCATCAAGGCGTTCGAGACCACCCTACAGAACACCTCTGGCCGCGTGCGCTCACGGACCCCCCGCCGCCGGACCGGCTGGCCCCTTCGCGGCTAGCTCCGGCAGACGGTCAAACGGTGTCGCGACGGGCTGCACGAAACTGAAGTCGTGCACGAGCAGACCTTTCTTCCCCACGAAAAAGTCGCGGTTGTCCGCGACGTCGAGGTTGTATACCGGCTGGGTCTGGTCGGTTTCGATCGACTCGATCGGGACGGTACCGCCGACCATTCGAAGTCGATCGCCAGCCTTCAGGTCGCGGGCCATTACCCAGCCTTTGCCGGCTTTCCAGAACCGGTGAATGCCCGTTGCCACAATCGTCTCGCCGTCGGTGGCGATTCGAATGGTCGATGAGGGCTCGTTCTTGTGAACGGCCATCACAGGCTGAAATCCCAGTACGCCGGTCGATGTGTTCTGGGATAAGACGCGGTCGCCAACCTGGATGGACTCGATCGTTCGCGGTCCGTCGATGGTGTGGACCAAGGTTCCGGCCGAGAAGCATGCCGAGTGGGGCGGCACGAGCTGGAGCACCGGGAGATTTACGACGGTGTTCGGCATGCTCACCGTGTCGGAGAACGTCGGCTTGTTTTCCGGTTGGCTCGACTGGTAAACGTAGCCGAGCTGATCCGTCCACCATTTTCGCCACGGCTCGGGATCCGGTCCGAGTTCTTGGCCGGTGAGCGTCTTCAGAACCGGAAGCACGCGGTCGTTCATCTGATTGAGCTGCTTATTGACAGCTTCGACGGTTTCGATGTCGTTCGCGAGGCTTTGCTGAACAGCCTGGTTCCGTTGGAGATTCTCCGCCATCGCATTGGCGATCATCATCTCGTTTTGCGCGGCGTTGAAAGCCATTAGCGCCGCTTGTTCGGTCAATATGAGGGCCTGATTCGTAAGGGGTGATCCTACCGAATTATTCGCCCGAAGACTGTTGATTGTTTTGCTCCCGAGAATGGAGCTGAGTTGTGACGTGTTCGAGCCAGCCGTTGCAACGGGCCCCCCGCCGGGCATCTGCATCGAGATGGGCGGACCGACCGGAATGGTGCGCAGGTCGATCATCGAGTACTGATAAAGGCGCTGGAGGTTGAACTCTTCTCCCTCGACCAGCAGCTCGCCCGTCGTGCCCGGGCCGTTACCCGGATCGCACCTTGTATTTGAATGGCGGGCGGATCAGGTTGATCAAGCGGCCGACGACGTCGCGGGGGTCGCGGTGAGACAATTTACCGGCCGCCCGGCTCCTGACCTCCTTGGATGGGCTGAACACGGCTAATGTCGCTAACGCGTTCGACGCCGACGGACCCTCGATCTGACTCAGCATTCCCACAGCCGCAACCTGTGACGACTCACCACCACTGACGAAGACGTGGCAGATCATCGGAACCGCGCAGCGGGTCCGTGACTTCGGCCATTCCCTCCCGAGCCTTGTCTCGCTGCGCCGCATGCCTGCTCTCCAGACCCTGGCGAAGTTTCTCGAGTCGAGGTTTCCAAAGTTGATCCGCGTGTTTCTGCCGTTCGGCCTCGAGCTTTTGAGCGGCGGCCACTTCGGGCTTAACCCAGCGGTCGCCATGCTTCTTGTAACCGAGATGCATCCAGGCTGTTTCTCGGGATGGATCGAGTCGAACGACCTCGTTGTAGTGCGCCAGGGCTTGCTCCTTCAGTCCATTCTGATTGCACCAGGCGGCCAGCCGTAACTGCGGATCCGGTTTGTGGGCCGCCTTGGCGCGGCGATCGAGGTACTCGCGCACGACGTTCTGGTAGGCAGGATCGTCATTGATACGTTTCCCGACTTCCTCAGGCCTTCCCCATTTCCCGTGGTAGGCAACCATGCCCAATAGCCCGCGCACAGTCCATTGGCCGGGTCCTGGGCAACTGCCAGCGCCAGATGCTTGACTCGTTCCGCCGATAAGCCGTGTTCCTCGCACCAGAGTGCCAGCCGCACGTTGGCGTTGGCGTCTTTGCCGACTTTGGCTCGGGCCGACTCATAAGTCGAAAGATCGGCGGGCGGTGTTTTGGCGGGTTTCCCGTCGTCGCCGATCATCGCACAACAGATCGCGAGCGCGTAAAGCATGAGCGGCCTCCAGAGCTGATCGTCGTGGACTAAACTCGCGGATAAGCCCGACCACTTACCCCACAGAAGGAGCCAAGATCGCACTCGCTCGTTTTGAGTGGATAGTCCATTCTATGGCACTAACCATCATGCTGTCGATCACGTTCCGATCCTGTGCACCCAATGTGAACGGCATCTCCGAGCTGAGCGGGCACGATCCCACCCTGAGCAAGTTCGATCCACTCGTTCCCATCGTCACCCTGTTAGTGGCGCAAACGCCCTTCCGAATACAACTCTTTCCTGATTGCCGTAAAACGGGACTTTTATCCGCGTATGATTGACTTCGATGGACATCCCGGCAAACGCCTTCAAAACGAGTAACTGCCGAGGCACGCGCGATGTACACCGACCGATCGACTCAGGGCCGGCCGATCGCGCGATTGAGCCGGAACTGGGCTCGGTTATAGCTCAAGACGGAGTCGAGATAATCGGTGCGAGCTTGGGCCAGGGCCTGGATCGGCTGCAAGACTTCGATGGGGCGGGTCGCTCGGGGCAATTCCGCGCCTTGGCGGATGTTGGTGAAGTTGAGCTTCAAGGAATCGAGAGCTTCGGTCACGGTTTCGCTCGACTCCTTGATCTGGAGGGAAGCCGCCTGGCGGAGCTCGTACGCGGCGACCACGTCGGCCGCGACCTGGGCTTCGGTCTTGAGCAACTGGAGGTGCGCGGTCTCATGTTCGGCCCTGCGGCGATGCATGATGGCGACGTCGCCGAAGCCGAGGTTTTGGAGTTCCCAGAACAGGCTTGCCGCAACGTCGATACGCGGGCCGAAGTTGCCGAAGAAAGCGTTGGCGCCGCCGCCGAAACCGCCCGCGGCGGTGGACAACCCCAGACTCGGGATGAAGGGACGCATCTTGGCCTGCTTCCACCGGATCAGAGCCGCCGTAACCTGCTCTTGCGCCCCGGCCAGTTCGGGTCGTTGCCGCAACCCCTGCACGACCAGGTCGTCGAGTGCGGCATCGTCCGGGATCAGTTTGATGATTGTCTCCGCCGGCTCGACTGGGGCGATCACGATGTTGGGATTCAGCACGAGCACACGGACAAGGTTGGCCGAGGCGATAAGCAATTGACCGCTTGCCAATTGGAGATCCTTACGCCGGTGTTTAAGCTCAGCGAGAGCACGGCGGTGGTCGGCCTCCAGTCCTTGGCCGGCTCGGGCATACGATCCGGTGATATCGGAGAGGGCCGTGGCGTTGACGATGGCCTCGCGCGCGATCGCCACCCGGCCACTGGCCTCCTGGAGGTCGAGGTAGGCTTCGGCCACCTCCAGCATCGCATTGTTGATGGAGGTCTGAATGCCGGCCTGGTCGGCGTTGACGACCCGGCGCGCAGCCAACGGCTCAAAAATCGCGTCGGAGAATCGCAACACTGACGCCATTCCGTTAACAGGCGGATAGCCCGTTCCCGGAGAGGCGGCGGCAAAGCCGTTGGCCGTCGCGCCCACGCCCCCGATGAACAATGAGTTTCGGTTCACATTCTGGACTTGCCCCGTGAGTGTCTGGATTTGCCCATCGGCTCGATACCAGGTCGGACCGAGGAACAGACTGGGTAGCCAGAGTGCGCGCGCCTTTTGCAGGTCGGCCACGGCCTGGGCGAGTTGCTGCCGGGCGATGGCGATGTCCAGGTCGCGGACCCCAGCCAGCCTCAGCGCGGCCGGGAGGTCGATCGGCTCGATTGTTCGGCCCGGGATCAAGGTGTTATCGATCGGCAAGAGCGGCTTTGGGACCGTCGCGTCTCGGTAATCGGGCGGCTGCCGGCAGTGGCAGAGCCTCTGGTAAGGGCGAACCGGCGGAGGAGTCGGCCTCTGTACCCGAGGACCCAGGGACTGGCGTGGCGGCACGTTGGCCACTGCGAGCGATCCAAAGATGGAATGCGCGGGGAGGCAGTCGATCGGAACGCCGGGTCAATCGATTGAAGCCAGCTCGGTGACGGATTCGGTGCGGACGTTCGCATCCAGCTCGAAAGACTGACCTTTGGCCGAGCCCGCGCTCAGTTCCAACGCGATCGCCAAGGCAACTAAAGCGGCGGTTGCCAGCCTCGTTTTCTTCCGAAGTCGGCCGATCACGAAGACCCTCCTGGTCCGGATTGCATGCTGACAGGGAGAGAGCGGGCGTTGGACGTTTTCCTCAAGTGATTTCGACTAGGAAAGCACGGCACGGCAAGCATTTTTCGATAAAATCTTCTTTACATTACCTAAACGTCTCTCTATAAAGATTTTATGAAGATTTCGTGAATATTGACAGAAGCGAAGGTCCCGCGACAATTTAGATTGTGCTTGAGGAGATTGTCCCGATGACCGTGATCGGCAGCTCTCGATTGCGTGGCCATCGTAGTGAAAGCTTGACCAAAACTCAAATCCCTTAAAGACTTGTGCTGGAAACGCCCCATGCTTGTTCAGCTATCTTAGGAGAACCAGGTTGTCGAAAATTCAGTGGAGGCGCCAGTCAGCGATCGTATTGGGTTTGATTGTTGCGGGTGGCTTGCTTTGGTTGGCGGCTTCTCGAATGCTCCGAGGCAAGGTTGAGCGCAGTCAGAAGGCGGCGGCCGTTGTTGAGTCGGCCCCAACGGTGGAGGTGATCCATCCCCAACGAGGAGGCATTCCTCGGCAGACGATCCAGCCCGGGTCACTGCTTGCGTTCGAGTCCGTCGACCTGTACGCGATGGTCTCGGGTTATCTGAAGACCCAGGTTGTCGACATTGGATCTCGTATCAAGAAAGGGGAGGTTCTGGCCGAGATCGATGCTCCGAGGGAGGCGAAGGCCGTGGACGCGGCAGCGTCGCTACTGGAGCAGGCCAAGGCTCAGACTCTTCAGGCGGTGGCGCGGGTCAAGTCAATGGAGGGAGAGCGGGACGCCGCTGCCGCCGTGGTAGAACAGGCCAAGTCGGACATCGATCGCCTGGTCGCGGCCAAGGATTACGCCCAGAAAACATTCGACCGCGTCCAGGCACTGCTCAAGGATCGTGCCATCGACGCCTTGAACCTTGATGAGCACCAGCGCCAGCTCGCCACGGCCGTGGCTGCTGAACGGACGGCCAACCTGGCAGTCCTCACCGCCAAAGCGCAATTGGCCGCAGTCCAAGCCAAGGTTGAGCAGGCGCGAGCGGATGTCGTCGAGGCCAAGGCGGCTGCGGAGGTTGCTGCGGCGCATCTGGCGACTGCCAACGTCAACGTGGCCTACACTCGCATCGTCGCGCCCTTCGATGGGGTCGTGACGATGCGGGCCTTCAACCCGGGGGCCTTCGTTCGTTCGGCAACGGATGGAGGCCAGTCTCCAGTCTTGACGGTCAAGCGGACTGACAAGATGCGCGTCGTCGTGCAAGTGCCGGACCGCGACGTCGTGGTGACTGAACTCCGGCGACCCGGCTCTTGTGAATGTGGATGCCCTGGGAGGCCAGGTGTTTCCGTCGTCCGTGGCCCGGGTCGCCGAATCCGAAGATCCCACAACACGAACGATGCGAGTCGAAATCGATCTAGCCAACCCCAAGGGGCAGCTCCACGAAGGAATGTACGGCACGGCGACCATCACCCTCGAACCCGTCTCGACCAACCTTACGGTCCCTCCCGCTTGCATCGTGGAACGCACCAGTAAAGGGAAAGCATTCATTTACCTGGTACGCGACGGCGTGGCCCGGCGTACCGACGTCGAGCTGGGTACGGACAACGGCACCCTGGTCGAGATCCTCTCCGGTCTCAAGCCGGACGATTCGGTTGTCTTGCACTCAGGCGTTCCCCTTGAGGACGGATTGGCGGTCATCGCTTCGGCTGCCTCGACGGTTGACGCGAACTAGTCAGTGGTCAGTGGTCAGTGGTCAGCGGTCAGTGGTGGCTTTGCCTGAGAAACAGGTGGGACGACCACGGCAAAGGCTGATATCAACCGGGGATTATAGGCAAGGCTTGGCGCCACGCATCAACGGACAACGGACAACGAACAACGGACCATAAACAACTCATGAACGGCTTGATTCACGCTTCGTTGCGCAATCCGATCGCTGTGACGGTGATGATGCTGGCGATTGTGGTGCTCGGGGGGCTGGCGGCGTACTCGATTCCGATCGACATCCTCCCGGTGTTCAAGAGCCCCGCGGTGCAGACTCTGGTCTTTTACAGCGGGATGCCGGCCGCCAGCATCGAGAAGAACATCACGGCTCGCCTGGAGCGTGGCGTGGGTCAGGCATCGGGTGGCCGTCGTCTGGAGTCGCGTTCGATCATTGGGATCAGCATTGTCCGCGACTACTTCCGGAGCAACGTAGACCGCAGCGGTGCTCTTACCGAGGTCAACTCTCTGGCCGGCTGGGAGTATCCCACGATGCCGCCAGGTACGTTGCCGCCCGTGGTTCTTCCGTATGACCCGACCAGTTCGACTCCCGTCTGCCTGGTGGCCCTGGACAGTTCGACGCAAAACGAGGCAACTCTGTTCGACGTCGGGCGGTACGAGGTTCGCCCCCAGATCATGTCGCAGCCGGGCGCGATTGCGCCGTTGGTCTACGGAGGAAAAGTCCGCGCGATCATGATGTACCTCGACCGAGTCAAGCTCGCGGCCCGGCACCTCTCGCCCTTGGATGTGATGCAGGCGGTCGATGAATACAACGTATTCCTGCCGGCCGGCAGCGCCAAGTTTGGAACAACCGACTACGCCATCGACAGCAACTCGATGTTCGACCTGGTCGGGCGCATGGAGGAAATTCCGCTCAGAAACGAACACGGGAATGCCACCTACCTCCGCGATGTGGCGACGCCCAAGGATGCGAACTTCATTCAGACGAACGTGGTGCGGGTCAACGGCAAGCGGCAGGTTTATGTCCCCGTCTTTCGCCAGCTCGGAGCCAGCACGCTTCAGGTCGTCGACACGCTCAAGGGGGCCCTCGGCGACCATGACGGCGCGGTTGACCCGTCCGGGCATTGATCTCAAGGTTGTGTTGGATCAATCGGTCTATGTGCGGCATTCGATCCAAAGTCTGATCGAAGAAGGCGTGCTGGG
Source organism: uncultured Planctomycetota bacterium (assembly GCA_963720335.1). Classification (GTDB taxonomy): domain Bacteria; phylum Planctomycetota; class Planctomycetia; order Isosphaerales; family Isosphaeraceae; genus CAVRFS01. Next base: position 46,494 of record CAVRFS010000091.1, on the reverse strand, counting down.
GGCGATTCTGTGCTCGCTGGTGATCCTACTGTTCCTGGGTGAGTGGCGGATGACCGTGATTGCTGTTTTGACGATTCCGATCGCGGTGATGGCGGCATTGATCGGCTTGTACACGTCGGGCAATACGATCAATGTAATGACGCTGGCCGGTCTGTCGCTGGCGATTGGCCCTATGGTCGATAGCGCAATCATCTGCCTGGAAAACAACCACCGCCATCTGGGATTGGGTGCCTCGCCCGAGGAAGCCGCGTTCCGCGGAGCCAGTGAAGTTGCCATGCCGGAGCTGGTCGCCAGTCTTTGTACGCTGCTTGTGCTGGCGCCGCTGGCGCTGATGCCCGGCCTGGGAGAGTTCCTTTACCGGCCGATGGCCGCGGGCGTCGCTTTTGCCATGATCTCGGCCTACATTCTCTCGCGTTCGTTCGTTCCGTCTCGCTCGGCCCGATGGTTGAAGCCGCACACCTCTCACGGGCATGCGGATGAGAATGGAAGTGGAAACGGCGATGTGGAAAACGGTCACCACGACCCATTTGGTACTCCGCCGGTCGCCGACGCTCGGCGCGCAGCCGCGGCTCGGACTGGTTCGCCGCGCTTTTGCGCGTTGGGAGTCATTGATCGACTCGGGAATTGCCTGGTACGTCCGCCAGCTCGAACGTGCGATGAGTTTCCGGCTTGGGGTTGTCCTGGGCGCTGTTGCGGCTGCTGGTGTCGCTCGTTGTTGTGTTAGGTCCACGGCTCCGACGGGAGTTTTTTCCGGAGGTCGACTCGGGCGCGTTCGAGATCTACGCTCGCGCCCCGAGCGGCACTCGCATTGAGGAGACCGAGAAGCGGGTCGCCCGCGTCGAGAAGTTCGTCCGTGATCAGCTTGGCGAGGACTTGCAACTGATCATCTCCGAGATCGGAGTCGTCGCTGACTTGTCCGCCGCTTATACTCCCAACGCCGGGCCGATGGACGCGGTTGTCAAGGTCCAGCTCAAGCACGAGCGCGAGCACTCGGCTCAGGAGTACGTGCAACGGCTCCGCGCCGCGCTGACCGGGGATCCCAACTTCCGTGATCTCGAGTTCGCGTTCGACGCCGGCGGCATGATCCGCTCCGCGATGAATGAGGGAAAGTCGTCGCCGATCAATATCCGTCTCTCCGGCAAGAACATGGCCCAGGCCCGCTCAATCGCCGAGGCGATCAAGCGCGAGGTCGTCGGCATCAAAGGCGTGGTCGACGCCCGGATCATTCAGCGGCTCGATTATCCCGAGTACATCATTGAGGTCGATCGCGCCAAGGTGGCCGATCTCGGACTTAACCAGGCCGTGGTGATGAAAAACGTGGTGGCCGCGCTCAACTCGAGCATCCAGTTTCACAAGAAGAACTTCTGGATCGACCCGGTCAGCAAGAACCAGTACTTCGTCGGCGTTCAATACTTTGAAGAAGACATCGACTCGGTCGACACTCTGCTCGATGTGCCGATCACCAGTCCGAGCCAGGCCAAGCCGATTCCGCTACGGAACATCGCGACTCTGCGTTCATCCACGGTGGCGACTGAGATCACTCACACCAACCTCCAGTCGACGATCGACCTGACGATGGGGGTGGATGGACGCGACCTGGGCCATGTCGCCGATGATGTCGCAAAGGTCGTCGCCCGCTTCGGAGTGGCCCAGCCCGACGGTTCCTCCTGGCTCCCTTATGATCCGACGGACCATTCCGCCGATCGTAAAGTGATCAAGGGCGCGATGATCGAGCTGAGCGGTGAGTATTCCCGGATGCAAGACACGTTCCGTAGCCTGGGCTTCGGCCTCATTCTGGCGACCATGCTCATCTACTTCCTGATGGCGGCCCTGTTCAAGTCCTACTTGACCCCTCTCGTCATCTTGTTTGCGGTGCCCCTGGGGTTGGTTGGCGTGATCATCATGCTTTATGTCACGAACACCGCGATCAACGTCCAATCGCTGCTGGGGGTGATCTTCATGGTTGGCATTGTGGTCTCCAACACGGTGCTGCTAGTCGACTTCGCGCAGAACCTCCGGATGGAACAGGGCCTCAATCCCGACCAGGCGATCCGAAAGGCGGCTTCGGTGCGAGCGAAGCCGGTTTTGATGACGGCCCTCGCGGCTTTCTTCGCCCTGATTCCGATGGCCCTGGCGCTGGGTCGGGGGAGCGAAGCCAACGCACCTCTGGGCCGGGCGGTCATCGGCGGGATCCTGGCCGGATTGGTCACCACGCTCTTCGTGGTTCCCGCTCTATTCCTTGGTCGTCAGAGGACCCAAGAAGTGGCCTGGTCCCGGCGACCTCAGCCTGCGATTTCGAGAACGCGGAGTAGGAAACAATCAGTCGAGCGATTCCGTGAGATCACGAGGGCAGGCCGGCACATACTTCGACGGGTTGATGCTGCACGTGGACAATTGCGTCCGCCCGGGACATTGCTTTCGCCCGATTCTCGAACCGAGTTTGGACGAAAAGGGTGAACCTTTCGGGTCAACCGCTAGCTTCTTGATCAAGTCCCAGGGAATGTGATAAGTAGCGTTGAGATCTGAGCGGACGAAACGTCGATTGATCGCTCCGGTAGGTGTCGACGATCGCCAATTCGACCACGGATCGTGGGCGTGAGGTCGCGCTGCCGCAGCCTTTACGTCCGTTTGAGCTGTCGGTCAAAGGCGCCGCGGCGCAGCCGAACACGACTTCTTTTAAATCCTGGGTTCAGAAATGAGCATGCCACCTTATTCCTTCGGAAGCGTTCTCTACGACGAGCTCGAACAAGTGGCCGTGCGCCGTGGCGGGTTCGCCAGTCTGAAGTCACTCCGCGCTGACGTAGTCTCGGTGAAGAACGTGGTGAACCACTTGGAAGTAGCCGGCAGGACCCCGGCCGTGTGCACGCGCTGGTTGAGGACGGAGTCCGACAAGGTGGCTAGGGATGCGGAGGACGTCTTGCAACAAGTGACGGATGCGGCGCGTTCCATTAACGAATTGGGGCAGGTTGTCCGAACCCGTTGTGAAACTGCGAAAAAAGTCGTGGACAAGATCCGCAAGCCCGTTTCGCAGCCATCTCGTCCGGTCGCCTTCCACTCGCTCCTGAGCATGCTCCGCGAAATCTCGAGCCTGATGCAAACGCCAAGTGACCCGGCCGAATGGGAAACGAAGAGGGATACGATTCGGGCCGAGATCGAAAACCTCGCCGCGATAGTGAAGGCCGCGCAAAGGAAATTCGATGACTGGACGGGTCGGAAAGAGCAGAACGCGCCGGAGAACGAGGGACCGGTCGCCCAGGCGCGAGAGGCTGGTGAACAATTCATGCGGCTCTGCCGATTGGCAAGGGCGTTCAAGGCGTCCAGGACATTGAACGCCGTCGATTCCAGACGTGCCAACGAGGCTCGCTCGCTCCTCAGCGAGGACTTCAACGAGCGGGATTTCGAGGAACAAGTGTTACGAGGCGCGGTGATCCAGCGCGCTCGGTCGCTCGACTTGGCGGCGGACTCGGCACTTGGACAGCTCAATCAGATCATCGAGGCTTACTGTTCCATGGCAAAGACGAGCGTGAGGATCGTCCGCGAGCTCAATGAACTAATCAAGGATCAGTCCGACGCGTCTCGCTACGAACTTTACGATATCATCGAGGACGGCGCGACGCGCGGCCATGCGGATGGAGACGGTCGGCCTGGCGTTCTCAGGCGGGGGTATCCGCAGTGCCACTTTCAATCTGGGCATCCTCCAGGGCATGGCCTCGCTTCGACTGCTGAATCGGTTCGATTACCTCTCGACGGTGTCCGGTGGTGGGTACATCGGTGCCTGGTTTGCCGCATGGGTCCGCCGCGAGGGAGGACCTGCCGGCGATCCTCTACCCCCTTCCCCGCTCGACATCGACAAGGAAACGAGACTCGAAATCGCGAGGAGGCGGGCAGAGCTCATAGCCGCATCTCCGACGCCCCCCAAAGAAACCGTGGAAGTGTGGATCAGCGAGGCATCTCAGCAAATTCGGGATGAAGCTCGCTTGAGGCTCGAGTCGGAATATCTCGCGAAGGTTGCGGCGAACGAGAGCGGCACCGATGAATCCCCGGCCGTGCCCACTGAGGATGAAGTCAAGAAGCTTGCCGGACCGCTCGTCATCAAGAAAATGAACGAGATCCGCAGGAAGGCGCAAAACCGTTACCAGCATGAGGAATTGAACAGAATCAATGAGAACACCAGGAACGAGGTCGAGGTCACGCTCCAGAAGAACTACGAGGCCGAGTGCCGGTCGAAGCGGCGTCGGACGTCGCGGGCCTTGAACAACGTCGAAATCCAGCTTAACACGAGCCGAGTTGTCCAGGAGAAGGCCGAGCGGCGGTGGGTCTCCCCACGCGAAGTCTCCGATGGCCGCGAGGCGATCGCGTTGCCGCCGCCGAAGCTCGAGCGCGTCGTTGATGAGGAGCCCGAGCCGATCCACCACCTCCGCTCGTACAGCAATTATCTGGCACCCAGAGTTGGCTTACTCTCCATCGACACTTGGACTATGGTCTCGGTGTACTTTCGCAACCTGCTGCTCAACGAGTTCATTCTGCTGCCGATGACACTCGCGGCGATCGCTGTGCCGAGACTGCTTCTCCTCTTTTTCGCCTCGGGCACGACTGCTCCAATCTTGACGATCGCACGCCGCTGGTTGATTGGTCACCCAGACTGGCTCGTCTTCATGCCGCTGGCGGCAGGAATCGTTATCATCGTGACCCTCACGAAACTGGTCGACTTCTTCGCTCACGCCACCGTCAAACGGATCGAAGCACGAACGTCACGGCGAATCGGCTCGTGGATTGTCTTACTGCTGGGCCTCGGGCTTGCGGCCGTGGCGAGAGAGGTGACCGAGACCGCCTTACCGTGGTTGGCGATGAGATGGTTCCACACCAGTGAGGTCGATGAGTTGCCTCCCTTTTTCCGGTGGTTGTCGCACAACTCCTGGGTCGCCGCGGCAGCCGTGGCGGCTTTCCTGTTACTGGCGGCGCTTCTCCGTCGCTGGCTCTACGAGAAACTTGCTTCATGGATCACCCTTCGATTCAGCCAGCGCGTCAAGGGCTGGACAATCGTCCTCATCATCATTCTTGGCGCGATGGCAGTGGGAATGGTTACCCCGAGGCTGATCGACGGCCTGAACATCGCGCCGGTATGGCTACCGCCAATTCTATTCGCAATACTCCTGATGATTGTTTGGTGGTTCCCGAGTAGCGTGACCCGTAACGTCGCGGCCTTGGTCGCGATGCTCGCGATTCTCCTCTCGACCGCGCGCTGGCTGAACATCGAGACGATTGTCTTGGTTTCAACTTTCGTGATGGCCTGCTTCGGGTTCTGGCGGACGTACAAGGTGGTGGCTCTGATCCGCGAGAGCCGCAAGCCTGCGTCGCCCGCCAATCCCAACGGTGCCTCTCGGTTCGATTTGCCATTCCCGATCCTCTGGGAACAGATCCTCATCCCGTTCACACTGGTCGCCTTCGGCGTGAGCTGGCTGTTCGCACGGCCCGGCAGGCCATTTTTCACCTTTCCAGTTCCGTACTTGGACAAAATGTTCAATCCGGCTAGTTGGGGAAACTCGGCGTTCGTGCCTGCGTCTCTCTTTGGGGTGCTGGTTGGTTCAATGCGTCTGCTGACGTTCGCCGTGATCGACTTCTGGGACCCGCTCCAAGACTGGAGGCGGTTTGAGCGACTGCGGGCGCGCGGGTGCGGCGTTTGCCTCGGGGCTGGTCTCGGGTGCGGCGTGGCTGGCGTGCTTATGGCACTGAATAACTGGTTGGGTGTACAGAATTGGAGCGGCGAGCCGACGAGCGAACTTGCCGCGGTGATGATGTCGTTCGGCCCACTCCTGGTCTTTGTCGCCATCGGGGCGGGATCTGCCATCGAGGTCGGGTTGATCGGTCACTACGGAGAGGAGGATATGCGCGAATGGCGGGCGAGTCTCGGCGCCTATCTGCTGGTTATTGGCGTCCTCTGGGCATTGTTCTCGGCAGTCTCCGTTTACGGCCCGCTTCTGATCTGGTTAGTCGGTACGATCGCGGCTTCCACGGCAGGTGCCGCCTGGGTGGTTACATCGATCTCCGGCGCACTGGCGGGTCGCAGCGAACAGACAGACGGCATCAAGACTAGACTGAGTCCACTCGAATACGTCGCGATGGTCGCGCCAGCGGTGTTTGTCATCGGCCTGGTCGTATCGGTCGCGATGCTGGCAACTGCGTTGCAAGGGGTCGCGATCCCTCTCGATCCCAAAGTTTCGACAGCAGGACGTAGGTACCTCGATAATCTGGTGGGCAATGACCTGGCCTGGAGTGACCTACAATTGTTGCCCCCGATGAAAAATGTGAGTGGCATCCCGGCAGAGGGCAAGAGTCTCATCAGCGTGGCTGACGTGGATCAGATTCTCCATTTCCGCATCTTCGACGCTTCTGGCTATCAGGTCGTCGACACCGATGAGAGCAAGCTCAAGGGACTAGCCCGGCGTTTGAATGATCCCGTGCTGACGGAACTTACCCGGCGGATCGGGGATTTCCGGAAGCGACTCGATAGTCTGCGGTCGCCCCATAAGCTGACTGAGAAGGAGAAATATGAGGTCATCGGTGGAATCACATCAATCGTGGGCCCAATGCGCGTCGCTGCCGGGACTTGGGCCATTTTGCTGGTATCGGGCTTGATTGCGATAATTTCCTGTGTTTACATCAATATCAACTTGTTTGGACTCAACGCGTTTTACGCCAACCGGCTGGTGCGGTGCTATCTCGGTGCCTCGAGACCGCGAGAGGCATCGGCGGAGGGACGACCCAACTTCGCGCCGACCAACAGTCCGGTTCCTGTCCGCCGCCCCAACCCGATCACCGGGTTCGACCCGACGGACGACTTCCCGATGTGCGACCTGGCCGTCGTCCGAAATCTGGGGCGAAGACGACTTGATCGTCGACTATCGCGGACCCTACCACCTGGTCAATGCGGCGATGAACCTCGTCGCCGGCAGCGAGCTCGCCTGGCAGGAACGAATGGCCGAGTCGTTCGTGTTCAGCCCGCTATACTGCGGGAGCAAGACGACCGGCTACCGGCCGACGTCGATCAAGAAGCGCGAACTCGTTGAGAATGAGATGGAGACCGAAGAGCTGTCCGTCACGGATAAAGAAGCCGTGTTGCCCGGCTACGGCGACAGCGTTCGACTGGGGACGGCGGTCAGCGTCTCTGGGGCGGCTGCCAGCCCCAACGCCGGCTACCACTCGTCGCCGCTGGTTGCCATCCTCATGACCGTGCTCAACGCTCGGCTTGGTCTCTGGTTCGGCAACCCCGCGCGCGAGTCTTGGCGGCGGTCGGGACCCGGTTTCGCCCACTATCTGTTTGACGAGCTGTTCGGTCGCACAACATCGAAAGGCAAATATGTCTATTTATCCGATGGAGGCCACTTCGAGAATCTGGGCGTTTATGAGCTGATTCGCCGCCGCTGCCGCCACATTGTGCTGTGCGACGCCGGCGCCGATCCCAAGCTATCATTCTGGGATCTCGGGAGTTTGGTGCGCAAGTGCCGTGAGGACTTCGGCGTTCGCATCGAGATCGACATCAGCCCACTGTCGAAAAAGGAAGGCGCTTCTCATGCCAGGTGGCACTGCGCGGTAGGCCGCATTCACTACGAGGATGTCGACTCAGAGGCCAACCCGGGGACACTCTTTTACGTCAAGCCGTCTCTTACCGGCGATGAGCCGTCCGATGTCCGCAACTACGTCGTCGGTCACCCGACGTTCCCCCACGAGTCGACGGCTGACCAGTTTTTCAGTGAATCGCAATTCGAGAGTTATCGCGCCCTCGGCGAGCACATCGCTGTGCACGTCTTCAGAGATGTTCAACGCGACGCCGGGCCCATGCCGCGCCCCGCTTCATTCTTCTCCAGGCTGCGACGACGATGGTGTCCGCCCCCGCCGGACCTCGACAAGAACTTCATCGAATCGGTGAAGGGGTTCGTCGATGTCCACAAGGATTTCCGCGACGATCGCAAGCTCGACCGCATCGGCCGTGAGCTCTATCCAGAACTCGAGAATATGCTCGGCCGCCCGAACAACATCACCGCCGACCAAGGCGAACGTAGCCACCAACCGGGTAACGAGAACGCCGAGGTCCACGCCGTTGTTCAGATGCTCCAGGTGATGGAAAATGCCTGGCTCGCACTCGATCTCGAAACCTATTCCGATCACCCGCTCAATCGCGGTTGGATGAACGTCTTCCGTCGTTGGACCAGTTCCGGAACCCTCCAACGCTACTGGCCAACGGTCCGCGGCGAATTCAGCGAGGGGTTTGTTCGATTCTGCGAGGCCGAGCTCAATCTCACGGTTCACGACCCAGAGGTGATCTGGCTCGACAAGGGCGACGCGCGCCCGACCTGGTCACCTCCTCCGAGACTTCCGCCCTGCCATCGAGGCGCTCGACAAGGAGTTTTCACTGGAGTGGCCCGACGTCGTCTCGCGTGAAATCGCCGACGAACCTCTGACTCTGATGAAGATGTTCGAGCACGCCCGTGCCTTCCCTCCGCCTGGACTTACACGTAGATCGGGTGCCGGTTTGATCGTTCCGGGCAGTCATGCTGACAATCTGAACAACGCGAAGGCGGAACCATCGCATTACGGCGTAATCATCGTCTGGCAGGCGTCCGATGGAGTGATCGATTTGGTCGTCTGGATCCGGGGCGCCTACCGGACGCTAGGCCTCGGCGAGCGGATCGCCAAGGAGCTCGATTCGCTCAAGGAGGCCCTCAAGGCCAACTCTCAGGGCTACACGCTCCGCGCTCGATACCCAAGCGACGATCGAATCAAGATCCAGCAGCGCTGGCAGAGCAACCTCTGGTCCGACTTCTTTCAAGATCGAGGTTTTCACCGCCAGGAACCCGTAAGCTCCAGGGATGATATGGTCACGTTCGTGTACCGTTACGAGCCGATCTGACCCGAGTCCGATTCATGATCATCGCACATAGATCGGGTTCGAATAGATCCAGGGTCGCCGTTCGCCCGCGACGTCGAGCCAGCCCTCAACGCGATACACGCCGGGCGCGGCGACAGCGTGTTCGAAGTGATCACCGGTCTTCTCGGCGAGCACTTTCCCGCCACTCATTAACCGGATGTGGCACGTCACCGGGAACCGGGCGACCAGCCTCTGGCCGGGAGCGAAGGTCACCTCGTCGCCCATGATGACCCGGGCCCCGTGTTTTTGTTGGTTCCCGGCGGGACCCAGGCCGATCAGCTCGAAAAAGAAGCCTGACGGCGCGCACATCCAGTCGTGGCTCACGTACGCACGCCCTTCGCGAAGAGCCGAGCGAATCGCATCCTCGGTCAGTTCGTCGGCGAAAACATGCGTGCTCACGTTCTGGAACGATCGGTAATAGGGGTCGAAGTCGAGCCGTGCCAGGACATCGCCTGGTCGACGCCCTTGCGTCAAGGCGCGGATGCCGGGCCGGAGGATTGCGGTGAACTTTCGCATCTGGTCATCGCGGTCGACGTTGGTACCAATCAGGACCGTCTCGGCGTCGACCATTTTCATCAGCAAGACCTGATTGTGATGGCAGTCGTTGGCGGCAACTCCCGTGAGTCGCCGAGTCTTGGTTTCTTCGTCCCACTTCGTAAGGTAGTCAGCCGGATATTCCACCTGCGAAGCTAGCAACTCGTCGGGGTAGAGCCGCAGGTTTTCCTCAAGTTCCTTCAGAGTCGTCGGATTGGTGAGCTTGAGCACGATTGCCAGCAAGCCGGCAGAGTCTTTCTTGGCGTCGGCGTGGCGGTTGTAGATCTCCATCCCGTTCAAGCCGGCCATTGAGTGGTCGGGCCGTTCCTCGATATGTGACAGGAAGATCAAACCTCCGTCGGCCTTGACCGTCTCGATGAACGCCGGTGTCGGATCTTTCATCCTCGCGGCGATCGAGTGGGTAGGAAGTAGCAGAAAACCGCGATCCTCGGAGCCGGGGATGAATAACACACCCTCGTACAGACCGCGCCAACTATCGTTGATAAAGTCGGCGGGAGGCCGGAAGTGGTTACTCAACAAAATCGCGTTCACGCCGACCTTTTTGGCGTCGGCCAGCATCTCGGGCCGTGTCCCTCCGGTATGAGCCGAGTCCTCGGCGTGCGCGTGCAGGATCACGCGATAGTCGTTCAGGCCGGGCGAGGGAGGAACCCTCTCGGCGCGAAGCTTGAATCCGCCCAACGTCCTCGTGAGCCGCCTTGAGCCGGCCCGGTGTCATCCTCTCCAACGGGGAGTACTTCGTCCGCGGAATTTCGTCGGCGAAGGCCACTGTCAGCACCGGGGATACAGCGATCACCCAGGAGACGGCGACCACGATGTACGTAAGGGTGACGTTCAGCTTCCGCATCTCCTGTGGCGGCAGGTCCGACCCGGTATCGATGCTACAGTCTCGAACTTTTCCGCGATTTCGTCCCTGGAATGGCGGAAACTCGCGCATTTTCACAACCGGAAGTCGGCCCGTCAAGGATGTCGAACTGGGGAAGATCGGACGAACCTGCCGGCGGAATGCGGACTGAGCCGGCTGTCGGACCAATTCCTTCAGTAACTCGCCAGGTCAGATGTAAGAAAGACGACGGTCTTGCGTACAATCGTGATGAAGAGGGACGCGCGATGCCCCGGCAATCGGTGGTAGCGATCCCAACCCGTCGCTAGTATGATGTTGGCGCCTTGATCGGTGTCGCAGGAGTTGCGTCGGTTGGTAAGTATGCTCGCGCCCATTTTGCTGACGACACCGGTCGTTCGCTCCTTCAAAAAAGACCGGTGAGGGCTGTCCGATTTTCGGAATTCCCTCCCGGATGATGGAGGCTATTCGATGGTCCAGGTCGATCCATCCGCCAAATTCTCGGATCTGCGGCCGATAAACTCGGTCCCGGCGCTTTTCCACTTCTTCGGATTTGGACTGTACCTTTACGGGGAGCGAGACTTCGACCTCGAGACGGAAAGTTTCGTCCGGACGCTTTGCTTCTGCGTGATGTATATCCCGATCTTCGCCTTGCGAGCGTACCGAGTGGTACCGACGGACGATGGTTGGCACTACCTTGGGCGAGTGCCTGTGTCGGACTCGGCACGTCTGCTCGGCGCGTTCCTCTCCGTTTCGATCCTGGTCGGGTGCGGTTACCTCGGAGTGAACGCGTACTTCAACTCGCCGGGCTACCTCGCGTCGCAGAAGATGGCGGAGGCCAACCGCCTCGCGGCCGCGGGGCACATTGGCGAGGCGGCCAAGCTCCTGGCGGATGTTGCCATGGGGCCGACGGCACTCGACCGGCCGGCCGCGCAAGAACTGGCGAGGCTACTCGACAATGGAGCTTCGAAGTCCGACCCTGAGGGGCTCGGCGTCGCCTTCCGCGCAGCGATGGAGCTCCAGAAGGCCGGTCGCTGGCGAGGATCGTCGCAACTCCTGCATGATAGCGGGTTGAAGCTGGCGAAGGATACCTCCCCGCGGGACCCGGCGGGCGCCTGGGTGATTCTCGACGCGGTCGCACCTCTGGCCCCGCGGGATCAGGCAGCGGCCGAGTTTCGCCAGGTGCTGCTGGAAAAGGTTGTCGCCGCGGACCCGTCGAACGTCGACTGGGCCTCGCGGTTGGCGCTCCAATACGAGTCAAAGGGAGAGCTGGAGCGCTGCGAGAAAACCCTGGCGCCGCTGCGCCTCCCGGCTCGGCGAGGGCGAAGGGGCGCGGATTCTCGGACTGGTGGACGCACGCGCCAACCGGCTCGACCAGGCGATCCCGTTGCTCCGCGCGTACACCAAGAACCGACTCGAGCGGCTCCGCCTCGCCGAGACACACCTCAAGTCGCTTTACGCGGCCGCCGAAAAGCGAATTTTCGGCGAACTGGAGAACGGGCGCGTCTCCGACTTCTCCTATGATCTTTACCGCAACGCCAGCCGGAAGGATCAAGAGAACATCCTGAACGAGTATTTTCTGAGAAAAGTGAAGGGTGACGTCGCGATCTCCCGGGCCCAGGAGGAATTGATCGGCCAGACGAGCGTCGTCGCCGCCGCGATGGAGCTGGGCATGATCTTGCTGCAGCACGCCCAGGCACAGGCCGATCCCCAGTCGCGGAAACTGTTGCTCAACGAGGCCGAGGCAACCTTTCTCGCGGTCAGCCGGATGGCCGGCGATCAGGCGGAATACCAGCTCAGCCTCGCACAGGTCTATTACTGGCAGGGGAAGCACGCCGAGGGCCGCAAGCTCTTTGACGAGGTGCTCAAGAGCCGCAACCGCGATCCGGCCTTGTTGCTCAGGGTCGCCGATTTACTCCGCAATATCGGCAGCCACTCGGAGGCGCGGACTTTGGCCGAGGAAGGATACAACAAAGCCTCGGATTCCCGGATTAAGGACAGTTGCGCCGTGATCAGGGGGCTTTTGGGTGAGGATATCGAGGAGAACATCCTCTGGCTTCGTCGCGCGAACTCGAATGAACCCCACGTCAAGGCACTCCTTTGCAGTAGCCTAGCCATTCAAGCGCTCAACAAGGGGGACGAGCCGACCGCAATCTCCAATTTGAGACAGGAGATCGTCATCTACGACCAGATGCCCGAGTCGCCGGCGACGCTGAACAATTCGTCAAGCGCCTTGATGACGCTCGCCACACTGACCGGTGACAGCGCAGCCTATGAACGGGCGGGCACGCTGATCGCGCGGGCCGCGGCCCTCGAACCGGGCAACAGCCTAACGCTAACAAACGCCTCTGCGACGCTTCTCGAGGCCGGCCTGCGCGACGTCATCGCCAATCAGATCGACCTGAAAATGATCAAAGGCTCCGCGGGAGTCGATCTTCTTAACTTCCTCGTCAAGGACGAGTCCCAACGCGACGGCATGTCGGCGCGGCTCCGCGCCCATTCCGTTGTGAACCGGGCCCTCTCTTTGATGGAGAAGGTCATCCTGTTGGCCCCGCGTAACTCCAGCTCCTACGAGGCCGGAATCGGGTTGCTCGTCTCTCGCGAGGACCTCGAGGGACTGCGCCGAATCCGGAGCAGGCTGCAAGGGATCACGCTCGATCTGGATGACGATACCAAGAGGGCTCGCGAGGCCTACGCCGGCAAGAAAGACAAGGAGATGCAGGGATACGTGAAGGCATCACTCGCAAAGCTCGAGCCAATTCTGCCGGTGGCCCGTGCCAAGGGGGGACCGACATTCGCCGCCCTCGTCTCACACGTCGTACGCAGCCGGATGCAAGCGCCCACATTTGCGATCGCGGTCGACCGCGACGCCACGGTCGCTCTGGCGGAAGAAGCCTTCGCCAGCGCCCCGTCGCTGGCGAGCCGGTGGTACCTGGTCGACGCGTTGCTGTTTCGCGCCATCGACCGGCTGGCCCGGACCGACCCCGGTTTCGCCGCACTGCGCGACCGGTCTGTCCGCTCGGTGTCGAGCGAGGAACTGATCGGCTCGGTCCTCTCCACGGCCGGTCCGCTCAAGGAGTTGGCTCTCAAGGACGCCGATGTGAGCCGTGCGATCGACCTTCTCCGCGACTCGTACGTCGCGAGTCCGTCGTACACCATCGGCCCTAATTCCTGGATCCTGCTCCGCGACAAGTACCCCGACCTCGCCGCCGCCATGACGAAGTTGTACCTTACGGACAACGCGGAGCGGCTCAAGGACGAACTCCGGTCGGAGCTTCGACCGTACGACCCGGGCCAGTCCCTCAATGCCTATTGGACGGCTTGCATGCAGAACAAGGAAGTCGAGGGCATGAGGATCCTGGCCAAGTCCAAGTCGCGGCGGTGTCCCGATCCCGATCGCAACACCCTGATTCATCGGAGATGCGCCGCCAGCATGGCGGTCAGCTCGTTCCAATCGATCGGCTTGATGATATGGTCGTCGCAGCCGAGCTGGAGGCACTCGCGGCGATCTTGATCCATGGCGTATGCGGTCATGGCGATGATCGGCCGGTCGTAACCCTGGCCCCGGAGCCTGCGCGTGGCCTCGAAGCCATCAACGACCGGCATCTGCATATCCATGAGGATCCAGTCAAATGGCTGACCCTCTTCGACAGCGGCCAAGGCCAGCTCGCAACCTTCCTGTCCGTTCTGGGCCGTGCCAACCTTGAGCCCGATCTTGACCAGCCTGGAGGAGAATGCGTTGCGGGCGTCGTCGTTGTCTTCGACCAGCAAGACTCGCTTTCCTTCCAGCTCGGACGGACCACGACTCCGAGTCGGAAAGGACGGGCTCGGAGTCGCCGGGGTGGTCTCCTGGGTTCCTTCCAAGTTGGTGGCCGGAGTCCCGTTCGGGTCGCTGGGTCCGGAGTCCTTGGCAGTCATGAGAAGAGTTTCCATCGGAATCAAGAACGGCTTCAAGGACGGTGTTGGTTTGGTCAGTCGGTCGGCGGCTCGGCGTCTGGAGACGTCGGCGTCTGGTTTGTCGCCGTCCCGATTTTACCGGCCGCCGGGCGAGATCCCGAGTAGACGGCCAGGGTTGCCAACGCAGCGACCCACAACAGGTACAGCGCTAAGGCCGCGATGAATACTTTCCGAGCGGATTTGACGTTCACGGCTGTTCTCCTTTCGCTGAAGGATCGATCGGCTCGAGATCAAAGGCGCCTGGCGTGTGGGTCGTAGCGTCGTTTGCCAGCAACGGCTTGGGTCGTAGCGACGTCTCGAAATCAAAGACATTGTCAAAATCGGATCGTGAGTCGCTCGGAGTTTTCTCCAGGTCGCCGGCGTCGATCAGGTGATAGACGATGTCGCCGATGTCGGACGTGGACCGGACCCCCCAGTGGCTGAATACCGTCGCCGCGAGTAATCCAAACTGGCGCAGGCCTAATCTTCGAACGGACTCGCAAAGCTCGCGTCCGGAAACATGACCCGAATCGCCAGCCTTTTTGGAGGTTGGCGACGAGCGCGTCCGTCGAACCCTCGGGGTTGAAAGAGTCTTGTCTCGATCGCGACCTTTCGCTTTCAGCTTCTGTTGCCGTGCATAACCGAGCGACTCGAGAATGAAAACGTAAGCGTCGATCGTGTATCGAGGATCGTTTGCAATGATCCGGGCCAACTCGTCGCGAAAGCTCATGGATCGGGTCATCCTAAGCGAATGGGTTCTATCGAGCGTGGCGCAACGCCGGCGTCGTCTTCGTCGGCATCGGGTTAGTCGTCCTGGTCGTCATCGGCAAACCGGTCGGCTGGATCGTCCGCGTCGAGGTCGAGCTCAAGGTCACGGGCCGCCGGGCGCTTGGCAGCCTCGATGTTCTGGATGTCGGACGGCCCGACAATGATCCGCCGTTGATCGTCGAGCTCAATGACCAGCTTCTGGGCCAGAATCTCCTGGGCGATCACCCGGCCGCGGCCCTTGGAGGTGACGACCTTCGAGCCGACCGCCGGCAACACGCCGCTCCATCTCGCGATACGTGTCATACTCGTAACGAAGGCAGCACTTGAGGCGACCGCAACGGCCCGAAATCTTCGCGGGGTCGAGCGTTGTTTTCTGGATCTTGGCCATTTTCATCGACACCGGCGGCATCCGTGCCAGGTGCGTGTTGCAGCAGACCGGCTTGCCGCAGTCGCCGTAGTCGGCCAGGAGTTTGGCCTCGTCGCGCACTCCAATCTGGCGCATCTCGATCGCGCGTTCGCAAGACCCGGGCCAGGTCCTTGACCAGCTCACGGAAATCGACGCGCTTCTCGGCGAGATAGTAGAAAACGACCCGCTCGCGGCCCTGAATGATTTCCAGGTCGACCAGGTCCATCTGAAGCCGGCGCTTGGCGATCAACTCCTGGCAAGTGTTGAAGAATTTCTTTCGATCTTCGGACATGCGCACTTCTTGTTCCCGATCCTCGGCAGTCGCCAGACGGAGGATTTCCCCCTGAACCGGGTTGGGCAAGAACTTCGCCGTGCGATCCGAGGCCACACAGAGCACTTCCCCCAACTCCGTACCTCGATCGCTACGAATGACGACCTGCTGACCGCGCGAATGATCGAGATCAGCCAGGCCCGTGCACTCGCCCAGAAAACGCATCCGACCATAGCGAACAACGTAAGTCTGAGTCATCCCTGCTCATCCGCATGGCGATCGAAGATCACCGGTTTGGCGCCTGAAACAACCTCGAATCAAACGCGTGCCACCCAATTGGGAGCCGTCCTTGCTATTATCGCTTCAATCGACAACAAAGAGGAAGAGGAGACCGCCCGTCGGCCGCGCTTTCCGGAAACCGGCGATGCCATGCGTTCCAGAGCGGACTACAATCAGACGCGGTCCGATACCATAATACGGCCAGACATTGCCGCTGAAATCACGATCCTGACGAGGAGCTCGGTCGATGGTTAAAGAAGAGTTGTTGGCACTCCTGGTGTGCCCCCTGGGCAAGGCACCCTTGCGCCGTGAAGGCGAAATCCTGATCTGCACGCGATGCGGCCCTCGATTTTCCATCAAGGACGATATACCCAATATGCTGATCGAGGAGGCCGAGTTGCCCCCCGGCGCCGATTCTCTGGCCGACTTGGAGTGTGTAAGAGCCGGTGAGGCCAAGCTCGATTGATTGCTGGATTGACCGCGCCGGTCGATCAAGTCACCACGATCGTCGGTCCGCCGACGATGTTGACAGTGTCGCCGACCTTCATTTGACAGCGCTTCCGCAGCTCGATCTGGCCGTTTACATAGACTTGACCGGCGGCGATCAGCGCCTTGCCGGCACCGCCGCTTTCCACGCAGCCAGCCAGTTTGAGCACCTGGGTGAGATTGATCGGACGCTCTCCCACAGCAACCCTGAGCCGCTTTGGCTCTTTCATGAGCTTAGTCGCTCCCATCGCTTGACCGCGACTCGACTCGACCCGGCGAGTTGAGCTGTTCCGCTCCACCTTTTCACACTATTACACGAACGTGGCCGAGAAGTGCTTGTTAAATACGGGCGTACGGTTTGTCTTGTACACAGCGTACTCTTGGTCGAGGTTCGCCAGGACGGTGAGCATCAGCGATCCGGACCCCTCCTTGCCGAACTCGTAGAAAAATCGAGACTCGGGCGTGTTTGGGTCGTCGAGGGCTTCGTGGCCGGGCCAGTGACGCGTCGTGTCGGCCTTCTTGTTTTCTTTATCCCAGTAGTGGATGTCCTCGATCGCTCCCGATGCCAAGTTCCTCTTGACGACCCGGGGGCATACGAATCCTCAATCGCGTGGACGCCACCCCCAGGAAATCGACGCCCTTGTAGAAGTCCGAGACGGCCGAGTTGTAGAAGAAGTCGCACCAGTGGGATTTGTCGTAGACACGCCTTCTCATGTAGAACCACGCATCGCACAGGTTGTTCCAGATGTACGCGCGAGAAGCCAGGAACGCGTCGCGAGCCGAAATGCTCTCGTGACTTCGCATGAAGTGGCGAACCTGAGCGTTTTGCTGGCCCACTCCGATGATGGGGATGTATCCGACGTATTCGCCGATGACCGGGGCGTTACCGAGGTGAAGATCTTGTTCCTGAACGATCGATGGGAGATCCTCGAACGAGTGGATCAAGTTCTGCTGGACGGTCGATAGGGAATGGCGCTCAACGCCCCTGACGACCGCCTCAATCCGTTCGCCTGCCTGCTTGGAGGGTGTTGACCCAAACGTGCCTTTGTCAGCACCGACTCGCAGGGCGCCGAATTCGTTTAGCCGCTGCATCACTGCGGCCTTGCCGAGCGGTATCAACCGCGCGATGGCGATGACAATCGCGCCAACCGTCATCTGGCCATGACCGGCCCAGGACCACGCAAACAGGATTGGGTAACTGAGCATGCGCACCTCCCGTCGCTTTATCGACCTCACCTCAGTTCACACGCTGACGCTCCGCGGTTGACTAAAGAATCGATGCCCGGAGCCTGGTTGGGCATTTCGTGAGACCGAAGAAGCTGCCGCGACATGCTGAATTCTAACGCCTGATCTCGATACGTGTGACGCTCGGCGCTGGTATAATCCGTGACTCTGCCTTGGCGACGAGCTTGCGACAGGTCTCCCGGAACACGGTAAAGGAGTTCGCCGAGCACGCGAGAACGATTGGTGAGGCATCGGTTTTGGTTGGTCTTTGTCTTCGCGCACTCTCCGGCTATTATGGTTTCGAGAGGCACGCGCTTTCGTTCACACCGTACCGTGCCGCGCGCTCGATTCCTCGGGGGTTCGTCCATGGATTTTAATACGGTCCTTACTGAGGTGGCTGACTGGCCGGCTGGGGATCGCATCCGACTCATGAACGAGCTGTGGGATCGGCTCGTCGATCAGGGTCACGAGCCAGACCTCAGCGACGAGATGAAAGCGGAGCTCGAACTTCGGCTCGAAGAGGATAACTCCGCGCCGGACGATGTCGTGCCTTGGGAGGAAGTCAGAGCCCAGGCTCTCGCTCGGATTCAACGATGAGTTTGCCCGTCGTTCTGCGACGAAAAGCGCGTGATGAGTTCGATGCGGCCATCGACTGGTATGAGCAACAAGAGGCCGGGCTAGGGTATGAGTTCGCGGAGTGCGTTCGAGCGGTCCTTGAACGAATCTCAGCAACGCCCGAACTCTACGCCAAAGTGCACCAGGAGGTTCGCAAGGCTCTGGTCCGTAAGTTCCCGTATTCGGTGTATTATCGCCTGAGGCCTGATCGCATTGTTGTCCTCGCGGTCTTTCATAACAAAAGGAACCCAAACGTCTGGAAATCCCGATCTTGACCCATCGTTATGAACGGGTCCGCCGAGCCTCGGCTTGGAGAGGCTTGGTGATCGAGTGTCAACCAAACCGTTAACGCCCTCCGCGGGGATCAACTTCTCATGCCCCCAGTCCGCTTGATAAACCTGTTCGCTCTCGGTCTGATCCTGCTCGCGACGAGCGGACCGGGCGCCGCGGAACCCGGCGTTGGCTGCCTGATGGCAAGAAGTACTTGATCATCCATCAGGCGCGCCGGCATGCGGCATACCGTGAACCGGGCGACGGTTGAGGCGATGGAGAGGGGCGTCGTCTCATCATGCAGAATCATGATCCCGTGCGATCGTGTGAATCAATGGACGAGGGCGTTTCTGGACCGAGGAACTCGGTCGATGGTCAAACAAGAACAGTTGGCGCGGTTGGCATGCCCCCTGGGCAAGACCTTCTTGCGCATTGAAGGCGAGACATTGATCTGCGGACGAGGTGGCCCCGGGGTTTTCTACCAAGGACGTTATGATCTTGGTCCTCTGGATACCGCCATACCAACCCGATGCGTTAGCGAGTTTGAACCCCGATGGGCTTGTCGCTGCCGCGTCGGGTTAGTATCAGCGGCGCTCGACTCTCCCTTCGACGCTATTTGTGGCATAGCCGGTAGCTGCCACCAATTTCGACGCGTAAGGCGTGTTGCGAGAAGTCGTTCTCATCGCGCTGGCCGAAGGCAATTACCATTGAATTAGCAGCAACGGAAAATCGTCAGACTGCTTACGGCAGTGTTTCTTTCACTGATCGGAGGACGCTGACTGACGCCGCCGTCTGGTCCAACCGACGACGCCCGCGATGCCGAGCCCCAAAAGCGTTACGGAAGAAGGTTCGGGAACGGCGCTCGGAGTGCCGAGGATCTCGAACGCCCCGAGCGTTTGTGTCCCGAGATCAGTCCAGGTCGTCCCACCGTCTTGGCTGTACATCTGATGCCCCGTTACACTCTGATCGTTATAGTTCCATGCGGCCCAGGTATCGGGAGCTCCCGGGAGGGCCAGCACCCAATAATTCGTCCCCGCGGTCAGAACGGGATGGAGTGTTGACGTTGCCGTCAAGGGAGGATTCTGAAAGCCGAAGGTACCCATCTGGTTGACAAAACTGTAACTCTCCAGGACCGCGCCGGAGTACCGCCGTTATCCGCGGCGATTTCCATGGTCACGGAATTTGTCCCTGTGGCCAAGCCTACACCGAACGCGACCGAGCTGACGGCGCCCGTCGTTGCGGGACTAAATTCACCAGCCGCCTCGATCGATCCTGGGCCTGAAGTGGCTCCGGAGGCGGTCCAGCCGGTACCTGTCACGTAGGTAAATGCGGGTGCGTAGTCGTTGAAGAGAACGACGTCGGCAGCACACTGCCGGGCAGCGCCGCATGACAAGACAATTGCTACGAGGATACGAGACGCATGTTTCATCGCGGTGAACCTCCAAGAACAAAGGGTGTGCTGAATGCGCACCGAACAACCGTCACAACACAACTCGGTTGCGGACAACGAACAATCATCCGTAGACCCTGCGCCGTCCGTACACGACTGACTTGAACTGAATTACTGAGATTGGAAACTCTTCGTCAGTCGTGAATCTCCGTCAGTCGTGAATCTCGATGACGCGGCATCACCTCTAACACGCGCGAAGACTGGATACAAGCAAATGTTGCCAATAATCAACAATAATCGTCTGGACAGAACAGATCGATGCACGATTTCACCAACGTCGTACACCTCGACAGGGCATCTATCGCGCCAGGCTGCAGGCGAGGAGCGCGGCCTGCTCCGTCTCGTCCGACACGAAACCCGTCCGGCCGACCAGTTGGAACCGATCGACTGCACCCGAACCGTCGGACAATCGCTTTCGCGAAGACGCCTTCCGCGACCGGACCCCGGGCGTCGCCAGGCGCTGATCCCAAGAGGGTCCCGGTCACTCCATCCGCCGTCGCCAGCCTCAAGACTCCGATCGGCTGGTCATCGCACGGACGTCGCCGCTCGTGCGATCATGCGGCAACAGGCTGTCTCGAGCATGGCCACTATTTTCAGAAGTTGCGATTCTCTTCTCTACCGGGACAATTCGAGGAACGCGCTTGCATTCGCTGGATTCTCGCGACATCTTGGAAAGACTCCGCGATCGACACTCACGTATCAACAAACCCTTCCTCCTCGAGAATGAACTCCATGCAACCCGCCCGAATCAGAACCTCATTCGCGCTTGGCCTGATGCTGCTCTCGCTCAATGGACCTATGGCCGCGGATGGCGGGTCTGGCTTGTCCGAACCGAAGAAGTACCTGATCATCCACGCGGACGACGCCGGCATGTGTCATTCCGTGAACCGAGCAACGGTCGAGGCGATGGAGAAAGGGGTCGTCTCTTCGTGCAGCATCATGATCCCCTGCCCTTGGGTCAAAGAGTTCGCTGAATACGCCAGGCACATCCCGAGAAGGACTACGGCGTCCATCTGACTCTAAACTCAGAGTGGTCGGTCTACCGTTGGGGACCGGTCGCCGGCAGGAGCGTTGTCCCCAGCCTGGTGGATAAAGACGGCTACCTTTACCGCGACGTGGCCAGCGTGGCGAAGAACGCCAAGGCCGAGGAGGTCGAGATCGAGCTGACGGCCCAAATCGAGCGGGCGAAGGCGCTCGGCATACCGCTCAGCCATATCGACACGCACATGGGGGCAGTGGTGAGCCGGCCCGACCTGATCGAGGTGTACGTCAAGCTCGGCCTGAAATACGACCTGCCCATGCTCTTCCTGCGCAAGATTGACGGCCCCGTCGTCGCGATGTACCCCGCGCTTAAAGAGCGCGGGAAGGAATTGCTGGCGTCCCTCGACGCGCGGCGGTTTCCCGTGCTCGACAACCTCGCCCAATTCTACGGTGGCGACACCCACGATCAGCGGGTCGAGAACTATCTGAAAACGCTACGGACTCTGCCGCGCAGGCGTCAGCCAACTCATCATCCATTGCGGTGTGCTCGACGACGAGCTTCGCGCAGTCACCGGCAGCGCCTCAAACCGCGATGGTGACCGCCGCATCTTCACCGACCCCTCGATCGCCGCCGAGATCAAACGGTTGGGAATCGAGGTCATTTCGTGGAAGCAGTTCCGCGCCATGACCGAGGAAGCCGCCAGCCGAAAGACGACCACAGCCCCCGCAGGGCGTTGAGCTCGACGCAGAACGAGGCCCTTTTCAATGGCCGGGCCCGAAGAAGACCGCGTTGAGGAAGAACCGCTGGGAAGTCGGCGTCATCGCGCGGTAGTTGGGGTCGTCGGCAAAGGCGACGACGTGTCCTTTGCCCAGACTCTGGTAAAGGACCAGAGGCTTGCCGGCCATCAGCTCGAGGGTCTGGGGCCAGCAGAACCCGCTGACGAGCAGGTCGCGTGAGGCGAAGTTGACGAGGTTGCGACCATCGGTCGGCTTGAGCGGAGCGAGAATCAGGTCGGTGTTGATCAGAGGAAGACCTCGGCCGGCGAGCCGAAAGTGACGAAGTGGTCGTCGTACACCGAGGCGCGGAGGAACGCCCCGGGGACGGGGTCGGGCGACTCCTCGGGCTTTTCGCGCGTCGGTCTTCGGCTCCGTCGAGACGGCTGGCTTGTCTCCCTTTCGGCCGCTTTCTTGTCGGGCTCGGGCTTCGTGGCCGGCTCGCTCTTGACGACCTTTTTCACTGGCTTGCTCGCCAGCAGGCCGACCGATTTCTCGGTGGCCCACGAGGCGGCCCCTTTGACGAGGATGAGCGTCCCGCCGCCGCGGACCCAGTCCTTGAGCCGTCGCGACGAAGGGCTCGCCGAGCGGGCCGGGATAGCGGCCGTCGGGGAGGATCAGCACGTTGTACTTCGAGAGATCGAGATTCGGAGAGCGCGGAGCCGGGGACGCGGGTCACGCGGGTAGTGCCAGACCTGGTCGAAGAGGTACCAAGTGTGGCCGGCGGACGGAGATGCCGGTCGGTCGACCAGCATCGCGACCTCGGGAGGCTTGACCCAGCTCACGTGGAAGCCGCCCAGGCCCGCCCCCTCGTCGACAAGCCCGGTGTCGGTCGCGAGGACCGACAGGCCGTGCTCCAGCGCGACGCGACGGATGACCTCGTGGAGCGTGTCGGCGTTTTCGCTGGTCCTGAGCAGAAGCGTCCCCTTGGCGAACTTTTCGCCGCCGAGCGTGGTTGGCTGGTCGAAGACGTGGACCCGATAATCGTGGCGGAGCAGGTCGCCGAGAGCGATCATCGCCGCGTCGTCCTCGGCGCGGATCAGGTAACCGACCCGCGCCTGCGCCGGCCCGATCGACGATTCCGGTCGCCTTCGGGCGTCCCGACCGGTTCGCTGGCGATCTTCGACGGGCCCTCGACAGTGAGCGAGGTCGACGCCGAAGGCCAGCGGCAACGACCACGCCGTGAGGTCGTAAATCTCATCGTCGAGCCGGCGGACCTTGCGGTCGAGCTGCCGCTTGCGGAAAGCCTCGCCCATGTCGAACCGCGGGTCGAGCAGCGAGCGGGCGAGCCGGCCGGCCGGCTGCGCGACGGTGACGTGATAACTCCCCGCCGGGACCACCCAGTCCTTGGCCGTGTCCCTCGATGTCCGCCTTTCGCCTTGACGGTGCCGGGGCTGGTCACGCGACGAACCTCGATCCCGTTGTTCACGAGCAGTTGCGGCGAGCCTGGCCGCGCGAGCGGGGGTCGAGCCGGGCAAGAGGAAGTAGTCGCGGACAGGCCCGTCACGCCCGAGCGCGATGGCCGAGGCGCGATACTCGTAGAAGTCCTTGACCAGCTCCTTGCCCATCGCCGCGGCCGTCTCGACGGTCGAGATGCTGCTCACATAATGATGCCTCACGCCGTCGTGATAGTAGAGCTTCTTCTGATCGTCGCGGTCGATGACCAGTCCGCGGGCGCCGGCCTGTTCCCAGAGGATGCCGATCGAGCCGTGCAAGGTCGGCCAGGTCGAGCCGTAGCCGGGATAGAAGGCGTCGTAGACCTCGCGGCTGGTGTAAGGGAAGCCGTACTGATCGAACCGCCGGCCCTGCCTCGTGCCGAACCGGGCGAACCAGTCGCGCTGCTTGGGAGTGATCAGCTCGAGGATCGGGTCGGCGGGCGGGTCGAAGTAGTACTCGCTGTTCGAGCCCATCTCGTGGGCGTCGATCGTGACGTGGGGCTGCCACTGGAGATAGGCGGCGATCTTGGTCCGGGTCTCGACCTGGGTCTGGAGGAACCAATCGCGGTTCATGTCGAAGAGGTAATGGTTGTACCGGCCGGCGGCCCACCGCTGAACCCGTTCGGCGGCGAGCGGCTCGGGATCGGGGGCGACGCCGCGGCTCTCTCGGTGGAAATTGACGAACCGATCGCGGCCGTCGGGGTTCTGCATCGGGTCGAGGATCACGACGACCTTTTCGAGCATCTCGCGGGTGGTGGCCCGGCGGTCGGCGAGGAGGTGATAGGCCGTCAAGAGCGCGGCATCGCCCGAGGAGATCTCATCGCCATGGACGCCGTAGGCCATCCAGACGATCGCCGGGTTCGATTCGGCGATCGTCTTGGCCTGCTCGGGAGTGGTCTTGCGAGGGTCGGCGAGTCGTAGGTTGGCCTCGCGGATCTCATCGAGGCGGGCGAGGTTTTTGGGGCCGGTGATCGCCAGGTAGTAGAGCCCACGTTTCTCGATCGTCTGCCCGTATCGGACCAGCCGAGTCCGATCGGGCGCGGCCTCGTTGAGGGCGCGGAGGTAACGCTCGATCTCAGCGTGGCTGGAGATGTCCTCGCCCCAGCCGTGGCCGATCTGATCTGCTTGAGCGTTGGCACTTTCGGGTCGGCGTCGACCTCGGGCATCGGCAGGAGCCAGCCCGGGTTATCCTTGTCCGCCGCGCCCGCCGTGAGCGCCATCGAACTGATCGCGATTCCCAACAGGTACAAGATCCGGGCTCGTCTCGGCATCGTCGCAAACCTCGGTACACGAGTAAGGGATTATTCAACGAAGACGGACCAGTCTAATCGAGGGCGCGTCCATCCCCAACCCGTCGCCCGCCGTGGTCGCTGCTTCACGCTCGCTGATTTGTGAAAAAAAACGTCGAGCTGGGAATGATTCCCGAAATGGCGGAGACTACAAGATAAGCCCATCCATCGGCCCGTTACTCATTCGATGACCATCGGTGCGGCATGAAAGTCCTCAAGCAGGTTGAAACGCTTTTTCAGTCGGGTACCGCTGGCGGTCTCACCGACGGGCAGTTGCTCGAGCGTTTTCTGGAGCGCCGCGACGAGGCTGCTTTCGCGGCGATCGTCGACCGGCATGGGATGATGGTATTGCGGGTCTGCCGCCAGGTTCTGCGGCACGAGCACGATGCCCAGGACGCGTCTCAGGCGACTTTTCTCGTACTGGCTCGCAAGGCCGGGTCGATTGGCCGCCGTGAGTCGGTTGGTTGCTGGCTGCATGGCGTCGCGCTGCGGATCGCGGCAAGGGCCCGGCTTGCGGAAACTGCGCCGGCTCGCTCGCGAGCACCGAGGAGGCGAGATCATGGCGGCCCGCCACGTGATTGAAGTGGAACTTGTGGCGGACCAAGACCACGCCTGCTTGACCAGCCTCCACGACGAGCTGAACGGTTTGCCCGAGTCGTTTCGAGCGCCGTTGGTCCTTTGTTACCTCGAAGGCTTAACCCAGGAACAAGCGGCCGCGCAGCTCCATTGTCCGCTCGGGACGATCCAGAGCCGGCTGGCCCGAGGACGAGCCAAACTGAAGGCGCGGCTCACCAAAAAAGGCGTCGACTTCTCCACGGCTTTGGGCGGAGTCGGACAGTTTGCCGCGCAACCAACCGCGCCGCCGCTCGCCTGGGCCGATGCGACCGTGCGCCTGGCGATGCAATTCACGCAGTCCAAAGGCTCCGCCGGCGCGGCGACGGCTCTGGCAAATGAGGTCTTGAAGAGCATGGCTCTCACCAAGCTGAAGATGGTCGTGGGAGTGTTTCTCTTTGTCGCCGTCCTGGTCTCGGGAGCGGCGGCCTGGGTCAAACTCGAGCCGGAAACGGATGGCCGCCGCGACGCGATCAAGGCCATGGCGCCAAACAAGAGGCCGGAGCCAGATTTACCTCAGAAACCGGCTCCAGCCCTCCCTGAACTCGTTACACGGACGATTCGGGGAACAGTTCGGGATGAGGAGGGCCGTCCGGTTGCCAAGGCGTGGATCGGCAGAGAGGTCGTGCCCGGCCGCGAGGATTGGGCGATCGTCGAACCGCGAGATCGTATCCGCGAATGCAAGGAGCCCTTTCGCGATGGGCAAGGAAAGATCGTTCCCGCCGGAGTGCTTGCCAAGTACTACGAGCTGCGTGATCGAAATGGGAATTGGCAACCGGTCGATCCGGCAGATATCCGGCGGTACGACTTGCCACGCGCCGACGACCCCTTCTTGCCAATCGTACCCGACCGGAGCGGCGATTGAGATCGCGCTTGCGAAGGGAGAAACTGTGTTCGAGATCCGAACAAAGCGTTTTCCGCGGATGAGTTCCCTTGAACCTGGCGGCCAACTGGCGGACCGAACCGATCAAGAGGGCCGTTTCCTGATCGAGGCATCGATTTTGACAGTATGGGGCCAGCGTTTGGTCTTCTCGTCTTCCGATTTCTCGCGAAAGGCCGTTCAAGATCTTCGATACGACGATCCCGATCTTCCGATGGAGATAACTCTGAAACCCTTGCGGTTGGTGCGCGCTCGAGTGATCGAAACGCCGAAGGATCGGCCACAAGACGCGGTGCAATGGCGCGTGTTCAGCGTCGACCCGAGGAGCAATAAGCGCTCGTTTATCCCGGCGATTGGCGAGCCTGGGGTATTCTGGGAGTGGGGATGGCTCGGAAGCCGGTTCGTAGAGGGTTCCAAGAACTCGACGCGGTCGCTCGAGGTTCCGTTGCCCGTTGGCCGTTACAAAGTCTTGTTCGAGTCGGACACCCTTTCGCGTCTTACCGACCTCGTCGTACCGCCCGGCGACGGACCGCTCGAACTGCCTGAGATTCATCTTGAGACGCTCGCTTGGGTCAAGATGATGGGCAAGGCGGCTGCCGAGATCGAGGCGGTCGACATCGAAGGTCGATCCGCGAAACTCGCCGATTATCGCGGCAAAGCCATCGTACTCCTGTTCTGGTCGAGCAAGCTCGACTGGATGTTGAAGGCCATTCCAGACTTGACAAGGATCCAAAAACGATTCACGCAGCGAAGCCTGGCCATTCTCGCGGTACACGACGCTTCGCTCACCTCGCTCGCAGACTTCCGGACGACCCTTGAGCCGCTACGCAGGTCCATCGACGGTGAAATCCCGATTAACTTCCTCCTCGACCGTGCGCCCGTCGGCAAAGGAACGGGGCCTGTGCCGACCCAGGCCGGCGAGATCGGATCGGGGCGATCGTTCGATCGATATGAGGCAACACCGCTATTCGCATATATTATTGATAATTCTGGCAGATTAGTCCTCGCGATTCCGATTCCGTATGGACAAGCAGAGATCAAGTGCTTTTCAATCGGAAAGCGACGGCGAGCTCGTCCAGTGAGATTGAGGATTGTTATGACGCCGACGGCGTACTCGGGCGGCATGTTAACAATGCACGCGATCGAAGGGACGCTGGAGGACCTATTTGGCATAGCGAGGTCACCGAAGCCGACGGTGGCTAAGACCGCCCACTCCCACCCAAGCCCGGTTCGACCAAGTGGCTTGAGCCCAAGCTGCCCCTTGTCGTCAAAGGTCGCGTGGTCGATCCCGAGGGCCGGCCGGTCGCGGGCGCCGACGTGTTTCTTATGATCGTTATGGTCAGAAAAAGGTAAAGACCAACTCAGTCCGGAGAGTTCGTCTATAGGTTGGAGGATGCGAAAAGATGGGTGTCTCTCAGCGTCGAGCGCAGATGGCCTCGCGCCGAGGCAGTTTGAATTGTCGTTTCCAACGGCTGGGCAATCGCCGGAAAAGGAGTCGGAGCCGGGCTCGATCGGGCTGGATGGACGAGATACCACAGCCTCTGCGGATGAGCCGAGGATCCTCGATCATCGGACGGCTCGTACGGAACGGAAAGCCGGTCGTGGGAGGTACAGTTGGGCTCAAAATCGCGGGGGAAAACGACTTTCTCTTCCCCAGGAAGTTGGAGATCAGGACCGCTGACCGGGGAGTATTTCGCATCGACCACGTACCATCGGAGATGGATTTTTGGGTGTATGGCAAGTTAGGAAGCCTCACGGACTACGGCGCGGTCGTCCCGGTCTCGCTTCATTCACCCGAAGACAACGCGACGGTCGATCTCGGCGATCTCCGTGCCGAAGAAGGTCGCACTCTTGCCGGACGCGTGGTCTGCTCCGACGGTCGAACACCCTGGCAGAGAGTGCATATGTTGTTGGGCGTACCGAACGCGGTGGGTGTCCTTGAAGCCAAGCTCGACGAAATCGGACGATTTCGAATTCAAGGCGATCCCAGAGGGTCCCGTCCAAGTGTACGCTCTCGTGGAGAACGACAAAGCAAGTCAGGAGTATCGACTCTCGACCAAGAACAAGTGTCTCGAACCTTTCTCTCGCTTAGCACTTGAGGGTCGGCTCGATCACAACATCGTCGATCTGACAATCCTGTTGGAACCTGGTAAAAGCGTTGACCGTAACCCCTCCTCCGATATCGACCCGGCTGTCACGGCGGACTTCAATGACGCCAAGGCCGGCCCGATCACAGGTGTGCCGCCAGGCGATTACCCGCCGAAATGATGACACTTCTCGCTAAACGCCACCGCCTGGACCCCCTCACCCGGCCGTCGGCCGACCTCTCCACGTGGGGTCGAGTTGGTCGAGATGAACGGCCCCCAGCGTCTTTACTCGACGGTGCGGAGGAGTAAACCGGTCGCGCTCGCCGCTTTGGGGGAGAGGGTTGGGGTGGCCCGATGAAAACTCGGCCCTGCAGCACTTAACGCTTCCGAGCAGATTTGTTGCGCGAACTTCCTCTCATTAGCGGTCACATGAGGACCGCAGGAGAAGCAGGAGACCAGAAAACCCATAAGTTGGGTAACACTGCGGCCGTTCTCAATGATCGCGTTCACCGGGCGAGGCCCGCGATGATCGTAAACGACACTCAGATTTTCCCTGCCTTGTTCCGCCGGCACATTAGTCTCGCTAGCACGCACTTCGTTACCTTCGTTTCCTTCTGTTCAAAACGCATTTGCAGCAGGGAGAATCGTCGGCGCATGGTGCAGACAGAATCTTGGAACAGAAGCAAACGAAGTTAACGAAGATCTTGGTGTGGATTGAACCGGGCCATTTCATCTCTGGGCGATTCCTGTTTTCCTGCCTTCCCGCGTTCCTTAAGTCGTTTGCGCAGTAACTCCTGACCGAGAGCGCAACAGATCCGCCAGTACGCGTAACCCGAGGATGTCTGAATTATGCCTGGTTTTCATCAGCCCAGGGTTGGGGTGAGGGGGGCCCGGCGGAGGTGTCCAGCGAGGTGCCGCAGTGATTTAGCCAGACTGTCGCATTTCCCCTCGACTCCGACAATCGGGCGGATCGGCTTCCGTCAGCTCGACTTTCGGCCATCTTAAACATCGAAGGGACGCTTCGAGCGGCGTTGAACCATTGCTGAACACGGCGTTAAGATCGTATGATTGCTCGTCCGAAACACGCCGGCGCTCGCGGTATCGCCGCCGACACCACCTGGGCCACGGCGAGGACTCCCAATGCTTTGTTACCCGCCCTGACTCTGACGCCTTCCTTGAAGGAGAACCAGCCAGTTGACGACGATCCCTGAGTTTGTGGGAGAGGTGATCCTTCGACCGGGTTTCACGCCCCGCCCTGAAATCAGCCACGTCCTCTTCGACTTCGACGGCACGCTGTCTTTGATTCGTCAGGGCTGGCCCGACGTGATGGTGCCGATGTTCACCGAGGCGCTGCCGCCGGTTAATGGCGAGACCGAGGCGGATCGTCGCAAGTCCGCGTTTGAGGACATCATGCGGCTGAACGGCAAGCAGACCATCTACCAGATGATCCAGCTCGCCGAACGGGTCAGGGAACGCGGCGGTGTGCCCGAGGAGCCGCTCGCGTACAAGCACGAGTATCTCCGCCGGCTCGACGACCGGATCGGCAAGCGCCTCGAATCGTTGCGGACCGGCGCCTGCCCGGCCGAAGATTACCTGGTCCACGGGGCGACGGCCCTGCTCGAAGACCTGCGTGAGCGCGGCCTGACCCTGTATCTGGCGAGCGGCACCGACCTTCCGTTTGTCAAGCGCGAGGCCGAGCTGCTCGGGCTGAACCGTTATTTCGGCCCGCATATCTATGGCGCCCAGGATGACTACAAGACCTTTTCCAAGAAGATGGTCATCGAGCGAATCCTTCGCGAAAATGCCATCGAGGGCCAGCAGCTCCTTTCGTTCGGCGACGGTTACGTCGAGATCGAGAACACCAAGGATGCCGGTGGTCTGGCGGTCGCCGTGGCGAGCGACGAGGCGAACAACGGATCGGGCCGGATGGACGAGTGGAAGCGTGACCGTCTCCTGGGTGTGGGAGCCGACGTCGTCATCCCTGACTATCGCGACGCCGGCCTCCTGCTGGAGTTGATCTTCGGCCGATGAATACCCAGCCCCTCGACCTGAGCCGGCTCAGGGTTTATCCGCTGGCCGAGCGTGACAGCATGACCCGCGCTGACGACATTTTGCTTCGGGTTGACGCTGAGCCACCATCGCTATCGGATGAGTTAAGCGCGGGCCGTCGCGCGTTGCGCGGCCGACGTGCGAGCGGCCCGCCAGCGGGGCGCCGCGGTGATCCTCATCTACGGTGCCCACCTTCTGCGCAACGGGGCAGCAGGCATCCTCGGCGAGATGATGAGACGCGGGCTGGCTCACCCACCTGGCCACCAACGGCGCGGGCACGATCCACGACTGGGAATACGCCTGGCTCGGACGATCGACTGAAAGCGTTCGTAAGAACGTCGCCACGGGCTCGTTCGGCACCTGGGATGAGACCGGCCGATTCCTTCACCTGGCGGTCTTCTCAGGCGCGCTCCGCGGTGAGGGATACGGCGTCTCGCTCGGCCGGTTCATCGTCGAAGACGGCACCGCGCTCCCGTCTGCGAACGACCTGGAAGATGCGCTCCGAGCCGAGCCGTCGCATCACCTCTCGCCCGCTCGGGCCGAGCTGTTGCTGGCGATCCGTAACCACGGGCTTCCGGCCGGCCGGATCTCGGTCGAGCATCGCTGGAAGCACGCCTCGATCCTCGCCCAGGCCTTCGATGCCGGTGTGCCGATGACCGTTCACCCCGGCATCGGTTACGACATCATCGCCAATCACCCGATGTTCAACGGCGGCGCGATTGGCCGGGCGGGCATGCTCGACTTCCGATTGCTCGGCGGGTCGGTCGACCAGCTCGATGGCGGCGTGGTCCTGTCGATCGGTTCGGCGATCATGGGCCCCCAGGTGTTCGAGAAGATCTTGAGCTGCGTCAACAACCTTCGGCTCCAGGACGGCCGCCCAATTGTGGCCGGGCACTCGATTTACATCGTCGACCTCCAGGACGGCGGTGGTTGGGACTGGACCATCGGCGAGCCTCCCAAGACTAACCCAGCATATTATTTGCGATTCTGCAAAAGCTATGCTCGGATGGGGGGCGCGATGCACTACGTTCAATGCGACAATGCCGCGTTTATCCAAAATCTCCACCGCCAGTTGGCACGCGCATGACTCACGAGCGTTTTCAGGCGATCACGTCGAGGTACGCAGGTCTCCGCATTGCGGTTGTTGGCGATTTCTGCCTCGACCGCTACCTGGAGATCGACCCGTCGCGCCGTGAGACATCGATCGAGACGGGACTGCCGGTTCATAATGTGGTGAACGTGCGCGCCCAGCCCGGAGCCGCCGGGACGATCGTGAACAACCTGGCCGCGCTCGGTGTGGGGGAGATCGTGCCGGTCGGGTTCCGGGGCGACGACGGCGAGGGCTACGAGCTCGAGCGCGGGCTGGCCGCTCTCCCTGGTGTGAATCTCGACCATTTCGTCACCACGAGCGATCAACGCACATTTACTTACTGCAAGCCGCTGATTGTTGAGCCGGGCAAAGTGTCGGTCGAGCTCAGCCGGTTTGATACGAAGAACTGGAAACGAACGCCCGTTCGGCTCGAAGTGCAGCTCGGAGCAGGCCTGCGCCATGCCGCCGCGGGCGCTGACGCTATCATCGTTCTGGAACAGGTGGATCGTCCCGAGACAGGCGTGGTGACCCGCGGACTGCTCGAGCGGATCGGCGAGCTGGCCGCCGGCAATCCCCGCTTGCCCGTCCTCGCCGATTCCCGCCAGGGTCTGCGCGGCTGGCCCCCGGTCAATTTCAAGATGAACGCGGCCGAGCTCGGCGCCCTGTTGGGCAAGAGTGGGTTCCTGGACCTGGATGACGTGATTTCCTCAGCCTCGGGGCTGGCAACTCGCCTTGACCGTTGTGTCTTCGTCACGCTCGCCGAGCGCGGCATCGTCGGCCTGGGAGCGAACGGCGAGGTCGAGCACATCCCGTCCCTTCCGCTGCGCGGCCCGATCGATGTCGTAGGCGCCGGCGACTCGGTCACCGCGAACCTGGCCGCGGCCTTGGCCGCGGGTGCATCGCGACGTGAGGCCATCGAGATCGCCTCGGTCGCCTCGTCACACGTCATCCACCAGCTCGGAACCACTGGAACCGCCGGCGTCCCGGACATCTCCCGGCTGCTCGACCAGCTCGCAGGGCCACGCAATGTGGCGGAAGGTGCTTGCGCGGCTGATGAAAAAGACCCCCTCACTCCGTGCGACCGACGCATCAAATACCCTGCGCAGGCCAGTCCGAGGTGTTGACAGCGCTCTGACCACGGCCGATAGTATTGAATTGAGTCCCCTCCGTCGCGGTACCAAGCTCCGGCTGGCTCCGCCGTTCGGGCCGACTCTGCTAATGAGGCGAGCTGAGTGAGCCAGAACGGCAGGTCACAAGGTCACGCGCGTTGCGTATTTAATGAATTAGGTGCACACAACGCGGATCTGCTGGGTTGTTTTTTTCGGTGGAGACATCGTCGATGCGGCAGCTCTTCTCCTCCCGCGGCGCTGGGGTCGCGAGCGGTCCTTGGGTGTTGTTCACGGTGGTTAGCGCCGTGCTCGTCTGGCTCGCCGTGGACGGGCAGGGGCCTGTGAGTGCTCAAGAGCCGGCGAAGCCCGACGCGGCAGCAGCTCCCAAGGATGCCGCGAAGGACGCACCAGCGGCCAAAGACGATGCGGCCCCACCACCGGCGGCCGACGCGGCCGGCAAGACGGCGACACCGCCGGCCACGGGCGCCGGGACGACGCCACCCCCCCGCGAAAACATGCTGAGCTGGGCGATTCGCGCGTCGGGTCCGATCGGCGTGTTCCTCCTGGGCCTCTCCATTTATTTCACCGCCCTGGTCATCCGCCTGGCGATGGAGCTTCGCGTAAGCGAGGCCGTGCCCACGCTCTTGGTCGATAAGCTCGAAACCGCGATTCGCGACAAAAAGTTTCAAGACGCTTACGACGTTTGCAAGGACAATGACTCATTCCTGGCGCGGTTGGTGCGTGCCGGGATCGCCAACTTGCCCAACGGCCGCACCGAGGCGAGAGACGCGATGCAGACGACCACCGAGGAGATCGTGACCAGTATGGAGATGAAGATCAGCTATCTTGCGATCATCGGGACCTTGGGTCCGATGATCGGGCTGGTGGGCACGATCTGGGGCATGATCATGAGCTTTCAGGAGATCGCCACCGCCGCCGGAGCCCAGCCCAGACCGGAAAAAGTGGCCGAGGGGATCTCGACGGCTTTGTTCATCACGCTCGAAGGGGTATCGCTCGCCGTCCCAGCCATTTTCTTCTTCGCCTTTTTCCGTAATCGCATCGCTCAAATGACGATGGAAGCATCACGAGTCGCCGATCGTACGATCAATTCCTTGGTTGCGGCCGCCAAGTCCGGCAAGCCATCCTGAGCCAATGCCGCGGGAGTTGACCTCATGTCTGGCTCAATGACCACCGAGATCAAAGCGGAACCGAATCTGACGCCGTTGCTCGACGTTGTCTTCCAGTTGATCACGTTCTTCATGCTGGTGATCAACTTCAGCTCGGAGAACTACGACCAGCGGGTTCGATTGCCGGTCGCCGAGTCGGCCAAGCCGATCGAGGACGCATCGCAAATCAGCGAGGACCGGCTGGTTTTGAACGTGGATCACGAGGGTCATCTGCTCATTAACGGTGAAGTACAACCACTGCACAAAGCGACTCAAACGATCAAGCACCAGGCCGATTTGGTCAAGCTCAACCTCAAGGTCGGCGGCGTGAAGCTCGACGCGACTGGGGGTCTACCTACGACCATCATTCTGCGCGCGGATAAAGAGACGTCATTCGCTTCCTTAAACAGCCTGATCAAAGTCTGCCAGTCCAACGGCTTCCGCAAGTTCGCCTTGAAGGCGTTGAACTTCGCCGTTAGTGAAAAGACGGGTACCTAGGTTTCTCAATCGGAGTTTTTCTCGCGGGCGAGATCGCTGTCCGAGTCTTCAGTGACGGTCCGGGGAGAATCGGCCTTGTCATCAGAACGCAAAAAAGTCTCGAAAGCCAAGGAGCCGGAGATCCCCATCACGCCGATGCTGGACATGGCGTTCCAGCTCTTGACGTTCTTCGTGCTCACCTATCAGTCCCGTGCCGACCGAGGGTTCGATTGTGATGAGCTTCATCCCCGCCCAGCCCGCGGCGGCTATGAACGCGGAAGCACCTTCGGACAAGCCCTCCGACAATTTGCCTGTATCGCTCCGCACACTGCCCACGATGCTGAAGGCGACCGCGCGGGACCCTCCAAGAGATCCGGGTTGGCGAGCAGACGATCGCTACCGATCCAGTCGCCCTGAAACGCGAGCTCGACAAGTACTTTCAGGATCCGAACCTGCCGTTCGACCAGACGATGCTCAAGGTTGACCCGAACCTCAAATACTCGGAGCTGATGAAGGTGATCAACGCGTTCATGAACGCGTTCGCCCACGCCAAAAAAGAGCCCAAGCTCAGCTTTGACGAACTCGTGCCCTCGGAAGGAGAATAAACCGTCGTGGAACGGCCCGCTCCGTTCTTTCATGGTTCTGAGTTGTCGCGGCTCTTGATCCTGGCCACCCTGATGGTCGTGGGCTGGGCCTTGTTTTGGAAGTTCAGCCAGAAACTGCCCGAGCCGGCCGAAGCCCCCCTCACCGTGGTGGAAAATCCCGAGCCGGTCATCCCCGACCGATCCGAGGAATTCGAGACAGTCACCGACAAAACACCGATTTCGTTTCGCGACAATGCAGCCTATGCGTTGCTCCTCGAGCGGGCGAGAGAGAAGACCCCGGAACAGCTCGCCTCGGTCAGCCGCCGCGACATCGTGCTGGCACACCTGTGGCAGAATCCCAGCCTCTATCGCGGGGTTCCGATCCACTTACTGGGGACAGCTCGCCGCGTGTTACGGAATCAAGTCAAGCTGAGCAAGACCGGCTGGCTGTACGAGGCCTGGATCATCGCGCCCGATGCCACCAGAGTCCCTTACGTCTGCGTATTTGAAGAGGCGCCCAAAGGGTTGCCGATCGGTGTTGATATCTCCGAACGCGTCGTCTTCAACGGCTATTTCCTCAAACTGATGAAGTACCAGGCGGCCGACGTTCCCCGAGGCGCTCCCGTATTGGTCGGCCGGATCGGCTGGGAGCCCAGTGGGACGAACCCGTCCGAGGAAACCAATACCATCCTCAAATGGTCGCTCGGGGTCATCGGCGCGATGTTCTTCATTTCGCTGATCCGCTGGATTGTCCAGCTTCATCGACTTGTTCAACGCTCCCAAGCTCTCGCCCAAGCTTCCCCCCAACGAAGAGATCGACCCCTCGACGCTCAACGCCTGGGCCCAATCCCAGGCCCGTAGTCACGACGACCCCGGATCGTTGGGACGCGCGAGGAAGAAATACGTAGATCCGTGACATGGCCGATCGCATTGAATTAGAATCTGCTGAAGGTCAGATGGCTCTGCATTCTGCGGTTTCGACGCGACGTCTCGTGGTGCAGCCATCCTATCACCTGAATCTTCCACAGTCCAGCCCCGAAATCCCAAGACGATGCATCGTGAGTATCGACCGGAAGACTTGCATCATCTTGACGGCGGCGCCTTTGTCGCGACAGCCGGCGGAGGGGGTCATGAACACGACCATGAGCGGGCCCTCTTCGCCTTCACGGCATTTCTGGGCTGTTTGATCGCTGCCGATGTCCTGCTGGGATTGCTGGGCTGGGAGCGGGCGGTGCTTCCGTTTGGTTGGTCGCCGGCGATGATCGCCGCGATCGTGGGGACGATTTATATCGTCTACGGAGCGCTTCAGGCGCTCGTGCGGGGCCGGATCGGCGCCGACCTGGCGCTGGCCCAAGCGGCGTTGGCTGCCCTGGTCCTGGGTCAACCGTTCGTGGCCGCCGAGGTGGTCTTCATCGCGCTTTTTGGCGAGGTCCTGGAAGCGTGGACTTTCTCCCGGACCCGGCGCGCCCTGGGACGACTGGTCGAGCAAACGCCGCGGACTGCGAGAGTTCGTCGAGAAGGCCACGAGGTCGAGGTGCCGGCGCACCGGGTTGAAATCGGTGACACGGTCATCGTCCGACCCGGCGAGCGCATCCCGGTCGACGGCACCGTGATCTCAGGTCGCTCGACCGTCGATCAATCGGCCTTGACCGGCGAATCGCTGCCGGTCGACAAAGGGCCAAACGACGCTGTGTTCACCGGAACTCTGAACCAGTACGGACTGATCGAGGTCCAAGCGGAGAAGGTCGGCGATGAGACGACGTTCGGCCAGGTCCTGAACCTGGTGGCCAAGGCGAGGCGTAAGAAAGCCAGGCTGGAGAAGGTGGCCGACCGCCTGGCGCAGTTACTTCTTGCCCGTGGTAGAGATCGTCGCGGCTGCAACCCTTCTCATCGGCTATTTGGCCGGTTGGCCCGACGTCTGGTCGCGGACAGTCGCCGTGCTGGTGGTCGCGTGCCCTTGCGGCCTGGTCCTGGCGACCCCGGCCGCCATGCTCGCCAGCATGGCATGGCTGGCGCGACACGGCGTATTGATCAAGGGGGGGCCGGCGATCGAGGCCCTGGCGTCGTGTGACACATTCGCCTTCGACAAGACCGGCACGTTGACGCGGGGTACACCCGAATTCACCAGCCTGGTCGCGATCAATGGTCGCGATGAGAGCGAGGTCCTCCGGCTGGCGGCCTCGGTGGAATCATCAAGCCGCCATCCCCTGGCCACCGTGGTCGTCGACGAGGCCCGACGGCGATCGCTGCAGCTCTGGCCGAGCCTCGCGAAGTCAAGGTTCTGCCTGGCGCAGGTGTGCAGGGCCGTATCGAGTCTCCCGGTGGGTCGGACCATGCGGTCCTGGTCGGCAACCGCCGACTGCTGGCGGAGGCTGGAATCGCGCTCGATTCCGCGACCGAGGTGATGCTGGGCCAGCTTGATTCGCATGGCCAGACCGCCATGATCGTGGCGATCGATGGTGAGATCGCCGGAATCATCGGAGTCCATGACGCGATTCGCCCCGAAGCGCACGACGTGATCCATGACCTGCGCCACTTGAGAATCAAGGAAATCGCGATCTTGACGGGCGACCGCGAGCCGGCGGCCCGCGCGGTCGCGAAGCGGATTCACGCCGACACCACTCAGGCCGAGCTGCTCCCCGCTGACAAGGCGCGCTGGATCCAGGACGCGGCAGCAGGCCGGGCGTCGCGTGGCGATGGTCGGCGACGGAATCAACGATGCGCCGGCGCTGGCTCAAGCCAATGCCGGCATCGCCCTGGGAGGCATCGGCGCCGACCTCGCCGCCGAGGCCGGCGACCTGATCGTGCTGGGTGATCCGCTCCGCGTCCTGCCGGACCTGGTCGGACTGGCGCGAAGTACGGTCTCGATCATCCGGCAGAACATCATCCTCTTCGCCTTCGGCTTCAACGCCGTTGCGATGCTGTCGGCCACGTTCGGCATCCTCGGCCCCGTGGCCGCCGCGATTCTCCACCAGATCGGATCTTTGCTGGTCTTGCTCAATTCGATGCGGTTGCTCGTCTTCGGCGACTGGGCCGAGTTGCCGCCGTTCAAGCAATTGCGAGCCATCGGGTCGCGGATCGACCGGCTCGACGATCGCATCGACGTCGAGCGCGCCTGGCTATGGACCTGGCGCCGTCGACGATCCTTCCTGTTTTGGGGCTGTCTGGCCCTCGCCGGCTGGTATGCCACCAGCGGCTGCCATGCGGTTGGACCTGATGAAATTGGTCTGCTCCAGCGCTTCGGCCGATATGAAGGGGCGCTTGGGCCAGGTTTGCACGTGCGCTGGCCTTATCCGTTCGAGCAGGTCCGCAGGATTGCCATCGACCGGGTTCGTAGTTTGGAGATCGGGTTTCGCCCCGCCAGCTTCTTGGCAACCGACCCCGTGCGTTGGGAATCGAGCCACGGACGTGCGGATCTTGATGAGTCGGCCGACGAGGCACTTTTGTTGACCGGTGATGGTGGCTATGTCGAGGTGTCGGCGACTCTTCAGTTCGCGATCGACCATGACGATCCCGAGTCGATTCGCCGATACGTCTTCGAAGTAAGTGATATCGAGAACGCCTTGCGGCCGTTGGCGGAGTCAGTCGTCCGCGAGGTCGTGAGCCATCGGCCGTTGCTCGACTTGCTGAGAGAAGGCCGGCGCGAAGCGGAAACCTCCGCGGCCAAGCTGCTTCAAGAGCGGCTCCGCAATTATCGGTTCGGAATTGTGGTGCGGAACATCGCGTTTCAGGATATTCATCCCCCTTTGGCTGTGGTCGACGCCTATCGCGACGTATCGCGCGCCACCAGTGATCACCAGCGCCGGGTTAACGAGGCCAATTCCTATCGAGACCAAAACCTGGCCGAAGCGAAGGGAAAAGCCCAAGCAACGATTCAAGCCGCCCTGGCGGACCAAGGTCGCCGGCTGGCGCTGGCGGGCGGAGAGGCGGACGCATTTACGCGCCCTGCGCACCGCGCGTCAGAATGCGCCGGCTTTGACCGATTTCCGGCTCTACTGGGAACAGATTGGACGACGTCCTGGGGGGCAAATCAAAGGTCATCCTGGATGAAGAACCGGGACGACGACGCCACTTG
Organism: uncultured Planctomycetota bacterium; assembly: GCA_963720335.1. GTDB lineage: Bacteria > Planctomycetota > Planctomycetia > Isosphaerales > Isosphaeraceae > CAVRFS01. The sequence continues at coordinate 7,861 of CAVRFS010000091.1, read as the reverse complement.
ATCGTCCCCAGCCTGCCGCTGGAAAAGTTACTCCCCGTTGATCTGACCAACAAAAAACCATGAAACAAATGCGCCGATGAAACAAGCAATCCGCTGGATGATCGTGGTGGTTCTGGTTGTGGGACTTGCCGCTCTGGCTCGATCGTCTGTCGTCAAAGTGGACGAGACCGAGTTCGCGGTGATCACGAGTTTTGGCCGGATTGTGGCTGTTTACGGAGATGAGCCATCGGAGACGGGCCTGCATCGGAAAGCGCCCTGGCAGCTTGCGGTCAAGATCGATCGTCGCTTGAAGGTCTTCGACCCGCCGCCGCGCGAGGTCATCACCGGTGACAAGCGCAACCTCGAAGTCGCGTCGTACGTTGTCTGGCGGGTCGCGGATCCCGTCTTGTTTCTGAGAGCGTCCGGAACCCACGAGTTGGCGGAGGCGCGGTTGTACGAGCGAGTCTCGGCGGCGTTGAGCGATGCGATCGGCCGTCGGGAGCTGGCCGCTCTGGCCTCGACCGACGTCACTCGTTGGGCGCTCGATCCCTTGACGCGGGAGGTCACAGCCGCGGTTGCTCCCTTGGCTCGCGACGAGTTGGGAGTTGAGGTGCTGGACGTGCGTCTGCGACGGTTCAACCACCCGGTCGAGGTCCGGCCGGCGGTTTTCGATCTGATTCGTAGCGAGCGGCGACAGGTTGCCGCCAAGCTCCGGGCCGAGGGCGAAGCCCAGTACCTGACGATCACCAGCCAGGCGGACCGGATGCGCGACACGACGCTGGCTCAGGCCGAGGCCGAAGCCCAGCGCATCCGCGGCAAGGCCGAGGCCGACGCGACCCGAACGCTGAACGAGTCCCACGGACGCGACCCCAAGTTCTTCGAGTTCCTGCAAACGCTCGAATCATACCGCTCGATCCTCGACAACCAGACGACCGTAGTCTTATCTTCGTCAAGTCCCTTGCTCAAGCTGCTGTCTCATGGACCTGCAATCGAGCGATCTCCAGAATCCCCATCGGAGGCCACACGCGTCCACAATGCGGCCGGTCAACCATGAAGACGATCTGGGCATCACTGATTATCGGGTTCATCGATCGCTGTCGCCGTGGTCGCGGCTGCTGGCTTGTGCATGGTCGCCCCCGGTGAAACCGTGGTGGTCCGCCGACTTGGCCGGTTGATCGAACCCTCCTGGACTGCCGGGCTGCACTGGCGTTTCCCGCTGGGAATCGACCAGATCGATCGCGTCCGTTCCGACGCGGTCCGGAACTTGACGATCGGGCCGACTGGCGAGGCTGGTCTTGATGCTGGCCTGGACCCCTCCTCCGGCGAAGCGCATGACCGGCGACCTGAACCTGCTGCGAATTCAGGTGACGGTCCAGTACCGCGTCGCACGACCCGTTGATTACGTGCTGCACAGCGAGGACGTCGAACGGTTGCTCCGGAAGGCGGCCGAGTCGAGTGTGTCGCGCGCCTTGGCGGTTCGCGGCGTTGACGCCGTCTTGCGCTCGGAACGCCAGTCGATCGCACTCGACATCGATCAAAACCTTCAGGACGTTTCGGACCGTTATCAACTGGGCGTGACGATCCTCGGCGCGCGCTTGACCGATGCCAGACCCCCCAGCGAAGTCGAGGCCGATTTCGTGGCCGCCCAATCGGCGGAAAGCCAGCGCGATCGGCGAATCAATGAAGCCAATAGCTACAACGAGACGACCGATCGCCCTGGCCCAGTCCAAAGCACAGGCGATTCTCGAAGTCGCCCGAGGGTCGGCCGAGCGTCGAGTCTTGACCGCCCAGGCGCAAGCTCAACGCTTCAACGTCCTGCTGGCGGAAGCCGAGCGATCGCGCGCCTTGACGATGCGTCGTCTTTACGTTGAGACGTTGCAAGGGCTGTTGGCCGGAGTGAAGCACAAGCTGATTCTGCCACCAGGCGACGCGATCGACCTGACTGTGCTGGGAGTGCGGGAGGAAGCATCAGGCGGCGAACTGAAGCCGACAACACCGACCAAGGAAGTCGAAAAGCAGGAGTGACGCTGGCTTTCACTGGCTCTTCACTTACCCGTCCTTGGCCCCCGCTTCCCAGCGATCGAGCTCGCACCATGGGCCCCGGGAGCGGAAATAGGGAAGCGGCAATGTCTCGGCCAGGGTCGCGATCGCTTCGGGTCGCAAATCATCGCGGCGGATGGCCACGCCTCGGTGGATTGTGAGACCTCGCTGCCGGCGCCAGGATCTCGCGGCGCGTGCGGCCCTCGGGTGCGTCGGGCCAAGGGTCGGGATGCGGACGGAACTCGAAGAACGAGGGGAGGACTCGGGTCATGTAGGACCAGTAGTCTGGGTTGTCGGTCTGGACGATCAATTGCCCGCCCGGGACGAGTGCAGTATGCACGTCTGCCAAGAGTCGCGGGGTCAGCACGCGCAGATGAGCCTGACGCGGGTCGTGATACGGTTGAGGGTGATACAGGTGAATCTCTGTGATGCTGGCACGCGAAACATAGCTTTTCATGAAGGTCTGCGCGTCCTTCACGGCGAACCGGACGTTGTGCAATCCTCGCTGATTCGCGCGCCGGGTGGCGTAGCGGATGACGACCGGCAGGAGGTCGGTTGCGAAATGGTCAAAGTCGGGTCGTGCCAGGGCACTCAGCAGCGTGAACCGGCCGTTGCCGCAGCCCAGATCGAGCACGACGGGCGACGATCGTCCGAAGATGGCCGCCCAATCGAGCGGACCGGCCTCCGGCAAGCCGCTTGATCGCCGTCTTGGCCCACTCCATCTCGGGGAGTATTCGGCCGGGGATTGGCACGCCAAACTCATATTCAATCGATTCCAAGGTCATTGGAGCGCGTCCAGGTCGATGAGTCCGGTTGCGACCAGCGGCGTGGTGCCGCGGAACAGCCTCGGCCCAACATTGTAGCCGATCGTGATGCCCGAGTAGCGGGTTCGAGACTTAAGTTTTTGTTGCGCGTCATCGGTACGTCCCCTCCTTGAGAAGGGGGGGCAGGGGGGGTTAAAAGGCATAGCGAGTACGTTGGGTCGATGCGACAATTCCGCGGAGGACAGCCGTCCCGGAACCGCGCACCAGGCTGTGGTTACGCGGGGATACCCCCCCTGCCCCCCCTTCTCAAGGGGGGGACGACGCCAACGGAATCCGAATGAAGACGAGGCTTGTGCAAGACGAACCGTTCATCACCCCACGAAGAATTCTCGTTCTTCATCAGACATGATTGTGATAAAACAAGCCTTCTTCAAGCTCGTGATATCCGAAGGAGGGCGGCATCGGGCCCGCGAATCGAGAAATCGGCGCGGGCTGTGTCCTAGGTTTTCATGAATCCGTCATGAGAGGTCCAGGGCCGCCGGTGGCCGTTGACAACCGTTGAGTAGCGCCGCAAATGCCCGGAACGGGTCGCTGAGAAGGGATGAATGCGATGGATCAAGCTGTAGAACATGAGCGAGAAACAACGGTGAATGCACCCGAGTCGCGAGGGCTGAAGGGGCTCTTGGTCGCTCAGTTCTTGGGTCAGTTCAACGATCAAGCCTGGAAGCAAATTGTGATCTTGCTGGCGATCGGCGCGGCGGCGAGTGAAGCCGAGGGGCAAGAGAGCACGGCCATCGCCCAGATCATCTTGATGATTCCGCTCATGGCGATCTCACTACCAGCCGGCGTCTTGGCCGACCGCGTGAGCAAGCGCTCGGTGATCTTGGGGATGAAGGCCATCGAACTGGTATTGATGCTTGCCGGCACCGCCGCGCTGATCGCCCAGCCTCAGGGGGGGATGCTGGCGCTCGGAGTGCTCGGTCTGCTCGGAGTTCAAACCGCCCTGTTCATGCCGGCCAAGTACGGGATCTTGCCGGAGATCTTGCCTCACGAGAAGCTTTCGGCCGGCAATGGCGTTCTGGAAATGACCTCGAACTTGGCGCTCCTTCTGGGGATGGTCGCCGCGCCGATTATCCTCAAGGTAGTCGGTGACGAGACGTGGCTCGGCGGACTGATCCTTTCCGCGTTCGCGGTTGGGGGCCTGCTGGCCGCGTGGACGATACCCCATGTGAAGGCCGCCCGCGCCGAGGGAGGCCTGGGCACAACCGTGCGGCTTGCCTGGAGCTCGATCCGAGCGGATCGCGTACTCTCAACTGGCCTTGATCGGTCAGATTCTCGTATGGACGCTCGCCACCCTGGTCCCTCCACCGATCATGGCTTACGGACTGAAAACGTTGGGGCTTTCGACGTGGGAAAATGGAAAGCTGCTGGCAAGCATGCCCTTGCTCGCGCTGGGGATCGGTGTGGCCGCGGGCTGCCTGCTCGCCGGCAAGCTATCCGGTGCGAAAGTGGAATATGGCCTGCTGCCATTGGGTGCGCTCGGACTGACCCTCAGCACTCTGGCGTTTGCCGTCGTCGGCCCCGGCCTGACCGGTTCGATTGTCTTGATGGCCCTGCTCGGGATCTTCAGCGGCTTCTTGTTTGTTCCGCTCAACGCGCTCTTGCAATGGCGTTCGCCGGCCGACCGTCGCGGAGCGATGATCTCGATGGCCAATGTGCTGGTTTATGCTGGGATGCTCTCTCGGCTCCGTGCTGGCGTTGGTTCTGGCCCACGTCGGGGTTTCGGCGCGGGTACATTCCTGGGTGCCTCGATCGCACTGGGCTTTAGCACCATCTGGGCACTTTGGCTCGTGCCCGATGCCTTCATTCGCTTCATCCTTCTCGGGCTGGCCCATACTCTCTATCGCGTGCGGATCATCGGCCGGACGAACGTGCCTCCTGTCGGGGGTGCCCTGTTAGTGCCGAATCACGTGTCGTTTGCCGACGGCCTGTTCATCATTGCCAGCACGGACCGGCCGGTGCGGTTCGTGGTTTACGGCGATTTCTTCGAGAGGCCGTTCATCGGTTGGGTGCTCCGGTCGTTGAAGGCGATTCCGATCTCTCCTAGCGGCGGCCCGAAGATGATCCTGCAAGCGTTTCGCGAGGCCGGCCGCGCACTCGACAACGGGGAGCTGGTTTGCCTGTTTCCCGAGGGCCAGACTCACGCGAACGGGCCTGATGGCCCCATTTCAGCGTGGGCTCGAGCGCATCGTCAAGGGCCGGACCAACCCGATCATTCCCGTTCATCTTGACCGCTTGACCGGCAGTATCTTCGCCCCGACCAGCCACCGGCGTCTGCCACAACGGATTCCGTACCCGGTCACGATTTCGTTCGGTACGCCCTTGTCGACCGACGCACCGTTGCACGTCATTCGCCAGGCCATCAGAGACCTGGATCAGGCCGCTTGGGCCTATCGTAAGGAGGATCGTCGCCCGTTGCATCACGGTTTCATCCATCAAGCGAGGCGCCACCCGTTTCGGCTCGCGTTCGCCGATTTTCAGAAACCTTGGGTCACGTACCTGAATGCGCTAGCCGGGTCGATCGCGATCGCGCGACTGCTTGCGAAGCCGCTGGGACGGTCAATCAACGGTGGGGATTCTCTTGCCCGCGAGCGTGGGGAGTGCACTCGTGAACCTGGCCGCGACACTCGCCGGCAAAGCCGTGGTCAACCTCAATTTCACCACCGGCCGCGCCGGCATGGATTCCGCGGCCGCCCAGGCCGGCCTCCGTACGGTGATCACCAGCCGGGCCTTTCTGGAGAAAGCGAAGCTGGAGCCACCGGATAACGTCGAGATGATCATGCTCGAAGACGTCCTGGCCGGAATCACGACGACGAACCGCCTGACCGCTCTCGTCCTGGCGGTCCTCGCGCCGATTCGCCTGCTGGAGCGCGATGGCCGGGGCATCGGTCAGTCCGACGGTCGACGACATCGCGACCATCATCTTCAGCAGCGGCAGCACCGGAGATCCGAAGGGCGTCGTTCTCTCGCACTTCAACATCGATTCCAACATCGAGGCGATCGGCCAGGTCTATCGTGTTCTGCCCACCGACCGACTGATCGGAATCCTCCCGTTCTTCCATTCCTTCGGTTATACGATGTTCTGGTTCGCGACCAACTCGGGCATGGCGTCGGTCTGTCATCCGAGCCCGCTGGATGCCGCCATGATCGGCGCTCTGGTCGAGCGGTATCGAGTGACGGTCCTGCTTGCGACCCCGACTTTCCTTCAGCTTTACATGCGTCGTTGCACACCCGCGCAATTCGGCTCGATCCGCCTGGTGCTCGCGGGCGCCGAGAAGCTGCCTGAGGCGCTGGCACTGAAATTTGAGGATGACATTCGGCATCCGGCCGATGGAAGGTTATGGGTTGACCGAGTGTTCTCCAGTCGTGGCCGTGAACACGTTTGATTGGCGAGAGCCCGGCTTCTTCCAGCCGGGCTCGCGCGGCGAGGGTTCGTGGGCAGCCGCTGCCGGGAGTGTCGGTGCGGATCGTCTCGACCGAGACCTACGAGCCACTTGGTCCCGACACTCCCGGGCCTCGTCCTGGTCAAGGGACCGAATGTGATGCGCGGTTATCTCGGCCGCGACGACCTGACCCGCCAGGCCTTTCACGACGGCTGGTACGTCACCGGCGACCAGGGTTTCCTCAGCGAGGACGGCTTCCTCAAGATCACCGGCCGGCTCTCGCGATTCTCGAAGATCGGCGGCGAGATGGTCCCGCACGGCCGGATCGAGGAAGCGCTCCAGGAAGGCGTGGGGCCAGTTCACAGGTTTTCGCCGTGACGGCCGTGGGTGACGAGCGCAAAGGGGAGATGCTCGCGGTACTCTACGCCTGCGACGACCAGCAATGTGCAACGAGGCGCTCGAACTACCTGGGCAAGCATGGGCTGCCCAACCTCTTCATCCCCCGTCGCGATCATTTCATCCAGGTCGACGCGATCCCGGTGCTCGGCACCGGCAAATTGGACTTGCGAGCCATTCGTCGGGTGGCGGAGGAAAAGCTGGAGTCAAAGGAAAAGGAACTCGTGGGTGCCTGACCTTAGCGAACGAACCTATTGAGACTCCTCGCCGATCTCCACGACAACTCATAGCAAAGAATTAATCGCCAAGCAGTTAGGACAGATATCGGGTGCCACTGGTCGTACCCGACCAGTGCTCTTTGCCGCTTGGCCGAACGCACTGGTCGGGTACGACCAGTGGCACCCAAGATTCGGCGGAGATCCGTGAGGAGTCTCAACTTATTCCGGTTTATTTATGTCTGCGCGAGCACGTCCTGAGCGATCTCCGTGCCGAGATCGACGAAGTCGTCCTGGCCTCTCGGTACATCCCCAAAGATGGGGACGTCCACGGGACCGTGTGCGATGGCTTTACCCGGCCTGGCTCGGACGTGCTGGTCGACCAGATCGAATACGCCAAAGACGACGCGGGGGCCAGCCGTTGAGGACGTCGTCACGGCGCGTTGTACGTCAAAGGCGGTGATACTCGCGTTGAGGTACACTGTGGCCTCGACCAGCATGGCGCGATACTCGGGGTGCGCCATGATCGATGAGCCCCCGACCCCCTTGAGGGCCGTTGCGGCTCCGCGAACGGCGATGTGAATACGGTCGACGAGCGAGCGGAGGGAATGGGTGAAGCCGATCTCGGCGTAATTCATGGGGGCCAGGTAGGAGTCGACGGCCGCGGAGATGTGCCGCACGTGCTGTGGCCAAGGACAACGAGAAGTTGCAGGCTCTTCTGGAAGTTCTGGACCGCGTACTCGATGCTGCCGAGGCACTCGACTCCCAGGACGTTGCCGCGACCCGGACCACGAACAGGTCATTCGACGATTGATCGAGATCCGTTCCACCGGGGCCCGGGCGTCCGAGCAGCCAAGGAACAGTGCGAACGGCTTTGGACTGCCGCGAGTCGGACCTGCCCGTGAAACCCATTGACAGCGGATCGGACTGAATGACGACTTGCCTTGCCGAGTGATCGCCCATCAACTCGCGGCACCTCCGTGACGATATGCCTATGACGGCTGTGCCCTTCCTCAAGGGCCGC
>CAVRFS010000090.1:0-130462 GCA_963720335.1 uncultured Planctomycetota bacterium | reverse complement strand
GGCACTCTCGCCGAATGCCCCTGACTCAACCAACCCATCGAGTTGCTGTTGAACCTCGTAGCATTCGGGGAAGTCGCCGTAATACCAGCCGTCATCAGGATTGGCCCACCGGAGCCAGACGGCTAACCGTTCTTGGTTGTCGAACTCTTCGCACTCGCATCCCCGGTAACGATAACCTCGACTGTTATACTCGGCGGAGGCCCGCTGTAGTCCTTCCTCCGTGGCGATCGCATACCCAAGGTAATTCCCGGATTGACCCTCAATTATAGCGAAGGTATAAGGCGACTCGCCGGGATGTCGTTCACGGAACTCCTGCCAAGCGCCGAGGATGGCCTCACGCAGGTTCCCTGCGAATGCCGAGCGGTCCATCCAACGCTCCCGCCGTCTCACGATAAAGCTCAGCGGACCGGTCCGCCGAGTATGACCTTGATGATACCAGAAACCGCTACGGCGGGCCGAGTCCGCTGCAGGCGCCAGGTTAGGCGTCGGCGTCAACGTCGTCCGGTTTGGGCTCGCGCGTCCAGGGGGCACCGACGGTGCGACGCCAGGCATGCCAACCGGGCGGCAGGTTCGCGACCTCAAGGATTGATGGGTCGAGGCGCAGAAATGTTGGAGAGGGACACCACGGCCGCATCGTCCATTTGCGCGTCCTCAAACCCAAGGAACTGCCAGCCATGATCGTCGCCGTCGTGAATCACGTGCAGGATCGGCGCAGACTCGAAGACGATTTGTCGGATCGAGATGACGGCGAAGTTCGGCGGCTGATCGAACGGCCAGTCGTCCACAGGCATTCCCCTCTTCGCCTAACGGCCAAACTCAGCGGACCCGCATCGCCGAGTCACGATTGACTTCAGAGAGAACGTCGCAGCGGTGCCGGCTAAAGTACGCAAGCATCGTATACGACCGTGAGATGGCTCATTCTCAGTAACCGAGTCCAAGTTCCTGATCGATGGCGGACAATTCGTCAAGCGCCTTCAGGCGGTTGTGGTCCATTGTCTGCTTATATTCCATCAAATCCTTGAACATGACTCGGCGATGGGTCCCGACTTTCCGGTAGGGAATGACACCCTTCTCAAGCTGTTCGATCAGAAACGGCCGGGATACATTCAGGATGTCTGCCGCTTGCTGGGTCGTCAGTTCGGCATGCACCGGGATCAGCGTGACCGCGTTTCCCTTGGCCATCTCAGTGAGGATGCTATTCAGCAACCGAAATGCCGTGGCCGGGAATCGAGATCGATTCTCCCGGTTCGTTCTCCGGTTCGATTCGGACACGAAGAGCCTTCTTGGGCCTTGCCGCAAGGAACTGGGTCAGCCGACGGCTGGATTCCAGAGCGAGTTGGGCGTCTGCGGCCGTCGGAGGGGCGGCGTCTTGGATTTCGGCGAGCAATATGGCCATGTTTGCTTCTCCTTTCCTCCTGGAGTATAGTCGGACAAACGCAGCCAATGCAAGAAGTGAAACAAACAAAAGGTTCGCGCCCGGTGTCACAGCGTGTTTTATTCGATGGATTGCCGCAAGAATTCGGCGATTTCTGATCATCGCTCGTTCCGCCTTCTGGGGAATTCAGGGGTCGTGCCAGGGCTCGATCTCAAGAGCGGCGACGGCAGTGATTTTCGGTTAAGGATACGACGCGCGATTGATCGCCTCTTTGGTCGCCTCACGCCAGGCTCCAGGGCTTGCGATACTCGTAGTGCAAGAGCTCGTTGGCCTCTGGGGAATTGGTGAAGCGCTCGGTCTGAGGGTCCCAGTCCAGCCGCTTGCGGGTTGCCAGCGCGATGTTGGCCAGGTGGGCGAAGGTGGTCGAGCGGTGGCCCTCCTCGATGTCGGCGTTGGGGCGCCTGCGGCTCTTGACGCAGTCGAGGAAGTCGCGTGCGGCCTGCTGGTCGAGGTCGCCGTCGGTCCCCTTCACGACCTCACCCTTGCGGCGCGGCTTGGGATCCTGGAACGCGCCCCCTCGCTCCGCGACGATCTCGAAGTGATCGTTCGTGGAGTAGACCGTTCCGAGCGTGCCCCGCAGCTCGACCTCGGCACCTCGATTGAGCACGGGTTGGCCGTTTGCCTCGTAGATGCTGAAGACAGACAGCATTTTCGAGGCGTGCTCGAAGATCGTCTCGGATGTATCCGGAATCGTGCGATCGTCATCCACAACGAACCGCCCTCCGTGCGTCGTCACCGATGCCGGCGCCAGCTCGCCGGTCAGCCAACGGATCAGGTCGAAATAGTGAACGCCCCAGTTGGCGATCTGCGACGAGTAAAGATTCCACCAGCGGAACTTGTACGGCATGATCGTCGACTGAAACGGTCGCGCCGGCCGCGGGCCCAGCCAGAGATCCCAATCGAGGCCCGCCGGTGGCGCGGATTCCGGCGCATGGCCGATGCCCGTGGGGGACATGTTGTTGGCGAAGGCGGCGCGCGCCACCGTGACCTTGCCGATCGCACCGGAGTGGACCACCTCGGCGAGCTGGGCGTATAGCCGGGACGAACGGCGGTGCGTGCCCACCTGTACGATCCGGTCGTGTTTTCTTGCCGCCTCGACCATCGCCCGGCCTTCGCTGATCGTCATCGACAACGGCTTCTCAACGTAAACATCCTTGCCGGCCTTACAGGCGGAGATCATCTGGATCGCGTGCCAGTGGTCGGGCGTGGCAATCACGACCGCGTCGATATCCTTGCGGTCAAGAATGCGTGCGGAAATCCTTGACGCGCACCACATCACCCTCGAGCTTCGACATCTGGGGGATGCGCTTGCCCAGACCGGAAAAGCGAGGGTCAAGCCGGTCATAGGCCGCGTTGAGGTAGGGCTCATAGACGTCGCACAAAGCCACGATCTTCGCATCGGGCTGAGCCAGGAATCCCCGTAAGAGCTGGCAACCGCGGTTGCCCACGCCGATGAACCCAAGCCGGACCTGGTCGCTGGCTCCCAGCACTCGGCTAGGCGCCAGGCTCACGGCGGTGGCCGCGGCGACCGCGGCCGTCCTCGAAAACGCACGGCGGTTTACAGGCTGTGACATGGACGAACCCCCATCCCGGATATTGGAACCAAGCGACTGTGTCGTAGTTCAACAAGCGATCGCCATCCGGCTTCTACTCACTCATCAGACTACGCCCGGATGTCAAAGTCAACCCAACGAAAGAGGGGCTATCGCATTCTTACCGAAGGGTAATGCCGGGTTGATGTGATGAAACGGTTGTCTTGTCCGGCCTGGGGGAGCTCGCATGTGAATAGGAGAGCACGCGGACCGCCGATGGGCGAACAACCTCATCATTGGCGTCATCGCCTTACGTCGTGCCTTCGACTTGCTGCCATCGTTTTCCAAGACTAGACCGATCGCTTCCGACGGCGCCAGCAGTGGACGGTCATTCCAACGGCGCCAATGCCGAGCAGTGTGAGCGTAGAGGGCTCGGGCACGGTCGTTATACCATCGACGAAGGTTACGGCGTTGCTGAACAGCCTGCCGTAGTTGGGGTCGCCCAGTTCAGTCTGGCCCGCGAGGGTGGACAAGCTCAGCACCCGGCCCGAGCCGTAATTCCAGCCGATGAGCCCATCGCCGTAGCTGCTGCCGTAGTACACGGTCGCACCTGCTTTGGGTTGGAAATAGGTCTCCGTGCCACCGTTGTCGTCGGCACTGAAGCTAAATGACGTGGGAAGGCCGCTATTGAGGACCGAATTCGCAGTGGCCTGAGTATAAGTGATCGGACTGGTGTAGTTGTAAGCCGTACTCGGAATAACCGGGAAGAGCGGTGCGAGGACCGTATTGAAGCCCTCGGCCGCGTTGCCCCAGACCGTCCATTCACCGGTCAAGAGCCCACCCCCACCATTGACATAGTTCAGCAGCGCGGTCTGGCCACCTGTGGGAATATTCTCGCCGTCGCCGTTGTTATTCTGGAGCAGAATCACGGCGCTGTACCCGGACAAGCTTGGGGTGCCGCTGTAATTAAAGTAGTCGGGGCCGACCGTCACGTTATGACCGTCGGCCGTCAACAAGCTGACCACGGCGTTGTCCTCGGCAGCGACGCCGGTCGACAGCAGGAGTATACTGTCTGCCCTGGCATTCCCTATCCCAATGGAGAGAAGAGAAAGTCCCGCCAAGCATACGAGGAAGTGCTTCATCGTTGGAGTCCTCATTCGTGTTCTTAGGATTTATGAACCACCAGTGCAAAATGTGAACTACACCAATCATTTAAAGGTGACAGCGGGCGTGAATCAAGCACAAATAGAACTACAAGGAACATAAAGAATTACTTGAGGCAAACAGCACACTGATGATTACAAAAAGCACCTCATCGACCAACGCGTAGCCAAGAATCACCAACCAGCGCATACCGGACCACGCATTCGACGTCGTGTTCGGCCACAACCGGCAAACGCTCAGCGGGAGGAATTCGTGTCGCGGAAAAATGCCGCCAGGACGAAGCGATTTGACCTGGCGACATCCGTTGCCAAGTTGCGAGGTGAGATTCGAAATCGCCCGGCGGCAGACAGCGCCTCCTCGAACGCGTTACAATGGAGATGTCGGCACCGAGGAGGCCAACGATGACGAATCGAGGGTTGTTGAGAACGACCTTGCTTCTTCTGGCGATCCCGAGCGGCTCGGCCGCGATGGAATTTGGTCCTGGTGAAGCCGCGGGCGGTTCCCAGCGCGTCTCAGCCGGAGCCACTGACTTCAAAGTCCTTGTTTGGTATCGCCGAGACGATGCGCTGAGGACCTTTAAGTATCAGGTCTACGACGTGCGGAAAGGAGAGTATTCCGCGGCCGTCGAAGCCTGGATCAAGGACATTCCGGCGAAATACCCGGCGTACATCGTTTTGGTTCGTGAAGTCGATCTCAAGCGCGAGAAGGGCGAAACCGAGAAGCTCAAAGTGGGTTCGGTCATCAAGCGCGAGTTGGTGATGGCGGCCGCCCTGTCCGGAATCATTGTCAGGAAAGGGCGACGAACCAGTCCGGGTTCGCTCTATCTGGGACCAAACCAGGCACCGAGCGTGAGACGTGCGCCGGGTCTTCCCCAGGTTGATCGAAGCTTCCTCAACCCGAGTCCGACACCGTTTCCCGTCCCTGTTCCTTATCCCCGTCCTCATCCGTAGCGGACTTGGCCTGGATCAAAGCGATCGGTTAGGAACCAGGCGATGCGGGGACGCTGGGAAAATTCACTCTTGACCCTACGCCACGAAAGCGGTAAGGTTCGGACGCCGTTGGGTAACCTCAACTCTCGGCCGTTCGTCTCACAGGGAAGTGGGCGAGCGCAATTGTTGCGAACGGCGCGGCTTGGTTCTCAAGTTGCGTCCGGGGGTTCTCCCCGACCGCTGCGCAAGGAGGCAGGTCAATGCGGCGTACATTCACCGGGCGTCCCTGGGCTCAACGAGCCCTGGTCGCGATCGCGGCGCTGGCACTCATTCAGATGGGCGCCGGTCCCAGCAAGAAGAAGCGGAAGGAGCCGCCGCCTCCCAAGGTTCAGGAAACCGTCGGCGATCTCGCGTTCGTGGTAAGCCGGGGCGAGATGAAGGTCGAGGGTGTGGGCCTTGTCGTCGGGCTGGACAACACCGGGGCCAACCCTCCGCCGTCGTGGCAACGCCAGCAACTTGTCGACGAGATGAGCAAGGCGGATGTCGAACACCCCGAGAGGCTGCTGGACAGTCCCCAAGTCTCGATGGTGATTGTCAAACTGACGATCCCGATTGGAGTCGGTCCCGGTGATCGGCTCGATGTCCAAGTTGAAGTTCCCCAAGGTTGTGGCACCACGAGTCTGGCCGGGGGTTATTTGCTCATGACCCGGCTGCGCGAAGTGATGATCGCCGGCGGTGCGCCGAAACCGTTGGGGGGGGCCGACATCGCGTTGGCTCAAGGGCCGGTGATGATCGGGACACCGGCCAAGCCGAACGATCCGAAGGTTGGCCGCGTGCTCGGAGGAGGCAAGGCCAAGAAAGAGCATCCCTACACCCTTGTCATCAAGGAAAGCCGCAGGAGCTTCCGCACTTCCAAGATGCTGGAAAACGTCGTCAACGAGCGGTTCCACCAGACCGAAGACGGCCATCAGAAAGGAGTTGCGACGGCGAAGTCGGATACCTACCTCGTGCTCAAGGTTCCCCCGATCTACCACCAGAACCAGGACCATTTTTTCCGAGTCGTCCAGCTCTTGCCGATGATCGATACCCCCGAGCTGCGCGCTCGGCGCATCACGCTCTGGAGCCAGGAACTGCTCGACCCCAAGACCGCCGGCGTGGCCGCCATGAAACTGGAGGGGCTGGGCAACTCGTCCATCGAGTCGCTCCAAGCGGGTGTCAAGAGCACCAATCCGCAGGTCCAATTCTTCTGCGCCGAGGCGCTGGCCTACCTCAACGATGTCGCGGGGGTGGAGGCACTGGGAAACACGGTCGCCCATCAGCCGGACTTTCGGAACTACGCGCTGGCCGCCCTCTCCGCCATGGATCAGGCCGCATCCCACATCAAATTGCGCAAACTGATGGACGAGCCCGCAATTGAAGTCCGCTATGGCGCGTTCAACGCCTTGCGCACCCTTGATGCGCGCGACGCGTCCTTAGGTCAGATTCGCGTCCTCGATGACCCGAAACGGGACGAAGACGATGAGCCCTCGGATTCGATGGCGGTGGCCATCGCGACGGCGTCGCGCAACCGGCTCCGTCAGGACGACCCCTTCGCCCTCTATATGGTTGACTCGGAAGGACCTCCACTGGTCCACGTGTCGCGGAGCCGACGCTCCGAGATCGTCATCTTCGGCCGCCAACAGAAGCTGCTTCCTCCGATCGTCCTCGGGACGGGGGCCATCTTGCTCAACGCCGCCGAGAACGACGACAAAATCGCCGTCAGCAAAATTGTCCCGAATCGGTTCAGCGATGGGGACGTCAAGATCAACACCAGCCTCGACCTGGCTGATGTGATCCGGCAAATGGCCAACTTGGGGGCTTCGTATCCCGAAATCGTCTCCATCCTCGAAACGGCCAACCAGCGTCACAACTTGGTCGGCACACTCGTCGTCGACGCCGTGCCAAGTTCCAGCAAGCTGTATCTCGAAGCCGTCCTGGGTAAGGATACGACAGCCAAGAAAGATGATTCCGTCAAGCGGACCTCCGGCGCATCAAAGCCGAAGAGACGTTCGCTATTCGGATTCTTCGGCTGGGATTCGGATTCTCCGGCCCCGAATAAATCCACCTCAAATAGTGCGAGCAAGGATGCAGCCAATGTTCCAAGTCAGGGCATCCCGTCCGACGGAATCAGTCCACCCGACCCGGCGGTCGGCGACAACGCCAAAAAAGGCGCCGGCACGGCGAACGGATCGACTGCCAAGCAGGATGCCGCGGTCCAGAAAGCCACGGCCGACGACCCTGCTCCCAGGCGCGGGCTCTTCGACTTCTTCCGAGGAAGCGACCAATAGTCGGGCACTCGCCTTGTCCCTGCTCGCCAGGTATCTGACTTAAGTCTTGAAGATCCCAGAAGATAATCCAGGATAAGCTAGTACCGAAATGTCATTTGATTCCCGTTACCGACCGCTGGATTCGTCCTCAAACCTCCTGCAAAGTGCAAAGCAGCAATCATGCACGTCTGACTGGTTGCTATTCTTCCGTCCTTGGCCTCGAAGGAAAGTTTTGTCTAATTTTGCGTCTTCAGACGTAACTCCTATTCGTAGCAAGACTTTCACAAGCCCCGCAACCCCGAAGATCGGCTTGCATGGTTGAGCTATCCCTGGCCCCTCCTAAAGTCCCACGCCGTGCGGTTCGAATATTAGTCTTGACGGTCAGGTTCGCTACAGCAGGGAGCATAGCGACACCTCCTTGGGTAGCTATGGACTTGACTGCTTCCCCGCACGCACCGGAGCGGGGAAGTCTTCGTGCTTGGTCGGAGAGGAGCTGGGTTGCCAATCTGTGAAGTCAATTCACGGGTAACGGAAGTGGACGCCTCGGGGTAAACCGGCGGTTCGGCCGTTGGTTTGCAACCGAGGATGGCTATTGCAACCTGGACGGGATCAAGCACGGGGTCGGGGTCGGGGCGACTTCCGAGATTGCCCTCTCACGCGGCGGCACACTCACGCGCCTTTGCATGTGTGTATCGTTGTCGAGTCGGGACTATCACCGCGCCGACATGGTTCCTATCCGGAGGGAGGAGGAAACCTCCGTGGTCTCGCACCAAACTGGGCGAGTGGAGTCCTCGAGATGAAAAAAGTTTTCACAACCGGCCAGGTAGCGAAAATCTGTAAAGTCGCGCCTCGGACCGTAAGCAAGTGGTTTGACTCAGGCCGCTTGCGTGGTTATCGCATCCCCGGCTCGCAGGATCGTCGCATCCCGCGGGAGCATCTCCTGCGGTTTCTCAAGGAGCATGGAATGCCCTTGGGCGACCTTGAAGCCGAGGTTTATCATAAGGTTCTGGTTGTCGGGGCCGATGCTCCGCTCCAGTCCGTTCTGCGCGAGCATCTCCGCGAAACCGACGACTTCCGCATCGAGACGGCGGCGTCGGGTTTTGAAGCGGGTATCCGCGCCGAGAGTTTTCACCCCGACTGCATCATTATCGACATGGCATTGGGCCGCATCGAAGCCGGCCAGATCGCACAGAACCTGCGCAGAAGCCCCGACCACCAGGGCACGATCCTGCTCGCCTTGACCAGCGACGAACCGGGCGAGGAAACCTTCGCGCTCGGGTTTAACGACGGATTCAAGAAACCATTCGATGGCGCACTCTTGGCCGAGCGCGTTCGCCGTTTGATTTCGCAGAAAAAGTCCGACGAACCCTGAGTGAGGCGCGGAACGCACCGAACCCTAGTTCGCCTCGGAAGCCGATTTCCGAAACAGACCAACGAGCCTGAGCAGACCATCCTCTCCTCCGGTGAAGACCGGAGGGGAGATTGGTCCGCGGGCTCGTTGTCTTTTCAGTAGGCAGTAAGCCGTAGGCAGTTCGGACAAAGAATAGTAAATCAAAACGAAGATCGCCGTAGCCTAATTAAACTGCCTACTGCCTACTTTTTTCAATGACACGCTGTGCTGTCGCCGCCCAATCCCCCGGGAATCAAGGCGGAAAGAACCGCCCGCAAGTCGAACAAGTCTCCACCCGGGTTGAAGACCGCCTGACAAACGCCAACCGATGTGGAAAAGAAAATGACCGAGAACAGGAGGCAGACGACCAGACGGCGAGGAATCCTCCAACGTCTGTAAGGACCGTCAGCCGACGAATCAACCCGTCTCGAGACGTTGGATTTGATCGAAGATTCGGTCGTCGAGGAAACCGGCGATGGCGAGCCCGGATGCGACCGGAACAGGCTGGCCAGGCGCGTGGCCCGTTGGGACAGTTCCACCGGAACGACTTCGGCGAAGACCGTGTCCTCTGACAGGGACTTGACCAGGAAAGCCGCTGCCAAGCTGAGCCCGCGGCGAAGCAACCGCGACCGGAGCAAATCACGAGCGCGCGACAGCCGGCCTTTGACTGTACCCAGCGGCCATTCCAATAGTTCGGCGACCTCCTCGTTGGTTTTGCCTTCCAGGTAGCTCAAGATCACGGGGAGCCGGTAACGATCCGGCAGCCGGTTGACCTCGGCGTGCAAAACCGGTCGCAGCTCGTTCCAGGCCGCTTCCTGGTCCTGATTGCCAGGCTCGATCGATGCGCGGCAACATCGCCACACCTTCTCTTTCCACGGCACGTCGCCGCACCGCGCCAGTGCGCGCCTTGACGGCCATCCGATACGCCACTTCGTGAAGCCAACCAGCCAGAACCCTCCGATTACGGATCAAGCCCCCCTTCCTCGCCAGCACGAGAAAGGTCGCCTGAAAAACGTCCTCCGCATCGTGATGCCGGTTCAACACATGACGACAAACCCCGAGCACCATCGGTCCATGGCGATCAACCAGAGCCCGGAATGCTTCCTCAGACTCGGCTTGGTCGCTGCTCAAGAACTGGTCGAGCAGGTTCTCGTCCGACAGCTCCTCGGCAGTTTGGCTTGACTCCGTCCTTACGTCCCGTGTTCTCAGCATGCGAGTCATTGTGCGCTTCTCCGCGATCCTTTCCGGTTTCATCTCCGTGCTCTCGAACGGGAATCTCCGCGGAAGTCCAGACGACACGGGAAACAAGCCGCATCGCACGGCTTAGCAACGCGCGAGATTCCCGGCGGTCGCGAACGGGAGCAAACCTCCGGCATCGGGCCGATCAGGGGGAGCCATCCGTGCGTGCATTTCCTGCCAGAGATGTCCGAATTGGTGACCAACCCGATCCAATTGACCAGTTTCGTTACGCTAGCTCCAGCGTAATTATCATGATGAATTTCCCCTCGCAGTGTTAAGAGGAGCCTGCCCGGCCATCGGTTACAAAAAATCAGAATTAATTTTGAGACCGATCAACCTCGCTGATCCAGACGTCGCGGTTGCTTGTACGGCATCTCGTCGAGGCCAGTGACTTGCCGACGGAGGCCGGCGATTGAAGACCCTCACGTCTCTGCCGGCTGGTTTCAGAGCTTTGTGTCGGCGAACGTCGGTGTTTCGATAATCCTCGGACATTCCGGCAGCGAGTTCAAGAACGTGCGGCCGTACGGCTTGGTCAGCACGCGCGGGTCGAGGATCACGACGATCCCCCGGTCGGTCTTGGTGCGTATCAGGCGGCCAAACCCTTGCTTGAGCTTGATCACGGCTTCGGGCACCTGGTACTCGATGAACGGGCTGCCGCCTCGGCTGCGGATGTCCTGGAGCCGCGCCTCCAGCAGTGGGTGGCTGGGTACGGAAAACGGCAGCCGGGTGATGATGACGTTCGAGAGTGCCTCGCCGGGGACGTCCACCCCTTGCCAGAAGCTGTCCGCGCCGAAGATGACGCTGTTGATGTCGGCCTTGAAAGCTTCGACCATCTTCGATCGCGGCATGCCGTCGCTTTGGGCAAACAGGGCGATGTTGCGTCGGGCCAGCCAGGGGGTCAATGCGCGGGCGGCCGCTTCGAGCATCTTGTAGGATGTGAACAGAACGAATGCCTTGCCTTGCGTTCGCTCCAGGTAGTGGGCGATCGCGCGGATGGCCCCGCTTCTCAAACGATTCCGGCTGATCCGACGGGTCGGGCAGGTTCTTCGGCATATGGACGGTCACCTGTCGAGCGTAGTCGAACGGGCTGCCCAGGGCGATGCGTTTCGGCCGACGTCAACCCCAGCCGCGCCTTGATGAAATCAAACTTGGGCGGCGAGCCCACGCAAAGCGTCGCTGAGGTGAGGACGCAGGTGGGAACCTTGCTAAACAGCAGCTTGCGCAAGCTTGGCCCCACGTCCAGCGGCGCAGCCGCGAGCCGGACCCGGGGCCGGGCCTTGTTTTCCACCTCGACCCAGTAGACGGAGTCGGCTCGTACTTTGACGGATCCACGTCGAGATCTGGTCCGCCAGCGCTCGGCACCGCTCCTCGGCGGCGACCAACTCGACGCGATGCTCCGGCCGCTCGATCGGCTTCGCACCTTCGCCGATTGCCGTGGACAGCTTACGCAGCTCCTCGCAGACGGTCTCGGGCCAGCCGATCGGCTCCCGGACCCGACCGTTGAAGCCCGCGTGATGTCGCTGGTGCCATTCGGCGACCCGGTCGAAGAAGTCGTCGGCCGCCATGCGCGTGCGCTGTAACTGTTGGATCGCCTCCTTGAGGTTGTGAACACCCAGAAGCCCCTTTTGCGACCGCTCGTTGTACAGCCTCGCCAGCGTGAAATCGACGCCGAGGCTGGAAAGCTGCAAGCCCAGGTGCTCGCCGGCGACCGCCTCGAGGGTATGCGCCTCGTCGAGGATCGCCACGGCGTACTCGGGCAGAAGCCCAAAGCCCGAGCCCCTCAGGGCCAGGTCGCTGACGAACAGGGCATGATTGACCACCAGCAGGTCGGCGTTGAACACCCTGCCGCCTGGCCTGGTAGAAGAAGCATTCCTTGTAATCTCGGGCACTCGCGTCCCAGGCAGTTGCCGTTCTCGCTCTGCACGGCCTCCCAGACGCTGGGGCTCGGTCGAAAATCCAGGTCCGCGCGACTGCCGTCGCCGGTTCGTTTCGACCACGATCCGGATGGTGGCGAGCTGGTCGTATGTCCTCGGGCCGCTGAAACATCAAATCCTGGCGCTGGATCGCGACGTCCAGCCGCCTGCAGGCTGATGTAGTTCGACCGGCCCTTGACCAGCACGGCGGAGAATTCCAGGCCCGTGACCGCGGAGGAACGGGATGTCCTTCTTGAGCAACTGCTCCTGAAGCGCGATCGTGTGGGTCGAGACGACGACCTTTTTCTTGTTCTCGATCGCCGCCTGGATCGCCGGGACCAGGTAGGCGAAGCTCTTGCCCACGCCTGTTCCCGCCTCGACCACCAGGTGGCCGGGCCGCTCGATCGCTCGCGCGACCCCCCGGGCCATCTCGATCTGCTCGGTGCGATGTTCGTAGGCGGGCAATCGTCGCGCGATGGCGCCACCGGGGCCAAGGATCGGAACCGGGTCCAGATATGCCATGCTCGAGGTCACCGGGCCAAGCGAAAGTCGGCCTTCCCTTGAAATCGAAGCGAATCCCACCTGGTACCGACTCAGTGGGGCGTTCGCTATCTTCTCATCCTACCACGGGAAGACGCCACGCCTATGCGGGCGCGGTGGAGAGTGTTGAGCTTTACACCCCTTTGGCGCTCATCCTGGTTCCAATGCGGGCCTGGTTTCAAAACCGGCGTTGTTCGGGCGACAGTATGCGCGGCCAGCCTGAAACAGGGTGTCACATACGAATTGCACAAGAATGGCAGTAAATGGCAGCTTTTTGGAGGTCTTTTGTACCATCTCGCTCGGCCCGGCGGCGACCCGGAACGAGGCTCTCTTGGGATGGACTGAGGTTAGGTCCGGCGAGAACGCAAACTACTCATAGACCAAGCCTTGTGTTTGTGCATCGATCCTCGGATCGGTCGTGAACTGCGCGAGCGAACACGGCGACTGCCAGCATCAAGACGTTCGGGGACCAGCAGTCCGGGTAAGGTCGACCCAGGTGAAGTGCTGTTGAAAGCCGTAAGGCGACCGGCGGGTGTAAATTTACCCGAAGGATCGATCGGTTCCGAGCGATCGCATAGATACCGGACTACGGAGCGTCGCCACACTAAACCGACTGCGCAAGCGACGGACGCTGGCCGAGGCCAGCGCGTGACACCGCCGGTCCCCTCCTTGCGCGTCGGGTTGGTATGGCCACGAGCGTCGCCCTGGTCGTTTATTTCCCGCCGGTCGCCTTACCCATCACAGGAAACGGGCGTGTCGCTCGTCTAAGCCTCGTGAAGCGCAGCGCACGCGGGACCGCGCGCCAAAAGGCGCCCGGCGAAAACGGATTCGTCCACATGTCTCAATGCAGCTTCGAGTTCCGCTTGGGCACCGGAATAATCGGAAGTTCGAAAAATCGCTCTAACCCTATGCAGATCATCAACTTCGACCTGGGCGCCCGCATTTTCGGCACGATCGGACATTTTGTCGTATCTCTTGAAGCACCATCATATTACGACTGGGCGCCTGCATAACCGGCCCAGTTTAACAATCTAACGTATGTTGAATGCCCACATCGAGTTATGCTCCGGCGCCCGACTAATCCGCATAAAGCGATCCGTGGCGGAGTATTGCCATATCCAGTGATTTATTATGTGCTTACGGCTGGGCGCCTGGATAATCGCGGCGAGCGTTACAACCGCGACTTTCTCATGCCTTCGGCTTTGGTGACCGGCCGGCCGAAAGTTCCCCAAGGAGAGTGGTGTCGAGGAGACCGGCAATATTAGCCCAACGCGCGAGTTTTGATGTTGCGCTGTTTTGGATTTTGCCCTGAAAGGGCCGAACAAGAAAGCCCAGGGCAACGCCCTCGTCGTTCCCCACGGATTTGCACTCTCACTGACAGCCCAGCATATGACGATCCTGGCACAATCACAAGGCCCCCATGTATGTGCGTTTGGACAGTCTGCTCCCGGCCCCCTCGCTCTCCAATCGCCGAGTTGCGGCGCAACCGGCGCACGTCGATCGCCAGGCTATCACCCGCCTCGGGATGCCTGCCAGTCCTGTGCATCGGCGCAGGGACTGCGTCCCTGCTTAGGGATGACCTGCCGCTTGGCGGCTGCGCACGATACAGCGCGAACTTTCGTGCGAGGTGGGGCACTTCGAGTTTCCTACTGCCGACGCCGCTCAGAACCGGGACGGTCATCTGTCGCATTCCTACTGTGATCCGCGCGGGCACGCCAGCCAAGAGCGAGGTCCGTCATTCGTTGCATGCCGACCCACATCGCCTTCGGACCAGGCTCGCCGTCGCACGGACGACCCAGCCAACCCCCCAACGACGCAATCAGGCCGACCATGGTTTTCATCGAAGGGGGCTGCGCCGGCGGCGGTTCCTTCTTGACCGTCGCGTACACCGCTCGCCACTCGTCATCGTCCAACGCCACGTCGCAAGGGAGGTCGGGACATTCCCGGCCCATCATCATCACGTACATGATCCGCCAAGCCACAATCATATCCAACGCCAGGTAGGGCTCGAAACGCTCCGCTGTCTCCAACTGCGATTCCTCGACCTTGCAGCCGGATTTGAGGATCCGGAAGTAAATCTCGATTTGCCATCGACACATATAATAATCAACAACGCGCAGAACGTCCTCGACTGTGTCGATCGGCAGGTCGGTCAGCAGGATCCATTCGATCGGTTCGACACCGGGCGGCGGGTTCAGCTCCGAGACCAAGACCACGTTGACTTCCAGGTCCGGCAGCTTTCCGCCCGGACGAGCCGGTCCCCGCAACGTCACCCGCCCGCTCGAATGACCACCTCGGCCGTGCGGGGCTCGCGCGTTGCTTTCGCTTTCGATCATCGTTCGACGTGGGCTCGCGCCCACGAACTTCCAGGGTGCGTTGCGCTGGACCGGTGTGCTGGCGACCCGTTCCCGCAGATGGTGAGGCGATTGGGGCGACCCAGCGTCGTCGGTGAGCGCCAAGGCACGATTCTGACAGGCGCGAATAATGAAGGAGGCCTTGCGCACTCCCTCGACGGCTTGGGCTTCCAGGAGATACTCGTAGATGTCTCCTTCACTGTCAGCGAGCGAAACGATCAGTGTCGACGACGCCTGTCGAGCCACCTGGCACGCCTGCGTGGTAGCCCTCCACCCAGCGAATACTCTCCTTGCCCTCGATCGGTTTGGCTCTCCGCTCGCGCGCTTCTGATCGGCGTCCTTCTCGAATTCGAGGAAGTCCCGCGCCAGACCTTTGCGTCCACCGTGCCCAGGGGCAGGCGTTCCGGGGTCATGGCCAGGCTGACGTGATTGTAGAAGCCCACCCGCGTCGAGTCATTAAGCGGGCCGGACCCGGCCACGATCTCGCGCGGCCGCGTGAGGTCGAGCTCGGTCGTGTCCTGTGGGATAAGGACCACAGTTTGCTCGCGAATCCGCTCGATCGTCGCGTCATGGTGCGGCTTCAAGATCGAATGGAATGTGACGTGCTCGTTATCGACGAAGCGATAGGCCGCCTTCACTTCGGCGAGGCCGTTGCAACCGGCGGGGAACTTCAAGGAGGGCTTGTGGCTCATGGTATCCAACACTTTCTTGAAGCGGTGCTTCAGCCGCACATTGCCGGACTGGGAATTGCGGTATTTGGCCTTGCCCTTGATCCTGGCTGCCTTGGCGGTGCCAAAGGTCGCCGTCGCGGTTTCCTTGTCAATCCATTCTTGCATGGCATTATCCATTGGTGTGGTCTGAGCAACGTGCTCGCCGGCCTGCACTGCGTGCCAGGCGTGTCGAGGATAACCAAGGCCCCTTTAAGATTCAAACCATGATATCATTATCTAAAACATTTATATTGCCCATTTTCACGCAAATCCGTGGGGAACGACGAGGGCGTTGCCCTGGGCTGATTTGTGGCTTCCCCTTCGGGGCGGAACCAAAACAGCGCAACATTAAAACGCACGAGCGAGGGGGTTTATGGGGCACAGCAAGTGCACCGGCCAAGGCCGCCGCTCCTCGCTAACGCGTCGGGTTAGTATGGGTCGACCCGATCCCGGGTAACCTAATTCCTGCCGTTCGCCCAAAGTCAATCACTCCACGTCACCCCTGACACGTATCGCTCATTCTGTTCCAGGGTCTTCTTCGTCGACTCGGCGTCGGATAACCGCTGCTCGAGCATCTCGACGGCAAGGTGATCGGGCAAACATTCGGAGAATTTCAACCCCTTGATCGCGTCCTCGTCGATGACTGGGCGAATGGACGCGACGTCTTGCGACCGGACTTCCCTAACCGCTTGTTGGATGTCGTCCAGGGAGAGCCGTGACTCGAACGTCAGGCTGAAACCGTCATGCTCAACGCGACTTCGCGTGGCGTCCGTCAATGCTCTGGCCAGAGTTGCATTGGCTCGCGTCCCCCCGAATGTCCACCATTCCACCTCTCCGCTCCGACCGATCAAGACCACCGTCGAACCGGAGTCGAGCCAACCGAACTCGTGCCGGATGTCCTCCATCTGCTCGGTTGCCCGCCGTGACCAGCGTCCACAGCCACCTCTCGCGATGAGAACGTTCTTGATCGCCTGGCATAGTGGGAAATCAAGGCCGCGGCTCCATCCTTTCCAGCGAGATTGTCCCTTCGCGTCCGTTGCTTCCACATACGCGAGACGACGCTGCCAATCGATATAGTTGACGAGCCAAGCGCGACCACCTAAGAGCAGGATCCGCGGACCATCGTGCTTACCCAGGAACGTCAGCTCGTCGACGAACCCCAGCTCCTGCCGGCCATGAAGAACAGAAAAGAGCGGCGGCGACAGAAAGACGGAAAACAGTTCAAGGAAATTCTTCCGACCGTAAGCCTGCTCACCCTTCTGACCGAAGCTCAAGATCCCTTGGTCGCTCCAGAGGATCTCCTGGTCGATCATCCACTGGAGAACCTCTTCTCGCCGCTCGTGTTGCATGTCGCTGAATGCCGGCACGCCGCCAAGCCACTCCCAGAGATCACTACGAACGACCCCTCGCTCCTGGAGGGTCAGCGCCATCAACTGCTGGGCGAGGATGTGATACGGCAAGGGTGGTGGAACGATCGCTTCGATGTACCCTTCAGCCCATAGGTCAATCAGACCCGCGGCACGCACAAGGCTGTCGTCGCTCGTCGCGAGGAAGAGGCAGTTCCGAGGCGCACCTCTCCGGCCAGTGCGGCCCATTCGCTGTAAGAAGCTCGAGACCGTGGGTGGCGCGTCAATCTGGATGACGCGATCCAGATTCCCCACATCGATTCCCAGCTCAAGGACACTGGTCGCAACGATGACACAGTTGTCGCGTGCGGCGAATGCGTGCTCCGCCTGCTGTCTTTGCTCCTGGCTGAGCGAACTGTGAGTGACGAACGTCGTGACTTCCAGTTGGCGCAGGTTTTGCGCCGAGCTTTTCCGCCTTCGCGCGGCTGTCGACGAAGACGAGCCGCTTTTCTCCTCGATGGAGCCGAGAAATCATCACGGCCGCGTTTTCAAGAGACCCCACGTAATCTAACATGACTTCGGCCTGACTCGCCGTGGACGCTTCAGGCCGAAACACCCGGCGCGGTCCACGACACGAACCGGCGATCCAATCGAGTAACACCTCCGGGTTGCCCACGGTGGCGGACAAGCCGATACGTTGAATCTCGCGGCCCGCAATCCGCGAGATCCGCTCCAGGACAGACAGGAGATGCCAGCCGCGGTCATCCCCGGCGAAGGCATGAATCTCGTCGACGATGACCAGGCGAAGGTTCGAGAAAAGGCTCCTCGAGTCGACGGTGGCCGAGACCAACATCACCTCCAGTGACTCGGGGGTTGTCAGCAGACAATCGGGCGGTTCGCGCAGGATACGGCGACGGGCTGCTTGTTTGACGTCTCCGTGCCAGAGCGTCGATCGCCTCCCTAGCAATGAACAATAGCGCTCGAGTCTAACGTCCAGATTATTCAAGAGCGCCTTGATCGGGCAGACGTAGAGAATGCTCAGGCCCAACCAACCCTCGGTCAACATGCGCGATAGTGCTGGAAAGACCGCGCTTTCCGTCTTTCCCCCCGCGGTCGGCGCAAGAACCAGGAGGTGTTCACCGGCGAGCAAGGACGGGATGATGGCGTCTTGAAACGGACGTAGCTCACGCCAACCCAGACTGTTGACGATATGGTGTTGAAGGGCGGGGTGTAGTTGATCGAAGTTGCTCACAGGTCCAGCTCGACCTCATCGACGTTCGAGGCTCCCATGGCCTGCCGTTCCACAGGGAGGAGCTCTGCTTCGCCGATTGTCAGTGAATAATGTTTGCGCGGGTCGAAGTCATCGAACTGGTCGATCCGGTCCAGGACGTCCGAGACGAGCTTCTTGAGGAAGATGCGGGGCGAGATCCCGACCTTGCCACCCAGCTTGCCGGCCACCCCGTTGGCCAGCTCCGAGATGTATCGGTCATCACAGAGCTGATTGATGCGCTGCGGCGAACGTGCATGCTGACTGTAGATGTCGCGGATCTTGCAGCCGACGAGGTGGAGTCGTTCGAGAGTGAACGCCGCGAGTCGGATCTGCACGGCCCTGGGGTTATCGAAGCGGTGGTCGGTCTGGAAGTCGACCTGGAGACGTTGGGCGAGCGGTTCCAGTCTTTGAATGCCTTGAGGGCCTTCAAAGAATGCACTGGTTCCTGTGATCAACAGGTAAAGGCCGGGAAATCGACCTGAATCGATCTCGTCGATGAGCTGTCTGAGGGCGTTGAGGCTCTTGTCGCGAACGTCGCTCCGGACGCGCTGGATCGTTTCGACCTCGTCGAGGACCAGGAACATCCCCACGTGGCCCGAGTCCCGGAGAATGGTGAGAAGTCCCTGGAGAAAGTTCAGGGCACCGAAGTGGTCAATGTCTCCTTTCACCCCGGCGAAGTCGCTTGGCTTCCGATGCCACGTTGGGCTGTCCTGCCAGCCAGGCGAGAATTCCTTCCGCGATCTCTGGTCGCTCATCGACTTGGGCCTGACGATATCCTCTCAATGCCGCGCTGAAGGTCGGCGCAGCCAGGGCGACATCCGCAAGCCTGAGCTCAAGCAGCTCGTTGCTGCGAGCCAGCAGTCGGGCGGCATCGTTCGGATCCACCGAACCCTCCGCCAGAACGTCTTCTTCGAGAGTGAAGATCCAGCCGTCGATGACGTTCCGCAAAGCGCCCTGCGGGGTATCCGCGGTCGCGAGTCGTTCATTGAGCCGCCGGTAGACTGTTTCGAGACGGTGGAGTGGCGTCTCCGTCTCTGAGATCTGGACCTCGGACGAAGCAAACCTCATTTTTCGAGCCCGGTCAGCCAACCAGCGGGCAAAGAACGTCTTGCCGCACCCATATTCGCCGCGGACCGCCTTGAAGACACTCCCACCGGCTGCGACCTTCTTCAGCTCCTCGTCGAGCGCCGGCTCGAAGCGATCCAGCCCGACGGCGAAGGCATCGAGGTTGCTCTGGGGCACGGTCCCTCGACGCAGGGCGTCGATGATCTGGTCTCGTTTTTGTGGGCTGATGGTCGTCACCAGAGATTACCCCAGGTCGAACTGGCGTCTGAGAAGTTCCCGGTTCAGCGTCACGGTGTCCGAGGCGTCGTCTCTCGTCAACACAGCAAATCCGTCGATATTCAGGACTCGCTGCATCACGGCGATGAGCCCACGGAGCCGGATGGCCGGATAATTCACTGAACGTGAAAGCGCAGCCGAAGTCATTTTCCCTCCGCGCTGATCGAGGGCAGAAAGAACGTTTCGGAGAATGTCATCCGAGGGCACCGAACGCCCAGCCAGTTTCTTCTGCTGATCGAATATGGGTGACCGGAAGAGGTCTGCAATCCATCCTGTTTCGAGCGTTGTTGTCGATTCCGATTCGGTCGCTTTCTTGACCTCCTCCTCCTTGTCGAAGAGTAGTTTCGTTTGCTGAGGCTTGGCCGGAGATGGCGCGATGACCGAGACCGCGGCAACGGCGACAGGTTCCTCCCACCAGGAGGGCACGTCGAAAGACACATCGACCCAACCCGCGGGGAAGTCCTCTGTGGGGCTCAGAACGACGATCGGCGTCACCATCTCCTGGGGAGTGATGCCCCCGTGATAGCCATTTTTCTTGATCCCGTATCGGATCTTCTCCGACCAGGGGACGATCACCGTTTTCGACTCGGGGATCACGACGCGAGGCCCGCTCAATCGGAGTTCAGCCTCGCCGGGCGCATCGATGGCATTTCGCCAGCGTTCTCCTCCCTCGCTTGGTTTGCAGATCGAGTTCGAGTCGAGGACATGGCCGTGATCGCTGGTGATCACGACCAGGCGGCGAGACTGCTTCGCCTCGTGAAGAAGTGCGGGCAGAACAGGGATCGCATCACGGGACCATCGGGTATCGAGCTGTTCGCCCTTGAGTAAATGATCGTCGACGGCATTGATGACGACGCCCACAATGCGGCGGTCTGGCGAGGCGATCTGCTCCCGAACCTCGGCCGCGAGCACGGCGTCGCGCTTCGTCGCGAAGGGCCGACTTGTGGAACAGAATGGGCGGATAGCCGTTCTTGGATTGGGCACGCAGTGCGAGGTGTTCGGAAAAGCCGGTTCGCTCGTCGGCGGATGCTCCCTGCCTGAGCCGGCCGCAGAGCAGGCTGGTCCGCGAGACTTCGGTGACCGAAGGGATGGTCGCGAGACCTGCCGAAAGCAGCGAGTCTCGTCCCGTTCGATTGATTGGAATCCAATCTTGGCCTAACAGGTCCGACATTAGCTCGCGGCAGACAGCAACGCTCATCCCGTCAATGATGATGAACAGAACCAGGCTCTTTGAGGCGAGCGGTGCGAGGACCTCTTCCAGGAACCGTTCGACCGGGACGAGCCCTGGCTGAGCCGAATTGGATTCTGTCGACGTGCGCAGGAGCTCGGCGAACTCTCGCGATCGAGCCTCACGAATCTTCGTGACTCGTGCGAACAGTTTGGCGTACGCCTCCGAAAGTTCGCGGACCGGGTCACCGGTGCGGAGCGTGAGTCTGGCCCAGTCGACAAACCCTCCCTCCGCAAGGTGGTAATCCGCGGCCTCGACGAGCGAGCGGGGCTCGCGCGGTGGCTGATTCTCTGTCTGACGGAGCCATCGGACCAGGCGAATCGCCATGTCCACATGTTCGAGCCGCCTTCGTTCTCGCGCGGCCAGTTCATGGTCGCCAATCTCTCGTCGAACCGCCGTGAGTTCTTCAAGAGAACTGGCCGGCCGTCCCATCCAGGACGTGCGAGAGGGCTTTACCGAAGCGCTCGAGACGCTGACCGAAGCCAAGCGGCGAGGTCGAGCTGAGGTAAGCGAATCCCTCGGCACCCACCGCCTGGAGAATCTCATCGGCACGCTGGAGCAGGCTCCTTTTCTGCGGTAGGTCCGAGATCTGGAGGCGAATCACCTCGGCCGCCGCGCGCTTCAGCGTTCGATGGTCGTTTCGTCTGGAGAAGATCGACCGAGGAAACGTTCTTCCATCTTGCCCGCGGCCTTATCGAGCTTTCCCTTCGCTTTGGCGCTGTAGACGACTCCGGCGGCAAGTCCTATTGGAAGAGCATCGGCCCGCTCATTGGCCTCGATGCACCGAAAGACCGCCGTCGCCGCGCCGCCCGCCGTTTCGGAAAGCCAACTGACAGCCGCGCCTCGGAATTCGCGTTGTCTCACCGCGAAATCGGGCAATATTTTTCGGTTCGATCGACCACCGGAGTATCGCGAGCAAATCCGGTCGGTTCGCATCGAGGCCGATGACTCGCCGGAGCAGGATGGGCCAGACCGTCTCGGCGTCCAGAAAGCCGCCTGAGACCGTCGGATATCCCGCTTCGGGAATGAACTGCATGAGGTAATCGGCGATCCAGGAGTGCCGCGTCAGCCGAGGGTCGACGGCATGGGCCTGAAACAGCGACTTGACGATCTGCCAGGAGTCGATCGGAATCAACTTCCGTTTCGCCAGCCGCACCAGAATGTCGTCACTCAAGTGCTTGTCGTCGAGGCTGGTGATCAGAACCTTGGTCGTCGACGGGTCGCTATCGTCTCTCAGAGCGATGCGAAGAGCCAGCGGTGAATCGCATTGCTCGATCAGATAAGTCTCTTGCCCGTCCTGCTTCAGCCGTTCACCGGTCCAACGTCCCGGCGCGCGGATGCCGATCACCCGGGCCTCGGGCAGTTTCTTGCGGATCGCAGCCACCTGGGCCTTGATCTGGACTGAATGTGTGGTGCGGTTGTTGCCATCAGATTCTCACCTCCGAGACGTCGGAGCGCCCGGTCCACCGCTCTTTCTGAGGTTTGATCGCGAAATTGCGACACCAGGTTTGATCGCATCTGTTCAAAAGATCTCTATCGACGATTAGTCACGTTCAAGTTCATGACTCGCTCCGGGCTGAGCTCATCGGCGGAACGGCGGCTCAGTTGTCGGCCTTCACTGTCGGCGAACACCCACTCGTTATTCTCGGGGTCGTAGAGCACGCAGACATCCTTTCCTTGATGGAGCCTCCCCACATAATGGTTTCGATTGTAGAGCGAAACCCGGCCATCTGGACCGACTCGCCGCACGGGCACAATGGTCGTCAGGTGCTCGGCAACGCGCGACCACTTCCACAACGCCATCTCCGATGCCGGATCGTAGGGCCGACCGGAATGCGCCAGGCCGGGGAAGACCTCGAGGCGACTTCGGCGATTCTGGTACGGGTACACCTCGCGGTACATGCGGTCCATTCGCTCCAGGCGGTCCTGCAAATCCTCGGGCGTCTGACACGTCCACGGCTCGCACCACCGGGCGGACGTCCCTTGGGAACGCTCGACGACCCCGTTCTCTTGGGGGCTCGCCGGGTTGTTCCGGTGTATCTCGATGCCCAAGCCGATCAGCCACAACGACAGGTCGGTCGGAAACTCGCCCCGGGAGCCCCAGGGCCAGCCGTTGTCGACTCGGAAGCGGCCGGGCAACCCCCAGCGAACAAAGGCCAGGCGGAGCTGTTCCCGAACGGCCTCGAGTGGGACCTTCTGCCAAGCCCCGTGGGGGGAAAACCGCAGTCCAGAGCACCGCGCCGCTGCATTCGTCGATCAGACGAAGCCAACTTACTTCTTCACGAGTTTTTATTCGGATATGTTCTTTTGCATCCATCTGCCAGGTCTCGTGGGGCGCAGTCGCCCGGTCAAGGTGGGTCCTGCGTGGTCGTCCCGCCGGCGCCGGAGACAGGCCGGCTCGTACGAACCAACGTTGGAGTGTTCGCACCGAGGGGACGGGTCGTCCCGGCGCCTCCAGGAGAAGCTGCACCCGGATCAGGCCAGCCCCCCATGTGGGGTGTTCTCGGCGGAGGCTCACGTGGTCTCCACCAGCTCGGAGGGTGCGGCCTCGGCGACCGACGGGTGCCGATAATCAGCTGGGATGCCATCGGTGCCGTGGAGGCGAAACCGGTGGAGGAGACGGCGGACGGTAGAGCAGGGCAAGCCCAACGATTCGGCGATCTCGCGAGTCTGGTAGCCCTTTTTCCAAAGTTGGAACATTGCCTGCGGATCGGGACGGGGATGGGATGTGGCATGATCAAACCTCGAAGAAGAATTCTCATGGGACCAACCATTCCCATACTGTACCGACGTTGTAGCGCGATCAAACCTGGTGTCGCAATTTCGCGATCAAACCTCATGTCGCGTGACACCCCCCCTGACCCCCCCTTCGCAAGGGGGGGAACGGCGCGGAACGTGAGATGAAAGCGAAGAGTCTCGTCATTTCAGGGAGTCTCCTCGTCAATCCGCCAGGCGATCGTCATCTCGATGCGCCGACGATCGTTCATCAGTTTGGCCAGTTGCTCAAGTTTCTCTCTCGCAGCGGCGATGCCATTGCATTCCTCCGTACCCTCGTCGATCAATATCCGGCCGGGCTTCGCAGATGGAGCGGGTGTCGACGTTTTCGGCTGAATCCTGGGTTCGGGCACGACCGGAGTTTTGGGCTTCTCGGTCGTCAGCAGCTTCACCGCCTTCGATTGAGCCTCCCTGAGAACAACCGCAAGCGATTTTACGTGTTCATCGCACCGCAAGACCTCTCCGAGCGATGTCCGGACCGCCGCCGCCGCAGTCGTCCTTTCGTCGGCGAGCTTTTCGATCGCTTCGAAGATTTCCCAGTTGGTCCCGTCGAGGGTCCCTGCAAGCGTTCCCGCGTTGTTGAGACACTCGCCCATCGCCGATTCGCTGGTGGCCACTTCGGCCAATGCGAGGGCGCCAACCACGGCATCGTCGGACGATAGATGGATCTTTTCCAGCAGCCGCAAGGTCGCCGTCGCGGTGCTCAGGCGATCGGATTCGGAGGGAGGAAGGTTCAGTTTCAGAGTGCGGTCACGAAGTTTCTGGCAATAATTCTGACAGGCTAACCGTCCGTCAACCACCCGTTGCTTCACGCCCGCGACCAGTGTTGCCACGTTGCTGGCATTCAAGAGCGGAGAGGGTGCGGCGCCGAAGATGGACCCCGCTCTCTCCAGGGCGGTGTCTCCATTGCTCTTCGGGCGGAAGCTTCTGTTCCCGAAGCACGCAGAGGTCGCGGATATTACCGAGCGTCGCGTCGTCCGGCGCACCGTGAATGGTAAAAGAACGGTTTGTCTGCTGAGCGTAGATCAGGATGACCAGATTCTGAGCTTCCGTCGGAAGCCCCATCGGCTTGGGCTCGTCAATCCACCTTCGCAGTTGTCGGACCTCGATGGGCGCGCCCGACTCTGCCGCCTTTCTGTTGAAATGATTCTTCCAGTGATGTCCCAGGACGAAGTGGGTCGCGTCGAGGGCCATCTCCCCGAGCTTGAGTGGGTTGGCGATACTCCGCACGAGCGGCCGGAGGGCCTTGTCTACGGGGAATCGACCGTCTTGTGATTGGACAGCCGCCACTGACGACCTCGAATACCTTCTTGAGGTTGCCGCTCTTGATCTCGGCCTCGAACTGCGGGGCCGCGGGGAAGTCGTGGTCGAGCGCCTGACTTACAAGATTGCTCATCGCACCCGCCAGGTTCGCGGCTACGGGAGGTTTGGGCTCAAAGCCCGGCCAGAGCGAGACGAATTGCTCGGACGCCTCCAGGTCGTGCACCGTGTCGAGTGAGCCGGGGATCAGTTCGTCGAGCCCATAAGCCGCGTCGATGTGGCTTTGCACGCGCTGTCGCAGGACGCCCCGCTGATTTTCGAGCAGGGACTTCGCGGACTGTCGGTCCTGGGGCGAGAGGTTGTTGGAGTACTGGGCGTATCGATCGCCGGTCAGGATGTGCTCCAGGATGACGAGCAGGCCGAGGTCCTTCTGGGCATCCTGGCTGAAGAACGCCGGGATCCAGCAGAGCGTCCTGGCACCCTTGGGATGCGAGTCCTTGAACGCCTGAAGTTTGCTCAGGTCGTCCTTCGGTCCATAGCCCGCCTCGTCAAATGGGAAGTCGATGACCAGTTTCCAGTCACTCCCCGCATTTTCGAGGGACGAGTCCGGCAGGTCGCGAATATTCTTGAACAACACGGCGCACGAACGCTTGGTGTTCTTCCATGAGAGCTCGTAGTATTGCTCGATCTCTCCCTCGCCCTGCACTTTGATCTGTTCAAAGAGCATTTGGCGCACCCGGCGAATACGGTTTCCCTGGTTATCCTCGCGGGCGGCTTGCGAAATGATGCCCTCGGTGTCCACGCCGGAGAGCTGGACAGAGATCGTGGGATTAGTCTCCTCGCCGATGCGAATCTCTCCCACGCTGGCGGCCCAGGTCCGGCAGCGCCGCAAGACTTCCTGGCCTTCCTTGCCCTCGATAGGCGTTCGGATACTCCCATGATTGAGGGCGGCCAGCCGCTCGGCAGTCAGCGCCCGAAGCGACTCGACCTCGGGCACGAGTGCGGAGAGTAACAGGGTTTTGACCAGACGATCGTCGGTTCGGAATGCCGATCGCTTGGGATCGTCATACGGGAGCTTCTCCAGGTCCTCGTGCCGGCCGCGCTGCTTTTCGAGCACCGGCAAGAGCTTCTGGTGATAGATCCGCTTGGCGTTGTCGAAGTGGATGGCCATCTCCTGGCTGAATGCCTCGTCGCCGTGGGCGATGACATCGAAGAGGTCGCCGACCGGGACGATGTCGCCAACCTTGAGGGTCTCGCGATGGTCGACCAGGAGCTGCATCATGACCTTGAGGGCGGTCCGCTCGCGCTGAAGTACGCTCGAGACGGCGATGAGCGTCTGCACGAGTGCCGGGCTGAACGGGTAAACCTTGCGAAACATCGCCCGGTCCCCCTCCCGCGTGAGCAGGATATTCATGACCGCCTCGCGGATGGCCTTGGTCTGGTCAAACGCCGCGTCGAGCTCCTGGCGGGCGGCCTCGCCCTTGACCTTGAGGACGCGCTTTTCGGCGATGGCGGGAAGGTTGCGGTCTTCGAGGGTGATCTTGTGAAATCGGCCTTCCCAGTGCTTCATGGCGTCGGCGAAGTTCAGACGTTCGGCGCCCGGCACGGCATCACCGATCAGTTCGCTCAGGTCCCGCTGTCGAGCCACGAAGCTGATGATCGGGATTGGCCGGTCGGATGTCTGGGCCTCAACCAGCTTCGCGAGTTTCTGGCCCTTCGAGGTGCACAAACTTGAGTTCCGTCGCGTGGCTGGCAAGCCAGAGGATGAGCTCGTCGAGGAACAGAATGAGACCGTGGTAGCCGAGAGCTGGCCGCGTGCTTGCTCAGTACCGACAGTCCCTTGTCGAGCGAGAGAAACGCCTCACCGTGGGCGCCGGCTTGGGTGTCGTAGGAGCCGAAGAACTTGCCGATGAGTGTGCTGATCAGTTGGGAGCGTTCTTCCGATCCTGGCGGCGCGACAATCGCGGTCTCAAACCGCTCGGCATCCCAGGCCCGGTCGACGTCGCCGAACTCGCTGTCCGCGGAAGAACCTTCACCGAGCGTGCCGAAGAACCGAGCGTCGCCCATCTGCTTGCGGAGATTCTCGGCATCGCGGAACAGGCCTTCCGCGAGGTAGACGCCCGGGATCGGCGCATCGGGGTGCACGCGGCGGATGAACTCGACATAACCGCCGAGGATACCCGACTCCATGTCCGCCGAGCCGATCATGTGATAGGGCACGAGCAGGAATTTCTTGCCAGCGATCCAGTCGTTGTGCTTGGTGATGACCGAGGCGAGTTCTGGAATGCCGCGTGCCGCGATGTTGCCCTGAAGGATCAGGTGCAGCACCGCCATGAAGTGGCTCTTTCCGCTGCCGAAGCTGCCGTGCAAGTAGCTCGCCTTGCTCGTCTTTGTCTGTAGGGCGCCCTTGATGAAGTTGAGGGCGTCGTCAAAGCAGATCTTCAGCTCTGGGCGTGACCACATATTCACGGAGCGTCTCCTCGGGGTGGGTGACGCCCTCCGAGAGTTTGAGCACGAAGCTTCCCGACTCGACGTGGTCGGGGATCTCGATAAGGTCTTTGATGAGCGTCATCGCGGCTCCATCAGCGTCTTGGACTCGCCAGCATTCAAGGCAATTCTAACAGATTCAACAGAAAATCCTGTAACGCCTTCACTCGGGGAAGGACCAAAGCGGTGTCGCACAGCCACCGATTATCTTGAAGTGAGACCTGGATCGCCTTGCCTGGACGCAGAATGCTTGCCATCGAGCCAAGAATTGCCTTATTGCGACCTGCGGGCTTCCTCAGCTCTTGCATGTCATCGGCAGTGAGGGAGTTGTCTCCGAAAGCGGCGTCGACGTGTACAGCCGCCGTCGACAACAACGTCGGGTATGCATGCTGGGCACACTCGATCAGGATGTCCTCAAGAGTTCCGCCGGACAGGTTATCCGGCAAGATGTATGCACCAAGCCGGGGCGTCCCCTCGCTCACAACACCCGGGTCATCCGGCAGAGAATATCCCTTCGCGCGGAGACCATCGCGTATCGCCTTATACCGATCAGCGGGCGCCACGGACGAGTCCGAATCGAGAACAACTCCAATTCCGGTCAAGCTCGCACGATCCAGTAGCGTCGCGTTTTCCTCGACGGTCTGAATCAGTCGCGTGTCGCCGACGGCGCTGTGCACGGCCACTGCATGGGTCCGACTTTGCAAGAAAAGCGGGACCGGGACGCGTTTCTGCAAGTCGCCGTCTGGTGGGAACGTGTGCGGGACCAGCGGCGCGAAAAACGGGTCGAGGTCGGCTTCGAGGCGCACCCGCCGGAGTCCGAGGGGACTGAGGAGCCGGTACATCAGCTCGACGTCGTGAGGCCCCTCAACCACCACATAGGCGTACTTCGCCATCGCTCACCTCACATCCAGGCCGCGCTCACGGCGGAGCCGAAGCAGCAGTTCGCCATCGATACGCTTGACCCGCGTTTCATTTTCTGTTTGGTCAAGATGGAAAGTGACCAGATCGCCGACAGCATCGCCGGCCGACATTGCGATGGCGTCGACGGCCTCGAGGCTATGTGTTGTTGCAACGACCTGGACTTTCGGGCTGCGAGTAACATTTGTGAGCCATCGAAACACTCGTTGTAGCGCCGATACATGGATTCCGGTTTCAATTTCGTCGATGAGGAGTATTCCGCCGTTCTTGAGTGAGAGAAGCGTTCCCGCAAGTAGGACGGCTCTTCGAAGCCCATCTCCAAGAACCGACAAAGGGGCGAGCCCGTGGCGCCGATGGTTCAGATAGATTGACGGCCTTACGCCTCGGAATGAAGCAAGCTCGATATCCAAGACGTCGGGATCAAACTCTCGAACGAGATCGAGTACAACGCCTCGGTTCGGGCCGAATAGGTACTGAGAATACGAACGTACCTGAATGCGGTTGATCTGGTATGAATACGGAGTTATCGTCTCTGTGGCCATGACACTTGCAAAAGGGCGTAAGGGACCCGGGTTGACCGACTGCTCCTCCCACACCTGTGCTTGTACGGGTAAGAGATGGCCGGGGAAGTGCGTGATTTCGCAGCCACGATGTGGCTGGATGTCATCAATGTCTTCCTCCTCCTCTTCCTTCCCTTCGAGCAAAAGACTTCTCCTGCGACGTTCAGCCTCCTGCGGGGGATCTGGATCTCCCACAATATCCCTGTAGGTCACACGGAGCGTCCGTATGGGGAAGAACCCGTCGCAGGTCATCGTACATTCCCCTTCGTACATCGAGTCGGGATCGACGATCTGGCTGTTCTGAGCGAAACACCACCGGAGCGACTGAATTCGTGTCTCATCCAGTCGGCCAAAGTCGCGACGTCTGACCATCGAGACCCACTCAAATGGTTCACAGGCGTTGCAGAGGATGGAAAATGCTTCGAGAACGCTCGTCTTTCCCGAGTTGTTTTGACCGACGAGTATGTTGATCGGCCCCAGGCCATCGAGGCGTAGGCTCTTGAGCCCACGGAACCCGTCGATCGTCACGTTGTCAAGAATGTACGTGGCCATTGCTCACTCTCCTCGTGACGGCATCGCACCCTAACCACCGACTCTACTCCGCGGTCTAGGGCTTGGATTCCTAGGCGCATCGGCCTCTTGGTCGCTACGGCGGCCGCTATGGTTTAATTGTATCCAGCGCGAGCTGGGCTCAGGCAGTTCGACGCCTGGAACTTCCTCGGTGGTGTCTTCAACGCTTTGCTTGGTGAAATCCTCAGCATGCTCGCCGTCCAGGTTCAAGAGTTGCACACCTGCAATCGGCGGAAGCGATTGGATCACGAACGGGGAATGAGTCGTGCCGAAGAACTGGATTTTCGGAAACGTCCGAAGCAGGTCGTCGACGACGCGCCGCTGCCAACGCGGGTGAAGGTGAAGGTCGATTTCGTCGATGAGCACCACCCCTGGGGTCTTGGCGGACGACTTCCCTTTCAGGTGGGGATTCAGGGTAACGCATCGAACTGCGATATCCGCCGCCATCGCGAGCATGTTTCGGTATCCATCGCTCAGGTAGGAGAATGGGAGCGACCTTTCGGCAAATCGCAGCATCAAGTCGTCCCGTAGCAAATCGAACTCTAAGCGCGACGCGCCGGGGACACAGCTTAGAATCGCCCGCCGGGCTGCCTTCAAGGTGGCGCTGGGGTGCGCCGCTGGAGCGCGGACATCTCTTGGGTCTTGAACCATTGGAGGAGCCGCTTTACGTCGGAGGCGGGATTCAAACAATCGAGATAACCGACAAACCGGGTATCTGGCTTAAGCGTTTCGAGCTTCCGTGCCTTGGTCTTGGTCTGGCGTAACTGCACCCAGAGACGTCCAGTTCCATAATAGGAAATAACGGGAAGAATCACCGGCTGACCCTGCATTACGGCCTCGCTCAGCCGTGACGCCTCGTTTTGGATCGGGGCCGCTTCCTGCCGAGTGGTGCGTCCGTCCTTACTGGTCAACGCACGGAGCCAACTGATCGAGTGGCCGTCAATGGCCCCGGAACAATCCACTTCCGTGGGGTATTGGGGTTCGACGGTCCACGTATCGCCGTGGTGATAGGTTGCGAGCCTGACATCGTCGCTCGTGATATTGCGCGGGGAGGCAGGCTCGGGGAACCCCAAGAACAAGGCCCCGAGACCCACCGAGAGAGCGTCCAGCAGAGTCGTCTTCCCGGTCGCGTTATCTCCGATGATCAGATTGAACCGCGAACCAAACGAGAACTGTCGGTCCTCGAAGCAGTGGAAGTTCTTCAATCTGATTTGATGGATCTTCATTCGGAAATCCCGTGGCCTCACTTCGGTCTTTCATGATACCCAGCGCGAACGTCTTCCGCGACGCGATGGCGACTTTCGACCCCTTGGCTTCATCCAGCACAAGTCCTAGCGCCGCGGAGTCGCAACCCAGAGCAATGTCCCCTTTCTGTCTCCTTCCGTTGAACACCCGTCCTTCCCGATGCGAACAAATCTGGGACAGTAGGTAACGAAGCAAACGAAGAACTTGGGAGGGGAAGAGGGTTGCGATTCGTTTGATCTCGCGGATGGTCATTGAGGCGGCGAATTCTTACGCTTCGTTCCCTTCGTTTCCTTCTGTTCCAGATTTTTCGTGCCCGATGCGGGGATTGGTGTCGGAGCTTCAGGTACGCTCGAGAAAGGTGGAAGAGCCTCGAACTTGGAAATCTTTCCTAACGCGGCGGAGCCGCAACTAAAGAGGATTCGCGGCGCACACCACGAACTCATCGAGATTCACTAATACTGATGTGAGTTACGTGCGGTTCACTCGGCATCCTCCTCGATATCATCTTTATGCCCGTTATCGACCGACTCCATTCCGGACGCCAGCGCCGAACGTAAGCGCGTTTCGCGTCGTAGCCCCCCAGGGTCGCCTCGTGCCGCAACCGCGTGAGTTGCTTCAGCTTGCTTACGGCCCGCGTCGACTTGAGCCCGAAAAAGTCGGTCAGGAGAATCTGATCCGCATCCAGGCCGTGAATGCCCTCGTGCAGCCGTTTTGCAACGGTCCGGTTTGTCTTGGTCCCCACCGTGAGTCTGATGATATTCATCCACTCCAAACTCCCTGCGACGAGTGGGCTATGGGATGTAAAGACGAACTGCATTGTTGGCAATGCCTTGGCTACCGTCCGGATAACCTGCGTTTGCCACCTCGGGTGCATGAGGAGATCGATCTCGTCCACCAGTACGACGCCACAGTTATCGACCAGCTTCTTGCCTGGCGGGCAACCGTAATGCATGTGATGCAGCAAGTCGCCCACCCAGCCGATGAACGCACGATATCCGTCTGACAGTGACTGAAAGGGAATCGACATCTCACCCCGAGAAAACAGGTAGTCGCCACGTTTGTCTTGTTCGCCGTTGAAGCGGTATTGACCCGGCATCAATAAAGTGTTTAGAAGATGTCCCACCTCAGAATAACGGCCCGGATTGCTTCGCTTGAGACCCGGAAGCCAGCTTGCCAGGGGAATCAATGAAAACGAGTCTTCAAAGAGGCTCAGCACTCGCAGGTCGCGCAGTGGCACGCGACCGAGCTCGTGCTCCCGGATCATAGATATCCAGACGCTCGACGCGCCGCGTGGCACCATAGCCGGCCACGAAGAATGAGTCGTTCGTTGGACTCGTACACGGGTCCCCAAAGTCGTTCTTGCAAGTAAGAATCCGTGTTCACTTCCAGACGCTCGCCCTTGCGCCTCCAACTCGATGTACGACTCGAGCATTTCGCCCGCGGCGTGATCCTGCGCATGCAGACGCAGGTTCGCGAAGACCCGCGCGGTGGTCTCGCCGAATCGCACTACCGAGCTGTCGCGCAGCAGGTCTTTGGCGGCCGGACCGTACGCCGCCGCGGCCAGCGCCGCAGCACCGTCGTCTTGCCAGAGCCGTTGTCACCGAGCAACAAGGTCACGTTCGGTAGACGCGGCTTGGGAATCAACTTTTCTTTGGCTGTGTTCACGGTCCCAGCGTGACCGAAAGTCGCGATCGGGATGGATGAACTCCAGAGGCTTACTCTGGGCGAACGTGCGGATGTTCTCTAGAGTGAGTTGGTCGATATACATAAGCGGTTCTCCTCTGGTCCCGCGAACGTCAGGTTGCTTTCTTTCGGCCTCGGCCTCTCGATCGCTCGGGCGGTTGCCATGCCTTGATCTGATCCAGAGTGAGCCCGGCGTTCCGCGATTCTTCCTGAACGAACCCCTCGAAGTAATCCCCCATCGGCAGGCCGAACTCGGGATCGACCTCATTGTGCCACTGCTTGAGCCAGGGGAGAAGTTCGATGAGGCAGGCGAGCAGTGGGACGAGGCGGGGGTCGTCGCGGCCGCCGAGGCGTTCCTGGACGTCGACGTAGATAGGCGCTGATCGCCCGGGCGAGCTGGAGATGGTTGTAGCCGGCCCAGGCGACCATCAGCGAGCCGTCCTCGCCCTCGCAATGCGGAAAGCTCACCCAGCGCTCCTTGGGCACGTCGAGCTTGCCCCGGAGCCGCCAGAAGTCGCCCTTCAAAAAGTCGGCGCTCGTGTACTTGGGAGGAACGGCGATCGAAGCCGTCAGCTTCTCGGCTTTCAGCGGTCAGCTCGTCGATCCGCGTTCGGAGCTTCGCCTTCACGGCGTCGTCCGTTGGTATCCTTGAGCTGAGCCTGAGGCTGACTGCTGAGCGCTCGATCACGTCCTCCTGGCGCTGGAGCTCCCAGGTCTTCTCCCACTCCTCGCGCTTGCGGAGGCCCGACGGCTTGTAGCGGAGGATCGGCAGCAGCGGCACGCTCTCGGCCTCGACCAGCTCGGTCACCAGGCGGTGTCACGTCGAACGCGGGATCGTCGCGGTAGAGCTCGCCGACCTGGAGGAACTCCCGGTCCTGACGAGCGACGTCGGCCAGCTTGCCAATCGGAGATCAGCGCGATCGCCGAGCCGGGCCGTCGGCTTGCCCTCGTCGTTCATCCGGCCGTCGAAGTCGAAGTAGCTTTCCAGCCGGTCGAGCAGCCATTCGCGGAGGGCGCGTTCGAGCTGCGATTCCCACGACTCGGTGTTCCAGCGGCGCTTGTATTCGGGTTGTTCAATCAGGCGGATGTTCGGATCGTCTTCGATGAGGGCGATCCGTCGTTCGACCAGTTTGCGATAGTCCTCGGGCCACTCGGCGGGGATGTTCGGTGATCGGGGTCGAGCCGTGGCGTTCAAACCAGGTCGTCTGCGTTTCGCCGGCCGCCACCTTTCGGGCCAGCACGATCTCGAAGGCGCGCTGGCCGAGGGCGAGTGGGGGCGGTTCGGGGCATGTGAGGTCGTCTTCGATCAGGCCATAGAGGCGGTAGCACTGCCAGTCGAGTTCTTCCTGCAGGGCGATCATCCGGCCGAGCGCATCGTCGGCTGACGTGCGAGCCATGGCCAAGGCTTCGCCGGGTCGGGACACGCAGGTCCGCAGTAGCGCTCGCAGGCAAAAAGTCGTTGTCGAGCTGTGCCAAGCCTGTCGAGCGAGCTCGCGAGCGATCGCAACGGACGTTCGGCGGGAAGCGGGAAACTGTTGGAGCTTCGTTCCGTCGAATGCGAAGAAGATCTTCCAATGCGTCCGTCGCTGATCCGCCCCGTCGATCCACTCTACTGCCTTTGTCTGTGACACACTTGCTTCATCCAAAAGCACGCGGTGGAGCTGTTGAGGAGGCCGAGGAGGGCGAGATGGTCGTCTTCGGTGGCCTCGGGCGGCAGCTTGATCACAGGGGCCGTGCTGTTGAACACCTTCCCGCCCCGGTCCAGCACGAAATGGTTGTGCGTGGCGACGATTCGCCAAACACGATCGAGAGCGGGGTGCGGAGCTTGTCGGCTGTGAGCCGACCGAACTCGTACCACTTGAGTCCGCATTCTGACCTTCGTCTTCCCGCCGAACATTTTGACTGTTAGCGAGGCATGTCCGCGCAATCCAAAGACGTCGCAGTCTCGGCTCATCTTCGCGATCGCTTAACGGGACGAATTGAGCGTCGTAAGGGAATACAGCGACATCACACTCGCCTCGCAGTCCAATCACGGACAACGTCGCCGACAACCATCGGACGGACCGATTTCGATGGCATTCGGGATCGTCGAGCTGCAGGCATTCGGCAAGAGAAAGACGTCATCTTCGAGGGTGAACGACGTTATGCCTATCGAGTCCGCCAATGTATCGAGCCGCGTTGATGAATCTTCGTCCAACTGCTCCTTCAACTCAGCCGCTCCGCCGCCACCGATCGACCAAGGATGTTTGTGGAACAGCTCGCGCGGCGAATCGCCGACGCTCACAAATTCGCTCTGCGAGCCTGGCATGTCCACCTGATCGACGATCGCCGACCACACCAATCCCCGCGCCGGATCGTCGGGCGTCGACGGCTCGCCACGAATCCCCATCACCGTCCGCAGCGTGCTCGCCACCGGCCTCCGGTTCCGCGCGAACAGAATGACGGTCGGGGTCCCGTGGCCTGGAATATAAGCCCCGCTGGTGTCGATGACGTGGGTCAGATCAACCCGGGGAAAGAACTCCTCGATCAGCTTCTTGCCGAACTCCCGCTTCATGAAGCTGTTGGCCGTGATCTGTCCGGTGAAGCCGCCTTCGACCGCGAGCGAGACGATCCGTTCCAGGAACGGCACCGCCAGCGAATATTTCATGTGGCAAGTTGCGATAGCGCTCTCGATAGGCCTGCGTTCAGCGCCGCGATCCTTGGGCGTGATATACGGCGGGTTGGCGACCACCGCATGATACGTCTTGGGCCGAAGCATTCGTCCCAGGGCCTCAGCGATCCTCCGGCTGATAAGCATGGTCGATCGTGCTCCAGCCCATCGTGGCCTGGTCGCCTCCGGGGCTGCCGTGCAGCAATGAGTCGCCGCAGGCGAGATGGATGTCAAACGCCGGAGCATTTTTGAGCCGGGTGACGCCACATTCCTTGAGTGCCGCCAGCAGGAGCCGAAAGCGCGCGATGGCCACGGCGAACGGGTTCAGATCGACCCCGTGAACGCTGTCGAGCACCGCTGGGCAAGAACGGCCGCCTTCATGCCGGGCTCTTTCCTGCGCCAGCGGTCGAGCAGCCTCGCGAAGCTGCCGAGCAGGAAGTGCCCGCTGCCGCAGGCCGGGTCGATCATCTTGAAGCGGTCGTCGGGATTCAGCCGGCCGTCCGGTAAGAGCCGGGATTCATAGCCCAGCTTCGCCAGCCCGAACTCCTCGATCGCCGGGTCGAGCGTGCGGTCGAGGATGAACTCTTCGACGAAGACGGGCGTCTGGAGCAGCGCGTACTTCTTGCGGGCGGCTTCGGAGAGGTCCTGGTAGAGGTCGCCGAGGAAGCGGGTGTCCCAGGCCGGGTCGGTGAAGTCGTGGACGAGTATGCCTGTATTCGGCGTCAACCCGCTGGAAGAACGCGATGATTTCTCCGGCGGCGTCGCCGCTCAGCCAGTTGGGGAGGTCGTGGATCGGGTTGTGCTTGCCGAAGATCTCCTCGCAGCCGCTCAGGCTGGCCAGCTCGGCGAAGACGCTCAGGAGGTAGTCGCGGTCGGTTTGCGTGGGATGAGCCCGGAAGTAGAGCTCGTGCTCGTCGCGCGCACGCTGGAGCCGTTCGCCGGGGCCGGCGATCCGGGGAGGGTCGATCAGCCGGTTGTCTTCCAGGAATCGCACGAAGACGCAAGAAAGCACCCAGGCCGCCGCGGCCTGAGTAATCGCGTCGCTGCGCCAGTCCGTAAAGTTCTGAGCCGTCCGCTCGGCCTGCCTCGCTTGCGCGAATTCCGAGGCGCGAATGCGCACCGCCGTCGGGCGAATCGCTTCGTTCTAACAGGTCGGCTTCGAGCTTCTTTAGCAGCTTCTGAAGGTCAGAGAGCAGCGCCTGACGATCGATCACGGCTCACCTCCAATCTCAGATCTCACGCAAAGCCGCAAAGCCGCAAAGAAGAAAGACGCAACCAAAGCATCCAATGAGTCAATAGTGACGAACTTATATAAATCATTGAATTCCTTGTGTTTTTCTTTGCGGCTTTGCGGCTTTGCGTGAGATCCTCTTTGCGTGAGTTACTCGGAGGGTAGGCCGTTCACGACGCGGGCGATGCCGTCGCGGATCAATTCCGCGCCGAAGTTGATCACGAGGCCCAGCCTGCAATTCGTCAGCCGCAGGTAAGTGAGAAGCTGCTTCTTGTGAACCCGCGCGAGTTGTTCCACCGACTTGAGCTCGACGATCACGACGTCTTCGACGATTAGGTCTGCTTCAAAGCCCTTGTCGATCCGAACCTCCTCCCACACGACCGGAACGCGGCTCTTTACTCAAGACGCGCAGACCTCTCTGTTCCAGCTCATATTTCATGATGGCGTGATAACACGACTCCAGCAGCCCGGGCCCCAGTTGGCGATGGATTTGATACGCGACGTCCACGATCGTCCTGGCAACCTCGTTTTCTTTCAACATCTCCACTCCCCCTCTGATCTCACGCAAAGCCGCAAAGGCGCAAAGAATTCACGCAAAAAAACAATTACGTATTTCACATCATACAGATTCCGCGTTCGCATAGCTCGACCTGCATATTGCGTCTTTTCTTCTTTGCGGCTTTGCGGCTTTGCGTGAGATATTCAAGAGCGTGTTTGTTTCCCAGCCAGCTCTCGGGGATGCGCACCTGCTGTCCGCGACCGATCAAGGGGATCGCGTTGCCGTCAAGTAGAGCTTGATGGTCGCCCGGAACCAGCAGCCACAGCCCCGGGATGCGGTCGCGCAACCGTTCCAGCATAGCCATCTGCCCGTAACGG
The DNA here is from genome assembly GCA_963720335.1 of uncultured Planctomycetota bacterium. Taxonomy (GTDB): domain Bacteria; phylum Planctomycetota; class Planctomycetia; order Isosphaerales; family Isosphaeraceae; genus CAVRFS01. The sequence continues at coordinate 93,510 of CAVRFS010000090.1, read as the reverse complement.
GCCAGCAGACCCGCATAAATCACCAGCATCGGTTTCTTCGCGGAGCCGATTTGCGTCTCCACGATCGGTATCGCGCGCTTCACCAGGATCATGAACTTATCCCACTTGCCGTCGCCGGGAGTCGCATCCGCACTGACGACCGCGTCCCACTTGGCACCGGCCTTGTCGACGACCTGGCGCAAGGCCTTGAGGAACAACTCCTCGAAATCCACCAGCTCGATCGGGAACCGTCGACAGAGCTCCTGGCAGGCTCGCTGATAGTACTTGGGATTCACGAGCAGCGTGTAGAAGGACCCTTCCTTGATGCCACGCCTCAGCCGTTCCTCGAACTGGCGGGCGTCGGCGATCTCGGGGGTGATCTCCACGTCACCATTCGCGGGCAGCGTCGTCGATTGACGTGATGCCGATGCGCTCACGCTCGAGATCGACAGGGTTTCGCGATGCCGGCTCTCGTAACCGCCGACTCCCTTGAGTGTCGGATTCCACTCGAACTCGAATCCAGCGTCTTCCAGCAAGGAATCGAGCACCGGCCGGTCCGGAAGCGGCGCCGCTTCGGGATAGCGGCTGCGGACCCGCTCGCGGATCTCCTGGACCGTGAGCGAAGCGACGCCGTAGAGCGCACCCTGAGACAGTTTGAGGGCGCGGCCAGCATCCATCCCCTTGGGATAGAGCTCTTGACGGCTGGAGAGCGCGGATTTGGAGGAAGCCGCGGCCGCGAGCCGGATCAAGCGGGAGTCCGAGAGCGCGGGGGAGCCATCGGGAGAAGGAAGCTCGCGAAGCTGTTGAAGCACGCGCTGGGGTGGAACCAGGGGATCTTCCGACGCCAGCTTGTCGGCAAGATCTCCAAGGCGGAAGGCGTAGCCGGCGAGGTCCTGAGTCAGCGCGATCACGATCCGGTCGCCGTCGCGCCGCACCTGAAACCGAGGGTCGCCCATGGAGCGCTCGACTTCCACAGCGGCACGCACCACCGAGCACGCCAGCCCCGTTCGACGCGGCTCTTCCTCGTTGCAGCCTCGGGCGACGATCAGCGCCTCGGCGACCTCGGGCACAAGCATCACTCCGCCGGCCGATTCGACGATTCCGGAGATATCGGTGCGGAGTTTCGTGATCGCTGGTTCTTTCGACCAGCGGGTCTGGTACTTGCCCACGACCTGGCCGACCCGGGCCCGGGTCACCTTCGAGAACTTGGCGACATCGGCCTGGCTCGGCCACGGCTCTTTCAGGCCGGCATTCAGGCCCAGGAGCGTGCTGATCATCGCTAGAGAGTTGTCGGAACTATCTCCCTTGGCCCGCGGCAACAGCTTTTGAGCGAGTCGATCGAGGCTGAGACTTGCCGGATCGAGCGGCTCCGCCGTTTTCGGCTCGTCGATATCGACGGTGCCGTTTGATGCCGGCCGCGACCCTTCGGGTGCCCGAAGTCGTTCGCGAAGTAACCTGACCGCCGCGACGATCTCGCGCCGGGTCTTGTTGCCGACGCCGCGAAGGCGCAAGAGCCGTCGCATCGGGACGGTGAGCAGGTCTTCCACCGTGAGCAGGTTGGCGCGGTCGAGCGCGTTGGTGGCCCGTGTGCCCAGGCCGAGCTCGTGGATCTGCGTGTCGAAGGTCGCGCCGGCGAGCAATTCCCGCAGGGTATCCTCGTCTTCGTGGTCGGAGAAGGAGCCCGGCTGGTCGATGTCTTCGAAGCAATGACGCCACTCTCGCAGCATCTCCTCGGCGTTGTCGAACCGCTCGGTGACATCGCGGCGGAACGCCTTGCGAAAGAACTCGGTGAGCCGCTCGCGCAGGCTCACGTCGAACAGTTCGGCGTCGATGGTGATTTCGCAGGTGAGGTACGAAGGGTCGGTGGTGCCGTCACCCCACCGCGGCAGCGTCCCGGTCGCCAGCTCGTGGAGGGTTGCCGCCGCGGCGTAACGCTCGGCGTGAAGGTCCCAGCGCGGGGGTTTGCGCAGCGAGAGCAAAGGGTCGAGGTATCCCGTCGTCCCGGCCCGGATGTTCTCCGTGGAAATCCGCGCCAGGGAAAAATCGAAGAGCACGACGTGCAGCGTGTCGCCTCGCCCGACCATCCCCACCGCGATGTTGTCCGGCTTGATATCCCGGTGGGCGATTCCCTGCTCCTGGAGGTAGTTCACCACGTCGAGGAGGTCCTCGCCGAAGCGCTGGAGATGATCGATCTGGAGACGGCCTTCCTTGCGCAATCGCTGGCCGAGTGTCTCGACTCGATTCTCGTTCTTATCGACGAGGACAGGCCGCATGATAAACGCGACGTGTTCGCCGATCTCAACCTGGTCGCAGAACTCGACGATGTGCTGGTGGCGAAGCTTCTTGAGGACCTCGGCTTCTTCCTTGATGCGAGCATTCTGCTCGGTGTCGCTGGCAGCCTTGAGCACGTATTGAAGGCCGTCGCGCTCGACGAGGAGGGCGATCGAACAGGCACCCTGCCCAAGGCGCTTGATGACGTTGAATCCACCGGGGAGGACATCACCCTTCTGGGCCTGGGTCGGGTCGATGACATGCTGGTGCTCGGGCTGCGGTCAGTTCGTTTTCGACCGTATCGAGCAATTCCAGGAAATCCGCGACGGAGTCGATCCGGCTGGTGACTTCCGGATGCGTGGCGAACTGGACCAGATCCTGGAGGCTCTCGGCGGCGCCGTTCATGACCGCGCTGATTTGGAGCCCCTTGGTTTCTCGCAGTTTATTGCTCAACTCGAGACCGTTGGCCGCCGGCGCTTCGCCCGAGAACAAGTGATAGGCGATGGCGCCGAGTGAGAACACGTCGAGATGCTCGCCCAGGTTGTTCTCGTCGGTCGTGGCCTCCGGCGCCATGTAGGCCGTCGTGGCATCCTCGACCAGGCGATCCACGTGCGAGGTTGCGGAAACCGCTTGAGAGACCTTCGAGATCGACGAGCCCTCGCGGTACCCGACCTGCCAGTTGAAGATCTTGATTCGGGGGTGCGACGTGGACGCATCGGTGATCAGAATGCTCTGGGGGCAAAGCCCGCGATGAACGACTTTCTTGTCATGGGCGAATCGCACGACCTCGGCGATCTGCCTCATCAGGTCGAGGCGTGTATCCACGCTGAGGGCGTCTCGCCGCTGCGAGAGGAAGTGATCGAGCCGGATCGACAAGGGGTCATGCTCGAAGATGAGGGCCGGCCCCAGCTCGTGCTCGGAGAAGCCGTAGATGCGGAGGATCCCCGGATGCTGGAGTGTCTCGAGGAGCTGGAATTCTCGCTGTGCCGCGCGCTCGTTCTTCTGCCGGTCCTCTTTGGACGATTCCGATCGAATGTGGTAGAGCCGCACGCGGCGCTTGATGTCCGGCAGACGAACGTGCGTCGCCAACCAATCCTGATAGCCAGGCCCTTCGCCGATCACATGACCGAGGAGGTAGTCGCTGACTTTGAGATGCCGCTGGGATGCCCGGATCCCCGCTTGCTCCATGGCTTGACTGACCATCTTGGCAGTCGGCCGGTCGTGCGTCCCTTTGGGCGGTCCCTCGAGCCCCGGGCAATCGCGGCGCATGATCGCCGCCAGAATTCCAGGACGTGCGGGAGAGTCGCCCGCTTTGTCGCGATCACGGAGACAGACGCGCTGAGCGGCCGACGCCGGTAATTCAAACCGTAGCTCGGGGGCCGAGCAAAAGATCAACGGTTCGATGAATGGGACCTGCCCTTTGTTCTTGCAGGCCCGCTGGCGCTGAAGCAGAGAGCGGAGCTTCTTGGCCTTGGTATTGGCGGCGATCAGAGGGTTGTCCGTCGTGGTGAGCTTGCCGTCGGTCTCCCACACCCAAGTTCCGGCGTCTCCGGACAGCCGACCCGGCCGGCTCTTAATCTCGATGAGGAAGAACCCTTTTTCGGTAAATACGAGCAGGTCGACCTCGTTGATACTGCCGTCATCGGCGATGAACTCGAAGTTGCTCCAGGCGCGGTAGGGCTCGTGAGAGGGAAACTTGGTCCGTACGAACTCAAGTGCCTCCCGTTCCCACGGGTATCCAGATTCTGCAATCTTCATCCAATTCATTGCAGAAGTGATCGCGTTGTTGTCTGCAAGGATGACCCACTACGCCTATCAACTAGTCGCTTTTGAATCTCTGCGATTCGACCGCTCAATGCCTTCGAGCACGCTCTCGAGTTCCGCTCGCTTATAGAGCCTGAATCGGTTGATAGGATGGCGATACTCCGGGATCTTTCCTTCGCCACCCCAGGAACGGATTGTGTTCGGAGAAACACCGAGCAGTGTCGCCGCTTCTTTCACCCGGAGGTATTCGTCTGGTTTTGGCATTTGAATGTGTCCGGAGTCTGGTGATGCAATCAAGTTACCAAACCTTACCAATTGTTACATGCAACGTCAACATTGAGGTCCCGGCCTCAAGGGCCCCGTAGCCATCGCTCACGACGGGTCAAAATTGTGCGCTCAGTTCCACCGAGGAGCCCGCGCCGCGGGTGACGGAAACCGTCAGGTCGATCCCGGCGGTCGGGATCAGGCGTCGCGCCGGAGCGCACGGCGGAGCAGGTTGTGGGTGATGCGCTGCACGCGCTCGTCGGGGCCGTGGGGACGCGACCAGTGCGACCAGGGGAGCGTGTGGCCGGGCGGAGAGGACAGCCCCTGGGCCCAGAAGATCGTCGAGGCGTTGAAGACGAAGTTGCCTTTCGGCCCGGGGTAGATCGTCGCGGTCCACTTCTGCGGGGTCTCGCCGCCGACCCAGGCGGTTCCCTCGGCGACGACCTCCAGGCCCGGGATGTCGGCCGGGTCGCCGTGGTATTCCCAGCCGATCAGGCCCGGAATGCGGTCGCCCGCCTTGACGCCCGTGCCTTCGAAGATCCAGTGGTCGGGCTGGACGATGACCCAATCGCCGCCGCCGTTGACCGGCTCGACGTTCCGCGCACCCATCAGCAACCCTTCGTCGGGCCCGCGCTCGGGAAAGGGGCCGTTGTCCCTTTGACGTTGCCGGGCGTAGGCGTTCTCCGCGCCGTAACGGGCCGCCGCGGAACATGATCCGGTTCGGCCGGCCGTCGCCCGACGCTCGCAACGGCGTGACCCAGCAGACGGCGTTGCCCGACAGGAACAGCAGGTTCACCCCGGCGTCGCGCAGTCGTCTCGACGCTGCGGTACTGGCGGATGTCCCAGTACTCGTCGTGGCCGACGCTGAGGAAGGCCTTGCACTTCAGCCCGCGTTCGGGCGTGAGCATGTCGCTGTTGGAGCAGTAGGTCACGTCGTAGCCGTGCTGTTCGAGCCAGTAGGCGAGCGGGAACTCGAACGGCAGGAACTCGCCGGAGCCGAAGGTGAGCGGGTCATTGACGATCGCGTCGTGCTGCGCCTCTCGGCCGTAAGGCCGGTCGAAGCTGACGTCGGCCCAGGGGCCTTGCGTCCCCTTCGGGTGGGTGTAGACCGAGTAATTGCTCGGCCAGCGGTTGTACGCCTGCCAGGTGTTGTCCGAGCACTGGAACAGGACGTCGGCCGGCCGGTCGTCGCGGACGATGAAGACGACGTAGCTCTGCCAGTACGGTTCGGAGTCGCGCTCGGCGATGGTCGTGAGCCGGCCGAGGTAGACGCCGCTGGGCCAGTCGGCGGGAATTTCGAGCCGGGTGGTGGGCTCCCAGTGGCACTCGTGGAGGTCTTTCGGGCCGGGTTCCGGGACCGGCTGGGCCTTGCCCGGGAAGGGGCCGAGGGTCTTCAGCAGGCGGGCGCCCCGGCCGCCGTAGTAGCCCATGCGGAAGACCTCGATCGTGAACCGCCGCGGCGGGTCGGTCGAGACCATGATGTCGATCGTCTCGCCAGCCTTGACGCTCTGCTTCGAGCAATAGCCTTCGATCCAAGGCGAGCGAAACCCGCCCTTGTCGGCGCGAACACGGGTCAGTTGCCAGTCGAGGGCGCCGGGTTTCCGGTTCTCGTCGCGAATCAGGTTCGGCTCGGCCGCGGCCACCGACGCCAGGACCGCCGAACCGCCCGGGCCGGGAAGGAGCACCGCGCCCGGGGCGCCTGCCATCGTGGCGAGGAACGTGCGGCGGGTGGGACCGGCGGAAGAGGGATCGGAGCGGTCGCTCATCGGTTGACCTTCGGGGCGCGAAGTTGTCATTGTCGCCGAGCATGGCAACCAAGTCGGCAACCTTGGATTGATCGACCGGGCTGACCCACGAACGGTCAGCTCGCTCGCAAAGCCCCATCGTATGTCCAGGTAACTGAACAGGGCAAGCTCGGTGCGGGGAGTCCGGCGTCGACTGGAACAGGCGGCACGAGCACTCTGCCGACATCCGTCGCGAAAAGCTTTGGGTCGCGAAGAATCGCTAGGACGGCAACGCACAATACGCTATGATACAACAGTTGTTCAACAAAGCGAGAAACGGACTGAGTGGGAGTCATCGCCGCGTGCGGTCCTGCCTCATCGGGTTTGTCTTGGTGTTCCTCGCGATCCGGCCGTACGTGAGTGCGGCCGGGCCGGACCCGACTGTCGTCGAGCGGTTCGAGAAGAGAGTGCGGCCGGTGCTCGCGGCCCGTTGCTGGCGGTGCCACGGGCCAGAGCAGCACAAAGGAGGCCTGCGACTCGACTCGGCGGATGGCGTCGCGACCGGTGGCGATTCCGGGCTGGTCGTCGTGGCCGGCAAGCCGGAGGAAAGTCGTCTGATCCAAGCGGTGCGCTACGCGGGCGACCTCAAGATGCCCCCGAAAGGGAGACTCAACGACGCCGAGGCGGCCGAGCTGACGGAGTGGGTCCGTACGGGGGCCGTCTGGCCCGAGAGTCGAACAGCATCGGCGACGGGTTCGCCAGCTTCACGAACCACCAAGGGGCCGGCCGCATTCTGGGCCTTCCAGGCCCCGCGCGACCCGGCCCCTCCCGAGGTACAGGCTGTCGATTGGCCATGTTCGCCGCTCGACCGCTTTATCTTGGCGGCACTCGAGCGAAAAGGGCTCGCACCGGCATCGCCAGCCGACAAGCGGGCTTTGATCCGTCGCGCCACTTTCGACTTGACGGGATTGCCGCCAACGCCAGAGGAGGTCGAGTCGTTCCTCGCCGACGGCTGTCCGGAGGCATTTGAGCGAGTTGTTGATCGACTACTCGCCTCACCCCGCTACGGCGAGCGCTGGGGACGGCACTGGCTCGACCTCGCGCGCTACGCCGATTCCAATGGGATGGACGAGAATGTCGCTTATGCCAATGCTTTCCGCTACCGCGACTACGTCATCCACGCTTTCAACGCCGACAAGCCTTACGACCAGTTCGTCAAGGAACAGATCGCAGGCGACCTGCTCGCCCGGACCGGAGACGATGCGCTGAACCACGAGCGGCTCACCGCGACCGGTTTCCTCGTGATCGGGCCCAAGATGCTCGCCGAGGACGATCCGGTGAAGATGGAGATGGACATCATCGATGAGCAGCTCGACACGGTCGGCCGGGTCTTCATGGGGCTGACGATCGGCTGCGCCCGCTGTCACGACCACAAATTCGACCCGATCCCGACGGCCGACTATTACGCCCTGGCCGGCATCTTCAAATCGACCCGGTCAATGCAGAATCACAAGGTCGTCGCCATGTGGAATGAGCGACCGCTGGGGACCGAAGCCCAGCGCGCCACCTTCGAGGTCCATGAACGGGAGGTCAACCGCCGGACCGCCGAGATCAAGGCCCGCGTGGACGAGGCCAAGGCCGCACTCATCCGAAACGGTCGTGCGGTATCGGAGAATCCCGAAACCGACTTCCCGCCTAAAACGGTCGACGAGCTCCGCCGCCTTCGAAAGGACCTGGCGGAATTCGAGAAGAAGGCCCCCCCGCTTCCCAAGGTGATGAGCGTCGAGGAGCAGGCGATCACGAACCTCCGCGTCCACATTCGCGGCAATCATCTGACCCTGGGCGAAGAAGTCCCGCGCCGCTTCCCGCGCATCCTCGCCGCAGCGGACCAGAAACCGATCGACGCGACCCGGAGTGGGCGTCTCGAGTTCGGCGAGCTGGCTCGCCCAGCCCGATCATCCCCTGACCGCTCGCGTGATGGCCAACCGGATCTGGCTCGGGCACTTCGGCGACGGCCTGGTTCGCTCCCCCGATAACCTCGGCCATCTCGGCGACCACCCGATCCATCCCGAGCTGCTCGATTGGCTCGCGCATCGCTTCGTCGAGTCGGGCTGGTCGATCAAGGCGATGCATCGAATGATCATGCTTTCCTCCACTTATCAGATGAGCACCCGGTACAACTCGCAGGCGGCCCTGGCCGATCCCGAGAACCGCCTCCACTGGCGGATGGGCCGGCGGAGGCTCGAGGCCGAGTCGATCCGCGACGCGATTTTGGCCGTCAGCGGCGAGCTGGATGCGACGATGGGTGGCACGCTGCTGGCCGTGAAAAACCACGCTTACGTCTACTCGACCGTCAGGGCCGAAGGCATCGTCTACAACACCAATCGCCGCTCGGTCTACCTGCCCGTGGTCCGTAGCGGTCTCTACGACGTTTTCCAGGCGTTCGATTTCGCTGACCCTAGCGTCTCCAGCGGCCTGCGGGTCCCGACGACCGTCGCACCGCAGGCGCTTTTCATGATGAACGACCGGCTGGTTCTACGGTGCTCGGAGGCGATGGCCCGCCGGCTGCTCGAACGGCCCGGCCTCGACGATGCGAGACGCATCCGGCACGCCTACCTGGCCGCTTACGGGAGACCCCCTATCGAGAAGGAGATCGCCCGTGCCTTGGAATCACTCCGCCGGTTCGGTTCCGTCCTCGAAGCCCAAGGGGTCGCGCCGCGAGATCGTCGCCTCGGGGCATGGCAGGGACTCTGTCAGGCGATTATCGCGGCGAGTGAGTTCATTTATCTCGACTGAGCGCAACGGTTCGGTGCGAGGGGAGGGGAGGCATCGCCATGAACGCCCATTGGAATGCGATTGAGGACCGAGCGATGTCGCGGCGAGAGCTGCTCCGGTGCAGTGGCGGCGGTTTCGCTTCGCTGGCGCTGGCCGGGCTCCTGGCCGAGGAATCACGTTCTGGTGAGCCTGATCTCCGCGACCCGCTCGCGCCGCACCCTCCTCACTTCCCCGCGCGCGCCAAGCGAGTGATCTTCCTCTTCATGCACGGCGGTCCGTCGCAGGTCGACACGTTCGATCACAAGCCACTCCTGGAGCGTGACCACGGCAAACCCCTACCGTTCCCGAAGCCGCGCGTGGTCTCGAGCCCGACCGGCAACCTCCTTCGCTCTCCGTTCCGGTTTCAGCGCCACGGGGAGTGTGGGACCGCCGTCAGCGAGCTGTTTCCCCACCTGGCCTGTCAAGTCGACGACCTGTGCGTCATCAACTCGATGCACGGTTCGAATTCGAGGCACGGCGGTGCCCTTCTGGAACTTCACACAGGCAGCGATACCTTCGTCCGGCCGAGTATGGGGTCCTGGATCACTTACGGCCTCGGGACGGAAAACCAGGATCTGCCCGGCTTCATCACGATCTCCCCGAACCTCAGCCATGGCGGCGTCAACAACTGGAGCTCTGCGTTCCTGCCCGCCGTATACCAGGGGACGCAGATCGGCATCTCGGGCGTTCCCGCCGATCGCGGCGAAGATCCCTTTCATCATCAACACGGTGACACCACGCCCCCTGCAACGGCTCGAGCTCGACCTGGTCCAGGAAATGAACCGCGACCACCTCGCACAAGCCGAGGTCGATCAGGCCCTCGAAGGCCGGATCGCCTCATTCGAGCTGGCCTTCCGCATGCAGACGGCCGCGCCCGAAGTCCAGGACATCTCCGGCGAGTCTCGCGCAACGCTGGCTCTCTACGGACTCGACCACGAGGCCACGCGGGACTTCGGCCGCCAGTGCCTGATGGCCCGGCGATTCGCGGAGCGCGGGGTGCGGTTCGTCCAGGTCTCGCACAGTTATAAGTGGGACCAGCACGGCGGCCTCAAGAAGGATATCGCCCGCAATGCCCTGGAAGTTGATCAGCCGATCGCCGGCCTCCTACGCGACCTGAAGGCGCGCGGCCTGCTCGACGACACGCTCGTCCTCTGGGGTGGGGAGTTCGGCCGCACGCCCACCTCCCAAGGTGACGACGGACGCGACCACAACCCACACGGGTACACCATGTGGCTCGCCGGCGGCGGGGTCAAGAACGGCCTGGTCCATGGCAAGACCGACGACTACGGCTACTACGCCGTCGCGGACAAGGTCCACGTCCATGACCTGCACGCCTCCATCCTCCACCTGCTGGGCCTCGATCACACCAAGTTGACCTACCGGTATGCAGGCCGTGACTTCCGGCTGACGGACGTCTACGGTGAGGTCATTCAAGGAATCCTCGCTTGATCTCGTGTTATCATTGAGGGTGTCGCAAACCGACCAAAGATCGGGAGGTGCTGAACGTGGGCGGAACCCTGGGCTGGATCGCGTGTCTCGTCGTTCTCGTCGCTCCTCCCACCGACAGCAAGTCGACCGGATTTGTGGGCTTTGAAGCCGGTCGTCCGGCCCGATGTCCCCGCGGGGTTGACCGGGTCGCCCAACCCGATCGACGCGTTCATCGCGGAGGGATACGCGGCCAAGGGTCTCAAGCCGGTCGGTCCGGCCGACCGGCGGACCCTGCTCCGGCGCGTGTCGCTCGACCTGACCGGGCTCCCACCGACGCTCGCCGAGCAGGATGCGTTCCTTCAGGACCTCTCGCCGGACGCCTATGAAAAGGCAGTCGACCGGCTGCTCGCCAGCGAGCAGCACGGCGTCCGCTATGGGCGGCACTGGCTCGACGTGCTGCGTTACGCCGACGTCGACGAGACCATGATCGCCGCGCCCGGGATTTATCTCTGGCGCGATTGGGTGATCCGCGCGCTCAACGACGACGTGCCGTATGACCAGTTCGTGCGCGCCCAGTTGATCGGGTACCGGTCCGCGACCCGGACCCGGATCTCGGCCTTCGGTGAACCGGTCACCGGGTCGAGCCCCGGCCGGACGACCTGTTCGCGCTGGGGTTCCTCGCGCGCGGGGCCGTCCTGCGCGACGGCAAGGATAACGGCGAGCTGCCGATCACGGCCGTCGAGACGGTCTCCACCGCCTTCATGGGCCTGACCGTCGGCTGCGCCAAGTGCCACGATCACATGTACGACCCGATCAAACAGAGCGACTTCTATGCCATGAAGGCCCTGTTTGATCCGCTCGTCTTGCGGAAGGTGACCCTGGCAACTCCGGCCGAGATCTTCGCCAGCGGCAAGGCCCAGGGCGAGGCCGAGGCGGCGCGTACGGCGATCGAGGAATCGATCGAGCGGCTGATCGCGACCCTACAAGAAGAGGCTGTATGACGAGCGAGTCGCCCTTCTGCCGGCCGACGTGCGGGCCGTTATCCTCAAACCCGAGAAGGCGCGGACGGTCCGGGAGCAGAAGATCGCGGACGACTATTTCCCGGTGCTGCGCATCGATTCGGACAAGCTCCTGGAGATCATGCCCGCGGCCGATCGGAAGACCTACCAGGACCTCCAGCGCCGGCTCAACCGGGCGAGCGACGGCCGGCGCGGTTCCGCGCTCCCGGCGTTCTGGACCGTGGAAGTCGACCCGAAGAAGGAGCTGGAGAAGAGCTACATCCTCACCAGCGGAGAGGCCGACCGACCCGAGAAAGACCATGAAGTCCAGCCCGGCTGGCCGTTCGCACCGCAGCCGATCGAGTTCCGGGACGGCCGGATCGAGGCGTTCGCCGACTGGCTGACCGCTCCCGAGAATCCGCTGTTCGCCCGGGTGGCCGTCAACCGGCTCTGGCAATGGCACTTCGGCGAGGGCCTGCAAAAGACGCCCAGCGACTTCGGCGAGCTGGGAGGGACGCCCGCGAATCCGCGACTGCTCGATTGGCTGGCGTCGGAGTTCGTGCGGCGCGACTTCAGCATGAAGGCGATGCACCGGCTGATCGTCACCTCGGAGACATACAAGCTGTCGACGGAAGTGGACCCCGCGCGGGTGACGTCCGACGGCGCGGTCGACCCGGAGAACACGACGCTCTGGCACTTCCGCCTCCGGCGGCTCGAGGCCGAGCCGATCTGGGATTCGATCCTGGCCGCGGCCGGCGACCTCGACCTGTCGGTCGGAGGCCGGTCGTTCGACATCCGGCCCCTGGCGGCCCGCGGCGTCGACTTCGTCGCCAGACCTCCCACCGACCCGCGCATCAACCGCCGCGCCGCCTACATGATCCGCGGGTATTCGACCAGCCGCGACGTCATGCCCAACTTCCTCCAGGCGTTCGACGTCGACGACGGCCGCGCCCCGTGCCCCTTGAGGACCCGGACCGTCGCCGCGCCCCAGTCCCTGTTCCTGATGAACAGCGACGCGATCGCCCAGGCCACCGCCAAGTTCGCCGAGCGGCTCAAGAAGGAGTCGCGCGGCGATCTCGACGCTGCCGTGGACCTTGCTTATCGCATCACCCTGACGCGCCCCCCGTCGCCGTCGGAGCGAGCCCGTGCGCTCGCCTTCCTCGCCGGCGATCCGGCCCGCTTGAAAGACTTCGCCTGGCTGCTATTCAACCTGGACGAGTTCATCTACGTGAGATAGGCCAACATGACCAGCAACCGCCTCTATCCCTGCGGCCGGATCTCCCGGCGCGGTTTCCTCCACCAGGCCGGAGGAGGATTCTTCGGCGTCGCGATGGGCGGCGTCTGGGCGGAAGCCGGCGCGATGCCGGACGCCCGGCTCGCATCCCCTGTCCGCGCCCAGAGCGAACTCGGTGATTTTTCTGTTCATGTGCGGAGGCGTCAGCCACATCGACACCTTCGACCCGAAAGACAACAAGTGGGCGGGCAAGCTGATCGACGCCGTCGGATTCGGCGACAACCGGGCGGAGATGAGGCGTCCGGTGATCCCCTGCCTGCGCACGTTCACCCGGTATGGCAAGTCGGGCATCCCGGTCTCCGACTGGTTCCCGCACGTCGGCGGCGTGATCGACGAGATCGCCGTGGTCCGGTCGATGTGGTGCCACGAGGTGAACCATTTCCCGGCGGTGATCGAGACGTGCACCGGTCACCGAGGCCGCCAGTTCGATCATCCGACCCTGGGCAGTTGGGTCTCTTATGCCCTGGGGAGTGCCAACCAGAACTTGCCCACGTTTGTGAATATCGGCCGGCCGTCTTCACCGGTGCAATTGACCGGCGGCTACCTGGGCGCGAGCGTGGCCGCCACTCCGTTCCAGCCCGGCGCGACGCCGATTCCGGACCTCCACCCGCCCAGGGGGAGCAGCCGCGTCGAGCGGGACCGGCAGATGCAGGCGCTCTGGGACCTGAACGAGGAGTTCCGCCAGCGGTATGCGATCCACTCGGATATCGCGGCCCGCACCCGCGCCTACGAGCTGGCCGCGCGGATGCAACTGACCGCGCCGGAGGTCGTCGACTTCGCCGGGGAGCCGGAGCACGTGCGGGAGCTCTACGGCATCGGCGAGCGCGAGACGGACGACTTCGGCCGGCAGTTGCTCCTGGCGCGGCGATTGGCGGAGCGCGGGGTCCGGTTCATCCAGATCTGCCATGCCGGCGGCGGCAACGGCGGATGGGACGCCCACGGCGACATCAAGACTCACGGACCGCTCTGCCGGGCCACCGACAAGCCGATCGCCGGGCTGATTCGCGACTTGAAGCAGCGGGGCCTGCTCGATTCCACGCTGGTGGTCTGGACCAGCGAATTCGGCCGCACGCCCTGGTCGCAGAACACAACCGGCCGCGACCACAATCCCCGGGGCTACACGGCCTGGCTGGCCGGCGGCGGCGTCCGCGGCGGCATCGTCCACGGCGCCACCGATGACGTGGGGTACAAGGCCGTCGAACACCCGCACTATTACAGCGACCTGCACGCGACGATCCTGCACCAGCTCGGACTCGACCACACGAAGATGGAGATCCCCGTCGTCGGACGGACCATGCGACTGGTCGAAGAGGGTCATGGGCCGATCAAGGAAATCCTGGGTTAGTCGAGCCCCTGACCCCGCGCCTGGGATCCTCAGTCGATCGCTGTCGGCTGGCGTAGCTCCTCAGATTTGGTTTTTTGCGTATCTCCACAGAAAGAGTCACCAGTGACGCCAGTTGGAGTAGCGGGAAAGTAAAAGCTTCCCCGCTACCCGACTACTCACGGGCGGGCCTCCGGGGCACGCATATGGCGATCGGCGAAGTCGAGAAACGTCTTCCAGTCGGCCGGGACTGCCATGTGGCCGCCGCTATGATAATGGAAGGCCAGCTCGCCGCCCGCGACCGGTGCGTCGAGCGGTGGCAGCTCGATGACGCCCAGGTCCTTGCGTCCGAGTAGCCGGTACACCGGCCCGGCCGCCGTCATGGCCAGGAATTCTCCCTTGGGATCACTCCACTGGTCGGTCAGACCGCCATTGACGTAGACCAGGCGCGGTGCACACAGAGCGATCAGCATGTGCTGATCTACCGGCAGATCGTTCCACTTGCCGACCCACTTCTGAAGATTGCCAGCAAACTGCCAGGGGAAGTTCTTGGCCATGTCATCGAGTGTCTCGCCCCAGTCGCGGCGGATCAGTGCCGCGCCCATCTCGCCGGAAACCACCGAGAACACGGCCGCCACCGCTCGTCCTGTGCGCCGGCCCAGAGGACGGTCTTCCCCAGCCGCGAGACGCCCATGATGGCGATCTGTTTCGACGTTCACGGCTTTATCCGTTTCAAGATAGTCGATCGACCGGCTTATGCCCCATGCCCAGCGCCGATAGTCCCCCATTCCTCCGGTGCGGTATGCGTTTTGCCTTGCTTCAACGTGAGCCCGATGACCCCTTCTGTCCATCGATTAGCACGGTCGGGCTGAATATCGGTGTAGTTCAACGTGGCGTATCCCCAACCGCGGCCCAAGACCTCGCCGATGGCATCGAATCCCCCCGGGGAACGCCCAAGAGCAAGTGCCGGCTTTGCCGAGGCGTCGCTTTTCTTGGGGGCGGCAGCCTTGCCGGCAGCCTGGTGCGTCTGCCCGAACCGAAGCCGAAGCTGATGCTCAAGAGCATCGGGACCGGCCCGCTTGCCTTGGCCGGCAGAAACATTGTCAGATTCATACGCGGGCCATCTGACTTGTCTCCCATTCGGCCCACGACTCGTTTACTGATTGCCGTGCCCTCCCGTGCCTTTTATCGACCTCGGTTACCGCCCAGGCCACGACGGGCGCGTTTGCCGGTACCCGGCCATAGATCTCGGTCTGGTAGAACCTGAGGATCTCCGGTCGACGATCCCTGAACCATTTCGCGGCACTGCCGACCGCGCCCGCCATTCGCCATCACTAGCGGATCAGGTAACTTGTAAGGCGGGACCTTCTTCTCGTCATAGTTCGACACATGTCCCGTGATCCGGGCGAGGCGAACCGGGTTGTTACCCGCGTCTCGGCTGGCCGATGAAGGGGACATTGTCGGCATTGCCGCGCGTACCAGGTGCCGGCTCAGTCGAATTGTTGGGCTTCGTCACCGGCACCTGGGCATGGCCGAAGGGTGTCGTTGAGGAGCGGCAGTCATCATGATAGCCATACAGAAGTGTATTCTCATGAAAGTGTTCCCCCGGATAGCGTAAAGCCGACCAATCAACCAAGGGCTGTGCCATACACTTTGTATACATGGGATGGCGTCCGTTTCAAGCCTTTGGCTTCCTAACGAAACCACAGTAGAAACAGAGCAAGAACACGATGAAATGGACGATGGAGCGACCACCACTGATCTGAGGTGTTTCGACAAAACTTGTCCCCAACAGCGGCACCGACACATCGGCGAGGTAGAGATAGAACAAAATGCCCGATGACACGAAGAACACGCCTGCAAGAAACTTGCGAAAATCCCTGATTCGCCAGGCGAAATAGAGGCTCCCGACAGCATCGATGACACCTGCGGCTATGTTGAGGGCGATGACCATGCCTTCCTCCGGGCTTTGCCTTTCCAGCGTATCTGCGCGATGGTGCTGCCCCGCTAGCCCCTGTATCGCTTTTGCAGTATACCCGTACGAGCGGCAGCGATCTTCACGGTGATTCAGCATCATCCGGGAGCCGCGGCCTTGTCCTATAAGGCCTTTTAAGTTCGGTTACTGCCGAGCCTGCCCGTAGTGCTCGACCATCGCACACTGTCGGCAGTGGCTATAGTTGGAGGCTGGCCCGCTCAACGTCAGGTCCGACACCGACACCGTCTTGGCGTTGCCCGCATTTGGCATAGATAGCGGCCGTATTGCCGGTCGAGACGCTGTCGCTGCCGCAGAGGCCGGTGGCTTCACCTCCGGTATGCGCGAAGCTAAAGTGGGATGATCGCCGTCTTAACCAGGGTATGCCATGCACTACGTCATCCTCCCCTATACCGTGACCGGTCGCGTTTCTACCGTGACCGGTCGCGTTTCTACATAGAAGGCGAACTCACTTTCGTAGGTGATGTGAAGAATCAGTGAAGACAATGGCCCATCTTGTCGCGAATCGTTGCCATACCCCGGGTAAAGCGGCACGCCGATCTTGCGCTTCGTGACCGGAATCGATGAGCCCAGGTACGAGAACATCGCCAGGACGGCCGGTTTCCGCGGCGGCCGCTCGCGGGCTTCCGCGTCGGCCAGGTTGACCACACACACTCGAGCCCACTCGATTGAGTCCAGCAAGGCCATCGATTCACGCCCGGGCTCCGCTCCGGTCGACGAACCTCGCTGATTTTCCTCATCCTTCGCCCGCCCCGTCGGACCCGGACCGAGACTGGAGCGAAATCTCCAGCAGGGAGGCGAGTTCGGACCGACGCGTGCCAAGAATTGGTCGAGACTGTACTCGTCAAGGATTCGCAGGAACGCCTGCTGGGCTCGGGCCAACGCATGTTTCAGCCCGCATGCCGGGGCGATCGGGCATGTATTGGTGCTGGAATCGAAGCACTCGACGAGGTTGAAGTGCGGCTCGGTCTGGCTCGGACCAGCCAACCGACGTTGATCTCCGACGGGGCCGTGGCGAGCCTCATCCCGCCGCCTCGGCCGCGCTGGGTCTCCACGACGCCCACTTCGGTGAGCGTCTGGACCACCCTTACGAGGTGGTGACGGGAGATCCCGAAAGCCCGGCTCGACCTCGTCGACCGAGACCGCTCGTCCGGGATGACATCCCGAGGAAGATCGCCAGTGCAAGCCGTAGTCGGAGAATTGCGTCAGGTGCATTGAAGGGCCTCGAAGGATCCCATCACCCCGGGATAATTCCGGCGTCCCGTTGACAAACGGCCGCACTCCAATAATATGGATACTGAATGCAAATTTAAAGGGGGTACTCAGCCCCGGGCATTCGCCCGCAACCCGCGACATCGATTGGCGCGGGGCGTGAACTCCTCCAGGACCTGGTCGAGGTCGATCGATGTCGCATGTTCATCCACTCCCGCGTTGCGCCGAGACCTCGCTGGCGAGGCGAGCGATTCACCCGCTTCTGATCGGGCTGGTGACGCTGACGTCCACTCCGGTCTCCGGTCAAGACATCGAGCGAGACCCGATCAATTACAGCGCGGCGACGCCCCGGAACGCGGTCTCGCGACTCCAGGACCGGATCGTCAAGGGGACGACCAAGCTCGAATTCGAGTCGGACCATGGTGACCTGCGCTTGGTGTTGCGCGAACTTGACGTGTCCGAGTCGTCCCAAGTGCTGGTCTTCTCGAAGACGAGCCTTCAACGCGACCGGATTACGCCCAAGACCCCTCGCGCGATCTACTTCAACGACGACGTCATGGTCGGTTTCTGCCTCCGCGGCGGCGTGATCGAGGCCCTCGGCGGCCGACGAGGTCGTCGGCACGGCGTTTTTTACCCTTTACCAGACGGAGGAGAAGTCCGTACCGCAACGCCAGACCGAGTCTCAGTACTTCCCGAATGAACGAATTCAGTGAGCTAAGTTGCAACCGATTGTGGTATATTTCTTTCGGTTGCTATCGTGAGAACCAATCCATACAACTCCGCGGCCACTTGCTCCAGCCACAACAACATCCGATCCACCCGCAGGAGGTCCCAGTTGTACCGCCGGCAACCCCGTCGCGGACTCGACAGGACGACGTGATCCAGCCACACCCACAGGTTCCTCAGCAGCAGACCAATCGCCACGTACATAAACCGGACATTGAACTTCTTGGTCGTCATCCGGATTCGGCACTGGTTCATCTGCCGGTAGCTGGTCTCGATCCCGAATCGCTTGCGGTAGGTCGTCTTGACCCAGTCGGCACGCTTGGGAGTGATCCCCCAGTAGGCATACACCCAGGTGTCCCACTTCTTCCGTCCGTGCCGATCCGTCAACCGGGTGCGCTTCACGCAGATCGACACGGTGGCTTTCTTTTTCTTGGCGTCCTGGAGCGTGTGGGTGAACCACCCGCTCTTCTTCATCAGTTTGAACTGGCTCGACCCGCTGGGTCCTTTGGGATGGTTGGCCTTGCGGCCGTGGCAGACCACCGGCATCAAGAACGGCCGCCGGGCCTGCTGCAGGTAGCGGATGATCGCCACGCTGTAAAAGCCGCGGTCCAGGAGCAATAAGCCGGGTTTGAGCCCCGCCTTGCCCACCAAGGCCAGCAGCTCTTGGAGCACGTCCTTGAGCAACTCGGAGCGGGTCACCGGGGTCACGGCCAGGGTGAACCGCTGGCCGTGGAGCATGACGTATGCGGTGGCGTAGGCGAAGAACGAGTGGGTGCCGGCCTTGGCCTTGGACCGGTAGATCTCACGGCTGTCGAGGGGATGCTTGCCATAATAGGGGAGGAGTGTCAGATCGATGGCGATGCGGAGCGGTCGCTCGCGGCTGCGGCGCAGGGCCCTGGGCAAGTGGGCGCGGAAGGCGGCATTGACCTTGTGCTTGAGCTGCTCGAGACAAAAGAGGTTGGCGTAGAGGGCGTTGGCGTAGGTCTCCTCGCAGGGGACGCCGGCCAGGCGACGGCAGGTCTCGGAGATCGAAGAGATCCGCGCCGCGGCGGCGAACAAGACCGTCAACAGGATCGCGGCGGTGACTTTGCCGGCCGGTTTGAGGTCCAGGTGCGGCTGGCAGAAATCGACCGCGAAGCGGTAAACTTGGGCGGGTGTCAGTGGGGTGGTGGACTTGCGCATAATAGCCTCCGTGATGAAGGAACTGGGTACAAGTCATTATCGGAGAAGTGCTTGAGTTGGCCATCCCTTGCCACCCTTATAATCCCCAGATTCGGGGAGTACTGTCTTGCATGTTGTGCCACAGCTCCTCGGCTAACCAGGGATTCCCCGGTCATCTCGTGCGTTCCCTCTTCGTGGACCGACAGGGCAATCCTCTGCTTTCCAGCGGTTCATTTCGGACCGATCATTCGAGCCCGCTCGCCGAGCGCTGGGGAGGCTGGTACGTGACCGGCACCAGCGGCCGCCAGAAGCACATGGGGAACATGATCTCGCGGGGGCAGAGACGGCCCCGGGAACTCGACAATGCCGACGGAGTGAACGTGGTCGACCTGAAAGATCGGTTAAAGACCTCCTTGTATCTAACGCCGCACAGCGACATCGTCGCGCTGATGGTGCTCGAGCACCAGGTCGGCATGCTCAACCGCCTGGCCCGCGCGGGGATGGAGACTCGCATCGCCTTGCACTATGAGCGCGAGTTCAACAAAGCGCTTGGCCGGCCAGCGAACGAGCAGTCCGAAAGCGCCCGATCCCGTATCCGAAGCGTCGGCGAAGCGGTCGTCCAGTACATGCTCCTTGCAAGACGAGACTCCCCTGACGGACCGCATCAAGGGCACGTCGTCCTTCGCGTCGGACTTCGCCACGCGGCCCTCGGGACTCGAAAGGCCGGTCCCTCCGCGACCTCGACCTCGAAACCCGGCTCTTCCGCTACCCGTGCAGTTACCTGATCTATTCCCGGGCCTTCGATTCCCTTCCCATACGAGGTGAAGGACTACATCTATCGGCGACTCCGGAGATCCTCAGACAGGGTCCGGAAGAATGACCCCAATATCACTGCGGAAGATCGCGAGGCAATCCTCGCGATCCTCCGCGAGACAAAGCCGGGGTTGCCGGACTATTGGAATGCGCTCGACTCCGTGTCCCGCTCGATCGAAGCTTGTGTGAAAGGAGGCTTTCTTCAGGTCGAGTTGGTGTAAAGTGGTTCGTGATTCGGTTATCTAGCTGATTTACGCCGTACGTCGATCGGGACTACAATAGAATACGGGGGCAATGTCCATCGAGCTTGATCACGTGTGGCACGGGCGAACCGGTGAATCTCCGACCCGCCGACGAGGCATTGATAGAGGGCAAGACAATGGCTCTGGTAAAGACCGACGCTTCGAGGCGATCCGCCTGGTAACCTCAGAGGGGCACAATTGCCGACGCACAAGGTTAACGGACCGATCACATTCCAATGCCTGGAAGGACAGGTCGCCTTCACCGCGTGTGGAAGGACACAAGAACTCATCGCGGGGCAGTGGCTTTTCCTCAACGGCCAAGAACCACACTCGCTCGTCGGCCTTGAAGACTCCTCGGCGCTTCTCACCGTCATTCTTTGACCGTGACCATCCCGCCTTGTACCGATCCCTCTCCCTCGAACAGGATCAACACCATGTCCACTCGCCGCCCCATGACGGTCTCGCCGCTCTGGTTGCAGGGATCGATCCTGACGTTCATCATCGGGTTCGCCTTCCTGTCTTCTCGGCGATCCGCATCTACCAGGACTGTGCGCCGGTCCCCGAGCGGATCGTGGACGAGGCGGGGAACGTCCTGTTCACGCGAGGCAGATCCTCGACGGGCAGGAGCAATTCCTCACCTACGGCCTGATGCAGTTCGGCACCGTGTACGGCCACGGGCCTACCTCGGCCCCGACTTCACGGCCGACTACCTGCACCGCATGGCCGTGCACATGAACAAACGCTACGGCGACGACGAGGCGGCGCAGGGGCGGACCCGGCGCGAGCTGCAGGCCAACCGCTACGACCCGACGACGGGGACGCTGGTCTGGACCGCCGGGCAGGTCTCGGCCTTCGAGGAAATCCACAACCACTTCGGCGAGCTGGTGTACAGCCGGAAGGTGAGCGGCGAGGGGCTCAAGCCGGGCATGATCACCGACGCCGAAGACACGCGCGCGATCACGTCCTTCATCGCCTGGACGGCGTGGACGGGCGTGGCCCGCCGGCCCGGCAAGACGTACTCGTACACGAACAACTGGCCCCCCGAAGAGCTGGTCGGCAACACGCTCACCGGCGACGCGATCATGTGGAGCACCCTGTCGCTGGTCACGCTCCTGGGGGGCAGCGGCCTGGTCCTGGGCGTGTACGGCCGCCATTCGCGGGTCGTCGGCTGGCACGAGACCGAGGAGCGGCAGGTGCGGTTCGTGCCGCCGTGCCTCCGTCGCCCTGACCCCCGCCCAGCGCGTGACCGCCTGGTTCTTCCTGGTCGTCGCGGCGCTGTTCCTGCTCCAGAACCTCGTCGGCGGAGCGACCGTGCATTACATGGTCGAGGCCGGCGGCTTCTTCGGGATCGACCTGCCGAAGTGGCTCCCCTACAACCTGACCCGGACCTGGCACCTCCAGATGGCGATCTTCTTCGTGGCGACGGCGTACCTGGCCGCCGGCATCTTCCTGGCGCCCTGATCGCCGGGCGCGAGCCGCGCGGCCAGGGCGTGCTCTCGGCCGTGCTGCTCGGTGCGCTGGCGGTGGTTGTCTTCGGCAGCCTGGGCGGCGAGTACCTGAGCTACCACAACCTCCTGCCCCGCGGGCTGCGGTCGTTCTTCGGGGCCCAGGGGTGGGAGTACCTGGAGCTCGGCCGATTCTGGATGTACCTGCTCATCGCCGGGATGGTGCTCTGGGTGGTGATCATCTACCGGGGTCTTGCGGCCCCGCCTGGCCGTCGAGAGCCGGGGCAACCTGCCCTGGCTGTTCCTCTACAGCTCGCTGTCGATCCCGGCCTTCTACGCGGTCGGCCTGCTGACCCACACGCAGTCCACGTTCGCGATCGGCGACTTCTGGCGGTTCTGGGTCGTCCACCTCTGGGTCGAGGACTTCCTCGAGCTGTTCACGACGATGCTGGTGGCCTTGATCTTCGTGCTGATGGGGATCGTCTCGGAGCGGTTCGCCACGCGGCTGATCTACTTCGACGTGATGCTCTACTCGATCGGCGGCGTGGTCGGCACGCTCCACCACTGCTACTTCAGCGGCGGCCCGGCGGTGGAGATGGCGCTGGGGGCGTTCTTCTCGGCGGCCGAGGTCATCCCGCTGACGCTGCTGACGGTCGAGGCGTGGTCGTTCCTCCAGCTCGGCAACCGTCAGCAGGCCGGCGGCGGCGGCGGCGTTCCCGCATCGCTGGGCGGTGCTGTTCCTGGCCTCGGTCGGGTTCTGGAACTTCCTCGGTGCGGGGGTGTTCGGGTTCCTGATCAACCTGCCGGTCGTCAGCTACTACGAGATCGGCACGCTGCTCACCTCCAACCACGGCCACGCGGCCTTCATGGGCGTCTACGGCATGCTGGCCCTGGCGCTCCTGGTCTTCTGCACGCGGTACCTGGCCCGGCCCGAAGACTGGAGCGAGGGGCTGGTGCGGTTCTCGTTCTGGGCGACCAATGTCGGGCTGATGCTGATGATCCTCGGGCACCTGTTCCCGCTGGGGGTCTTGCAGCTCGGCGACGTGGTGACCAACGGCTACTGGCACGCGCGGACGGAGTGGTTCCGGAACTACCCGTGGCTGTCGTGGGCGCGGATGCCGGGCGACGTGGTGTTCATCTGCGGGCTCGGCCCCCCTGGTCTGGCTGACCCTGAAGGTCGCGCTGCGGACGCGGAAGACCCCGGCCCCGGTGGACCAGACGGGAGACCGCCCTCGAAGCCACCCTCTACACCGAGATCACACCGGCCGGGGCCGCCGCCCGGACTTGAGCCCGGAGCGACCGGACCGATCGACCCGGGGGGTCTCCTCGATGTTGCCGACAATGACCGCGTGGGGCTTCGTGCTCGACCTGGGGCTCGTCCTGCTCCTGGCGTACCTGCTCGTCCTGTGGGTCGGCGGCTGGGTCCTGGAGTTCCTGGCCAGGGCCCACTTCCATCGCGCCCAGCGGTATGCCCACCCGGGTTCGCCTATGACGCCGAGCTCGACCGCTACGAGTGCCCGCAGGGGGAATTGCTCACCCTGCACACCTTCGACGACCGGAACAAGCTGGCCATCTACAAGGCCCCGGCCTCGTCGTGCAACGAGTGCGTGCTCAAGGCGTTCTGCACCCCGCACGACGAGGGCCGGCACGTCTACCGCTCGCTGGCCGAGTTCCACGAGACCGACGTCGGCCGGTTCCACCGCTGGCTCTCGCTGATGATCCTCGCGGTGGCGCTGGCGTTCTCGGCGGGGGGTCTGCTCGCCTGGTGGAACAAGCCGGGCGAGTGGCTGCTCGTGATCGCGACCGGCGTCAGCCTTGTCCTGCTCTGGCTCGACGTCCGCGACACCCCGGAGAAGTCCGGCAAGGCATGCGGGACCGGTCGCGGATGCCGCGCCGGACGAGTGGTGGCTCCTCGGCGTGGACCCCCCGGCCCGGTAGCCGCGGCGGCAAGAGAGACGCGGGTATGGACGTAATCCTCGGCGGCGGGCGTCCGATAACCGGGATTCATGTTCGGTTGCGGCTTGAGGCTTTAGATCGAAGGTGGCCTCGACGGCGCGGACATCCATCCGCCGCGTGTCGAATGACGAGAAATCGGCTGCGAGTGAACCGCGTTCGCGTTGAATGATTGACCGGTAGCCGGCATCAAGGATGAGCATCCCGACCCCGGCGATCCAATGACCAACGAGTCTGCGATCGCACGCGATGCAATTTGCAGTGTGGTTCTTCGATCAGACTCCGTCTTGATCTTCGACCGCGATTCCGTCTATTGATTCGCGTACCCGAATCATGCAGACGCTGTTTGCACAAATCGCGAGTATACTCAACCAACGCGGGTGACACCCCGATAGCGTTCATGGGGAGTGGATGAGGGCTTCGCACGAGGAACGCCGATGAGCAATACCACACGCTTTCGCTGGCTCGACACCCATCCCGAAAGCCGGGTCGTCAATTCCGAGTCTTATGGGATCGCTCGCATCGAGGCGTTGGGCGGACGGCTCTTCATCAACAACACCAGCCGCAACCTCGAAATGAGCCTGCCCGAAGAGAACGGGCTTCGCCTGCTCTCGAAGTTCCACCAGACGGCGTATCCCGACGATGACGTGGCGTCGATGTACGACCTCGATTTCCACGCCTTACTGTTGAGCAGCGAGGGGACACACCTGTTCGCGCCGAACCATCACGGACTGATCAGGGCATTCTCGACCGCCGCTCTCGGCTTCGTGGGCGACGAGCCGACGGCGGACGTGAGTGCGGAGTTCCACCTACGCCTGCCCGGCGACGTCGAACGCTTCACCATAGTGAACGAATGTTTCCTATGCAACTCACCGTCGGGTTACCACGTCGAGGATGCCGCCCAGCCGGGTATCCTGATCTCGTCGCCTTGGACGAAGCTGCCGCGCCACCGGCTCTCACCGAACCCGCACTCCGCGCCTCGACTCGCCTACGACGTCCTCCTCGACGAATGGGGCACGACCACGGCCCTCGCCGTCGTGCGTTCCGGGACGGCGCTGGCCGTGGCCGCCGGCCGGCGGCTTGGTCTGTTTCGGCTGCGCCGGCTCGACGACGATGGCGTGACGCTGGCCGGCATGCTCTGGCAGGCGCGAACTTCCCGTCATCGTGAAGTTCGTCGCGGAGCTGGCTTCCGGGGCGGGCCTGATCGCGGCTGGTTACGCTCCGCCGATCCTCGAAGCGGGGCCGGGCGACTGGGATGACCTGGGCGGCGGTGCCTTCCTTCAACTGTCGAGCAATTCCGGAACCATCGAAGCAGTGAGCGCATTCGACGTCGATCTCGGCTGGGGCAACGGCGCTGTGCCGCTCGTTGTCTATTCAGATAGGCTCATCGGGGCGGACCGCCGGGGCGGTTTGCACGAATTTTCGCTCGCCGATGGCCGGCGCGAGTTGCTCGTGCCGCCGTTGGCTGAAGAAGGCGTGTCCTTCGGTCTGGCGCATGTGGCCGTTCTCGGCCCTGTGGTCGTGGCTGGCTTCAATCGTGGCGGGCATCGAGTGCTCATTTGTGATTGTTGTGGCCTATGAGTCAACGTAGTGCCTCCCCTACGCGAGTGTGATGCCCAGCGCCGCGGGCCAAGGCGTCGGCCACTTGCTCGCGGAGCTCGGACGGCTCCAAGACCTCGCAGTCCGGGGTCCACGACAGGGCCCACCGCTCCACCTCGCGGAGGTGGGAGACCTCCAGACTGACGACCAGGTCCCCATCGGGGGTCGTCTCCAGGATCTGGCTGGCGTGCCAGGTCCGCTCGCGGATGTAGCGCACGGCGTCACCGCGGAACCGGAGACGGACATGGTGCACCTCGCCCTCACGGCCGTGCATGATCCCGAAGGACTGGCGTAAGTACTGCGCCGATGTCGAACGTGGCCGGCACGACGAACGTCTCACCGGTTAGCTCCAGGCTCCGGACCCGGCCGGGGGAGAAGGTCCTGATCTCCTGCCGGACGTGGCAGTAGCCGACGGCGTACCACTGGCCGTCGACCGAGGCGAGGTGGTAAGGGTCGAACGCGCGCTGAGTCTGCTCGTCGCGCGAGGCGGTCCAGTAGTCCATCACCACCCGCCGGTGGTGGGTCGCGGCGGCCGAGCAGGTCGCGAAAGATCTCCGGCTCGAAGGGGACCGAGGCCGTGGTCCGGAACGAATGGAGGCCCTCCAGGTGCCGGAGATCCACAGTCACCAGGTCGGTCAGGCCGGCCGTGATTTTGGCAAACGCCCGCGCCAGGTCGGGGGCGTACGGGCGTGCCCTGGTATTGCTGGAGGACCCGCTCCGCCAGGAGCAGGGCCACCAGTTCCCCCTCGGTCATGGGCACGCCGGCCAGCAACGCGTCGGCGACTTCCTGGGCGGTCGGCCGCCGGCCCGGGTCTTTGTCCAGCATCCTCTGGATCAGCGCTTCGAGCGCCTCGGGGATCTCCGGGTTGAACCGCCTCGGGAGCGGCTGGGTCTCGGAGAGGATCGCTCTCCGGACGCCGCTCCACGAGCTCGGCTTGAACGGATGACGGCCCGTCGCCAGTTCGTACAAGCAGATGCCCAGGGAAAAGATATCGCTGGAGCTTCCTACCGCTTCCCCACGCGCCTGTTCGGGCGACATGTACCGGATCGTCCCGATCAGGGTGCCCGGCTCGCTGAACCTGTCGTCATCGGAGCCGTCCCGGGCGTCGGAGGTGGTGGGTGGTGGGTGGTGGGTGGTGGGTGCAGATGGATTTCCCTCTACCCTCCACCCTCCACCCTCCACCCGTCCAGAGGCCAGGCCGAAATCGACCACCTTCGCATAGCCATCGGCCCGGACCATGATATTCTCCGGCTTGATGTCGCGATGCACGATCCCGGCGGCATGGGCGGCTGCCAGGGCCCGGGCCACTTGCCCTCCCAATTGCATCAATTCTCGGGGGCTTGGTCGCTGTTTGACCAATTCCCAGAGCGTCTGCCCTTCGATCAATTCCATGACCAGATACGGCTGGCCGTCATGGTCGCCGATGTCGTGGACGGTGCAGATGTGGGGGTGGTTCAGGGCTGACGCGGTCCGCGCCTCGCGCCGGAATCGCTCCAAGCGCTGCGGGTCCTGGGCGAGCTCCGAAGGTAGGAATTTCAGCGCCGCATGCCGCCCCAGGCGCGTGTCCTGGGCCTTGTACACCACCCCCATCCCGCCAACACCCAGCTCCTCGAGGATGACGTAGTGCGAGATGGCCTGGCCAACTTGGAGTTGCCCTTTTCGTGGGGAGACGGCCCGACCGGGGCGGTCGCCCGGCAACCAAGTTTCGGTCCCTCCCGAGTCCAGCCGGTAGGTTGCGCCGCACGCAGGGCAGACGATCTCCTCTGACGGGGCAACGCCAGGCCGCTCGACGGTGTTACGGCAGTTCGGGCAAATCGTACGCATGAGGGCCGCTCCCCGCGAGATAGTGGAAAAGCGTACAGATTATCCCATGCGGCCCGGCACGGGTCAATCGAGAACCAGAACCCGACCGGGCCCAGGGTCTCTGTGACTATGCGGACGACCCGAGGAAACGTCGCAGCGCAACAAAACCCGACGTGGACCAGGGGGCTCGCGACATCCTGGTAAAGACCGACGTTTCCGATCCACGCCTATGCCGGTCCGATCATTCCCTGCGTTGGACTCGAGGCGGTCGCGTACAACTTTCGGGATATCCGGCCGGCGCCGGCGGCCAGCCACCCGGCCTCGACGGCCAGTCGCATGGCGCGCGCCATCCGGAGCGGGTCGGTCGCGCCGGCGATCCCGGTGTTCAAGAGCACGCCGTCGCAGCCCAGCTCCAGGGCGATGGCGACGTCGCTGGCGGTCCCCACTCCCGCGTCGACGATCACGGGGTAGGTCGGGTCGCCCCCTTTGAGGTCCTCGAGGATGATTCGGATGTTGTTGGGGTTGAGTACCCCTTGCCCGCTGCCGATCGGACTGCCGGCGGGCATCACACTGGTGGCGCCGGCTTCCTTGAGCCGGCGGGCCATCACGGGATCGTCGCTGGTGTAGCAGAGGACCTGAAAACCCTCCTTGACCAAGATCCGGGTGGCTTCGAGCGTGGCGACCGGGTCGGGCAAGAGCGTCCTCGTGTCGGCAAGCACTTCGAGCTTGACCCAGTCGGCGCCGGGATTGTCCAGGCCCTCGAGCAGTTCGCGGCCCAGCCGTGCAGTCCGCAAGGCATCCTCGGCCGAGAAGCAACCGGCCGTGTTGGGCAAAATGAGATACTTTCGCGGATCGAGATAGTCGAGGAGGTTACGCCCCTGACGGTCAACCAACCGCTCGCGACGAACGGCAACCGTCACCACCTCGGCGCCGCTGGCCTCCAGGCAGTCGCGCATCAGCTCTAAGGTCGCGTACTTACCCGTGCCGACGAACAGCCGGCTCCGAACGACGTGGGTGCCGATCACCAGCGGCTCGATCTCGAGCGTCGCGGGCGACCCACCCCCAACCAGCGTCACAACCTCCAAGACATCCCCCTGCACGACCACGGTCTCGGCGAGTCTTGACCGCCTGACCAGGTCTTTGTTGAGCTCAACCGCCACGTGTTCCGGCTTGAGCCCAAGCTGCTCGCAGTAACTCCGCCACGGAGACCCGCCCCGCCAGCTCGCGACACTCGCCGTTCAAGGTGATCCGCACGATCGATTCCACCGGTTTTCTCCGGACCCGGTCATGAAGGCTGGGACTCAGCGACCTTCCTTCAACGTCCGTTCACCACGTCATCGTATCGCCGCCAGCGCGAACGGGTCAAGCGACCGGGACCAGGACGCGGTTCGGCGAGCATTGACCCGAAGAATGATTTGAGCCGCGGATCGGAAGGAGACGTGTCGTTAGAGTAATATATAAACATTGCATCAATTCAATAAGATGCATTGTCTCTAAATCCGATGATAGCCAATTCTGGCGTCGATCCGCGGCTATTCAAAAACTCGACGAGACGATTCCCTCCCGCTTGAAGCTTAGACCGGTATCGATCGGATCCGTGGTATCTCCGGCAATTCAACCGTGTCACGGTTGAGGCGTTCCGCCACGTCGAGTCGCAGTTGCAGGTCTTCGACCCGGGGGAGGATGGCATCGACGTCGGCGCGGAGCTGGCTGTACTGGCCTCGAAGCACAACGAGGTCGTGATCCTTCTTGTGCGCAGGATCGAGCTGGTCCTTGAGCCGGTTAAGATCATCGAGGTGATCCTGTTCAGCGAGAGCGAGAGCCTGGCGAAGACTGTCAACCGCGGCGCGAAGTTGGTCGTTCTCGTTGTGCACCGCATGAGCGCGTTCGACGAGCGTTCGACTTTGGTCAACCTCATTCAAGGCGTTCTGCAATTGGGTGCGCAACAGGCCGTGTTCGACCCGAGCGGCGGCGATATCGTCTTGGCTTTGCTTGAGCTGTTGGCCCAGTGACTCACGTTCCGCGCGGACGGCATTGAGTTCGTCGTCGCGTTGTTTGAGCAGTTGGCCGAGTCGGTGGCAATCGTCGCGGAGGGTGGCGAGATCCGACTCCCGTCGTTCCGATTCCGCGACCAGGCGGTTCTGTGCGGAAATTTCCGAGCGTAGGACCTGGTTTGCGTCGCTCAGGCGGTTGACCTCGGCGCGTAGCGATTCCCGTTCCTCCGCAAGGTTTCCGAACATCCTCCGGCGCGACAGTTCCCAGGTGGGCGCGGATTCTGTCGAGATCGGTCGTGACGCGGCGGAGCTCTCTCTCGACTTGCTCGTACTTGAGCTCGTCGTGGGCGTGTTCGGCCGTCTGACGGTCGTGCTCGGTCCGAAGCTGATCGTACTCGAATTCCAGTACGCGGTTTCGGCCATTGATGTCAGGCTGGTGGAGGCCGGTCTGCAACATGTCGCCATCATCATCGCTGTCATCAGCCGACATCGGCTGAGGTTTCGCCGAGTCCCGCAACAGGAAAGTATGACTGCATTGCTTGCAGAGGATTTGGTGGCCAATGTAGATGCGCCGGGCGCTCAATGTCGCCTCGCAGCTCGGGCAAACGACGGCGATTCGCTCAGCTTGGGACACTTGCTGGATCGACGGAATGGCCGTACCTTGTTGCGTAATCATCTTAATCGGTTCCTTCGACGATCGATAAACGGTACTGCTTGTGGTTTCCATGATGCTCGATGTCTTTGCGGCTGATCCTCAAGCTAGCCGAGCAATCGGGACAAACACCAACGATGTGCCTCGGAGGCTCATTCATGCGAAACCACGCTCATCCATGTCCGAATGAGATCAACCAAACGTTCGATGTGTGAATACAGGAGAGAAAATACCTGCCATCTCGATACTTCCACGATCCTCAAGCGATTGCAAGCGTATCAGACAAATCTGTGCAAAAAACTTGACATTCGTCGAGCTGGAAAATGCAAACAATACGCTATGAAGCGTATTGGTCAGGATTGCCAGCAATCAATCCGCCATTAATGCTGTCGGTCTGCGTGTGGTGATCATTAACAAGAATTTATCCGGGCTTTAACGTCCGCTTAGGTTCCCCGACTAGGATGCTGTCGTTGCCAGGTAGCCCCTGATGGTTGCCTCGAATCCGAGGACTGGGCGAGCGGCGAAGTCGGAGGAATCACACGATGGATCGTCATAAAGGCCCATTGGCCAAGCTTTCTCAGTTCGTTCACAAACGGTTCCTGTGGCTGATGATCGGGTCCTATGCCGTGGCATCGGGCTTCCCCGCCGCTCGGCCTCTGGATCCGCGATGTTCGAGTGGGTCAGATCTCGCTGTTCGGGTCAAAGACGACCGTCAGCCTCTCGATGTTAATGCTTGCCTCGCTGCTCCTGAACGCGGGCTTGGGGGTCAAGCTGAGCCAGGTCCAGGAGATGCTCCGTAGGCCGAGACTCCTCGGCGCTGGCCTGGCGGCGAACTTGATCGTCCCGATCGCCTTCATCCTCGTGGTTACACACGCGATGAGCGGATGGCACAACGCGGACGAGGTGCAGAATATCCTCGTGGGATTGGCGCTGGTCGCCTCCATGCCGATCGCCGGCTCATCCACCGCCTGGGCTCAGAATGCCGACGGCGAACTGGCTCTGAGCCTCGGGATGGTGCTGTTCTCGACCTTGCTCAGCCCGATCACGACACCTCTCGCTCTCCATTCGGTCGGCCTGATGGCGACCGGGGATTATGCCGAGGACTTGCACGAACTTGCGGCGGGAGGAACCGGGATGTTCCTTGCCATCTGCGTTTTGGCTCCGTCGCTCGTGGGCATCGGCATCCGCCGCGCTGTCGGCGATGTCCGTTTCTCCGCCGCGAAGCCACGCCTCAAATTGATCAATTCCGCCATTCTACTGGTCCTGAACTACTCGAACGCCTCCGTTTCGCTGCCCCAGGCCGTGACCGAGCCCGACCCGGATTTCCTCGTCCTGACCCTCGGGGTCGTCGTTGTCTTGTGTTTCCTCGCGTTCACCGCCGGCTGGTTGATCGCCCGGTTTCTCAAGGCGACTCCATCGCAGCGGACCGCGCTGATGTTTGGCCTGGGAATGAACAACAACGGCACGGGATTGGTACTGGCATCGATGAGCCTGGCCGACCACCCTCGCGTCATGCTTCCCATCATCTTCTATAATCTCGTCCAGCATCTCATCGCCGGCATTGTCGATCGTCTGATCTGCCGGAGGCCCGAGCCGGGGACCCCGGCGCGAGCGCCCGTCACGCGAGCGGAGTTGACGGAGCGGGCGAATGTTGGTCCCTGGAGCGTCGGGGCGGTCTGTTCAAACGGAGTTCGATAAAGTGGAATTTATCTTCGCCTTATGATCGGCTTAGGATCGCCCGCTATATTGCGAACAACCGCGTTCGGCCACTGCCGATGTGAGGTCGTGACAACGCGAAGTCTCTTTGGAAGGAGAATCAACGATGCGGAAGCGAATCCGGGTGGCCACGATGACCTTGCTCGCCCTCTCGACCATGGCCTTCATGGCGCGGGCCGACGAGGAGAAGATCTCGGTAGAAAACCTGCCGGCGGCGGTCAAGAAGGCCATCAAGAAGAAGTTCCCCAAGGCTGAGATCGAGAAGGCCACCAAGGAGGTCGAGGACGGCAAGACCACTTACGAGGTCCTGCTCGAGATCGAGGACCGACCGGTCGATGTGGCGTTCAAGGCCGACGGGACCATCCTGGAGATCGAGAGGGCGATCCCTTTGGAGGAGCTCCCTGCCAAAGTCAAGAAAGCCTTGGCGGCCAAATATCCCGGGGCCAAGATCGAGAAGGTCGAGATGGTCACCAAAGGTGAGGATGGGCCGCCCGTCTACGAGATCGCCCTCAAGACCGAGGTCGTCTTCACCGCCAAGGGCAAAGTCGTCAGGGCGAAGGAAAAGGAAGAGGACGACGAGAAGCCGTCCGCGAAGGCCAAGAAGTCCAAGAAGGACGACGATGATAGACGATGACGATGATGATGACGAGAAGGACGAAAAGGGACGCAAAGACTGAACTCTGGCGATGCACGGTCCGGT
Organism: uncultured Planctomycetota bacterium; assembly: GCA_963720335.1. Classification (GTDB taxonomy): domain Bacteria; phylum Planctomycetota; class Planctomycetia; order Isosphaerales; family Isosphaeraceae; genus CAVRFS01. The sequence continues at coordinate 61,643 of CAVRFS010000090.1, read as the reverse complement.
GGGTGAACGTATGGGCGTCCGAATTCTGATTGTCGAGGATGAGGCGGAACTCGCCGATTTCGTTGTGCGCGGCCTGCGTGAGGAGGGTTTCGCCGTCGCGCACGCCTCCGACGGCGAGCAGGCCTGGGAGGCGATGCAGTTTGGCGAGTGGGACCTCGTCGTGCTCGACTGGTGGCTACCGGGCGAGGACGGCCTCACCGTGCTCCGTCGCTTTCGCCAGTCGGGCGGGGTCGTCCCGGTTCTGTTCCTGACGGCACGGGACGCCGTTACAGACCGTGTGCGCGGTCTGGACGGCGGGGCGGACGACTATCTCTGCAAGCCATTCGCCTTTGACGAGTTACTGGCTCGCATCCGGGCCCTGGTCCGTCGGCGTGACCGGGTCCCTGAGCTGTCACTGGCCCACGGCGGCGTACACGTCGACATGGCGACGCAGAGGGCCCAGCGCGAGGGTCATGTCCTCGACCTTACGGCCAAGGAACTGGCCCTGCTCACGTTCTTCCTGCGACACCCCAGACAGGTGCTCTCCCGAACGCGGATTTATGATCACGTGTGGGATGAGAATTTCGACGGACTTTCGAATACGCTCGAAGTTCACGTGATGGAGCTGCGCCGCAAGCTGGAAGTCCATGGCCCTCGGCTGATCCATACTCTGCGCGGACGTGGTTACATCTTCGATCGCTCTTCGGCGACGGAGGTCCGATGAGCTTGAATAGTCGCTTCTCAGCTCTGTTCCTGGGAGTGATGGGATTGGTGCTCGTCGGCTTCTCGACGGTCCTGTACATTTCGGCGAGAATCTACCTGGATCGCCGGGTCAGCGACCGCCTCGCCGCATCACTGGCCGTCCTGGCCGCGGCCGCCGAGATCCATACGTCCGGAGTTGAGTGGGAGCCCCAGGAGCGGGTCCTTCCGCTGGGCCAGGAGTCCGGGCCCGAGCGGCTGCGCTGGATCGTCTTCGACGGTCAGGGCCATCGCATCGATCATTCGCGCAACCTGATCGACGCCGAATTGACCGCGGATTGGGTTCCTCGCTCTGGGGGCGCGGAGTTGCCGTCCCGCTTGGTGGATCGGCTGGGCCGGTCCTGGCAGGTGGCTCAGCGTCGTCTTCGCCCCGGTGCGGGCGAATTATCCGGCTCCAGCTTTGCCACGGCTCGCGAGGAGCCGGCGAACCCCGATCCGTCCGAGGTGCTCTATTCCACGCTGGTCTTGACCGTGTGCGTCCCCCTGGACCTCAAGGAGGCGACGCTCGCCACCCTCGGATGGCTCCTGGTGACTCTGAGCGCGGGGATTTGGCTGCTCGCGGCCTTGCTCTGTCGCCGGCTCTCTCGACAGGCACTGGCGCCGATCGCGCGGATGGTCGAGTCCGCCCACGATCTGAATCCGGACGACACTGGCTGGTGCCTGGAAGGGGCCGGAACCGGCGACGAGTTGGATGACCTGGGACGAGCGTTCAACGACCTCCTGTCGAGGCTCCACGTCGCCTACCAGAGACAACGTCGATTCAGCAGCGATGCCTCGCATCAGTTGCGAACGCCGTTGACGGTCCTGATCGGACAGATCGAGGTTGCCTTGAAGCAAGAACGCTCCGGGGAAGAGTATCGACGCGTCCTGAGGTCCGCCTTGGGCAGGGCCGTTCAGCTCGGACAGATCGTCGAGGCCTTGCTCTTCCTCGCTCGTGCCGACTCCGACGCTCAACTCCCCGACGGTCAGCTCCTGGACCTGGATCACTGGGTTGCCGGCTACCTGGCTGCTCGGCCCGCGACAGCCTTTTCGGGCGAATTCGTCCACCATCCGGCGCGGGGCGAGCCGCTCTCGGTCCGGGTCCATCCCCCGTTACTCGGTCAAATGCTCGATAACTTGCTGGACAACGCTTGCAAGTATGGCAAACAGGGTTCTCCGATCGTCGTCGAGACCCTTCGGGACCGAGATGTCGCGATCCTTGCCGTCGAGGACACGGGTCCAGGAATCCCCGCGGAGGATCTTCCTCGGGTCTTCGAGCCATTCTATCGCTCGGCATCAGGCCGACGATGGAGTGCACCTGGGGTGGGTTTGGGGCTTGCGGTCGTCCATCGCATCGCGGCGGCATTCGGCGGTACCGTGTCCGTGCGGAGTGATGTGGGAGTTGGATCCCGTTTCGAAGTGCGCCTGCCAATCGCTCTTTCCGCTCCGGGTTCGACCGATGACGCACTGGATCGTTTCCCGGCGGTTCCGACGGCACAAACGGCGGCTGGCTAAAGCGAGTTGGGCAATTCCGGGGAGGACGAGGCTCCGGCCGAGCCGATCGCGGGTGCCGGGTCGGCGTTTGGTTCATCCTCGAACAGCCGCTTCAACGAGAGGCGGAAGCCCGGTACGACTTCGCCGCCGTCGATATCCGCCGACTCGGGCAAGATGCGTACTTCGATCGGCGAACTGTAGACGTAAACTTGCCGTGCTCGAGGGTAGACGACCCAGACCAGCCTCGTACCCGCCCGGAAATACTCTCCCACCTTTTCCACGATCTCCTCGGCGCCGTTCGACTTGCTGACGACCTCGACGGCCAGGTCAGGGACCATGTCCCAGGCTTCTCCCTCGGGCACGCGCTTGCGGAACGGCCACCGCGCCGACGACACAAACGCCAGGTCGGGACGCCGCTTGAGGTTCTGATCGACGTCGATCAGGAAAAGCATCTCGACAAACGCTCGTCCGAGACGATCCTTGCGAGCTTCTTCGTTCAATAACTCAGCCAGCAGGTTCGCAATGTCGCTCTCATAACTTCCCATTGGTGGTGATTCCACGATCTGACCGTTGACGACCTCATAGAGAATGTCAACCGGAGGTTCGACAGACAGACTCTCCCGGCTCGAGGACGGACTTGCAGCCGGCGTGGTCTGTTGGAAGAGTTGCGGTCGCCATGAGTTCTCGCTCTCCAGGTAGAGGTCCTTGTTCACGATCAAGAAAGCGACTCGAGCAGGCTGTCGGGCGCCGCGGCGTATTCGAGGGGTTCCATGGTGTAGCCGGCCCGTCCCTGGCTGAGGCTGCGTACCGCAGTTGAATAGCCGAACATCTTTTCCAGCGGTGCTCGGGCATCGATGACCATCAGTTTGCCTCGGCTGCTGGTGTGATCGATCAGGGCGCGGCGGCTGGATAGGTCGGCCGTGATCGCGCCCAGGTAGTCCTCGGGCGTGACGATCTCGAGGCGCATGATCGGCTCGAGCAGGACGGCTCCTGCCTCTTGGACGGCTTTGCGCAAGCGCGTCCGAGGCGGCGAAGCGAAAGGCCAGGTCGTTGGAGTCGACGTCGTGGGTTGCGCCATCGACCAGAGTGACCTTCAGGTCAACCAGCGGGTAGCCGGTCCGCCCTCCGGACTTGGCCTCCTCGCGGAGGCCCGCCTCGATCGCCGGCATGTACTCGGCGGGGATCACTCCCCCTTTGATTTTGGTGGCGAAATGCAGAACGGGAGCCCCCTTGGGCTGGGTTTCCGGTTCGAGGTCGATTGTGACCTTGGCGTACATGCCCGGAGCCGCCGGTCTGGCGGATACAGCTTCCCTCGACCCGTTTGACGGCGCGCTTGATCGTCTCGCGATAGCTAACTCGGGGCCGTCCGACGTGGACCTTCAAGCGGAAGTCGCGGACCATCCGGTTCTTGAGGATCTCCATGTGCAGCTCCCCCATGCCCGAGATCAAGGTCTGGCCGGTCTCCTCGTTGACCCGGAAGGTGAAGGTCGGGTCCTCGCGCGTCAGCGCCCCCAAAGTCTCGGCCAGTTTCCCCTTGTCGGCCGAGCTGACCGGCTCGATCGACATGCTGATGACGGTCTCGGGAAACTCGATCCGTTCCAGCAGGATCGGGTGCGCGCCGTCGCAGACCGTGTCTCCGGTGACCGAGTCCTTGAGCCCGACGATGCCGACGATATCGCCGGCGATCGACTCGGGGATCTGCTCGCGATCATCGGCGCGGATGTGGTAGAGCCGCGAGCAGACTTCCTTCTTGTCCTTGCCGGGGTTGTACACTCGGGTGCCCGACTTGAGCCGGCCCGAGTAGATCCGCACGAACGACAGGTCTCCGTGAGCGTCGTTGGTGATCTTGAACACCAGCCCGCAGAACGGTTCGTCGGGGCTGGGCTTGCGTGTGATCTCGGTCCCCTTTTTGGGGTGGTGGCCGACGACCGGGGGCCGATCCAGCGGGCTGGGCAAGTAAGCGGCAACCGCGTCCAGCAGCCGCTGCACGCCAACGTACCGCAGACTCGAGCCGCAGAGGATCGGGTGCGCCTGGCCGGTCAGCGTCGCCCGCCGCAGCGCGGCCGACAATGTCGTCGGTGCCGAGCTCGGCCCCCTCCAGGTGAGCCATGTACGCCTCGGTGAAGGCTTCGTCCTTGTCGGCCAGCGAGTTGAGCATTTTCTCCCGCCACAGGTCGGCCTCGGGACGGATCGCCTCCGGAATCTCGATCTCGGTGATGGTCGAGCCCAGGTCCTCGGTCTTGTAGAACAGGGCCTTCATCGCGATCAGGTCGATCAAGCCCTGGAACTCTCCCATCGTCCCTTCGGGACCGGCGCCGATGGGAATCTGCACGGGGATCGGGTGGCTCTCCAGCAGCCGCTCCTGGATTTCCTGGTAGACCCGCTCGAACTCGGCGCCGATGCGGTCCAGCTTGTTGATGAAGCAGATCCGGGGAACGCGGTACTTGGCCGCCTGCCGCCAGACCGTCTCGCTCTGGGCCTCGACCCCCTCGACGGCCGAAAACACGACGACAGCACCGTCCAGGACCCGCAGCGAGCGCTCGACCTCGGCGGTGAAGTCGACGTGCCCGGGCGTGTCGATGATATTGATCGTGAGCGGCTTGCCATCGACATCCTTCCAGCGACAGGTGATCGCCGCTGCGACGATCGTGATCCCCCGTTCCCGCTCCTCCTCGAGGTAGTCGGTCGTGGTGTTTCCCTTGTCGACGTCCCCCATGCGATGGATCTCGCCGGTGTAATACAAGATCCGCTCGGTCGTCGTCGTCTTGCCGGCGTCGATGTGGCGCGATGATGCCGATGTTGCGGATCGATCGTAAATCCGTGTGTGAGGGGTCGCTGTCCATTGTGGGGTCGTCCCTAATCAGATCAATGCGCCGGCCTGGCTCGGGTTTGAATAGACACTTGGCGGCCAGCGTTGGTTCCTTTCCCTTTTCAATCGAGACCGAGCATGACCTACCAGCTTACCGCCGGGGTCGTTTTGAAAACAGCGCGAGTCAAAGGTGTTAACCCTCGCTCGTCGGTGGAAAACTCGACGCGATCGCACGACGTCGTCGAGAAAGCGGAGCCAGTTTCCATTGTATCCTCTTCTACACAGTGGTACAATTTCACCAGAGTCACAACCCGAGCAGCCGCGGGGAGGGCGGCAAATGGCGGCTCAGAACGGACACTCCTCCGGCGGTCCTTCCCGGTTCACGTGGGAAGCGTCGGAATGGCCGACCTTCCTTCACCTGGACATCTTCGACGATGAATGGTCGGATCTCAAACTCCGCAGAGCTTACACCGAAGGGTGCGAAGATTGTAGCGGCCCTGGAGCGGTTTCGTGACGCGATCGAGGCTGGTACGCCGATCGAGCAGCATTACACTGTCCGTCGGGTGAAGCTGGACCTGAAAACCCGGACGTTCAGTCCCGATGAGGTCAAGGGAATCCGCGCGACAATGGGCGTCAGCCAGCCGATCTTCGGCCAATTCCTGGGAGTCGACGTCAAGACCGTGCGATCCTGGGAGCAAGGGCGCCGCACGCCCTCGGGCATGGCCTGCCGGTTCCTTGAGGAGATCCAAACCTCTCCAGAGCACTGGCGAAACCGCCTGGAGGCCGTGCTGGGCGCATCGGACAGGTAGAGGTCGCTGCCGCGCTTCGGCTGGCGTGGCTCGCGCAATGTCCTTGCGGTTCGGACCGATCCGCGGCGAGGCTCGTCGGGTTTGTAGCAAGCACTCTCGACAATGCATGAAGTCGCTCCGACTGACGTCGTGTGCGTTCAGCCTCCCGCGTTATGTGCGCACTTGGGCAAACGATCTTACGCGAGATCACTCGGAATCGCTTTCCACAGGTACTGCACGTCAAAATCAAAAGCATTGCCTGCGTTCAGACTGAGCACCGGATCTGTGTGGCCGGATGATATTCTCGGGGTGGACGTTCTTCCAGTGAACCGACCCTGGCGATACCGGCTTGTTGATCTCCGACCGCTTTTTCTGCCCAGACACGTGCGCGACGAGTCAATTGCCCATCTACTCGGCTTCTTGGCCTGATGACAAACGGGTAGAATTGTCTTAACAATCTGGAGGACTAAACCATGGCGACCTTGACCGCCACGCAGTACCAGCACTTGGAGCCACGGCCCGGTTCCAACTATCGTCAGCTCTTCCTCAAGGGTCGCCGCATCCGCGCAGCGGTCGTTCACGAGGCGGTACACGGTCCCGACCCCTATACACCTGAAGAGTTCGCCAGAAATTACGGTGTGCCCCTGGCCGCGGTGCGTGAGGCCCTCGACTACGTTGCAAACAACCTGCCGCTGATCGAGGAAGAGCGGGACCGCGAGGCCGCTGATATCCGAGCTCGCGGCCTCGACCGGCCTTTGCGGTCGTGAGGTCTTGGTCGACGAGAACATGAGCAGCCACCGCTTGGCCGCGCGGTTGCAATCGGCGGGGCACGACGTCCTGCTCGCACTGGACGTCGGACTGGTGTCGATCAGCGATGCTGGAGTGCTGGCCTGGGCCGTGGCCCAGAACCGCGCGGTGCTGACTCGGGATCACGAAGACTTCGCCGCCCTGCACGACTTGGTCATGGCCGTAGGCGGTCACCACAAAGGCATTCTGGTCGTCCGATTCGACAATGACCCGCGGCACAACCTGACCGAGCGAGCGATCACGGCTGCGATTGGGAACCTGGAGTCCTCGGGAATGGCAGTTGCCGACAGTATCCACGTCCTGAATCACTGGGCGCTGATTGTCGGTTTTCGGCCGATGACCATCCCGGCGGCCCAGATGTTCCGGGCTCAACTGAATTTGGAGCCTTAGTTACCTGCGTTCTGGGATTACCGACTCGCGTCCAACCCGAGTTGGCGCATCTCTCTGCTGCACCGGAAGACGCACTCGTCTTAGTCAAAAGGTCTGTTGATAGAAGAGAGGTTCCAGAATACTCACGGCTTTAAATCAAACACCTGACTGAGCCGAGTGATTCGAAAGACTTCCATGAGGTCGGGATGGACATGCTCAAGGTCCACTCGGCCCATGACTACACCGATCTTTTTCTTGAGGTTGATCAGTTTGCCCAGAGTGGCGCTGGGGAGGTCCCGAACGTCGCTGAAGTCGATCACAAGTCGCATGCCTGGCCGCGTCGCCACCAAGTCAATCAAGATGTCCAATGCTTCTGGGTGTAACCGGCCGCCGACAGGTTTGATGACCTGGACATGTTCGAGGTTTTCCCACGTGAACCAGAGCAGGTGCCCACACCGAGGACACGGGGCATCTCCGGCCAGATCCGAGGGCTCAATATTGAGATCAAAGCCACAAATCGAGCAATGATTGTGCCGGCCTTCAGGGGTTCTGGAAGAGACGACCATCGCACCCCCCGTCAAAAAACTGTGACCCGACACAGGGCTAGCGTGCTCGCCGGACAGGGACAGAGCCGCGCCTGCCGGATTTGTAGGAGGGAGGTCCGTCTCCCGATCCGGGTTCTGGCATTGTGTCGGGCCGTTGAAAAAAACTCCGCCAACTCTCGTGTGTGGATCACCGACTACACTCTCAAGCGGTTCCGAGGTATGTGTCAAGTCTCAGCAACAGTGCACCCATGACAGATCCTACCGTCATGGTTCAGGTCCGATTGATACGTCGGCTCCGCGGGGAGCGTGGGAAATCACTGCCTTGGCCTTCCACAGTCGCCTGTCTGAGTTCGACGACCTCGCCTGTAAGGCAATGGATTCCTGATTCTTTGTGTTCTGGCGGTGCTTCCATTGTATACTGCGCCGGTCGGTTTCTTGATCAAATGGCATTTTCGAGCCCGTCCGCTGCCCTCGTCCGAGGATTGTCCATGTCTGAACCGAACGCCCCGACGCCTCCTGGAGCTGACGACATCCCGTTCGAGGCTGCCCAAGATCTCCAGTTTGAGCAGGCCGAATACACGACACCCGCCACGGCGGGCCCGATCTGCGGTCTCTGCAATCAGCCCATCGCCGACGTCTACTTCGAGATCGGAGGCAAGGTCTTCTGCGGAACCTGTGGAGGGAGGATCGAGCAATCGTTTCGCGGCGGCTCCCGGCTGGGCCGAGTGGCCAAGGCGTCCGTCTTTGGGACGGCGGCCGCGGTGGCCGGTGGTGCCCTTTACTATGCGATCATCCGCACCACTGGAATCAATTTCAGCCTGATCGCCATCCTCGTGGGCTTCATGGTCGGCCGAGCCGTCCGGGTCGGCACGGGGAACCGGGCGGACTGTTTTACCAGTTCCTCGCCGTCTTCTTGACGTATTCGTCGATCGTGGCTATGTACGTTCCCTTCCTGGTCGAAGAGTTGCTCAAACCGGAGGCCCACAAGGATGAGCAAGCGAACGTGGCTCCGGCGAAGGTCGATGCGGACCGTGCCAAGGCCAAAGCCGTGGCCGGAGCGGAAGGGAAGGACGCATCCAAGGCCAAGGCCGAGGAGCGCCTCGGCGGGGTGATCGGCCAAAAGGCCGGCTGTGGTTGCTCGTCCTGACAGTCGTTACGATCGGCATGCTTTATACGATCCCGATCCAGATCGCGATTCGCAATCCCATTTCCGGGCTGATCTTCGGCTTTGGGCTCTGGGAGGCCTGGAAGATTGCCAAGAGAGTCGAGTTGTCGATCAACGGGCCATTTCGTGTGCAGCAGCCGGCCGCACCCGAGGTTTACGACCATGGCGGATGATGGATTGGCGTCCTCGATTCGTAAGGTTACTCATTCCTGCCCAACCTGCGGGAGCGAGGTCGCGCCCAACCTCCTGAGTTGCCCGTCGTGTCGCCGCTTGGTCCATTCGGATCGGCTCAACGAGTTGGCCGACACGGCCGAGGCGGCTGAGCACGACGGTGACTTGACCCCGCGCTGGCATCCTGGAACGATGCGTTAACTTTGCTCCCCGCCGACAGCCGACAGCACGCGGCCATCGCCGGACGGATCAACCGGCTGGGCCGTCGGATGGAAGCGGGTCTATCGCCCACTGCCTCCCCCTCGATTCCCAACGCTGACGACACCTCTCATCCCCATGCCAATCCTTCGCGGTGGTCCGGTGGAAGGCCTCGGGAATCATCGGCGTGCTCGCGCTCGCCGTCTGGAAGTTCAAGTTCGCGGCCGTCTTGCTTCTGGGTAAGGCGAAGTTTCTCTTGCTGGGACTGACCAAGGCGAGCACGTTTCTGTCGATGTTTCTGGCGCTGGGGGTGTACTGGACAGTCTTCGGCGGCTGGTTTGCGCTTGGTCTTGTTTTGTCGATTTATGTCCACGAGATGGGCCACGTCGCGGCTCTGACGCGGTATGGAATTCGCGCGAGTGCGCCCTTGTTCATACCGGGCCTGGGGGCGTTGATCCGACTGCGACAGGTATTCATCGATCCGCGACAGGACGCGCGAGTTGGCCTCGCCGGACCTGTGCTGGGGCCTGGGCGCGGCGGTCTTCTGCGCCGGGATCTATGTATTGACCGGGCAGCCGATCTTTGCCGCCCTCGCCAAGGTCGGCGCATGGGTCAACTTGTTCAACCTGATGCCGATCTGGCAACTCGATGGCGGAAGGGCTTTCCACGCACTGAACCGAGCCCAGCGTTGGCTGGCCACTGCGGCCGTCGCCACGGCTTGGGCCGTCACCGAAGATGGGCTCTTGATCTTGATGACGATCGTCGGCGTTGCCCGCACGGTCCTGGACAAGCCCAACAAGGAGCCCGACAACACCGTCTTGGCGCTGTACGTCGTCCTGATCGCGCTCCTCTCGGCCCTGGCGCGGTTGCCTGTATCTCTGCCGGGTTGAGGAAGGCGAACTATGAACCAGGCCGTGGTGTCCGGATCGAGGACCGAGCTTGATCACGTCCATTCGCCCACGGAGAAGCCAGACGGATGCTGCTGACGATCACAACGACTCACCGACCCGCCACCGACCTCGGCTACCTGCTGCACAAGCACCCCGCGCGGTTCCAGAGCTACGACCTGAGCTTCGGTCGGGCGCACGTCTTCTACCCCGAGGTGAACGACGATCGCTGTTCGGCTTGCCTGCTGCTCGACGTGGACTCGGTGGGGATCGTGCGTGGCAAGGGAGCAGGTGAGGGCCTTCTCTCCCAGTATGTCAACGATCGACCCTACGTAGCCTCGTCGTTCCTCAGTGTGGCGATCTCGCAGGTTTATGGCTCGGCGCTCCAGGGCCGCTGCAATGACCGGCCGGAGCTGACGACGACCCTGATCCCGCTCTCGGCCCGGATGCATGTCATTCCGGTCCGGGGCGGCGAGCGGTTCTTGAGGGGGGTGTTCGAGCCGCTGGGGTATGACGTCGTTGCCGAGCGACACCCGCTCGACGAGCGATTTCCCGAGTGGGGTGAAAGCCCGTACTTCACGACGACGATCAGCAAGTTAACCACGCTCTCTCAACTTCTGACGCACCTTTACGTGCTCGTGCCGGTCTTCGACAACCAGAAGCACTACTTCGTCGGCGACGACGAGATCGAGAAGCTGCTTGAGAAGGGGCAGGGCTGGCTCGGCCACCATCCCGAGAAGGAGGAGATCACTCGCCGATACCTGAAGTTCCAGCCAAGCCTGTTCCGCCAGGCGCTCGCACGGCTGGTCGAGGAAGAACAACCGGGACAGAACGAGAACGAGGATCGTCCCTCCAGATCAGGATGAGATCGCGCTGGAGGGGAGCCTGAATGAGCAGCGACTCGGAGCGGTCATGGCGGCGATCCGGGCCTCGGTGCGCGGCGGGTACTCGACCTTGGTTGCGGCGAGGGCAAGTTGCTTCGGGAGTTGCTCAAAGACAAGCAGTTCGAGGAGATTATCGGCATGGACGTATCGATTCGCTCCCTCGAGAACGCCCGGGATCGGCTCAAGCTGGACAGGATGGCCGAAAAGCAGGCCGCACGGATCAAACTGCTGCACGGTTCATTGATGTACCGGGATCGGCGGCTGGAGGGATTCGACGCCGCCGCCGTGGTCGAGGTCGTCGAGCACCTCGACCCGCCCCGGCTCTCAGCCTTCGAGCGAGCGATCTTCGAGTTCGCTCGGCCGAAGACGGTCGTGATCACGACGCCGAACCGAGAATACAACGTCACGTGGGAGAACGTCGGAGCTGAACGACTCCGTCACCCTGACCACCGTTTCGAATGGACCCGCCAGGAGTTCCGGGTTTGGGCCGATGGCATCGCAAAGCGGTTCGGTTACTCAGTCAAGTTCCTGCCGGTCGGGCCGGAGGACGGCGTGCGAGGTTCGCCGACACAGATGGGAGTGTTCGAGCGTGGCTGACTCATTCAGGAAATACGTCGTCGGAGATCCGAAAAACGATTCTCGAACCGTGGACGAGCTGATCTCGGTGACTTTGAGCGAGCAGGACGAGGATCTCTTCTGGGATGCCGTCTGGGCCTTGCAATGGCGTGGATCTCACGAGGTTTTGGACCGTGCCGCCCAGTTGTGCCGTAGCTTCTGCGTGATGGAGCGACGAATCGGGGCGGACATCTCTGGGGCAACTCGGCGTTCCGGATCGCACCTTTCCCGTACGCTGCCTTCAGATACTCCTGGGAATGCTTGAATGCGAGCAGGACCACGGGGTACTCCAGTCGATTGTGGTCGCGCTATCCCACCTGCGATTATCCGAGGTCATCGAGCCGGTCCTGCGGTTCCGTGACCACGTTGATCCCGAGGTTCGTCACGGAGTTGTCCTCGCCCTGATGGGGCACGAGGACGTTCAGGCGATTGAGGCTCTCATCGAACTGACGAGAGACCCAGAGGCCCACGTCAGGGAATGGGCCACTTTCGCCCTGGGGACGCAGGTCGAAGTGGACACGCCCGATCTTCGAGACGCCCTCATGGAGCGAGTTGCTGATAACGATGACGACACTCGTTGCGAGGCACTCGTGGGATTAGCAAGACGTGGGGACCGACGAGTGTTGCCGGCCCTCCAAAGTTCGCTTGCATCCGACTCAGTCTGCTCTATGGAGGTTGAGGCCGCCGCCCTGATCGGCGACCCGTATTGCTGAAGGAACTGGTTGCCCTGCACGAATGGTGGGATGTCGATAAGGCGCTGTTGGACGAGGCGATCCGAGCATGCTCCAATGCCCGGACAGGCCCACGCTGAGTTTGAGTCGGCGGTGGGGGCTTCCCCATCATGGCGAGACTGTTTCACAAAGAAATGCAAATCAAGATCCCTCAACTATCCCTCGTCGTCCTGATCGGCCCCAGCGGCTCGGGCAAGAGCACGTTTGCGCGCAAGCATTTCTTGGCGACGGAGATTCTCTCCTCCGACGCCTGCCGGGCGATGGTGAGTGATGACGAGAACGATCAGGCCGTCACCAAGGACGCCTTCGAGCTGCTCCGCTTCATCGCCGGCAAGCGGCTGGCCCTCGGGCGGCTGACGGTCATCGACGCCACCAACGTCCAGCCCGAGGCCCGCAAGCCGTTCGTCGAGCTGGCCCGACAGTATCACTGCCTCCCCGTGGCCCTCGTGCTCGACCTGCCGGAGAAGGTCTGCCAGGAGCGGAACCGGATTCGGCCCGACCGGACCTTCGGCCCCCACGTTGTCCGCAACCAGAAGTCGCAACTGCGGCGGTCGCTCCGAGGGCTTCGCAAGGAGGGCTTCCGGCATATCTTCGTCATGGAGACCCCCGAGGAAGTGGACGCTGCGACCGTCGAGCGGGTGCCCCTCTGGAACGACAGGCGCGAGGAGCATGGCCCGTTCGACATCATTGGCGACGTCCACGGCTGCTGCGACGAGCTCGAGGAGCTGCTCGGAACGGCTCGGGTACGCGGAGACATGGCGAGAGGGCGATGATCCCGTTTGGGGATCTCGGACCTACGCCCACCCCGAGGGCCGCAAGGCGGTCTTTCTCGGCGATCTCGTCGACCGTGGACCGCGCATCCTCGACACGGTTCGGCTGGTGCGGAACATGGTCGTCCACGGCTCGGCCCTCTGCGTTCCCGGCAACCACGACATGAAGCTCGTGAGGAAGCTCCTGGGCAAGAACGTCCAGATCACGCACGGGCTGGCCGATACCCTGGCCGAGATCGAGGCCCTGCCCGTTGAGGTGAGTGCCTTGTTCAGCAACGAGTCTCGCCGAGTTTCTCGACGGGCTTGTGAGTCATTACGTCCTCGACGGCGGCAAGTTGGTCGTCGCTCACGCCGGGATGAAGGAAGAGATGCAGGGGCGAGGCTCAGGCAAGGTGCGGGACTTCGCCCTCTACGGCGAGACGACCGGCGAGACCGACGAGTTCGGCCTGCCGATCCGCTACGACTGGGCGACGGAATACCGAGGGTCGGCGGCCGTCGTCTACGGCCACACGCCCGTCCCCGAGCCGGAATGGCTGAACCGGACGGTCAACATCGACACCGGCTGCGTGTTCGGCGGCAAGCTGACCGCCCTGCGTTACCCGGAGAAGGAGTTCGTATCGGTCCCGGCCGCACGGACCTATTGTGAACCGAGCCGGCCGTTCCTGCCTCCCGAGACCCAGGCCCCAACGCTGTCGGCCCAGCAGGCCCATGATCAAGTGCTCGACGCCGAGGACGTGCTGGGCAAGCGGATCGTCCCGACCCGGCTGCGCGGCAACGTCACGATCCGGGAGGAGAATGCCGCCGCGGCCTTGGAGGTGATGAGCCGGTTCGCCGCCGATCCGAGGTGGCTGATCTACCTGCCGCCCACCATGTCGCCCTGCGAGACCAGCGGGGAGCCTGGGTTGCTGGAGCACCCAGCCGAAGCCTTCGCCTATTACCGAAGCCAGGGTGCGCCGCAGGTGGTCTGCCAGGAAAAGCACATGGGGTCGAGGGCCGTCGTCATCGCCTGCCGGGACGAAGAGGCGGCGAGGGAACGGTTCGGTGTCTCCTCGGGCGAGCTCGGCATCGTCATCACCCGCACCGGCAGGCGGTTCTTCAACGATCCCGACCTGGAGCGCTCGTTCCTCGACCGGGTGCGTTCGGCCCTCGGCACCGCCGACCTCTGGTCCAAGCTGGAGACCTCGTGGGCGTGCCTGGACTGCGAACTGTTGCCGTGGTCGGCGAAGGCCCAGGAACTCCTGCGGACCCAGTATGCGGCTGTCGGGTCGGCCGGGTCGGCCGCGCTGCCCCGAGCGTTGGCCGCGCTGGAGCAGGCGGCGAGTCGCCTGGACGGCCCCGAGCGGGACAAGCTCGTGCAGATCCAGGGCAATTACCAGCAGAGGGAGCAGGACATTCATCGGTTCGTTGCCTCTTACCGTCATTATTGCTGGCAGGTGAGCTCGCTGGCTGACCTGAAGCTGGCCCCGTTTCACCTTCTGGCCACCGAGGGGCATGTCCACACGGACAAGGACCACATATGGCACATGGAGACCTTGGCCGCGTTCTGCGACGCGGACCCCGCACTCTTGCGAACGACTCCATACCGCTCGGTGGACGTGACCGACCCGGCGAGCCAGGCGGCGGGCATCGCCTGGTGGGAGGAACTGACCGGCCGGGGAGGCGAGGGGATGGTGGTCAAGCCCCTGGCCTTCATCCATCGGGGTGGCCGGGGCCTCTCCCAGCCCGCCGTGAAGTGCCGGGGGCGTGAATACCTTCGGATCATCTACGGCCCGGACTACACGACGGAGTCGAACCTCGCGCGGCTGCGGTCACGGGGCCTGGGTCGGAAGCGGTCACTGGCTATCGGCGAGTTCGCCCTCGGCGTAGAAGGGTTGGAGCGGTTCGTCCAAGGCGAGCCGTTGCGGCGTGTCCACGAATGCGTTTTCGGCGTACTCGCCTTAGAAAGCGAGCCCGTGGACCCGAGATTATGAGGCGTCAACGGCCGTCCCGATCATTTTTCGAGGACGTGTCCATGTTGCGCGGGCTCGTTCGTCGTCATCATGACGGGGACAAGGATTGAGGTCCGGCTGTTCCCGGCCATTGAACCAAAGAGAAAGCTGCCGAGCGTCGGCAGCCGCGGCACATTGGACCCCATCGTGAAAAGGAAAGGATTTTTCCCATGGCGAAGTATCTCTTCGTGTACCGAGGTTCGGTTCCCAGCGCCCCGCCCTCGCCCGCCGAGATTCAGGCGAGCTTCCAGAAGTGGGGGGAATGGATCGGCAAGTTCACGCAATCCGGCCAGATGATTGATCCTGGAGACGGCCTCCAAATGAGCGGCAAAGTGGTTCGGCTCGCCGGGATCGTCTCGGACGGACCCTACGTCGAATCGAAAGAGGTCGTTGGCGGCTTTAGCATTGTGCAGGCCGACGACTATGATCAAGCGGTGGCCATCGCGCGCGAATGTCCGGCTGTCGTCGAGGGCGGAAGCGTCGAAATCCGGCAGCTTGCGGGATATATGGACAAATGATCCATGCGTACGACTTGAGTTGATTCATTCATCGACGTGGCCTGGCGACAATCAAGAACCGTCGCCCGGCCACGGTCCATGCATCGTCGGCGGCGCTCGGGAGAGACCGTTTGGATCCCCAGGAAACGTCCGAATCGGATGCCTCAGAAGAAGGAGCGGAATTCTGCGCCGCCCTTCGCAGGAACTCGTTGATAACTTCTTCCGGCACGAATACGGGCGTGTCGTGGCCGTCCTGACGCGTGTACTGGGCACTGCGCACCTGGATCTCGTGGAAGACGCGGTGCAATCGGCATTGTTGCAGGCTTTGCAGTCTTGGAGTCTGCGGGGCGTCCCCCACGATCCGGGCGGCTGGCTCTTTCGCGTCGCCAAGAACCTGGCGCTCGATGCGCTCCGGCGACGCCGCACCTGGGACCGCCTTCAACCGGAAATCGCCGCCGCCGCGCCTGTGTCTGAATCGGTGATGGAGGAAGTCCATTTTGCGACCGAGATCGGCGACGAGCTGCTGCGCATGTTGTTTGTTTGCTGCCACCCGGACTTGCCCGCCGAATCGCGAATCGCCCTGGCCCTGCGCACGTTGTGCGGCTTCAGTCCCGGAGAAATTGCACGCGGGTTACTGACAACCGAAGGGAACGTTCAAAAGCGAATTGTGCGGGCCAAAGACATCCTGCGGACGCAACACACGACTTTGGACCCGCTGTCGACCGAGATGATCGTCAGGCGCCTGGCGGCCGTGCATCTTGTGCTGTACCTGATGTTCAACGAGGGATACAACTCGGCATCGGCCGATAGTCCCATTCGAAGAGACGTTTGCGGTGAGGCGATGCGCTTGACGATGCTGCTGGCGGAGCATCCCCTGTGCGCGACACCGGAAACCCATGCGCTGATGGCTCTCATGTGCCTGCATGCGGCGCGATTCTCAGCGCGTCTCGACGACCGCGGCGAACTGTTGCTCCTGGCCGAGCAGGATCGTAACCGCTGGGACGGAGAGCTGATTCGGTCTGGCCTCGAATGGCTCGATCGCTCCGCGGAAGGCGATAACCTGTCGCGCTATCATGTGGAAGCCGGGATCTCGGCCCAGCATTGCCTCGCCACCGACTTTGCCTCCACCAACTGGCAGCACATCGTTTCGCTTTACGACCTGTTGCTTGCCATTGCCCCCTCACCGCTTCACCACTTGAATCGAGCCGTCGCGATCGCGGAATGGAAAGGACCATCCGCCGGACTCGCCGAACTCGACCGATTGCCGGCAGCTCCGATCGCCGAGCAATATTACCTCTGGCCGGCCGTTCGTGGCGAGCTCTTAAGACGCTTGAGCCGCTGGTCTGAAGCCGAGCAGCATTTTGCGCACGCGCTCAGGCTCAACAAATCCGCCGCCGAACGACAGATTCTTGCTCGCCGCTGGCAGGAATGTCGGAATGCAAGGAGTTAGAAGTTAGAAGTTAGGAGTTGCGAGCTAGGATATAGGAGTTGTGAGTGGTCAAGATAATCGATGCGGATTCGGCCCGTTTTGAGCAACTTGATTGATACTCGGCCCCGGAACCGCGTCAGAGAACGTGATCGGAACGAGCGTCCTCCTACCGTAGCTGATCACGAGTCGATGATGACAAGCGTGCAGAAAGTCCCGAGACCGAACATGGGCCATGCCATTGTCAGAAGCGACTGGATGGGAGCGACCGCGGCTCCGGGGCGGAGGATAGCGGTTCAGCGGTCTCGGTTCCTCGGGGAGAGTCTCTGAGTACGGGGCAGCGAATCGTGGCACTCACGCTTCAGCCGCCCCCACCTCCAAGGTGCTGTCGGGAGGTACATGAACTGCCGAGTGAGGACACGTCTGATGCTTCGCACCTAATTGCTTCGGTGTCGTCAGACCGAAGCAAAAAAAGTTACTACGTTCCAAAAGCAGATAGTGAGCACTTCCAACCGAGCGCCGCTTTGAAGCCCAGCCAAGGGGGCGTTCGCTACGGGCGGTGCGTCCGCGGTTCGTCGATTCTGCTAGACGTGGGAATGCGAATCGTTAATTCGTCAGCGATTGCCAGCTTTCCTTCCAACCGCTCAAGTTTCAATCCCCATTCTTACCTTCAACGCGCCAAGGCCATATTCCCAAGTCCCCGCCTACCCGTTCGTCGGGAGTGTAGTTGGGTAGGTGTTCTTCCGGCATCGTCTGGACTGCATTTTGTTTTGCCCGCGATAACGAAAAGGAGGGAACGCCTGCTCGTGAAGGTCCCCACCTGCTTCGACTTTGGCGTTGCGAGCGATCTCCTTTTCGAAAGTCTTGTCCAGCCTTCGCCAGGTGGGTTTTCTCGTTCGGATGACGTGGCTTGACGGCGACGGTTTGTTCCTGAGGTTCGGCGATCATGTCACACGTCTACATGTCGGCCAACTCGAAGTCCGACCGACCGAAGTCGGCGTGGTCGGAGTGCCCACGTCGACAATGACGGCGCACGACCTGCGTCAGCCGCCCGGCGTTCACTCCAGGCGATTCTCCAGCGCCGAGTCCAGCCGCCGCAGCGCATCGCGGCGGACGAATCCAAATCGTGAATAGGCGTGCTGCGTGTCGAAGGACATCAGACACTCCAGGCAAGCGCTATCGCAGCGACGGTGGTGCGCCTCGGAGACGTAAAGCACACGCCTTGCTTCGCCAAGCCATTCGTCGGAGCATTCAAGCAGTTGCCGAACATGTCCTGCGCCACCCGGCACGTTGTCGTACAGGACGACGCCCCACTCGCTACCGTCGCTTCCAGTCGGCACCGCCAGCAGGCCCATTTCGCGCGAATCGAGCCCGAGAACCCGGCAGCCGCCGCGCAATCAGCGCGTAGCCGAGCGACTGCACCAGGGCGGCGTTGGTCGCGTCTGGGCCGAGGAAGCCGAACTCTGCCAGCAGCGCATCCGTCACCTGCCGCGCACCCAGCACCTGGAAGCGGTGGACCGGCAGGCTCTGCTCACGCTTCTTGCGGCAGGTGTGCCGGTGGTCATCATCGCGCAGCGGGGGCGTGCGTGTCGAAACCGCTGGGCAGCGTATCGAGCCCCGTGGCCCGGCGTTTGTTCCACTCGCTGTCGGCATACCCACAGCGCAGGCAGACGGCAAAACCGCAGCTCGTACTCGCCGCGATTGACGACAAGCAACTCGCCGTCAGGCCGGTATGTGAGGTCGAAATTGCGGATTCCATGAAAGTTCGACCGTCTGAGCAGGTTCGACGCGCCATCGCCCGCGGAAGGCAAGCGACATGGGCTCGGCCGAATAGATACGCTCGACCTCGGTGCCACGAACCGGTGGCTCCCACGCCGCGGTGCTGAAACCGTGTTTAACCAGGAGCAGCGTCTCATCGGGTTGTTGCCGGGCGGTCTCGTCCGCAAACGGGGCACGCCGTCGGCGCACCGGCGAGGTCATAGAACCGATGCTTGTTGATGCAAACGCATAGCCGCCCTGTCTGGCCGGGCGAGGTCTCGCCTTGCCAGCTCTTGATCAGGCCTGCGCGAGGTGATGACCTTGCCGCCGACCAACAGACGCGACCCGGGGACGTACTCCCCGATGGCTAGCACGCCGGCCCGCTCCAGGCGGTACTGGTCCTCCTCGCGGACTCGGCCGGATTTCTCGTCCTTATCCAACACCTGGAGTCGATGCACGCCGATGGGGAAGCCGTAGCTCGGCAAGAACTGCTGGTCGGACAGGGACTCGATGACCGTCAGGTTCCACAGCAGCCGGAGCTGGTAGCCGATCGCGTTGGCCTGTCGCCGGGACGCCGCGGTCACCGGTTGCACCGACACCGCTTCTAACCACGCATCGTAGAGGGACTGGAAATCATAGTTCCACTCTGCCAGCGCCGCGTTTAAGGTGGCGATCACCTCGTCGACCAACCCCGCCCAATCGGCGAGGCGATCGATCAATGGCGTCCCGGCGAGCAGGTCGTCCACGCGGCACGCTTGTCTTCTTCCGGCTGGTCCCGCAGGCGCAGAAGGTAATGAACGAACTCATCGTTCCGGCGTTGGCCAGCCGAGCGTAACGGTGGATCAACTTGTTCCTTATCCCAATAACCGACCAAGGGTCGGCCGCAGAACTCACCCATTTTGCCGAAGGCGTTCATCGCTCCGGTGCGGTCCTTAAGCGCGAACTCGAGGAAATAGCCGCCGAGGAGCCAGGAGTGCAGGTGCCGCAGGCCGATCCGCTCGCGCTCCAGCAACACCACCGGTGCCCGTAGGCTCGCGCCGAGGAACCCGCCGAAGTTGGCGAACACGGCCATGTCGTACGGCCGCTGCTTGGCGAAGGTCAGCACGGCCGACGACCCGTCGGCGCGGCGTCCGGCCCGGCCAGCGCGCTGGAGGTAGTTCGCCTTACCGGGCGGGACGTTGCCCAGCAGTACCGCAGTCAGGCCGCCGATGTCGATGCCCAGTTCGAGCGTCGTCGTGTGCGCGAGGACGTTGCGGAGCCCGGCCTTGAACAGGTCCTGCAGCGCCGGTTCTCTGCTGGCGATAGCTGCGCGGAGTGTTCCTCCGCCCACAGGGCCATGCGGAACAGCGCCGATTCGCGGTACTCGCGCCGCTGGCGGGCAAAGCGCGGCCGGTTGTCGAGGTCGGCCTGTGTGACTCGGCGTAGCCCGCCGTCGCAGCCGTCTTCCGCGCGCAGCCCAGCACACTACGCGGCCAGAGGTGGCCCGTCGTCGGGCACTCGTACATGTCGCCTGGGCAGCGGACTGCCAGTTTCTCGAACACCAGCCGGATGGCGGGGACGGGCATCCCGTCGAAGGTCTGCATGTTCGCGTCGTGTTCGAGCCACGGCAGCACCGTTCCGGCGTTCTGCGTTAGCTGGTCGAACGCGGTGCGAAGCGCCTCGACGGCGAGTCCATCGAGGGCGTCGTCGGCCGGAACCCCTGCGCAGCGCAAGACGTTGGCGGCGAATTTCCTACGTCGGTTGTCGTCGCTCTTGCCGAGGATCGATTTCAACCGGCGGCCGTCTGCGTCTCGCGACAGCCAGTAGCCCAGGGGCATCTCCGCGATTGTGCCGTCCCAGTCGAGCTTATCGCCCACCGTGATCAGGCCCTCGACGCGCAGCATCTCCAATATTGCCTGCAGGAAGTCAGCCCAAGAGCCGCGCAGTTTGTCGGCGACAGCATCCGGAAGCTACCCGCCAACGTCGGGGGCAGCTTGAGGTCCTCCACGTTCGGTGTGGACCACCTCCGCGAGCCCGAGCTTCTCCAGCGAGATGGCCGTCACCGGGAGTGTCGCGAACTCGACGGCGAGCAGTCGGTAGGCCTCCTTCTTGACCGCCTCGTGATTGGCATTCCAGTCGGTCTGGTCCCACCGCCGGGTGCTCTCTTCGACGCGGTAGACCGCGCGGTGTTTCGCCGCGCCTTCGGGGTCGAGCAGTTGGTCGAGGCCCTTCTGCTCTCTCAACAGGCCGCACCACCGCGGCATGCCGCCTTCTAACTCGGCGCGGAGGCCATCGACGGTGGTGGACATGCCGGGGATCGCGGACAACGCGGAGATGGAAGCGAGGATTTGGCTTCGGGCGGCCTCGCTCATCGGCTCACCTAGCGATCGGAGGATCAGTGCCCGCACCACCTGTCCCTCATGCTGCTTCGTCAGCCGCGGGCCAAGGCGGGCGGCCTCCTGGCGACTGTCGCTAAACGCCAGCAGCCGCCGCCCCTTTGCCGGGCGGTAAACGTTATCCAGCGTCGGGTAGACCGGCGTCTCCGCGAGCGTCGCCTCGGCGAAGATGCTCAGCGGTAGCGAGGTCGCGTTGGCGAACGGCTTCAGCCGGCTCCGATTCGCGGTGCAACAGGGGCATCGCGGCGTTACAGCAACAGGCGTGCCCGGCTCGACCTCGCTTCGGAGCACCGCGTCGGAGCCCAGTCGGCGCAGGCATCGCCTCCGACGGGAGCCGCCGCATCGCCTGCTCTACGCGCGGCGTCAGGAAGCGCGCTACTTTTCCGCGAACGGTGGAGGCACAGTGAGGACGGGCGAGTCCTCGGCCTCCACGCCCGCGAGCAGCCACTCTCCGCAGTTGTAGCAGCGATACAGCGCGAGCACGGCTCGTTCGCAGTGAACGCACCTGGCCGCCCCCGCCGGCCTGAACGGCGCCGAACGGGGAGAGGAGGTTGCTGGACGAGCCGGTGCATTCCGGGCTCAGGCACACGGTCATTCCCGAAGGAGCGCAGCGCCGTCAGGTGTAGTCGGTGCGGCACCAGAGGGTAATCGTGCGGCGATCGCCGCGCCGCTGTGCCGACCTGTAACAGATTCACCGTCGCATGGAGCGTTCTGCTCGCTCTCCTCTCCCCACAGTTCATGCGCAGATTCCGCCAGCCGCCACCGCTCGCGGTCCGCGAGGATTTCCTGCGTCCGGTGGATCAGCGGCGACATGCGCAGAGTGTGCGCCGGCGGCGAGCCGCGGGGCGATCCTCCGTGGACGCCGGCACGGCGGTGAGGCGCGGCCAGCCGCGATCGCAGTTCCGCACATGCGGCTGGGGCAGTAACCAACCGCGGCTTGCCAGTCGCGGGGTCGGGCTCCAGCGTTTTGGCGGTGAGCAGTGGCGTGGCGAGGTCCGCCGGCATCGGCGCGTGTACCGGGCGGGATGATCTCGCCCAGGGCCGGGCGCGTTTTCTCACCACGAATCAACGCAACATCACCTATATCGCGAGTAAAGATCGTCGCGGCGAACTGCCAAAGCTGATTGTCGGTCCCGCCGAGCGTGGCGGAGGTGGCGATCTGCATCACCTCCTCTGGCCGCAAGCCACAGCGGTCGTACAGCCGTCGCAGCAGCAGTGTGATTTCCGCGGCCAGCGTCCCTGCGTAGAGGTGTGCCTCGTCGAGGACGACACAGCGCAGCCTGGGGCCGAAGAACACTTGGTCCTGCGGCCGGCACAGCATGTACTCGAGCATGGAGTAGTTTGTGACGACGACATCCGGCACCGGCTGCGATGGTTCGGTGAGCCCACGGGCGGTCTGGCGTGCCCGGCAGAACGAGTGTTCCTCGCCGGGTTCGAGGATGACCCCCTCGCGACTCGGCATCGGCCTCGGTCTCGGGTGTCTCGCTGGTGAAGTAGAACATGCTATACTATCTCCCTGCCCTCTTAGCCAAGCTCTTGCTTCTCGACTTGGTCGTTAACCTGCGCGTTCATCGGGTAGAGGATCAGGCAGTGCATTGATTCGCCGTTGCTGTGGTAGCGTTACATAACTTCAGAATGAGCAGCAGAAAGCTCTCTGTCTTTCCCTCTCCTTTACCATCTTTCACTACTAACACCAACCATCTCTACACAGAAATATTTCCGTCTAGCAGCTACCACCTCTTACTATTGCTTGTATAGCAGCCTCTAGTACTTAACTCTTTCCTCATATTCTAGCTGCCTATCTAAGTCATCGTCTAATTCTTCTTAAGCTGCCAGCTACTCCATAGTGTGCTCCTACTACAGCGACTTAAACTCTCTTCTACTCACTAGCTCACCTATCAACCGCCAGCCTACCCATTCCCTTTCTTTACCTACGCCTATCAATGTCCTACAGATGCTTATCTCTTGTGAACAAGTTTTCTTATTAGAATTCTACCATCCTTCAGCTAATAGCTTTTTCTAGATCTATAGCTTCCATTGCGAAGACATATAGGGACTCCAGGTATCAGGCCAATTGGTCGAGCAGGCGGCGGACGATCCTCGCCGCGAGGTACTCTCTGAACGGGGCGACGCCGAGGGCAGTGCGGAGGTTACCTTCCTCCCGGTTGTCCTATGCAATGCGCCGGCGAGAGGTGTTCCATGATCGGCTCAACGAGCTTTCTCCACTCGGAGTCGTCCATCGGCTCACTGTTCTCGCTGAAGGTGCTGCGGGCACGGTTACGCAGTTCGCCCTCTTGGCGGGCCATATCGTGCTCACCAGCGCTGCCGCGGAGCGAAAGGAGCTGGAGCTGCATCGCAACGAGCAATGCCCGTGTCTGCACCTTGCTCTGCCGAACCAGGCGAGAGAGGACGGCCTGGAGGGCACGACAGCCCAGCAGCGGGTGATACGTCATCAGGCGGTCGAAATCGTTCGGTAGCCCGTTAAAGACCTCCTCTACCTTCCCCTGCGTCGGGCGGATGTAGGCTTCGTGGAAGATCACTTTGAAAAGCTCTCCCCGCGGGCTCTGTCGGTCCTCGAACTCCATCTCCAGGTCCGCCGGCAGACCGTCGTCGAGCAGGGCGACTGCGCACGCATCTCCACCGGGAAGCACACCAATCGGCCGATGAGCGGCTGCTCGATGCGCGTCGGGGTCGTGCCGCAATCCCGGCAGACGGCACCAGCGAATCAGGGCGATTCGCGTAATCGGGTCGGCGCCGTCAGTCGAGTGCGGGTCGTAGAACCGCTGTTCCTGTCCGCACCACGCCGCCGCGAGGCAGTGTCCCTCGTAGGCGACAGCCGCCAGCAGTGTGTCCGTCTTCCATGCGGCGCCGAAAACCCACGCACGTCCACCGTCCTCGGTGGAGATTTCCGACACGCTGAGGATTGTCATCCCATCAAGCGGCGACCACAGGAGCAGCCTGCGGCGTTCGCCGGGCGGCAACGAGCAGAACAGACTCAGTCGGAACCCTTCACCCTCGCGCTTCAGCGACCGTGCGAAGCCGGTATCCACCACCAACTGCGCCAGTAGGAAATGGTCGATCGTATTGAAGGGGAAGTCGGCGACAATTAACTGTTTGCCTGTGCCCAGAACACGCTTGATGCGGGCGGCCCTGGCCGGCCGGGAGTGGGCCGAGGATTTCGCGCCCCTCGATGAGGACAGCCGGCCCATCACTCAGAAGTCTCACAGGACGGTTCATCGCCTCGAAGCAAGACAGCGGTCTCGTTTCGCGGGATCTCACCTCCGCCATCAGCCCACGTCACGGCGCGAACGGGCAGGCTCACCTCGCGCTGGACGACCACAGAATCTCCGCCGCCCGTCAAACCCACGCGAAGGCGACACTGCCCGCTCATCTCGGCCCGTACTGCCACCTTGGACGTGCGTCTTCGCAAGGCGTCGGCGAAACTTAGCGGCCGGCTGACGCAGGCGGCATGGGTGACCTCCACGCCCCGGGCAGTGTTGATGCGGAAACGGACCGATTCACCTAATCGGAAAGAACCTTCCTGCTGTTCTCAATCGCGACAGAAACGTCGTTTGCCCACGCCGGAGGCGGAGGGGGCGGCTCACCGTTCCACACCATGCCGCCGTCCTCTACGCGCGTGCGCTTCCTTGCCGTCAAGCAGCCACCATCGCCGCCGCCATTCCCGCGGGCTTACTTACGCCACGCCTAAGGAGGCAGGCGTGACAACCGCCTCGGTTGAAGTGATCAGCACCTGCTCACCGGGCAGCATACGCTCGACGGCCTCCTCGATTTCCCGGCCTACGGGCCGCACTTGGGCGACCACCTCGGGATCCCACAGTCGGATCGTCTGCACCTCGACAGCCTCGCCATCAGACGTCTCAAGCGTTACCACAGCATAAGGTCCCGTCGAGAGGGATCTGCGCGTCGCGGCGATCCGCCATTATCTTACCAGAGCGATCGCGGTAATAGCGGGCTATGTCTCTGTCCGGCGCAGCGCAGGAGATATCGCGGCGCCGTCAGCCGGTCCGGCAGGTCGCACACCCGGCAACGCACCTCCGGACCTTCCTGCCACGTAACACGCGGGTCGGACAGCAAGCGGAACTCCAGCTCGTCCTCATCGCCGTCCCGGGGATTTCGTCGATCAGGGCGACAATCTCGTTTTCCCACGCCGACAGCACCCACGGGTTCTCGCCAAGCGTGCGACGGAAGTCAGACTCAGGCAGGTAGTTCCGGCGGTAGGACTTCATGTCGCGCACCAGCCGGCGAACGAAGCACTTCGGTAGTAGCCCTCCGGCTCGAGCAAGCGTAGCGCGACCTCGGGCGGCCGATGACCGCGAGCCAGTTACCCAATTTATCCCGCGCGTGAGGCAGGCTGAATCCGTACTGGAGTTGGACGCTCAGATAGTAGCGGAGGTCTTCCTCCTGCTCGGCCGCGAATGCGTGTCGCAGGCGGAACCTCTCGCAAGTGTCTATGTACCGTTTGGTACAGGGAACTGAGTCGGCTGGTTGTTCCCGGTGAACAGCCTACGCCGTGCCGATTCGACGCCGAAGAGTGGCGGCAGCCCCACCCAAACGCTGGCACCCGGCGAGTTGCGCCTGTTCCACTCGGAGAGAAACGCCAATAGCACCAACCCGGCGCTACCGCTCGCATCGATCAAACGCCGTGACGGCACGGTCGCCGCCCAGTCGCTGAGCCGTTGGTAGTCGCCGTCGCCTAATCGCGCTTCGCAAATTGACCACGGAGCAGTGCCGTGCGCCTCCAGGTGGCGGCGGATGCATTCGGCGGCGAGAATCTCGAACTGCGAGTGACGGGCTCGGGCAATGGACACACGGGCGACCTCTCATCCTTTTCCTGCGCACCCAGTCGCGGGCGGCCTCTGTGTGAAACACTGCCAGCAGGCTCCTCGGCCGGGAGAACGCTACGTATAGGACGGCTCGCGCTCGCGTGGGTCGGGGGGGAGGCGGTCGTCCAGCTCCGCCACTAGGGCGACTCGGCGCTCCAGCCCCTTGAAATCTGCCACGTTAGCCCAGAGAACTGTGCGGCCCTTCACGGCGGACTCGTCCGCTGTAACCCGGATCCCGGCCGGTAGCGACAGCCCAGGCAGCTCAGACTCCGCCTGGGCCTCGCGGCGCCAGCACGACGATGTCCTTGGCCAGCAGTCCCTCGCTTGCCAGTAGGCGGTTCAGCACACGGCCCAACATCTGCCCAGATCGCCTTCGACGCAGAGGTCGTACTCGACGGCACGCCCCACTGACATTCGCAGCCGGATTCCCACCTGCCCCCGGTAATGTGGCAGGAGCGCAGCGCAGATGTCGGTCGTGTTTCGAACGTTCTCGTCGAGGTCGATCGGCACGAGGTCTTCCGGCAACATACCCGCGCCGGGGCGGACCACTTGGTTGTTGGTGTCGTGGCATACGAACAACACGCCCTTTCGCCTTTCGATAAGCAGAGCCTCCAGGGCAGTCCACCACTCCGGTGTAAAGTCCTGCCCCTCGTCCACGAAGACCGCGTGATAGGGGCGTGTTGTCAAGGTCGTTGCCGCATCGAACAACCCTTCCGCAAGCGCCGACTCGGCTACCGCCATGCGGGAGAGACGGGCAATACCACCGCGCGAGTTCCTCTGCGGCGTACACTTCCAGGTTGGGCGTGTCGCGAAGCAGCGATTTTATGAAAGCGGCTAACCAGTTCTAGTGGCACGTGAACAGCGTCCGAAACCCCTCACACACCAGCTGTCGGGCGCAGTGAACGGCGACATAGAGTCTTGCCCGACCCAGCCCCGCCACCGACCGCCACCCGGCGGATGCGCTGGAACTTGGCGAACACGTCGATCTGGCTGTCCGTCAGCGACTGAATCTCGCGGGTCTCGGCGTCGATCTGCGTCCGTAGCGGGTTGGCAAGCATCACCGTCCGGCAGAGGAACCGGTGCAGGGCCGCGACGATCTCCCGTCCATTGCGGAAAGTGTCGCGCCTTAGGAGTAACGGAGAATCTCTCCGACGCGGGCCGGCAGCCGTTGCACGTCTTCCTCCCAAATGATCTGGTTCGGGTCCGCCTCCGGGTGAATGCGACCCTCACGGACCGGGCAGTTGGGAAAGCAACCGCGTGATGCAGGCCGACCCATTTAGCGGCGAGCTCAGGCTGCTCGCGGAGCTTGTCGATGAGCGTGTGCTTGCTGTCCTTTGCCTGCCCGAAGGTATTCCTGATGTCGTGATCCAGCCCCTTACGGTCGGTCGAGATCCACTGCTGCCGCCGGCCCTCGAAGCTGATGAACCCTCCCTTAAGTTCGACCACCAGCACGCCATATACCGCGTGCGCGAGGATGAAATCCGACTCGCCGTCGCGGAGCACCGCCGTGGCTGTCGCGGTTGAGCCAGCCGACCTCGTCGAAGACATGCCACCCCTCAGGCATTTGCCGAACAAGTGCGTCGAAGAACTCGACCTCGGCGCAGAACTTCGGGTCCTGTCGGCGCGAGAGGTGGATTGCTTCCGGGCAGAACGACGCGGCGGGACGCATGGTTGCTGGCCTCGTTGGGGAGAGTCGCTGCTAGCGCGTTACCGTTCCATGCCGCAATTGTAGCCAGCCGCTGGGGCCGGACCATAGATGTCGTTTGCCCTCAGCCTCGGTTCACAGCACCGTACCCATAGCAATATCACACGCTTCTCAAAAGTACTTTCTTGAAATAAACCGATCAGCGGGATCCATTCCCGAAGACCCCGGCTATCTGCGACCCGCTGAGAAGTGGGTACCAGTCATTTACCGTCTGCTGCTCGACGAAGGCGGCGAAAAACGCTTTGATCTTCTCGACCTGGGTCGCCAGCTCTTCTTTCCGGGAACACATCATCCGCACGCCGTCGGCACCGGGAGGCATTGCGACACTTCGGTCTGATCGACCGAAGCATCCAAGTAGTAACTTCGCGGCTCCATCCGTTCTATACTTTTCTTACCCTCAACTCGCGAACAGTTCCCTCCGACGGTGTATGTCGTGTCCTCATCACGAGCTAGGAGGAGATCCCTTGAGCACGTCGAGGCTTCGCGGGCAAGGTTGTTGAGGCTCGACACAGAATGATGTGCCGTGATCAACGAAGGTCTGAGCGAGATCATCGGTCCGTTCCCCGTTCCACCGCCTAGAGACAAGCGGGAACGGAACGACGATCCGGGACAGAAGAGAAGAGGCCACCGGTACTACTCCCCTTTGCGGTCCGCGGCTTACATTGATTATCGTGATCGGAAGTTAGGTCGATTATCGTGACCACCCTCAGACTCAGAATCATGGGCTACATGCCAGGTTTCAGCAGCAAGGAGTCGGATCGGAATGGAGAAAAGACCGCCCGCACGTTCTTTTCAGGACTTGATCCTTTGGCAGAAGGCGCACGCCTTCGTTTTGACGGTTTATAAGTCGACGCGGGCTTTTCCAAGAGAGGAACGCTACGGGCTGACCTCACAGTTCCGACGGGCCGCCGTCTCGATTCCGGCAAATATCGCGGAAGGCTTCCGGAAGCAATCGCAGGTAGACAAAGCACGATTTCTCAATATCGCCGAAGGTTCCTTGGAAGAATGCCGCTACTACCTCATCCTCGCCCATGACTTGGGGTACATTGAGAAATGCGCTCTGTGGGAAACGAGCGACGAGATCGGACGCCTGCTCAACGCCTACCGATCCGCGACCCGTCGCTCGAATTGCTAACTTCTAACTCCTAACTTCTAACTCCTAACTCCTAGCCTTTGAAACAAGGAGCGACCTGATGAATCGATCTTCACTCGTTTCGAGCATGGTGGTCTTGCTGGCGATATCGCCGGGCGCAGCGCGTGCTCAGTACGGTTATCCCGGCGGTTATGGGGGCTACGGCTGGGGCGGCTGGGGTTCGACGCTTCAGGGGAGCATTGCCCGAGGACTGGGCTACTTCAACATGGGTCGAGGCGTGTACAACTATGATACGTCCATAGCCCGATCGATCAACGCCGACACGGCCATGCGCTGGAACCAGTACATGTATCAGTCGCACCTGGAGCAGGCTCGCCGGTATCACGCCGGGCTGCAAGCCGACCTGACCAGGATCAACAAGGCCCAGGCTGGGATTTACGATCGCCTGCGCAATCACCCCGAAACGCGCGACATCACCGACGGCGATGCCTTGAACGTGTTGCTCGACATCCTGCTCAACCCGGCGACCGTCGGCTCGTCGCTCCGGATGATCAAGACTCCGCTCAAGTCGGAAGTCATTCGAGATATTCCCTTTGAGGTCGCGTCGGAGGGGATGACGCTCTGTCTGAACCAGATGACGCTGAACAACGAACAGTGGCCGCTGGCCTTGCGGGTCGAGGCGTTCCAGCCGGAACGCGATAAGCTCAAGCAGGTGGTCTCCGTCGCGTTCGCGGAAGATGAGAAGGGGACGATCGAGCCCAAGACGATCGAGGCCGTCCAATCCGCCATCGATCAACTCCGATTCAAGTTCGAGAAGCTCGTCCCCCAGTCCGACCCCGACTACGTCCCGGCGCAGCAGACAATCAAGGCGATGGCTGGCCTGACCAAGATGCTTTATAGCCCTAAACTGGAGCAGATCATCGCCGAGCTGGAGGATTACCAAGGCACAACGCTCGGCGATCTGCTGTCCTTCATGCAGGCGTTCAACCTCCGGTTCGCCCCATCCAATTCGTTCCGCCAGCGGCAGATTTACATGAAGCTCTATCCCATGTTCGGCGAGCTGGTGAATGGTTCCTTCGGGTCTACAACCGAAGCGGTCGCGTCCAGCGCGGTCAAGGATGTCGAGAAGGCCGGCGGCACGGCCGTCAAAGCCGCTGAGGGGCTGGGAAGCGAGGCGGTCAACGGCTTGAAATCGGCAGCCGTCGACTTCTTCAAGGACATGGATTGGAAACATTTGTCCGGCTCGAGCAAGCCAACGCCGCCGCCCACGCCGTCGCAGCCCTGAAAGACCAAGGGGTCTGCCGGCCGGCCCGTTTCGTGCCCCATCAAGATGGACCGGAACCGGTGCGCGCAGCCGCTTCCAAATGAAATTGGTCGATCTCCGAATAAAATAGTGGAAGGATTCTTCGCGCCGGCGGCAGTATAGAGTAGGAGTATGGAGTTGAGCGTCGGGACTGTTCGTGATTTGAAAATGATTGGGATCATGGGACCCGGCCGTTGTCGTAGCAGTATAGAGCTGAGTGTCGGGAGCGATCGTGATGGCGATACGACTGGCCGGGAGTGCGATTGATCAACTTCAAACCCTTTTCCATTGGGGGGCGATCGGCAACTGGACTGATAGCCAGTTGGTGACTCTGTTCCTGACTGATGAAGAGGGAAGCGAAGCGGCGTTCCGGGTCTTGATCCATCGACACGGGCCCATGGTGTTGGGCCTTTGCCGACGGGTGTTAGGTGACGAGCACGCGGCGGAGGATGCGTTCCAGGCCACGTTCCTGGTGCTCGTGAAGAAAGCCGGCGGGCTGCGTGATTGTAACCTTTTGAGCAATTGGCTTTACGGCGTGGCTCTCCGGATTGCCAACAAGGAGAAGGCCAAGGGAGCGAGGCGGCGGGTCGTCGAGCGGCAGGCGACCGAGAGGGCCCTTGAAGCGGTAGGGGATGTCGACCAGGCTGAACTCCGATCCGTGATCGACGAGGAAATCCGGCGGCTGCCGGAACGGTACCGAGTGCCACTGGTCCTTTGTCACCTGGAGGGCCTGCGTCATGACGAGGTCGCCAAGCGGCTCGGCTGCCCGGTGGGTACGGTGGAGAGCCGGCTGTCGCGAGCTCGGGAGCAGTTGCGGGACCGTCTCACCCGTCGCGGTCTGGCGCCGACGGCTTCCGCGCTGACGGCTATGCTCAAACCGCCGGTCGCCTCGGCGGTCTTTCCCTCTCTGGTCGAGGCAACGCTTCAGGTTGCGTTTGAACAATCGTCCAGCCGATCCGCGGTGGGAACGGTCATCGCGTCGCTGGGCTGCCTGGTGGAGCGAATGTCTGGCCTCCTCCCCGCGTTACACGCCCGCGCGGTCATGTCGACCCTGGTCCTCTGCACGAGCATCGCCATCGTGGGTTTCGGGGTCTATCAGGCTGATGGCGAGCCGGAAAGAAGACCCGAGCCTCCACCGGCGACTCGGTACCCATCCGCAGTCGCATACCCACTGAGTGGCATCACCATCGACGGCCGGCTCGACGACTGGCCCAAAGACCTTCGTTTGTATCCAATCCGGAACCAACTGGTGAAGAATACGTCGTACATCGCCGAAGAGAGAGACACGAGCCAAGATTCCGATGCCTATTTCATGGTGGGATACGACCGTGAAGCCGAGCTGATCTACCTGGCCGTGGTGGTTCCGGACAAGGACGTTATCGCCAAACCTGGCAGTGCCAGGGGTACCGACGCCATGGAGGTCTACATCGATGGGACGTTCTCCAATCGGACGATCGAGGAACCGTCCGAGGACTGGTCGCGGGCGCTCGACGCCGC
Organism: uncultured Planctomycetota bacterium; assembly: GCA_963720335.1. GTDB lineage: Bacteria > Planctomycetota > Planctomycetia > Isosphaerales > Isosphaeraceae > CAVRFS01. The sequence continues at coordinate 30,207 of CAVRFS010000090.1, read as the reverse complement.
CACAATGCCGGTCCTCCAGTATGCCGCAGTGCCGGGCCAGGTCGCGGCCTATGGGGACCCTTGGGACGACAACCCGTCGCTAGCTCTACGCAGAGACCAGGCAAACCGCCACGAAGATGAAATATCCGGCATGTCGGATCATGTCACGACCTACGAGTGGGCAATTAAAGTCTACGACCGATACCCCGACCTGCCGACCCGCTTTCACTCCGGCAAGCGACTGGGATTCGACGTGGCCATCGTTGACAAGGATGACCCGAAACTCCCGCCGTATTTCTTGACCTGGGGCGCACCCCCGGTCGTCTTCAAGGGCTTCGATGCCGGTAGCCTCGGCGAGCTGATCCTCGTCGACCAACCCTGAACTCTGAGCGAGCTGCGGCCATCGTCGCCTCGCCGGCCTTGCGCGTATGCGCGTCTACGCGGGACATGGCAGGGAGAGTCGTCCACTTGACAATTGTCAGACATAGCTCTTGCAATTGCACCGTTACGAAGCCTGGTTTCCACGGGTTTAGTATGGACGACTACGGCGTAGGCGTGCCCCATCGTGAGCCTGACGATCCTACTCCTGACGGGTGGTGGTATTCCGCGCGCGACGCGGAACGCGGCACCTCTGGACCAGACCGGCGCCGCGCTTTTGCAGCAGCCAGCCAGTGATCGGTTGTTTCATCAGAGAGAGTGAGGAATCCCATGTTGATGTTGATTCGAAGCGTCGTGTCCGGGATGGTCAAGGGAGTCGGGGCCTCGCGCTTGGTGGCGCGATTCTCTGGCAGGTTGTCGAGCATTGTGGCCCGGCGAAAGGCATTGCCTATGTGCACGTGGTGAAAACACAGGTCAACGTGACGGTAGACGAGGAGACCTACTGGGTCGAGACGTTATGGGACAGTCCGATCGTTTGCGAGCTGCGCCGGGCCGCCACATTTTGCGGATGCTTCAGAGCGGACGTGTGCTTAATGAACAGGAATTCACGCTCGACCCGGGCGAGGAAGTTGTCCTGACGGCCTGCGAAGGGTTCAACGAGAAACGAGACGTTGCCAGGCCATCGAGCACCTCGTTTAACCCGTTGCTTTCTCCTTCGCGACTCGCTCGAAGAAATCCTTGAGGGGTGGGATGCAAACGTCGAGGCTGTAGGATTCGTCGATCGCGGCGCGTGGGCGTCGTCCGCGGCCCACTGACTTGGGATCGCTACATCTCATCCTGCTGGTCCGGGGCGATCTCCTTCACCTTGGCCAGAACTCGCTCTTCCAGGTAATCCTCGGTCATGAATGCCGACATTTTTTCGGCCACGGCTAGCGTCACGAACTGATTGATCGAGACCCCTTCGCGGGCGGGCAAGTTCTTGAACCTGCTTATGAAGCGATTCGGGGAGTCTCAGGCTGAGCGTACTCATAGGGGCACCTCGATGAGACGGAGGATTCGGCTCCGGACTATTTTCCGAGCCGATGGGGGATATCATAACGGGCAGGAAGGAGGTTGATGACATGTCGAGCCTGTTGACACTTGCGGGCGTGTACCGCGATGGCAAAGTCGAGTTCGCGGAGCGGCCCGCTGGGGTGGGCGAGGACGTCCCGGTGCTGGTGACCTTCCTCCCCGCCAACCAGGGGAGCGAATCCGAGCCATCGGCTCATGCGGCCGAGGAGGCTCGGCGGGCGGCGTGCGAGCGGTTGCTGGCCCGCTTGAAGCAGGAATGCCTTTCGGCGGACCGCCGTATCCCAGATCGCGAGGAACTTTATGACCGATTCGATCGCCGCGACAAAAATCCTCGTTGATACCAATATCCTGATTTATGCCGCCGACCTCCAGGCCGGAGACAAGCATCTCAAGGCTGTGGAGCTGGTTGATGATCTGACGGCACAGAACCGTATGGTCGTCAGCGTCAGGTCCTGAATGAGTTTTACCACGCTGCGATGCCGCCCTAACAAACCTCCTTCGCTCTCGCACGACGACGCCTATCAGACGATCCGAGATCTTGCGGACGCTGTCCCGGTCCTGCCGTTGACCGGCCCGATCACGCTTCGGGCCTTGGACGCAATTCCGCGTCACGGTTTCTCGTTTTGGGATGCGTTGATCTGGGCGGCGGCCAAGGAAAACGGCATTCCTCTCGTCTACACCGAGGATTTCCAGCATGGCCGCGACGTGGAGGGCGTCCGAATCGTAAACCCGTTCGCACGAAGTTCATAAGGAGCTTGTCCGGACGGCCTGGGAAGGGCCCAAGGAGCGACTAGAGTGCGATGCCGAGACCATCAAGCACCGCGTTCATCCCGTTGCTTTCTCCCTCGCGACTCGCTCGAAGAAATCCTTGAGGGGTGGGATGCAGACGTCGAGGCTGTAGGATTCGTCGATCAGCGCGCGGGCGGCGCGGCCCAGTGGGGCGAACGTGGCTGGATCATCGAGCACGCGCAGGGCCGTTTCGGTCAGTCCGTCGACGTCGAACAGCGGCTCGATCAGGCCGGTTTGCCCCGGCTCGATCACCTCGCGAACCGGCGGTACGTCGGAGCCCAGCACCACGCAGCCGCTCGCCATGGCGTTCAAGAGCGACCAGGAGAGCACGAACGGCGCGGTCAGGTAGATGTGCAAATCGCTGATGCGAAGGATGTCGGCCAGTTGCTCGGGAAGGATCCGGCCCGGGAACACGAATCGGCCGAGGTCGTAGCTTTCCTGACTCAGCACCCACTGCTTGAAGCTGGGCGATCCGGTGTGGAGCTTGTCCCAGCCGTAGTGGATCTCCTCGCCGCCGACCACCACGAAGAGCACGTCGGAGCGTGCCTGGGCGATCCTGTGGGCGACCTTCATGAACAGGTCGAACCCTCGGATCGACTCCAGGCCACGGGAAACGAACGTGACGACGCGCGTGCCCGGAGGGACCGAGTGAGTGCCGATCCGTCGGGCGCGGGGCCAGGGTGGTAAAGCGCCGTGTCGATCCCGTCGAAGAGCACGTCGATCTTGGAGTGGAACCGAGCCGGGAACGAACTCTTTTGCCATTGGGTCGCCGAGTAACCGGCATCGCAGTCGACCAGGGTCACCAGGGTCGGCGCGTTGATGCACCGCGGAAAGAACGGCGCGGGCTCGGCCGGCGGCAGGTCGATCCGATAGGAAATGTCGCGATGGCTGATCGCGAAATAATATTCGCAATAGATGATGATCGGGCAGTCGACCACCTCGCGGAGAAACAGCGTCGGTGCGCCTCGGCCGCCGTGAGCGACGATCAGGTCGGGGCGGAGCTGGGGCTTGGCCCGGATCGCGTCGTGGACGGTCTGGCATTGATCGAGGTAATGCCCGTAGATCTGGGGCCAGGGGATCCCGTCGCTGGAGCGATGCTCGGCCGTCAGCGGCATCTTGTGCAGCTCGAGCGTCTGGAGCATCTCGGGCGTCGGGGTCGGGCAGCTCGACAGGCTCTGCACCAGGAACTCGCAGCGCCAGCCGTGGCGCTGGGTCAGCTCGAGGCCGAGCCGGCCGAACTGGGCGGGAAACGCGTCGTGGATAAACAGGACCTTCACGGGCGTTTCCCCTGGGCGGCGGCCAGCGCGGAGAACTGTTCGGCGAGCCGAGGTAGACACACATCCTGAGCGTACCGCGCTCGCACCAGCTCGGCCGCGGCGTCGCCCAGCGGCCGGTGCGCGGCCGGGTCGGCCAGCACGGCCAGGGCCTGTCGCGTGAAGGCATCGGGATCGTCGCCATCGATCAATAAACCGGTTTGGCCTGGCGTGATGATTTCGCGGTGCGGCTGCGGTGTCGGAGGCCATGACCACGCAGCCGGCGGCCATTGCCTCCAGCAGCGAGCGTGCGACCGGATATGGCCGGCTCGGGGCGACGTGCAGGTCGCTGGCGGCCAGGACTTCGGCCACGGTCGCCGGAGTCGACGGCCCCAGCAACCAGAGCCGATCGGCATCGGCCGCCGGCTGCTTTGCCAGCAGGTGCGCCGGGTAATCCCGGTTATGGAATGTGACGTCCAGGCCGCGGCGGACGATGGGGTCGCCCAGGACGACGCAGATCACGTCGGAGCGGGCCCGTAGCAAGGCGTTGGCGATCGTCAAGAACCGATCGAACCCGCGGAGGCGGTCGACGGACCGGGCCACGAAGCTGACGACCCGGGTTGTGTCCGGGATGAGCCGGCCGGCGATCGACCTGGGGCCGGTCGCCAGTGGCATGCCAGGGGGAGCGGGCGAACCGTCGCGTGTCGACGCCGTCGTGCAGCACCAGGAATTCATCACGGTACTCGGCCGGGTACAACTGGCGCTGCCAGTGAGTGGGCGTCCAGCCCAGAGTGGTTTGCTCCAGGTCCAGGAGATCGATCGCGACCATCGACCGCCGCCAGTGAAAGTAGGCCGGAGAAGTCGCCGGTCCGGCGTCCTCGGCCAGGTCATAGTGGTGGGCGTGATAGTAGTAATCGAGGAAGTTGACCACGGGTGCGGCCGGCCAGTACACCGGCGCGAACAGGCTCGAGCCCAAGCCGGTCGACCGGCCGACGATCAGGTCGATCGACTTCGGCCGTCGTTGTTCGAGGACTTCCCAGCAGCCGTAGGCATAGCACAGACTCCGCTCAAGGGCGCGCGACCATGCCACCGCTGTCTCGCGGGCGATCCCTCCCACACCGAAGACCTGAACCTCCAGCCCCTTGCCCACCGAGGCTGGCCAGCTTGATCGAGGATCCACCGTGTGGCAGTAAAACGAGCAGCGATAGCCACGCCGGCGCACCAGCCAGTCGGCCACCGCACCCAGCCTGCCGGGAAAGTTGGGCTCGACCCAGAGCACGTGCAGGGGTTCTTGCGCCATGACAAAGGCCGCCCACGGGTTGATTCGGGAACGTTGGGGCAGTCACACCCCGCGATCGATCGATTGTGTCTGACTGTTCCTCGACAGATCCTTGGCTCGGCTTTTGCTCACAGTGTGGACAGTGGAACGCCACCTCACCTACCGGTGTGCTCGTCGATTCGATCGAAAAACATCCACGGCCATACTCTCGATGATCGCGGCCAAAAGCCACGGGTTCGGCGACGTGCACATCCATCCGTCGGCCAGCCAACCCGTGACTTGTCCGGCTGGCTTAACGGGCTGGAAGGTCGTCGGATTCTTCTTCTTCATCGAGGTCCGGGTCGCTGGCAGCCCAGGACAAAAAGGTCTGCAGAATCACGGAGAGCTTGGTTTCGTCACCCGCTCCGCGCCACACATCGCCGTTCGTGTAACAATGCAACCAACCAGTACCTTCGTTCGCGCCGTCGGAATCGACGTTCTCTTGGATCGTCGGGAATGGTCGCGATTCCAGCTCGGTATCGATGAGACTGATCGTCACCAACCAGCCCGGGTTGTCGAGGGTCTCGATGGTGACGCCGCACTCCTGCTCCCAGTCGCCATCGCAATGCTGAGCGAACCAATCCTGCAAGGCTTGCAATAGGTCCATCGTCCAGGTCCCAGAGTGCGAAACCCGGGCTTGACCGGAGTTTGGTTAAGAGAACAGTCTAATCTACCACGCGAAGTGGGCGAACGCTTTGTTTGCATCGGCCATGCGGTGCACGTTTTCGCGGCGAGTCACGGCGTTTCCCTCGCGATTATACGCGGCGACCAGCTCGTCGGCCAGCTTGACGGCCATGGGCCGCCCTTTCTTCTCGCGCGCCGCCATCAAGATCCATCGGATCGACAGTGTCTGCTGCCGGTTCTTATTGACCTGCATGGGGACCTGGTAGGTCGCACCACCGACCCGCTTGGAACGGACCTCGATGATCGGCTTGACGTTCTCGACGGCGCGGGTGAAGACGTCGATCGGGTTCTCGTTGGGCAGCCGCTTGTGAACCAATTCCATCGCGTCGTAAAAGATGCGCTGCGCCACGCTTTTCTTGCCGTTGTGCATGACGCAGTTGATGAACTTGCCGGCCAGCTTCGAGCCGAACCGAGGGTCCGGGCGAAGCTGCGTCTTGCTGGCGGTAAACTTCCGAGCCATAAACGTCAATCCTACTCGACTGAATTCAATGTGCGGTCAAAAAGACATCCATTACGTACTTACTGAGGCTGAGGTAGGTCAGCCGGATGCGGCGTGCGGGAGGCAGGCATTCGCGGTCAAACGGGTCGCAGCCGGCGTGGCGACCTTGGTCCTTTGGTCATTTCTTCTTGGGGGCGGCACCCTTGGCGCCGGGAGCCGCGGCTTTCTTGCGCTGGGCCCCGTATTTGGAACGGGCCTGCTTGCGCTCGGCGACTCCCTGGCAGTCGAGCACACCCCGGACGATGTGGTAGCGGACGCCTGGCAAGTCGCGGACGCGGCCGCCGCGGACCAGGACGATCGAGTGTTCCTGGAGATTGTGCCCTTCACCGCCGATGTAGGCGGTGATTTCCTTGCCGTTGGAGAGCCGTACCCGCGCCACCTTCCGCAGCGCCGAGTTGGGCTTCTTGGGCGTCATGGTCTTGACCTGGAGGCACACACCCCGTTTGAACGGAGATGCCTCCAGCACCGGCGCCTTCGTCTTGTATTTCACTGGTCGGCGCGGCTTGCGAACAAGCTGATTGATCGTGGGCATAAGTCGGTCGTTCTTCCATTCACCCCACAGCCAGGAGGCAGGCTTCGATTCGATCCAACGCGATTCAAGTCAACTCGCGTTGCAAGGCATCGAGTTAAGTCGCGACGCTTCACTTCGCCTCGAACTCGTTTCCCATTCCATTCCATGCCGCGGGGTTGTCAATTCTCGATGTTCACGCCGCTGGCCGGTCCAACACCCCGGGTCACTCGAAGCTGACCCGAGCCGTCGCGAACCAACCGCGATCACTCTTCCACTCGGCGAGCGGCCTGACGGTCCGAACCCGGCCGCATGCATCATCCGGCAGGGCGCGCATGTGGGCTTTGGTTTCACCAAGTGCCGAAGCTTCAAGAATAACCGACCCTCTGGGATTGTCAAGCGGATCGACACGGGGATTTCCAGGCGAGTAACGGCGGGACAATCCGCTGACGCACTTCCGCGATGAGTCGGGCGTGATAAACTAGATCGCTTCGCGATGGGGTTGCGCACACGCCAGAGCCGATGCGAAAGCATGCCCGGTCACGGTTAGATTCTGCCTTGGGAACGTTGAGGTTCGAAGTCATGACCAGCCAGCGATCGCGCACGACCCGCTCCCTCGCGGTACTTGTGATCGCGTGCGCCATGCACGTCGCCCGGATCTCGCTCGGCCAAGCGCCAGAGAACCGCGCGACCGTCGAGGACGGCCCGACGAAGGCGAACCAATATGTCTTCGACGCGCTATCCTGTCGGGGCTGTCACGGCGACCCGGGCCAACCAAACGAGCTTTGCCGGATGACCGAATATCACACCTGGGCGAACCGTGATCCACACCGGATTGCCTTGGATTGGGGCCAGAAAGGCGACAAGAAATCGCAGTCGAAATCCGCGGAACGAGCTTGGGAAATCGGTAGCCACCTTGGAATTGATGACGTGACCGAATGCTCCCAGTGCATCGGATGCCATTCGGTGCTCGTGCCGAAAGGTACTGGTAAGCAGGCAACCTTCCAGCCAAAGAATGAAGGAGTGACTTGCGTCGCTTGTCATGGGGTCTACCGAGAGTGGGTTCTGCAGCACCAATTGACCGGCGAAAGCGACTGGACGCGCATCAAGACACGACGCGAGAAGTGGGAAGGATTCGGCATGGTCGATCTGTGGAATCCTGTGGCGCGGGCAGGGTTTGCATGTCGTGTCACATCGGCGACCCGGATCCGAAAGCCGGCAAGATGATCACGCATGCGATCTATGCGGCCGGCCACCCTCCACTGCCCAGTATCGAGGTAGCCGCGTTCAGCGACGAGCAACCGCAGCACTGGCTCTATCTCCGGTGCAAGGGCAATAAGGCCAAAGGCGCGGCTCGAATTCAACGTCGAAAGATTGGAGCAGACCGAGCAAGTTGTCGTCAGCGGGCTGATGGCGCTCCGCCGGACGATGGAAATGTTCGAGGCAGACGGCAAGAACCCGGGTGCAAATTCGACCGCGCCCGAATTCGCTCGCTTCGACTGCTCGGCTTGTCACCACGAGTTGAAGGCACCCGGCGGGCAACCCCGGCCGCAGGCCCATCGCGGCGGCATTGGTCGACCATCCGCGCCTTTGTGGTCGAGAGCGCTGGTCGACCTGGCCATCGACGCAGCGGATCCCGGCAAATTCGACGCTCGCACCGCCGAGCTCGATGCGCTGCTCGCCAAGTTCGACACCGCGCTTACCGAGAGACCCTTCGGCGATCGCGCCGAGACCGCCAAGACCACCCATGCCGTCATCGAATGGACGGAGAAACCCCTTTTTGAGCTCAGCCGGCTAGCTTCGGTCAAGAAGGGAGAGAAAGACCGTGTCATTGACCAAACCGAGGCATTCCGTCTGCTTAGGCGGTTGGTCGAAAAGCCCAGCCATAACCTGATGGATTATGAATCGGCCCGGCAAGTCGGCTGGGCGTTTCGGACGATTGATCACGAACTTCGCGAGCTCGCCTCAGCCCGGCCGGCCGGTAATAAGGACCTCGAAATCCTAGACAAGAACCAGCCGCGCATCCAGGACCTCCTCATAGGTCTGGACACGGATCTCGCCCTCTCGCTGCGCAATCGGGGTGGCGTGGCCTTGGGCGCGTGTCCTCCGGCAAATCAGCTCATGTCGTATCCCACGGCTCCCGACCAGAAACTCATCATCGGCACGCTCCTCGAAGACCGGCTGAAGAAGCTTGCCGGCTACAATTCGGAGGCATTCCGCCAGCGATTCGTCGAGCTGAAGCAGCTCACGCAGGCGCCCTGACCTGGAGCGTTTAGCGATTGGATTGGGCACGCGTGATCATCCCCTGAACCCCCCCTTCGCAAGGGGAGGGAAACTTGAGTCGCGGATGCACGTCTAGATGCCAATGGTGCGAGGAGAGGGTGGCCGAAGGCCGGTTGAGGGGCGACGCTGGCCTTCAGGTTCATTTTGTTACTGCCTCTTAAGAAATCTCGTGCATTGATTGGCACGGACGGTTGAGCGCGGGACAATGTCGGGATCTGCGAGGGTTGTTTCACGATAGATCTCCCACTGGGCTCTTATCATGGACGTTATCCGGCGCCTGAGAGCAAATACCTATTCGCGTCGCGAAAAGAACCGACTTGATAGGGCGTTCGACGACGGTGTGCCATGGGAGCCCGGCCATGAGTAAACAGTCATGGTATCTCTTCTCACTAATGATTATCGGATTGCCCGGCGCGCCAGGGTGCGGTCGGCCTGGACCCGGGACTGGCGGCACTCCCCAAGCCACTTCGACGAAGATTGAGTCCGAACGGAAGGCGGATCAGAACGCGGGTATCCCGGTGGAACAGCTCGGGCCGGTCTTGGAGGCCCATTACCAGGGCGTCGGATTCATGGAGCGATTCCAGTACCACGAAGCCGTCCCAGCTTTCCGAGAGGTCCACAGGCGCGCCCCTCTGTGGATACCCGCCTCGATCAATTTGGCGATCGCACTGATGTACGGCGGCGGTCCAATGCCAGAAGTGGGTGGTCGCGCGACTGATGAAGAAGCTCTTGACCTGCTCGATGGTGTGATCGCACGGGACCCGACGAATCTGCATGCTCACTACTGCCGTGGGGTCGTCCTTGAGCGTCTAGGCTTGTGGGGGCGAGCCCACGCCGAATTCCAGACGGTCATCGACAAGGATCCCAATGATGCCCATGCTTGGTACATGCTGGGCTCGACGGTCAGGGTGCCCGAACCCAACGATTCCGTTCGGCGCGGCGATCTCGAGAAGTCGCGGGAGAAACCGAACGATCAAGCCGCTCTGCTTCGCCAGATCGCGTGCTGGCAGAGGTCGTTGCAATGCAACCCATACCTGATGACAGTGCGTTACAGGCTCGCGATGGCCTACCGAAAGGCTAGAGATCTGGACGAGGTCAGGAAGCAGTTGGGTTTGTGGCAAAAACTCGATGGAGTCGGAAACGGGAATCGTCCAGGGGAAGAGTTCAGGCCAACGTCTACGGGGAGATGGGACGGTATGCGCAATTGATCAATCCCGCCGTCGAGCATCGTTCTCCAGCCGCTCGCAACCTGGCCTGTTCGTTTCGACCCGCCGGTGCCGATGAAGATCCGACTGGCGGACCTGGACCACTGGGTTTCCGCCGTTGACTTTACTGGTGACCTAGCGGTCATTGGCCGGGCACGCGGCCGCTTCGGCAGCCCAATCGTCGCGTTCGACGCCGATGGCGACGGTCGGACCGACCTGTTCATGCCCTCCGGCGTGGTGGGAACAGCGGGTGTGCGCGATGCCTTGTTGTTGAACCGTGGTGACGGGACGTTCGAAGACGTGACGTTGCGATGGGGGTTGGCAATGGAGCGGGCAAGCCTCGGGGCCGCGGCGGGCGACTTCGACGCCGACGGCCGAGTGGACCTCTTTCTCACCGGTATCGGTGACAATCGCCTGTTCCATAACGAGGGCCCCGAACGGCTTCAAGGACGTCACCAAGGCAGCGGGCATCTCTAGTCCTCCGGCATTGAGCTTGACGGCCCGCTGGCTGGACCTCGATCAGGACGGCGACCTGGACCTGTACGTCATCAATTTCACGGGAATCGACCATCTCGACCTGGCATTCACCGACCAAACGCCACCGGGGTTTCCGAACGCGGCCTACCGTAATGACGGGAAACCGAAGGCGGTCGCCGGCCTGCCGCAAAGCGAATGGGCTCCGCCGGCCGTCGCGAACGATCCGAAAAGAGCCTCGGTAGGCATGTCGATCGCATTCACTCCCTGGAAGGGCTCCGAGGCGATCCTCGGCGGTCAAGCCGCTCACACGGGGTTAGCCGTGCTTGATCTGGACGATGATCGCGATCTGGACCTCATCCTGTCGGCGGAGGGTGTCTCCCCCGAGGCCATCCTCAACGACCGTCTGGACCGTTACCGTTTGGCGCAATGGAAGGGGATCGAGCCGCACGCAGGGGACGGCGGCCTGCTCGTCACAGATCTCGATCAGGACGGCCATGCCGACCTGGTGACCTTGGGCCTGGGCAGTCAGGTGAAGTGCTGGAGGAACCAGACCGCATCGCATCGGTGCCGAGCCGACTCTGGACTTTGCGCAATGGCCGAGCACCGTCGGCGCCTGGCGTGCCGCCCTTGTCGCCGATCTCGATCTGGACGGTCAGCCCGACCTGCTCGGCTTGCCTTGGTCCTCTTCCAGGCCGATCCCAGAGGGAGCCCGCAACGATGGCCAACGCCTCTCCGCGATGACTCTGCCCATCATCGGCTAGGACGACTCGGCAACCCAGAAGTTAAAGGGCGTCGCACTGGCCGATTTGATCGGCGACCCGCTCCCCGACCTCGTTTTGATCAATGACGGCGAAGTGCCCCGAGTCGCCCACAACCGAGGCAACGGCCACCATTGGCTTTCACTTCGCCTCGGCGGTCGATGGGCGACGTGGGGCCGGCTCAGATCCAACCCCCACGGCATCGGTGCCCGGGTTTGGATCCAAGGACCGGGCTTGAACGTCTGTTACGATGCGACAACGCCCGATACCGGTCTGGCCCAGTCGGTCGTCCCGATCACCCTGGGTCTGGGGGAGAGTGCCTCGGCGCCGGTCATGCGGTTGCTCTGGCCGGACGGCGCCGAACCAATCGGAAATAAATGTGCCTGGCGACCAATTGCACATTATCGCCGAGACCACGCACCGTATCAGTACCTGTCCAATCCTCTTCGCCTGGGACGGCCAGCGCTTTCAGTGTATCAGCGACCTCCTGGCCGGCGGCGGATTGGGCTACTTTCTCGAGCCTGGCGTTTACTGCGAGCCAGACCGCGATGAAGCCGTCGCGATTCGAGAGGACCAGCTCCGTCCATCTGATGGCACCTATCGCCTCATCATCGCCGAACCCATGGATGAATCCGCGTATCTGGATCAACTGGTCCTCAACGTCGTCGATCGCCCGCCCGGTATCTCAACGGCGCCTGACGAGCGATTCACGACAGGCGACCCACGGCCGACCGGTGAGCTTATCGAGTGGAAAAGCACCATCCTGCCAACACGGGCCACCGACCTGGCCGGCAATGACCTGAGTGAGACGCTCCGCGCCTGGGATCGGCGCACGGCTGACGGCTTCAAGCGCCTGGAAGGTTGGAATGGGTATGCCGAGGAGCACGGCATTGTCCTCTACTTCGGCGACCGCTTCGCCCGTTTCAGTCCCAAGGATTCACTCATCCTCTGTCTGGCCGGTTGGGTGGAGTATCCGTTCTCGCAAACCAATTACGCGGCTTCGACCGCGGGAGTGGCCTTGCGCCTGCCTGTCCTCGAGCGCCTCCAGGACGATGGAACATGGAAAACTATCGAGGCCAATCCGGGCTGCCCGGCCGGCCTGCCGCGGTTGACGACGCTCGACCTCACGGGCAAGCTGATTGGTCCACGGTGTGTGATTCGCCTGCGGACGAATCTCGAATGCTACTGGGACCAGGCGTTTGTCGCCATCCGCGAGCTGGAACGGAAGGTCCGGGTCACGTCCCTGCCTGTCTCTCGAGCATTCCTGGGTTATCGGGGCTATACCCTGGAGTCGTCACCCGACGGCCGGATGCCCATGCTCTACGATTACCACAACGTTGTTCCGATGCCGTTGGCTCGGATGACGGGAGAATTCACACGTTATGGCGATGTCTTCTCGTTGCTCGAGCGGGATGACGATCACCTCTGCCTGGTCGGGCCGGGTGATGAGGCTCGTGTCGAGTTCGACGCGAAAAAGGCCCCGCCCCTGCCAGAGGGCTGGACACGTGCTTTTGTACTGCGGGCCGTGGGATACTGCAAGGACGCCGATCTCTTCACCGAATCCGGCGACACGGTGGGGCCGCTCCCCTGCGCGGAATGACGACGTACCCCTTCGGCCCGGAGGGTGAGCGTCCCGCTGATCCGGCCTACCGTGATTACCTCCGCGCATATCAGACACGAGCCGTGGGCACTGGCCGGCGGTGAGGCTTAACCGCGCTGTGCGGCCCACGCGTACTCGTGTCGGCCGTTGCCGAGTTGATCAGCGACAATAACGCTGCTGACCGCTGCCTGGCTACGTGTCCTGACTGAACTCTTGCTGGCTGCGTATCGCCTCGTACACCTCAAGCCTATGAACGGTGACTCCCTTCGGATGCTCAATCCCGAGGCGCACCTTGTCGCCCATGACCTCGATCACCGTGACGATGATGTCGTCGCCGAGTAGGACGCTTTCGCCCTTCTTGCGTGGGAAGACGATCACGGCTGGACCTCCTTGAAGGGACGCTTGGTTTCGGGGCGTAGCGTCCCGACGCCGCAACGTCTTGCCGAAAGAAGAGTCGATGGCTCGCAACGGCTGTGATTCTCTCCATCGCCCCCCCGGCTTGTCAATGATCGTCATTGGGCTCACCAAAGGCTGCTACGACGGCAGTCGCTGTCGCACGGTGCGCAACTCAACAGTGAACCGCTCTCAGATCGACGAGCAGGCAATCACCGAAAGGCGACCGATCGGGTGGGTGGGCGTGACGCATCAATGATTGATCAGAACAGGTAGAGTTGCCCCGATTTAGGCTGAGGTATACGAAACTGGGAACGATCCAGAGGAGGTATGTTGCCGTCCAGACCGTACCGCTTTCGGAAGAGGCAAAAGAGATCGGCGATCCGCCTCGAAATCTCACCGGTACCGCTCATCCGAGTTCCGAACTCCGAATCATTAAACTTCCCACCACGAACGCTTTTTATTCGCCTCTGGACTCGTTGGAAGCGGTTGGGATAAGTTCGTTCGAGCCACTCCCAGAAGACGGGGCCAACCGTCAGCGGAAGACGCAAGAGGATATACCCGGCACCCATTGCCCCCGCGTCTTTCGAGGCGGCAAGAACGGCTGGGATCTCGCTTTCATTCAACCCGGGGATGATCGGAGCCATTAGCACGCGCACGGGAATACCCGCATCGGCCAGAACTCTCATCGCACGGATTTTCGCTGATGGAGTACTGGTGCGAGGCTCCATCGAGCGGGCGAGTTCGGCATCGAGGGTTGTGACACTGATGTTTACATGGACCAAGTTCTGCGAAGCCAAGTCCCGAAGCAAGTCGAGATCTCGGAGCACCAGGGCGTTCTTGGTGATGATGCTCATTGGTTGCAGGAACTCCGCGGCCACCTCCAAACACCGGCGCGTCAGTTTGAATTCGCGCTCAGCGGGCTGATAGCAGTCGGTGACGCCGGACAAGGCTATCGGCTCAGGCACCCAGTTCTTCCGAGTCAGGAATTCCCTGAACAACTCGGGGGCGTCCTCTTTGACTAGGATCTTGGTCTCGAAGTCGAGACCGGCGTTATACCCGAGGAACTCGTGGGTCGGCCTGGCATAACAATAACTGCAACCGTGCGAGCACCCCCGGAATGGGTTGATGCTATATCGGAATCCCACGTCAGGGCTGTCATTCTCGGCGACAATGCTCTTAGCACGGTCAGGGATATACTCAGTCGCCAGTTTCTGAAGGCCCTCCAGATAGTCTGTGTCGTGTTCCAGATGCTCGAAGTCGATCTCGTGATGCAGACCGCCGAACCGGTTTGGCGGGTTAATTTGAGAACCACGTCCCTTGGCAATCGGTCTTTGGGCGTCTGACATCGGTCAACTCCCTGGAGAAACGTCTGATCTGGTGTCCACTAATCATAGCCGAAGTCCAGAGCAGAGCAAGTCAGTTACGCGCCCTTGAACGAAAGGTCGTTCGCGCGTTTTCGTAATCGCGGGAAATTGGCGTTGGCCCGATTGTCGGTTTTTATTAAAGTTCCGCCACCTGGAGCTCGACACAGGGTGTCGCGCTTCAGTCCCTCACTTCGCTGCATCCGCATCTCGGATGGGTTCAGCTTGATCATCGACACAAGGCGCTTTTGTTCACCGTCTTGTCTTGTTCTAGTCTCGGGGTGTCGGGACCTGTACCGGTCGCGTCCGCCGCTTGGCGGTAGCGTGACGCACGGGCGAAGTCTCGGCGCCGGAGGTTCGCCATGCGACAAGCTTGGTTCCTGGCATTGTGTCGGCGTCGGCTGCTTGGAGTCGTCCTGGCTGGCGGATTGGGCTTGACGGGCTTCGGCTGCTGCCAGCATTACCATTACTACGGCAGTTCGGCCTGTGGACCAGCCACAACGATGTTGCCGAGCACCGTGCAGACCGCACCCGTTAGCGACGCGGGGACCCAGGTTGTCGAGGGTGGGACCAAGGTCGGCACCGGGTCAACGATCTCGAGCAGCGTATCCGGTACCAAGAGCTCGCGGGTGGTGGTCAGCGAGCCGCGGAACGCCTGGAAACGATCAGACCCGGATGGCAGCGTGGCCACGACCAGCGTCGAAGGCACGCTCAACGACTCGACAATCAAGCAATAAGCCGCGCTACGATTTCGCCTTCTGAAAACGCAAGCGGGGTCAATTCGTCAATGGATTGTTAACGAAGCGCCCTGGCCCCGCGCCTGCATCGCTTCTTTCAAAAAGCCCCGCGCAAATCCTCGACCCGGTCCCCAGGTTCGGGACCATGTTAACCGGTCGTCGGTGCGAAGTTGATTATTCACTATCGCCGAACACCAGAAAAAAATCGGCCACGCTCTTGACATCTCTCAACACCGAGATACTATGCAACGAAGTACTATGACTCGTAGTATGACTTCTGTCGAACACACTTCGTGGAGTCGGAGGCCGAACTGATGGCCCGCGCGTCGATTGACAAGCTGGGTATGTTGCAGAAAGCCGTGATGGAGGCGGTCTGGGAGCTGAGCGAGGCAACCGTGCAGCAAGTGCGCGACCGTCTGCAGCGCGAGCCATTACCTGCGTACACGACGGTGCTATCGGTCATGCAAAAGCTGGAAAAAGCCGGCTGGCTGACCCACCGCGCCGAGGGGCGAAGCTATATCTACCTGCCGATCCGCAGCCGGCAGGAGGCTGGGGCGACGTCGCTCCGCACATTCATCGAGCGGGTCTTTAGTGGCGACCCGCTGCTCTTGTTCCAGCATTTGCTGGAAGACGAGGAGCTGAGTGACCGGGATCTGAAAACTCTCAAAACCATGATCGACCGGCGGCGCAAAGACAAAGACAAAGACAAGGAGCGGCATCAATGAATAATCAACTCGTGTTCCAGCCGGGTGCGTCTTTGATCGGCGACGTTCTCTGGCAGTCCGGACTGTTCCTGGGTATCGGCCTGGTGCTCAGCTTGGCTCTCACCCGTCGGCCTGCGCGGGCGCATCGCGTCTTGGTGTTGGCGATGGCGGGTGCCCTGGTTACGCCGCTATTCAGTCAGATTGTTCAACGTGTGGGTTGGGGGTTCCTGAGCACCAGCGTGCCTGATTCTCCGCCCGTAGTGGCAACCTCGACGGCCGCGATCTCCTCATTCGACTCACTCTCAGGAACTGTGCAACCGACCTCGACCGAGCCGGTGCCAACCCGCACCGGGCGTGATGGCGCGGAACATCTCTCCGCCGTCGATCAGCCGATCACGACGATTTCGACCCGCGTGGCGTTGATGGGGCTCTGGTGCGTCCTGAGCGGCCTGTGCTTGGCGCGGTTGGCCGTGTCGCTGGTTCTGGGTCATCGCATCGTTGGCCGTGCCAGACTGATCGTGTGCGAAGCGACCGGGCGAGCCGTGGACGCCGCGTGCACGCGGCTGAAGCTGGGCGTGCGTCCGGTGCTCCGTGCCTCATCGCGTGTGGCCTGTCCGGCGATCTGGTGCTGGGGCCGCCGGCCGGTGATCGTCGTGCCGGATGCCAACGACATGTTGGCGGCTCCGGTCGACTGGGTTGGTGTGTTCTGCCACGAGCTGGCACACTGGCTGCGGCGGGATCAATGGTCGAGCCTGCTCGGCGAGATCTTGGTCTGTGTCCTGCCCTGGCATCCGCTGGCCTGGTTGGCCAAGCAGCGGCTGGGACAGCTCAGTGAGCTGGCGTGCGACGACTGGGTGCTCGCGACCGGTCTGCCGGCCACCGATTATGCCGAGTCGTTGTTGGGCCTGATTCCCCAGTGGCGGGCACCCTTGGCGTTGACGGCGGTGTCGAGCCGTCGCGGGTTGTTTGGCAGGGTCAAGCACATCCTCGACGAACGGCGAAGCAGCCCGGTGGTCGGCAGGCGCTGGGCCTGTTTGAGCGGGGCGGTGATGGTCCTGACGGCCTCGGCGCTCGCGCTGGCTCAGAGCCGGCCGGCGGAATCGAAGAATCAAGGTCCGAAGTCCAACGGGGGACAAGCGAACGCATCAAATGCCGCTCCACCAAGTCAAAAGGAAACCGCGATGAAACGCACGATCCGCGGCAAGGTGCTCGGTCCCGACGGCAAGCCGGCCTCCGGAGCCAGCGTTTTCTGGATCGGCAACCTCAAGCCCCCCGTTCCCTTCGTGGCGCTGCCCAAGGATCGGGACTCCAGCCGGCGTGACCGCAGAAGAGATCTTTGGCCCAGGCGGAGACCGACGCCGACGGCAAGTTCTCCCTGAGTGCTGATTACGATCCCGACCGCTATTACCGCTTCAACGGCTGGGATGTGACTCTTGCTGGCGAAGGCTTCTGGGGCCGGGATGCTTTCGCACCCAGCCAAAGCGGATGAAGCCGAGGTGACGCTTCGGCTGCCCCCCGAGGTCCCGATCCGCGGCCGGCTGCTCACACCGGCCGGCAAGCCCGCCTCGGATGTACGGGTCACGGTCAACGGTTTTCAATAACGACCAGACTCAGGAGGGATGTACGTCGGATTGACGCCGACGGACGAGGAGATCCCCTCCCTGTTGGCCCCGGCCGCGAACGACCGATGCCGACGGTCGGTTCATTCTGGAAGGGGCACCCCAAGGAACCTATGTCAACCTGACCTTCTGGCATCCCGATTTTGCCGTCGATGAGGTCACGGTCAACACGACGACCGACGGCTCGCTCACACCGGGCTTGCGGGCCTTCGAGATCACACCGGTCAAGCCGACGTTCACCCACACGCTCGAGCCGGCCCGGCCGGTTCAGGGCCGCGTGACCGACAAGGCAACCGGCAAGCCGCTGGCCGGATTGCTTGTCGAGATGATTCCCATGCGGTCACATGGCGGGATGCCGTTCCATACCCGGACGGATGCCGATGGCCGTTATCGCGTTTCGGGACACGCGGCGGCCAGAACCTATATCACGACGGTGTACCCGTCCGCCGACTCCGGTTACCTGGCCGCCAGCGATATGGAACAGACCTGGCCCGCCGGCGCGAAGTTTCTCGAGAAGAACTTCGCCATGGAGAAAGGACGAATCGTGCATGGACAAGTCGTCGACGCCGATACCAAGCGGCCGGTCGTTGGTGCCGCGGTCGTGTATCAACCCCAACCAGGCAATCCCAACGACCGCAATTACGACCTTCGTAACACGGTCTTGACGGACACGGCCGGGCGGTTTGCCATCACGGCCCTGCCAGGCCAAGGGTTTCTCGCTGTCGAGACGCCCGACGAGAGTTACATCCGGATACCGATCGCGGGAATACTTGGGAGTCGGACGATCTTCCCTCAAGGTCACGCGACAATCGAAGTTCCCCAGAACGGGGAACTGAAGCCGGCCGAGATCGCCGTTCGGAAGGGAGTCACGCTCGAAGCAAAAGCGATCGGACCCGACGGCAAGGTCGTCTCCGACCTCGTCGGCTTCTGCGAGGGAATCGACGCCAAGTTGATCAACGTCTGGAACCAGGGGCAGCCTTTCGCCGACGGGATTTTTCGACTTCCCGGCGCCGATCCGGCGCGGACGTATCGCGTTTATCTCCTTCAGCCCGATCGACAAATCGGAGCCGTCGTCGACCTCAAGCCCGATTCCCAGACCAAGCAACCGGTCGAGGTCAAGCTTGAGCCGACCGCCAAAGTCCACGGCAAGGTGGTCACCGCCAGCGGCTCGCCGATGCAAGGCGGGCAGGTGTACCCGTTGCTCGTGATTCGAGACAAGGAGGGGGAGATGAGCCGGGACGAGGTTTCCGCAATACGTCGTTCTACTCGAACCTCATCGGTCAGAAAGCCATGCTCGCTTACAGTGAAAAGCAAAAGTCGAATTCGTCAAGGCGAGTTTGTGATCGACACCTTGTTGCCCGGCGTCCGGCTCTACATCCATGGCCGCGTCGGCGCGATGGCCGTTCGGCCGGCGTGCCCGTTGTCGCCGCTCAAGCCCGGCGAGGACCGCGACCTGGGCACGATCACCCTCAAGGAGCAGCCATGAGCACTCCAAAAAATGAGCAATCGCTCTTTACTGACCCGGGCCGGGCCTGGGAGCCCTATCAGCCTGGTCCCAAAGCACCCTGGGACGCGGCGCGAGTCGCGCATCTCCACCGCCGCGCTGGGCTGGGGGCGACCTGGGGGCAGCTCCAGCGCGATCTGAACGACGGGTTCGAGCCCTCGCTCCGTCGCATTCTTGAAGGGGAAGCACAGGGACCAAGCGGCCAACCATCTTCCGAGTTCGCCGATACCGTCGCCGCGATGGAAGAATCAGCCCAGCGCCGGCCTTCCATGGTACGGGTCCAGATGCTCTGGCTCTATCGATTGATCTTCACACCATTTCCCTTGCAGGAAGTGATGACCCTGGCCTGGCACGGACACTACGCCACCAGCCAGGCGAAAGTCAACTCGGCCGAATTGATGCTGGCGCAGAACAACGCCCTGCGCACGCTCTGGCGAGCCCCGATCAGCAAGTTGCATCTCCGCATGCTCAATGATGGTGCCATGCGCCGCTGGCTTGACGGCCTGAATAGCACCAAGGCTCAGCCGAATGAGAACCTGGGACGCGAGTTTCTGGAGCTGTTCGCCCTGGGCGAGGGGCACTACGCCGAGCGCGACGTCCGCGAGGTAGCGCGGGCGCTTACCGGCTGGCGCGAGGTCGATATTCGACAGCGCCGCGATCAGTTCGATCCAGGCGATTTCGACGATGGTGCCAAGACGATCCTGGGCCAGACCGGGCATTGGGGCCTGGACGACGTGGTGCGGATCGCCTGCCGGCATCCAGCCGCCGCCACCCACATTGCCCGACGGCTGTATCGGACTTTTCTCTCCAACACCGATGAGCCATCACCCGACCTTTTGGTCCCGCTGGCCATGGCCATGCGAGTCGATGGAGACGCCGACGTCGCACGTGGAATCGAGCTCGTTTTGCGCTCGCGGCTATTCCACTCGGAAGAATGCCGGGCACGCCGGGTGAAGAGCCCTGTCCATTTCGCAATGGAAGCCATCCGCGCATTCGAGCTGTTTGCCCCGCCGCCCGACCTGGTCGACCTGGAGATCCATCTTACCAAGATGGGCCAGCGGCTGTTCTTCCCGCCAAGCGTGGCGGGTTGGCCGGACGGGCTGGCCTGGTTCCGCGGACAGTCGGTGCTGGCGCGGGCGAACTTCGCGAGCTGGATTACCGAGCCGTCGACGCTAGGGGATGCAGACCACCTCCGCGGTCTCGCCCGGCGATACGGCCTCAAGACTTCCGAAAGCTGGGTCGACGCCCTGACAACCTTGTTGCTCGGATCTCCCGTTTCCGCGGCTGGCCGATCGCTCCGCGACAGCCACGGCGCGAACCACCTTCAAATCACACGACAGTTGCTTTCCCTTCCCGAGGCCCAGGTTGGATAAGCAGGAGAAATCTCATGATGTCACGTCGCGATCTTTTGATTCGATCAGCCGGCATTGGATTGGGGACGGGGATGTTTTCGATGGGAGGGCCCGCGCCGAACCTTTGGCGGCGAGCGGCTGCGGCCGCCGAGCCGCGGGCGGATTTGCCGATCCTGGTCGTGGTCGAGCTCACCGGCGGTAACGACGGACTGAATACGGTCGTTCCGTTTACCGACGACATCTACCACAAGAGCCGGCCGACTTTGCGCATCGAGCCGGACAAAGTCTTGAAGCTTGACGATCGCGTGGGCTTGCACCCCGCGCTCAAGGAGCTTCACCAGCTTTGGGATTCCGGCGATCTGGCGTTGATTCAGGGGGTGGGCTATCCGAACCCGAACCGGTCGCACGCTCGCTCGATGGAGATCTGGCAAACGGGCGTGGTCGGGCCCGCACCTGTGGCGGGATGGCTGGGACGGGCGGCGGATGCGAACAACACGCTCAAGCTTTGCCACGTCGGTCCGCAATCGGTGCCCCTGGCTGTGCAAGGCCGGAAGGTGGTGCCCCAGGCGCTTGCCAGCCTGGCCGACTATCGACTCGCCCCCGGGGCCATTCTGGCCGATCCGCAGGAAATGGCTCAAGGCGACGATTCCCTTCTGAACGAGGTGCGCAGGCAGTTCGCGGCATCGCGGGGTCTATCCGCTCAGCTCGCGGCGATCCCCGCCGACCCAGCCACGCACGATGCTCCCTCCTCTGAGACACTCGAAGGCCGCTTGGAAACGATCCGACGTCTGATCGAAGTGGATTTGCCGCTACGGGTGTATTACACGACTCAGGAAGGCTTCGACACCCACGCCGGCCAGCGGTACACGCACCAAGACCTGCTCCGCCGGGTTTCCCAAGCGGTCGCCGGATTCCTGACCAGCTTGAAGACGAGCAAGCTGGACGAACGTGTGGTGGTCCTGCTGTTTTCCGAGTTCGGGCGCCGGCTCAAGGAGAATGCCACGAACGGGACTGACCATGGCGCCGCGGCCCCGGTGCTCCTGGCCGGCAAGCCGGTCAAGGGAGGATTGATCGGCCCGCCACCCAACCTGTCCAAACTCGACGAGGCAGGCGACCCCAAGTTCACGACCGACTTCCGCGACGTCTACGCGACCTTGCTCGGCCGCTGGCTGGCCGTCGACCCGGAGCCGATCGTGGGTCGTCGCCATGAGTCAATCGCATTGATCGAATCCCGATGACGAGGGCGACCAGTCGAATCCTTCGCGACGGACCGTCGAAAGCCTTCATCTCGATCGCCTCGCCCCTCGGGGGAGAGGTCGGCCGCAGGCCGGGTGAGGGTGGGGTGATGAAACGACGGTTCTGGACAAGCTCTGAGTTCATCCCGAGTTCGGTGCGCTCATTTTCCCCCCCTTGCGAAGGGGGGGCAGGGGGGGTGGTCCCGGCGGAACCATGGCCTGGTACGCGGATCCCGAGCTGCTGGGCCTCGCGGAATTGCCAGCTTGGCGGAGCGTTTTCGTTATGCCCTGTCCACCGCCCCTAACCGCCGTTTCGCAAGGGGGGAAAGGGCTCGCTCGCTCACATTGTCATTCGATCGCGCGCACCAAAAACACGCGTCTCGAAACCGTCCCGCGAGCACGTTCAACTGTGTCGTTCGATTCAAAGTTGGTCCTGATCACGTCGGCCGAGCCGAATACCCATGTCGTTTCGGTTGTTACGCGAACCGAGGCTTGACTCCGTCTCCTCACACTCAGACGATCCGAAAGGAAAGGTGAACGGTCCGACCCTCGGTACGATTGCGGAGAAGAACGCGCACAAAGGTGTGTGGGGCCAAAAACGGCGTCACGGCGTCACAGCCTTGCGCGCATTGGACTTACGTGTGGCGCCTGAATAATCGGACCTGACTTTACCCATCACAGGAAACGGGCGTGTCGCTCGTCTAAGCCTCGTGAAGCGCACGCGCACTCGGGACCGCGCGCCGAAAAGGCGCCGAGCAAAAACGGATTCGTCCACATCTCGCAATGCAGCTTCGAGTTCCGCTTGGGCGCCGGAATAATCGGAAGTTCGAAGAATCGCTCTAACTCTATGCAGATCATCAACTTCGACCTGGGCGCCCGCATTGCCGGCACGATCGGACATTTTGTCGTATCTCTTGAAGCACCATCGTATTACGAATGGGCGCCTGCATAACCGGCCCAGTTTAACAATCTAACGTATGTTGAATGTCCACATCGAGTTAAGCTTGGGCGCCCGACTAATCCGCATAAAGCAATCCGTGGCGGAGTATTGCCATATACAGTGATTTACTATGTGCTTACGGCTGGGCGCCTGGATAATCGCGGCGAGCGTTACAACCGCGACTTTCTCATGCCTTCGGCTTAGGTGACCGGCCGGCCGAAAGTTCCGCAAGGAGAGTGATGTCGAGGAGACCGGCAATATTAGTCCGACGCGCGAGTTTACTCTGAAAATAAGGTCTACTTCTAGCAATCACGCGATCATGCGGACTCGATTTTCATGGGGTTGGGTGCCGGCCGTCCGGCATGACCGTTCGTTTCGCAAATCTCATGCTGGCGGTCGGTGATGGGTTTGGGCCCGAACGTTGGTCGCACGAGTTGTGATTTTCGTCACAGTCGGCAAATCCGAGCTGGGTCAGCGATCGCCGTCGGCCAAGGCGGGGACAGGGTCAGACCGGGCCGGGACAGGGTCAGATCCGGGAGACGGTCTCTTGGGTCCGGTCCGCTGATCCTTCAACTCGTCGACGGGCTCATCTACCGGATCTCACCCCTTGGCCTGCCTTTGACACGACCATCAGAAACGGTGAGCCCATGACATAAATACCGTGTTGCGAAAGTGGTTAGGAAAATCAACTGACGAAATGACAATGCGCAGCCTTAAACGACGCCGTTTTCGCAGCAGTCATCGACGCCTGGGACCGATTGCCGGAGGCCCTCCGCACCGGTATCGTAGCGATGGTGTGGGCCGCCGCGAAGGAGGGTGGCCGATGAGCGTGGTTGCGATCGTCTGCGCGACGCTGAACTCGGACTCCCGTTCGGCCAACGCGCAGATGGCTCCTGAGGCCAACGTATGCCGGACAGCATCATCGATAACCCGATCTTGAACCCGCCGTATCGGGAACCCGCCCGGCATTGGCAGTTCACCGACGAGGGAATCACCAACGAGATCGTTGAGACCCGGCGCGGAGTGCCTACTTCGTACCGATCCCCGCGCCAAGAAGCAGGGCAAGCAACTCCAATTCGACACGGAGTGGACCCAAGACCGCATCGAGATCAACGACAAGGTCAACAGCATTCGGGAACGGGTCAAGCATTGGCGGGAAGGCGAATATCAGGGGTCACTCAGGTCACTCGCAAGCTCTTGCAGCATTGGAACGACCCCGACCGCGAGAACAAGCTTTTCTTCTGCCAAATTGAGGCCCTGGAAAACTCGTCTATCTCACCGAAGCCGCCAGGAAGTTCGGCGACAACTGGATCGAGAACTAGCTGCGGGAGGGCAACGAATCGGCAAACCCGGACTCATCCGCGTCGCCATGAAGATGGCCACCGGCTGCGGCAAGACGGTCGTCATGTCCATGCTGATCGCATGGCAGGTGCTGAACAAGACGCCGACCCAAGGGATAACCGGTTCACCGACGCGTTCCTCGTCGTCACCCCCGGCATCACGATCCGCGACCGGCTTCGCGTCCTCCTGCCGTCCGACCCGAAAATTACTACCGGGACCGACCTTGTCCCGCCGGACCGATCGGGGCGACTCGGCACCGCGAAGATCGTCGTCACCAACTTTCACGCATTCAAGCCCCGCGACTAGTCGATGCGGGCAGCCTGACCAAGCGAATCCTCGGCACCCGAGCCTTCACCGAATCGCCGGACGAGATGGTCAACCGCGTCTGCAACGAACTGGGCAAGCAACGGAATATCGTCGTCATCAACGACGAGGCGCACCATTGCTATCGCGGCAAGCCCGGAGACGAGGGAGAAGCTGAAAGGAGGAGGTCGCAGCGAAGCCGGGGAGCGGGCGGAGGAAGCCCGAGTCTGGATCACGGGGCTCGAGGCGGTCCACGGGAAGATCGGCGTCAGAGGCGGTCTACGACCTATCGGCGACGCCCGTTCTTCCTCAAGGGCTCGGGTACTATCACACGGGAAGAAGATACGCTCTTTTCCCTTGGGTCGTCTCCGACTTCTCACTAATCGATGCCATCGAGTCGGGAATCGTCAAGATTCCCGCGGGTTCCCGTCGCCGATGACGCGATGATCGGCGAGCAACCGAAATACCGCGACCTCTGGCCCCGTATCCGTGAAGGGCTACCGCGCAAGGGCCGGAAGACCGAGGCCGTCACTGGCGAGCCGAAGATCCCCGGCCAGCTGCAAGGTGCCCTTCAAAGCCTCTACGGCCACTACGAAGCCCGCTTCAAAGCTGGGAGGAAAACCGGACCGACGGCGCCGGCAACCAAACTCCGCCTGTGTTCATCGTCGTCTGCAACAATACGAACGTCTCCAAGCCCGTCTTTGACTACGTCGCCGGCTGGGAGCGGACCTTCCGGACGACCAAAGGTCCTGGTTCCGGGGCGACGCCCCTGTTCAGCAACGTCGAAGCCGGACGATGGATGGACCGGCCGCTACAATCCTGATTGACAGCGAGCAACTCGAATCGGGCGAAGGAATGTGCGACGACTTCAAGCAGTTCGCCGCCCTCGAGATCGAGGAATTCAAGACCGAATATCGCAATCGGTTCCCCGGTCGCGACGCCGAAAGCCTGACCGACGAAGACTTGATCCGCGAGGTGATGAACACCGTCGGCAAGGCGGGCAAGCTCGGCGAGCACATCCGCTGCGTTGTGAGGGTCTCGATGTTAACCGAAGGATGGGACGCGAACACCGTACTCACGTTCTGGGCATCCGAGCGTTCGGCACCCAGCTCTTGTGCGAGCAGGTCATGGGCCGAGGGTTGCGGCGGAGGAGTTACGTCGGCGATGAAGGCGGACGCTTCGACCCGGAATATGCCGACATCTTCGGCGTCCCCTTCTCGTTTCTGCCCTGCTCAGGGACAACTAAACCAATCAAGCCCGGCCCGAATCCGACCCGCGTCCGGGCGATCCCCGATCGGATCAAGTGCGAGATCACATGGCCCCGTCTCCTGGGCTATCGTTACGAGCTGCCCGGCGAGCGGCTCGACGCGACGTTCAACGCCGATTCGCAACTCACGTTGACCAATGCCGACATCCCAACCAAGACCGAGATGGAGGGGATAGTCGGCGAGCTTCGCGTCGATACGCTCGACGATCTGAAGGAACGCCGACTCAACGAGGTCGCCTTCTTGCTCAGCAAGCTGACTCTCAGAAGTACTTCCGCGACGACGACGGGTATGACAAACCCTGGCTCTTCCCGCAACTTCTGACGATCACCAGGCGCTGGCTCGACGAGTGCCTGCACTGCAAAGGCGGGACGTTCCCACAATTGCTCTTGTTCGTCCGGTTCGCCCATCAGGCGAGTGACCGGATTTACCGCTCGATCGTCTCCTCAACCGAGGGGAAGCCGACCCTCAAGCCGATGCTCCGGCCCTACGAGCCCGTTGGCCGACCCGCTACGTCGATTTCCAGACGATCCGAGCCACGTACAAGACCCACGCCGACAAGTGCCACGTATCACACTCGCGCTCGATAGCGATTGGGAATCCAAGCTGGCTCATGACGTCGAAGACATGGCCGAAGTGGTCGCCTATGTCAAGAATCAGGGGCTCGGCTTCACCATCCCTTACACGTTCAACGGCGTCGAGCACCGATATTCCCCGGATTTCCTCGTCCGGATCGATGATGGGCGAGGCAAGGACGATCCCCTCAACCTGATTCTCGAAGTGACCGGCGAGCTGAAGAAGGACAAGGAAGCCAAGACGGCGACTGCACGCACGCTCTGGATTCCGGCCGTGAACAATCACGGAGGCTCCGGGGCTGGGCTTTCCTGGAAGTGACGGACCCGTATGATGATGTGGCGGAGTTGATTCTCGCCGTCGCGGTCCTATGACCAAGATGAAATGAAATCATGATCAGCGGGCGAGTTGATTCGGCGAAGCCCTGGGTCAGGCCGGCCCGGCGGGAGAGCCTTCGAGTACAGACGTTCGGCGGCATGGCCAGCAGCACGAGAGCCGAATTCATGGGATTGATCGCCAAAGACCTTCCGACACTCGTGTTCATGCTGCTGCCCGGCTTCATCGCCGCTGGCATCTATTACACCCTCACGCCGACCCGAAATCTTCACAATTTGAAAGAGTCATCCAGGCTCTGATTTTCACGGCCTTATTGAAATTCTTCACGACTGTCCTGAGGGCTGTGTTCCTCTTCATCGGAAGAGTCCTCGCCATGGGTACTTGGACCGCGGATGTGGAGCTGGATTGGGCGATCTTGCTGTCGCTTCCCCTCGGTCTCTTGTTCGCCTGGGTTGTGAACAACGACGTGCTGCATGCCCTCATGAGGCGGCATAATCTGACCCGCAGGACGTCCCACCCGTCCGAATGGGATACGCCCTTCGTGAGCAATCGGCGGTGGGTCATCCTGCACCTGACCGACCGAAGGCGACTTTACGGTTGGCCCGATGAATGGCCCGACCAGCCGGACAAGGGGCATTTCGTTATCAAAGAACCGGAGTGGCTGCTCGACGATAACCAGCGGTTTCTGCTCTATCAGGTTAAGACGTTTGTGCTTCCGGCGAGCGAAGTGAAAATGATAGAATTTCTGAAAGCGGACGACGAAGTATCTCAGGGAACCGCCGAACTGAAACATGTCGAGCAGTTGTTGGTCAACACCCAAGGCCAGGAGATTCAAGATGGGAGCGAAAGCCCCCCAGCCAAACCCGAACCGACCCCACCCCCCAACTAACAGTTTGGGGGTGGTGATTAATCCAATCGTTGGGCCGGACGGCCAGGGCGTAGAAAGGGGCTTGCAATGGCCCGGCCCCGACCACTTCTAAACCCGCACCCTCGCCACCGCCGCCGCCGCCGAAGAAGTAGCCACGATCGCGGGTAAGGATTGACGTCATCCGTTGACGACTGGCGGAGTGCCTCGTGGGAGCGACACTGCCGCGAGGTTCACTAAATCGTTTCGAACGAATACGTGCTTATGAACATCGCGACCACATTCTCGCGACACGGCATCACATTGCCGATGGACAGATTGCGGAGTTCTGCCGCCGTTGGAAGGTCTGGGAACTGGCGGTCTTCGGCTCGTTCCTTCTGAAACTACTTCCGGCCCGACAGCGATCTCGACTTCCTCTACACATTCAACGACAATGTGCATTGGACCCTGCTCGACGTGGACACAATGGAGCAGGAGCTTGCGGCGATCGTCGGTCGCGACGTGGATCTGGTCTGTCGCTCGGCTGTCGAACGGAGCAAGAACTACATCCGTCGCCGTCATATCATTAGCACCGCGGTGCCGATCTATGTGAAAGGATGAGGCGTGCCTCCTGGGCCGAGGATTCTGCGCCTGGCATTCCTGGAGGTTGCCGATCCGTACAATGATGTAGTGGCCCTTACCCTGGATCGATTTCCTAGCATGCGGACGCAGCGACGGCTGTGGGAGCTACGCCATGAGCATCGGACAACGCGATATCGGCCTCGCCGGGACGCATCCCTCTGGAACGCATCGGTGAAGCGTGCCTGTGCTTGGGGGTTTCGGACGCTCTGGATCCACGGGCCGATCCTGGACCACGACCCCGGCCCCACGGAGGAAGTCAAGTTTCTCGTCGAGTTTATCAACAACGATTTGGGCCCGAGGGGCTTGAAGCTCGACGACTTGGAAAACGACCTGTCGGGGGTAATGCACCGGAAGGTCCATGTGGCTTCCCGCGGTGGCATTCGAGATAGCACGCACTTCTCCCTGGCGTGAGCAAATCCTCTAATTCTCGCGGTGTTGATCTATGAGCCTTGACCTCAAGACACTTGTCATCATCCGCGAAGCGATCACTGCGGGGGCCCGATCGACCACGCTGGCGGCCTTGCCCGCGTGGCCTTCGACGCAGACCGGAAAACCCGGTCGGCGGTCCTCTTCGAGATCATTATCATCGGCGAGGGAATCAAGCGGCTCTCGCCTGACCTGCTCGGCCGATACCCCCAGGTTCCGTGGTCTGAAGGTCGTCTGCATGCGCGCCACCGTGTTGCCCACTCGTTCGACGCCATCAGGTTCGACATCGTCTGGGATGTCATACAGGTGCACGCGCCGGACATCGCTCGGCGATCTCGACCGAGTCATCGCCCTGGAGGTAACCCCCGATGGCACGCAAAAAGAAAGACCCGACCCCCGCCTTTCCCGAACTGGAAGCCACCCGGCACAAGGACACCCGCAAGAACATTCCGACCGAGGACCTCTGCGACTTCGTCGCCGCCGAAGAGGCTAAGCCGCCGAAGATGCTCTATCCCCGAGACCCGTCACTCGACCCGCAACTCGTCTGGAACGGGGAAGACTAACAAGACCGCGAACCGCTTGATTTTCATGTTGTCCCGATCTACATCCAGGAAGTCAATCAGCCACCACCGGCAGAGCCGGTGGTATGAGGAAGGCCCCTTAAAGGGGCCGTTGGGTTAATCGAGGTTCAACTCACCTTGGTCTTGATCACGTTGGAGCTTCTCCTGGTCGCGGATGTAACGCCGGATTTTCTCCTCGTCCAGCCCGACGGTGCTCGAGCAGTACCCCCGGGCCCAGAAACTCCGGCCGAACAGCGTTCCTTTCGTGTGCAACAACTCCCGGTGAATCCGGGTCGCACTCTTCCCCTTCAGATACCCGATCACCATGGCGATGCTGTACTTCGGGGGCACACTCAGCAGCATGTGGATGTGGTCAGGCATTGCCTTACCCTCAACCAACTCGATATCCTTCTGACGGCACAGGTCCCGCAGGATCTGGCCGATCCCTCGTCGCATCCTCCCGTACAACACCTTGCGACGGTACTTCGGGATGATCACCACGTGATACTTGCAATCCCACTTCACGTGGGCTTGGCTCTGCCAATCTTTCATGGCGGTCCTCCTGCCCCATGGGGGCCTTCCTCAAGGAGGACCGTCGCAAATTCACGCCGGAAACGGCAGAGCCTTAAGGAGTCACACCGCCAGAGGCGGTGGATTCGTTTTGATTGAGCCCCGAGTCATCATCGACGCCATCCAGTCTCGGAAGACGACCAGGCCAAGATAACGGCGGCTTCCTTCCTGGCTTCTTCGACGACTTTGAAGAAAATGGACTTCGACCGCAAGGTCGAGTTCTACCAGCATGACCAGCACTGGGCGAACCGGATGATTCTGGTAACTCGCTCCACGTCATGACGAGCCTCGCCCAAAAAGAGGCACTCAAGGGCAAGGTTCAGATGATCTACATCGATCCGCCCTACGGTATTAAGTATGGGTCGAACTGGCAAGTCTCGACTCGGAAGCGTGATGTAAAAGACGGAGAGGCTCGAAGACACGACGAGACAGCCCGAACAGATTCGAGCTTTTCGGGACACGTGGAGAGTTTGGGATTCACTCGATATCTCGCCGACCTTAGAGACAGACTTTGCTCGGCCCGTGAACTTGTTGACTGCAGAGTGGAAGCGTTTTTCTCCAGATTGGAGATGAAAACGTTCAATCGTGAAGATCCTTGTTTGACGAAGTGTTTGGCAGCGGGAATTTCGTGAGTCTGATTACCTTCAACAAGACAAGCGGGGCAGGTAGCTTCGCTGGCGGCACAAATGTTCTCGCA
>CAVRFS010000089.1:0-86366 GCA_963720335.1 uncultured Planctomycetota bacterium | reverse complement strand
GCCTGGTACGCCGTTCCAGTCCGGCTGGGACCGGAGCGGGGGCACCCGCCGAAGGGCAGGGTCCGCCGCTTCGGTCGAAGATGTTGGTTACGCCCAGTTCACCCCCCCTAACCCCCCCTTCGCAAGGGGGGGAAATGGATCGCTCGCTCGCGGCAAAATCCGATCGCGCGAGAGAAGAACACGCATCTCGAAACCGTTCCTCCAGCGCCTTCACACCGACTTTTCATCACCACCCCTGGCCCCCCTTCGCAAGGGGGGAAAATGGATCGCTCGCTCGCGGCAAAATCCGAAGAACAGGGCGATATGCGTGTCGACCCTCACGACCACGAGGAAATGGCTTTCCCGGGAGATCCCTGGGATGGCTTGGCGGATGACTCGGAGCGTCTCTCCCCAGCCCCCGCAGCAACGTGGTCCGGGACAAGGCCAGGCTGATAGCCTCGTTTTCAAGACTTCGCATTGCGCCTCATTGGTTCCACCACGACACGCGGTTCTGGTATCGCAACGAGCTTCCCGGCAAGGCCAAGGAGTTTATTCTGGTCGACGCCGAACACGGGACGAGGGGTCCATGCCTTCGATCATGAAAAGCTCGCGGCAGCCCTGTCCAAAGCTGTTGGCGGCGAGGTTTACAAGGCGGATCAGCTTCCCTTCGACACAATCGAATTCGTCGACGACTCTAAGGCCATTTAGTTCCAGGTTGGGGCCGTGACCTGGAAGTGCGACTTGGCTTCGTACGAATGTAGCAAGTCTGTTGCTCCGCATACCATCTCGACACCGGCTCCCGATCGAGCCGAGACATCCCAGCAGCGACGAGGAACCGAGGCCAGCGCGGGCCAGGTAACGGGAATTCTTCCACGGGGGCCGCTCTCCCGATGGAAAATGGATCGCGTTCGTCAAGGACCATGGCCTCTTCCTCCGCGACGACGGCAAGCCCGAAGAAATCCCGCTCGGCAAAGACGGCAAACCCGGTCTGTTCTACGGACGGCTCGAGTGGGCTCCCGATTCGAAAACCCTCGTGGCTTTCCGAATCGAGCCGGGAGATCGAAAGGAAGTCCACCTGATCCAGTCGTCGCCACCAGGAGGCGGCCGAGCCGTGCTTCAGTCGCGTCCCTACCCGTTGCCCGGTGATAGGTTCACGGCTTACGAGCTCAACCTCTTCGATGTCGCGAGTCACACGCAATCGAAGCCCAAGGTCGATCGGATCGATTACGAGTACGTGAGCCGCGGCTTCACTGGGACAAAGACGGCCGAACTTCGCGTACGAGAAAATCGACCGAGGTCACCAGCGATACCGCTTGATTCGGGTCGATTCGCACACCGGCGAGATACAACCTCATCGATGAGAAGACGAGACGTTCATCTGGACGGCTCATCGCGAGGCGGTCAACCTGAGGACCATTACCTGGTTGGAAACGACCGACGAGTTGATCTATGCATCGGAACGCGATGGCTGGCGACATCTCTACCTGATCGATGCCAAGAACCGGGGTTGTCAAGAATCCATCACCAAGGGTTAGTACGTCGTCCGCGGCATCGACAAGGTCGACGAGAAAAGCGACAAGTCTGGTTCAGCGCCGGTGGCAAGAATGCGGACCAGGACCCGTACTTCGTGCACTTCTATCGGGTTAACTTCGACGGCTCCGGCCTGGTCGCCCTTACCGACGGTAACGGAAACCACACCGTCCAGTATTCTCCGGATCGCCGTTATCTCATCGACACCTACAGCCGCGTGGATATGGCTCCGGTGCACGAGTTGCGGAATGCCACCGATGGGCAAGCGGATTTGCCAGCTCGAGCAGGCGGACATCCGTGCTCTGGAGGCGACCGGATGGAAGCCGCCTGAAGTGTTCGTGGCCAAGGGCCGCGATGGCAAGACGGATATCTGGGGCGTCATCCACCGGCCCAAGGACTTCGACCCGCACAAGAAATACCCAGTCATCGAGTCAATCTACGCGGGTCCTCAAGGCTCCTTCGTGCCGAAGTCGTTCAGCCCGGGACGCCGATTCGCGTCGCTCTTGGACTCGGGTTTCATCGTCTCGCAGATCGACGGTATGGGAACGGCCAATCGTTCCAAGGCGTTTCACGACGTCTGCTGGCATAACCTCAAGGACGCCGGTTTTCCGGACCGGATTCTCTGGCATCAGGCGGTCGCCAGAAAAGACCCGTCTTACGACATCAGCCGGGTGGGGATCTTCGGCGGGTCGGCTGGGGGTCAGAATTCGACGGGAGGCGTCCTGTTGCATCCCGAATTCTACAAGGTCGCGGTTTCGTCCTGCGGCTGCCACGACAATCGGATGGACAAGGCCTCGATGGAACGAGCAGTGGATGGGCTTCCCGGTCGGGCCTTGGTATGCCGAATCATCCAACATTGATAACGCCGCCAAGCTTCGCGGCAAGCTGCTGCTGATTGTCGGCGAAATGGATACGAACGTTCCACCCGAGTCGACGATGCGACTGGCCGACGCCCTGATCAAGGCCGGGGAAAGACTTCGAGCTCTTGGTCGTACCGGGCGCCAATCACGGCAATGGCGGTCCCTATGGGCAGCGGCGGATGCACGACTTTTTCGTCAAGCACCTGCTGGGAGGTGAGTCGCCCGACTATAACGCGGGCCCGACTCGCGATGACAGCGCGGCGAGGGCCGCGGCCGCTCCTGTTGACAAGAAGCCAGTCAGCCCGACTCCGATGCGACTCGAGCCGGTAACCACAACCTTCGATCTGGCGGACCTTAACGACTCGCACAGTGAGCTTCGCGGTCCGATCGAGCGGTACACGGTCGATCGCGGCAGTCTGCAACGATCGCTCCCACCGGCGGGCTCGTCGCAGCCCGGAGCGGATGCACGACTTTACAGCGCGTTGGCTCGATCAGCTCGCAGGCCCGATTTCAGCCGCCTCAGCCACGATGCCAAAGTCGATGTCTTGCTCTTCAAGAACCACCTCACGCACGAGCTGCGACAACTCGAGCTGCGAGGCCGACAGCGGGCGGAGGCCGCTCCTTTCGTCCCATTCGCGGCGACGATCCTCGATCTTGATTCTTCGCGACGAGAGCTCACGCCGATGGACTGGTCGAAGGTCGCCGGGTCGCTGACCAACCTGACCAAGGAGATCACCAAGACGCGAACGGAGCTGGAAAAGAGCGGTCGCGAAGGGAAGCGTGAAGAGAACGATCGCTAACCAAGCGGTCCGAGGAGTCTTCCGGATAACCTGCGCCCTGGTTCAGCTTTTATGACGGCTATGACCCGGTCTTCTCCTGGTGGATCGAGGAGCCATACAAGGTTGCCGACCAGGGACTCGACGCTTACGCCGCCTTTTTGCGGCAGCGATTTGGCGCGGTGACCACGGGCTCCGGCTTCGACGCGGGCCCTGGTGGCGGCGGTGGGGGACCCGGTCGTCGGACAGGGCCAGGTGTTGGGCGGAAGGGGCCGCCGGTCAAGTGCCGGCCGCAACCGCGGCTCCTGCCGCACCCCGAGAAGAGAACCAGGAGATCGTCGGCAACCCCATCGGCCGTGAAGCGCTGCTGAGCGAACTGAGTTATGAGATGATCTCGTACTCGCCGGAAGAATTGATCGAGCTGGCTGAGACAGAGCTAAAATGGTGTGAGAATGAAATGAAGAAGGCCGTGCGAGATGGGGTACGGTGACGACTGGTTGCCTCGAACATGTCAAGACCATCCATGTGGATCCAGGGGAACAGCCGCGCCGATTCGCGACCTCGCGATCGAGGCGATCGAATACCTCGACGCACACGACCTGGTGACGATTCCTCCACTCTGTCGCGAATCGTGGCGCATCGCGATGATGTCGCCCAGCGCCAGCTCGTGAACCCATTCTTCACCGGCGGTGAAACGATCAGCGTCTCGTTCCCGACCAACACGATGTCGCACGAGGCGAAGATGATGAGCATGCGAGGGAACAACATCCATTTCTCCCGCGCCACCGTGCACCATGAGCTGATCCCGGGTCATCATCTCCAGGGTTACATGAGCTCCCGTTACAAAACGTACCGCCAACTGTTCAGCACGCCATTCTATCTCGAAGGCTGGGGTCTTTATTCCGAGCTTCTCCTCTGGGACAAAGGGTTCGCCAAGTCGCCCGAGAACCGCGTCGGGATGCTCTTCTGGCGGATGCATCGATGGGCGGAATTATTTTCTCCCTGAATTTCCATCTTGAGAAGATGTCGGCCCAAGAGTGTATCGACTTTCTGGTCAATCGGGTCGGACACGAACGCGATAATGCGACTGGTGAAGTCCGCCTCGTTCACCACGTCTTATGGACCTCTCTATCAAGCGGCCTACCTGCTTGGTGGCCTTCAGCTCCATGCCCTCCATTACGAGCTGGTCGATTCCGGGAAGATGACCGACCGCGACTTTGATGATGCGGTCTTGAAAGAGAACGACATCCCCATCGATATGGTACGGGCCCTGCTCAGCGGACAGAGTTTGACACCCGACTAGCGCCGAGCTGGAAATTCTACAGCAAGGGCAAGACCGCTCGGTGAGCCCAACGAGTCCGCCCGCTGAACCCGGCGGTGTTCCAACCGATTCCGGCACAGGAATGACGCGGCTTGACAACCTAGGCAGAATGCCTTAGTATCACCCTAGGCAGTTTGCCTGGGGGCGAACATGGCAAGCAACCAGCCGCACGATGTGACGGATACGGAGCTGGCGATCCTTCACGAGCTGTGGGAGCGTGGCAAGGCCACGCGCCGGCAGATCACGGATGCGCTTTATCCGGGAGGGGGCGCGCGCACTACGCGACTGTGGGATCTGCTCGGACGCCTGGAGCGCAAAGGGTTTGTGCGACACGTGCGGGGTGAGAACGTCTTGGTGTTTGCGCCGACGTTGACCGGGACGAATTGATCCGGCGTCGGCTTCAAGGGCTCGCGGACAAGCTTTGCGGAGGGGCGATGCGCGCCTTGGTCATGAACCTGGTCCGGTCACAGCCATTGTCCGAATCTGACGTCGAGCAGTTGTACGTATTTATCCGAGAGCAGCGACGGCGTTCGAAAACCTCACCTGACCCGAAGTGACGGGAAAGGAGCCGGCCTGTGGAAGGCTTACTTCAGTTCGGTCTGACCAACGCGGCGTGGGCGACCATACTCGCGCTGGTCGCGGCCGCCGGCACAGTTGGTTGAAGCGCTATCCGGCTTTGTCCACGCGCTCTGGCTGATGGTGCTGCTGAAGCTGGCGACGCCATCCTTGGTCCAGTTTCCGTTATCTTGGGGCAACGCGCAGTTCCGGGAGGGCGAGCCAAACCCGAACAAGGCTCGGACGGAGTTTCACGTACCGAATGGCCTTGTGCGATTTCGGGAGGCCGAGCCTCCTGGCGGGTCAGGCGCGAACCTGACTCAGACATGGCCTCGCTCTCCCAGAATCACGACAGGTCACATATGCCGTTCAGCGCGCGAATCCGGTCATCGCCACCGTGAGACCGTGGCCCTGGCGGCAGGTTGCAGTTTCCATCTGGCTCGTGGGTGCAGCCGCGTGGTGGGTTGCTGTTGGTTTGAGTTCCTATCGATTCCACCGATTACTCCGGTCGTCACGCCCTGCCCCGCATGAGTTGTGCGAGCGACTGGCTGAAGTGGCGGCGCGGCTGGGATTGCGAGTTGCTCCACCGGTTTCGATGGTTTCCGCTCGCATTCCACCGATGATCTGGGCGGGGCTCGTCGGTACCCCGCGCTGGTGTTGCCCGAGGAGTTGTGGGGGCGTTTCGATTCGGTCCAGCAGGACGCCGTGATGGCACATGAGCTGGCGAGGCCTGAAGCGATGTGACCATTGGGTACGCCGGCTCGAAGCCGTTGTGCTGGCGCTTTTTGGTGGGACCCGATTGCCTGGTGGGCGCTCGGAGCTGGAGCGAGCCGAGGAAG
The DNA here is from genome assembly GCA_963720335.1 of uncultured Planctomycetota bacterium. Taxonomy (GTDB): domain Bacteria; phylum Planctomycetota; class Planctomycetia; order Isosphaerales; family Isosphaeraceae; genus CAVRFS01. The sequence continues at coordinate 80,506 of CAVRFS010000089.1, read as the reverse complement.
CGTGTTGCGACGCCTGGGTCGTCTGGGCTTTGCCGAAGGCCGCGGCTGCCTACGCGGAAGCGTTGGTGACCACGGCGGTTTGTTTATCTGGCCCGCGCCTTCCCTTGCCCGTCGGGGCGAGCGGAGCGGGGCGAGTGCTGCCGCTAACGAGGACCGAACATGATCCTGTCCGATCAATCGACGAGTTCGCTCGCCCGCAACGTGCCTCGCGCCGTGCTGTTCCTGGGTGTTTTGGCCTTGCCGTTCTTACCCAGCCTGGCTCAGGGTCGCTCGCGAGCCGATTCCGATACGGCCGCGAAGACGAAAGCCGAGCGTACGGACGATCCCAAACAAAAAGCGCCCACGGCCGTTGACAAACCGCAAGTGCGACGCCCCGCGCCACAAAACTTCCCGTGAACGAATCTCCGCCGCCCTTGACAAAGATTCGGGTCTCTCAGCCGACCATCCAGGACGTCACCGACTCCGTGCAGGCTGGTGGCCAGCTTGAAGCCGTTCAAAAGGTCGAGCTGAAATGTCGGGTGAGCGGTCAGCTTATCAATGTCCACTGCCGGCCAGGCCAGATGGTCAAGAAGGGACAGGTCCTCTTGAAATCGATCCACGACCTTTCCGGGTGGAGCGGACAAAGCGGAAGCCGAGCTCCGCCCCGTCCGCTCGCGCCACAGCGGCTTCCTGCGAAACTCTCCAATTTTGAACTACTGCAAAAAAAAGGTTTCAAAGGGCCCGAGGATGTGGCAAAACTCAAGGACGACATTGAGGTAGCCGGCGCGGCCTTGCAGACGGCCGAGGCCAACCTCGAACTTGCGAAGCTCAAGCTCGAATCCACGAAAGTGACGTCGCCGATCGTCGGCAAGATCAGCGGCTCTGTCCTGGCGATCGGGAATGTTGCAGTCGCCGACACGACGGTCCTGACCACGATTCTTTCGTACGATCCGATATACGTCTCGTTCTCAGTCGACGAAGGGACCCTAATGCGGCTCAAGAGCTTGATCCGCGACGGCCAGATCAAGGTTGATCAAACCGCGGGCTATCCGGTCGTCGTGTACCGGTTTGGCGACGATTTCAAGTGTCCCGCTAAAGTCGATTTGGGGGATGTCGTTGTCCAGAATCAGGGCGGCCACATCGTCGCCGCATTGCGCCATGTTGGTGCCCAATCCCGATGGGTTCTTGTTGCCGGGCCTGATTGTTAACGTGAAGCTCACGACGAGTGCGCCTTCACGTGGTGCGATTACTTCCGGTTGAAGACGAATCCGTTTCCCAGGTTGGACCCAATGGTCTACGAATATACGTCGTGAACTCGGAAAACGTCGTCGAAGCGAGGACGTTCGCTCCTCGGGGCAATACGATGGTCGGACCGCGTTTGACGCGGGCTCAAGACAGATGAATGGGTCGTTATCGAAGGATCGATGACGAATTCTGAAAAAGTCGAGCCATGAGGGTCTCGCTGCCTCGAAAGCGAGATGACGACAAGCTTCCAGCACTCTTGACCCCCGCTGATCGGGCCCGTCTTCGCGTGCCAATTCCAGATCGACGCCCGAAGGCCAGGCGCGAAGCCGTAAACGCGGGTAGGTCGCAGACTACCGCACAACCGCGCGATCGGGTGGGTGAATCGACATGTCCGGCAGACCTCGAAGCGGTCGGATCACAAATTCTCAACCAGGCCAGAGTTGACACGACCATAGACAAAGTCGACCAAAAGGTAGGCGATATCGCTTTTGGCTGAACACGCTCTTGCTCCTGATCATCATCGTGGCCCTCCTGTTGCAATTGTATCTTCAGACGTCCCGGCTCCAACAGTCGAGGGCACGCGAGGAAGCATTGCGAGCCGAGGCGGTTAAAGCTCGCATGCTGGCCGAGGCGGCTCTTGTGAGAGCTCAAGCTCTGTCGCTTCAGGCCCAACAACCGGCCGCTGCCCCGTTACCTCAGACCAATTCAAGCGTGGCAAAGAAGCAATCAAGATAAATCCAAGTGAAGCGTGCCAAGTGCACTCACGCTTGATTGCGCTAGCCTCCTCGGCAGTGACCTGGCCGCGCCAGCCCAGCCACCGCGTCGGTCGGCCGGAATTCTGCGTCGGCGGAAGTGGGTTCACTCACGATCCGCCGCAGGTACTCCAGGAATGGCTCACCGCGAAACCGGACCTTGTTCGTGCAGTCGCAGTCATTACAGGCTGGATATCCCTCGCAGGAGACCGGGCTCCGGGCGTCCGCGATCTCGATCTCGGTCAAGAACTCCTCGAAATAATCAATCTCCTCGAGCATCGCGACGCCCGAGAACTCGCGGCAGTAACAGACTTCAACCCACCGAACGGTCCCCGATTGGTCAACGCCCGCCGCACAACACGCGCCCGAGGTCGCCGTACGGAAACCCCTCGCCAAATCGTCCGCGCATCGATCACCTCGAGCAGCTGCGCGCTTCTCCGGGCGAACCTTTGCCGATAGCAGATAACGCATCGACTCTCCCTTTCCGATCGAGGTCGTTATGGCATTATACGGTCGTGCTTGACCTCTTGCCGCTTGTCTCGGGTCCCCCGAATCGCTTTCGCCTGCTTGACCGTGCGTTGAATTTTTGTTGGACTAACTTTCATCGATAACAGAAGAAGGCGGTTGGGGGGCGGGTCTGCATGATGTCGAACTGGCGGAAAGGGTTGCTGATTCTCATTTCGGCGGTTGTGTTGGCCGGGTCTCGCGGAGGACGATATCCGGGCTCGGGCGGACGAGGAAGATCGCGATCAGCCGGGTGAAGTCCGCCACTTCCGAGCAAGTTCGCTTTTTCGAGATCAGGTTCGTCCGATCTTGAAGGCCCGCTGCTTGAAATGCCATGGGGACGGTCCCAAGGTGCGCGGGGGGTTTCGGCTCGATAGCCGAGACGCCTTGATTCGCGGCGGCGATTTGGGGCCAGCCGTTTCCCCGAGGAGCCGGACCAGAGCCTTTTCTGCAGGCGATTCGGTTTGAAGAGCTGGAGATGCCTCCGACTGGTAAATTGCCCGCCAATGAGGTCGAGATCCTGACCCGCTGGGTCAAGGATGGCGACGCGTGGTCGCCAGGCTCCGGCGCCACAAAAAGCGGTCGCGCACGAGACCGGTGCCCGCATCCGCCAAGCACACCGTGGCGGTCGCCGAATGGTCCCATCGCCCTGTCGTTCGTCCCTCCGTGCCGTCCGTGAGCCAACCAATTGGTGCCGCAACCCTATCGATGCATTTCTGCTGGCCAGGCTGGACAACGCAGATTTGAAACCAGCACCTCCAGCCGATCGCGTGACCCTGATCCGACGGCTGTCCTACGACCTTACCGGTCTGCGGCCCGACTCCCGAGGAAGTCGACGCATTCCTGGCCGACCAGAGGACCGACGCATACGAGCGGCTGGTCGACCGGCTGCTGGACTCGCCGCACTACGGCGAGAAATGGGGCCGGCACTGGCTCGACCTTGTTCGCTACGCCGAAACCAACGGCTACGAGCGCGACTCGGCGAAGCCATTTGCCTGGCGCTATCGCGATTATGTGATCGACGCGTTCAACCGCGATAAGCCCTACGACCAGTTCGTCCGCGAGCAGCTCGCCGGAGACGAAATCGACCCGACCTCGGCGGAGCGCTGGTCGCCACCGGATTCTACCGCCTGGGAATCTGGGACGATGAGCCGGCCGACCGGCCGCTGGCCCGCTACGACGGGCTTGACGGCATCGTGTCGACGACGAGCCAGGTCGTGCTCGGGATGACGGTCAACTGCGCCCGCTGCCACGACCACAAGGTCGATCCCGTTCCCCAGCGCGACTATTACCGGCTGCTGGCGTTTTTCCAGAATGTCACCGACCCGACGGCAAGAACCTCAAGAAAGTCGTGACCCACCCGGGTCCAGGATTGACGTCATGTGCGTAGCCGAGCGCGGCCGTGGCATGACGCACGTCCTGCTTCGCGGCAACCCCAACCTGGCGGGCGACGAGGTCGAGCCGGGCGTGCCCGAAGTGCTCACCGACGGCTCGCCGACGTTCGGGAGCGGACCGGCAGCGGCCGGCGCTGGCCGAGTGGTTGACCGACCGCGCAATCCGCGGACGGCCCGCGTGATGGTCAATCGTCTCTGGCAGCATCATTTTGGACGCGGACTGGTACCGACGCCCAACGATTTCGGCAAGCTCGGCGAGGCCGCCAGCCATCCCGAACTGCTGGACTGGCTGGCCGCCGAGTTCATGGACGGCGACTGGCGGATCAAGCGCATGCACCGGCTGATCATGCTCTCGACGGCCTATCGGATGTCGTCGGGGGGCTCGGCGGCCGGCCTGGCGATCGACCGGCCAACACGGCTCTGGCGGTTCCCGATGCGGCGGCTCACCGCGGAGGAAGTGCGCGACTCGATCCTGGCGGTAGCGGCTCGCTCAATCTCAAGGCGGGCGGGCCCAGCGTCTATCCGCCGATCCCGCGCGAAGTCTTGGCCGGCCAGTCGGTGCCGGGGCAGGGCTGGAAGACATCGCCACCAGGCGAGGCCGCCCGGCGCAGCGTCTATGTCCATGTCAAACGGTCGCTACTGGTTCCGATCCTGGCCACCCACGACCCGGCGGATACCGATTCGAGTTGCCCGGTGCGCTATACGACGACCGTGCCGACCCAGGCACTGGGACTGCTTGAACGGCGAATTCGCCAACGAGCAAGCTGTTCGCTTCGCCGGCCGCCTTCGCCGGGAATGTCCGGATGACCTGGAAGGGCAAGTCGATCGCGCGATTTCCCTGACCACCGCCCAGCATCCCTCCCCGCGAAATCGCGGACGACGTGGCGTTTCTCGAAAAGCTGAAGAAGGAGTCGCACGTGGACCATCAGACGGCCCTGACTCAATATTGCCTGATGGCCCTGAATGCCAACGCCTTCCTCTACCTGGACTGATGGGAAGCCATCCATGGACCTGAATACCCTCCCCTGCCCGGCCACGACCTCCGCCGGTTCCTTCTGCGGCCGGACCCGGCGCGAGTTTCTCTGGGAAATTGGCGGCGGCTTTGGTTCGGTTGCCCTTACGGCCTTCTTGGGCCCGAAGGTTTCCTGGATCGTGAAGTCCGTCGCGGCCGACGGCGTGTCACCATTCATGAACCCTGTGCGCCGAAACCGCCCAGTTCGCGGCCAAGGCCAAGAGTGTGATCTTTCTGTTCATGTATGGCGGTCCCAGCCATGTCGACACGTTCGACTACAAGCCCAAGCTCTATCCGCTGATGGCAAGACGATCGCCCTGAAGACTTTTGGCCGGGGCGGCAAGAAGAACGAGGGCCGGATCGTCGGTCCCAAGTGGGAGTTTCGGCGGTATGGCCAGAGCGGCAATAGGTCTCCACGCTGTTTCCCAACCTGGCGACATGCGTCGACGATATCGCCTTCATCCACTCGTTTTATGCCGAATCGCCGATCCATGGCTCGGCGATGTTGATGATGAATTCGGGACGGCTTTTGAGCGGTAATCCTTGTTTGGGCTCGTGGGTGACTTACGGACTTGGGAGTGAGAATGAGAACCTGCCGGGTTTCGTGGTGATGCTCGACAAGACCGGCGGCCCGATCAGCGGAGCCAAGAATTGGTCGAGCGGCTATATGCCGGCCGCTTATCAGGCGACTGTTTTGCGCCTTCCGGCGTGCCGATCCACGACCTTGCCTCGCCGTCCGGGACCGAGCAGGCGACGCGGCAGACTCTTGCTTGATCGGCTCCGCCAGAAGAATGAGGCGCACCTGGTTTCGCGGCGGATAATTCCGAGTTGGCCGCGCGGATCGCCAGCTATGAGCTGGCGTTCAAGATGCAACAGTCCTCGCCCGAGGCTGTCGATCTCGCCTCGGAATCCCCCGAGACCGCAATCGCTCTACGGGATCGACCAACCGCGCACGGCCGATTTCGGCCGCAAGTGCCTGATCGCCCGCCGCCTGGTCGAGCGCGGAGTCCGCTTCATCCAGATCTATTCCGGCGGGTCGCACAACGATAACAACTGGGACGCGCACGCCGATCTGGTCGACAACCACACCAAGCACGCCGGCAACACCGACAAGCCTATCGCCGGCCTGATCAAGGACTTGAAGCGCCGGGGCTTGCTCGATCAGACGCTGATGGTCTGGGGCGGCGAGTTCGGCCGCCAGCCGACCGCCGAGTTCGCTAAGGGACCGGTCGCGACCATAACTCCTTCGGCTTCACGATGTGGATGGCCGGCGGCGGGATCAAGGGCGGAACCAGCGTCGGCCAGACCGACGAGCTGGGCAACAACGCCGTCGAGGACCGGTTCCACGTCAAGAACCTCCACGCCACGATCCTGCATCAGCTCGGGTCTCGATCCCAACCGGCTGAGCTACTTCTACGGCGGCCTGCACCAGAAGCTGGTGGGTGTCGAAGGCGCCGAGCCGATCCGCCAGATCATCTAAAGCGGCTGACTCATAACTTGCGAATGGCGTGACTGAGAAGTCCATCATACTAGCCCGAAGCGTCAGCGAGGATTCCGGCGAAATGTCCCCTCGCTGACGCTTCGGGCTAATATGGCCCCGTGAGCCGCCCGACCATGAACCGCTCTATTTTCGGTGTTCCTGTCCCTCGTCGCCGACCCTCCAAACTCCGGATGGCCAGTTCCATTCCTCCTTGGGACTTCCGCCTTTGCGGTTGGCAATCCAGCAGACAAGCCCTCCCAATGCCGCGACGACCAGGATCAGCAAATACTGGAGAATCCGGGAACGATTTTCCCACGGCCCGATCGGTCGGCCACACGCTGTCGTTTCCGCGATCTCCGGAGCGGTCATGAAGAGCGTGACGACAGGCGTCGGAAGCATTCCGCTCACCTTTGCGGTGGCGAGGGCATTCCACACAATCGAATCGATGAGCAATGCAAAGAAAGCCCAGCCAGCGAGCCGCGAGAACCCGAACCACCATACCCCCTCTTCGCCGCTCCGGAAGCACAGCAGGTAGGTGGCTGCGGCCAGAACCGCGACGGTCAGGTAGGCGGGTCGTCTCGACCCAGCCGTCGCTGGCAACGATCGAGAGAAGCCATCGGCAGAGTGCAGACGACCGTGAGGACCATGAATTCAGAGATCGAAATCCGGGGCCTGATCACCCGATGGTCTCCCAACGGACCGCACTCACCGCCGGCTTGACCACGCGGGGCCACGGAGACCAGCTTGATCATACGTCGCAAAGCGCCACGGCTTCCCGCAAGCCGACGAGCGGGTCGCGGTGGGGATGAACTCCTGGCCGACGTGTCCGTGGTAGCCGATTTCGATCAGAGCTTCCATGATCGGCTGGTAGTTGATTTCCTGCTTGTTGTCGAGCTCGCCGCGGCCGGGGTTGCCCGCGGTGTGGACGTGGGCGATGAATTCGTGATGCTGGCGAATCCGGCTGATGATGTCGCCGTCCATGATCTGGACGTGATAGATGTCAAACAACAATTTCAAGCTGGGCGAGCTGACTCGCTTGATGATGTCGATGCAGTAGTCGGTGTGGTCTCCTTGATAGCCGGGATGCCCCTTCATGGGGTGCGAGTTGACCCGGGAGTTGAGCATCTCCAGGCAGAGGGTGACCCCTTTCTTCTCGGCGTGGCCGACGATCTGCTTGAATCCCTCGACGCAGTTGTTGGCCCGACGTCGTCGGGGATTCCCTCTCGCATGCCGGTGAAGCAGATGACGTTCTTGTATCCAAACTCGCGCAGGCGTCGATGGCGTCGCGGGTCGCCTTGATCACTTGCTCGCGGTACTTGGGGTTGTTGAATCCCTTGACGAACGGCGGGTCCGGGCTCATGTCGATCGTCCCGATCGCACAGGATAGCCCATGCTGCTTGAGCACGGGGAAGAACTTGGGGGCCATCAGCTCGATGCTGTCGCAGCCGAGCTGCTTGGCGATCTTGGCGGCCTGCTCCATGTCCCAGTACTTTTCGAAGCACCAGTAGACGATCGATTGTTTGATCCGGCCGTTCTTGACGGCACGGTCGCTGGATGGACTGTCCTGGGCCATGGCCTTGCTCCCCAGTGCGGTCAAGCCGAGCATGGCCGCACCCGTGGTCTCGCTGAAGCATCTCTCGGCGAGAGCTTCGCCCCGGTTGATCTTGACCTTGCCTGATTTGACTCATGGTGTGTTCCTTCCGCTTCCGATTGAGACGCTCTTCGAAACTGAAATGACGGTGACCGATTCGATCACGATACGCCAGTCGTGATCGTTTTTCGAGAGTCGTCTCGGCGGGCGAGCCAACTTGTCATCGTTCGTGTCCGACTTGGCGACCTCGGTACAATGACTCAGTCAAAGATTCGCTGCCAAAAACCGTTGAGGAACTTGGGGACATGGGGAATTCGAGTGTAGACGTCGAGGTTGGTCTGGAACAGGACGACAAAAAGGCGAGTCCATCGGCGCTTGACGGGCCGGCGGAAGGTAACCGCGGCCCTCCTGGTCGCAATGATGGTAACCGCGATGGAGCAACTGGTCGTTTCTCCGGCCATGCCCACAATCATCGCCCAGCTCAAGGGGTTCGAAATCTATCCCTGGGTGATTTCGGCTTTTCTGCTTGCCGCGACCGTCAGTACGCCCATTTACGGCAAGCTAGCCGACATGTTCGGTCGCAAGCGCGTTTTGATCTTTGGACTTACGCTCTTTAGTCTGGGCTCGATTCTGTCCGGGACTTCGATGAGCATGGGACAGTTGATCGCGATGCGGAGCATTCAAGGGTTGGGCGCCGGCGCCGTCGGGCCGATCGTGTTGACGATGCTGGGGGACTTGTTCACGCTATCGGAGCGGGCAGCGTTCAGGGGCTCTTCAGCGCGGTCTGGGGATTATCAAGTGTGGCTGGCCCGCTGATCGGGGGATATCTGACCGATCATCTGGGCTGGCGGTGGGTTTTCCTGGTAAGCGTCCCGTTCGCTGTCCTGGCGATCGGGATGCTAATCTTTTACGTGACAGAGCCTTCGGTCGAGCGGACGGTCGCGCCGATCGATTGGTCTGGGGCAGTCTTATTGACTTTGGGGATGTCCACATTGTTGTGGGTTGTGCTGGACGGCTCGCGGCTCAGTTGGCCGGTCGACCTGGCTCTGCTGGGTGCCCGGTCGCGATTCTCTTCTGCCTTCGTGATTCGCGAGCACCACGCCGCCGACCCGATCCTGCCGATGGACCTGATGACTCGGCCCGTGATCGCGGCGTCGCTGATCGGCAGTTTTCTTGTCGGCGGCATCCTGTTCGGACTTGAAACCTACGTGCCGCTTTATATTCAAGGCGTGCGCGGGGGGAATGCGACCCTCGGCGGAGGGCGCTCATGCCGCTTTTCCTCGCCTGGGCGGTCAGCGTGGCCCTGGCCGCGAAGGCGGTCGTGCACTATGGTTTCCGTCGCGGCGGCATGGTCGGCTCGGCCTTGGTGGCCCTGGGGACGCTCGGTCTGGTGGTTGGCACAACCTTTCCGGAATGGTCGCGTGCTCTGTTTCATGGTCGGACTAGCGGTTTGTGGCCTCGGGTTTGGGCCGACCTCGCTCAGCTTTATCCTCGCCGTGCAACACGCGGTGAACTGGGGACAGCGGGGAGTGGCGACTGGTGCGGTCACGTTTCTCCGCACGATCGGCGGCGCGCTCGGCGTCGGTCTTCTCGGCGCGACTCTCGGTTGGGAGCTCACTCGTCGCCTGGCTGTCTCCGGAGCGTCAGGAATCGACGTCGCCGCCGCGCTCAGGCCGGAAACCCATAAGCTGCTTTCGGCCACTCACCTTGCGGCCGTCCAGTTGAACCTGGGTCTGACGCTGAAGCACATTTATCTGCAAATGACCCTCCTGGCGGTCGGCACATTGGTCTGTGCCCTCTGGCTTCCAGAACTGTGCAAGCCACACTCTTGCATTCGTCAACGCATGAGCGCGAAGTCACCGAGGACGAGGGACTCGCCGTTGCGGCTTCTGAGTTCTGATTCTCGAACGGGTCGCTTCGCTCTCTGGTCATTAGTCATTAGTGAAACTGCGCTGTCTTGACCAATGACCAATGACCATTGAGTGAGCGAAGCAGTCACGGTTTCTTCTGAGTGCGGGCACGGACCACTGTAAGGTATCGGTGCTGGTGCGACCATGACACCCGGTTCGGCGGTGGGAATCCCTTCGTAGGACGAGGGAATCGCAGGGCCGCATTCGCAAGATCCGCCGTCAATCAAAGAGGCTTGTCTGAGATGTTTCTTTTTGCAAAGGTGGCAACCAGAGAAGCTGGCCAAGGTGAGACCGACGCAGGTCATCCAAACAACGCGCTTCATCAGTCCATCCTCCATGAAATGCCGGAGAACTCGAACAAGGAAGTGTGGCGCATGAATGGTCGGGACGGGAGAAAAATCTTCGATTTGAGATTGACGGTTTTTTGGGATGGCGTGGTCGACCTCGCGATGGTTGAATTTCGCGGATAACCGTTGATTTCCAGCGAGTTTTCCTGATCGGCATCTCGCGTTCGGCGCGATTCCGCAGCGACAGTTTGGGCGTCGGGATTGGCGTACGTACACCAATCGCCGCGCCGGGCTCCTCCTGTCAGGTTCTCGACAGCAAGGTGACACCCGACCACGGCCGCGATCCCTGACGGCCCGTCGATTCAGGCAGGAGTGACAAGAGCCACATCCAGGGAGACAACCGTTTCATCTGAGCAGCCGATTTGAGCATGGAACGGATTTGGGCGGGCTTCCAGCCGTACTGCATGAAGAAGGCCGGCCCCTGCTGCGGGCCAAACTTGAACGACGCTCCCGACTCGCTCAAACCCGGGCCTAGCTGTTTCTGAAGGATTTTGAGCAGACCGGGTGAGGACAATTCCACAACCCAAGATTGAAAGCTAGCCGGTCTTGCCAGATCGTCAGCCAGCGTGCCAACCTCCTCGGGCGACAGATAAATGACGATCCCCTCGGTGATGATCAGCGCTTTCTGGAGCCGTGACCCAGACGGTCGAACAAGTCGCGGCGAGCGTTCTGATCCGCCAGATCCATACGAATACGCTTGAGCGTACACGACGGTTTTTCGTCGCCGATGACGTTCTCCTTGTAGTCGATCACTTCCGACAGGTCCACTTCGACCCATTGGAGTGACGGAGGAAGGGTCATCCGGTATGGCCTCGCGTCGAGACCGGCGGCCAGGTTGACGACCATATCGGCGCCCTGCTCGATCTGCTGTGAGATGAATTGATCGAACAAATACGTTCGCAATACCCAAGCCCACGAGTGGCTGTTGCCCCCGGGGACCTCGTCGGCGATCCGCTGCCCGAGCTCGCCGGCCAGCCTTCCCGCCAGGGGGTCGCGAAACAGTGCATCCGGCCGCTCGGTTTCGTGCGCGAAAGACCGCGGCCCATCGCGCTGTGTCGGCGATGCTTCGGATCAACGGTCCCGTCCGGCTCATGGTTTGGAGTCCCGCCCAGCTCGCGTTTGAAATGATGAAGGATCGACGATGAAGCCCGGCCATCGCATTCGACCCTAACCTATCGAGGAATGGTGCTGTTGGGTAGTAGACGGTCGGATCAAGTGGCACGATGACGGTGCGCGGCCTCTCTGCGGTTCGCGGTCCGATCCTCAACGAACTCGCGCTGCGAGCAGCCTTCTCGACAAGACGCTTTAGTAGTCGCTCAAATTGTTGTAAAACTCTCCGCGATCGTTTGACTTAGTCCAGAATACCCAGTATTCTCATTCAGAGCAAAATTTGTAAAGTACTCAGACTTACGTGCAAAGCGAGAGCGATCCTGCGCGAGGGATTGCTGTTGCTGATCCACATTCGTAATCCTTGCGATTTGGTTGGTTTCTCAGGCGGCATGCCGGCGTCCCAGGGCAAGAAACTCGCGTTCGATCGATGCGGGACGAACGAGCCGACGAAACCAAGTGAGTGAAAGGAGGATAAGGCTCGGAGAAATCGATCATTGGCAGCAAGAGACGTCTGCAAAGCGTGTTCGAGAGTCTTTTTCCAAGAGCAATCTGCAACAGGTGAGGAATTCAGATGCACAGACTTAGCTGGTCGACATTCGCGGGGGCATCGCTGGGTGCTTTGGCCTTGATTTTCGCCGGACCGGGCTCAGCATTTGCGCAATCGTGGGGTTCAAGCGGGGGGGGTAGTTCAGGCGGTTCAAGTGGCGGCAGCTCGCATGGCTCAAGCGGCGGCGGCCACAATTTATTCGCCGGGTTGTTCAGCCACGGTTCCAGTGGCGGCGGCTCAAGCGGCGGTAGCAAGCACGGCTCGTTGTTCAGCCACGGCTCCAGCGGCGGCAGCTCACACGGGTCGCTGTTCAGCCACGGCTCCAGCGGCGGCGGCTCCAGCGGCGGTAGCAAGCACGGGTCGTTGTTCAGCCACGGCTCCAGTGGCGGCGGCTCAAGCGGCGGTAGCAAGCACGGCTCGATGTTCAGCCACGGTTCGAGCGGCGGTAGCTCACACGGCTCGTTGTTCAGCCATGGTTCCAGTGGCGGCGGCTCAAGCGGCGGTAGCAAGCACGGCTCGATGTTCAGCCACGGCTCCAGCGGTGGCAGCTCACACGGCTCGACGTTCAGCCATGGTTCCAGCGGTGGTGGGTACGGTTCGAGCGGCGGTTCTATGGGCGGCTCGTACGGCTTGAGCTACAACAGTGGCTCGGTTGTCCCGACCACTCAGACCGTGCAGAACACGGACGTGATCACGCCCGCTCCCAGCATTAGCGCGGCCGTCGCATATCTCAACATCAATGTACCCGCCGACGCCAAGGTCTATCTCCAGGACCAGTTGATGCCCCTGGAAGGTACGCAGCGCCGGTTCGTAAGTCCGGAGCTGCCAGTGGGCAGCCAGCACGTCTATAACGTGCGAGTTGATGTCGTGCGGAACGGCCAGACCGTGTCGAAGACGACTCAAGCGGTCGTCACGGCTGGCCAGGAGATCGCGGTTTCGGTTCAATCGGATGGGCAGAATCCGAATGAGCTGGTCTCGACGGTGGCAACCGTCGCCAGCCGTTAAGGTTTTGCTCACAAGGACAAGCGGCGGCCCTGTCCTACGCCGGGTCGCCGCCCCTTCGCGTGGCCTCAAAGGGAAGGACGGATGGACCTGTCTTTCCCGTTGTTTTTTTTGTTCTCTGCCTGTCATTGTGCAGGAGGTCTTGGCGTGAGCTCTCGTGCGATGCATGAAAACCCAACACTCGGAACCACGCCGGCAATACCTGGAGCTCGCCACCGTTTGCTCCGCTGGGCCGTGAATGCGTGGCTTGTCTACCACCTCGCGGCGGTCGTGATTGCTCCGGCGTCGGTCAGCCCCTCCTCCAGCTTGATCCAATCGACATGGGGTCTGTTCCAGCCGTATCTCGAGCTGCTGTTTCTCAACCACGGGTACCACTTCTTCGCACCCGAGCCGAGCGCGAGCACGCTGCTGGCTTACGCCGCAGAACGCCCGGATGGAACGGTGGTCCGCGGCCGGATTCCCAATTTCCAGATCGTGCCCCGCCTGCTCTATCATCGGCACTTCATGCTGACGGAACATATGAGGGACGTGCCAGAGCAACTTGAACAAGAGTGGGTCGGTTCCTACGCGGAACATCTCTGCCAGAAGTATGGCGCGAAGCAGGTTACGCTCACAGGACAGATCCATCATCTCCCCACGATGGAGATGGTCCGCAACGGTGTTCGACTGGATGATCCAGGCAGTTATCAAGACGAACCATTAGGGGTCTTCCAATGCGGGGCGCGTTGAGTCCAGTCACTCATTACCTGCGAAACGTGGTTCGATCGGTGGCCGAGGGTTGGAACGCTTTCTGGCACACGCCGGCTGATCCGACGTTGCTGGGTTTGATCCGGGTGCTGACCGGTCTGATGCTCCTGTACACGCATGCCGTATGGGGCCTGGCGCTCAACGACTTTTTCGGGCCCGCGAGTTGGCTGCGGCCTCGCCTGGTGCGACCGATCCAGCTCGATCAAGCCGCGCTATCATTCTGGTGGTGGGTGCCGGACCGGGCGATGTGGCCAGCGTATGCCGTTTCCATGCTGATACTGACGCTGTTCACGATCGGCCTGTGGACGCGAGTGACCTCATTCCTGTCGCTCTGTGTGGTGATCTCGTTCGCGAACCGAGTTCCCGCCGCGCTGTTCGGGCTGGATCAGATCAATCTTCTGCTGACCCTGTACTTGACCGTCGGACCGAGTGGCCAGGCGCTGTCGCTGGACCGCTGGCTGGCGCCGCGGCGACTCGGATCCGACCTGCCGCCGCCGACACCGAGCGCATCGGCAAACCTGGCCTTGCGGCTGATTCAGGTGCACATGTGCGTCATCTACTTCTTCGCGGGCGTTTCTAAGCTTCAAGGCCCGTCATGGTGGACCGGCGACGCGATGTGGCGAGCGTTCGCGAATTTGGAGTATCAGTCGTTCGACATGACCTGGCTGGCGTGGCACCCGTGGCTGGTCAACCTCATGACGCACGTGTCCGTCCTCTGGGAGATCTCCTTCTGCGTGTTGATCTGGAAGCCGCTATGGCGGCCATCGTATTGGCCGGTGCCGTCGCGCTTCACATCGGGATCGGGGCTTTCCTGGGAATGTGGACGTTCGGGCTGGTCATGCTGATCGGCTGTGCTTCGTTCCTGCCCGTGGAGGAAGTCCGCCGGTTACTGACAGGAAGACCGGCCGAGCGAATCGCGATTTCCGAGGCAATGGATGCTTCACCCCCGCCGCGCCGACGTGGCAATGATCGAGCCGGCCGACGCACGCTCAAGTCGGCGGCCATGGCCATGTCCGTCGACAACGCCGAAAACCCACACTCGCGACCGTAGGCTTTCACAGGGACTTCGCTGATACACCCATACCGTGTTCGGCGCGGGTATTCCGACCCGCGCCGAACGACGTAGATTCGTCAGCTCAACAGCCGGTCGACTTCGGGTAGCAACTTGGCGAAATCGAGCTTGTTGTGGCAAGCTTCCCGGGCGGCCTGAAGGTCGGCGCCTTGCCAGTCCCGCTCCTCGGCGGTGAGCTCGTTGTAGCATTCGCGGGCGTGCTGGCGGATGCCGTTTACCTCGTGGTAGGTGTAGATCCTCGTCAGGTCGCCAAGGCGAGCCTTGGTTCCTGCGGCGAGCGAGCAACTGCCATCGCAATTGGGACAAAGTGTCGGCCCCGCCGCCAACACCGCCTCGCGCAGCTCGTCGAGCTCGGCAGTCTTGAGTGGTTCGAACTGTTGCGCGGCATCAGCGTTCTCGGCCGTCTGGTTGTTGTTGCGCATCGTGACGCACGAGCTGGAGAACCGCTCGTCGGTCCAAATCGCGTGTAACAGGCCTTGGACCGGGCTCAGACCGCGAGCCTTTAGCGTCGGCACTCGGTCTTGGGTCACTCGCGTAGCCTGACCATTGATCTGCTTCATCGATACGAGGCCGATGTTGGCCTTGTGGCAGGCGTCGAGTGCTTTGTTGAGCGCCGAATCTTTTTCGAGCCAAGGATTGAACTTGAGCATGATCACGTCGACAAACCCACCCTCGGCGGCCGCCTGCAATTGCTGGGCGATCGCGGGATCATGGGTTGAGAAACCGACAAACTTGACCTTGCCCGTCTTCTTGATCGCCTCGATGGCCTCTTTCATCTCCTTGCTCTTTGGCCATTTGGCCTGGCCGGTGCTCAATCCGTGGAAGAAGAGCAGATCGATGTAATCAGTGCCCAGCCTTGCGAGGCGTTGATCGACTTTCTTGAGCATGTCGCGGGGCGTACCGACGTGGCTCTTCGTCGCGAGGAATATGGTCTTGCGAACCTCGGGGACGGCTTCGAACCACTTGTGAAAGACCGTCTCGGCATTCGCGTAGCCTTCGGCCGTGTCGTAGTAGCGGACACCTTCTCGATACGCGAGTCGAAGCAGCCGATCCAGGGCCTCGGGCTGCCCGACGGTCCCCTGGGTGAGCAGCGTCACCTCGGCGCCCGTCTTGCCCAAAACTCGTTTGGGAAGCACCGGTTTATTCTGGTTCGGCTTGTCGTCGGCCGCGAGGGCCGAGGCGGATCCGGTTAGGCTCGCGGCGACGGCGGTCGCCGCCACGCCGGCCTGGAGAAACTCTCTTCGATCCAGGGAATTGAACGATGATTCCGACATCTCTCAGCCCTCCTGAGACCAGTAAAAAAAGCGGAAACGCCACAATTCGGCATGTTTCAACGTGTCCCATCGTACGACCCCTTCAATTCGATGTCGAGAGAGAGAGGACCCAAAGGCTCGTCAAGTACATCCAGCGACTGACATTGCCATCTTCTCTCCTCTCTATCGGTTCATCGGTTCATCGAGCAAGCCTGCCCATCTTGAAAAGAATAACGACAACCCTTAAGATGCCCAAGACTGCTCAACGTCCAGAGCGAGGCTCGATTTTTTTGGGGATTGGTGTAACGGTAGCACGAGTGACTCTGGATCACTTAGTCTAGGTTCGAATCCTAGATCCCCAGTTTGAGCGAAAACCCCGAGAAATCGGGGTTTTTTCATGCGCCCTACCGACTTACGTCGGGCCCTCGAATCGCTCTTCAACCTGGTTCGAGTTGACATCAGCTCACTGGAATTGAACTAGAGAGCCGCGAGTAACAACTACTTTAGCAACGACTTTGGGAGCGACCACCGACAGCGCCTTGGCCGCCGCCTGCATGTCGGACACCTGGACGTCGGTGTACACGTTGCTGGTCGCTTACGGGTCCTTGTGACGCATCAATCGTTGAGCCACCGCGAGGGAGACGCCAGAGGCTGGAAAGGGGTCGGGAACCGCTGTGCGAAGCGCCACTTCGGGCCGTTCCGGCAACGTTACCGACCCCGTTTCCAGCGAGGTGCTTTTCATGACTCGTGTTCGTGTTCGTCTTGGTGTCCGTGTATGAGCCTCTCGCTGAGAGGTTGATGCGTCTCGTCCTTGAGGAGTTTGCGCCCGCCGTCAAGCTGGCCGAATAAATAATAAAGGCCGGGAATGACCAAGACTCCGATGACCGTGCCGACGAGCATGCCGCCGGCTCCCGTGGTGCCGATGGTTCGGTTCCCGATCGCCCCGGCGCCGGTGGCCACGACCAACGGAAGGAGACCAGCGATGAAGGCGAAGGAGGTCATCTGAATCGGCCGGAAGCGCAGTTTTGCGCCTTCGACGGCCGCCTCCTGGAGAGACACGCCCTCCAGCCGCCGTTGGACCGCGAATTCCACGATCAAGATCGCGTTCTTGCCGAGCAGACCGACCAGCATGACCAGACCAATCTGGGCGTACACGTCGTTAGCCAAACCCATGGCCTGCAGGAAGAAGAAGGAACCGAAAAGCCCGACCGGCAGCGACAGGATCACGGCCAGCGGCAGGATAAAGCTCTCGTATTGCCCGACCAGCACCAGATAGACGAAGGCGACGACGATGAGGAAGATATAAACGGCCTCGTTCCCCTTTCTTGACTCGTCGTAAGCGAGACCCGACCAGCCGACGTCGAAACCGCGAGGCAGCGTCTCGGCGCCGACCTCCTTGATCGCCTGGATGGCTTGACCGGTGCTGTAGCCAGCAGCCGGCGCGCATTGAATGGCGGCGGAGGTGTACAGGTTATACCGGGTGATCTCATTCAAACCCTGCTTCTTCTTGATCGTCATGAACGCGGAGTAGGGGACCATTTCCCCTTTGTCGTTCTTGACGAACAGGTTGTCCAGATCCTCTGGGTAGCGCCGGAACTCCGGCCGGGCCTGGACGAAGACCTTGTAGAACTGGTTGAAGCGAATGAATCCCTGCTCCCAGGTGCTGCCAATGAGGATGTTGAGGTTGTCCATCGCTGCCTTGATCGACACGCCCTTCTGCATGGCCACGTCGTTGTTGATGATCAGCTCGTACTGCGGGTAGTTGGCGGCGTAGAAGGTGAACAGGTTCGTCACCTCCTTACGCTTTTTCAGGGCGGCCATGAACTTGTCGGTCACTTCTCCGAGCCGCTGGTAATCGGCGGAGAACGTCTTGTCGAGGACGAGCATGGAGATACCCCCGGCGGTGCCAAAGCCGGGAACCGCGGGCGGTTCAAAGAACTCGAGCTTCACGTTGCTCATCCGGCGGCATTTTTCTTCGAGATCCACAATGATCTGGCGTGCGGTTCGCTTGCGGTCGGACCAGGTTTTCAGGTTGATGATACAGGTTCCCGAGTTCGAGCCGCGGCCTTCGGTCAGAACTTCATAACCGGCCAACGAGGTGACGGAGGTGACTTCCTCGATCTCCTTGGCGATCTTCTCGAGCTCCTGGGATTTGGCGTTGGTGTACTCGAGCGTGGAGCCTGGAGGCGTCTGGAGGACGGCGTAGATGATGCCCTGGTCCTCGCCCGGGATAAAACCCGTCGCGAGCTGCGTGTTGACAACAACGATACCGGCGGCAAAGCCCCCGACGACGGCCATGGTCAGCGTGCGGCGCGTGGCGATCCGCCGCACGATCGCGGCATAACCGCCCGTGACCTTCTCGACGGCGCGGTCAAAAGGACCCCGCACGAACGGCAGAAGAATGAGCAGGAAGCCAACCGGCCCCCACAACTCATACGCCAGATACGTTATTCCGCCCAAGACCAGCAACCCTCCCAGCGCAAAAAGCAGCTTGACTCCCAGTCCGCGCGGCCTTTCCACGTTGCTCGTGTGGGAGTCATGCGTGCTCGGTGTGTCGCTCGTGTGGGAGTCAGTGCCGGTGTGGCTGTGGGGCTTGAGAATCATCGCACAGAGTACGGGCGTCAGCGTCAGGGCCACCAGACCGGACAGAATGATGGACGTGGCCATCGTGATCCCAAACTGGCGGTAGAAGGTGCCGACCGCCCCGGGAATGAACGTCACCGGAACGAAGACGGACGTCATCACCAGGGTGATGGCAATGATCGCGCCTGAGATCTCGTGCACGACCTCCATGGTCGCCCGGTAGGGCGATAAGTGCTTCTGGGCCATCTTGGCATGCACCGCCTCGACCACCACGATCGCATCGTCCACCACGACACCAATCGCGAGAACCATTGCGAAGAGTGTGATCAGGTTGATCGAGAGGCCCATCAACCGCAAGACAAAGAAGGTCCCGACCAGCGACACCGGAACCGCGAGTGTCGGGATCAGCGTGGATCGTAAATCCCCGAGGAACATGTAGACCACGAGAGACACCAAAATAAACGCCTCGAGCAGGGTGTGCAGCACCTTTTCGATCGAGGCGTCCAGAAATTTGGAGACGTCGTAGGCGAATTCGTAGTCCATCCCGGGAGGGAATGATTCCTTCTTGATCTGCTCGAGTTCCGTCTTGATTTCCTCGATGACCTCGGCGGCGTTGGAGCCGGGAGCCTGCTTGAGAACGATGGACGCCGCGGGATGCCCGTTGATGTCCGAGTAAATATCGAAGAACTGGGGACCCAACTCCACCTCGCCAACGTCCTTGAGCCGCAGGATCTCCCCATCGGGATTTGCTTTTAAAATGATGTTTGCATACTGCTCTGGCTTGTTGTAGCGCCCGATATAGGTCAGCACGTACTCTTTTGATTGCGACGTCTTCCCTGTGGCCTGGCCGAGTCGTCCGGGCGAACCAATCATGCTCTGTTCCGACAGAGCCTTCATGACATCCTCGGAGGACACGTTGTAGGCGCGCATGCGGTCGGGATTCAGCCAAACCCGCATCGCAAAGATGCGGTTGCCGAGATTCCTGGGGATGCCCATGCCTTTGATCCGCTTGAGCCGGGGCATGACGTAGACGTTGGCAAAGTTGAAAAGGTCTTTCTGGTCGGCGTTGGGATCCGTGCTGTAAATGTTCACGTACATCAGCATGCTCGGCACGACCTGGCTGACGAGGATCCCCTCGCGCCCCACCAGGGGCGGGAGCTGGAACAGCACGATGTTGACCCGGTTTTGCACGTTCACGACATTGATGTTTGGGTCCGTGCCCGGCTCGAAGTAGATGATGATCGCCGCCTCGCCGGCACTGGTGGCGGAGGAGGTAATGAAACGCATGTTCTGAACGCCGTTGATGGATTGCTCCAACGGAATCAGAACCGATTCGACCAGGACATTGGCGCTGGCGCCGGGATAAGAAATGGAAACCATGACGGTCGGCGGCGCGATGTCGGGGAACTGTGCGATCGGAAGGGTCTTGATCCCCAGCACCCCCAGGAACAAGAGGATGATTGAGATGACGATCGCGAATGCCGGCCGATGGAGGATTTTCGTGAACATGGTTCGGGAACAATCTCGTTGTGTTCGGTGTCGAGAATGTCGGTGAGCGGTTGCTATTCCGCGTGGAATTTTTGGTTCTTGAGGGCCTCTTCCGGCTTACGAAACTCGTATTCCACCTTTTCGCCTTCCTCAACCTGCCGAACCCCTTCGAGAACGATCTTGTCTCTCACGTCAAGTCCGCTCTTGATGACAAAAATGTCGTCCAGTTCGTGCTTGATGGTGATCAGCCTCTGATGCGCCACGTCATCCTCGCCGACGACCCAAACGTATCGCTTGTCGAGGAGCTCGAACGTCGCCCGCTGTGGGATGACGAGAGCATTCTTGAGCGTTCGGTGGATCAGGATGGTGCCGGTCTGACCGTGACGCAGCAGGCCGTCCGGGTTCGGAAAATCCGCCCGGAAGGCGATGTTCCCGGTCTCGTTGTTGAATTGGCCCTCGATCGTCAAGCCGATCTTGCCGGGCTGCGGGAACTTGTCGTGGTTCGCCAGCATCGAGTTCGATTTCTGTCCTCCGCCTCATGCTGCTTCCGAGTTGGCCATGTATTCGAGGTATTGCTTCTCGGGTACGTTGAAATAAACCCACATCACGCTGTTATCGGACAAGGTCGTGAGGATGTCCCCCTCCTTGATCAGGCTGCCGACTGCTCGTGCAGGCGGTCGACGATGCCGTCGAAAGGTGCTTTGACCTTGGTAAAGTTCAATTCGGCCTCCGCCAGCTCCACCTTGGCCTGGGCCTTTGCCAGTTTGGCCTTGAACAGTGCCACCTCATTCTGCAGAGACACCTTTTTTGTTGGCCAACGTCTTGGTGTAATCCAACTCCAGTTGCGCGAGGTCTCTCTCGGCCACCTCGGCGTCCCACTTTGCCTTGTAAAGAATTGGCATGATCTCGAACATCACCTCGCCCTCTTTCACCGCCTGGCCTTCCTTGACTCGGATGGCCTTGAGATACCCGTCCTCCAGTGCACAGACCTCGATGTGTCGCCGCGAGTGGATCTGGCAGACATATTGCTGGGTGATGATGACGTCCTTTGCCATCGGGCTGGTGACCATGATCTTGTTGTTCCTCCTGGTGGGCCTCCTCCTCGTGCTTGTGAAAATACGACTCATACTGGCCGACGATGTACGCCTTTCATCTGCTCGACGCGCACGCTCAGGGAATCAAGATGCGCGTAAATCTTGGAAGTGTTCAGCGCCGGGATGTCCACACGCATCTTGTACAGGCCGAAGATCGCGCCGCCGAACAGGGCGGCGACCAGCATCAAGGTTTTCACCAGCCGTCCCATGACGGACTTATTGGCTCCAGCATGTTCAATGAGACCTTGGTCGATGGGCGAGCCGTTGAGCTCCCTCGATCGATGATCGACCAACGTCTCATTGACCATGCTGGACTCAGCAACCGGATTCATTGCAGGGCTCCTGTTCGACTCTTCTCGACTCGACTCTGTCCCGATCCCTTGGGCAAGGAAACGCGGTGTGGATTGGAGGGATTCGAGTACGGACGGCGATCCGACTCGGTTCGACGCCAGAGGGGGCGAGGTGGCGTCGGAAGGCGTGCGGGATGATCTCCCGACCAGGTCGTCGTCGATCGATCGCGGACGTCGGCGTCCGGGTCACGCCGAACCGACGACCACGAGGGACGTCGAGCCCAAGACCTGGGCATTGGCGAGGCACGGTTTGGCCGAGTCGGCGACGTCGATTGCACGCCATCCCCCAGGCCGGGGCCTGGACGACGCGTGAAGGACCGGCGACACATCAGCCGGTAATCAGGGGTCCATCAGCGGACGATCAACAGCGGAGGGGGTAGAGGGAGAGGATCGAGCGGGGGGCGATCAACTGGCGATCGGGGACCTTGCGGAAGGAACAAGGGATCAGGAAGGAAACTCGAGGCTCGTCCAGAGCATCGGCCCGATCCTGCTCTTCATTCTCGGAAGGAAGGGCATCCACCTCCAGGACGGCGTCGGTGGCCATCGCTGCGCTGAGGCGGGTCGTAGGTTGGCCCGGGGGTAGGGCGAAATTGCGGCGGAGGCAATCGGGCCGGGACGAGACGGAGACGAACCCCGACGTCCGGATCGGCGCAACCAGCACCGACGCCAGCAGCGCCAGCGAGGATGTGAGCCAGAGCGTGGAGACGAGGCTTTTACGGTCGGGCATGGCCCCTCGCTTCTCGAACGTCGTGATTCGAGGCTCGCTCGCCGGCGTCCGGCGAGATGGCTTTCTACCAGATCGCTTCGCGAATTCTCCGGCTGGCCGGGTGAAGCCCACGGCCTCGCACTATATACTCTGTTTCGACGTGCGAGGGAACCCCAAATTCCGGACAAACAATACACGACATCCAAGTCGTAAAATTTATAGCTTCGCTATCGACGGAAGTCAAGAGACGGCGCATGGTTGTTCGAAACATGGCAAACGGTCCGGGTGGACATTCCTGAGTAACCACGCCCATGTGCGGCCAGGCCACGCGAAGGTCGATGCCGCCGGCGGCTTCGGCGGCCGGCGCCTCGGCCGTCGCCGGCTGGCCGAACGCGGCCAGGCGCTTCATGCCGTGGCGCGACCGGCCGGTCACTTCCCCGTCGTCGCCGGCTTCGGCGAGGCCGCGGGGGGGTTGGTGCCGCCGGTGGCTTTGACGGCGGGGTCTTCGGTCTCCTCCTGGCCGAACGGGCCAGGCATGCCTGCGGGTGGTGGCGCGGGCGGGGGGCGGGGAGGGTCGCCGGTTCGGCGACGGGCACCGTCTCGGGGACGGGCGGGGCAGGCGCGGGGACCTCCTCGATCAGGGCCGGGTCGAGCTGATCGACCGGAGGGATGATGATCTTGTCGCCGACGGTCAGGCGGTCGAAGGCGGGGACGGCATTCTTGTTGGCCGCCCAGAGGGCCTTGCCATACCGGCTCGACCTGTAGTAGAGCAGCGAGATCGTCCAGAAGTTCTCGCCGCTGCGGACCGTGTGGATGTACGGGAATTGACCGTGAAAGTCTGCCGGAGTTGAAATCGTCAACACACCGCCGCCGAGGGCTTGATAGGTGTTTACGATGGCAGCCAGTTGCTCCGTCTTGGTGTCGATCATGACCACTCTCGCATCCCTGAGGTCACGCTGGGCGAATAGCACGTCGATGTATTCGATGCGGGCATTCTGAAAAAGATCGTTGGCGAATTCGACTGCGTCCTCGAGCGTTTTCAACTGCTGCTTCTTGATCTCGATGCTCTTGCTGTAGTTCTCCACCATGGTCACGCGGTTGATAACCTGGGTGAAGGCCTCGAGGATGACGCGCTGGTAGTTGTAGATGGCCTGCAATTGCCTGGCGTTCGCGGTGAGGTACTGGGCCCTGATCGCTCTCCTGTTGACCAACGGCCCGACCAGGCCACCGGCGATATCGCCAATCACGGCATTCGGCTCGAACAGATGATTGAGGATGAAGGACTGCGAGGCCAACGCCGCCGTTGATCACCAGCTGAGGAAAGAAGTTGACCCGGGCGACCTTCACGTCGAGCCCGGCAGCCGCCAGCTCGCGCTCGGCTTGGCGGATATCGGGTCGGTTCTGGAGCAACTGCGAGGGCACTCCTACGCTCAGCGGGTGAATTTTCAGATCGTAGAATCCCGAAGAATCGCGTTCGACACGCTGCGGGTAGCGATTGACGAGGAAGTTGATCCGGTTTTCGCCCTGGATGATCGACTGATTAATGATCAGCTTTTCGCTGTAGTTCCTTTGAAGCTCGGCCTGGAAACGCAGGACACCCAGCTCGGTGCTGCGGGCTGCTTCCTTCCTGGCCTTGGCGATCTCGAGGCTTCGCTTCTGAAGCTCGATGATTTGATCCAGATTCTCAAGCCGTTTGTCGAGCCCCATCAGCCTGTAAAAATTCTCGGCAATCTCTGCGACCAGAGTGGTCACGAAGTAGTTCCGCTTCTCACTGGCGGCGACGTAGCGCTGCGCCGCCGCGTCCCTGGCATTCCGCAACTGCCGGTAGATGTCCAGCTGCCAGGTGAGGTTGAGGCCCGTCCCGAAATTTCCCGACGGATTGGTAAAGTGCTTCCCGGGGAGATACGCGTCGTCGAGTATGCCGGCTCCTTCTTCCGTGAAGCGGCTGTATCTGTTCAGCCCCGCGCCGGCCGCGACACTGACGAAGGGAAGGTACGCCCCTGACCGCGCCAGAACCTCGTTGCCGGCGATCTGGACTTCCTCATTCAGGACCTTCAGCTCCCGATTGTCGAACAGCGCCTTTTCGATCAAATACGTAAGCATTCGATCATTATAAAACTCTTCGATCCCGAGCTGAGCTGAGTTTTCCGGGCTGGTCGCTCCATTGAAGTCTGTCGGCAGGCCTGGTCCCGGCTCCGAATGACGGAGAGGGGGGATTCCACAGGACGGCAGAACCAGCAGCATGATGCTGCAAGCGATCGCTCTCGCAATCACGTGCTTCATCTGCTTTGCGTTCGAAAATCTCACTGAGAGATTCATCCGCCTCGTCCTTGAGGAGTTTGCGCTTGTCGGCAATCCCGCCGAACAAGCAATAGGCGATCAACTCCTGGCTCGTGCAGGGCTCATTCGTGAGCGTCCTCAGCGAATGGTCGAATAGGCCATGCCAGCGGAGGACTGTCTATTGATCGACTCGTGCGGGTTGTGACTTTAGTAGCGGATTTCGCGATTGGGAAAAAATGACAGCAATTCCCGGCGCTGAAATCGGAAGTTTCCCAGCTTTCAACAAATCGAAAAAGCCGCTCGAGAGGAGACGTGGCCCCCGAAATTGCAGAAAATGTGGAACCCAAATCTGCTCCTTGAATTGTTTTGAACTCTGTGGGGCCCTCGGGCTGACCCTTCAAGGCCGAATACAACCGATCTGTGGCTTGGCAATTGAATCATCCACCGGGTGCTGGCTCCTGCACACGATTTTTGGCTCGGGGTCGTCGATCGCGCTCCTGTCCAATTTCACTGATCGACTACTTCGACATGTTCTCGGGCTGTGGCAGACTCACGCCAATTTCTTTCGTTTGCCGCGCTCGCTGTTGCGAAGTCTGCCATGGACCGCCATGAACAGTTCATGCGCGGCATGGTGCTCCATTCTCGCCGAAACCATCCGCCGCCCATTCGGGAGACGAATGAACTCCATCGTGCCGTCGTCGACGGCGCTGAACCTGAGGTCGAGCATATCCAGGGCGTAGTTCTGATGAAACTTCCACGGCCTCTCGGACCCCTGTTTTGGAAGAAGCTCGATCCCCCTGCGGATATAGCCAGAATTCAGGTTGAGCGCCGGCTTATCCGCGATGGCTGGCTCACGTCCAACCGGCGTGGCGCAATCATAACCGTGCGCGCTCATGTGATTCAGCAGGCGGCAGATATATTCGGCCACCAGATTGCACTTGAGCGTCCACGAGGCGTTGGTGTAACCGAGGGTGAAGGAGAAGTTCGGGACGCCGCGAAACATCATTCCTTTGTAGCTTAATCTTCCCGCCAGATTGATCGGAGTACCGTCGAGCGACACCTGCATCCCGCCCAGACACTTCAGCTTCAAACCCGTGGCGGTCACGATGATGTCCGCTTGCAGTAGATCGCCTGACTTGAGCCGTATTCCTCTTTCGGTAAACGTCTCGATTTCGTCAGTGACGACCGACGCCTTGCCCGACCGGATGGCGACAAATAAGTCGGCGTCGGGAACCAGGCAAAGGCGCTGGTCCCACGGGTTGTAACGAGGCGTGAAGTGCTTTTCGACATCGTAATCGGGGCCGAGTTGCTCTCGCACGAGACGCAGGATCTCTTGTTTTACCCGGTCCGGCCTTCGCCGCGAGAGGTTATAGAAGTACATCCCCAGGAGCACGTTCTTCCAGCGGATGACGCGGAGGGCGAGCCGCTCGGGTAGCAATCGGCGGATCCAGTTGGCTGCCACATCCTCCGATGGGCGTGCGACGATGTAAGTCGGCGAGCGCTGCAGCATGGTCACGTGCGCGGCGGCCTTGGCCAATGCCGGCACGAGTGTCACCGCTGTCGCGCCACTGCCGATCACGACAATTCGCTTGCCTTCGTAGTCGAGATCCTCGGGCCAACTCTGCGGGTGCACGATGCGGCCCTGGTACCGGTCCATGCCCGGCCAGCCTGGCATATAACCCTCGGCGTAGTCATAGTAGCCGCTGCACATGCAAAGGAAGTTGCAGGCGAACTGGACGGTCTTCCCTTCGGGGCCCGTCGCGTCAACCGTCCACGCGGCATCCCGCGACGACCACGACGCATGCGTGACCTGATGGCCAAACCGAATCTTGCGGTCGATGCCATATTCTTGAGCCGTTTCCGCGATGTATTTGCGGATGCTCGAACCGTCGGCGATCGCCTTTCTGTCTCGCCAGGGACGAAAGGGGTAGCCGAGCGTATGCATGTCGGAATCGGAACGTACTCCCGGGTAGCGGAACAGGTCCCAGGTTCCGCCGATCGCGCTTCGGCCGTCCAGAATTGCGTAGGTTTTGGCCGGACATTTCGTCTGGAGGTGATAGGCCGCGCCGATTCCGGAAAGCCCTGCGCCTACGATGAGCACGTCGAAGTATTCCACGTGTCCCGGATCTCCGACATGCAGGGGCGCGATCGGAGCAGCTTCCGCCATACCGGCCATCTGCGCGACCTTTCGTAAGAGGATGGATCTCCTGGCAAGCCGTGATGAATATTACATCTGAACAACGTGCCATGTTAATAAGCGGGAAGTGACGCTGGCCTGGTTGGCAGATGTCGTGGCCGATGGCCGCCGATCGATCACCCCCGGCGACCACAGAGGCGACGCATTTACACGAATGGATGCGATCCCCTCGTGTGTCAAGAGAGCACCGAGGCAAGCGATCCATCGCGTGAATCTGTCACCAGTCGTCTCCCCGGTGCTCGGATCGAACCTTGCCCAGCTCGGAAACAATGTCTGTCTCCATCTGCTGAAGCGTCGCGGAACAGCTCGTCAAACTGTTCCGCGCTCATGGCCGATCGAAGCGGGAACAGGGCGCCGCGGGCAAACGCGGCGCCGCGGAGGGCACGCTTGAGCTGCACGACGCGCAGGCCATAATCCTCGTGCGTCGTGGTCGCGATGGGACAGCGCCTGCGCCAGGCCGCCCATCGCGTCGCCGGCGCCTTGATAGAGCGTGCCCAGCGCAGGAGCCAATCGCGGGTCCGCGTCACGAAAGAGCGAATCGAAACGCACGAGCAGGTCCATTGCCTGTTGCAGAAGCGGATGGCGTTCTCCTCTTCGGCCTCGAACGGATCGTCGTCCGCTTCCCCGAAACCAGCGCCTCCTCGCAGCCTCGTCCGCAAGCGATTCACCGAACGGCGGAGGCTCGTCGTCGCGCCACGGCTCGTCGAATCGTTCGGTTTCCTCGTCGGGGAGGTCCGGGACGACGTCCCGCAGCGCATCCCGGAACGCGGTTTCATCGTCGAGACCACGGCTCCGCCGTTCGTTCGATGGCGCGCTGCATCCGTTCCTGCTGGCGGCGGTTATGCTTCGATAGTTCGTCCCACAGCTTTTCCGTGGCTTCCGGATCCGCCGCGCCGCCGAAGTCGTCGTCATCCTCAAACGCGACTGGGGGATGTTCCGCCGGGCGGCGCAAGATTCGGTGGACTTGCTCCGCGACCCGCTCGATGTGCCGGAGCAAGATGCTCGGGATCTTCCGCCGCCTCGCGACTGAGTCCGTGGCGCCGGAGCCCCTCGGCCAGACCGTCGATGGCTGCCTTGAGTCAGCGAGCGTTTTCGGACCAGCTCGGCAAGGTCACGCGTCTCCCAGTAGCCCCCTTCATCGGACACTTCCAGATCGGGCAGGAATTCGCGCTTGAGGGCCGCGAGCATCTCGACGATCGCCACATGGCCTTCGACTGGGTCCGAACTGTGTCTTGACGAAGCACCAGGGAGGTTCCTCGAGTCGACCTTCTTCCGCGTCTTGGATATCGATCAAACCGATCAGCCATCCCTCGGGAGACAGCAGCAGACTGGTCGATTCGTGCCCCGGCGCGAGATCGAGGATGACGCCGCGGACCATGCGCTCGGGATTGTCGTCGGCCCAGCTCCGCCAGATCCGCGCCTGGCCGCCGATCTCGAGCGCGAAGTCGACCAGGCGGTCCTCGAAATCCTCGATCCGCGCGAGATCGGCGAGCCGGCCGCGGTAAGCAATCGTGACGCCCATGGTGGCAAAATCCTCGCGGTTTATTGTACGGGTCGGCTCTCCGGCAGCAAGGTGTGCTTCGATGGCGATAAAGCGGATGTGATGCTCACCCGTTCGCTATTCGAGCCAATTCTCGAATCGCAGCCCCGGCACTCTCTCGAAATCTCGCCGATTGGCCGTGAGCAATAGGGCCTTATTGGCGATGGCGATGCAGGCCGTCTTCAGGTCCATGGTGCCGACTTTCACGCCCGATTTGCGGAAGCCGTTGAAAAGGTCTACCGCCTCGGCACTCAGTGAAATGATGTTGAACTTGGCGAAGAAATCGAACAGATCTGTCAGTTCGCGATAGGTGGTGATCTGACGCAGCAGGGTTCGTTCTTTGGCGATTGCGGCCAACCAGCCCCGCATTTGTTCCTCAACATTGACAATGGTGGTGCCGATCAGTTCCGGGGCCGCGGCGAGCAATCGGCCATGGAGCCGCGCGTAGCGCTCGCTATCGGTGTATTTGAGAACGGTCAAATGATCGGTGTCCAGAAGGATCACTCTCCGAACTCCTGGCGCGCCTGTTCCCGATCCGCTTCGCGGATTTTTCGCCCTTCTTCATCGACGATTTTCGAAAACTCTCGACCGGTAAACATGCCGGCGGCCTTACGCCAATCTTTGGCGCTGCTCGCTTCCTTCTCGTTCAGGCGGCGCTCGACTTCTTCGAGGCGGCGGGCCAGGCTTTCCAGGGTCAGTTCCGACATGGTGGTTCTCTCCCGATTTCCGATGGAATCATTTTCCGCACTTGGATGGCGCGGCCTCCAGGCCTAAGTGTATCGAGACGATCTATTTCGCTTTGAGCCATTTGGGTAGCCACACCCGTCCATGCCTCGCCCGCAGGTCTCGCTCATGTAGGCGTCGCACCAATTCGATCTGCTCGCGAAGACGCCTCAACTCGCGAGGGCAGCGGGACGGCACGGTCCTTGTCGCCCTTGGCCTCACGCACCAGCAGTTGTTTCCGAGCCAGGTCAACATCCTTGACCCGCCGCCGCCGAATTCCAGCGGCGAATGCCTGTGCCGTACAAGACTTCCGCCATTAAGAGGTCAATTCCATCTAACTCCGAGAGGACCGTTCGCATCTCCGCGACCGACAACACCACCGGCAAACGCTCCGATCGCCGGTGCGGCAGGGCTGAAATATCAGGTAACTGGAACTCCAAGATTTTCTGATACAGAAACAGCAGCGCGGAGAACGCCTGGTTTTGAGTGCTGGCCGACACGTTCCCCTCAACCGCAAGGTACGTGAGAAATGCCTCGATTTCCGCCGCCCCCATCTCCCGTGGGGGCCTCTTGTTGTGGAAAGGGATGTACCTCTTGATCCAATCAACGTATGCTCGCTCTGTTCGTTTCGAGTAGTGCAATAAACGCATCTTGGCCACCACCCGATCAAGCAGTTTCGGCGGCTGGGCTCCGCCGGCATTAGCGACCTGATCCGTTGCGTTCATCGGATTACTCCATGCGATCGTCCCAGCCCATGGCTAAGATCATTAAGAGAGATGGTCATTCCAGTTCGCACACGGCACGTTCCCAATTTGACAGACTTGAACCCGTGTTAGCAAGAATCAATCGCCGGACTGGATGGAATTGATTCTGTCGAATACAAGTTAGGCGGCTCCGGAGGGCAACCTGTGGTTGGCATGCCCCCGCAACTGCTGACCGACCTTTCACCGGCCGATGTCCTCGCGGCCGAGGCGTGGTGGTCGGGCTTCGGAGTCTGCCCGTTCGGAGGTCGTCGCCCTCTGGGACGAGCGACAGGACGTGTGCCTCTTCGGCTTGGCTCCGCATCTCGATGGCGTCACACCACCGGTCGTGATCGGCGGTCGGTTCGTCGCCCGCGATGACACTGCGGGCTGGGCGGAGTGGCGGGCCGAAGTACTTCGACCACCTCCTGAATCACCCGGAACTGATCTTCTTCAGCCGCCGGTCGTGCGGACGTTCCACATATGCACGCGGCATGAGGCCGCCGTGCAGTTCTCGCGAACAGGGCGCATCCCGGCGGATTTTCGGTGCCCACTCGATGTGGTAGGATGCCCATTGCGGAGGCTGCTGGATGCTCCGCCTAACCTCTCGCTGGAGCAGACCCGGCCCGCCGACGCGCCTTCTGGTGCGATCGAGGCTCATCTCGGCGGGCCGGTCCGCTGAGCTTTGTCGTTAGGGGGCGGGGGCTATAGTGTGCATCGAGATCGGCCTCAGTTGGATGCGGGCTTCTTGCGAGGCTACGGTGGCGAGCCGCCGACCGGTGCCGCGTTCTTCGACCTCCTCGCCCTTGAGCCCGAGGCGGCAGCCCGCGGTACTCCAAGCGCATCAGCTTGGCAGTCAGCCAACCTCGAATTGTTCGCCGTCGATATGGCCGATCTGCAAGGATGCGAGGAGCCGTCCGAGGAGTTCGCCGCGAGGATCGAACAGGGCTTCCTCCCGCGGCCGAATGGCTCGACGCCCGCTCCGCCGGTGCCTTCGAACGCTGGCGTGAGTCGGGTCGAACGGCCGACGTATTCATCGGTGGCTGGCTGTCGAACGAGCAGTTCGATATGGTACTGCCGCCGCCGTTCCTTTTGGCGTGCGGTAAGGCCGGTCTGCCGATCCACATTTGCACGAACGACTAAGGCCGGCGCCTAAGTCCGCGCTGCAGCGGACCCGGCCCGCCGCGGCGGTTTCTGGTACAATCGAAGCTCACTCTCTGGCGCGACGGTCCGCTGAGCTTTGTCGTTAGGCGGGGTTCCTGACCACGCCGGCGAAAGGCGCTACTAACCTCCTTCCACCGGCAGGCTCTTGCGTTCGGATGGATACATCCGTAGTCTTCGGGCAACTGCGCCGATCGCAACCGCCGTCGGCGCATGGGGAAATGGGGCGCGTGACACACTGCTCCACCGGGGCTGTGAATTGTCAGGCGACGAGGCAGTCCGTTATGATATGGAAGGCTACAACGAAGCCGAGGGGAAGCTGTCCAAGAAATTGCCAACAAGTCTTCGCAGGCTACGGTCCCATTAAACGAATAGCCAAACGAGCAGCTCAGGCCGGTTGCCAAAATGCCGGTTGCCATACCCCTGGAGGCACACCGCACAGTTGCAATCGCGGGCACACCGTAGCGTAGGTTGTTAAGGACTGAGTTTGGAGTCTCAGATATGGGCACTCTCGCGTTCCGGTTCCAAGACGAGCACCTCAACGATCAGTTGGCCAATTTGTTGAGGGAAAAGCACATACGGTTTACTACAGACAAAAACGGAAATATTGTTTATAACTCCGATTTTGAAGAGATCGTCGAGAACAACGTCATTAATTTGATCAGGTCGAAAATCTTTTCTACTTGGA
Organism: uncultured Planctomycetota bacterium; assembly: GCA_963720335.1. GTDB lineage: Bacteria > Planctomycetota > Planctomycetia > Isosphaerales > Isosphaeraceae > CAVRFS01. Next base: position 49,011 of record CAVRFS010000089.1, on the reverse strand, counting down.
AGCTGCTGTCAGCTCCCGATGACTGGTTGGAGCGATATAGGAAATATATGGACATCCATAAAATCCCTTATGCAGTCGAATTTTCGGATGATGAGCTTAATTTCCTCATTCCTGGCGATTATAACCCACATCGATGGCGTCGCGTCTAAACTCGGTGTGCGACAAGCCCGTGACATGGAGCGGACAAGCGAATAAGGATCCACGGCCAGAGGCCGTGGTATTAGGAAGGCCCCCCCGAGGGGGCCATCTCCGTGAGGTTGCCCCCGTTGGGGGCGTCGAGTTGGAGCGGTCCAGGCTTTCTCCCACACATCGGCAAAGGCTTCTCCATCGATCACGAATCGAGGCTTATCCGCTGTCATGCGAGAGTCTTCCCGAGCCTGACCAGAATGGGGAAAGCACGCCGGATCGCTCGAAGCTCTTCGGGTCACACGGCCAGAGGCCGTGGTTTTTAGAAAGTAATAAACCCAATAATCGACCACTCTCGGAGCATTCCGGGTTGCGAGCCGCCTAACCTCGCACTGCAGCGGACCCGGCCCGCCGCGGCCTTTACTGCTATCATGGCCTCTGCTCGGCGAGCCGGTCCGCTGAGCTTTGTCGTTAGGCGGCTTGGGGTACACCATATTCACTCGGCTCAAGCCCATGGTGATCCACGGTCGCGCCATCACCGAGCCGCTGGCCGTCGAACTCGCGCCGTTCATGTCCGAGGAACGGGCGCTCTTCGTGGCTGAACTCCGCGTGCAGCGGGGCTATACTTCGCGTTCCATAGCCAAGGAGTGCGGCCGGGCGTGGGGCAAGCCCTGGTCCGGCCGCAGACATCGGGGCCGCCCTTTGCGAACTGGCCTCCGCTCACCTGGGCGAGGATTGGAACTATCTGGACACGCTGTAAAGCGACCCGCCTAAACTGGCGCTTTAGCGGACCCGGCCCGCCGCGGCGGTTTCTGGTAAAATCAGGGTCTCTCTCGGTGGTCCGGACCGCTGAGCTTTGTCGTTAGGCGGCGGGTGACGGAGAGTGCGCCTTGTGGATGGAGGTCGTCGGTGGTCGGTGGTCTGGCCAAGTGTTCCCAGTCCGGAGCGAGACGGATTTCGTCGCATTGGCCGCCTGCAGCACTTGCACCGTCTTTCTGCACAGCCCGACGGTTGCCAGGCATTGCGCCGTGTTCATCCCTCGCGAGGGCCGATTTTTGTATTCGCTTAGCCTGAACGTGGCTATCTCACCCAGCTAAATGGTCGGGAGGTTACCCCGCCGTTCGTGGTCCTCGACGGCGATCGGCTGGAGGTGCGAGTTTTGCCTGAGATTTCGAGCAGGCGAGGGCGACCTCGCCTAACCTTGTGCTCGAGCGGACCCGGCCCGCCGCAACGGTTTCGACAATCTTCAAGGCCGGTCTCGGCGGGCCGGTCCGCTGAGCTTTGTCGTTAAGGTGGCTTCGCGTGATGGCCCGAGAGATCAGTGTCCACGAGGTCGCTCAAGACGTCCGCCTGCCGGCCCGAGTTGAGGCATGTCGTTCGATACTTCCAAGACCTGGGGCACAAGCAGTGCGAGTTGGCATTCGGCTGGCGTTGGGGCATGGACTATCCCCCGCCGGCGCCCTGGGAGACGATGCGTGTTCTCCTCGCGGATGTCGAAACCGAGGTTCGGAAGCCCGAGGACGCTGGCCTCGTCGAATTCGAGCACGATGACGTGACAGTCCGGGTCCCTCCGGTTGATTGCGAGTTCATGTTCTGCCATCATCAGGGTATCCACCTCACTTTTTCTCTGCCGGGCCAAGTCGCGAAGGACTTCCTGGCGCGTTGGACTTCGGCAGGTTTGGCACCGGTGGAGAGGGATTGTGCGCGTCGCTCTAATCGCGGCATCGCATGTGGACATCGGCCTTTTAACCTCGGCGGCAGCGGACCCGGCCCGCCGCGGCGGTTTGTGGTATGATCAAGCCTGTGCTCGGCAGGCCGGTTCGCTGAGCTTTGTCGTTAGGCGGCGAGAGGAGTTCCTCGATGTCTGGCGGGTCCAAAAGACCGAATCAGTGGAGTGGGCCGGACTTCTCCGCGATCGACTCGCTGACGAAGGCCGAGGAGCTATTTCGTCGCGGCGACCTGGAAAATCTGTTTCTGATGCCATTGGAGTTCGGCGGCGAGGACAACCCGCGGAACACCCTGTATGTCCCCGTCGGCTTCGCCGGGATCAAGGCGGGCATTGACAATAACATCATCAGGCCCCTCGTTTCTACGGGGAAGGTCACCCGCTACGAGGCGACGCCCGAATATCAGGGGCAGAAGCTTCATCCCGATTGCCATCGTGGTCAGGGCATCCGACCCCGGCGAGTTCTCCTCAACCATCAACATCTGGGGTGAGGCACTGAACCGCCAGCAGGACGCCTAACTTCGCGCGGCAGCGGACCCGGCCATGGGCCGCGCTTTTTCCGATGTCGCAGCTCATTGGTCCGTGGCCGGGTCCGCTGAGCTTTGTCGTTAGACGGCTCGGACGCCATGTCGGAGTTCTCCACTTTAACGACCAAGCTTGTCACCCCACTGCTTAGGCAGCGAGGTTTCAAGAAACACGGCACATTCGATGGCAGCCCAACGCACGACTCTGCGCTTTACCGTCGAGAGGACCTCGAGTTGAAGTTGACGCTTGCGTTTCATCCCTACGACTATCCCGATGTCGGCATCGGCATCCGGGTGCGTGACGCCAGCGGAATACTCTTTGACCGGCTCCATCCGCCGGCCGAAGGCAGGACAGAGGCGATGCTTCGAGCAGTGTTAAGAGACATCGAGTCTGGGGTAGGCGGCGTCTAACCTGGCGCTGCAGCGGACCCGGCCCGCCGCGGCGGTTTGTGGTATCATCAAGCGTGTTCTCAGCGGGCCGGTCCCCTGAGCTTTGTCGTTAAGTGCCTATCCCATGCGCGTACCGATGCCCGTTTTCATCGCCGCGTTCGTGCTGGCCCTGCCCGTGCTGGTCGCCTACGCGCTCCTCCGACACGTCCTCTGGCAGCGCCGCCTCAGTACCGCCGCCGAGGCCCGACCTTGCCCGTCGTGCGGGCAGCGCGCTCGGTGCCGAGGCGCTGGCGGGCAAGCGATGACCACTGGCGGGATCATGTCGCCGAACTCCACCGGGCTCACCCCGTGTGCGGCTCCGCCTGATGCGGCTAGTCCATGTCATCTGTACCTCCTGCAGTGCCCGGTTGCATTTCCGCGAGGAATCCGGCACCTTCACACTGAGCGAGGCGTGCGCCTAACCTTGCGCGGCAGCGGACCCGGCCCGCCGCGGCGCTTTCTGGTAATATCAAGGTCACACTCGGCGGGCCAGTCCGCTGAGCTTTGTCGTTAGGCGGCGGAGGTTCTCGCTCATGTCGTTCCGTCGGCAACGAGATGAGTGGGACGACTTCCTCAATGCCACAGAGATGCCCTCGTGGGTTGCGGCATCCCTGATTACATCGTCGCCAACAAGAGGCGGTTCATGATCTTCCTGGATCACGGCTACGACGAGTGGGGCTGGGCCGAGAATCACCACGCCTTCTTCGACTCGCGCATCTTGAGTGATGACCAGGTAACTTGCCTCGCGGAACTGGTTGCCACGCACATCGATGAGCGCGTTCGAGTGCCGATCGGCTCGCGGTGGCAACGGGCGTGGTAGCGATCCCGCCTAACCTCGCGCCGTGGCGGATCCCGGTCGCCGCCGCGCACTTTCTGTTATCATGTGTTGTCTCGGCGGCTGGGTATGTTGTGCATTGTCGATGGACCGCATGACTCATCGACTTGAACCTCCTCGTCCGTTGAGATAGATTGATGGCATGGAGACCGTCTACATCGAGACGTCTGTCATCAGTCACGCGACCGCTTGGCCGAGCACCAACCCAGCCGTATTCGTGTTACGGCAACAAGCGCGAGATTGGTGGGCGAGAGAACGAACCAAGTATTCCCTCGTGACCTCTCAATTGGTTCTGGACGAGGCTTCGCTCGGCGATCCCGCCGCCGCGGCCGAACGCTTGAAATTGCTTGCGGACATCCCGCTCATCCCGACCGACGACGTGGAGACGGTAGCTAAAGAGTTGGTCGCTCGCTCATTGATCCCCGCGAAAGCTCGGCTTGATGCTCTGCATGTGGCCTTGGCCGCCGTCGGCGCCGCACAGTTCCTGCTGACACAGAATTGCCGACATATCGCCAACGCCCATACCTTGCCAAGCGTTTATCGCGCGTTGGAGGAACTCGGCTACCCGGGGCTCTTGATCTACACGCCTGCGGAATTCTTGGGGGGCATCGACGATGAGTCATAATCCGATCCTCGATGAGCTTTACGCTATTCGCGAACGACTGCTAGCCGACGCTGGCGGTGACCTACAAAAGTTCTTGGCCGGTGTTCGCGAACGCGAAGCCGCTTCCGGCCGCTTGTTGCGGCAGAGGGAGAAGAGGGTGTCGGAGCCGGATCCGAGCCTAACAAACGGTTGCAGCGGACCCGCTGCGCAGGCCGCTGAACCTGGGCTTTAGGCGGCGGGAGGCGCTGATGGGCGTGGTCGGGCTGGCTTGGTACATCAGCGGCTTGTCCGCGCTGCTCGCGCTGCTGACCTCGTTCATCACCTGGGCCCCTCCCGGTCCGGGGCTGATCGCGCTGGCCTCTCCGGTCGTGTTTGGCTGCGGTTCCCTCCTCTTTGCCGGGGTGGCCATCGCCGTGGGGCGTCTGCCGCCGACGCATCAGGTGCGGCAGTCCTGGTCGTTGCGGGCCATGTTCGTCGCGGCAGGCTCACCGTTACAGTCATGGCGTTCCTCCTCGGGTAGCACCCGAGCCGCCTAGCCTCGAGCTGCAGCAGACGCGGCCCGCCGCGGGCCTGCAGCGGCAGATCGCTCGGTTCGGCGGGTCGACGGCCGGCATGCCCGCCCCCCGGGTCTAGCGGGGCTCCGACGGGGCGTTGGTAATCTCCGATGGAGTGACTCGTGCCACGCGCGTCGCCAAGCTCCTGCCCGGCATCCTTATGCGGGTCGAGGTGATCGGCGATCAGAGGATCCCGGTCGGTCATTATCCCACAGTCGGAGATCGCTTGCCATGATCGACACGGACCGAAGCGAGGTGCTGCGTGCCTTGGAGGAGCTAAGCGAGGCCTGCCCGGAGTACCGGCTCGGCCAGATGATCGCCAACTTGGCCATGCTGGCTCGTGGTGACGCCGAAGGCGCGATCTGGGACATGGAAGACGCAGAGTTGCTGGCTGCGGCGGGAAGCACTCGGCCGATGGGAACGCGCGCCACGAACCGGCCGCCTAACGTGGCATTGCAGCGGACCCGCTGCGCGGGCCGCTGATTTGGTCGTTACGCTGGGTCAAAGGGGGCTTTGCTATTTGCGGCAAATGATTGGGTCACCTACGAGACAGTCGTCTCGCGTTCCTCGCGGCGGCAAATCGTCGTGGAACCGGTTCGCGACTTGAAGAAAGGTCGAGAACCGACGTGATCGCTTCCTCTTCCGCGCTCTCGCGCATCGCGTGCCCGGATAGGACAGTACTCTGGGAAACTCGGTGACGATCACGAGCCTGCAACACCCCGGGTGTGCTTGATTAGCAGGAAAAGGTGGAGCGGGTCGGCCGGTGACGGGATGAACCCGAAGCGTTCATATAAGCGCAGGGCGGACTCGTCCATCGCGTTGCCTTGGGCTGTGGGACACGGCGGAATTCCCGCTGCCTCCATCATCCAGGTGTTCCAATGACCTCTGATCGGGCGTGCATAGATGCAGGCGCAGCCTGAGGCGGGTATCAGCGTTCACCCGCGACGCAGCGCAGCGGCCGGGGGTGGCGCCGGTGGGTTCGCCGTTCTCCAGGACGAGCGTGCCGTTGACGAGCACGTGGTCGACCCCTTCGGCCAGGGTCCGGCCGGCGGCGTAGGTCGAGCGGTCGATGACGGTGGCCGGGTCGAAGACGGCGATGTCGGCGACGTAGCCGGGGCGGAGCAGGCCGCGGTCGGTCAGCCGGAACCGGCGCGCGGCGTGGGTGGCCAGGTGGGTCACCGCCTCGGCCCAGGAGTAATCGCCGAGCTCGCGGGTGTGATAGCCCAGGTAGCGGGCGAAGGCCCCCCAGCCGCGCGGGTGGGGAAAGCCGCCGCGGAAGATGCCGTCGGAGCCCGCCATGTGGGCGGGATGGCGAAGGATCGCCCGGACGTCGGCCTCGGTCCGGTCACCCGCGCGGAAGCCGACGATCCCCACGGCCATGCCCGAGGCCGACAGGATCTCGCAAACGAAGTCGCCCGGAGCCAGCTTCGGCCTGCTCGGCGGCCGCGGTGACCGTCTGCCCTTCGGCCCATCGCCAGTCGGGATTCGCGACCATCGCGATCGTGATTCGATCGAGAGGGTAGGGCGTCGGCTGCCGAGAACCACTCGGAGTTCAGCCGGGCGCGGATGGCCGGGTCGCCCAGCCGCTCGACGGTCGGCTCGATCCCTCCTTCCTGGACCCAGCCGGGCAGGGCGACCATGCCCAGGATCGTGCTCCCGGCGAGGTAGGGATAGGTGTCGAAGGTCAGGTCGAGCCCCAGCGCCCGGCCTTCGTCGATCAAGGGGAGCAAGAGATCGGCCGGACCGTTGTAATGCGAGATGTGGGCCGGCAACGCCGGTCACCCGGGCGATCTCGTAGACCTCGCGCATGCCGACGGCGGCCCGCGGGCCGTAGCCGCGCATGTGAGTCACGTAGACACCGTTCTCGGCGACGATCGGTTCGCAAAGCGCGGCGATCTCGCGGGCGTCGGCGTAGCGGCTGGGGATGTAATCCAGGCCGGTCGACAGGCCGATCGCCCCGGCGTCCATCCCCTCGCGCACCAGCTTTTGCATGGCGCGGAGCTCGTCGTCGCGGGCGGGCCGAGGATCGAGCCCCATGACCTCCATCCGGACGTTGCCGTTGGGGATCAGGTAGGCGACGTTGATCGCCACCCGGCGGTCGAAGCGGGCGAGGTATTCGTCGATCGTCCGCCAGTCGGAAGACAAGGCCGGGCGGGTTGCCGTTGAAGCCGGCGGTGTAGCGCCGCATGTAGTCGAGCGTCGCGGGCGAGGCCGGGGCGAACGAGCTGCCGTCCTGGCCGATGATATAGGTCGTCACCCCCTGGCGCAAGGCCGGCAGATGGATCGGGTCGGCCAGGAGCATCAGGTCGCCGTGGACGTGGGCGTCGATGAAGCCGGGAACGACGTAGCGGCCCGTCACGTCGAGCACGCGCGGCAGCTTCGGCCCCGTCGAGCCGGCCCGACCTCGGCGATCATCGTGTCGAGCACCGCCACGTCGGCGCGAAACGGCGGCCCCCGGTGCCGTCGATCACCCAGCCGCCCTTCAGGATCAAGTCGAATTTCATGTCGGTCCATCTCAGCGCGATTGACGCTTTCACCGTCGATGGCGAGGAGCGGTCGCTGGACGAGCGATCGCGTGTGTCGGCGTTCGCCCTCCAGATATACCAGCTGGCGATGGAGCGGTACGGCCGCCAGTGTTCGGCCAGGGCGTGACACTCGCGCGGAGCCGGCAACTCGGCCAGCCCGTGGCGGTCCCGAAGCCCGGCCCGCACCCCCAGGTCGCCCGCGGGCAGGACGTCGGGCCGGTTCAGCACGAAGATCAGGAACATCTCGGCCGTCCAGACGCCGATCCCCTTGACCGCGGTCAGCGACTGGATGATCGCCGCGTCGTCCCAGGAGTCGTCGAACGCGTCGAGCGGAACTTGACCGGAGGCGACGGCCTCGGCCAGGTTGAGCACATAGCGGGCCTTGGCCCCCGACAGGCCCACGCTGCGCAGGCTGTCCTCGCCGAGCTCGAGCAACCGCGACGGGTGGTGCGGTTCGCCGCCGATCGCCATCAGCCGCTGGTTGATCGACCGCGGCGGCCTTGGACGAGATCTGCTGGCTGATGATCGAACGCACCAGGGCGCTGAAACGATCGGGATGCGGCTCGAGCAGGCAAGGACCGATCCGGTCGATGATCGCCCGCAAGTGCGGGTCCGCCCGGCGGAGGTCGCCGCACCGCGGACCCCCAGCGGTTCCGTGCCCGTGCGGATCGGGAGTGGTTGCGACGGTTTTCCGGCAGGCTCGAAGGCCATGGTTTGTATCCATGAACGCTTCTGCTCAATCGAAAGTTTGTCGACCTGGATGACGACCCAAGAATCCTAGCCTATCTCACCGCCCGAGGAAATAGCCGGGTGACGATTTGTCGACTCGGAGCGCTGGCAAATCTGTCGAGCGTGGTATGATCCCAGTGAGGAGGATCGAATCATGAAATGGCTAAGTCAACGATTTCCTCATCTCCGCCGCCAACTGCTTGATCTGGCCAAGCAGCATCTCGAGATTGCGGATCAACCCCTTCATCTCGCAATAGCGTATGATCCGGGGCGCGACTCCCAAGATATCTTCTTGTTCGAGTTGCTCGACAACTTCGGGGGAAATGAGATCAATCCCGATGCCCAGTTGTTCGAGGCGACTTTCGGCTCCTCAAAAGGTTTCTCCCTAGAGCCGGATCAGAGATTGCACTTCATTCTCACGAATCCCGAGGAATTCCGCGCACAGCACTCGTCCAACACTGGCCAACGGCCAAGGAAGTTCGAGACGCGGTGCGCGCGCGTGATTCGAGATCCTCCATTCGGAGAAATCGGACGAGATGCCCTGGAGTTCTTGAATGAGGGAGCATCGAGCATGGCTGTGACAGGCTCATGAAGACTGTGCGGGTCGCACCGCGCCTGACCCGGAGATGCCGAGGCCATCGGTCCGTACACGGCATCAATCAGCCCTTCTTGCCTTTTGCCTCGGCACTTGGCTCCGGTTTCAATATGCCGGAATCGGCCATCCGAGTCCGCCAGGCGTTGCGGCCATTTCTTGAGCGTCTCCAGCTTCGACCGATTGCCCATGTTGAAGGCATGGCCCCCCCGGGCGAAGATGTGGGCTTCCACGGGTGCGCCGGCCTGGCGGTATTTCTGGAAGAGGCTGGCGATCACCCGGGACGCGCCGCGGTCATCGTTGGCCACGAGGAGGAAAGCCGGAGGGGGCATCCTTGGGGATGACGTCGGGGATCCCGAGGGGGCCGGGATAGATCAGGATCTGGAAGTCCGGGTGGCTGTTGAGCCGGTCGATCGGGTCGGTGGCGTTCGGGTCGCCGGCGCTGGGGCTATAGGCCACCATCGAAGCGACCTCGCCCCCGGCCGAGAAGCCCATGATGCCAACTCGATTCGGGTCGATGCCCCATTCGGCGGCCCGGCTGCGGACCAGTCGCATGGCGCGGAGGCCGTCCTCGCGGGCATGGACTTTGCGGTTTGTAAGGCGAGCCCTGCTCGCGGCCGAGGCGGTACTTGAGGGCGAACGCGGCCACGCCGATGCTGTTGAGGTAGCGGGCCGGCTCGACGCCCTCCGCGCTGAAGACCAGCTCGCGGTGGCCGCCGCCCGGGCAGATCACCACCGCGGCGCCGGTCGCCTGCTCCTTGGGCGGAAGATAGACCGTGATCGACGGGTTGTGGATATTGCGGACCCAGTAATTCTTGGCGAGCTCCGCCTCGGCGCGACGGCTTTCGAAGCCGGGCGCCCCGTTCGGCCAGAGCGGCACCACTTCCGGACCCTCGGCGCCGAGTGCCGCCGCAGCCAGGATCGAAGCGAAGGTCGTCGAGATCATCGAGGGTTCCAATGGATCTCTGATCTACACATCGCCGAGCCGGCCGGTGGAGTCGCCGAAGCGATCGATGTCGCCGAGCCCGAGGCGGTCGGCCATGCTCAGATAAAGGTTCGTCAACGGCTTGGAGCCGTGCTTGACGTAACGCCCGGGCGTCAGGGTTCCGCCGCCGCCGCCGGCCAGCACGACCGGCAGGTTGTTGTGCGTGTGGCGGTTGCCGTCGGCGTTGCCGCTGCCGTAGACGATCATCGAGTTGTGCAGCAGCGATTTGCCGTCGGCGTCCTTGCGTCGCCTGGAGCTTCTCCAGGAACCGAGCGAACTGGCGGACGTACCAGAGGTCGATGTCGGCGACCTTCTCGATCCAGTCCGGCCGGTTCTGGTGATGGGTCAGGTCGTGATGGCCCTCGGAGATGCCGATCTGGTCGAACGAGCGGTTGCTGCCGTCGTGGGCGAGCATCAGCGTCGCCACGCGCGTCGAGTCGGTCTGGAACGCCAGGATCAGCATGTCGAACATGAGCTGGACGTATTCCGCGTAGTCCGGCGGGACGCCCGCCGGCGTGTCGACGCCCGGGTCGCGGCCATCGCCGAACCGTTCGGCCTTCTCGATGCGCGTCTCGATCTCGCGGACGCCGGTCAGGTATTGGTCGAGCTTTGCCTGGTCCTGCGGATCCGAGCCTGCGCTGCATCGAGCGCGCGTCTTCGAGGACGAAGTCGAGGATCGATCGCTGCTCCTGGCGGCGGCGCTTCAGGTTCGCCTGCCGCTCGCCGGGTGGCCCGGCGCCGAAGAGCCGCTCGAAGGCCAGCCGCGGGTTGGACTCCGGCGGCATCGGCGTCGTCGGCGAGCTCCAGGAGAGGTTGTACTGGTAGGCGCAGGAATAGCCCGAATCGCACGCCCCGGCTTTCCGGCCCGCCTCGCAGGCCAGTTCCAGCGACGGGAACCGCGTGAGGTGGCCGATCTCGCGCGCCATCACCTGGTCGATGGAGATCCCGGCGCGGACGTTCGGTGGCGCTCTTGTTCAGGCGGACGCCGGTCAGGAACGTGCCGTTGCCGCGCGGCGTGGTCGCCGGCGCCGTCGGGCCCGCCTTCGGCCGTCTTGATGGTCCAGGCCGCCGAGGATCTGGACCATGCCCTTGAGCGGCTCCAGCGGCTGGAGGGTCCGCTTCAACTGGAAATCGGTCCCCTCGCCGCCCGGCCACCAGGAGGCCGGGATGGCGCCGTTGGGGAAGTAGACGAAGGCCGCCCGCAGCGGCGCGCCCGTGGCGGTCGCGGCCAGGCCGCCGGCCCCATCGGCGGCGAGCAGCCGGGCGCGTGCCCAGCGACGCGAACGCCGGCAGCGCGATGGAGCACCCAGCCCGCGGAGGAAATGGCGGCGGCTGGGGCCGGCCGGGCGTTGCGAGGCGTTCGGGTCGAGTCCTGCGTCATGGTCGGGTCCTTATCTGGTCGACGTTGAGTCGACTCGCTTGACCGGCGTCCCGGTCCGAGAGTTCTGCCGGATCGCACCGCCGACGACCGGCGGCGCTTCTGGAACGGGGCGGATTCGATGATGCCCGCGATCAGGGCGGAGGCGCGGCCCTCGCCCTTCTCGATCCGCCCCACGATCGTGTCGACGGCCTGCACGTCGTACGCTTCGAGGCCGCGCCCGAGGGCATAGGTGAGCATTTTCTCGGTCAGGCAGCGGTAGAATTCGCGGCGATGCCGCTCGACCAGGATGCGCTTCAGCTCGCGGACGTCCTGGAACGATTCACCCGTGATGCAGCTTTCCCGAGGCGTCGATGGGATCGGCCCGCTCCTTGTCGCGCCAGCGCCCGAGCGCGTTGAAGTTCTCCAGGGCCAGCCCGAGCGGGTCCATCCGGGCGTGGCAGCAGGCGCAGGTCGGCCTGGCTGCGGTGCAGGACCATCGACTCGCGCAGGGTCGGGGTCCGGCCGGTGACGCTTCTTGCCGGCCTCTTCCAGCGCCGGGATGTTCGGCGGCGGCGGTGCGCGGGGGCGAGCCGAGGATATTGTCGAGGATGAACAGGCCCCGCTTCACCGGCGAGGTCCGGTCGGGGTTCGACGTGACCGCGAGGACTGTCCCCTGCGTCAACACGCCGCCGCGCGGGCTTCCCGGGGGCAGCTCGACCCGGCGCATCTCGTCGCCCTGGACGCCCTCGATGCCGTAGTGCTTCGCCAGCCGCTCGTTGAGGAACGTGTAGTCGCTGTCGAGCAGCTCGAGCAGGCTCCGATCGCCGCGGACGATGTGCTCGAAGAGCATCTCGGTCTCGCGCCGCATGGCCTGCCGCAGTTCGCCGGTCAGCTCGAACTCGCGGAAGCGGCGAAACCCCCGGCCGAACGACGCCCGGGCGATCTTCCAGCTCTTTCTTCTCGGCGGCAGTGAGTTCGTCCGCCGGCTTGCGGATCAGCTCCCGGAACCGCTCCCGCCGGCGCTCAGCCTCGGGGTCGGGCACCTGCTCGCGGGCCATCACGGCCCGGGCGTTGATGAGTACCGTCTCGATGTCGCGCGCCTGGAGCCACTGGCCGACGAAGTGGCGGATGAACTCCGCCGATCGCGGGTCGGCGAGCATCCGCGCCGACCTGGGCCGGGAGGTTGGCGCGGAGCTTGTGCTCCTCGGCCAGCCGGATCAGCTCGTCGTCGGGCATCGACGACCAGAGGAAATAGGACAGCCGCGAGGCCAGGGCGTATTCGTCGACCAGCGGATACCGGCCCGGTCGAGCCCGGCTCGGCCTCCTCCTCGCGGAAGAGGAACCGGGGCGAGGTCAGGACGGCCGCCATCGCCTGGGCCACGCCGGACTCGAAAGTCTGTCCCTGCTGGGCCGAGACCGCCTCGGCCAGGGCAGCGAGCCGGTCCTTGGTCACGTCGTCCACGGGGCGGCGGAAGGCCCTTGCGGCGAAACTGCCCAGGAGCTCGCGGGCATAGAGCCGGCGTCCGACGGCATCCTCGGGGACTTCCCCCGGGAAGAAGCGGGCGTATTCGCGGCGGCCGGACCCAGTACCGCTCGTCCATCGGCCCGCGGAGGGTCACCGACTGGATGCGGATCGACAGCGACCGGACCTGCTTCTCGTCGGGCGTGAGCGGCTGGACCTCGATCGTCAGCTCGTGCGGCCCGGCCTTCCAGTCGCGATCGAACTCGAAACGGAACGGCCTGCCGTCCTGCCGGACGAATTCCCGACGGACGAGCTCCTCACCGTCGGCACGGAAGAGGAGCCGGCAGCGGTTGTAGTCGTTGACCCCGTCGACGAATCGCTCGTTCGCCGTGAGCTCCAGGATCAGACGGTACTGGCCGTCATGCTCGACCGGGACGGTCGCCGAAACCGTCGCCGGCTCGTAGTAGGACAACGATCGGCGGCGCCGGTCCCATCCTTTCCGCCGCCGGCAGCGGAGGAACTCCCGGCCGGGGATGACCCGCTCCGCGACGACCTTCGGCACCGTCGGCACGGCCTCGCCCGACGATCGTCGTCGCCGCCGCGAGGTACTTCTCCAGCAGCAAGGGGGAGAGCGTCAGGACGTCGCCGATGTTGTCGAACCCGTGCCCGGTGTCGTCCGGCGGGAACTCGGCGGTGGTGTCGTAGTCCACGCCGATCAGGTCGCGGATCGTGTTGCGGTACTCGACCCGGTTGAGCCGGCGGACCGTGACGCGGCCGGGGTCGGGATCCTTCGGGTCGATCCCGAGCGCCGCGATCTTGATCCAGTCCTCCAGCGCGCCGCCGCTCCTCGGTGGACGGCTGCGGCTTGTCGGCCGGGGGCATGATGCCCGCCCGCACGTTCTTCAAGACGCCCCACCAGAGATCGCGATCGTGCAATCTTGCTTGCGGATTCGACGCCGTCGAGGCTCGACCCCTCCCTTCTTGTTCCCGTTGCCGTGGCAGGCGAAGCAACGATCTTCGAGGATCGGCTGGATCTTCTCGCGGAACTGCTCCCCGGTCAGGTCGGCCGCGACCGAGACTCCGGAGCCCGGCATCAGGGCCGCGAAGACGACAACGAGCCGGCCATCCTGTGACTCGTCGCACTCGACGAGCCAGCCGGTTGGGTTTTTCCGGAGGAGAGCTCGCCGAGCAATCTGGCATGGAACGGATCCCATCTCGCGAAGTTGAGGCATGACCTTACAATAATAGCGACAACGTTCGGCGGTTGGAACCATCAATCCTCCCGACAAAAGGTCCGTATCTGGATCGACCTCAAGTTTTGGCGAGGGATTGCCATACTCCCAGATTGGAACGGACGCCGATGCTTGTTCCAGCTTCCATAGAGCATAAGCAAAATCGGATACTATGGAGCCACGGATGAAACACCGATGAAACACGGATAAATTCGCTAACTTTAGATAAGCAAGTAGAAACAGTGACGAGATAATCAGTGATGGCTCAACGGCTCCCCCTCTGATCCGTGTTTCATTCGTGGCTCACTCACCTTGGTCATCCCAACAGGCAGCCGTCGCCGCCGATTCCGGCGCCATCGGCGCTGATACTCGGCCTCTTTAAAGATACCGAACTGTACGGCTTGTTGCACCACGAAGGACGGAGTTGCGTTCTGTTGCAAGTCTTTGCAATCATAACAACGACTCGGCGGCCGTCGGGTTGGCCGGCAGGTCGACGGTGCTCTCGGGGTTTTCGGGCGGCACCAGTTTGATTTCGGAATGGAGGTCTGCCGGACTCGAAGCTTGGGCTGGCCGAACCCGGCCGGCCAGCCAGAGGCTGATCAGGGTCGCCGACACGGCAAAGAGCCCGACCCTGTTGAAGTTGTGCAAAGTTCCGTCAGCCGAGTTCACAACAATCCGACCCCCGATGTAGCGCGCCCAAGCCGGAGGCCAGTTGCTGCACGGCGGAGTTGGCGCTCATGAAACCTCCCCCGGAGCCGGCGTTCGGCGCTGTTCATCACCATCGCCAGCGCGGCCACCATCCGGCCCGCGTTGCTCAACATGAGCGAGCCGACCACCACGACCGCCACGGCCAGCGGAACGCGCGGCAGGTTCGTCACCACGAGGATCAAACCCGCCGCGAGCGTAGCGACCACCCGAAAAACCGGCAACTTGCCGAAATGATCGGCAAGCCGGCCAATGAGCGGAGCACCAATGAGCGTCAGGATGCCACCGGTTGCATACACCCAGAACAGCCCAGTCGTCTCGTTCACACCCACGTTCAAGACGAGATACATGGCGATGTACGGGATGACCGAAAATCCACCCAGCATGACCGCGGCGATCAGCGCGAAGGCGCGGAGGTGAGTGGAATGGTTGAACGTATCGAAGATCTGTTTCAAGGGATGGACTATGGGGGCCTTGGTGCATGTGTTCGCGTAATGGAGGTAGGATACGTAAACCGGCGAATAAGACAGGCAATCCGAGTCCCGCCAGGGCCAAGAACGGCGCGTGCCAGCCCAGTACCCCGCTCAGGGAGATGCCAGCCGGCACGCCGATGACCGACGCCACGCGCGAAGGCCGACATCAGGACTCCGGTTGCGCGGCCCCTTCGATCCTCGGGAAACACATCGGCGATGATCGCCAGGGCGAGGCCGCCCAGGATGCCGCCGAAAGCGCCGGTAATCACTCGGGCGGTCATCAGCATCAGAAATCCTGGAGACAGGCCGCAGAATAACGTTCCCAGCAGAAAGCCCGCGTATAGGGTCAAGAACGCGGTCTTGCGGCCGAATCGATCCATGATCGACGAGGCCAAGAGCCCTGACAAGCCCGGCGCTGATGGTGTAGCACGCTACGATCAGGCCGAACTGATGGGTTGTGATTCCCAGCTCGCGCATCAACGGCGTGCCCAGGGGCATCACGATCATGAAGTCGACGATGTTCGTGAACTGGACCGACGCCAGAATCAATAGCAACACGAGCTCGCGACGCCGGTTCACTGCCGCCTCGCCTGGGGCGACTGACTGCATGGACGCCACCTCTACCCTTTCTTGACCCGCCTCCGCGCCATCCCGGACTTCAGACCCCGCCTCCACGGCTCATTTTACTTGACGAGGCAAGAGTTAAATGCGGCGTGGGTCGCCCAACGCTTTCCGATTTCCGACCTGTGTTCACAGCACCGCAATCGTGGCGCCGACTCGGCACGGCGGCATGCTTTTTGCATCAACTCCGCCGGCGTTGGTTTTTTGCCAGATTTCTTCGGGCGGTGTTCGTCTTCTGAGTGTGATATAATTCGGGTTGA
The DNA here is from genome assembly GCA_963720335.1 of uncultured Planctomycetota bacterium. Lineage (GTDB taxonomy): Bacteria > Planctomycetota > Planctomycetia > Isosphaerales > Isosphaeraceae > CAVRFS01. The sequence continues at coordinate 33,269 of CAVRFS010000089.1, read as the reverse complement.
ACAGGGATGCGTTCAACAGTCGTTCCCTGTTCCGGACCGGCGTGTGCGGTCTCGATTTTGCGGAACCCAAAATCGAGTCCGCGGATTGTCGTGCCCGCTTTGATAGGGAATGACTCCATCGAACGGCAACGACGGAGCGGTGCGCACGGATTTCTGTGGTCGCAGGCAACAGGGTGCAAGGTTCTCCGGATTCACGACAAACGCCGAGTTCCATCGATCTGATCGAGAACGATGCCCGGCCGACTCCGTTGAACGTTCCGAATCCAGCCTTGCCGGCGACCACGAGCTTGAGCGCGGGCGCTCCCCAGCGGGAAGGATTAGTCATCCATGCGCCGCCTGTTTTCATGTTTCCTGACATGGTTGTTGCTGGTCCGCCGGCCGGGACGACCAGGTCGGTCACCTGGGCCGATTCGCCGGCGGCGCTTCCGGCCGACCGATCCCGCGGCATCGGCCCTTCCAGTCTGCCAAACGATCCGGACGTCGTTCTGGAACGTGGTCTCGATCAGGAGCGGTCGCGGAACTGGGCAGCGGCCATCGAGACCTATCACGCGGCCCTCGAGCGCTGGCCGAGCCGGACCGATTTCGGCCGCCGGCTTCGGCTGTGCGAGATCCATTTCAAGCTGCACCGCCGCTATTCCGACACCAGCTTCCGCAACGTCCTGCTGCGACTTGCCGCACGACCAGGCCGTCGATCTGTACGACGAGGTCCTCGATCGGATCCAGACCAATTACGTCGACCCAGTGCCGCTCGAGCCGCTGGTCCGCCACGGGCTTGACAACCTCGAGGTCGCCCTTCGCGATCCGGTCTTTCGTCAAGACCAACGCGCCGGAGGCCACCCCCGAGCGCGTCGACCTGGCTGCGCGACGCGCTCCGGAGATATCGGGCCGAGCTGGCGATTCCGGACCGGGCGGCGGCGATCCGGATGGCCCTCGCGAGCAGCGAGCTGGCCCGAGAGGCGATCGGCATGGCGTCGACGCCCGTCTTGCTGGAATTCACCTGCGGCGCGTGCGACGCCCTCGACGACTTCACGAGCTACCTGACGCCCGACAAGCTCGAAGACCTCTACGCCATGATCGACGGCAACTTCGTCGGCCTGGGGATCGAGCTCAAGACTCGACAAGGAAGGACTCCGCCTGGTCGGCGTGATCCGGGGCGGCCCCGCGTGGGAGGCCGGCATCAAGGCCGGCGAGCTGATCGTCGAAGATCGGCGGCCGCTCGATCAAGGGACTGAGCCTGGACGAGGCCGCCAACCGGCTGCAGGGGTCCGAGGGAACGACCGTCGAGCTCGACGTCAACGGCGCGACGGGACGATCCAGAGCCATTTCGCCTGGTCCGCCGCCATGTCGACGTCGAAAGCGTCACCAAGGCCAAGCTCGTCGATCCGGCCGACGGCATCGGCTATCTCCAGCTCACGGGCTTCCAGAAAACCTCGGCCGAGGAGATCGACCAGGCCGTCGAGGCACTCTCGCCGGCAGGGAATGAGGCGCTGGTCCTCGATCTGAGGGGCAATCCCGGCGGCCTGCTCAACGTCGCCGTCGAGATCGCCGAGCGGTTCATCGACTCGGGCCTGATCGTCTCGACCCGCGGGCGAGCCCAGGGCCAGACCCAGGTCCTGTCGCGCCAGCGGCCGCGCCAGGTGGCGGATGCCGCTTTACGTCCTGGTCGACCACGATAGCGCCAGCGCCAGCGAGATCCTCGCCGGCGCCCTGCAGGACCACCATCGCGCCACGATCCTGGGCGCGCGGACCTACGGCAAAGGCTCGGTCCAGAGCATCTTCTCGCTCCGGTCCGCCCCCGCCGGACTCAAGCTGACCACCGCCAAGTTCTACTCGCCCCTCAACCGCCCCTATAGCGAGCAAGGCGTGCAGCCCGACATCCCCGTCACCTTGCGCCTCCGCCGCCAAACCGGCCGACGATTCCGCGCCCGATTCGCGAGGAATTGAATCTCGGCGACCCCGAGCTCGACATGATCCTCGCGGCCGCGATCCGCACTGCCAAAACGCAACTCCGCGCCGCGCGATGACCATCAGCTACCCGCTGCCACAGGACGATCGATGACCGAGACCGAGAAGACCGGCAGGCAGTCGACACGCCTCGATCCCGAGACCACCTGGACGGTCGTGACCGACTCGCCGCTCAAGGGGTTCGCGATGGCCCGCGAGGCCGGCACGATCCTCGCCTGGGACGAGGGCAATCAGCTCTACCTCTTCAGTGTGCAGGGCGAGTCGCTGTCGTATTCGCGCGTGCCGAATCGGATCAGGCCGGCGCGATCAGCGACGACGGAAGCTTGATCGCCCTGCTGGTCGATGCGGAGGACGCCGGCCTCCTGCTGCTGAGTGCGGATTTCGACGTCGAATTCGAGCGGCCGGCGCCGTCCGAAGCTTCATTCGTGACGATCGATCCGCATGGCCGATACCTCGCCGTCGGGACTCGCCACAACACCCTCTACCTGATCAACCGCTACGGCCGGGCCGCGGGTCGACTGGAGACGATCGGCCTCTGTCCCATCTCTGTTTCGTGCCCGACCGCCCCTCATGATCGGCGCGGCCGCCTTCGGCATGCTGACGGGCGTCGCCCTGGAGCCGGATCGAGCCCATGGGCGGCTCGACACCGAAATCGTCTGGCAAGATCGCTTGATGTCCAACGTGGGACGTCTGGCCGTCAATGGCGATGGCGGCATGATCCTGGCCAGTTGTTACACGCTGGGCATCCAGCGTTTCGACTTGAGGGCGCAACGAAGGCTCCTACCACCCGGGCGGGACTGTTTCGCACGCGGTCCCCGACTTTCCGGGCCGCACCATCGCGGCCGCGACCCTCGAGGGTGAGCTGGCCGTGATGAATTCGGCCGGCAACGTCCGCTGGCGGACTCGGCTGCCCCGGCCGGTCATCGCCCTGGAGTTCGACCCGCTCGGCCGCTACTTGATCCATGGCCATGCCACCGGCGAGATCGTCCGTCTCGACCTGTTCGGCGGAGGTCAGGGCCGATCGTCCAAAAGCACGGCCCGGCGTCGCACCGCCCGTCGCCGGCGTCGGCGGCAAACGCGGTGCGGACCTCCTCAGGACCGGTGCGCGCACCCGACTGGCTGGTTCCCGCGGTCGAGACCGACCAGCAGTCGGAGACGGCCGTCATCGCCGTCATCGATGAGCCCCCGCTGATCGCGCTATTCACCAGCCCGCACCGGCTTCAGTTCTATAGCACCACGGGCCAGAAGCTGGGAGCAGGCCCCGAAATGACCGGCGTCGGCCGGATTCTTCGGACCGCCCCTGGCTGGCTCGCCGCCGCGACCGACCGGCAAATCCTGCTCTGGGACCTGAAGCACGATCGCCTAAAGCCGCTCGATGTCAGTCTGATCATGTTGACTCACCTGGCCATCAAGCCCGACGACTTCGGGCTGGCCTTGATCCAGGAGCGCGATCGCATCGGCAGGCTGACGCCTTCGGCTCGCTGGGTCTGGAAGCACGAACTGCGTCGCCGGTGGAAGACCTGGCGATCGGTCCGAACGGATATGCGGCGGTCACCACTCACGGCGGCGAACTCGTGGTCTTCGATCCCGCCGGCGATCGGACCGTCGGCTTCTCCTTCGACCCGGCGGATCCGCCACTCCTGATCGAGGCACCCGAGAAATCGCCCGCTTCCGTGGTCTGGGTTAGCCTGGCGCGCCGATCGCAGTGGCTCCGCGGCCACGGGCTGCACGGCGATGTTCTCTGGGAGAGTCCGATCGTCTGGGAGCCTTGGACACTCGCTCGACTCCCCGGGCTGGTGCTACTCGCCGCGGCTGACGGCCGTGCTCTCGCCTACGATGGCTCGGGGGCGATTCGCGCTCAGGGACCGGCCAGCGGCGACTCCAAGGACGTATTCTCCGTCGATCCCGACGGCCAGCCGGTGCGGATCTCGCGACGTGGCGTCCACTTGATCTGCGCGGCCCTTGATGGCCGGGTCCGGTGGCGATCCGTCGTTGATGAACCGTTCGGTCCCCTCGCCGCCAGCACGCCGGGTACGGTGGTCTTGCTCGGCAAGTCGCTCGCCTGGTTCAAGAACGAGCCGGACATGGGCCAGGGTTCATGACAAGCCGGTCTGCTCTCGCCGCATCGCGTTTTTGGGGGGCGGCAGCGGGTCGGTTGTGCTTGACCTCGTCTCCAGAGTCACCAATTGCGTTTTATTTCCCATTCTCCTCAATTTGACTGCTTTTACGTCTGATCCGCATCCATTCAGGCATTTTTCGTGCATGTCGATATTGCCTACTCGGTTTTTTTAGAATACAATGTAATATATATTGACGCTCTGGAATGGATCGAGACAGCCCACAATCAGTCAAGTTGCCCCAACGCAACGGCCCGGCGGTTACGTAGTATTGATGACGCAAAATCGCTGGACGTTTGATTGCACTCACCTTAATCGAGAGCCTGAGAAAGACCCGCGATAGACCAAAGGAGTGGCACCGCCGCATCTCAGCTTGGAGGTCTCGATGCTGGAGTGTTGTAGCTCAACGATATCGATGGTGAACCTTTCCGCCGAGATGCGGATGAGTCTGCACCAGCGCGGGGCGGAAGAGGCCCTGCGATTCAAGTGGATTGAGAGCGAGAAGGCGGGACGAGATCTGGGGGAAACCGCGATTCGCACCTGGATCTGCCAGCACTGGAACGACTTCTTGAGACATCGATGGCTGGAGCATCTCCAGGGAAAGACGTTTTGGATCGAGCTGGACCCGCGAGATTTCGGGCTTTTGAGGACCGCCTTTCAAGCGTCGCCGCTGATCGACCCAATCTTAGAACATCTCAAGCGGGGGCGCGAGAACCTCGATGTGATCGTATGGGCAAGGGACAATCGCGTGCCGATGAATGAGGTCCTCCAGATCCTTGAGGCGCTCGACGTCAACAGCCGCCGCATTGAATGCCGCTTCGAAACCGTGATGCCGCGAGGGAGCGGCCATGGTGATTAGACGCTGGGCAAGAATAAGTGTCGCCTTTCGCTCCGCGAAAGGCGACTTTTCAAGCAAGTTATTGTTGCGCAGCTCCTCAGCGACTTGGCTTATGTAAGCAGCTTCTCGGACTGGGCTGCGGCGTCAATCGCTTGCTGGTTTGCCGTGAAGAGGGTAATGCCATCGAAGGTGAGCAAATCTGCATCGTCCGAAACGATATGGACGAGTCGGCCCTTCTCGCCTCAGAGACCATGGCTGCATCGCCGATGTCCGCGAATGAAGACTGCCACGCTTGCGTCATATCAACAAATGTATTCATATTTTTGCGGAGTCGAGGAAGAATTTCGACGTCCTTCTGGACGAAACGCACGACGGTCATCGCGTCGGCTCGAACTCTGGAGAGTCGATCGTGATAGTGATAACGGAGTTTTTTCGCAAATCTCGGAGCGAACGCCTGACCGGGGTTCGCGGGATCGAGCTCAGGGCGGTGCGGGTCTGTCACCCAGAGACTTTGGAGTTCCATCCGTTCCACCAGTTGAACAAATTCGGACAGACTTGTCCCTGATGAGCAGAGTGTCACGCCCTGTTCCTTGCCGGCTTCCACCATTTGGGGTAATATTGCGCTGATAGTGGAGCGGGAGAGTTAACCCTGCGTTAGTTAGAGTGGTGAAATCATAATAAATGAAGTACAGAACGTTGGCGTCCGCGACGACGGTTCGCGGATAGCGAGCGCTTCCCTTGCGAATATCGACCACACTGGCTTTGACCAACTGTTCTGGGAACATCCCGCAAACTCAATCCTCGATCGCACTTAGTGAGGCAGACGCAAGGGCATCTCGCCCATCCTGGCTGGCGTCATAGAACCTGTTGGCGTTATTGAGAACGAGTTGGAGCAGGGCCTGATCCTGGCATCCAGTCCGTCCCAAGAGAGATTATCTCGAATGATTTCGGCGGAAAATGTCGCGCGGAGGCAACCCACAGCAGAGATTAGAAAAGAACCGGTCAGAGTGCGGACACCTTCAAAGTCCAGCTTGACAACAGACCCTTGTGACAAAGCGTTCCGTGTGAGCGTGCACAAGACCGTCCCGTCCTCCGGGTCGACACAGATCGGACCGATGACATCAAGAACGCGAATTTGGACCACGCTCCTCATCCCCTCTTGGCAAAACCAGCTTGCGGTCAAGGCAACTTATCCCGTCCGAGTGAGTCGGCCCACTGCTCCACCAAGGCGACCAGGGTCCTGACGAAGCAGCCGGTTGCCGCCGGCGTCGCGGGTGGTGGAGTCGGAATCGGCCCAGCTCGGGCCGGCGATATCGAGGTGGATCCAGGGAGTCGACCCGACGAACTGCTCGAGAAACTTGGCCGCCGTGACCGCCCCGCCCCACTTCCCTCCGACGTTCTTCAAGTCCGCCACTTGGCTCTTGAGCTGCTCCTTGTAATCATCGTCGAGGGGAAGCCGCCACGCCCGCTCACCGGTTCGCCGGCAGGCGGCGAGAATTCCTGACAGAAGGATTCGTCGTTGCCGAACAGCCCGGCGATCTTCGTTCCGAGCGCGACGATGCATGCGCCGGTCAAAGTGGCCAGGTCGAGTACGCGGTGCGGTTGTGCTCGACCGCAGAAGCTCAAGGCGTCGGCCAGGATCAAGCGTCCCTCGGCGTCGGTGTTCAAGACCTCGACGGTCTTGCCATTCCGCATGGTCAGGACGTCGCCAGCTTCATCGCTTTGCCGCCGGTCATGTTCTCGGTCAGGCAAGGTAGCCCGTGACATTGACCGGCAGCCCCAGGCCGTGCGACGGCTTGAATCGTCGCGACCACGACCGCGGCCCCGGTCATGTCACTCTTCATGTCTTCCATCGATGGGCGCTCGGCTTGAGGGACAAGCCGCCCGAGTCGAACGTCACGCCCTTGCCGACCAGCGGCGAGCGTGGGCGAATCACCCCCATGCTGGTAATCGAGGATGACGAAGGACGGAGGCTCGTCCGAGCCCGCCGCCACGCCGAGCAAGCCGCCGAACCGCTCCTGGCGGATCCGGGCTTCATCCCAGACATCGACGGCGATCCCGGCGTCATGGGCGACCAGCTGATCCGTTCGGCGAGCTCGGCCGGCGACTTCTCGCCGCGGCGGGTGTTCACCAGATCGTCGCGCCAGGTTGATCGCTGGCCGACGACCTCGCCGCGGACGAGTGTCCGCTCGAGAGCGAGCCTGTCGTCGGTCTGGCTCGGCCGACGATCAGGCTCAGCGAATCCAAAGGCGTGGCGATTGGCTTCGGTCTTCCGAAGTCCCGGGCCTCGGGTACCGACGATGGCCCCTTCGATCAAGGCCGACGCGACGTCTTGCGGATCCTCGGCCCGCGGCAGTGCGATGGCCACGCTCTCGCGACGCTTTCCGGCCAGCCGCTTCGACAGCGCGAATCCCGCCGAGAACGCCGCTCCGGAATCGAATCGGCTTCGCGGACCGAGTCCGACCAGCAGGACCGCTGCCGCCGCCAGTCCGGCACATTCGTAGAGCGGCGTCAACTCACCGAGCGAGCCCGTCACCTCCTTCTCGGAAGTCAGACGTCTGACCGTCTCCTCCAGAGCGCTTCCCTTGCAATCCATCGGGAGGCTCCGCGTCATCCTCGAAGATCCCCACAACCAACCATTTTGCTTGAACTTCCGCGATCGGCTGACAGACAAGAGCGATATTCATCGAGGTCAAGAGGTTCCAAAAGGTTGTGGGACAAAGGACCGGATTTTCCCCATAATCGCAGGATGCTCGCCGTTGCGCCAAGCCGACTTGCCCTCGCCCGCGGTGAGCGATACAATCCGCCCTTTCCTCAAACGATCAAGGATGAAGGACGAAAAAAAGAACTGTGCTGGATGTGGGCTGAAGCATAGTTCCGACGGTCTTATTCCGATCCTTCATCCTTTCGAGGACTGGGAGAACCACGGATGGACAAACTCCGCGCGAAAATTCGCGGGCCGGCGGCACTGTTGATGTTGGCCGCCCTCGGTCTGCTCTCGGGGTGCGTCGAGCGGCGGTACACGATCCGCAGTGATCCGCCGGGAGCGACCGTCATTGTCAATGGCGAAGAGATCGGTCCCGCGCCGGCTTCCAAATCCTTCTCTATTACGGCGACCGGGAAATCACCTTGATGCTTGACGGTTACCAGACCAAGACCGTCATTCAACCGATCAATGCTCCGTGGTGGGATAACTACGTGACCGAATTCTTCACGGAGAACCTCATTCCGTTCTCGATGCGGGATGAACGCGAATACAAATTCCAGCTTCGCCGGCCCTATCGCCACCGCAGGGCGAGTTGCGCGACCGAGCCGAGAGCCTGCGTGAGGAAGCCCAGACATCTGCCCAAGCCGCGCCGCGGTGGTATTCTGGGATGGCTCGGATTTTGTCGACCAAGGGACTGGCTCCGCGGTGCGATCCGTTCCCCATTTCTTTGGCATCGACATGCCGGATCCGTGATCGACAGAATCTTCCCCCTCCGAACGGTCTCGATCGTCGCAGAAACGAAGCTCGCATGGATCAAACCGATTCGACTTGCCGATCTAATAATGAACGAAGTTCCGGTTCCGACGTCCGAGCGAGGTGAACGGCCGTGAAGATCGTCGTGGCCGCGGTCCAGATGCCCTCGCGATCAACTCGATGTCTCGGCCAATCTGCACCGAGCCGACGATCTGCTGCGCTCGGCCCATGAAGCACGGCGTGGAGCTGGCGGTCTTGCCCGAGCTGTTCAACACCGGCTACAGCCTTTGCCCCGACTTTGGGCCCTACAGCGAGACGGCCGGCAGGGCCCGACGCTCTCCCACCTTCGCCAGCGCAGCCGCCAGTGGCACATGGCGATCGCCGCGGGATTCGTCGAGCGCGAGGGGCGGCATCTCTACGATTCCCTGGTCTTCTGCACGCCCGACGGCGACGTCCAGATCTATCGCAAGCGCAACCTGGTGTTCTGGGAACGGTTTCGGTTCCACCCTGGCCGATCGCCGATGATCGTCTCAACCCCCTGGGGCCGGGTCGGCTTCGCGATCTGCGCCGACATGATCTATCGCAAGGTCTGGAACGATTATCGCGGGACGGATCGACCTGGCCGTGGTCTCGGCGGCCTGGCCCGATTTCGCCGATCGCGACTCGGGGCGGAGGCACTGGCTGCTCGGCCACGTCGGCCCCCTCTCGGCGGCGATTCCCGCCAAGGTCGCCATGGATCTGGGCATCCCGGTCATCTTCGCCAACCAATGCGGCGAGACCCGCACCACGATCCCCGTCTCTGGGCACGCAGATCAAGGACCGGTTCGCCGGTCAGAGCAGCATCTGCGACGGCCGGCACGGCGTGCCCGTCCGTCGCCGGTCGACGAGCCGCACTTCTCGTCGCTCCCATCACCCTCCACCACCAACGAGGTATGAAATCGTGGCGTTCTATGTCCCCCTCGGTCCCCGCGGCCTCCTTTTCCGACTCGGCACTTTCGTGATCGGCATCTGGGGCGGGCTGGTCTACGGCGCGGCGTGCCGTCGCCGCGACGTGATCGTGCCCAGCCCGCAGCCCTTGACCATTTCCCTTCCCGACTGATACGAATGCACAGTCGGCCGCCTGACCGGCCACAATCGCGTCTGGTTATGGTTTCGCTCGAACGGCATCTCGATCGCCGTTCTCGCCAATGACGAAGTCAGGCCACGTGAGGATTGACCGATGTGTGGCATCGCCGGCGCGATTCGACCTGACGGGAACGCGTGAGTTTTCGCGCCGGCGGCTGCTGGCGATGACCGGCGCGATCGCCCACCGCGGTCCCGACGACGAGCAGATCCATATCGAGCCCGGCGTGGCCCTCGGCGCCAGGCGGCTCTCGATCATCGACCTGGCCGGGGGCCGGCAGCCGATCGGCAACGAGGACGGCTCGGTCTGGGTCGCCTTCAACGGCGAGCTTTCGAGTATCCCGAGCTGCGCCGGCAGACCTTCTGGCCAGCGGGCACCGCCTGGCGACCCGCTGCGACACCGAGGCGTGGGTCCATCTCTACGAAGACCGCGGCGAGGCGATGTTCGAGAAGGCTCGGGGCCAGTTCGCCGTCTCGCTCTGGGACCGCAATGACGCGGACGCTGATCCTGGGCCGCGACCGGGTCGGCATCTGCCCGCTCTATTACGCCGAGGCCGACGGCTGGCTGCTCTGGGGCTCGGAGATCAAGGCCCTCCTGGCCTCGGGGCTGGTCGCCGCCCGGCCCGACCCTCGCGGCATCGATCACCTGTTCACGTTCTTCTGCGCGGGGACGACGCGGACCTTCTTCGAGGGGGTCAAATCGCTGCCGCCCGGGCATTTTCTCAAGGTCCGCGACGGCCGGGTCACGCCAGCACGCTACTGGGACCTCGACTTCCCCGACGCCGGCGACGAACGCCGGCTCGACGACCCGACGCCCGCTGGTCGACGAGCTCGAGGCCCTGCTCGCAGCAGGCCGTCGAGCGCCGGCTGCGCAGCGACGTGCCGGTCGTCAGCTACATCAGCGGCGGGCTTGATTCGACGGTCGTGCTCGGCTTTTGCAGCCGGCAGCGCGGCGAGCCGATCCCGGCGTTCACGATCGGGCTCGACAAGGCGGGGCCCGACGAGCGCGCCCACGCGGCCGAGGCCGCGGCGGTGCTGGGCTCGCCGCTTGACGACGGTGACGATGGATCGAGCCAAGATCGCCGACGACGTTTCCCGAGCTGATCCGGGCCGCCGAGGGACCGGTCCTCGATACCTCGTGCGCGGCCCTGCTGCGGCTGGCGCAGTCGGTCCACGAGCAAGGGTACAAGGTCGCCCTGACCGGCGAGGGGGCCGACGAGGCGCTGGCCGGCTACGTCTGGTACAAGACGCAGGCGATCCGCGACGCCGTCACCCGGCGCATCGGCCACGGCCTGCCTCGGCTCGATCGCGCAAGCTGCTCATGAGCAGTCGTCGCCGGCGGCCGGCGTCGGCTTGCCCCCGAGCTGGCCATCGGCGGCGTCCGCCCCGCTCAGCAAGACCTCTACGAGCTGATCTCCCAGGCGAAGCCCGCGTTCTATTCGAGCGACATGTGGCAGCGGCTGGGCGACCATGATCCTTACGCCGACCTCGATATCACCAACGACCGCATCACGCGCTGGCATCCGCTCAACCAGTCGCTCTACGTCGGCTACAAGGTGATGCTCGCCGGACTCCTGATGATCTCCAAGGGCGACCGGATCGCGATGAATGCATCGGTCGAGACCCGCTATCCGTTCCTCGACGACGACGTGATCGCCTTCTGCGCGGGGATCGCTCCCGAGTACAAGCTGCGCGGGATGACCGAGAAGTGGATCTTGCGGCAGGTGGCGGCGCGGATCCTGCCGCCGCGGATCGCCAACCGGCCCAAGACGATGTTTCGCGCGTGCATGTCGGGAACCTTTCTCGGCCCGCACCGGCCCGCCTGGGTCGACCAGTTGCTCAGCCCCGAGTCGCTCCGGGCCACGGGCTATTTCGACCCCGCGGCCGTGGCACGCCAGCGCGCCTGGCAGACGCGAATTCCGCGGATCACGCCGGCACGGTTCGTCTACGACGTGGCCCTGACCTGCGTCGTCTCGACCCAGCTCTGGCACCACATCTATTGCGGCGGCGGCCTCTGCGACCTGCCCGCCTGGCGACTGCCCGGGCGAAAGAACCTCAAAGAGGAGCCTGCTCGTTGCTCTGCCGCGGTAGTTGAGCTGGTCATAGTGGGGCTCGGGCGAACGGATCGGACGGGAAGATCGGGTCAAAGCGGATCGCTGCCTCGGCCTCGCGGCGCAGGAGACGGACCTCCAACTCATTCCAGAAGGAATCGGGGTTCTCATTCGCCTTGCACGTGTGGAACCGATCGAGCCAACGTCGGGCTTCTTGCGCCATGCCCGAGTTGTTGATGAGCCAGCGCCAGGAACGCCCAGTCCTGGGGTAGACTCTTGCCGCCTCGCTCTCGGATGCCTTCCTCCAGGCGGCGAATCGATTCCTCGAACCGCCTGGCGCGGGAGAGGCGGCGCCCAGGGTGTTCAACAAGGTGGGCCTCTGGTTGGCCGGTGCGCCCTTCACCGCGAGCTCGGCCAGGCGGACGGGCGCCTTGCGGTCGGCGACCGAGTCCGGCCCCAGTACGCAAGACCAGGCGACCGAATTGGCGGTTTGGGGATCCGCGGTGGCGCCGAATCGACCCAGCAGGTCGGAGCACGCTTGTCGCAGGCCGGCCTGGTCGCCTTGGGCCAGCAGCGACAGGGCCTGACAGTAGCGAAGTCCCAGATTTTTGGCTCGATCTGGATTGCCAGGGTGAAGTCGGCGACGGCTCTCTCCGGCTCTCCGCGGGCGATGTGGAATCGGCCGCGGGCGATGTGGAATCGGCCGCGCTCGATCCAGCTCGAAGCGTTGTACGGTCGAGCTCGGACGAGCTCGTCGATTGCGGCCTCGGCCTCGTCCCACAGTCCACGTTCCATCAAGCGACGACCGCGGGCCGTCGGGTCGGAACCAAACAAGATGGGATCGAGCTTCCGTCCGTCCACGGTTTCGGGAGGACCTCCCCGTTGCTCGAGTTGTTCGCGACGGTTCCGCCAGGCCGCGTTGTCGAGCACCCGGATCGTGCCCTGCCCCGCCTCGAGCGACAAGCCCGGTGAGGACCTCCACCCAGGCGGCGACGCGCTCCAGGTCGTCGGGCAGTTCCGGGACATTGCGGAAGAGCCGCGCCTTGCCGTCGTAGCTCCCGGTCAGGAGACGCTTGCCGTCGGGGCTGAACGCCACGGCCGATGACTCCGATGGGATGGCGGAGGGGCGGGCCGAGGGGCATCCCGGTGGCGGCGTCCCAGAGTCGCGCCGTCTTTCCCGCGACCCCGTGAGCACGGTCTTGCCGTCGGGGCTGAACGCCACGCAAAAGACCCAGCCTTGATTCGGGAGCGGAGGGACGCAGCAGCGTCCGGCTCGCGACGTCCCAGAGCCGCGCCATGTTGTCCTCGCATCCGGTCAGGAGGATCTTGCCGTCGGGGCTGAACGCCACGGCGCTGACCGCTCCGGGATGCGGGAACGGCCGGTCGAGGGGCGTCTCGGTCGCCACGTCCCACAACCGCGCCTGCCGCCGGATCGTAGGCGGCGAGGAACGTCTTGCCGTCGGGGCTGAACGCCCCGGCATCGACCGCGCCGGTTGTCCCAGGGGCGGGCCGGCCGGCGCCCCGGTCGATGCATCCCAGAGCCGAATCGTCTTGTCCTGGCAACCGGTCATGATGGTCTTGCCGTCGGGGCTGAACGCCACGACGGTCACCGCGGCCTTGATGCGCGAGCGGGGGACCGATGGGCCGGCCGGTCGCCGCGTCCCAGAGCTGCGCCGTGCCGTGATGACGTTCGAGGAGACCACTGCCGGTGACGATGGTCTTGCCGTCGGGGCTAACGGCCAGAGACAAGACCCGATCTTGATGTTGCATGGGCACGCCGATGGGCCGGCCGGTCGCCGCGTCCCACTGCCGTGCCGTGCCGTCATGGCTGCCGGTGACGATGGTCTTGCCGTCGGGGCTGAACGCCACGGCAGCGACGCAGTCCTGGTGCTCGAGGATGGGTTCGAAGGCTTGTCCGGGGTCTGCGTCCCACAACCGCACCGTGCCGTCGCTGCTCGCGGTGAGGAAGGTCTTGCCGTCGGGGCTGAACGCCACGGCCACGACCGGGCCTTGATGCCGTATGGGTCGGCCGATGGGCAGGCCGGTCGCCGCGTCCCAGAGCTGCGCCGTCTTGTCCGTGCCGCCGGTCAGGATCTTCTTGCCGTCGGGGCTGAACGCCACGGCCCGGACTCGAGCTCTGATGACGGTCCTGGAGCTGGCCGCAGGGTTTGCCGGTGGCCGCGTCCCAGACCACTGCAGCCGTGCCGTGTCGCTCCCGTGAGGATGGTCTTGCCGTCGGGGCTGAACGCCACGGCATGCGGCGACGCCTGCGATGCTCGCAGGATGGGCCGGATGGGCTTGCCGGTGGCCGGCGTCCCAGAGCCGCACCGGCCCGTCGCTGCCCGCGGTGAGGAAGGTCTTGCCGTCGGGACTGAACGCCACGGCAACGACCGAGCCGTGATGCACGAATGGCTGGCCGATGGGCCGGCCGGTGGCCGCGTCCCAGAGCCGCGCCGTGTGATCCGTGCTCGCCGGTGAGGATGGTCTTGCCGTCGGGGCTGAACGCCACGGCCCTGACCTCGCCTCCATGCGGTCAAGGGCGATCCGATGGGCTGGCCGGTGGCCGCGTCCCAGAGCCGCGCCGTCTTGTCGGCGCTGCCGGTGACGAAGATCTTGCCGTCGGGGCTATACGCCACGGCAAAGACCGTGCCTTGATGGCGCAGGGGCTGGCCGATGGGCTGACCGGTGGCCGCGTCCCAGAGCCGCGCCGTGCGATCATCGCCGCCGGTGACGACGGTCTTGCCGTCGGGGCTGAACGCCGCGGCATCGACGGGACTCTCGTGGGAAAGGACGCGCCTTGAGTCGGGCGTGATGAGGTCGCCACGCCGCCAGGTTGGCCCGCGCGGCGTGCTGCCAGGCCGGATCACCGGCTTCGACCGCCGACCGCCAGCTCTCGATCATCCAGAGCAGGCCCGGGCCGATCTGGTCCTTCTCGAAGGCCGCCTGACCGCGGTCGAAGTTGCGGATCGCCAGCAGACGGTTCGATTCGGCCAGCGATTTCGTGAGTTTGTCCGCCAGAGCTGTCGGTTTTCCTGGTTCGCCCTCGATTGCTCGCTGGCGTAGATCGACGGAGATCACGGCCACGGCCACCAGGCGCGGCCGCCACGGCGCCGGTCGCCGCGGCCAGGATCGGGTTGCGCTTGCTCCAGCGCCATGACCGTTCGACCGGGCTGGACCGGCGGGCCAGGATCGGCCGGCCCGCGGCGAATCGACGCAAGTCCTCGGCCAACTGCCCGGCCGTCGGGTAACGCTCGCCCGGCTCCTTGGCCAGCGCCTTGAGCACGATCGTCTCGAGGTCGCGCGGAATCCGCCGGTCGAGCTGGCGGAGCGGCGGCGGGCTCTGGTGCAGCACCCGCTCGATCAGCTTGATCCGGTCCGACTCCTCGAACGCGGGCCGCAACGTCAACATCTCGTACAAGGTCGCCCCCAGGGCGTAGACGTCGCTGCGCGGGTCGGACCAGCCGTTGAACCGCTCCGGCGCCATGTACTTCAGCGTGCCGACGATGTCGCCGGTGCGCGTCAGCTCGTCGCTGTCCTGGGCCTTGGCCAGGCCGAAGTCGGTGATCCAGATCTGGCCCTGAGCGTCCAGCAGAAGGTTGGCGGGCTTGATGTCGCGGTGCAGAATGCCTTGCTGATGAGCGTATTCCAGGGCCTCGGCGACCTGGGCCCCGATCCGCGCCACGCTGTGGACATACTGGGCCTCGGGCTGGTCCGACAGTCGCCGATCGATCGCTGGATTCGGCCGAGAGCGATGGCTCGCGGCAAGTCGGTGCAGCCACGTGATTGGTCCGCGGGACGATCGGCGCCGTCGCATTTCGCAGGCGTCGTGTGGCCGGGAAGCGGCCGTGCGAAGTCCGCATGGCCAGGGTGATCGACAGACCGTCGCGTCCGGCGCCTCGGGGCTTGACGGGCTCGGATCGCGCCGATCCGCTTGACCTCCCGCAAGACGGCGTCCAGTCCGTGCCCCCGGATGAACTGCATGGTGTAGTAATGGAGGCCGTCGTGCTCGCCGATCCCATAGACCGGAACGATGTGCGTGTGGTGCAGCCGGGCCGCGGCGCGGGCCTCGCGACGGAACCGCTCCAGCCGGGTCGCGTCGCCGAGGTGATGGAAGGGAAGCGTCTTCAAAGCCACGTGCCGGCCCAGCGATTCCTGGATCGCCTCGTAGACGATCCCCATGCCGCCGGAGCCGACGCGGCGGAGCAGGAGGTAGTCACCCAGGCGCTGGGGCATCGGGTCACCTGAGCCGGTCCTGGTCCACATGAAGGCCGGTCGCCTGGCCGCCCCCGGAGCCGAGTCTCCTCCATGACGAGCAAAGCGGGGAAGAGGGCGCGAATCCGCTCGGCCAGCTCGGGATGCTTGTCCGTGTATTCGGTGAGCGACGGCCGCTCGCCTCGGCGGTATCGCTCCAGGAATGCCTCGACCAGATCGTCGATCGGATCGAATCCGGATGATGCCTTGCTCATGGCCGCAGTCCTTCCAGTCCACCGGGTGAGCGTCCCAGGACCTGTTTGAGCCGTTCCAAAGCCCGGATATACCGTTTGCCGGCGGCGGCCTCCGAAACGCCCAACACCTGGGCGATCTCGGCGCGGCTCAATTGTTCGAAGTGCCGCAGCGCCAGCACCTCGCGATCGAGGGGGCCCATGCTGTCGAGGGCCTCCTGCACCCGGACCTTCATCTCGCCGCGGATCGCCGCCTCGCTGGGACGGGTCTCATGACCCAGGAGCTGGGCGGCCAGAGCCGCCGAGGACGCTTCGGGCAACGAACCATGATACAGCGCAACCTGCTGGCCCGCGTTGCGCATCTGGACACCGAGATGATGCCGGTGCAAGGTCACCAACTTCTGGCCGGCGAGGAACCGGAGCCACAAGAAGAACGGCATCGACGGGTTACGCAGGTACTCGGCCAGCCGGGCCGAGGCCTCCAGATACGCTTCCTGGATCACATCCGACGGATCGATCCGCCCTTGAAGTCGACGATCCATCCGCAGGGCGACCATGCGGCGCAGCCGATTCCGGTGCCGCGCCAGCAGCGTCCCCAGGACCTGCCCATCCCCTTGGGCCGCCTGCTGAAGCACTCGGTTGGTTTCGCTCGAATTCAGGGTCATGTCGGGACGTCCGATTCTTGGCGACGCGGCTCGGGAGCCTCGGCCACCCCATTCTTGGCTGCGCGGCCCATCGTGTCGAAGCCGCTCATCTCGTAACCACCCATCATAGTAACCGCGCGCGCGGGCGACGGCGGGACAGGAATTTCTCATTTTTGTTGTCCCTTCAGCGACCGGTCGCGCGGTTGAAGGGGTATGGAGTGCTTGGATCAGGAGGACGGATCCGGTTGAACGCCGGGCCCATCTGAAGGTTATTGCCATGTTGCTTCCCGGTAACGAGAGCAAGGAAATGGATGCCGAGCCGCGCGACGTCGCGATCGCTCCAGATGATTTCGCGGGATCAGAAGAGCCGATCCTCACCTCGGGTCCACCCCTGCGGCGATCCCAGCCGAGCTGGGCAGACACGATTCTTCACGATGATCGTCTTCGCCGCGGGCGTGATGGGGTTGGCCCGTCTTTCCTTCCATGTGGCTCGACAGGCTCACGAGCTCGAACCCGCCAGCCGTTCCGGCGCGGGCATCATCGTTCGCACCGAACCGATCCGCCTCTGGTTACCCCAGACGCTGATCGAGCCTGACGCAACGCCAGTCTCAGTCCCCAGTGGTCCGAACACACGAAGAATTGCAACGATTCCTCGAACTGCGAGGACCGGGAAGACCTCTGGTACGCGTTGACCGCGAGGGAACACCAGGTCAACGGCGACTTCGTGATATCACGGTCATTCGGCGTCCCTACGACGATGCCCACCATTTTCCCGAATTGCTGGACGATCCTGGCCGCGGCTGCCGGGACACCCGCCGCGCCATCCCGACGCGGACTTCTCGACTGCCTCGGTTCACATCATCGCCGAGGAATTCTTGAAGGGCGAGCCACGTGAGGTCATGGCCGAATTGTTAGGCCATCCGGCGGAACCTGTGGTGGATATGGAGCGAGCCTCAGCACCTTCAAGTCGCTCGAAACCGTCGTACTCCGCCCCGGACGAACGAGACGTGTTCCGGAATATGAACACATGGTTCAAGAAGTAGCTCCCCGCGCTGATCAACGCGGCCAACCGTTTACGTCCGTACGGCGCCAGGCCGAGCTCGCGGCATGGCTCGACTCGAGTCGATGGCTCAGTTCCGAAGGCACTCGCGTCAGAATGTCCGCGACTTCAACGACGGCGACGGCGGGATTTCCCATTCCCCGCGTCAGGTGGTGGGGCATTGAGGACCTCTTGCAAGAATGCCGGCAAGACCTCCCAGGCCGAGCGGTACGTGGCGTCCAGGGGCAGAAGGACGTAGATCTCCGGAGTGAGGAACAGGGGCATATCCGGCAGAGGGTCGCCCACGGCCACCGGCTCGAGGAACACCTCGATGCAGGGGAAGGCCGCGTAAGACACGCAGGTCAGAGGCTTGTCGTCAGGCAGACTGAAGTCACCCTCGCGCCCTTCGCCCCAGATCGCCCGATGAATGCCGTGAGGGTCGCGCGGAGTGGCGGGAAAGAGGTCGACGATCAGCAAATGAACGCCGGCCAGTAGGGCCTGATCGGCCTTCTGCACGAACGCGCTCAGTGCGGTCTGACTGCTCTTGTTGCCCGGCGAGACGAGCTCGACTATCGCGATAACCCGGTGATGGCTCCGGTGGCGGATCACGACCGCCTTGGCCTTCCTCGCGTATTGGTCAATCTCGATCCGGGCGTGAAACCGGGCCTTCGGCGGCGACGAAGCGACTGCGATGCCGCCGGTCGTGGGCGCGGATTCGCCGCGAAAGCGATCCGAAGACCGGCCGGCGCAATGTGAGTACGTCCGGCCCGAGATCGCCGGTGATCTGCTCGGCCAGGGCGTAATACTCGGTAGGGAGCAACCCTCGATTCAAGGACCGGCTGATTTCTTCGATCCACGAGTGGTGAAAGGCATGAAAGATCCCTGCATCGACTCGTGTCCAGTCGTGAATTGGCATGACTCGTCTCCAACCCGGTTGTGTTTTCGCCCCCGACGCCTTGCCAATTATACCAGGAATTAAGACCGAGTTGTTTCTCACTCAACCGGTGGGGTCGAGAGCAGGTAGACGGCGAACGAGGCCAGCCAGTGCTCGCCCGCATAGTCGCCGCTGGCCACGTGCTCGAGTGCCTGCCCGGGCGTGACGGGCTGCCGACGCAGCCAGCACCGCCCGGGCCGGGTCGCCGGCTGGCAGGGCGTTGGCGATGCTCCGCATGCACCACGCCCGGCTCAGGTTCAGCCCGTCCAGGTGGACCAACTGCGGGTCGGTCCGGTCCGTCACCGTGGCTGGCTTGAACAGCGCCTTCGGCTCGCCCTTGGACGCCCCCGGCAGGAACCTGCCGAACCACGCGCGGAACTCGGCCGGGGAGAGCACCCGTCGCATCAGGTCGGCCTCCATCAGGCTCGGCGAGAAGAAGTCGGCCCCGCCCGGCTCCCAGCCGGCCGGGACATCGGCGTCCGCGCCGAAGTAGGTCCTTGCCCGCTCCTCGACCAGCCCGAGCAACCGCGTGTCACCGACCGACCGGGCGTAATCGTGGGCAAACGACAGCCCGAACGCCGTGTTCGGGTGCACGCCGGTTCGGATCGGGTAGGTCTGCTTGGGGAAGAAATCCAGATAACGCGCCGACGACCACGTCCGCGAGCGGCCGGAGGTTCTTCGCCCATACCTTCGCGTCCGGGTCGTCCCAGCCGTTGAGCTCCTCGGCCAGCTTGAGCAGCCAGGCCCAGCCGTATGGCCGCTCGAACGACTTGCTTTCCTTGCGGGCGAAGTAGTCGGCCTCGGCCTTGAGGTTCTCGGCCGTCAGGTGGGCCGCCAGCACGGCCCGGATCTCGGCCGCTTCGGGCAGGTCGGGGAACAGGCGGAGCAGCCGGACCAGCATCCAGTGACCGTGCACCGACGAGTGCCAGTCGTATGATCCGTAGAACGCCGGGTGGAGGGCCTTCGGACCCTTCACGTCGGCCGGCCCGACCAGGACGTGCTCGGGCTTGTTCGGGTACTCCTTGCTGATCCCCTTGAGGGCCAGTCGGGCGAATGCCGACGCCTGCTCCTTGGTCAGAACTGGCGACGGCTCACCGGCCTCCATTGGCTGGGGCGTGACGAGTAAGTTCAGGACTGCGATAGGGACCATGAGTGTCGGGAAACGGATTGTCACTGGCGTTCGCTCCATGGGTTGGTTCTCTGATCCACTGCCTGCGCACTCAATGAACCCTGTCGACGGATGACTTTCAGGATACCATATCATGGCCTTCCCCCGAACGGTCTGACGCCCTGTCCGAGGGAGGGTAGACTCGATCGAAAACGGCTCCTTCAGACTCACCCGCAAAGGAATCTTCGCGATGAACACGTTTCGCAAGACCGCGATCGTCACCGGTGCCGGATCGGGGATCGGCCGGGTGCGGCTCGCCCTCCTGGATCAGGGGTACTCGGTCGTCCTCGCCGGGCGCCGGCCCCAGGCCCTCTATCCGACAGGACTGAAAGCCCAGCCGGGGTTCAAAAAGAACATGATGCTCCTCTTTGACGACCAGCTCCCGAAGGGGAACTATCGGGTGATTCCCCAGCGTTTTGGTCGCTCGACCTGAAAAGGTCTTGGCTGCAAGCGAACAGTGTGCTAAGTTTCCGAATCCGGGCAGTTATTGAATTTTCATTCCTTACCTCCACATGATCGCCGTCGGCAAAGACTTCTACGGCGTGTTTCCCGCCAACAACGCCCCGAACCCTGCGAACTTCCCAACCGTCTTCCCTACGTACCAGGCCAACATCGACAAGAACGCCAACACCTTGCTTGGCTCCGACGGCACGACCGTGGTGGATGCCTCGATCGACCCGTTCTTCGTCAAGGTCACCGAGCCCTGACCGGAGCGCTTGTTCGATTACTGGAAATCGGTCAAGGTAAATCCTCACTCACGGAGCCACATGAAGGGTTGCGGTTAGGTCCAGCGGAAGTTCACCCGGCAAGTCGGTGTGGACGCGGAAGATCCGGCGGATATCGCCCCGCGTCGTTCCTTCCTCGGGCTTGGAACAGGAACCTACGCTGAGCTCGCTGTGACCTGATCCTCGGCTCAACGGGACCAGCGTTGCTTTCGCC
The DNA here is from genome assembly GCA_963720335.1 of uncultured Planctomycetota bacterium. Classification (GTDB taxonomy): domain Bacteria; phylum Planctomycetota; class Planctomycetia; order Isosphaerales; family Isosphaeraceae; genus CAVRFS01. The sequence goes on along the minus strand of CAVRFS010000089.1, from coordinate 12,550 downwards.
GACAAGCCCGCACTTCGGCATCGCCCGTGGCGTCCGACTGCTCCGCATCACGGAACGTCGTTCGCGGGTTCTTGGGGCCGCCACGCCTTGTAGGTCGGGATGTTCCCCAGGATCAGGCTGGCATGGTCGTGAAGTTCGACGTTGCTTTGTCGGAGTCCCGCTTGGATTCGCTTTCGACTGCGGTTTACACTATGAGATATGAGTGAAGTCACCCGGATTCTTCGACAAATTGAGCAGGGCGAGCCACTCGCGGCAGAGAGACTGCTGCCGCTCGTGTACGATGAATTGAAGAAGCTCGCGGCGGCTCGCCTGGCCCGCGAACGTCCGGGCCAAACCTTGCAACCAACCGCTCTTGTCCACGAGGCGTACGTGCGGTTGGTGGATGTCAAGCAGGCCCAGGGGTGGGAAAGCCAAGGTCACTTCTTCGCCGCGGCCGCCGAGGCGATGCGGCGCATTCTGGTCGATGCCGCCCGGCGGAGGCGACGGGAGAAACATGGGGGTGGCCGGAAACGCGTCTCCGTCGACGATGTCGCGCCCGCTGCTCCGGATCTCCGTCACGACCTGCTCGCGCTCGACGCCGCCCTCACGCGGCTGGCTGCCGAAGACCCGCAAGCGTCGCGGCTGGTCGAGCTGCGGCATTTTGCCGGGTTGTCCGTGCCCGAGGCGGCGCAAGTGCTTGGCATATCGCCACGTACGGCGGACCGACTATGGGCGTATGCCCGTGCCTGGCTGCACCGGGAAATCACCGCCGTGGTCGATTCGTCGGAATCCTGAAAAAAGTCTGGCGTGATTTCCGCGAGAACTCGCATTGGTAGTGGACCATCGAACTTCCAGGCTTACTTCGTCTGAGACGAACGTACTACCGAGAAAGGTGCCAGTCATCAGCAGGCGAACCGAACCGTTGGAAACAAAAGCGGCGGAAAAGCGCCGCAGTCCAAAGAAGTCCTGAGCTTTTGCCTATTTTGGAGTGCGGCACTTTCCGCCGCTTTCATTTCTTATGCTATTCCTAACTCACAAGGTTGTTCGTCTGAGACGACCGCGGTTCCAAGAAGGGCCACAATCATGAGTGAACGCGAGTTGTTCCTGGCCGCTCTCGAGCTTCGCGATCCTCGGGAGAGGGCGAACTATCTGGACAGAGCCTGTGCGGGGATGCCGCGCTCTGCGCCAAGGTCGAGGCCCTGTTAAAATCGCATGAGGAGGCCGGCAGTTTCCTGGAAGAACCGGCAACCTATCGACACCGGCGGAACGTTACTCAGCCCATGTCCGAGCGATCCGGATGCCGCTGCCTCACGTGATACGCTCACGGAGGCCCCGGCCCATCGCCTCAGCCAAACGGAGCGGGGCTCGAGGCCACCGGGGCCGCACACGGCCGGGCCGATGCGGGCGCGGCCCTGTCCCGGGCTGATGCGCACCGGCGGCTGGGCAACCGACCCCGACGACCCGAACCTTACGGTCGAACCCGGCAGCGGGCCACGGGCGACCTGCCCCGCGGCGCCACCGTCCGCTACTTCGGCGACTACGAGATTCAGAAGGAGCTGGGCCGCGGCGGCATGGGAGTCGTGTACCAGGCCCGCCAGGTCAGCCTCAACCGGCCCGTCGCCCTCAAGATGATCAAGGCCGGCGTTCTGGCCGACGACGCCGAGCTGCGCCGCTTCCAGAACGAAGCCGAGGCCGTCGCGCTGCTCGACCACCCCGGCATCGTCCCGGTCTACGAGGTCGGCGAGCACGACGGCCAGCGCTACTTCAGCATGAAGCTCGTCGAAGGCGGCAACCTCGCCGAGCAGCTCGCCTCGTTCCAGGACAACCCCAGGGCCGCCGCGGCCCTGCTGGCCGAGACGGCCGAAGCCATCCAGCACGCCCACATGCGGGGCATCCTGCACCGCGATCTGAAGCCGGCGAACATCCTCGTCGACGCGCAAGGCCACCCGCACGTCACCGACTTCGGCCTGGCCAAGCGGATCGAGTCCGACGTCGAGCTGACGGCCAGCGGCGCGATCATGGGCACGCCGGCCTACATGAGCCCCGAGCAGGCCGCCGGACGTCGCGGCACGATCACCACGGCGACCGACGTCTACGGCTTGGGCGCGATCCTCTACGCCCTGCTGACGGGCAAGGCCCCGTTCGGCGGCGAGAGCGTGATCGAGACGCTCGACGCCGTGCGGACCCGCCCGCCCGAGCCGCCGCGGAAGCTGAACGCCAAGATCCCTCGCGACCTGGAGATGATCTGCCTGAAGTGCCTGGAGAAGGACTCCGGCCGACGCTATCCCACGGCCGGGTCGCTGGCGGCCGACCTGGGGCGATTCCTGGCGGGCGAGCCGGTGAGCGTGCGTGCGGCCGGGGCCGTCGAGCGGGTGGCGAAGTCGGCGCGGCGCAAGCCGACCCTGGCCGCCGCGTATGCCCTGGGCTGCTGACTCTGGTCGGCGGGCTGGGAGGCGTGGCCGTCGGCAGTGGCGTCGCGGCACGGGCGAGTTGGCGGGACGATGGCGGAGCATGCGCCGAAAAGGCTCGTGACGCGAGGCGGCAGCCGGATGGTGCCGAAGAGGCACGGGACGGTGAGAAGACGGCCAGGGCGGCGGCCGAACGGGCCCGGGATGGCGAGGCGACGGCCCGCGAGGCGCTCGCCCGGGTCGAATACGGCCGGACGATCGAAGTGGCCCTCCAGGAGTGGCGGGAGAACAACGTCCCTGCCGCCATCGACTTGCTTGACGGTACCCGGCCGACCTCCGGGGGTGGGAATGGCGTTACGTACATCGTCTTTGCCATTCCGACCTGGTCACGCTCAAGGGGCACAGCGGGGCCGTTTCCGCGTCGTTCAGCCCGGACGGGTCGCGGATCGTCACCACCAGTGATGACAAGACGGCGAAGGTGTGGGACGCCAGGACCGGCGCCGAGCTCCTTACGCTCAAGGGACACACCGCTTACGTCTGTCGGTAAGGTTCAGCCCGGACGGGTCGCGAATCGTCACCGCGCAGTTCTGACCAAAACGGCGACGGTGTGGGACGCCCAGGACCGGCGCCGAGCTCTCACGCTCAAGGGGCACACCGGTATAGTCAGATGGGCGGAGTTCAGCCCGGACGGGTCACGGGTCGTCACTGCAGTCGCGATAACACGGCGAAGGTGTGGGACGCCAGGACCGGGCGCAGAGGTCCTCACGCTCGAGGGGCACAGCGATCCTTTCTTTCCGACGTCGTCAGCAGACCCGAGAGATCGGGTCCGCGTGTTTGTTTGACAAGGGTTGCGACGGTCCAGTCCGTAAACCCTAGCGGTAAACGACTTACGCGTCCTCGCTTTCCGCTAGTTTTTGCTCGCGGATCGGTTCTTTCCGCGTCCTTCAGCCCGGACGGGACGCGGATCGTCACCGCGCGGAACGAGCTAGCACGGTGAAGGTGTGGGACGCCAAGACCGGGCCGAGGTCCTCACGCTCAAGGTGCATCCGGTCTCTTCTTTTCGGCGTCGTTCAGCCCGGACGGGTCGCGGATCGTCACCACCAGTGATGACAAGACGGCGAAGGTGTGGGACGCCAGACCGGCGCCGAGGTCCTCACGCTCAAGGGACACACCGCTTGCGTCTGGTCGGTAACGTTCAGCCCGGACGGGTCGCGGGTCGTCACCACCAGTGATGACAAGACGGCGAAGGTGTGGGACGCCAAGACCGGCGCCGAGTCCTCACGCTCAAGGGGCACTCAGGCCACTTCCGTCTCTTCGGCCTCGTTCAGCCCGGACGGGTCGCGGGTCGTCACCACCCGTGATGACAAGACGGCGAAGGTGTGGGACGCCACAGACCGGCGCCGAAGTCCTCACGCTCAAAGGGCACACCGGTCACGTCGTTTCGGCGTCGTTCAGCCCGGACGGGTCGCGGGTCGTCACCGCCAGTCACGACAAGACGGCGAAGGTATGGGACGCCGCAGACCGGCGCCGAGGTCCTCACGCTCAAGGGGCACACCGGTCCGGCAACTTTTCGTCGTCGTTCAGCCCGGATGGGTCGCGGGATCGTCACCGGCAGTTGCTGACAGCGGCGAACGTGTGGGACGCCAAGACCCAGCGCGAGGTCTTCACGCTCAAGGGGCACACCGGTCCCGTCACTCGGCATCGTTCAGCCCAGACGGGTCGCGGCTCGTCACCGCCAGCTTGACAAGACGGCGAAGGTGTGGGACGCCGGACCGGCGCCGAGTTCCTCACGCTCAAGGGGCACACCGATAGCGTCATTCGGCGTCGTTCAGCCCGGACGGCTCGCGGGTCGTCACCGCGAGTGGTGACGGAACGGCGAAGGTGTGGGATGCCATGACCGGCGCCGAGGTCCTCTCGCTCAAGGGACACACAGGTGGTGTCAGTTCGGCGTCGTTCAGCCCGGACGGGTCGCGGATCGTCACCGCAGCAAAGACGGGACGGCGAAGGTGTGGGACGCCACGCCGATCAGCCGGGAGTTCCTGGGAGGGGACCCCACCCCGGCTCCGGGGACGGTGAAGTGACTCGGTGGCGTCTCAGCGCAGAACGACGACAGGGGCCTGTGGCGGCCAGGCCGAGGGCCCGCACTCCATCGCGGCCCGGCCTGGGTTGCTGCCCTGGCCAAGTGAGCCGGCACTGCCTGGGCAGGCAGCGACCATCGCACAGACGCCCCCAGACCGGCGGCTCGCCACCTTGCCGGCATTCGCCCAAATCCTCACGGAGCCACATGAAGGGTTGCGGTCAGGTCCAGCGGAAGTTCACCCGGGAGGTCGGTGTGGACGCGAAAGGTCCGGCGGATGTCGCCCCGGATTGTTCCCTCCTCGGGCTTGTAGGCGACCGTCACGACGTGGGTTGTCTGGCGTTTTCACATCCGGGGCCGAGGTCGAGAAACCGTCGCCCGACCCTTCGATGGACTGGATTGCGAACGGTCGCGAGGCGCGGACGATGAACCGGCCCTGCGCACCGGCCGATGAGTGAACCTGACCGAGCGACAACACCGAGGGCGCGGCGGTCAAATCGCCTCGAATCCAGGCCGTCACCATGATCGGGATGCTCGGGGTCTCCGGGTCGTTGCTGATCATTCGGATCTCGTCGCGCACCGGTCCGGCGGGGGCATCCGGCTTGAGGCTGACCGAAAGGGAATAGCTCACCGTCCCCTCATTGCGGGCGGTCTCGACGAGCTGGGCATTGAGCGACGCGGCTCGCCGACATCATCCGCTCGAACCGCCAGCCCGCGGCGTTGATCCGGTCGATTGTCAGGACCTGGGCCGGCGATTGGCCCCGCATGACAGTCCCGAAATCGATGGCTCCGGGGTTCAACACAATGTCGCTGAGAATGTGGCGAGGTGACTCCCAGACCGACCTCGGCCTCTCGACCGCTGGCGGTGATCAGTGAGACGTAACAGGGTCGTCGACTTCAGTCCCACGAAGTTGCGCGTGTCCATCTGCCTCGATCATCGCGGTCTGGCCCGGGCCGACCATGGACGCACTGGCCTGGCCACTGGTGCAGCCACAGGACGGACGTAGGTTGACGATCGTGATCGGTTCCGTGAGCCGGTTGACCAGCAGAAAGTCGTGCTTGACCTTCACACCCCGGGGAACCATTCCAAAATCGTGCCGGTTCTGGGGAAAGAGGCGATCACTCCACGAGGCGGCTTGAACCGAAACCGCCCCGACCCCGATCAACAGCCAAGTCGTCAGCACAGACCAAGAACGCGCATGAGCCATCGTTGCCTCCTGCGTGATTGTCCTTCCCCAATTGAGCAGAACGAACGCCGTCAGTACGGCCTCGTTCTTCTCCTATCGTCACGACAACCCGTGGCGCTCAGTTTTGCCTGACGACGCTGAACATTCCAGACTAACTATTCATTCTTTTTCACCAAACCCCCTATTTGCCAGAATGTCGAATGAACCTGTGGCATTCTACGCAATTCATGGTGGGTTTGATGTAGGCGAGCGTCGCGCCGTCGATGTTGTGCTCCTTGGCTTGCTTGACCAGTTCATCGGCGTTGCGCTGAAACGTGCGGGTAAACACGCGAAAATCGGAATCTTTGGGAATCGTGGGGATTTCCCATTCAGCGGCCTCGCTCAGCCGTTTGAGCGCCCTGGCGTTCTTCTCGATCGAGGGGAATTGTTCCAGCGCCAGACCCTCAAGGACATCCTTGGAAATACTGAGTTTCTGTCAATGAATTCCCTGCGGGTCTGCTTTGGTACAGGTTGCCCACCGCTGGTGGCCGTCAGCACCACGACCCCAACCGTGAGCCCGGCAAGGACCAGACCGAGCGAACCCGGTATCGAGACGTTCACGGCATCCTCGCCTTGCATCTGCCTACTTGGTGGCGAACCGGACAAATTTATGGCACTGGACGCAACTCATCGTGACCTTGAGGTATGCGAGCGTGGCGCCCTCGATGTTGTGCCTCCTTGGCCTGCTTGGCCAGCTCGTCGGCGTGGCGCTGGAATTCCGTGGTCTGGGCGACGTAATCGGTCGCATTGGGGATCGTGAGGACTTCCCACTCCGCGGCCTCGCTCAGCTTTTTCAGCGCCTTGGCGCTCTTCTCGATCATGGCGAATTTCTCGAGTGCGAGCCCTTCCAGAACATCCTTCGAGAAATCGAGCTTCTGTCGCATGAACTCCGCCCGCGTGTGCTTGGGAACAGGCTGCTCGGCCCGGATCGTTGTCAAGGCGATGACGGCGAAGGTCAGTCCGATCAGACCGAGATAAACGGCCGGCGCGATCTTGTATTTCATGGAGTCCTCGAATTGTGTCGTAGGGAGTGTGGTGCCTCGGTTGTAGTTGACGGTTATAGTCGTATGGCGCGGCCGAAGCAAGGGTACGACGACCTCACGAGGCTGGCAAATCGAGATGAGCGGATCTCGTCGAACGCCCCTCGTGAAGGCTCTTTACGATTGGCGCCGAACTCGTCTAAATAGAGGTTGTTCCGAGAACGATCATCGCGGGCAATGCCGGGGACCGACCATGAGCAGGAAGACGCCCGAGGCGATGAGCTTGCCAGCCCGGTACTACATCGACTCCGACTATTACCGAGCCGAGCTCGATTGGTTTTTCCGCGGCATGTGGTTCCACGTGGGACGGGCCGATGAGATTCCCAACCGAGGCGATTTCCTGGTCCGCGAGATCGCCGGCGACAGCCTGATCGTCGTCCGAGGCGAGCGTGGGGCCTTGAGCGTGTTTTACAATGTCTGCCGCCATCGGGGCACGAGACTGACTCAGGAACGATCGGGGACGTTCGCGGCGACGATCCAGTGTCCTTATCATGCCTGGACATACAACCTGGGAGGTTGTCTGGTCGGCGCTCCGCACATGGACGGCGTGCCGGGTTTCCAACTGGACGATTACCCGCTGCACCAGGCCAGGGTCGATCTCTGGGATGGGCATCTGTTCCTCAACCTGGGCGATAACCCCGCGCCACTGGCCGATCAGATCGGTGGGATGGACGAACGGTTCCGCCCTTGGGGAATGGATCAGCTCCGACTGGCAAGACGGATCGTCTATGACGTGGCGGCTAACTGGAAGCTGATCATCCACAACTATTCGGAGTGCCTGCACTGTCCGGGAGTGCACCCGGCTTTACAAAAGCTGTCGCACTACTTGAGCGGCGAGAATGAACCGGCGGACCCCGGTTACCTCGGTGGACGAATGCGGTTGCGTGACGGGATCGGCACCCTCACGCTTGAGGGCCGACGTCGCCGTGCCTGCTTGCCCGGCCTGAACGATGCCGAATGCCGCTACGTCTATTTTTATGCGTTCTTGCCCAACCTCCTGCTGAGCTTGCACCCCGACTACGTGATGACCCACACGCTCTGGCCGAGGGGCGTGGACCGGACCGAGATTGTCTGCGAGTTGCTCTTTCACCCCGACGCGATCTGCCGACCCGACTTTGACCCGGACGACGCGGTCGCGTTCTGGGACTTGACCAATCGCCAGGACTGGCACGTCTGCGAAGAGATGCAGATTGGTCTCCGGTCGAGGCTTACCGGCCCGGTCCGTATTCGCCTCGCGAGGATCTTCTGCACGGCTTCGACCGGCTCATCCTCGAGCTCGAGCGACAGCAAACGATGACTCACCCTCGGTCGATGAGTCATGAGCCGGGATTGTTGGCGGTGTGGATGGATCCGGCCGGATCACCCATCACGGCCGATAGCCTCCACCGGGCAATCCTCAAGCGCGGTCAGGCATGCGGCCTCCTGGGCGGAATCGGTCGGCTGTTGAAAAACGTAACTATGGCGCCCGACTGTGTCGCGGCTGAAATTCTGGGGTGCGGTCTCTCGGCAGAGGTCGCAGTCGATGCAGGTGACGTCGACGTAGAATCGGCCGGCTACGTTCTGAGACACCTTGTTTGCCGGTTGGGGCATAGCCGATCCTCTGTGCGTTCACAAATTGAAGAGAGCCAGCCTCGCCATCGGGTCGAGCGGCTCTCTTCTTCCTAGCCTACTCTTTCCAGGAGCTTGCACCTAGCCCCTTTGCCGTGAAGGCTGATCGCTAAGCGGAATGGGACGGAACCGCTCAGCCGGCCTCGGAAACTCTGTGTTGTTCGGGCGCCTTGGCGGAGCTTTTGCAAGGCGCACTGCTCGATTTGGCGAACTCGTTCCTTCGACACGCCCAGTGTCCGGCCCACCTGGATGAGTGAGTGCCGGTGCTCGCCGCTCAAGCCGAACCGCAGCTTCAGCACGGTTTGTTCCCTCGGATTGAGGATCTTGATCATGGCCCCCACGTCTTCATGCAGGTCATCGGTCGATGAATCATCATTGTGCGAACTCGTGAGGAAGTCCAGCAGCGAGTTCGTGCCTTCGGCCCCACAAGGGGCATCGAGTGAGATCGTGGGACGCGTGGCCGTGAGCAACCGCTCGATCGCCAGCGAGCCAGCCGAGATTTGTCCGCTCGTTCAGCCCTCGTTCATGCCACCCAGTCTGGCCGGACTGGTGCTGTCTCATGCGCCAGTTGATGAAGCTGCTTCGGGTTCAATCGAACCGGATAAGCTCCGGCCGCGACCGCGCGTTGAATCGCCTGTCGGATCCACCAGATGGCGTAAGTGGCGAGCCGAGTCTGGTTCATCGTATCGAAACGGTCGATGGCCACGAGTAAACCGCAGAACCCTTCCTGCACCAGATCGGCGGAAGAGACGCCCCGGTCGTTGTACCGCTTGGCGATGTGGGCGACCAGCCGCACGTTGGCCATGGCCAGCTTGCTCCTGATCTCCTGGTAACGGCGAGCCGTCGGCCTGATCTTGCTGATCGGGTGATCGGCCTTGGTATCGGATGTCGCAAGGTCGCGAACCATTTGTTGAAAATCGGTCTCGATCGCGGATTTGCCCCATTCCGTGCGATCAGTATCCGGAAAGTTTTCGAGGATGTGCCTCCGGCACTCGCCTAGCTCCATCAAGAGCTCGCGCTCCTCAGCCGGGCTCAAGACGCTGGCCTCAGGGCAATTGAGGATCCCACGCCACGACGTCTCAGGTACTTGGAGATTAGGAGTCATCATAATGCAGAAACCGATGAGTGAAAGATGATGCAATGCTGGTTAACGGATCGCCCACAGGGACGGACTCCGTACCCGGGGTTACGCCACGTTGACGGGCTCGAGACCCTTAGGCGCTGACTGGCGCAGGAGCGAGACCTTGCGAACGCCTTTGGTCAGGCGAGGCGCGGAAATACCGCGGTCCACGCGGGAAGGGAACCGGCGAGCGCTCCCCCCAAGCGATGCGGGAGGCATGGTGAGGAGGTCAGCAGGTCGGGGTCAGAACGGTCTTGACCCGCGCTCGCTGGTGGAATGTCGATCGGCGGTTGCGGCCCCACGATCTATCCATGGCCGAGGCGGTTGCCGATCACACGCGCGGTTGAGAAAATAGCTCGACTCCGGCGGTAGGAATAAAGATTAGAGTCTGAAGCATATCTCGCTCCGCGGCGGGTTGTTGAGGCCCGTGGCGAGCCGTGCCCGAGATCGGACGCAGCTCACTTCTTTTCCTTCTGTCACGATCGCGGATCAGGATTTCGACCATGTTCGACCGTCCCGTCCACTTTTGCCGAGGAACCACCCCCCGGCGTCTCGTGACTCATGACCTCTTACCCGCTCCACTCACTAATACGGCCAATCACGGTTTGTGTCTCGCGCTCCTTTAACTTTTTTTTGGCAGCCGACTTTTTGCAAGGCTGGGAAGCGTTCGGGTAAGATGATATTTCGGGGTCGGCGGAACTCGGACATTGACGGAATCGACGATCGCCGAAAGTCTTTCGGCGCTGGAGCTGAGACCTTGGAAAACGTCGCAATCGAGCCGCGGCTCAGTCAAATGTCCACGCAATGGGCCATGGTCTTTCAGGCCCACTCCGGGACGCCGGACGAGGCGAGCAAGGCGGCCAGCCAACTCATGTGCCGTTATGCGGGGGCCGTCCACCGTTACCTGCTCAAAGCCTTGAAAAACCCGGACGCCGCCTCGGAGCTCGATCAAGAGTTCGCGGTCCGGTTTCTCCGGGGTGATTTCCGCCATTGCGACCCCGACGCGGCCGTTTCCGCGATTATGTGAAGCGGGCCGTCCAGAACTTGATCAATGACTATTACCGGCGTAAGCGGCCGAATATCTCGCTGGATTACCACTTCGTCGAGCCGGCGGTCGAAGACAGCGGACTCGCCCAATTCGAGAACCAATTCCTCGAAAGCTGGCGGAATGACTTGCTGGATCGCGCATGGAACGCCCTCTCCGAACTCGAACGGAGCTCACGACAGCCATACTTCACCGTGCTCCGCTCCCGGGTCGAGCATCCGGATCTCAAGTCGAACGAGCTGGCGAAGCGACTCTCCGCGGCGCTCGGGCGGCCGCTGACGGCCGGCGCCCTCCGGCAGGCGTTACAACGATCGCGACAGAAGTACGTGGATTATCTTATCGACGAAGTCCTTGGCAGTCTCGATCACCCAACGCGCGACGCACTCGAGGAGGAATTGAGCGACCTGAAACTGCTGGATCAATGTCGTCCGTATTTGAAACGCCGCCTTGATCCGGCGTAACCATGAGGGATGGGCACGGCCCTCGGCCAAAGTGCCGTCCGTGACGGCGAGGGGCCCTGAAGAGCAGAACGCACGGTTCTTGAGCCGAGTAGTCAGCAACGTCCGATAACCGAAAGTTATGTTCGGTTTGGCGGCCAAGCCGGAGAACTTGGCGAAAGCCGCCTACCGTGGTAATCTTGCATAACCAAAGAATAATTGCGTAATATCAATCACTCTCTATATCTTTACAGGATTCCGTTAAGAGCGGACGGTGTGGCTCGCGAGACTGCACGGAGCGTGACGCAGGTCAAGAGAGACACGAGTCGCCGAATCTGCTAGAACGATGGCCATAACGACCCGATAATGCAGGATAGACGTATGACGCACACCGACTTTAACCAACTTCTGACAGCATCAAGGCCCTGTCGCCGGAGCAGGTGCGGCAGCTTCGCCAGCAACTCGACCGCCAGCTGCACAGCCGAAGAAGCCTAGGGCTCCGACGCTCGGCAAGGCCGCCAAACGCGCCAAGCCCGCCGCACCAAGAAAAAGCCACTGCCATCGACGAATTTCATCAGCGATTGATGGCGGCTGGCCTCATCACCCGCCTGCCCGACCCATCCCTCGACATCGACGACGACGACCCAGACGATCAGCCGGTCACCATCAAGGGCGAGCCGCTGTCGGAAACCATCATCCGCGAGCGGCGTGAGGTGGCGGCGACATACGCAGCATACTTCGCCGATTCCAGCGCCTTGGTCAAACGTTACGTTCAGGAGGCAGGCACTTCGTGGGTGCGCCGCCTGACACGGCGCAGCCCCTCCATCGTGATCTACATCGCCCATATCACCGCCGTCGAAGTCACCTCGGCCGTCGCCCGCCGCCGCAAAGGACGGACGCTCACCGCCGCCAAAGCATCGTCGATCCTCCACCGCTTCCGCCAGCACCTTGCCGGTCGCTACACCATCATCGAGATCACGCCCGCCCTATTCAATGAGGCCATGCGGCTGGCGAATATGCACGCGCTGCGAGCCTATGACGCCGTGCAGCTCGCCGCCGCCCTCGAAATCAACCAGAAGGAGCAGGATGCTGGTTTCGCTCCGGTGACGCTGATCTCCGCCGATCAGGCCCTCAATGACGCCGCGACCGCCGAAGGGTTGGCAGTCGAAGATCCCAACACCCATACCTGACCATATGAGACGGGAGGCACGGCAAGGATGCCCGGCCGTCCGACGCCACCACGGCTCTTCGGCAGCTCACGAGGCAGCGTCCGGGAATGCGATTTGTGTTCGGTTGACCCGGACACGCACGGACACTTCGCTCGAGGCCGCTTCATAAGCCCGCGACGATCCCAGCGTTAGACGCGTCTCACAGAGACGTTGCATGGTCGTGCTCCGATAGACTCCAATCTCAGACCCACATCCAACCCGAGAAGCGACCCGAGACGAGGAGTGCGCCGTAACGATAGAAGACAGGGTTACCGTGCTTTATCGTCCGTTTCGTGCGGTGACCCCATGAAGGCGAACCGGCCAATCGGCACAGCGAGGGAAGCGTCATCTGCAAGAGTCTCGGCGGCCCTGTGCCCAGGATGAGACTCGTGTGACTTTCTT
>CAVRFS010000088.1:0-75422 GCA_963720335.1 uncultured Planctomycetota bacterium | reverse complement strand
AGGTTTGATCGCGAAATTGCGACACCAGGTTTGATCGCGCTACAACGTCGGTACAGTATGGGAATGGTTGGTCCCATGAGAATTCTTCTTCGAGGTTTGATCATGCCACATCCCATCCCCGTCCCGATCCGCCAGGCAATGTTCCAACTTCGAAAAAGGGCTACCAGACTCGCGAGATCGCCGAATCGTTGGGCCTGCCCTGCTGTACCGTCCGCCGTCTCCTCCACCGGTTTCGCCTCCACGGCACCGATGGCATCCCAGCTGATTATCGGCACCCGTCGGTCGCCGAGGCCGCACCCTCCGAGCTGGTGGGGCCCTCGCTACCTGCGCCGAGAACACCCCACATGGGGGCTCCGATCCGGGTGCAGCTTCTCCTGGAGGCCCTGGGACGACCCGTCCCCTCGGTGCGAACACTCCAACGTTGGTTCGTACGAGCCGGCCTGTTCCGCCGCCGGCGGGACGACCACGCAGGACCACCTTGACCGGGCGACTGCGCGCCACGAGACCTGGCAGATGGATGCAAAAGAACATATCCGAATAAAAACTCGTGAAGAAGTAAGTTGGCTTCGTCTGATCGACGAATGCAGCGGCGCGGTGCTCTGGACTGCGGTCCCCCCACCGGGCTTGGCAGAAGGTCCCACTCGAGGCCTCGGGAACAGCTCCGCCTGGCCTTTGTTCGCTGGGGGTTGCCCGGCCGCTTCCGAGTCGACAACGGCTGGCCCTGGGGCTCCCGGGGCGAGTTTCCGACCGACCTGTCGTTGTGGCTGATCGGCTTGGGCATCGAGATACACCGAACAACCCGGCGAGCCCCCAAGAGAACGGGGTCGTCGAGCGTTCCCAGGGACGTCCGCCCGGTGGTGCGAGCCGTGGACGTGTCAGACGCCCGAGGATTTGCAGGACCGCCTGGAGCGAATGGACCGCATGTACCGCGAGGTGTACCCGTACCAGAATCGCCGAAGTCGCCTCGAGGTCTTCCCCGGCCTGGGATTCCGGTTGGCCCTACGATCCGGCATCGGAGATGGCGTTGTGGGAGTGGTCTCGCGTCGCCGAGCACCTGACGACCATTGTGCCCGTGCGGCGAGTCGGTCCAGGTGGCCGGGTTTCGCTCTACAATCGAAACCATTATGTGGGGAGGCTCCATCAAGGAAAGGATGTCTTGGTCTCTACGACCCCGAGAATAACGAGTGGGTGTTCGCCGACAGTGAAGGCCGACAACTGAGCCGCCGTTCCGCCGATGAGCTCAGCCCGGAGCGATCATGAACTTGAACATGACTAATCGCCGATAGAGATCTTTTGAACAGATGCGATCAAACCTGGTGTCGCAATTTCGCGATCAAACCTCATGTCGCGTGACAGGGGGGTGGTCCCGGCGGAACACTGGCCTGGTACGCCGTTCCAGTCCGGCTGGACCCAGCGGGGGCACCCGCCGAAGGGCAGGGTCCGCCGCTTCGGTCGAAGATGTTGGTTACGCCCAGTTCACCCCCCCTAACCCCCCCTTCGCAAGGGGGGGAAATGGATCGCTCGCTCGCGGCAAAATCCGATTGCGCGAGAGAAGAACACGCATCTCGAAACCGTTCCTCCATCGCGGTCAACACCGACTTTTCATCACCACCCCTGGCCCCCCCTTCGCAAGGGGGGGAAATGGATCGCTCGCTCGCGGCAAAATCCGAAGAACAGGGCGATATGCGTGTCGACCCTCACGACCACGAGGAATCGACGGCTTTCCCGGGAGATCCTGGGATGGCTTGGCGGATGACTCGGAGCGTCTCTCCCCAGCCGCCTCAGCAAGTGGTCCGGGCCAAGGCCAGGGTGAAAGCCTCGTTTTCAAGACTGCGCATTGCGCCTCATTGGTTCCACCACGACACGCGGTTCTGGTATCGCAACGAGCTTCCGGCAAGGCCAAGGAGTTTATCCTGGTCGACGCCGAACACGGGACGAGAGGGTCCAGCCTTCGATCATGAAAAGCTCGCGGCAGCCCTGTCCAAAGCTGTTGGCGGCGAGGTCTACAAAGCGGATCAGCTTCCCTTCGACACCATCGAGTTCGTCGACGACTCTAAGGCCATTTTATTCCAGGTTGGAGGCCGTGACCTGGAAGTGCGACTTGGCTTCGCTGGAATGTAGCAAGTCGGCTGCTCCGCAGACCCATCAGCGCGTCCGCTCCCATCGAGCCGAGCCATCCCAGCACGGCGCCAGGATCCGACGGCCAGCGCGGACCAGGTGACAGGAATTCTTCCACGGGCGGCCGCTCACCCGATGGAAAATGGATCGCGTTCGTCAAGGACCATTGCCTCTTCCTCCGCGCCGACGGCAAGCCCGAGGAAATCCCGCTCGGCAAAGACGGCAAACCCGGTCTGGCCTACGGCCGGCTCGAGTGGGCTCCGATTCGAAAACCCTGGTGGCTTTTCGAATCGAGCCGGGCGATCGAAAGCAAGTCCACCTGATCCAGTCGTCGCCACCAGGAGGCGGCCGGGCCGTGCTTCGGTCGCGTCCCTACGCGCTGCCCGGCGATAAGTTCACGGCTTACGAGCTCAACCTCTTCGATGTCGCGAGTCACAAGCAATTGAAGCCCAATGTCGATCGGATCGAACACGAGTACGAGAGCCCGCGGCTTCACTGGGACAAGGACGGCCGCCACTTCGCTTATGAGAAAATCGACCGAGGTCACCAGCGATACCGCTTGATTCGGGTCGATTCGCACACCGGCGAGGCATGCAACCTCATTGATGAGAAGACCGAGACCTTCATCTGGACGGCTCACCGCGAGGCGGTAAACCTGAGGACCATCAGCTGGTTGGAAGAGACGGACGAGTTGATCTATGCATCGGAACGCGATGGCTGGCGACATCTCTACCTGATCGATGCAAGAACGGGAGTTGTCAAGAATTCCATCACCAAGGGTGAGTACGTCGTCCGCGGCATCGATAAGGTCGACGAAGCAAAAGCGACAAGTCTGGTTCAGCGCGGGTGGCAAGAATGCGGACCAGGACCCGTACTTCGTCCACTTCTACCGGGTTAACTTCGATGGCACCGGCCTGGTCGCCCTCACCGACGGTAATGGGAACCACACCGTCCAGTACTCGCCGGATCGCCGCTTTCTCATCGACACTTATAGCCGCGTGGATATGGCTCCGGTGCACGAGTTGCGGAATGCCACCGACGGCAAGCGGATTTGCAAGCTCGAGCAGGCGGACATCCGTGCTCTGGAGGCGACCGGATGGAAGCCGCCTGAGGTGTTTGTGGCCAAGGGCCGCGATGGCAAGACGGACATCTGGGGCGTCATCCACCGGCCCAAGGACTTCGACCCGAACAAGAAATATCCTGTCATCGAGTCGATCTACGCGGGTCCGCAGGGCTCCTTCGTGCCGAAGTCGTTCAGCCCAGGACGCCGATTCGCATCACTCATGGACTCGGGTTTCATCGTCTCGCAAATCGACGGGATGGGAACGGCCAATCGTTCCAAGGCGTTCCACGACGTCTGCTGGCATAACCTCAAGGACGCCGGTTTTCCGGACCGGATTCTCTGGCATCAGGCGGTCGCCAGGAAAGACCCCTTGTACGACATCAGCCGCGTGGGGATCTTCGGCGGGTCGGCTGGGGGTCAGAATTCGACGGGAGGCGTCCTGTTCCATCCCGATTTCTACAAGGTCGCCGTTTCGTCCTGCGGCTGCCACGACAACCGGATGGACAAGGCCTCATGGAACGAGCAATGGATGGGCTTCCCGGTCGGCCCTTGGTATTCCGAATCGTCCAACATCGATAACGCCGCCAAGCTCCGTGGCAAGCTGCTCCTGATCGTCGGCGAAATGGATACGAACGTTCCACCGGAGTCGACGATGCGATTGGTCGACGCCCTGATCAAGGCGGGGAAAGACTTCGAGCTCTTGGTCGTGCCGGGCGCCAATCACGGCAATGGCGGCCCCTATGGCCAGCGACGGATGCACGACTTTTTCGTTAAACACCTGCTGGGAGGTGAGACGCCCGATTACAACGGGGGCCCGACCCGCGATGACAGCGCGGCGAGGGCCGCGGCTGCTCCCGTGGACAAAAAGCCCATCAGCCCGACTCCGGCGCGGCTCGAACCATTAACTACGACCTTCGATCTGGCGGACCTCAACGACTCGCACAGCGAGCTTCGAGGTGTGATCGAGCGGTACACGGTCGACCGGGGCAGCCTGCAACGATCGCTACCTCCGGCGGCCTCGACGCAGCGCGATGAGCGGATTCATGAGTTCACGGCGCGTTGGCTCGACCAGCTCGGAAAGCTCGATTTCAACCGTCTCAGCCACGACGCCAAAGTGGATGTCTGCTCTTCAAGAACCTCCTCACGCACGAACTTCGGCAACTCGAGCTTCGAGGCCGGCAGCGGGCAGCGGCGGCTCCGCTTGTCCCCTTCGCAGCGATCATCCTCGACCTTGACTCGGTCGCGACGAGAGCTCAAGCCGATGGACTGGTCGAAGGTCGCCGGGTCGCTGACCCGCCTGACCGGGGAGATCACCAAGACGCGAACTGATCTGGAAAAAAACGCTCGCGGAAAAGGGAAGCGTGAAGAGGACCGTCGCGAACCACGCGCTGGCCGAGGTGGAAAGTCTCCGCAACACGCTCCGCGGCTGGTTCAGCTTCTATGACGGATATGACCCGGTCTTCACATGGTGGATTCAGGAGCCATACAAGGTGCCGACCCGGGACTCGAGGCCTATGCCGGCTTCCTCCGGCAGCGACTGGCGCGGTGACCGCGGGCTTCGGCTACAACGCGGGCCCGGGTGGCGGCGGGACCAGGTCGTCGGAGAGGGCCGGGTGGGCGCGAAGAGACCGCTGGGTCAGGTGCCAGGGCACCGCTCCCGCCGGGCCCCGTGAAGAGAACCGGGAGATCATCGGCAATCCGATCGGCCGCGAGGCCCTTCTGAGTGAGTTGAAGTACGAGATGATCTCGTACACGCCGGAAGAATTGATCGAGATCGCTGAGAAAGAGCTAAAATGGTGCGAGAATGAGATGAAGAAGGCCGTCGCGAGATGGGGCATGGTGACGACTGGCGGGCGGCGCTCGAGCATGTCAAAACCATCTACGTGGAGCCTGGCAAGCAGCCCACGCTTATTCGCGACCTGGCGATCGAGGCGATGGAATACCTCGACGCCCACGACCTGGTGACGGTCCCTCCGCTCTGTCGAGAATCGTGGCGGATCGCGATGATGTCGCCCGAACGACAGCTCGTGAACCCCTTCTTCACCGGTGGCGAAACGATCAGCGTCTCGTTACCCGACCAGCACGATGTCGCACGAGGCGAAAATGATGAGCATGCGGGGGAACAACATCCACTTCTCCCGCGCCACGGTCCACCACGAGCTGATTCCGGGCCACCATCTTCAGGGATACATGACCTCGCGATACAAAACGTACCGCCGCCTGTTCAACACGCCATTCTGGGGCGAAGGCTGGGCTCTTTATTGGGAGCTGCTCCTCTGGGACAGAGGGTTCGCCAAGTCGCCCGAGAACCGGGTCGGCATGCTGTTCTGGCGGATGCATCGCTGCGCGGAATCATTTTCTCTCTGGGCTTCCATCTCGAGAAGATGTCGCCACAGGAGTGTATCGACTTCCTGGTCAATCGGATCGGCCACGAACGCGATAATGCCACGGCCGAAGTCCGGCGCTCGTTCACCACGTCTTATGGACCTCTCTATCAGGCGGCCTACCTGCTCGGTGGCCTGCAGCTCCACGCCCTCCATCGCGAGATGGTCGATTCCGGAAAGATGACCGACCGCGACTTTCATGATGCGATCTTGAAAGAGAATGACATCCCCATCGACATGGTGCGGGCCCTGCTGAACGGGCAGAGTTTGACACCCGACTACACGCCGAGCTGGAGATTCTACAGCAAGGACAAGACCGCTCGCTGAGCCCAACGCGTCGCCCGCTGAACCCGGCGGTTTTCAACCGATTCCGGCACAGGAATGACGCGCTTGACAACCTAGGCAGAATGCCTTAGTATCTCCCTAGGCACTTTGCCTGGGGGCAAAACATGGCAAGGCAACCATCGCACGATGTGACGGATACGGAGTTGGCGATCCTTCATGAGCTGTGGGAGCGTGGTGAGGCCACGCGCCGGCAGATCACGGATGCGCTCTATCCCGGAGGGCGACGCCGCACTACGCGACTGTGCAGAATCTGCTCGGACGTCTGGAGCGCAAAGGGTTTGTGCGACATGTGCGGGGTGAAAACGTCTTGGTTTTGCCCCGACGGTTGACCGGGACGAATTGATCCGGCGTCGGCTTCAAGGGCTGGCGGACAAGCTTTGCGGAGGGGCGATGCGCGCCTCTGGTCATGAACCTGGTCCGATCGCAGCCATTGTCCGAATCGGACGTCGAGCAGTTGTACGTATTTATCCGAGAGCAGCGACGGCGTTTGAAAACTTCGCCTGACTCGAAGTGACGGGAAAGGAGCCGGCCCGTGGACGGCTTACTTCAGCTCGGTCTGACCAACGTGGCATGGGCGACAGTACTCGCGCTGGTCGCGGCCGCCGGCACATGCTGGTTGAAGCGGTATCCGGCTGTTGTCCACGCGCTTCTGGCTGATGGTGCTGCTGAAGCTGGCGACGCCATCCTTGGTCCAGTTTCCGTTATCTTGGGGCAAGGCGCAGTTCCGGGAGGGCGAGCCAAACGCGAACAAGGCTCGGACGGAGTTTCACGTACCGAATGGCGTTGCTCGATTTCGGGAGGCCGAGCCTCCTGGCGAGTCAGGTGCGAACCTGGCTCAGACAGCGCCTCGCCCTCCCAGAATCACGACCGGTCACATAGTGCCGTTCAGAGACGCGAATCCGATTGTCGCCACCGTGAGGCCGTGGCCCTGGCGGCAGGTTGCAGTATCCATCTGGCTCGTGGGTGCAGCCGCGTGGTGGGTTGCTGTTGGTTTGAGTTCCTATCGATTCCACCGATTACTCCGGTCGTCACGCCCTGCCCCGCATGAGTTGTGCGAGCGACTGGCGAAGTGGCGGTGCGCTGGGATTGCGAGTTGCTCCACCGGTTTCGATGGTTTCCGCTCGCATTCCACCGATGATCTGGGCGGGGCTCGTCGGTACCCGCCCGGTGTTGCCCGAGGAGTTGTGGGGGCGTTTCGATTCGGTCCAGCAGGACGCCGTGATGGCACATGAGCTGCGCACCTGAAGCGATGTGACCATTGGGTACGCCGGCTCGAAGCCGTTGTGCTGGCGCTTTTCTGGTGGGACCCGATTGCCTGGTGGGCGCGTCGTGAGCTGGAGCGAGCCGAGGAAGCGTGTTGCGACGCCTGGGTCGTCTGGGCTTTGCCGAAGGCCGCGGCTGCCTACGCGGAAGCGTTGGTGACCACGGCGGTTTGTTTATCTGGCCCGCGCCTTCCCTTGCCCGTCGGGGCGAGCGGAGCGGGGCGAGTGCTGCCGCTAACGAGGAGACTGAACATGATCCTGTCCGATCAATCGACGAGTTCGCTCGCCCGCAACGTGCCTCGCGCCGTGCTGTTCCTGGGTGTTTTGGCCTTGCCGTTCTTACCCAGCCTGGCTCAGGGTCGCTTGCGAGCCGATTCCGATACGGCCGCGAAGACGAAAGCCGAGCGTACGGACGATCCCAAACAAAAAGCGCCCACGGCCGTTGACAAACCGCAAGTGCAACGCCCCGCGCCGACAAAACTTCCCGTGAACGAATCTCCGCCGCCCTTGACAAAGATTCGGGTTCTCAGCCGACCATCCAGGACGTCACCGACTCCGTGCAGGCTGGTGGCCAGCTTGAAGCCGTTCAAAAGGTCGAGCTGAAATGTCGGGTGAGCGGTCAGCTTATCAATGTCCACTGCCGGCCAGGCCAGATGGTCAAGAAGGGACAGGTCCTCTTCGAAATCGATCCACGACCTTTCCGGGTGGAGGCGGACAAAGCGGAAGCCGAGCTCGCCCGTCCGCTCGCGCACACACGGCTTCCTGCGAAACTTTCCAATTTTGAACTACTGCAAAAAAAAGGTTTCAAAGGGCCCGAGGATGTGGCAAAACTCAAGGACGACATTGAGGTAGCCGGCGCGGCCTTGCAGACGGCCGAGGCCAACCTCGAACTTGCGAAGCTCAAGCTCGAATCCACGAAAGTGACGTCGCCGATCGTCGGCAAGATCAGCGGCTCTGTCCTGGCGATCGGGAATGTTGCAGTCGCCGACACGACGGTCCTGACCACGATTCTTTCGTACGATCCGATATACGTCTCGTTCTCAGTCGACGAAGGGACCCTAATGCGGCTCAAGAGCTTGATCCGCGACGGCCAGATCAAGGTTGATCAAACCGCGGGCTATCCGGTCGTCGTGTACCGGTTTGGCGACGATTTCAAGTGTCCCGCTAAAGTCGATTTGGGGGATGTCGTTGTCCAGAATCAGGGCGGCCACATCGTCGCCGCATTGGCCGCGTTGGTGCCCAATCCCGATGGGTTCTTGTTGCCGGGCCTGATTGTTAACGTGAAGCTCACGACGAGTGCGCCTTACGTGGTGCGATTACTTCCGGTTGAAGACGAATCCGTTTCCCAGGTTGGACCCAATGGTCTACGAATATACGTCGTGAACTCGGAAAACGTCGTCGAAGCGAGGGACGTTCGCTCCTCGGGGCAATACGATGGTCGGACCGCGTTTGACGCGGGGCTCAAGACAGATGAATGGGTCGTTATCGAGAGGATCGATGACGAATTCGTGGGAAAAAAAGTCGAGCCAGTGAGGGTCTCGCTGCCTCGAAAGCGAGATGACGACAAGCTTCCAGCACTCTTGACCCCCGCTGATCGGGCCCGTCTTCGCGTGCCAATTCCAGATACGACGCCCGAAGGCCAGCGCGCGAAGCCGTAAACGCGGGTAGGTCGCAGACTACCGCACAACCGCGCGATTGGGTAGAGTGAATCGACATGTCCGGCAGACCTCGAAGACGGTCGGATCGCGAATTCTCAACCAAGCCAGAGTTGACACAACCATGGACGAGAGTCGACCAAAAGATAGGCGATATCGCTTTCGGCTGAACACGCTCTTGCTCCTGATCATCATCGTGGCCCTCCTGTTGCAATTGTATCTTCAGACGTCCCGGCTCCAACAGTCGAGGGCACGCGAGGAAGCATTGCGAGCCGAGGCGGTTAAAGCTCGCATGCTGGCCGAGGCGGCTCTTGTGAGAGCTCAAGCTCTGTCGCTTCAGGCCCAACAACCGGCCGCTGCCCCGTTACCTCAGACCAATTCAAGCGTGGCAAAGAAGCAATCAAGATAAATCCAAGTGAAGCGTGCCAAGTGCACTCACGCTTGATTGCGCCAGCCTCCTCCGGCTTGACATTGCCGCGCCAGCCCAGCCACCGCGTGGGCCGGTCGGAATTCATTTCGGCGGCTGGAGGGGGCTCAGCCACGATGCGACGCAGGTAGTCGAGGATCGGCTCACCGCGAAATCGGACTTTGTTCGTGCAATCGCAGTCGTTACACGTTGGATATCCCTCGCAGGAAACCGGGCTCCGGGCGTCGGCGATCCTGATCTCGGTGAGGAACTCCTCGAAATAATCGATCTCCTCGCGCATCGCGATGCCCGCGAACTCACGGCAGTAACAGACTTCAACCCACCGGACGGTCCCGGATTGGTCAACGCGACCGGCGCACAACACGTCGCCCAGGTCGCCGTAGGGAAACCCCTCGCCAAACTGTTGCGCGTTGATCGCCTCGAGAAGCTCCGCGCTTCTCCGGGCGAACCTTCGCTGAGACCAGGTACCGCATTCGACTCTCCCTTTGTGATTACGATCCTTCTCGAATGATACGGTCGTGATCAACTTCTTGCCGCTTGCTGGGCGAGCCTCCGATCACATCGTCGTCCTTGACCCTTCGTTCAATTTTTGTTGAACTAACTTACAGTCGATAAGAGAAGAACGAAATCTGGGTGGAGATTCTGCATGAGCCGGAGCAGTGCATCGGACTGGGTGGTCTCGCCACGGCGACTGTGTTGGCCGCCGGTCTCGTCGGCGGCGTATGTGCCCGAGAGGGCGATGCGGATCGCGATCAACGGCTGAGCTCCGCCACGTCCGAACAGGCCCGCTTCTTCGAGAGCCAGGTCCAGCCGATCTTGAAGGCTCGCTGTCTCAAGTGCCATGGGGAAGGTCCCAAGATTCGCGGTGGCTTACGGCTCGATAGCCGGGAAGCGATGCTGCGAGGTGGCGAATTAGGGCCGGCCATCTCTCGCGAAGCTCCGGACCAAAGTCTTCTTGCTCCAGGCGATCCGCTTTGAAGAGCTAGAGATGCCTCCGAGCGGTAAACTGCCAGCGAGCGAGGTCGCAATCCTCGAAAGTGGGTCAAGAACGGCGCACCGTGGTCGCCAAGCCCAATCGCGACGAACAAGCCCGTCGTCGCACCAGTCCGGCCGTCCGCGGAGCCCACTCGCTCGACCAATGTGGCGGCTCGCCAGGAATGGTCGCATCGGCCTGTCGTTCGTCCGACTGTTCCGACAGCGAAACAACAGGATTGGTGTCGCAACCCGATCGACGCATTTCTCCTGGACCGGCTGGAGAAGGCCGGTTTGAAGCCAGCGCCTGAGGCGGATCACGTGACATTGATCAGGCGATTGTCCTACGACCTGACCGGGCTCGGACCGACACCCGACGAGGTCGATTCGTTTCTGGCCGACCAGAGGTCTGACGCCTACGATCGTCTGGTGGATACGCTTGCTGGCCTCTCCCCACTATGGCGAGAAGTGGGGCCGGCACTGGCTCGACCTGGTCCGTTATGGCGAAACCAATGGCTACGAACGCGACTCGGCGAAACCGTTTGCCTGGCGCTATCGCGATTATGTCATCAACGCGTTCAACCGCGATAAGCCGTACGACCAGTTTATCCGCGAACAGCTCGCAGGTGATGAGGTCGACCCGACCTCGGCGGAGTCGATGATCGCGACCGGATTCTATCGCCTGGGAATTTGGGACGATGAGCCGGCCGACCGATTGCTCGCCCACTACGATGGGCTGGACGGCATCGTTTCAACGACCGGTCAGGTCGTGCTGGGGATGACCATTAACTGTGCCCGTTGCCACGACCACAAGGTCGACCCGATCCCCCAGCGCGATTATTACCGGCTGCTGTCATTTTTTCAGGATGTCACCAACTCCGACGGCAAGAACCTCAGGAAAGTGGTCGACCCATCCGGGACCAAGATCGACGTCATGTGCGTCGCCGAACGAGGTCGGGCCAAGACACATGTGCTGCTCCGCGGCAACCCGAGCCTGGCTGGCGATGAGGTCGATCCGGGTGTGCCCGAGGTGCTCGCCGATGGGTCGCCGAGTTTCGAGAGTGGTCCCGGAAGAGGCACGGCGCTAGCGGAGTGGTTGACCGACCGTCGCAATCCCCGGACAGCCCGGGTCATGGTCAATCGACTCTGGCAGTATCACTTTGGACGGGGTCTGGTGCCGACGCCAAACGACTTCGGAAAGCTCGGCGAGGCCGCCAGCCATCCCGAGCTCCTGGACTGGCTCGCCGAGGAGTTCATGGACGGCGGTTGGCGGATCAAGCGAATTCACCGGCTGATCTTGTCGTCAACGGCTTATCGCATGTCGTCGCGCGCTTCGGCGGCCGGCCTGGCGAAGGATCCGGCCAACCAATCGCTTTGGCGGTTCCCGATGCGACGACTCACCGCGGAGGAAGTTCGCGACTCGATCCTGGCTGTGAGTGGGTCGCTCAATCTCAAGGCGGGTGGTCCGAGCGTCTACCCGCCGATCCCGCGCGAAGTGATGGCCGGCCAATCTGTGCCCGGTCAAGGCTGGCCGACTTCACCACCGGGCGAGGCGTCCCGGCGCAGTGTCTACGTACACGTCAAGCGGTCGCTCCTGGTCCCGATCCTGGCAACGCACGACGCGGCCGATACCGATTCGAGTTGCCCGGTGCGGTATACGACAACTGTGCCAACACAGGCACTCGGCCTGCTCAACGGAGAGTTCTCGAACCAGCAGGCCGCTCGGTTCGCCAGCCGGCTACGCCGGGAGGCTCCCAACGATTTAGGAGCCCAAATCGATCGCGCGTTTTCCTCACCACCGCCCAGCATCCCTCCCCGAGCGAAATCCGTGACGACTTGGCGTTTCTCAACAAGCTGATGGCGGAGTCGCACCTCGACGAGCACACAGCGCTGACCCAGTACTGTCTGATGACGCTGAATGCCAACGCATTCCTGTACCTCGACTGACGGAACCGGGCCCATGGACCTTGAACTCACCCTCCCCTGCTCCGAGTCGGCGACCTGCCGGCGGTTCCTTCTGCGGCCGAACCCGGCGCGAGTTTCTTTGGGAGATCGGCGGCGGCTTCGGGTCAGTTGCCCTTACCGCCTTGCTCGGATCGGAAGGATTCCTGAACCGTGCGTCCGTCGCGGCCGACGGAGTCACACCGTTTATCAACCCGGTCGCACCCAAGCCGCCTCCGTTCCCCGCGCAAGCCAAAAGCGTCATCTTCCTGTTCATGTACGGCGGCCCGAGCCACGTCGACACGTTCGACTACAAGCCCAAGCTTTATCCGTTGGACGGCAAGACAATCGCTCTCAAGACATTCGGCCGTGGAGGTAAAAAGAACGAAGGCCGGATCGTCGGCCCGAAGTGGGAGTTCCACCCGTACGGCCAGAGCGGCAAGCGAGTTTCGACGCTGTTTCCGAACCTGGCCACGTGCGTGGACGACATCGCCTTCATTCACTCAATGTATGCGGAGTCACCGATCCACGGGTCGGCGATGTTGATGATGAATTCGGGACGGCTCCTGAGCGGAAACCCTTGCCTGGGCTCATGGGTCAACTACGGCCTGGGGAGCGAGAACGAGAACCTGCCCGGGTTCGTGGTCATGCTCGATCGAACCGGTGGTCCGATCAGCGGAGCAAAGAACTGGTCAAGTGGTTACATGCCGGCCGCTTATCAGGCGACGGTCTTGCGCGCTTCGCGGCGTGCCGATCCATGACCTCGCCTCGCCGAGCGGGACGGAGCGAACGACTCGCAGACTCCTGCTTGACCGGCTCCGCCAGAAAAACGAGGCGCCACCTGGCGTCGCTCGGCTCGATAACTCCGAGCTGGCCGCGCGGATCGCCAGCTACGAGCTGGCGTTCAAGATGCAACAATCCTCGCCCGAGGCGGTTGATCTCGCCTCGGAATCGCCCGAGACGGAATCGCTCTACGGGATCGACCAACCGCGCACGGCCGACTTCGGCCGCAAGTGCCTGATCGCCAGACGCCTGGTCGAGCGCGGAGTTCGCTTCATCCAGATCTATTCCGGCGGCTCGCACAACGACAATAACTGGGACGCGCATGCCGATCTCGTCGACAACCACACCAAGCACGCCGGCAATACTGATAAACCTATCGCCGGTCTGATCAAGGACTTGAAACGCCGTGGCTTACTCGATCAAACGCTGATTGTCTGGGGGGGCGAGTTCGGTCGCCAACCGACCGCGGAATTCGCTAAGGGGACCGGTCGCGACCATAACTCCTATGGCTTCACGATGTGGATGGCCGGTGGCGGGATCAAGGGCGGGACCAGCGTCGGCCAGACCGACGAGCTGGGCAACAACGCCGTCGAGGACCGTTTCCACGTCAAGAACCTCCATGCCACGATCCTGCATCAGCTCGGGTTGGATGCGAACCGGCTGAGCTACTTCTACGGCGGCCTGCACCAGAAGCTGGTGGGTGTCGAAGGCGCCGAGCCGATCCGCCAGATCATTTAAAGCGGCTCACTCATAAGTTGTGCACAGCGTGACTGAGACGTCCATCATACTAGCCCGAAGCGTCAGCGAGGATTCCGGTGTAGTGTCCCCTCGCTACGCTTCGGGCTAATATGGCCCCGTGAGCCGCCCGACCATTAACCGCTCTATTTTCGGTGTTCCTGTCCCTCGTCGCCGACCCTCCAAACTCCGGATGGCCAGTTCCATTCCTCCTTGGGACTTCCGCGCTTGCGGTTGGCAATCCAGCAGACAAGCCCTCCCAATGCCGCGACGACCAGGATCAGCAAATACTGGAGAATCCGGGAACGATTTTCCCACGGCCCGATCGGTCGGCCAGTGCGCTGTCGTTTCCGCGATCTCTCGAGCGGTCATGAAGAGCGTGACGACAGGCGTCGGAAGCATTCCGCTCACCTTTGCGGTGGCGAGTGGGATTCCACACAATCGAATCGATGAGCAATGCAAAGAAAGCCCAGCCAGCGAGCGCGGAACCCGAACCACCATACCCCCTCTTCGCCGCTCCGGGAAGCTGGCCAGGTAGGTGGCTGCGGCCAGAACCGCGACGGTCAGGTAGCGAGTCACATCGACCCAGCCGTCGCTGGCAACGATGAGAGAAGCCATCGGCAGAGTGCAGACGACCGTGAGGACCATGAATTCAGAGATCGAAATCCGGGGCCTGATCACCCGATGGTCTCCCAACGGACCGCACTCACCGCCGGCTTGACCACGCGGGGCCACGGAGACCAGCTTGATCACACGTCGCAAAGCACCACGGCTTCCCGTAAGCCTACGAGCGGGTCTCGTGTGGGGATGAACTCCTGGCCGACGTGTCCGTGGTAGCCGATCTCGATCAGAGCCTCCATGATCGGCTTGTAGCTGATTTCCTGCTTGTCGTCGAGCTCGCCGCGCCCGGGGTTGCCCGCGGTGTGGACGTGGGCGATGAATTCGCGATGCTGGCGAATCCGGCTGATAATGTCGCCGTCCATGATCTGGACGTGATAGATGTCAAACAACAGTTTCAAGCTGGGCGAGCTGACTCGCTTGATGATGTCGACGCAATAGTCGGTGTGGTCTCCTTGATAGCCGGGATGTCCTTTCATGGGGTGCGAGTTGACCCGTGAGTTGAGCATCTCCAGGCAGAGCGTGACGCCCTTCTTCTCGGCGTGTCCGACAATCTGCCTGAAGCCCTCGACGCAGTTGTCGGCGCCGACGTCGTCGGGGATTCCCTCTCGCATGCCGGTGAAACAAATGACGTTCTTGGACCCGAAGTCCGCGCACGCATCGATGGCGTCGCGGGTCGCCTTGATCACTTGGTCGCGGTACTTGGGGTTGTTGAATCCCTTGACGAACGGCGGGTCCGGGCTCATATCGATCGTCCCGATCGCACAGGTTAGCCCATGCTGCTTGAGCACGGGGAAGAACTTGGGGGCCATCAGCTCGATGCTTTCGCAGCCGAGCTGCTTGGCGATCTTGGCCGCCTGCTCCATGTCCCAGGTACTTTTCGAAGCACCAGTAGACGATCGATTGTTTGATCCGGCCGTTCTTGACGGCACGGTCGCTGGATGGACTGTCCTGGGCCATGGCCTTGCTCCCCAGTGCTGTCAAGCCGAGCATGGCCGCGCCCGTGGTTCGCTGAAGCATCTCTCGGCGAGAGCTTCGCCCCGGTTGATCTTGACCTTGCCTGATTTGACTCATGGTGTTTTCCTTCCGGTTCCGATTGAAACGCTCTTCGAAACTGACATGACGGTGACCGATTCGATCACGATACGCCAGTCGTGATTGTTTTTCGAGAGTCGTCTCGGCGGGCGAGCCAACTTGTCATCGGTTCGTGTCCGACTTGGCGACCTCGGTACAATGATCAGTCAAAGATTCGCTGCCAAAAACCGTTGAGGAACTTGGGGACATGGGGAATTCGAGTGTAGACGTCGAGGTTGGTCTGGAACAGGACGAGAAAAAGGCGAGTCCATCGGCTCTGGACGGCCGGCGGATGGTAACCGCGGCCCTCCTGGTCGCAATGATGGTAACCGCGATGGAGCAACTGGTCGTTTCACCGGCCATGCCCACAATCATCGCCCAGCTCAAGGGGTTCGAAATCTATCCCTGGGTGATTTCGGCTTTTCTGCTTGCAGCGACCGTCAGTACGCCCATTTACGGCAAGCTAGCCGACATGTTCGGTCGCAAGCGCGTTTTGCTCTTTGGACTTACGCTCTTTAGCCTGGGCTCGATTCTGTCCGGGACTTCGATGAGCATGGGACAGTTGATCGCGATGCGGAGCATTCAAGGGTTGGGTGCCGGCGCCGTTGGGCCGATTGTGTTGACGATGCTGGGGGACTTATTCACGCTATCGGAGCGGGCTCGCGTTCAGGGGCTCTTCAGCGCGGTTTGGGGATTATCAAGTGTGGCTGGCCCGCTGATCGGGGGATATCTGACCGATCATCTGGGCTGGCGCTGGGTTTTCCTGTAAGCGTCCCGTTCGCTGTCCTGGCGATCGGGATGCTAATCTTTTACGTGACAGAGCCTTCGGTCGAGCGGACGGTGGCGCCGATCGATTGGTCTGTGCAGTCTTATTGACTTTGGGGATGTCCACATTGTTGTGGGTCGTGCTGGACGGCTCGCGGCTCAGTTGGCCGGTCGACCTGGCTCTGCTGGGTGCCGCGGTCGCGATTCTCATTGCCTTCGTGATTCGCGAGCACCACGCCGCCGACCCGATCCTGCCCATGGACCTGATGACTCGGCCCGTGATCGCGGCGTCGCTGATCGGCAGTTTTCTTGTCGGCGGCATCCTGTTCGGACTCGAAACCTACGTGCCGCTTTACATTCAAGGCGTGCGCGGCGGAAATGCGACCCTCGGCGGGCGGGCGCTGATGCCGCTTTTCCTCGCCTGGGCGATCAGCGTGGCCCTGGCCGCGAAGGCGGTCGTGCACTATGGTTTCCGTCGCGGAGGCATGGTCGGCTCGGCCTTGGTGGCCCTGGGGACGCTCGGTCTCGTCGTTGGCACAACCATTCCGGAATGGTCGCGTGTGTGTTTCATGGTCGGACTAGCGGTTTGTGGCCTCGGGTTTGGGCCGACCTCGCTCAGCTTTATCCTCGCCGTGCAACACGCGGTGAACTGGGGACAGCGGGGAGTGGCGACCGGTGCGGTCACGTTTCTCCGCACAATCGGCGGTGCGCTCGGCGTCGGTCTTCTCGGCGCGACTCTCGGTTGGGAGCTCGACTCGTCGCCTGGCTGTCTCCGGAGCGTCAGGAATCGACGTCGCCGCCGCGCTCAGGCCGGAGACCCATGAGCTGCTGTCGGCCACTCAACTTGCGGCCGTCCAGGTGAACCTGGGTCTGACGCTGAAGGACATTTATCTGCAGATGACCCTCCTGGCGGTCGGCACATTGGTCTGTGCCCTCTGGCTTCCAAACGCGGAAGCCACACTCTTGCATTCGTCAACGCATGAGCGCGAAGTCACCGAGGACGAGGGACTCGCCGTTGCGGCTTCTGAGTTCTGATTCTCGAACGGGTCGCTTCGCTCTCTGGTCATTAGTCATTAGTGAAATTGCGGCTGTCTTGACCAATCACCAATGACGATTGAGTGAGCGAAGCAGTCACGGTTTCTTCTGAGTGCTGGCAACGGACCACTGTAAGGTATAGGTGCTGGCGCGACCATGACACCCGGTTCGGCGGTGGGAATCCCTTCGTAGGACGAGGGAATCGCAGGGCCGCATTCGCAAGATCCGCCGTCAATCAAAGAGGCTTGTCTGAGATGTTTCTTTTTGCAAAGGTGGCAACCCGAGAAGCTGGCCAAGGTGAGACCGACGCAGGTCATCCAAACAATGCGCTTCATCAGTCCATCCTCCATGAAATGCCGGAGAACTCGAACAAGGAAGTGTGGCGCATGAATGGTCGGGACGGGAGAAAAAATCTTCGATTTGAGATTGACGGTTTTTTGGGATGGCGTGGTCGGCCTCGGCGCTGGTTGAATTTCGCAGATAACCGTTGATTTCCAGCGAGTTTGCCTGATCGGCATCTCGCGTTCGGCGCGAGTCCGCAGCGACAATTTGGGTATCCGGATTGGCCACGTACGCCGCTCCCCCTCTCGACGT
Source organism: uncultured Planctomycetota bacterium (assembly GCA_963720335.1). Taxonomy (GTDB): domain Bacteria; phylum Planctomycetota; class Planctomycetia; order Isosphaerales; family Isosphaeraceae; genus CAVRFS01. The sequence goes on along the minus strand of CAVRFS010000088.1, from coordinate 57,651 downwards.
CGAAGGACCGACCGAAACGGACTTTCGGGTAATCGACGACCGCGCCGAGGACGCGCCGTTGGCCAGGCGATCGACGATTCCTCGAGCCTTCGACGACTGCATCCCGCCTCTCAATGGCTTTTCCGATCGAGTCGCGTTCGCTGAAGCGACCAGTTGAAAAAAAATGTTGGCGGGCGTGCCTCAGCGGGTTTCTCATTGGACCGTTCCCAGGCCATTAGCACGACTTCCTGGCCGCGGTCAAGCGTAAATTCCTGTTCAAGAAGAACACGACTGCTTCTGAGTATCCGCAAAAGGTGCCGTCCGGGACGGAGCTTGCAAACGATCGGGCTCTCCCGCAGCGTGTCGACCCGATACCTCTGGTCGTCGACCGTCCGGTCGACTGCGTGCGTGCGGATGCCTCGCATAAGGCACGCATTTCATCGAGCCGCAGTGGTCTGACCGCCTGCCAGAGGATCTGCGGCCGCCAACGCGGCGAGCGCGACGAGTCCCTGGACCGTTCCCAAGGGCGAGTCTCTTGCATCAACTCAGCACAAAGGTTCCCCATTCAACCTGGGTTGGGAATGGACAAGGGACGTCCTGGACCGTTGAAGGCCAAATCTTCACCAGCCCATAACCGCCAAGCTCGATCCGAGTCGATCCCCGACGTTCAGGGATCGATACCGCGGCACAACGGGCGCAATCGCCCCTCGAACCGCGGTCGAGGCCGCTCGTGCGGACTTTTAATGAGACCGCAGGGCGATGACGCCGTCCGCGATCTCACCCTGGACGAATTGCTGTACGTCGGCCAGCGTGTTCCGCATTTCAGTAATGACCGGTTTGCTGAGGCCCGAGCTGATGTCGCTTCGCAGCGCCGAGGGCTCGGTCTCGACGGCGGCCAACAAGCCGTCACGGCGGTTCCAGGGAATCCGGTTCACCGCATTGGCCAGGTTGACCTCCAGCGCGTGGTAATTCTGTCCGTGGTTGGCGAAGCGGGAAATCGCGTTCTCGACCTGGCTGTAGGTCTCGCTTAGCGCACGGGTAGTCAAGATCGCCGCCCCCGTACTGGTGAAGCGAACCCCTCCCGAAAGGGCGATCCGGGATTCCAGGACATCGGCGCAAGGCACAAATGATGCTCTCTTCATGATGTTCTCCTCGAATTCAAACGGTGTGGAAGTGTCGATGCTCTCGACGATGCACGCCCTCGCCACCCGACCACCCGGGAGCAGTTGCTCCGCACTCGACCGTGGTCGACGGTTCGGATTTGGTCATGTGCGACGAGGATGGTCAGCCTTCCTTCACGGCTTCCGCGTCCCTCGTCGCACTATCGAACAAGGCTGTCGGAGCTCGGTTTTCGGACAACAAATCTGGAAAAAAATCATTTTGTTTGAGAGCAAGCGACCGGATCATTAGGATGGATGGTGACAACATCTGTGTCGTCCGTTTCTCGATCGCTCCGTCGGGTTAAGCGGGAACCGGCAATCGTTCCATAGGCGTTCCTGAAGTGACCAGTAACACCTCCGCTGATCTCCAGGACCTGATTGACCGTCTTCACCGCGGCGACCCCACGCCGGCGAACCGAACTGTTGCAGCGGGCACGCATAACCACCTGTTGCGGATCGCCGGTTCGATTTTTGAGCAGGATTTTCCGGGCCTTCGCGGTCGTCACGTTCTCGAGAGCGTTGTCAGCGAGGTCTGGATCCGCCTGGTCACCGCCCTGGAGTCCACCCAGCCACAAACCGTGGACGGCTTCATGGGTCTTGTATTCCACAAAAGTGCACGAGTGCTACTGGACATGGCCAGGCATCAGCGTAGAGATGATGCGAATCGATACCGCGGACCCGCTGGGAACGACGGATTCCAACGCGGCCGCCGCATTCGATTGCCCGACACCACGAATGAGCCGAGCCGGCTCGCGATCTTGACCGAGTTTCATCAGCAAGTCGAACGGTTGCCGGACGACCAGCGAACGGTCTTCGAGATGCGCTACTATGGCGGCTTTACCCAGGTTGAAATCGCCCAGATACTCAGCTTGCCCGCCAAGCAAGTCAGCCGTCTCTGGCTGGCCGCGACACGGCGACTCGCAATCTGGCTCAAGGGATTCGACCAGGCGTTCTGATCCGCGTTATCTGATGGTTCGGCGGAGCCTCTCATGCGCGACCAAGACCCGGAATTGGACCCCGCCCCGCGGCTCGATGCCTGCGACAGAGGCAAGAGCGCCCGATCCGCTAGCGAGGTCGACACCCCGTTGAACGAACTGCAGGACCTCCTGGAGAAATGGGAGGAGCGATTTCTGAAACGCGAGGACGCGTCCCTGAAACACTCGGCATCAATGATCCAGCATTGTTTGACGCGGTTTGTGACCAGATCAATGATCGGAAAGCACTCTACGCGTTCTTGAAGCTGCCGTTCGAGCAGAAGTTCGATGACGATTTGGCGGGCAGGGGAGAGGTCCGCAAAGAAGGGACGCGACCACTGGACTTCTGGAACCCGCGACGCCGAATCATCCTGACGCGGCATACGGATTCCGACACGTGCGACCTGGCGACATCGGTCGTTACCGCGTCATCCGGCTACTCGGCCAAGGTGGATTCGGCCGTGTCTACCTCGCGCACGACGCCGAGCTGGACCGCTTCGTTGCGATCAAAGTACCGATCACCGAGCGGCTCGCCCAATTCGTGAATTTACAGTCTTATCTCGATGAAGCACGCATCGTTGCCCGACTTTCCCATCCCAACATCGTGCCGGTTTATGACGTCGGCCGCACCGACGACGGCCGGTTTTTCGTCGTTTCCAAGTATATGGAAGGCGGCGACCTTGCAGCTCGGATGGCTCGCGGCCGGTCCCGTTTGCCGAGGCCGCGGAGCTGGTCGCCATCGCTCTGCCGAGGCGCTGCACTACCGCACACGCAGGACCTGTTCCATCGCGACATCAAGCCGGCGAACATCCTGCTCGACGCCGACGGAGTCCCTCGCTGGCCGACTTCGGGTTGGCCTTAAAGGACGAAAACGTGGGCAAGGGCGACGGTTCGTCGGCACGGCGGCCTACATGAGTCCCGAGCAGGCGCAGGGCGAGGGGCACCTGGTCGATGGACGATCCGACATCTTCAGCCTGGGCATCGTCTTTTACGAACTACTGACCGGCCGGCGGCCGTTTCGGGGAAGCTCGCGGCCCGAGGTCATGCACAAGATCATCAATCATCGAACCCCGTCCTCCTCGCCAAATCGACGACAAGATTCCCAAGGAGCTCGAGCGAATCTGCCTGAAGGCGCTCTGCGAAGCGGGCGTCGGACGCGCTACTCGACCGCCCGCGACCTGGCCGAGGACCTGCGGCATTTCCTCAAGATGGGCTCGGGGGCGGTCAGCCTGACGTCGTGACGCCGCACGAGCCGCCATCATCGTGCGCCCGAGGCCTTACTGGTGAGCCAGCACCGCCTGGCGCATCGGGCCGTCCGACTCGAGCGGGCATCCGATCAAGATCGTGCCCAAGGGGCTCGGTTCCTTCGACGAGCACGACGCCGATTTCTTCCTCGAGCTCTTGCCCGGACCTCGCGATCGGGACGGGACTCCCCGACGGACTCCGGTTCTGGAAGACGCGGATCGAGGCGACCGACCCGGACAGGACGTTTCGCGTCGGAATCATTTACGGGCCCTCGGGATGCGGTAAGTCGTCGCTGGTCAAGGCGGGTCTGCTCCCCTTGTTGCTCGGACACGTCGAGTCCGGTGTATCGTCGAGGCCAGCGGCGGCGAGACGGAAGCCCGACTGCTCCGGGCGATCCAGCAAGGCCTTCCCCGGCTCTGGCCGTCGACGCTGGCCTCGTGGAGTCTTTCGCGGCCCTCCGGCGAGGCCGCCCTGTCTCCGCCGGTCACAAGATGCTCGTGGTCCTGGACCAGTTCGAGCAGTGGCTCTTCGCCCGTCAGTCCGAGCGAGGCGACCGAGCTGGTCGCCGCGCTGCGGCAGTGCGACGGCGAGCACGTCCAGGTCGCTCTGCCTGGTGCGGGACGACTTCTGGATGGCGACGACCCGGTTCATGAGGGACCTCGAAATCGACCTGGTCCCTGACCGCAACGTCGCCGCCGTCGACCTGTTCGACCCGAAACATGCCCGCAAAGTGCTTGGCGGCGTACGGGCGCGCGTACGAGGCTCTGCCCGCCGCAGGATCGACGACTGAGCAGGGAACAGGCAGCTTCCTCGACCAGGCCATCTCCGGGCTTGGCCCAGGACGGCAAGATCGTCCCGGTCCGGCTGGCGCTGTTCGCCGAGATGGTCAAGGGCGAAGCCGTGGACGCCCGCGACCTGCGGGAAGTCGGCGGCATGGACGGCGTGGGCGTGAAGTTCCTCGAAGAGACTTTCAGCTCGACGCGTGTCCCCCGAAGCACCGTTATCACCAGAAGGCGGCCCAGGCCGTCTTGAAGTCGCTGCTGCCCGAGACCGACGCCGATATCAAGGGCCGGATGCGGTCGATCGAGGAGTTGCGGGAAGCTCTCAGGATACGCCGACCGGCCGGGACTTCGACGACCTGATCCGCGTGCTCGACAACGACCTTCGCCTGATCACGCCGGTCGATCCCGAGGGCTCGATTCATGAGGGGAAATCTACTTCCAAGGCCGACGCAAATTGCTACCAACTAACACACGATTATCTGGTACACTCCACTGCGCGACTGGCTGACCCGCAAACAGCGCGAAACGAGCCGCGGAAGGGCGGAGCTCTTGTTGGCTGAGGCCATGACGCAGTGGAGCGCCAAACCCGAGCGCCGTTACCTGCCTTCAGCCCCGGAATGGGTCAGGAATCCGGACTTTGACTCGTCGAAAAGACTGGTCCGATTCACAGCGCCGGATGATGGCGCAGGGCCTGGTGCACGGGAACAGACTGATCGGCCTTCTGGGTCTGCTGGGATTGCTGAGCACGGCGGGACTCGTCTTTTACGCATACACCGGAACGGATAGGCTGCTCTCTCAGCTTTCGACGGCCAACGTCGAAAATATTCCGAAAGTTCTTCGTCAACTGAAGAGCTACCCCCGCTGGACCTATTCGCAACAGTTGGATGCTCTAGCGAAACAGCCGGGAAATGACAGGCGTTCTCAACTCGCCTATAGCCTTGCACTGCTGCCGGAGGACCGTAGTCAACTCGATGTTCTGTATGATCGTCTGCTCGCGGCAGATCCAATCGAGACGGTTGTGCTCCGAGATAGTCTGCAGCCGTTCCGCGGGAGTTTGAGCGGTAAACTCTGGAAAGATTTGCGTGGAGCGGCGCCCAAAGATAGCCGAATTCTGCCGGTTGCAGGCGTGTTGGCGCACACGGCCCAGCCCATCAGAACTGGAACGAAGTGGGGAGCCGAGTCGCCGAAGCGATGGTATCGGTGAACCCTGTCGACGTTTTACACTGGCTCAAGATCCTGCGTCCGGCCAAGACCTCTCTCCTTGGCCCCCTGCGACAGATTTTGCGGAACAAGGCTCGACCCCAGACGGACCGAGTGCAAGCCACGATCTATCTTGTTGATTATTTTGGCGACAGTCCGATTGATCTGGTAGATCTCCTCATGGACGCGGAGCCCAAGGAATTCGGGATCATCCTCCAGGCCGTCAAACAGCAGATGGAGCAAGCAATTCCCTTACTTCAAGCCGCGATCCATGACGACGAAGAATCCGCTTCAGCCGACGAGAACAAGAAGGACCAGCAAGCGGAGCGCGAGGCCAAGGCCGCAGTTGCACTTGTGCACTTGGGCAGTAACGATGCAGTCTGGCCCTTGCTGGCACATCGCTCCGATCCGCGCCTTCGTAGCTTCATTATTCACTGGCTGGAACTGCTCGGTGCCGATCCGTGGAAGATTATCGAGCAGATCCAGCGGATCGAGCAGAGCCCACCGGTGGCCCTGGATGCTCGCCGGTTGATTGGTGCTGATGGTTCACGCGACCCGAACCACCGGGCTTTGTTCGACCCGGTTACCTCGAAACGGCGGGCTCTGATTCTTGCCCTGGGTCGTTATGATCCCGATCGCCTCTTAACCGATGATCGAGAGCGAGAAATCCCGAAGCTGCTCGCGCTCTACCGTAACGACCCGGACCCTGGGGTGCACAGTGCGGCGCATTGGACACTGAGACGGTGGGGCCAAGCCCATGTGTTGCGAAGGATCGACGCGGAACTCGCCAAGGACAAGAACAAGGGGAATCGCCGTTGGTTTGTCAATTCAATTGGTCAGACGATGGTCGTCGTCGACGGGCCCGTTGACTTTCTGATGGGTTCGCCCGAGAGCGATCCCTTCTATAAAATGGAAAAACGGCACACTCGAAGAATCCTGCGCCGGATCGCAATGTCTTCCATGGAAGTGTCGATCGCCCAGTTCGAAGAGTTCTTGAAGGATTATCTCGTCGCCTATCCCTACGCGAACGTGATTCACGGCTCGAAACCCGACCAACCACAACCCGCGGTGACCTGGTACTTGGGAGCCGCGTTTTGCAACTGGCTGAGTGGACGAGAAGGGCTCAGGGAGGTTTACGAGCCCACCAATCAGCATCGACACGCTAAAGAAATTCGGATCAGACCAGGAGCCCTGGATCTGGATGGATATCGGCTACCTACGGAGGCCGAATGGGAGTATGCTTGCCGGGCGGGCACCCTCACAAGCCGTTTCTACGGAAACACGCCCGCTCTGTTGCGGAATTACGCCAGGTTAGACGTCCCGGAAAAGCCCGGCCCACTCCCATGCGGCAGCTTGATGCCAAACGACTTCGGCCTGTTTGACATGTTGGGAAACCTGGGAGAGTGGTGTCACGATCGTGAGTACGAATACGAAAGCGTCAATAACGGATTGCAGAGCGATTCGCAGACGGAAATCGTCATGGAGGCCACTCCCCGACTCATGCGAGGGGGATCCTTCACCGCTCGAACACCGGTCGCACGCTCGGCCAATCGGTACACTGACTTGCCTGCCGACGTCAATTATTCTTTTGGGTTTAGAGTGGTCCGCACTCTCCCGTGAACCCGGTCAGGTCGCCGACCGAAGAAGCGAACTTTTTCGGGCCTGAGGGTCATCAGTTAATCCGCCAGCGCGGCTGGCGATTTTCCGAGCAAGCATGATTGTTTCACGGAGCTTGATTGATCGACAGAACGAGGTCAGAATGAACTATCGGTGAACGATTATTGATCATTTTCATGATCGGAAATCCTGGTTTTTTCCTTGACGCGGTGTGACGGTCCTGGCAAGAATCATTGTGTTTTACAACCTGATTGTAAATCACTTCCAAAATCATGGTTGGTTCAATTTCACACTGGCGATATCGAGGGTTAGGCCATGCCCGAAGAATTGCAGCCGGACGGAGAAAGGATTCCGCCGAGCCCATTGATCCGAGTACTCCGCCCCGACCCGAATGAGCCCTCAAATCGAGTCGTTCTCAGCGGATACCCGGGACCTGCAAGCATTGATAAACGGGTCCGACTTTACCTCGGGCTTTCGTTCAAGTCTTACTACGAGTTGAACCGAGCCGATATCTTACACTCTTGGTCAGCAGACCCCGGCGATCCCCATGCGCCAATCCTTGTAGCCATTGAGTCGACGACCACGTTCGACCTGGTGGTCAGTTCAATCCCTGGCTCAGCCCTGTCGTTACTTCAAGGCGAGATTGTGTCAGCCAACCTGGCGAGGGCGGTTCGAGTGCAAGAGTTTCGCCGATGCAGTTTCACCTGTCGAATCACCTTTGGAAGTGTTGGCTAAAAAAGTTTTCAATATTCATACGTGCGCAACACTTTCCTGCTATGTATGCAAGCCGCCTACTGATGACTGCTGATTAGACACAGATGGTAAGTCGTTTTTCAATTCGATCGCGAGGTATTTTGGTTGGTGCCATGGCAATGTCGCGATGTTGACAGTAGATGACGCGACGCTATCCCTGGTGCAATTCGGACTGATCGCTCGCGATTGGATCATCGATGGTGAACTGACGATTGCATCCGCGTGCGACCGAAATCGAAATCTTCGCGTCGAGGGACCGAACCTCGCCGGTTATCTGATCAAACAACCCGACAATCAGGCGAAATGGAGCCATCAGACTCTGACATCGGAGGCTGCTTTCTGTCGTTTTTGCCAGGAGGTAACGGCCGCCGCCGAGATGGCGAAGATTGCACCGCGCCTCGTCTACTTTGAACCCGACGAGGCATTACTCGCGTTGGAACTGGTACCCGATACCGAGCCGCTTTGGGCTTACTACCAGGCTCACGACGAACAAGGCTTCCCGGTCGATGCGGGCCGGGCACTCGGCATCGCCTTAGGTACGTTTCATCGCGTCTTTCGTCAGCCCGTTCTCATGCGACACCCCCAACTCAACTGGCTGCGTGATGCCATCCCCTGGGTGCTGGAGATTCACAAGCCGGACCTGGCGCTGCTTGAAAGCTTGAGTTGGGGAAACCTTCAGACAATCCGCATCCTCCAGTCGCAGCGAGGGATGGCGGAGCGGCTCGGAAAACTACGCGCGTACTTTGGCGGCGGGAGACTGTGATCCACGGCGATCTGAGTTCGACAACGTTCTGGCCTGGCCTCGCAAGAAAACCAGACCGAGATTCGCATCGTGGATTGGGAGATGGTCCAGTTCGGCGACCCTGCCTGGGGATCTAGTGGGCGTTTTGCAAGATTTCGTGGACTTCTGGGTGAGCCTCGATGCCTCTCTCGGATGACATGACGATGGATGAGCGGATTGGCAAAGCACGTTACCCGCTTCCCGTGATTCAAAGAGCGATCAGATTTTTTTGGCACGGATACCAGACGGCAACCAAGTTAACGTCGAACGAAGCCGAGGAGTTATTGCAGCGCGGTGTCAAATTATCGGCGGCGCGCATGATTCAGACGGCGTACGAGATCTCTTACCAATTGCCAGGATTGTCTCCTCAATCTGTGATATTGCTCCAAATCAGCGCCAACCTCCTGGCTCAACCGGAGCGAGTCCGCTTTCAGCTCTATGGATTCCCGTGGCGTTGGGACGATGATGATCGAGTACCCCACCCAGATCTCCTTGCGGTCCTTGATGCGGTTGAGATCCACTCAGCCGCGAGTTTCACGCTTGGCGGCGTGATCGTGGATTTGAGTTCCGAAGCTCAACAGAACCGATGGCGACCTACGTTCGACGCGATGATATCCCCGCTCGTGTTGGCCCTACGGCAGAATTTGTACAGCCAGCTATACACGCGGCCGACGAGGAACGATGCCATTCGCATGCCCAACGCGCTGGCTCGGCGTGACTGGATGGCCGCTGTACTCTCTGATGCCAACTCGGGATCGGGCACCTGGGAGCCAGGCTGGCGGGTCCAGGGGCTCTGCGAGGACGGACGTGTCGCTGTCACCAAGGACGAAATCACTTTTTGGGTTTCACTGACCCAGGTGCGTCGTGCCGAAGAGGAGATCAGGGCTGGCCAGTCCTGCCGGGTCAAGATCGGTAAGGAGCTGCTATTGGATGCCTGGGTTCCACTCGCGATCGGCAACGGCATGGGGAACGAGGATGGCGCGTAGAGACGGCCGAGCCACTGATCCGGCTTTTACTGGCACCTCACTGTCGGGGCAGCTGCTGCGCTGACCACGGCGACCGACCTCCTGAATGCGGCTGACATTCCCTTCCGTGCTCAAGGTGTTGGTCGATCCGCAGTCTACCAACGAGCCGACGCAGGAGTGCTCTGTCTTCACGTAGGAGTACGCTCGTGGCCGGGAAATCATCGCTCAGATTCATCAGGTAATGGGCCTGGGTTACGACCCGAAGTGCCGCTGTTCACCAAGCGACTGGCGAGCGGTTTGAGCCTTGCGGAAGACCCGGGCGAACGCTCAGAGCCTGGACAACACCGGTGTCAAGTGATTGCAAACGCTCTTTGGGAATCCTTCGTCCGCGGAGAAACCGGGCGGACAGTCAATCGAGGGACGCTCGCGAGGTATTCCGGAATGAAGGTCTCGATTCGACTCGACCTTACCTCAATGCCCAGTCGGACGACGATTACATCTCCTCACTCGCCGCCCGTGACCGAGGAGATACGCGGCCATCTGTCATTAGCTGGCATGAATGCGAGCGAAGCGGCGCGAGCCATCACAATCGGTTGCGACCAATATCGCCAATGCAAGGCGCGATCCGAATTGGGCAGGCACTGTGCCGGGAAGCCATTTGGGACGTCGAAGGCCGTCTTTGCAACTGGATGGGCCGCCCGGATTCGAAAGACCAAAGTTAGCAGTGGGATCACGGTGACCGCTCGCGCCTGGACCACACCTGTATAGTGGATCAACGGGCATTGCCCTTTTCCTTGCCCAGCTCTACCAACTGACCAGTGACCTTGAGTTTCGCCGCACAGCCCTCGGTGCGATCGGCCGTTGATCCAGCAACTCGACCGACCGCCGACCAAGGAGCGGGTGTCCCCACTTTCGTTCTTCGCTGGCCAGCTCGGAGTGGCTTATGTTGCCCAGAAGCTTGGCGCGATGCTTGATCAGTACGATCTGGAATCCCAGGTGAGACGATTCTCACGCGGGTGTTCGAGGCAATCGCCGAACCACACGATCTGGACGTGATCAAAGGGAACGCTGGTGCGATTGCAGCGCTCTATCGCTGGCTCGGACGCCCGGGCTCGAGGCGCTGCCATGACCTGGCAGTCGAGCTGGGAGATGAACTCTGTCGAGGCGCCAAGAGGAGCGACACTTCCTCTTCTTGGTCGCAGGATGCCAGCTCCGGTGCCGAAACGGACAAGGCCTTCTCGGCGGTCTCTCCACGGCGCGGCCGGACTTGGCCTGGCTCTTCTTGAGTTATACGCAGCGATCGGACGGCCCGACTTCCTGGATGCCGCACGCAGAGCCTTCGAGTACGAGGATTCCCTGTTCGACCCGGACCCGGGAAACTGGCGTGTCTTGAGGCCTGACGTGCCACCCCCTGGCTTCACTTGTACCTGGTGTTACGGAGCCGCCGGGATCGCTCTGTCCGGCTCCGCGCCGTCGCGCTCGATCCGGATCACGCGGAACGACATCTTGCAACCGGCCGGGTTGCCGTCGCCACGACCCTGAAGGCGATCGAGAAGAATCTCTTGGACCCGCGAAGCGATGCCAGTCTCTGCCACGGGATGTCGGGGCTGGGCGAGGTTGTGCTGATCGCCAGCCAGTTGGTCGGCGATGAATCGTTTCTCCGCGCGCACAGCGCGCTAGGTCGAGCCTTGATCGATCGGCACTCAGCATCCGGCGATTGGCCATCGGGAGTTCCGTCAGGCGGTCCCAATCCCTCGTTCATGGTGGGCCTTGCCGGAACGGTTACTGGTACCTGCGGCTGCATGCGCCAGCACGGGTTCCTCCGTTGCTTCTGTCGATCCCGGAGGTCGACGAACCTCGCTGACTTGACCGAAGACGAATACGCTCACGACCTGTCAGGTTTTCGACAGCAAGGTGACACCCGACCACGGCCGCGATCCCTGGACGCCTGTCGATTCAGGCAGGAGTGACAAGAGCCACATCCAGGGAGACAACCGTTTCATCTGAGCAGCCGATTTGAGCATCGAACGGACTTGGGCGGGCTTCCAGCCGTACTGCATGAAGAAGGCCGGCCCCTGCTGCGGGCCAAACTTGAACGACGCTCCCGACTCGCTCAAACCCGGGCCTAGCTGTTTCTGAAGGATTTTCAGCAGACCGGGTGAGGACAACTCCACAACCCAAGATTGAAAGCTAGCCGGACGTGCCAGATCCTCAGCCAGCGAGCCAACCTCCTCGGGCGACAGATAGACGAGATGCCCTCGGTGATGATCAGCGCTTTCCTGGAGCCGTGACCCAGACGGTCGAACAAGTCGCGGCGAGCGTTCTGATCCGCCAGATCCATACGAATACGCTCGAGCGCACACCCCGGCTTTTCGTCGCCGATGACGTTCTCCTTGTAGTCGATCACTTCCGGCAGGTCCACTTCGACCCATTGGAGTGACGGAGGAAGGGCCATGCGGTATGGCCTCGCGTCGAGACCGGCGGCCAGGTTGACGACCATATCGGCGCCCTGCTCGATCTGCTGCGAGATGAATTGATCGAACAAATACGTGCGCAATACCCAAGCCCACGTGTGGCTATTGCCCCCGGGGACCTCGTCGGCGATCCGCTGCCCGAGCTCGCCGGCCAGCCTTCCCGCCAGGGGATCGCGGAACAGCGCATCCGGCCGCTCGGTTTCGCGCGCGAAAGACCGCGGCCCATCGCGCTGTGTCGGCGATGCTTCGGATCAAGGGTCCCGTCGGCTCATAGATTCGCTTCCCGCCCAACCGTTTGAAACGATGAAGGATCGACGATGAAGCCCGGCCATCGCATTCGACCCTAACCTATCGAGGAATGGTGCTGTTGGGTAGTAGACGGTCGGATCAAGTCGCACGATGACAGCGCGCGGCCTCTCTCCGGTTCGCGGTCCGATCCTCAACGAACTCGCGCTGCGAGCAGCCTTCTCGACAAGACGCTTTAGTAGTCGCTCAAATTGTTGTAAAACTCTCCCCGATCGTTTGACTTCGTCCAGAATACCCAGTATTCTCATTCAGAGCAAAATTTGTAAAATACTCAGACTTACGTGCAAAGCGACAGCGATCCTTTCGCTGAGGGATTGCTGTTGCTGATCCACATTCGTAATCCTGCGCGATTTGGTTGGTTTCTCAGGCGGCATGGCGGCGTCCCGAGGGCAAGCAACTCGCGTTCGGTCGATGCGGGACGAACGAGCCGACGAAACCAAATGAGTGAAAGGAGGATAAGGCTCGGAGAAATCGATCATTGGCAGCAAGAGACGTCTGCAGAGCGTGTTCGAGAGTCTATTTTCCAACAGCAATTTGCAACAGGTGAGGAATTCAGATGCAGAGACTTAGCTGGTCGACATTCGCGGGGGCATCGCTGGGCGCTTCTGGCCTTCATTTTCGCCGGACCGGGCTCAGCATTTGCGAAATCGTCGGTTCGAGCGGGGGGGGTAGTTCGGGCGGTTCAAGTGGCGGCAGCTCGCATGGCTCAAGCGGCGGCGGCGGCCACAATTTATTCGCCGGGCTGTTCAGCCACGGTTCCAGTGGCGGCGGCTCAAGCGGCGGTAGCTCGCACGGCTCGTTGTTCAGCCACGGCTCCAGCGGCGGCAGCTCGCACGGCTCGCTGTTCAGCCACGGTTCCAGTGGCGGCGGCTCAAGCGGCGGTAGCAAGCACGGCTCGTTGTTCAGCCACGGCTCCAGTGGCGGCGGCTCAAGCGGCGGCAGCAAACATGGCTCGCATGTTCAGCCACGGCTCCAGCGGCGGCGGCTCACACGGCTCGCTGTTCAGCCATGGTTCCAGTGGCGGCGGCTCCAGCGGCGGTAGCAAGCACGGTTCGTTGTTCAGCCACGGCTCCAGCGGTGGCAGCTCACACGGCTCGCTGTTCAGCCATGGTTCCAGTGGCGGCGGCTCCAGCGGCGGTTCTTCGGGTGGCTCGTACGGCGGCTCTTCGGGCGGCTCGTACGGCTTGAGCTACAACAGTGGCTCCGCTCTGTCCCGACCACGGCAGACCGTTCTGCAACACGGACGTGATCACGCCCGGCTCCCGCCGTTGCGCACGCGGCCGTCGGCATATCTCAACGTCAACGTACCCGCCGACGCCAAGGTCTATCTCCAGGACCAGTTGATGACCCTGGCAGGCACCCAGCGCCGGTTCGTCAGCCCGGAGATGCCGGCGGCACCCAGCACGTCTACAACGTGCGAGTTCGAGGTCGTGCGGAACGGCCAGACCGATGTCGAAGACGACTCAGGCGGTCGTCACGGCCGGACAGGAGATCGCGGTCTCGGTTCAATCGGACGGGCAGAATCCGAACGAGCTGGTGGCGTCGGTAGCAACCGTCGCCAGCCGTTGAAGTTTTGCTCATAAGGACAAGCGGCGGCCCTGTCCTAGCCGGGTCGCCGCCCCTTCGCGTGGCCTCAAGGGGAAGGACGGATGGACCTGTCTTTCCCCTGTTTTTTTCGTTCTCGTGCCTCGTCTTTGTGCAGGAGGTCTTGGCGTGAGCTCTCGTGCGATGCATGAAATCCCCAACCGTCGGAACCACGCCCGCACTACGCTGGATCCCGCCACCGTTTGCTCTCGTTGGGCCGTGAACGCGTGGCTTGTCTATCACCTCGCGGCGATCGTCGATTGCTCCGGCGTCGGTCAGTCCCTCTTCCGAGCTTGATCCAATCGGGCATGGGCGTCTGTTCCAGCCGTATCTCGAGCTGCTGTATCTCAACCACGGGTATCACTTCTTCGCACCCGAGCCGAGCGAGAGCACGCTGCTGGCTTCGCGGCAGAACGCCCGGATGGAACGGTCGTCCGCGGCACAGATCCCCAATTTCCAGATCGTGCCCCGCCTGCTCTATCATCGTCACTTCATGCTCACCGAACATATGAATGGACGCTCCAGAGCAACTCGAACAGGAGTGGGTCGGTTCCTACGCGGAACATCTCTGCCAGAAGTATGGCGCGAAGCAGGTTACGCTCACAGGCAGATCCATCATCTCCCCACGATGGAGATGGTCCGCAACGGCGTTCGACTGGATGATCCAGGCAGTTATCAAGACGAACCTTTAGGGGTCTTCCAATGTGGGGCGCGTTGAGTCCAGTCACTCATTACCTGCGAAAGGTGGTTCGATCGGTGGCCGAGGGTTGGAACGCTTTCTGGCACACGCCGGCCGATCCGACGTTGCTGGGTTTGATCCGGGTGCTGACGGGCCTGATGCTCCTGTACACGCATGCCGTATGGGGCCTGGCGCTCAACGACTTCTTCGGACCCGCGAGTTGGCTGCGGCCTCGCCTGGTGCGACTGCATCCAGCTCGATCAAGCCACGCTATTCATTCTGGTGGTGGGTGCCGGCCCGGGCGATGTGGCCAGCCTATGCCGTATCCATGCTCGATACTTACGCTGTTCACGATCGGACTGTGGACGCGAGTGACCTCGTTCCTGTCGCTCTGTGTGGTGATCTCGTTCGCGAACCGAGTTCCCGCCGCGTTCTTCGGCCTGGACCAGATCAATCGCATGCTCACCCTGTACCTGACGTCGGACCGAGTGGCCAGGCGCTGTCGCTGGACCGCTGGCTGGCGCTGCGGCGGCTCGGATCCGACGCTGCCGCCGCCCGACGCCGAGCGCATCGCCAACCTGGCCTTGCGGCTGATTCAAGTGCACATGTGCGTCATCTATTTCTTCGCGGGCATTTCCAAGCTTCAAGGCCCGTCATGGTGGACCGGCGAGGCGATGTGGCGGGCGTTCGCCAATCTGGAATATCAGTCGCTCGACATGACCTGGCTGGCGTGGCACCCGTGGCTGGTCAACCTCATGACGCACGTGTCGGTTCTCTGGGAGATCTCGTTCTGCGTGTTGATCTGGAAGCCGCTATGGCGGCCCATCATGTTGGCCGGTGCGGTCGTGCTTCACGTCGGGATCGGGGCCTTCCTGGGAATGTGGACGTTCGGGCTGGTCATGCTGGTTGGCTGTGCTTCGTTCCTGCCCGTGGAGGAAGTCCGCCGGTTACTGACACGAAGACCTGCCGAGCGAATCGCGATCCCCGAGGCAATGGATGCTTCGCCCCCGCCGCGCCGACGAGGCCCCGATCGAGCCGGCCGGCGCACGCTGAAGTCGTCAGGCATCGCCATGTCCGTTGACAACGCCGACAACTTCGGCACTATGGTTCACTCGCTCTTTGTTAAAGCGGCGAGTGTTCGGCGCGGGCCTCCCGACCACGCCAGACCGCGTTCGTGGTTCGAGCGCGGGGTCTCCCGCCCCGCTGGAGTGCCAGACCGAAGGTCGCGGTACAAACAGTGATCCTCGAACACCCGAAGACCTGCCTTCGGTCAGACAGTCGGGCGGGGACGAGGAGGCCGCCCCAATGTCGGGACCGTTCAGTCCACGAGCGCGTGGTCTCGGACCCGCGCCCAACGATGTAGATCCGTCAGCTCAGCAGCCGGTCGACTTCGGGTAGCAATTTGGCGAAGTCGAGCTTGTTGTGGCACGCTTCACGTGCGGCCTGAAGGTCGGCGCTTGCCAGTCCCGCTCCTCGGCGGTGAGGTCGTTGTAGCATTCGCGAGCGTGCTGGCGGATGCCGTTTTCCTCGTGGTAGGTGTAGATCCTCGTCAGGTCGCCAAGGCGAGCCTTGGTTCCGGCTGCGAGCGAGCAACTACCGTCGCAATTGGGACAAAGTGTCGGCCCGGCCGCCAAGACGGCCGCGCGCAGCTCGTCGAGCTCGGCAGTCTTAGTGGTTCGAACCGGCGCGCGGCATCGGCGTTCTCGGCCGTCTGGTTGTTGTTGCGCATCGTGACGCACGAGCTGGAGAACCGCTCGTCGGTCCAAATCGCGTGTAACAGGCCTTGGACCGGGCTCAGACCGCGAGCCTTTAGCGTCGGCACTCGGTCTTGGGTCACTCGCGTAGCCTGACCATTGATCTGCTTCATCGATACCAGGCCGATGTTGGCCTTGTGGCAGGCGTCGAGTGCTTTGTTGAGCGCCGACTCTTTTTCGAGCCAAGGATTGAACTTGAGCATGATCACGTCGACAAACCCACCCTCGGCGGCCGCCTGCAATTGCTGGGCGATCGCGGGATCATGGGTTGAGAAACCGACAAACTTGACCTTGCCCGTCTTCTTGATCGCCTCGATGGCCTCTTTCATCTCCTTGCTCTTTGGCCATTTGGCTTGGCCGGTGCTCAATCCGTGGAAGAAAAGCAGATCGATGTAATCAGTGCCCAGTCTGGCGAGACGTTGATCGACTTTCTTGAGCATGTCGCCGGGCGTGCCGACATGGCTCTTCGTCGCGAGGAAGATGGTCTTGCGGACCTCGGGGGCGGCTTCGAACCACTTGTGAAAGACCGTCTCGGCATTCGCGTAGCCTTCCGCCGTATCGTAGTAGCGGACACCTTCTCGATAGGCGAGTCGAAGCAGCCGATCCAGGGCCTCCGGCTGCCCGACGGTCCCCTGGGTGAGCAGCGTCACCTCGGCGCCCGTCTTGCCCAAAACTCGTTTGGGAAGCACCGGTTTATTCTGGCTCGGCTTGTCGTCGGCCGCGAGGGCCGGGGCGGATCCGGTTAGGCTCGCGGCGACGGCGGTCGCGGCCACGCCGGCCTGGAGAAACTCTCTTCGATCCAGGGAATTGAACGATGATTCCGACATCTCTCAGCCCTCCTGAGACCAATGCAAAATAGCGGAAAACGCCACAATCAGCCAAGTTTCAACGCGTACATCGTACGACGCCTTCAATTCGATGTCGAGGGTGAGGACCCGAAGGCTTGTCGTGGATATCGGAGCGACTGACATGGGCATCGTGGTCCTCTGCGTGCACTTTAACCCGCTCATGGGTTCATCACGCCAGCCTGCCCATATTGAAAAGAGAAGTAATAATCCTTAAGATACCGATGATCGTTCAATGTCCAGAACGAATCCTGATTCTTGGGGATTGGTGTAACGGTAGCACGAGTGACTCTGGATCACTTAGTCTAGGTTTGAAATCCTAGATCCCCAGCTTGAGTGAAACCCCCGAGAAATCGGGGTTTTTAATGCGCCTACCTACTTACGTCCAGCCCTCGAATCGTTCTTCAACCTGGTTCGAGTTGACATCCGTTGACTGGACATGAACTGAAGAGCCGCGAGTAGGAACTACTTTGGGAACAACTTTCGGCGCGACGGCCGCGAGCGCCTTGGCCGCCGCCTGCATGTCGGACACCTGGACGTCAGTGTACACGTTGCTGGTCGGCTTCGGGTCCTTGTGATGCATCAATCGTCGAGCCACCGCGAGGGAGACGCCAGAGGCTGGAAAAGGGGTCGGAAACGAATGGCACGAGGTTAACGCATAGCTTACTTATCCATTTGAGTTTACGAAAAGCAAGAATTCTGGCCCCTTGGGGTCGATTGTCCAGAGGCTGGGACCGGTCCGCTAGTTTTCCAGTGCGAGTCAGTGGTTACCGAGTGTTCATAAAAAAGAGACATCGATCACATTCACAGATTCGTGGCGTAACTGCTTTGCTATCTTGAACTTTCGCTTAGCCTCGTCTGCAAATCACCAACCACGCTGCAGCGCTCTTCGCCCCAGGCTATGGACGTATGCCTTTTCGAGGCTGAAAAAGCGAATTCGAATGACACGCTCTAAGAGCCTATAATTGACTCTTCTTCCGTATTGCCAGGGATTTCCACTGTTGACTTTTCTTCCGTACTGTCACGGATTTCCAGGGGGAACGGGCGTCGAGATGGGGGCTTGGAAAGTAGCGATGCAGGAGATTCGGCAATTTCTTCTTCCATCCTGTCAGGGATTTCCACTGTTGACTTTTCTTCCGTACCGTCGGGGATTTCCAGGGGGAAAGGGCGTCGCAACAGGGGCTTGGAAAGTAGCGACGCAAGAGATTCGGCGGTTTCGCAGTGAAGTGGCAGAACATTGCTATCGCGATCGTGTCTGCTTTCGCGATCGTGTGCTGCTAGTGCCTGGTGTTCGAAAATCTCACTAAGTGGTTCATCCGCCTCATCCTTGAGGAGTTTCCGCCCGCCATCAAGCCGGCCGAAAAGATAATAAAGCCCGGGAATGACCAAGACGCCGATGACCGTGCCGACGAGCATCCCGCCGGCTCCGGCGGCGCCGATGGTGCGGTTTCCGATCGCCCCGGCGCCGGTGGCGACGACCAACGGAAGGAGACCAGCGATGAAGGCGAAGGAGGTCATCTGAATCGGCCGGAAGCGCAGTTTCGCACCTTCGACGGCGGCTTCCTTGAGAGACACGCCCTCCCGCCGACGTTGGACCGCGAATTCCACGATCAAGATCGCGTTCTTGCCGAGCAGACCGACGAGCATGACCAGACCAATTTGGGCGTACACGTCGTTAGCCAAACCCATGGCCTGCAGGAATAGGAAAGAACCGAAAAGCCCGACCGGCAGCGACACGATCACCGCGAGTGGCAGAATAAAGCTCTCGTATTGCGCGACCAGCACCAGATAGACGAAGGCGACGACGACGAGGAAGATATAAACGGCCTCATTCCCCTTTCTTGCCTCGTCATAAGCGAGACCAGACCAGCCGATGTCGAAACCGCGAGGCAGCGACTGGGCGCGACCTCCTTGATCGCCTGAATGGCTTGACCGGTGCTGTAGCCAGCAGCCGGCGCGCATTGAATGGCGGCGGAGGTGTACAGGTTGTACCGCGTGATCTCATTCAAACCCTGCTTCTTTACCACCTTAAGGAACGCGGAGTAGGGGACCATTTCACCTTTGTCGTTCTTGACGAATAGGATGTCCAGATCCTCTAAGTTCTGTTTCGCAGATTTGAGGCGGTATCGCGATCGGCCCGAGGGGTAAGATTCCCTTCGGCGAGTCGATCGCCAACGTGTGCGATGAGGCCGGGAATCAGTGGCCGGACGCCGCTCTCACGCCGGTCGGCTGAGAAGTTCGGTGAGCTGGGCGATCCAGGTTTTCAGCTCACACTGTTCCGGAGGCAGTTGCTCGGGTTTTCTCCTCGTAACTGAGTCGCCGCAGAGTCGCCAACATGTCGGCGAAGGACGGCTCTTCCTTCTTGCGATACCAGGGTCGGAAGGGAAAGCGGAGGAATTGATGACCCGTACTGGTGAAACCAAACCACCACCAAGCTGTAGATAAACATCGCCATGGGCGCGGTCCGCTCGACGGCCTTGGGAAGACGATTGGCCGGATCTTCCAAACCCAAGAACTGCTTGCAACACTCAAAAGTGCATTCAATCGCCCAGCGGCAGGCATAGGCCGAGAGGATTTGCCTCGCCGTCCAATCGAGCTTCGTACAGTAGAACATCTGCTCGGGACGTTTCCCTTCCAGGTCGCGCACCAAAACGATCGTCAGCAGTCGGTCGCCTCCCGCCTTGTAGTAGAGGGCTTGGGTCGTCTTGACCGCCAAGCTGGCGTGCAGGCCAAACTGATTGAATTTGAGTCGAGTCCAGGGTACGCGTGGAATCCTCGGCCCATTGCTTCATGCCAGGCAACCGCTTTCCCTTCTTGCGGGCCCGGCCCTTGCTCCCTTCCTTCTTGGCCGGTGCCGGTTCGTAGAGCGCTCCCTTGGGATGGACATGGCTGATGAGATGAACGTTGGGGGGCAGGTAAGAGAGAATGCTTTGACCGCCATAGGCGCTGTCGCCGGTGAGGATAATCTCATCATTGGGAAACCACCCTGCGGCCAAATTGATGAGTTCGAGGGCCAATTCAGGTCGAGTGCGATGATTCGGATCGCGTTTAGGGCGTGGTGTTTTCCCCTTGCTCTTCTTTCCCTTGGTCAGTCCCTGGCGGTTGCGGTACAACCGCATGGCGATAGGCAAGGCAAAGACTTTCGTGGGAGCCCAGAAAGGATTCGCAACGATCAGACAGAGGACGACCCAGTCATGTCCCCAACTGACCAGGGCCTTGGAGCGGCTAGAGATGAGCGGGTCGTAATGCATACCGGCCCCATAGAGGGTCAACCCGCGTTTCCTACAGAGGGTGTCATCGACGGCCCAGAGGATAAGGGCGCCTGGGGCGAGGATCGTCACGACCAGCTTGGCCAGAGTACATGGAGAAGGTGTCGATGTCCCAGGCGGCATGGCTGAAGAAACGATGAAACCGCGACCAGTGGCCGTCGCCCACACGGCCACTGGAGAAAATGATCTCGGTTACATAGCGATGACGTTGGGAGAGAATCCAGCCCGTGACGATAACCACATAGGTGTTAAAGGTCGGGGCCGTGAAGACAGGGTCGAACTGCTGTAGCAGCGTGCGGAAGGATTCGATAAGTTCCATAAGTCGGCTTCCTTGCCTTGGCGCCATGTTGTTGCCTCAGAACCATGACAAGGTGCCAAAAATTTGCGAGGAAGCCGACCTGATTTTTTGCTCAGTCCATCCGCCTCCAAATGTGCGAAACCAGCCGGAACTCCGGCTTGGCCTGGACGAAGACCTTGTAGAACTGGTTGAAGACGAATGAATCCCTGCTCCCAAGTGCTGCCAATGAGGATGTTGAGGTTGTCCATCGCTGCCTTGATCGACACGCCCTTCTGCATGGCCATGTCGTTGTTGATGATCAGCTCGTACTGCGGGTAGTTGGCGGCGTAGAAGGTGAACAGGTTCGTCACCTCCTTACGCTTTTTCAAGGCGGCCATGAACTTGTCGGTCACGTCTCCGAGCCGCTGGTAATCAGCGGAGAACGTCTTGTCGAGGACGAGCATGGAGATACCCCCGGCGGTGCCAAAGCCGGGAACCGCGGGCGGTTCAAAGAACTCGAGCTTCACGTTGCTCATCCGGCGGCATTTTTCTTCGAGATCCACAATGATCTGGCGTGCGGTTCGCTTGCGCTCGGACCAGTTTTTCAGGTTGATGATACAGGTTCCCGAGTTCGAGCCGCGGCCTTCGGTCAGAACTTCATAACCGGCCAACGAGGTGACGGAGGTGACTTCCTCGATCTCCTTGGCGATCTTCTCGAGCTCCTGGGATTTGTCGTTGGTGTACTCGAGCGTGGAGCCTGGAGGCGTCTGGAGGACGGCGTAGATGATGCCCTGGTCCTCGCCCGGGATAAAACCCGTCGCGAGCTGCGTGTTCACAACGTAAGATGCCGGCGGCAAAGCCCATCACAACGACCGAGGTCAGCGCTCGGCGCGTGACGATCCGCCGCAGAATCGCGGCATAACCGCCCGTGACCTTTTCGACGGCGCGGTCAAAAGGACCCCGCACGAACGGCAGAAGAATGAGCAGGAAGCCAACCGGCCCCCACAACTCATACGCCAGATACGTTATTCCGCCCAAGACCAGCAACCCTCCCAGCGCATAAAGCAGCTTGACTCCTAGTCCGCGCGGCCTTTCCACGTCGCTCGTGTGGGAGTCAGTCGGTGTCGCTCGTGTGGTGTCAGGGTCGGTGTCGCTCGTGTGGGAGTCAGTTGCCGGTGTGGCTGTGGGGCTTGAAAATCATCGCACAGAGCACGGGCGTCAGCGTCAGGGCCACCAGACCGGACAGAATGATGGACGTGGCCATCGTGATCCCAAACTGGCGGTAGAAGGTGCCGACCGCCCCGGGAATGAACGTCACCGGAACGAAGACGGACGTCATCACGAGGGTGATGGCAATGATCGCGCCTGAGATCTCGTGCACGACCTCCATGGTTGCCCGATAGGGCGATAAGTGCTTCTCGGCCATCTTGGCATGCACCGCCTCGACCACCACGATCGCGTCGTCCACCACGACACCGATCGCCAGCACCATCGCGAAGAGCGTGATCAGGTTGATCGAGAGACCGAGCAACCGCAGGAAAAAGAAGGTCCCGACCAGCGACACCGGAACCGCCAGGGTCGGGATCAGCGTGGATCGTAAATCCCCGAGGAACATGTAGACCACGAGCGACACCAAAATGAACGCCTCGAGTAGGGTGTGCAGCACCTTTTCGATCGAGGCGTCCAGAAATTTGGAGACGTCGTAGGCGAATTCGTAGTCCATCCCGGGAGGGAATGATTCCTTCTTGATCTGCTTGAGTTCCGTCTTGATTGCCTCGATCACCTCGGCGGCGTTGGAGCCGGGAGCCTGCTTGAGAACGATGGACGCCGCGGGATGCCCGTTGATGTCCGAGTAAATATCGAAGAACTGGGGACCCAACTCCACCTCGCCAACGTCCTTGAGCCGCAGGATCTCCCCATCGGGATTTGCTTTTAAAATGATGTTTGCATACTGCTCTGGCTTGTTATAGCGCCCGATATAAGTCAACACGTACTCTTTTGATTGCGACGTCTTCCCTGTGGCCTGGCCGAGTCGTCCGGGCGAACCAATCATGCTCTGTTCCGACAGAGCCTTCATGACATCCTCGGAGGACACGTTGTAGGCGCGCATGCGGTCGGGATTCAGCCAAACCCGCATCGCAAAGATGCGGTTGCCGAGATTCCTGGGGATGCCCATGCCTTTGATCCGCTTGAGCCGGGGCATGACGTAGACGTTGGCAAAGTTGAAGAGGTCTTTCTGGTCGGCGTTGGGATCCGTGCTGTAAATGTTCACGTACATCAGCATGCTCGGCACGACCTGGCTGACGAGGATCCCCTCCCGCACCACCAGGGGCGGGAGCTGGAACAGCACGATGTTGACCCGGTTTTGCACGTTCACGACATTGATGTTTGGGTCCGTGCCTGGCTCGAAGTAGATGATGATCGCCGCCTCGCCGGCACTGGAGGCGGAGGAGGTAATGAAACGCATGTTCTGGACGCCGTTGATGGATTGCTCCAACGGAATCAGAACCGATTCGACCAGGACATTGGCGCTGGCGCCGGGATAAGAAATGGAAACCATAACGGTCGGCGGCGCGATGTCGGGGAACTGTGCGATCGGAAGGGTCTTGATCCCCAGCACCCCCAGGAATAAGAGGATGATCGAGATGACGATCGCGAGTGCCGGCCGATGGAGGATTTTCGTGAACATGGTCTAGATACCGCTCCCGAAAGTCTGCGTGAATGTGCTACGCACGACATCATCGGCGACGACTGCTTCAACCCTGGCGTCGAACATCAGACCCTCACAGACGCATCGAGTGGAATATTCGGATACCGGCAGTTATCCGTAGGATAAGATACCGACAGAGCCGGAAGTGGAAGGGAGACGCCTCGCCATACTCTCAGTTCTGCACTAGCGGCGTAGCAGTAGGATTCTGCTGAATAGCCTTGTTGCAGAAGTCAGCCGCAACACATTTTCATTCTGTGATGTGATTTGCGACGAGAAACCCGACCGAGCAAACGTCTGGTGGGAGATCAGTCGAGAGCGAGGTGTCTGCTTCGCAAGCTTCGTGCCCGGATCGCCGTCGAAGGTTCGAATCCTCGACTACCACACGTACGGCAGTCACCAGCGATGGTCAAGAGGCTTTTGCAAGTCCCGGATTTCATAATTCGGTTCCAACGGCTGGCGACAGAGTGTCGAGGCTAGGCAGGCTTCGGATTCAGACGAACAAGCGCGGAGTGCATTCGTCAGGCGTGCAGTTCGCCGAGCAGGGACGATCACTGATGAAGCCAGACGGGTCCGGACGGATCGCCTCAGAGGTTCGGATCCGACTGTCCTCGAGTAGCTGCATGCGGCGAATTCGCCGTGAAATAATCGGGTGGCGATGCTGACCGTTCCCGATCGGGCTCGTGTCGGTGCATGTCTCGTATAGTTCATCGCTCGTGTCGTGTCCGTCGTTACGTGTCCGTGTACGAGCCTCTCGCTGAGAGGTTGATGCGACTCGTCCTTGAGGAGTTTGCGCCCGCCGTCAAGCTGGCCGAATAAATAATAAAGGCCGGGAATGACCAAGACTCCGATGACCGTGCCGACGAGCATGCCGCCGGCTCCCGTGGTGCCGATGGTTCGGTTGCCGATCGCCCCGGCGCCGGTGGCCACGACCAACGGAAGGAGACCAGCGATGAAGGCGAAGGAGGTCATCTGAATCGGCCGGAAGCGCAGTTTCGCGCCTTCGACGGCCGCCTCCTGGAGAGACACGCCCTCCAGCCGCCGTTGGACCGCGAATTCCACGATCAAGATCGCGTTCTTGCCGAGCAGACCGACCAGCATGACCAGACCAATCTGGGCGTACACGTCGTTAGCCAAACCCATGGCCTGCAGGAAGAAGAAGGAACCGAAAAGCCCGACCGGCAGCGACAGGATCACGGCCAGCGGCAGGATAAAGCTCTCGTATTGCCCGACCAGCACCAGATAGACGAAGGCGACGACGATGAGGAAGATATAAACCGCCTCGTTCCCCTTTCTTGACTCGTCGTAAGCGAGACCCGACCAGCCGATGTCGAAACCGCGAGGCAGCGTCTCGTGGCGCCGACCTCCTTGATCGCCTGGATGGCTTGACCGGTGCTGTAGCCAGCAGCCGGCGCGCATTGAATGGCGGCGGAGGTGTACAGGTTATACCGGGTGATCTCATTCAAACCCTGCTTCTTCTTGATCGTCATGAACGCGGAGTAGGGGACCATTTCCCCTTTGTCGTTCTTGACGAACAGGTTGTCCAGATCCTCTGGGTAGCGCCGGAACTCCGGCCGGGCCTGGACGAAGACCTTGTAGAACTGGTTGAAACGAATGAATCCCTGCTCCCAAGTGCTGCCAATGAGGATGTTGAGGTTGTCCATCGCTGCCTTGATCGACACGCCCTTCTGCATGGCCACGTCGTTGTTGATGATCAGCTCGTACTGCGGGTAGTTGGCGGCGTAGAAGGTGAACAGGTTCGTCACCTCCTTACGCTTTTTCAGGGCGGCCATGAACTTGTCGGTCACTTCTCCGAGCCGCTGGTAATCAGCGGAGAACGTCTTGTCGAGGACGAGCATGGAGATACCCCCGGCGGTGCCAAAGCCGGGAACCGCGGGCGGTTCAAAGAACTCGAGCTTCACGTTGCTCATCCGGCGGCATTTTTCTTCGAGATCCACAATGATCTGGCGTGCGGTTCGCTTGCGGTCGGACCAGTTTTTCAGGTTGATGATACAGGTTCCCGAGTTCGAGCCGCGGCCTTCGGTCAGAACTTCATAACCGGCCAACGAGGTGACGGAGGTGACTTCCTTGATCTCCTTGGCGATCTTCTCGAGCTCCTGGGATTTGTCGTTGGTGTACTCGAGCGTGGAGCCTGGAGGCGTCTGGAGGACGGCGTAGATGATGCCCTGGTCCTCGCCCGGGATAAAACCCGTCGCGAGCTGCGTGTTGACAACAACGATACCGGCGGCAAAGCCCCCGACGACGGCCATGGTCAGCGTGCGGCGCGTGGCGATCCGCCGCACGATCGCGGCATAACCGCTCGTGACCTTCTCGACGGCGCGGTCAAAAGGACCCCGCACGAACGGCAGAAGAATGAGCAGGAAGCCAGCCGGCCCCCACAACTCATACGCCAGATACGTTACTCCGCCCAAGACCAGCAACCCTCCCAGCGCAAAAAGCAGCTTGACTCCCAGTCCGCGCGGCCTTTCCACGTTGCTCGTGTGGGAGTTCAGTGTGTCGGTTGTCGCTCGTGTGGGAGTCAGTGCCGGTGTGGCTGTGGGGCTTCAAGATCATCGCACAGAGTACGGGCGTCAGCGTCAGGGCCACCAGACCGGACAGAATGATGGACGTGGCCATCGTGATCCCAAACTGGCGGTAGAAGGTGCCGACCGCCCCGGGAATGAACGTCACCGGAACGAAGACGGACGTCATCACGAGGGTGATGGCGATGATCGCGCCGGAGATCTCTTGCATCACCTCCATGGTCGCCCGGTAGGGCGATAAGTGCTTCTGGGCCATCTTGGCATGCACCGCCTCGACCACCACGATCGCATCGTCCACCACGACACCAATCGCGAGAACCATTGCGAAGAGCGTGATCAGGTTGATCGAGAGGCCCATCAACCGCAAGACAAAGAAGGTCCCGACCAGCGACACCGGAACCGCGAGTGTCGGGATCAGCGTGGATCGTAAATCCCCGAGGAACATGTAGACCACGAGAGACACCAAAATAAACGCCTCGAGTAGGGTGTGCAGCACCTTTTCGATCGAGGCGTCCAGAAATTTGGAGACGTCGTAGGCGAATTCGTAGTCCATCCCGGGAGGAAATGATTCCTTCTTGATCTGCTCGAGTTCCGTCCTTGATCGCCTCGATCACCTCGGCGGCGTTGGAGCCGGGAGCCTGCTTGAGGACGATGGACGCCGCGGGATGCCCGTTGATGTCCGAGTAAATATCGAAGAACTGGGGACCCAACTCCACCGTCGCCAACGTCCTTGAGCCGCAGGATCTCCCCATCGGGATTTGCTTTTAAAATGATGTTTGCATACTGCTCTGGCTTGTTGTAGCGCCCGATATAGGTCAACACGTACTCTTTTGATTGCGACGTCTTCCCTGTGGCCTGGCCGAGTCGTCCGGGCGAACCAATCATGCTCTGTTCCGACAGAGCCTTCATGACATCCTCGGAGGACACGTTGTAGGCGCGCATGCGGTCGGGATTCAGCCAGACCCGCATCGCGAAGATGCGGTTGCCGAGATTCCTGGGGATGCCCATGCCTTTGATCCGCTTGAGCCGGGGCATGACGTAGACGTTGGCGAAGTTGAAGAGGTCTTTCTGGTCGGCGTTGGGATCCGTGCTGTAAATGTTCACGTACATCAGCATGCTCGGCACGACCTGGCTGACGAGGATCCCCTCGCGCACGCACCAGGGGCGGAAGCTGGAACAGCACGATGTTGACCCGGTTTTGCACGTTCACGACATTGATGTTTGGATCCGTGCCCGGCTCGAAGTAGATGATGATCGCCGCCTCACCGGCACTGGTGGCGGAGGAGGTAATGAAGCGCATGTTCTGGACGCCGTTGATGGATTGCTCCAACGGAATCAGAACCGATTCGACCAGGACATTGGCGCTGGCGCCGGGATAAGAAATGGAAACCATGACGGTCGGCGGCGCGATGTTGGGGAACTGTGCGATCGGAAGGGTCTTGATCCCCAGCACCCCCAGGAATAAGAGGATGATTGAGATGACGATCGCGAATGCCGGCCGATGGAGGATTTTCGTGAACATGGTTCGGGAACAACTCTCGTTGTGTTCGGTGTCGAGAATGTCGGTGAGCGGTTGCTATTCCGCGTGGAATTTTTGGTTCTTGAGGGCCTCTTCCGGCTTACGAAACTCGTATTCCACCTTTTTGCCTTCCTCAATCTGCCGAACCCCTTCCAGAACGATCTTGTCTCCCACGTCAAGTCCGCTATTGATTACAAAAATGTCCTCCAGTTCGTGCTTGATGGTGATCAGCCGCTGATGCGCCACGTCATCCTCGTCGACGACCCAAACGTATCGCTTGTCGAGGATCTCGAACGTCGCCCGCTGTGGGATGACGACAGCATTCTTAAACGTTCGGTGGATCAGGATGGTGCCGGTCTGACCGTGACGCAGCAGGCCGCCCGGGTTCTCAAAATCCGCCCGGAAGGCGATGTTCCCGGTCTGATTGTTGAATTGGCCCTCGATCGTCAAAGCCGATGGCGGGCCGGCGGGAACTTGTCTGTGGTTCGCCAGCTCGAGTTCGATCCTCCGATCCTCCTTTTCCTGCTCCGAGCTGGCCATGTATTCGAGGTATTGGGCCTCGGGTACGTTGAAATAAACCCACATCACGCTGTTATCGGACAAG
The DNA here is from genome assembly GCA_963720335.1 of uncultured Planctomycetota bacterium. Lineage (GTDB taxonomy): Bacteria > Planctomycetota > Planctomycetia > Isosphaerales > Isosphaeraceae > CAVRFS01. The sequence continues at coordinate 29,634 of CAVRFS010000088.1, read as the reverse complement.
GTCGTGAGGATGTCCCCCTCCTTGATCAGGCTGCCCGAGCTTCTTGCACGGCGGTCGATGATGCCGTCGAAAGGTGCTTTGACCTTGGTAAAGTTCAATTCGGCCTCCGCCAGATCCGCCTTGGCCTTGGCCTTTGCCAGTTTGGCCTTGAACAGTCTCACCTCCTTCTGAGAGACACGCTTTTTTGTCGGCCAACTTCTTGGTGTAATTCCATCTCCAGTTTCGCGAAGTCTCTCTCGGCCACCTCGGCGTCCCACTCTTGCCTTGTAAAGAACTGGGATGATCTCGAACATCACATCGCCCTTTTTCACCGCCTGGCCTTCCTTGACCCCGATCGCCTTGAGATACCCGTTCTCCAGTGCACAGACATCGATGTGTCGCCGCGAGCGGATCTGGCAGACAAATTGCTGGGTAACGATGACGTCCTTTGCGATCGGGCTGGTGACCATGATCTGTTGTTCTTCCGGGTGGGTCTCCTCATCGTGCTTGTGAAAATACTTCTCATACTGGCGGACGATGAACGCTTTTATCGGCTCGGCACGCACCATCATGGAATCAACTGATGCACGTAGAGCTTGGGAGTGTTCAGCCGCCGGGATGTCTACTCGCATCTTGTACAGGCCGATGGTCCCGCCGCCGATCAGGACGACGACCTCAAGCTTCATCAATCATGACCATCGCATCGCATGGCGGACTTAATCGAAATCATTGCAGGGCTCCTGTTCAACACTTCTCGACTCGACTCTGTCCCGATCCCTTGGGCAAGGAAACGCGATGTGGATTGGAGGGCTTCGAGTATGGTCGGCGATCCGACTTGGTTCGACGCCAGGGGCGGGCGACGTGGCGCCGGAGGGCGCGGCGGATGCTCTCCCTAGCAGGTCGTCGTCGATCGATCATGGACGTCGGCGTCACGCCGAACCGACGATCATGAGGAAGGTCCAGCCCAAGACCTGGGCATTGGCAAGGACACGGTTTGGCAGAGTCGGCGAGGTTGATTACACGCTATTCCCCCAGGCCGGGGCCTGGACGACGCGTGAAGGACCACCGACACATCAGCCCGTAAACAGGGGTTCATCAGCGGACGATCAACAGCGGAGAGGGTATAGGGTGACGATCGAGCGGGGGGCGATCAACTGGTGATCGGGCACCTTGCGGAAGGAACAAGGGCTCAGGAACGAAACTCGAGGCTCGTCCCGAGGATCGGCCCGATCCTGCTCTTCATTCTCGGACGGAAGGGCATTCACCTGCAGGACGGCGTCGGTTGCCATCGCTGCGCTGAGGTGGGTCGTATTTTGGCCCGGCAGTAGGGTGGAATTGCTGCGGATGCAATCGGGCCAGGACGAGACGGAGACGAACCCCGACGCCCGGATCGGCGCAACCAGCACCGACGCCAGCAGCGCCAGCGACGATGTGAGCCAGAGCGCGGAAACGAGACTCTTACGGTCGGGCATGGCCCCTCGCTTCTCGAACGTCGTGATTAGAGGCTCGCTCGCCAGCGTCCGGCGAGATGGCTTTCTACCAGATCGCTTCGCGAATACTCCGGCTGGCCGGGTGAAGCCCACAGCCTCTCAAAAAAGCCTGTTTCGACGTGCGAGGGAACCCCAAAATTCTGGACAACCGATACACGACATCCAAGTCCTATTTATAGCTTCACTATCGACGGAAGTCAAGAGACGCCGTATGGTTGTTCGAAGCATGGCAAACGGTCCCGGGCGGACATTCCTGAGTAACGACGACTACGTCACTTCCCCGTCGTCGCCGGCTTCGGCGAGGCCGCGGGGGGTTTGGTGCCGCCGGTGGCGTTGACGGCCGGGTCTTCGGTCGCCGCCTGGCTGAACGGGCCAGGCGTGCCTGCGGGTGGTGGCGGGGACAGGGGGGGGAGGATAGCCGGTTTGTCGCCGGGCACCAGCTCTGGGGAGGGCGGGGCAGGTGCGGGGCCCTGCTCGATCAGGGCCGGGTCGAGCTGATTGCCTGGCGGGATGATGATCTTGTCGCCGACAGTCAGGCGGTCGAAGGCGGGGACAGCATCCTTGTTGGCCGCCCACAGGGCCTTGCCATATCGGCTCGATCTGTAGTAAAGCAGGGCGATCGTCCAGAAGTTCTCGCCGCTGCGGACCGTGTGGGTGTACGGGTATTGACCCTGAAAGTCTGTCGGAGTGGAAATCGTCCTCACACCGCCGCCGAGGGCTTGATAGGTTTTTACGATGGCCGCCAGTTGCTCCGTCTTGGTGTCGATCACGACCACTCTCGCATCCCTGAGGTCACGCTGGACGAATAGCACGTCGATGTATTCGATGCGGGCATTCTGAAAAAGATCGTTCGCGGATTGGACTGCGGCCTCGAGCGTTTTTAACTGCTGCTTCTTGATGTCGATGCTATTGCTGAAGTTCTCCACCATGGTTATGCGGTTGATAACCTGGGTGAAGGCGTTGAGGATTACGCGCTGGTAGTTGTAGATGCTCTGCAATTGCCTGGCGTTCGCGGTGAGGTACTGGGCCCTGATCGCTCTCTTGTTGATCAACGGTCCGACCAGGCCACCAGCGATGCTGCCAACCAAGGCATTCGGCTCGAACAGATGGTTGAGGAGTAGGGACTCGAGGCCAACGTTGCCGTTGATCACAAGTTGAGGAAAGAAGTTGACCCGGGCGACCCTCACGTCGAGCCCGGCGGCCGCGAGCTCCCGCTCGGCTTGGCGGATATCGGGTCGGTTCTGGAGTAGTTGCGAGGGCACTCCGACGCTCAACGGGTGAATGGTCAGCTCGTAGAATTCGGTGGAATCGCGTTCGACACGCTGCGGGTAGCGATTGACCAGGAAGTTGATCCGGTTTTCGGCCTCGATGATCGATTGATTAATGATCAGCTTTTCGCTGTAGTTCCGTTGAAGCTCGGCCTGGAAACGCAGGACACCCAGCTCGGGGCTACGGGCAGCTTCCTTAAACCTGGCCTTGGCGATCGCGAGGCTTACCTCCTGAAGCGAGATGATTTGATCCAGATTCTCAAGCCGTTTATCGAGCCCCATAAGCCTGTAAAAATTCTCGGCAATCTCCGCGACCATCGTGGTCACGAAGTAGTTCCGCCTCTCACTGGCGGCGACGTAGCGCTGCGCCGCCGCGTCCCTGGCATTCCGCAACTGCCGATAGATGTCGAGCTGCCAGGTGAGGTTGAGGCCTCCCATGAAATTTCCCGACGGATTGGTAAAGTGCTTGCCGGGGAGATACTCGTCGTCGAGTATGCCGGCTCCTTCTTCCGTGAAGCGGCTGTATCTGTTCAGCCCCGCGCCGGCCGCGACCGTGACGAAGGGAAGGTACGCCCCTGACCGTGCCAGAACCTCGTTGCCGGAGATCTGGACTTCCTCATTCAGGACCCTCAGCTCTCGATTGTCGACCAGTGCCTTTTCGATCAAGTACGTAAGCATTCGATCATTGTAAAACTCTTCGATCCCGAGCTGAGCTGAGTTATCCGGGCTGGTCCTTCCATTGAAGTCTACCGGCACGCCTGGTCCCGGCTGCGGATGACGGAGAGGGGGGATTCCACAGGACGGCAGAACCAGCAGCATGATGCTGCAAGCGATCGCTCTCGCAATCACGTGCTTCATCTGCTTTGCGGTCGAAAACCTCACCAAATGATTCATCCGCTCGTCCTTGAGGAGTTTGCGCTTGTCGGCGATCGCGCCGAACAAGCAAATGGGCAATCAACTCCTGGCTCGTGCACGGCTCATTCATGAGCGTCCTCAGCGAATGGTCAAATAGGCCATGCCAGCGGAGGACTGTCTATTGATCGACTCGTGCGGGTTTTGACTTTAGTAGCGGATTTCGCGGTTGGGGGAAAACTGACAGCAATTCCTGGCGCTGAAATCGGGAGTTTCCCAGCTTTGCGTGTTCGATCACTCGCCGAGTTCAAACGACGCAATTTCTAGGGATAGACGTTCGATAATCTGGCTTCGGGGCTCTCGAAGAGGATCCTTGCGGGCTTGACTAATATCGCGTGTTCGCTTGATCTCTCGGCCAGCGCACGCCAACTGGGCTGGAAAAAGGACCAGGGAACGTTGTGCGAAGCACCCTTCGGGCCGTTCCGGCAACGGTTCCTGCCCCTTTTCCAGCCCAGCCCCCTTGTTCAGGCTCCGAAATACGGACATGTGGTCGAGGTCGGAAATCATCCCAGGCTGTGCTGTCGGGCGCCATCCCAGCCGTTCCTGCGTAAGTGCGCTTGAGACCGGACAGTCGATACCCACAAACAACCCGAGCCAGCCAAAATGGGCGGCTGCCTCGTCAGGGGACTTGGCGACGACCGGCACGTTCAGGCCGCGGCCGATTGCGTGAGCGATCTCGCGGAGCGGCACGCCCTCCTCAGCGATCGCGTGATACCGGGCTCCTGCGGAGCCCTTCTCAAGTGCCAGCCTGTAGAGACGGGCAGCATCGAGCCGGTGGACCGCGGCCCAGCGGTTGAGCCCGTCGCCGACAAACGCCGAGACACCCTTCTCGCGAGCTACGGCGATCAGGTAGGTAACGAGGCCTTGCTTGACTGTATCGTGGACCTGCGGGAGGCGCACGACCGAGGCACGGACGCCTTGCGCGGCGACCGCGTCTGTCGCATGTTCCGAAGCCGCGCGGGGAAACATGGGAGCGGGCGCATCGTCTTCCGTGGCGAGACGGCCTGGCGCAATGAGCGCGGTGCCAGCGGTGACAATCAAGGGACGGTCAGAGCCGGCGAGCGCGGCGCCGAGGGTCTCGATGGCGCGCTTGTCGATTGCGCAGTTAGCCTCGAATTTCGAGAAATCGTGAATGAAGGCGGTGTGGATGACGCCGTCTGAGGCGGCCGCTCCACTGCGGAGACTTTCCAGGTCTTCGAGATCGCCTCGATGCACGTGGGCGCCCGCAGCGAAAAGAGACTGGGCGCCCGCATCGCTGCGAGCCAGTCCGAGCACCTGATGGCCCGCGTTGATGAGCTCCCGAACAACGGCAGAACCGATAAAACCCGTAGCACCAGTGACGAAGACACGCATTTCGACTCCTCCTCTTACTTACTTCATGACTACGACCGTATTCGCAGCCCGCCTTTTCGCAAGCCTGTGTAGTCGACCGGTACGCTGGGTATACTACTGTGTGTTTACTTCACCGTAAAGTCTAATAAACTTTACCGTCAAGTCAAGAGGAGGTTTTTGTGATCCGTGACGAACGGCAGTTCCGGTCCCTTTCCCGCGACGAGCGACGTGACCGCATCGTGTGGGCCGCCAAGTTGGTGTTGCTGGAGAAGGGGCTAGACGCGGCCAGCATGGACGACGTGGCGGCCCGTGCCGGGACCACCAAGCCGACCGTTTACGCCCACTTCAAGTCGAAAGACGAGCTATTCAGGGCCGTGGTCGAGCTGGTCAAGGTTATGTTCCTCGGCAAACTCCGGAGCCCGGACGTCTACGCCGCCGAGCCGGTCGAGGCGGTCGCCCTCTTTTGCGGCCGGTTCGTGGAGCTGGTGTGCTGGCGGGATGCCGTCGGCTACCAGCGAGTCGCGCTGGCCGGCGCCGCCCGATCTCCCGCGATCGCCGGGGCGGTCTACGACACTGTGTTCGCCGAGGCCTGCCGGTCCCTGGCCGCCTACCTCCGCACCCGCAAGCTGACCCGAAGCCCAGAGCAGGACGCCGAACTGCTCCTGTCGGCGACGACCGGAGGGCCGGTGATCCGCCACCTCTACGGGGTCGACGACCCGTGTGCGGACGTTCCGGGAGATGAGATGGATGGAACGCGAGTGGATATGAAGAGAATCCGGGAAGCCGTCAAGCTCATCGCGTCAAAGTGGAAGATTTAGTTGGTGAAAGCGGGACCGGTGCGAAATTGACAAGATGGAAAGTCTTAGAGTCCGCTTCCGCACTGCCGCGGCTCGAGTGGATCTCAGTAAGAGTCAGAACTGAGCGCTTCGGCACCGTTAGGAGTCGCGAGCGCATACCAGGGCCGGTAGTTCACCACGCTCTTGACGAACCGGACCGAGCCATCCATCAACAGCAAATTTACGCCGCCAGGGTGGTTGGAACTCGCCGCAGCCATGGTGATGGTGCCGCGGCCATCCTGATTGATGTCGTGGTAGACGCAACTGGTCCGGTTGGGTGTCTGCGTGTGCGAGTAGATCATGGTGGCGCCAAAAGCCCACCACTCACCCTTCCATTGCCACTGCTGATTGGCGCTGGTGATCGGCACCGTATTGCAGAGCCGCGCGAACTGGTAGTCCGTCGGGTAGAAGTTTGAGTTTTCGCCGAGGTTGTACACTTCCCCCAGCCCGTTCGGGGCTCGGCCGATTGGCGCGGCCTGTCCCTTGACCCACTCGCTGAATATCGCCGTGTTGCTGGCCCCATCCGTGAAGGTCGCCATGTTGGTGGTCTCACGGACGGTCTTATCCCAACTGCTGGCGACGTAGTTGGGACCGTTCAGCACCCAGCTCTTATCCGGCCCTCCGCCGGTGATCCGCCGGTTCAAGCCAATATTGCACGCATAGTTGCTGGCACCCACCACCTTGGTTTGGCCACCCACGAGGAAAGTGGTGGAGGAGCCGGGATTCACATCCGATGGGCACAAGAACGCGGCGATCTGCGTGACCAGAACGGTCATCTGCGGGATGCTATCGGTGCTTCCGCCGGTCGGCGCAGTGAGATCGGTATACACCGTATCGCCATTCCACCGAGCGCCGAAGCTCCAGTTAATCATGTTGTAAAGAACTCGCTGCTCCAGGTAAGGAAGCAGCCGCGCGTGCTGCGACCAGTTTTGGTGCGGCTGGGGAATCGGCTGGTTGTTGGGGTACCGTGCGGGATCGATACAAACAGGCGGCAAGACGTCCCAGGCACTCACGTAGTTGTGCATCGCCAGACCGATCTGTTTGAGGTTGTTCATGCATTGCGTCCGCCGAGCCGCTTCACGCGCCGATTGAACGGCCGGCAGCAGCAAGCCAATGAGGACGGCGATGATGGCAATCACGACAAGCAACTCGATCAGGGTAAAACCGTGGTCTCTGCGAGTCATGGTCTATGCCCTCAGGAAAACGAAAATGAAACCCGAAAGCCCACGACGTGGGAGGCTCCCCGAAAAAACTACTTCTTCTGGCCAGGATAGCCGGCGCCTTGGTCCGGTCGAGGTCCGCTCTTCGTCCCTGCTCCCTGAATTCCAGGGGTAATCTCGTAATACTCTTCCTGAGTCTGGGCCTGTGCGGTACGAGAACCGGGGATTGTTCCCTTCGCCTTGGACGCTTGCTCCCTCATGGCCGCCTCGTTGTCTTCCGCACAACCCGCCAACCCCAGAAAGCAAAAGCTCAACAGAGCAACGCTCAATCCGCTCGTGAACGATCTCATGATGAGTACGACTCTCCTCAGATAATGGGCGACGATCAACGTGTGCGGGCCTTTTTTCATGTTACGTGGGCCGCGCCAGGGCGGCAAGGCTCAGCCACCATCGGGGACTTCGCTCTCGCGGCTTGTGGCCCTCGTCCGACCGGCCACACATAAAGCATGCGCAGGCAAGCCTGAAGGTTGACTTCGAGTTGCTCTCATGCGGCCGATCGAAACGGTCACCGTGGAGTCGTCTTCGATCGAGCGAGGGGAACGATTTGCCAGCCCTCGATCCCAAAACGAATATCGCGCTCGGCGAATTCCCAGATCACCAGCCTCTTGTTCATCAGGAGCGTCGGACGGCGTGCCAGCGCTTGCCGGACCAAAGTGGAGCCTCCGCCGTCGTTGACAATCGACGTCAGCGGTCGCCCAAGCTCCGCGCGAGACATGCGCGATGAACCCAGCGGCTCCAGGCTCGTCCTGCTCATAAATCCGCAGAAAGCTGTCACCCAGAATCAGGACCTCGGAATCCGGCGCATCGCGGTAAGGCATTCTGGTGTCTGACTCGACCACTTGCAGGCACGCCAGACTCTCCGGTTCGAGCGTGCGCTCGATCCACGGCACCCGCAGCATCTCAACCAGATCGCCGTGGCGCCGGACGGTGACCGAACGCTCGACGTAAGCATGATCGCCCCGCTTGACCGTGCCTCCACCGAGCAGTCGCCGCGCGACAGCGGCCGCGGCAACCCGTGCACCCTCCGGCGACCAATGGCTGTCGTGCGCCAGGTAGAGCCGACTCGGATTCGACGGGCTCTCCTCCTGCTTGGCACGGCGAAATACTTCGAACAGGTCCACGTACTCGATGCCGCGCTTCTCCAACTGATCGAGCAGACGAACCGTCTGCTCGCAAACGACGACACCGGCGTCTTCAGCCCGCTTGGCGAGCATCTCGGGATAGACGCTCTCCTTGTTGGGCACGGGAACGACCAGCAACCGGATCCCCAGCGCTTGGAGCTGATCGCGGAACGATTGGATCGCGGGAAGAGGATCGGCGCCATCGCTTTCGGGAGCGCCGGTCCGGCGCTCTATCACATAGCGTACGCTCGGTCGATAGAAGATCCAGCCCTGACGCCCGAGCACGGACGTCTCGCCGGCATCGGCGAGGAACCTCCATTGAATGTACTGCATCCACGGCCGGAACTGCTTGATCACGAGACTCGTCTCCTCCAGGCTCTGCTCGTACGCGTGCAGGTTCTTCGCAGTTGGAGGCTGGAGGAAGATGTCGAGCGCGCTGGGCTGCTCGCCGTCCCGAAGCTCGAAAACGGTCTGGATCAAGCCCGGCGCCATGATCACGGCGAGGAAGACAGCAGCCGCGAAGATGTACGCACGACGGTCCATCCGCATGGAAGGGAACCTAGAACTGGAAGTAGAGGAACGGGTTGAACGACTGCGAGAACATCGCCAGCAGCGAGGCGCAGAACAACGGATGCACGAGGATTGCCTTGGACCACGTGACCTCTCTGCTCCACTCGTGCGCCTGGATTGGCCAGGCGACGACCACGGCCCCGACCGCCATGATCAAGAGCGTCCCCTGCGTATAGAGCAGCGCCGGCAACAGCGAGCATTGCGGGGCTGGATCCCCCCTGCCCGATCATGACCCCCAGGTAGCTCAGGGCCTCGTGCAGATTCGCCGAGCGAAACAGGACCCACGAGATCAGCACCAGGACGAACGTGGCCGCCACGCGGACTGGCCGCGGCCATTGTTCATACACGCTGTGCTTGCCGCGGAATCGCTCGAAGGCCAAAAGGACTCCGTGATACGCACCCCAGGCGACGAACGTCCAGTTCGCGCGATGCCACAGCCCGCCCAGAAGCATCACGACGATGAGGTTAACGTAGGTGCGTCGCGGGCCCATTCGGTTGCCACCAAGAGGAATGTAAAGATAGTCGCGCAAGAACGTGCTCAGCGAGATATGCCAGCGCCGCCAGAAGTCCGTGATGCTCTCGGCCTGGTAAGGTGAATCGAAATTCTTGAGGAACTCGAAGCCGATCATCCGTCCCAGCCCGATGGCCATGTCGGAATAACCGGAGAAATCGAAGTAGATCTGGAACGCATAGGCTAGCGCGCCGAACCACGCATCCGGCGCGGAAAGCGACTGGGCGTTGAACGCGGCGTCCGCAACCTGGCCCATCGGATTAGCCAGCAAGATCTTCTTGGCGAAGCCGAGGACGAACAGGGTGACCCCCGAGGCAAACTTCTCCCAGGTGTGCGAGCGGCTCACGAGCTGATCGGCGACCGTGTTGTAGCGGATGATGGGCCCCGCGACGAGCTGTGGAAAGAGCGCGATGTAGCAAGCGAAATCGATGAACGACCGAACGGGGGCAGCGGTACCGCGATAGACGTCGATGGTGTAGCTGAGCGCATGAAAGGTGTAGAACGAGATCCCGATGGGCAAGGTGATCGCGAGCACTCGCACGGTTCCGGCTCCGAACCAGGTCAGCACCTGGTTCAAGTTGGCCTCGAAGAACAGGAAATACTTGAAGAACCCGAGGGTGCCCAGGCTCACGACAATCGCGAACGTCACGACCAAGTGGCTCAGCCGCCGGCTGATCCCCGGCAGGCCGATGATCCGTCCGCACACGTAGTTCACAACCGTGATGCCCAGCATCAGCAAGGTGAACCAGGGATTCCACCAACCGTAGAAGCTGTAGCTCGCGACAACCAGGAGGGCATTGAGTGCGATGCAGCTTCGCCCATCCGACGCGCCGGCCGCCCGGCTCAAGCCAACCACAGCGTAGTAATCCACCAGGAATAGCGGCAGAAAGTAGAATACGAAGAGATAGGTGGTGAAGACCATGGTCAGCCAGGCAATTTAACCGGAAGTGGGACGTTGAATAGGCTCGTCGCGCGCACGGCCGGTCAACCGCTGACCAGATCTGTCCAGACGGCCAAGTAGATCGGGTCGGTGTCTTCCTGGGAATACTTGTTGAGGATCCCTTCCCTGAATTGATCCGGATCGAGCATGGTATCATCCAATGCCATGCGGTGCACCTGGCCGGCGCGGAACTCCTTGAGGTTGCCACCGATGTTCGGCACGCGCGGAGTGGCCGCTTCGGATCGGGGCTTGGCCGGATTGTACTGGCCGACGTAGATGGTTGGGCCCTTGACCCTTCCACGGTGGACTTCGAGCACCTCGTATTTCAGGACGGTCGCGTAGTTGTACCGCAGTCGATCGAAGATCGCCCCCTCGGGAATCTCGACGAGTTTCGCCGTCACCTCGATGCTGCCTTTATTCGCCAGTTCGGGATCCGAGCTCGGGCTTACCGCGCCCTCTCTCTCCTTGGAACAAGCGGCCGCCATCAAACCGAAAGCAAGCAGGAGGCCTCTCACAACGGTCGGGTTCGTGCGCAAACTCATGATTTGTTTCCCCTCCCTTGCCGACGGATGGCAACCAAGAACGGCTGCTGCGGCATGCAGGATCAATGCTTCGGGGTCGCGGGGCGATCGATGTAATCGTCGTTCTGCGCACGGCTCCCGGCGAGAGATCGACCTCCGTTCGATCGCTGGCCGGACGATATTTCTGCTCGAGATCCTCGCTTGTAGCGACCGTTCCAGTTTTGTGGAGCGGCCATGGATTGACGCTCCCCGGCGTCACCCCAATTCAGTCGAAAGCGCTTTATCAGAATTTTACCAGGAGGTCACTAAAAGAGAAAAGGCGCGGCCTGTCGCTGCTATCCCGTAGATTGGTTGGCCTCCGGCTGCAAAGGCCGAGCAGACACCTTTACACTTGTAAGACAAACGAACCGGCGCCCGATCTCACCGGAATCTCACTCGCGTTGGACAGCGGTGCCTTCCCAGTTATGATTGATCGTGGAAACAGAACCCCATTTTCAAGGGAACGCCATGGCGAGTCCATCCGAGCTCACGACCGCTCTCCCATCGGCCCAAGAATGGAAGGACATGCTCGAGGAAATCCTTCCGCCCCAGGGCGCGTGGAGCGAGGAAGCGTATCTCGTCCTGACCGACCACCGAAGCCGGCTGGTCGAGTTCACCGACGGCTTCCTGGAAGTCCTACCCATGCCTACGGACAAGCACCAAGCGATTCTGGGGTTCCTTTATCTTGCTTTCCTAAACTTCATAGAGCCCCGACGCGGGAAAGTCCGCTTCTCGCCGTTACGGCTGCGAATTCGGCCGGGCAAGTTCCGCGAGCCTGATCTTCTGTTGCTGCTTTCGGCCGCCGATTCGCGCCGGCAAAACCGGTTCTGGCTCGGCGCCGACCTCGCTCTGGAAGTCGTGAGTGAAGACAAACCGGAACGAGATCTGGTTGAGAAGCGGGTCGACTATGCCGAGGGCCGCGTCCCGGAATACTGGATCGTCAACCCGCAAACGGAAACCATCACCGTTCTCCGTTTGCGCGGGGATGCTTATGAAGAAGCCGGCATTTACCGGCGCGGGGAATCGGCGGCGTCCGCGTTGTTGGTGGGTTTCTCGGTCGCCGTTGCCACGGTTTTCGACGCGGATTGAACCAAGTGGATTCTTGCGGAAAACGGAGCTGGATCAAACCGACCTTGCGATAAGGAGCAACCATGCGTTTGGCGCGAATGATCCAAGCCGTGGACGCGCATGCCGGCGGCGAGCCCGGCCGGGTGATTGTTGGCGGCGTGCTCGACGTTCCCGGGAGCACGATGTTTGAAAAGATGCAGCATTTTCAAAACCATGCTGACGGGTTGCGGAAAACTGATGCTGCGCGAGCCGCGCGGCTATCCCGCCGCGAACTGCAACCTGATCCTGCCACCCACGCACCCAGATGCCGCTGCCGGCTATGTCATCATGGAACAGACAGAATACCCTGGAATGTCCGGGACGAACACGATCTGCGTGACCACTGTCCTGCTTGAAACGGGTATGGTAACGATGCGTGAGCCGATCACCGATCTGGTGCTCGAATCGCCGGCCGGGCTCATTCGGGTGCAGGCTGAGTGCGCTCTCGGCAAGGTCCGGAAGGTCACGTTTCGCAACGTGCCCGCGTTCGCGGTGCACATCGACAAAGAAATCGATGTGCCGCACCTGGGTAAGGTCACGGTCGATGTCGCATACGGCGGGATGTTTTATGTCATCAGCGACGCAGCTCCGTTCGGCTTGCGTCTCGTTCCTGAAGAAGGACGAGAAATTGTGCGTATCGGCGAGATGATCAAAACAGCCGCTCAGGAACAATTGCCGGTCCAACATCCGTTGCAGCCGGGATTCCGCGGTGTGACAATCACGGTTTTGTCCGCACCGCCGACCCAGGCCGGAGCGCAAGCGAAGAACGCTGTCATCGTGTCGACCGGCCGGCTTGACTGGAATCGTCCCGCCACGTGGACCGGGGCGATCGATCGCTCGCCCTGCGGAACCGGCACCTGCGCCAAGATGGCCACGCTCCACGCCAAGGGGAAGCTAGGCCTGAACGAAGACTTTCACCACGAGGGGATTCTCGGAACGATCTTCACGGGTCGCTTGGTGGAAGAAACGTCGGTCGGACCGTATCGCGCCTTCGTGCCGACGATCAGCGGCCGGGCGTGGATCACCGGCTTTTGCAATTACACACTGGAGGCGGACGACCCCTTCCCGGAGGGTTTCACCATCGGCGACATCTGGTAATATCCATTCTGATCGGAGGTCATCCATGATCATCGCCCTGGCCTCGCCGAGTGTCGCCTTGTCCCTTGATGACGGTTTGGACAAAATCAAGCGGTTCCTGTCCGAAGCTTCGGCCCAAGGCGCGGAAATCGTCTGTTTTCCGGAAGCCTATCTCCCTGGTTTGCGGGGAGTGGGTATTGACGTGTTGCCCTTTGGTCAATCGGATCATGGACGGGTCCTCCAGGCGGTGGCGCAGTGGGCTCGAACTTATGCGGTGGGCACAATCCTCGGCATGGAAAGGCTCACGGAGGCGGGCCGGCAGATTGCCGCCTATGTCATTGACGCCTTTGGCCAGATTCAGGGATACCAAACCAAAAACCAATTAGACCCGACCGAAGATCCGTTTTATGTGCCCGGAGATACCCGGCGACTCTTCGAGATCAACGGGGTCAAGTTTGGCGTGGCGATTTGCCACGAGGGCTGGCGCTATCCCGAGACGGTTCGGTGGGCGGCGGTGCGCGGCGCCAAAATCGTGTTTCATCCCCACCACACGGGGAGTGATCAAGAAGGTGTCCGTCTCACACAATGGGGCGCGGCCGACGGCGCCGTACTATGAGAAGGCGATGATGTGTCGCGGCCTGGAGAACACGATTTACTTTGCCAGTGTCAATTATGCGTTGCGTTTCCAAGAATCGGCGACGAGTCTCATAGACCCGTCAGGCCGGTGCCAGGCGTACTTACCGTATGGGCAGGAGGGTGTACTCGTGCAGGCCATTAAAATCGAAGAAGCAACCGGTTTGTTGGCCGCCCGATTCGCACCCGAGCGTTATCAAGAATTCAGGTCGGAGTGAGCGCCCGATACCGCATGCAGCCCGCGGCTTCGCTGGCGACGGCTTTGCCCTCGCGCGCGTCGGCATACTTTTCGGACGGTTCAGGCCGAGCTGTATCCTTTGCGTAAGCAAACCGCTGTAGCCTAATGACCGACCGAAGGCAAAGCCAGCTCGGGGTATCCGCTGAGCGTGTAGACGAGGGCCGAGCGGTCCGTTCGATCGTTGCTGCGGGGCCGAGAGCCGCGCTCGGTGCAACGCGAGGGCAATCGGCTGTCCGGCGATCAGTTCTTCGTGGAACCTCATGCCAATTTCCTCACCCATGTCGTCACTGGGTGACCCGAAGCACCCGACCAGCGCTCCCACGCCGACAGCCGAGGTCATGCCTGTGAATCCAGGCTGGCCTCTAGATTCGGGCCCCGGAGCGAACCCCTGCGGCGTGAGGGCGCATGTGAGTGGGTCGATATCCACGTCGTGGGCGCCGGACGGCACAAACGCCGTGAAAAGGGAGTTGAGAACCATGATCGCCGGTGGGTGATCCCCAAGGAACGAACGCAGCTCGTTGGCCCGGATCACTGCCCGATCGTCTACCATCAAGTACGCTTCTCTGACGATCGTACCAGGCATGGCCGGCGAAATGGATAATGTCGTAGTCCCCGCCGTCCAGGTGTGACACAACCGCCTGAACGTCGCTTCCGAGCCAAACAGCACGTCGCATTTGGTGGAGTGGCGGCGGCGGTATGCCGCGGCGATCGCGGTCACTTCCTTCTCCACTCCCGGCATCGTGCCCTGCGGAACGCCGATCAGCAAGACACGCAGGTCTGATCGAACTGGGGATAGCCGCGTGCCGCGTCAGCGATTCCGACCGGTGCACGCGCCACCGGGAATCGGGAGAACAGATATTGGCCCCCGACCTCCATCCACTCCCACGGGATGCTTTCGGTTTCCGTCGAGAGCTGAAGGGTGATGACCGTTCTCATCGAACACGCCCTCGAGCGCCTCACGACGTCCGGCGGCAAGCAGCTCGCAAGGGCTTTTCCCGCCCGCTTGGCGAGATCCTCATCCCACTGAAACGACTTTGTGAGGTGGCAGAATAACGACTCCAGCTCTGCCCGGTCCGGGAATCGCCCACGCCCCTGTGCGACAACACTCCCGTCGGGCGATGTAACTCGAGCTTCAAGTTCGCGTCCGCGAAGACGCAAGAACAATTCGACGATGTTGAGCGCGACCGGAATCGAGAACGAAACCGCCCCGGAGTCTTGGATCGATGACGATGACGCGCTTTCCAGACCCCTGGTGTCGGTATCTGTTTTCGTGGGGATACCACCCCGCGAGGCAGGCTGATCCGGAGCTTTCCGCTTCCGCACCGCCTCAACGAGCGCTGCCAGGTATTTTGGCACGGAATCATATTCTCCCTTGGGGAACGATTGGACATCGATCCCGGCCGACTGCTTCATCACGGTCCTCTGAACCTCGCCGACGTCCATCATCAGCGCGTACCGGGGTGGGACCCGGTCGCTGAACGCGGAAAGCTGGCTGTCGAGAAGCAGGTTGAGGTCAGGGTCGCCCAACGAGTAGCCGAGGAACAAGACCGCATTCGTCATCAAGAGCGCCGAAAACATGGCATTGAACGCCGGGTTTTGGTGAATGATCTCGCGATAATCGCGGGCGGTCAGGACGACCGTCGCGGGACGGTTGATATCGCCGTGCGCTTTGAGGATGAAGAAAGCTCGATCGAAGAGGAGTGTGCCCAGGACGTCTTTGTCGACGTGGGTGGGCGCCTTCGGCCGGCGTCGGGTCTCGAAGAAGTATGAGTCCTCCAAGAGAGAATCGTAGTTGGTCGTGACGATCGCACGGAAGGGCAAGCGTGAGATGTGCTGATGTGCCTCGGGGGTTTCGGTCGACGTGGGTTGAAGTCGTTCCGCGAGGTACTCTTGGTACCGAGTCTTGCCGAGTCGGTCCTTGCAGTAGTCGGCAACCTGGAGGAAACGGCCCAAATCGAACAGTCGTTGAAGCTCATCCAAGTCGGACCGCGTCGGGTCATCGCCGCGAATGACCTCGAGCATCCCCTTCAGGAGATCGCCCCAGCCGGGCAAGCCGGCCGAGGCCGAGAGGCCAGCACCCACGAAGAGAACACAACGGCCTTCTGTCAAATACTGGACCAGCGAAGCGGGTGGTTGGATAAGCATGACGCGGTCCATTGTTACTCGCCGGCGTTTCGCGTCTCGCGCCGATTCAGCGCGGATGAAGACGCGATCATGCCGAGCATGGTAACGGCTTGTGGCACGAGGGTAAATAAGTAACGGCGCAACACAAGGCGACAACCGGCATCGGGAGTCGGCGCTCCCTCCTCCAATTCCTGTACGAGCCGGCTCTGGCCGGCGACCTTGTCAGCCGTGCGGCGGTTCATTGTAAACAAGTGCGTCGGAGAATCGCTCGAAGCGATTCTCTCAGCCCGTTAGCCACCGAGCATCGGCAATGGCGCCGGCGGTCGGCGCGTCCGGCCGAAGCGGAAGTTGAGCAGGCCGATGATCTCATAATCGAACGGGCGCGGACCGGTCACGGGGGTCACGACTCCGACCGTGAACACGGAGCTCTGGCCGATCATCGCGTTCAGGCCGTACGTCAGGTTCACCACGTCGGCTGTGCCGGAAATATCGAGCGGACTGTTATAGTCGCGGTGGGTCAGCGGGTCGTTGACGTGGACCTCGAACGTGGGCACCAAGGCCGTCAAGAACCCATCCGGGTCGGGGTTGCGATAGAGGTAATAGCCGATGCCGACGTCGTTGTAGACCATCGTGACGTCGCGAACGCTGGTGGGGACATCGAGCGCCACGAAGCCGTGGAGAAAGAATCGGTCGCGCCGCCAGATATAGCCGATGAAGGGTTGGACCGTGGTGTCGTTGATGCCGTTGAGGTATTTCGCTCCGGCGAACGTGTTGGGACCGGTGGCCGGTGTCACCGCCAGCCCGGCCGAGATCAGGCTGCCGGTCTCGGGGTTGTATTTGAGGACGTACTTGGAAAAAACCGTCAAATCATTGAGCGACGTGCTGGGGCCTCCCTGCTTGGCGAAATTCCCGCTGATGGCGGACTCGGCTGTGAGGCTGTCCAGTGGCAGTTGGATGCCGATCGAGCCGCGACCTTCGTCGAACGTCTTCTCGAGGCCGAAGATATAACGGTACGCCCGGAGTTCGTCGACCGAAGACTGGAACCGCCGGTCCAAGACACTGTTGAGATTGCTGAAGTAGTTGAACGTGAAATAGAAGCGATCCTGTGGCATCGGTGACTGATTATCGGCGATCTTGAAGGCACGGGTCGAGGGGGCAAGCGACGTGGCTTGCTTGGGGCTGGGCGGCCTGGGCAGCGGCTTGGGAGGAAACGGCTGCGGGAGAGTCGCCTGATGGACGGCCCGGAGCGGCTGGAACACCGTCAATGGAGACATATCACCGAGCTGGGGTGGTGGCTCAAAGGTCCGCACGTCGCCGAGGTCTTCGACGATCTGTCTCCGTCCCGGCCGGGGAGTTGCCCCGGCGCCATCGGGTTGTGGCTGAGCCGCCGCGGCGAGACCCGGTTGAGCCGGCGGCGAACCGGGCAAAGCCGGTCGTTCCCGGAGCGGCGGTTGCCCCCGGGAGGGGCGGCAAGGGTGGCAATACGGCGGTGCCGGCGGCTGGAGCTGTGGGTGCCGATGGCCGCGCGGGACGGGGGGCGGTTGTGCCTTGGGCCGGAACGCCCGACGAAGCGGGTGGAACGCGAGGTGTTGTTGAGCCGGGCGGTTGGGGCGCCGCCTGCGCGAGAGCCGAGTCTTCGCCAGGCTCTCCAAGTTGAGCGGGTACGGAATAGCTCACCGGGCATCGTCGCCTGATCAAAGACCGCATTCCGCTCGTTCCGCCATCCTGAGTCGACGTGGGATCGGCCGGCAACGGTGGGAGTTGGACTATGACCGGATCTGTGGATGCAGAATCGCGATTCGCTGGCGCGGGACTCGGTTGGGTGGACTCTTGGCCGCGTGCGATGCACCCACCAATTACGAATCCGCGCGCTGAATCCCGAGGACGTTCGACGCCGGATTGGAGAGTTGTCGACGGCTCATCGCCCAATGTCTGACTGCAAGTCGATAGCAGGAGAAGACATGTAGCGAATAAGCTGGAATTCACTCTCACCCCTAGCCTCGTCATACGCCCCTCGATGTTCTGAGATTCGGCCTGATCCTGGTCACGAGTTGGGTTGTTTTCCCACCACGGACCGTCGGTTCGCGAACGGCTATGAGATAGATGAGTTTGGAGTATGGAAATCTTATCGACTTTATCGTCTGCGAGGTTTTGTCTGATTTTGAGGGTTTTTCGGTTAGCGACGATTGGACAACGGGTGAGCCGAGCAAGGCGGTGTCGCGTGGACGAAGTGGCTGCGATCGTCGCACGCCTGCGCCACGCGATGGATCACGACCTTCGCGACACTCCCTGTCGCTGACGCCTCGCTTGGCGTAGGATGGTCGGTTCTCGCCGCCGCAGTAGCGACGGCTCGTTTTGGCGCGACGCGGATTGTTCACGTCGCGCGTTTTCCACTCTCCTATCGAGGCGAACTTCATGAAACGGTACCTTTTCGCGGCGCTCGCAATCGCGTTCCTGACAGCCACTCGCGGTTTGGTTCGGGCTGATGACAAGGCCCCGACAGCCATCCTGGACAAGGCAATCAAGGCCCTGGGCGGCGAGGAAAAACTCAAGAAGGTCGGCGCGATCTCCTGGAAGACCAAGCTCACCATAACCTTTAACGGCAATAGCAATGAACTCACCAGTTCGGCGACGGTCGAGGGTCTCGATCACTACCGGTCAGACATCGAGGGTGAGTTCGGCGGCAACCCGTTCAAGGGCGTGACCGTTTTCAGCGGCAATAAGGGCTGGCGCAGGTTCGGCGACAACAAGTCGGACTTGGAAGGGGATGATCTCGCCAATGAGAAGCGTCGCGTTTATCTCCAGGTCATCCCGAGCTTGCTCGTCCCTTTGAAGGGAAAGGACTTCAAACTTGAGGTCGTCGCCGACGAGAAGGTCGGCGAGAAGCCGGCTGCGGGCATCAAGGTCACGGGACCCGATGGCAAAGATTTCACACTCTATTTCGACAAGGAAAGCGGCCTTCCAGTTAAGTCGGTTGCCAAGGTCGTCGGTTTCCAGGGCGACGAATACACTCAGGAGACGACCTACTCAGACTACAAGGAATTCGACGGGATCAAGAAGGCCACAAAGGCCGAGGCCAAACGCGACGGCGAGAGTTTTATCAAATCCGAGATCACCGAGTTCAAGGTCCTGGACAAGGTCGATTCCAAGACCTTTTCCGAGCCGGAGTGATCATCGCGCTGGCGGAAGTTCGTGGTGGGATGCGGTTCGCCGGCTCGGTCTAACGTGTTCGGCGTCGGGCCATCATCATCTCTCGGTGAGCCCCGTCCCATACGAATCCGCGAACGGCGACTTCGAGTCCGACCATTGCGCCGCCTCCGGGGGACGACGAGATGTCCCCTATTACGGTTGATTCGCACGGAATTGGCATGAGATTTGGTTAACCTCTCGTCCGTGGTCGTGGATAGCAACAAGCCGTGGAAGCGGGTTTCCTAACCCGCTGGTACCCTCCTTGAAGCATTCAGGCGGGTTGGGAAACCCGCCCCACACTATCAACGACCGATGGATCACAGGCCAAAGCAAAACTCGGGCCGAACACTATTGCCCCCTTCGCAACGGGGGACGCATTGGAGCGTAACTCCGGCGCGAGGTCCATCGAGAGACGATCGATTGATCCGATCCAGCCGCTCGCCGGCTCATTCGGTTTCCCGCCGAGACATCGAGGTCTCAGTTATAATTGAGAGTTTGACAGTTTTTCCGTGAAGAATGCGTCATGCCCGTTTGTGGTGCTACTGGCTGTCGGTCCTGCGATCGCTCTCCGGGCTGAGTTGCAGGGCGTCAACGAATTCCCGGACTCTTCGGTCATGACTTCATGATCGTCACGAACGAGTGCCGTCGCGGAACGAGAACCACCAGCAAGAAAACTCAGCGCATGCATGGATGCTGTCATCGACGTTGCGGTATACTGGGTTTGCGTAACCATGCGTTTTTTTTTCGCGAGCAGATCGCATCGAAGAGACTCAGCCATGAAACACCGAAGGTCCGTCCGTCCTGGACTTCGCGCGAGGGCACGACGACGGAACTATTGGCCGGAAATCGAGCGGATCGAGCCGCGGATGCTCCTTTCGGTCTACAGGGTTGTGAACACCCTTGATGGCGGATTGGGCTCGCTTCGTGACGCGATCAATCAAGTCGACAATGGCACCTACGACACCATCGACTTCAATATTCCAGGAACCGGTCCGTTCATCATCACACCGACGAGCGGCCCACTGCCGTCAATCACCAACCCCGTCTTCATCGACGGCACAGCCAGCCTGGCTTCGACCTCAATAACCCCGCGCCGCTCATCCAAATTGATGGCCAGAACAATCCAACGGGCGATGGCCTGGACCTTGCGATTGGCTCGGACGGCAGCACGATCAAAGGACTGGACATCTACGGATTCAGCGGTAGCGGCGGCTCCGGAATTCATATCGAGTCGAGCAATGACCTCGTTCAAGGCAATTACCTGGGAACCGACGTGACGGGAACGATTGCCCAGCCCAATTGGACTGGGATGGCGTGCCTATCGCAATGGGGATGAATTCTCCGAGCCGATCAACGTGTCGGACACGACCATCGGCGGCACTGTGACCGCCGATCGCAACCTCATCTCAGGGAACCAGTTGGGTATCCAGATCACAAACGCCGGGACTGGTCCTTACGCACGTGCCGGCGGATAATGTCATCCTCGGCAATTACATTGGCACGGACGTCACCGGGAAGAAAGCCCTTCCCAACGCGACTGACGGGGTGATGGACATTGGGTACCCGTCAGAGGACACGATCGGTGGGACTGTCGCCGGAGCCGGGAACATCATCGCCTTCAACGGCGGCGCCGCGGTGAACGCGGAAGACGCATTTATTCAGCAGAACTCGATCTTCGCCAACGGCAGCGGCATTAATAGTGCTTATAGGCGCCCATGCTCGAGGCGGCCGGTTCCAGCGCCGGCGCTGGCAGCACGCAGATACAGGGGTCTGGCGATGCGGGGTCCACGATCGAGTTTTTCTCCAACGCCCCGGGGGACCCACCTGGTGAAGGCCAGGCGCACGTTTATCTAGGAGCGACGACGGTCACCGACATTGGATCGTTCAGTATTTCATTGCCCGTCACTCTGGCCATCGGCCAGACGGTCACGGCGACGGAGACCACTTTCAATGGCATCTTAACTGGGACCTCCTCGTTTGCCGCGGCCGTGCCCGTGACCAGCTCGTTACTGGTAACGACAACCGCCGACAACGGCGACAATAACCAACCCACCCCTGGATCTCTGCGTCAGGCCATTCTCGAAACCGATGCGACGCCCGGCGTGACACCGGAGCCGATCGCATTCAATATTCCCGTGCCGCTCCGCTGGCGATTACCCTGGCCGCGGCGCTGCCGCCGATCACCAGCCCGGTTTTCCTGGATGGTTCAAGCCAGCCGGGCTATGCGGCCACGCCGATCATCCAGATTGTAGGCCAACCAAGCCTGGGCGACGGTCTGGTTCTCGGCGCCGGCTCCGGGGGCAGCACGATCAAGGGACTGGACATCCTCGGCTTCAGCAACGGCGCCGGCATTCATATCGAGTCGAGTGGTAACTTCGTCCAGAACTGTTATCTGGGAACCGACATCACCGGCACGATAGCCGGGCCAGGCGATCTCAGGGTGTACTGATCGACAACAGCAGCTCGAACAACGCGATCGGGGGAATCACGGCCACGGAGGCCAACGACATCGCCTTCAACACCGGCGCGGGAGTTGATGTGGACTCGGGGACCGGCAATCTGATGAGGGGCAATTTCATATTCGCAAACGGCGCCGGGATCGTCCTGAATGCCGGCAACGACGCCAACGACAGCCAGCCCGCACCCACGCTCACCATCGTCAACTCCAACCCGGACGCGGGGAGCATGCAAATCCAGGGGACGGTCACGGGCTTTGCCGCCGGCGCGACGTTCACGATCGACTTCTACGCCAGTGCCACGGGAGATCCGGCAGTCCCGGGCCAGGCACATGTGTACCTGGCGGCATACTCGATCACGACGGATGGCTCGGGGGACGCGACCTTCAGCGCGTTCTTGCCAATCTCGGTGGGCTTGAGCCAGGTTGTCACGGCAACGGCAACCTCATCGGCCGGAGACACGTCAGAGTTCGCTACCAGCGCGATGGTAGGCAGTCACCTATTCGTGGTGACCACGACAGCCGACAACGGAGACGATACCAATCCTCCCAAGGGATCCTTGCGACAGGCGATCAGCAACGCGAACGATAACCCGCCCGCCCCGGGAACACAGAACCAGATCCTTTTCAATATCCCTGGCACAGGTCCGTTCACCATCACGCTGCTGGGTCTCTTGCCTGAGATCACGACACCGGTGGTTCTGGACGGCACCAGCCAGCCGGGATACGCGGGCTCACCGATCATCGCGATCGATGGTCGAACACATAACTTTTTAACCGACTCGATGTTTGGATTTAGTGGCGACGGTCTGGTTCTCGCCGCTGGTTCCGGAGGCAGCACGATCGAGGGACTTGACATATACGGCTTTGCCTCAAAGACTCCAGTCCCTGACGAGTTACCGCGAGGCGCAGGCGATTGACCTCCTGTCCAATGGGAACGTCGTCCAGGGCAATTATCTCGGTACCGACCTCTCCGGGGAGGCCGGCATCGGAAACTACATTGGCGTGCAGGCCGAGGGTGACAACAACACCATTGGCGGCACCAGCCAGACCATCGGCGGACCCGTGAACGGCCCGATGAATCTCATCTCGGGAAATCTTACGGGAATCCAGCTCGACGGCAGTGGAAATCTGGTCGTGGGCGACTACATCGGCACGGACGTCAGTGGTAAGACATCCGTCGGCAATGGCTACGGGGTGATACTCAAGGGCGGTTCAAACACGATTGGCGGCGTCGGCCAGGTCACCGACGGCACCCTGACGCTTACGGCCGGTAACATCATCTCGGGCAACACATCAGCGGGCATCGAAAACCTGACGCCGTTCAACAACCTTGTCATCGGCAACTATATCGGCACGGACGTTTCAGGAACCAAGTCTCTCGGAAACGCCATCGGCATTGGTTCATTCGATCCCAGTTTCTTTTTTGCCGATCTTGGCGGTCCCCCAAACCCTGACGACATAGAGAGCGGTATCACCATCGGTGGAACCGCCTCCGGCGCCGGGAATCTGATCTCAGGTAATCAGGTTGGCATCAGGGATAGCGCTTTGCATGACGGAGAACAGGTTTCGGCCTTCCTCATCGTGGGCAACTTCATTGGTACGAACCCGAATGGATCCCAGCCTCTGGCGAACTCGGTCGGGGTGCTCATTGATACGCAAGCCTCCGGGGCCACGATTGGCGGGGCAATAGCCGGGAATATCATCTCGGGCAACACGGAGTCTGGGATCGACCTCAATGGCGGCTGGTGGGATCGATAGCTCGGGCGTGGCGCAGGGCAACCTTATTTCCGGGAATTTTATCGGAACGGACGTTTCCGGCACAAAACCGCTCGGCAACGGAACGGGTGTTGTGATCGAAAACGGCTCTGTCTACAACACGATCGGCGGCTCAGTCCCCGCGGCGCGAAACGTGATCTCGGGCAACGATTCAGCCGGGATCGATTTCCAGGGAGCGGCGACCAGCTCCAACCTGGTATCTGGCAACGATATCGGCATAGACGCCTCCGGCAAAACGGCCCTCAGTGACGGCACGGGCGTACTGATCGAGTCGGGCGTCACGGGCAACACGATCGGCGGGACGGCCGTCGGGGCGGGCAACTTGATCTCGGGTAACCAGATCACGGGCGTCGACATCTTCGGGACTTCGATCCTTGTCTTGGGCAACGACATCGGCACGGACCCGACTGGTCTAACCGCTTTCGCCAACGGCATCGGCGTGCGGATCGAAAGCGGTGCGTCCAACAACACAATCGGCGGATCGATCACCGGTGCGGGCAACGTCATATCGGGTAACCAGGTCGCTGGTGTTGACATCGCGGGCGGTTCATCGAACTTTGTATTGGGCAATCTCATCGGCACGGATCTCACTGGTTCCCTCCCCATTAGCAACGGCACCGGCGTGTTGATCGTTCTCAGTGCCGCCAGCAATACGATCGGCGGGACCCTCGTGGCGTCAGCCAATGTGATCTCGGGCAACCGGGTTGCCGGCGTCGATATCTCTGGAATGTACACTGCCGGCAATCTGGTCACTGGTAATGACATCGGCACGAACAGCTCGAGTTCGAGCCTTGTTGGCAACGGCACCGGCGTGTTGATCCAGCAAGGTGCGTCGGGGAATTTCATCGGCGCCGGTAACGTGATCTCGGGCAACCAGGTTGCCGGCGTTGATATCTCTGGTGCGGGAACCATCATCGGTTCGGACGCCAATGTGGTCAGTGGAAATTACATCGGCACGAACATCTCAGGTTCGGGCCCTCTTGGCAACGGCACGGGCGTGCTGATCGAGCAGGATGCGCGATTCAATACCATCGGCGCCAGCAACGTCATCTCGGCCAACCGCCTCGCGGGTGTCGACCTCGAATCCGGCCCCGGCTATAACTCCGTCGTGGGAGATTTCATCGGCACCAATGCGGCAGGAGAGAGCGCTGTCGGCAACCTCATCGGAGTGCTTATTCAGCAAGCGAACAACAACTTTATCGGGGGCGGGACGGGAGAGAGCAATGTCATCTCGGGCAACCTGAGTACCGGTATCGACATTTCCGGATCTGAGACCGGACTGAACTCCTTGGGCGGCAATCTCGTCGGCACCGACTCCACCGGCCAGACAGCGATCGGCAATCGCATCGGGCTGCTCATCGAGTTCGGTGCATCGGGTGTGATGGTTTCCTCGAACGTCTTTTCCGGGAATTCGGATGCCGGGATCGAAATCGCCGGCGCGAGCACAACCGGTAATTCCATCGTTGTCAATCAGGTCGGAACGAACCCTGCGGGGACCAAAGCCATCGGCAACCGCATCGGATTGCTGATCGAACAAAGCACTCAGAACTTCATCGCTGGCAACACCATTTCGGGCAACACTGCCGCCGGTATCGACATCGCCGACGCCGTGTCCAATACGGTTGTGGGAAATCTCATCGGTTCGGGACCAAGCGGCACTCACGCTCTGGCAAACGGCACCGGCGTCCTGATCGAACAGAGCTCGAGTCTCAACGTGATCGGCGGAGGTGGTCCCGGGGACGGTAACGTCATCTCGGGAAACAACATCGGGGTTCAGATCGATCAAAGCTCGTCCCAAAACACGATCGGCGGCGGGTCCGCCAGTCAGGGAAACACCATCTCCGGCAATGTCGCAACCGGCATCGACATCGCCGGCATGGGAACCTCGCAGAATCAAGTGTTGGGAAATCAGATTTTAGGCGCCGGTTCGTCCGGAGGAATCGGGGTGCTGATCGAGCAGGGCGCCACGAACAACACCATCGGAGCGATAAACCCACTCGAACCCGATGGCACGATCGGTGCCCTGTTGGGAAATGTCGTCTCCGGGAACGCCGACTCGGGGATTGATATTCGCGGAGTCGACACGTCGGGGAATAGCGTAATCGGCAACCTGATCGGCACGGATCCTGCGGGGAACGTCGCGATTTCCAATCGCACAGGAGTGCTGCTCGAACGTGGCGCCTCGGGAAATGTGATCGGTGGTACCGATCCCGGCGCCAGGAACATCATCTCGGGCAACTCGAACAGCGGGGTTGATATCACCGGTGCCGATACGGATGCGAACTCAGTAATTGGCAACTACATCGGCACGAACGAGGCGGGCACGGCCGCCCTGGCCAACCCATTCGGCGTGGTGGTCGAGGAGGGCGCCGCCAACAACGCGATCGGCGGCGCCGACTTTGACATGGCCAATTTGATCTCGGGCAACACGATAAGCGGAATCAGCCTCAGCACGGGCGCGACCGGCAACCAAATCCTGAGCAACTTGATCGGCACCGACGCTTCCGGCGAATCAGCCGTGGGCAATGACGTCGGACTCTCGATCGATTCATCCTCGAACAATATCGTCGGCGCAGCCGGTGCCGGCAACGTCATCTCGGGCAACACCGGGAGCGGAATCAGCATCACCGCCGGCGCGAACGGCAACCAAATCCTGGGTAACCTGATCGGCACCGACGGCACGGCGAAGCACAATTCGGCAACAGCATCGGGATCTCGATCGATTCATCCTCGAACAATGTCGTTGGCTCAGCCCGGTGCCGGCAACGTCATTTCGGCCAACGCCTCGATCGGCGTTCAGATCTCCAACACCGTCGCCACAAATAATTTCGTTCAGGGCAACCTGATCGGCACCGACACATTGGTACTCGGGTGCTCCGTTCCCCAGATTCGACGACTGGGCTTCCCATCGGCATCCTCATCAACAATTCGCCCGCGAACAAAATCGGCGGAACGATGCCCGGCGCGGGTAACGTCATTTCGGGATTCGGTGTGGCCGTCAACGTCTCGTCCTTCGATGCGACGGGCAACGCGATTCAAGGCAACCTGATCGGTACCGATCGGAGTGGGAATGTGCTGACCAACGCGATCGTGATCGGGGTCTACATCAACGGCGCGGGTCAGAACACGGTGGGCGGGGGACGAGTGGGGCTGGAAATACGATCCTGGGCTACACCGACTACGGCATCTACCTCTTCGGCTCGCAACCACTCGCAACGTCGTCCAGGGCAACCAGATCGGCCAACAAGTCTCAATCGACCGAGTTAGCGGGGCTGCACCGACCGAACAGTTAGCGGGAATCGCCATCCAAGGCGCCTCCTCGAACACGATCGGAGGATCGACGCGGGCATTGGGCAACACGATCTCGGGCAATGCGGATGCCGGGGTTTACATTTTCGGGCAAGCCAATTCGGCCTCGAACAACAAGAGCGAGAACAACGGCTTTAATTCCGAACTCCTACGGCATTCTCTTGTACAACGCCGCGAACAACGGCCAGTATTTCACGCTCCGCCAGACGCAATCGATTCGTGAAGAACGCGATTGCCAGTGTCCGCGAATTCACGGGCGCCGTGCCGTCCGCGACCAAAACGTCTTGGCAAGACCGCCGCGAGTGCCCGGAAGCAAGTCCATCGCGACGCTCGCCCTGAGCTCGGCGGCATCAATCGCTTGAGTCGCACGATGTTGAGCGAACGCCAAGAAGGAATAATTCGAGAGCGTATCAGAGGAAGACTTGCCCGACGGGATGCCGGGCCATCAATGGGGGGCCGACCATGAACGAGATCGTCTGCCAGTTCTCGAATCGAGAGGGCCAGGTCGAGTTCATCTGGTCCTCGGGAGGCGGATTCTTCCGGCCTTATTCGGTCGCCGGGGCCCAGCTCGGCGAGCTCCGTGAGGCCACGCACGGTCCGCAAAGCGCTGGGCGAAGTGGTCTACGCGCAGAACCAGGCCGGCGAGGGACCGGTCCCCGGCGAGACCGCCTACGCGCTGGCCGAGGCCGGCTTCCGGCTCTTCAATTACCTGCTGCCCTCCGAGGATGAGACCGCCCGCAAGGTGCGACGATGGCTCGAGGAGCTGCGGAAGCAGAGCGGCCTGAACGCCCTGGAGATCGTCGTCGAGGAGCAGTCGGCCGACCCGCGGCACTTCGTCTCCATACCCTGGAACCTGGTCTACGACGAGCGGCCGGCCAAGCACAAGCCGGCGTTCCAGACCGGCAAGAGCACCGAGCGTTGGCGGCCCTTCTGGTCGATCCGCTACAACCTGACCAGCGGCCGTCGCGTCGAGCCCCTGAAGCGGCTGCCGATCTGGAGCGACCCGCGCGTCATCGTGGTCGTCGACCCGGACGTCCATGAGGACCTGAACGACGACCAGAAAGCGACAGCTCGACGCGTTCCTGGCCGAGGTCGGCCTGACGAGCGGCCAGCTCCATGGAGGAGCTGGAGGCGGCGCTCGAGGAAGGCTATCCCCGGCTCCTGTACTGGCTGGGCCACGCGAGTCCGGACTATCTCCAGCTCGGCCGCGGAACGGATCGCCCCCAGCGACCTGCGCAACCTGCTGCGATCGTTCGACGACCGCGAGCGGCCCGAGGGGATGCTGGCGTTCCTCAACTGCTGCCAGACGGCCGAGGCCGGCCAGACCGGGTCGTTCCTGGATGTGCTGCACAGCTTCGGTTTCACCGGGGCGATCGCCACCGAGCAGCAGACGATCGACAACTTCGCCAACGAGTTCGGCCTGGCGTTCCTGCGCGGGCTTCCTCCAGGAGGGTCGGCCGCTGGGCGAGCTGCTGCACGGGCTCCGGCTGTCGATGGCCCCGCTGGGCCTGCTCTACGGCGCCCATTGCCCGCCCGAGATCCGCGTGAAGGTCGGCGGCGACGATCGCCGCCGCCGCCCAGCCCGCGATCCAGGAGATCGGCCGCGTCGCGGGCGTCCATGCTCCAGGCGCCGGGCCGTGGCGTCGCTGCGCCGGCGGCCGCGCCGGCCGCTCGAGCTGCCCGCAGCAGCCTTATCGCTCGCTGGGCTATTACGACCGGGCCGACCGCGCCCTGTTCACCGGCCGCGACACCGACATCGTCCGGTTCGCCGCCACGCTCGACCGGCCCGATACGCGGATCCTGATCCTGCACGGCGAGAGCGGACTGGGCAAGTCCTCGTTCCTGCGAGCCGGCGTGATCCCGTACCTGGAAGAGCAGTGCGTCGGCTACCGCTTCCTCCGTCGGGCCGACGGGGCCATCGTGATCATCCAGGTGTGCCAAGGACCCGATCGGCCAGATCGCCCAGGCCCTGCTCGACGTGACCGCGAGCCCGCTGGAATACCACGACCCCGGACGGCGAATCGATCAAGATCGACCTCCGACGAGCGATCGATAGATGCTCGGCAAGCCCGCCGATTTCGCCACGCTCCGCGCCGCCCTGGCGCAGCGATGCCGGGTTCTTCTCGACCCTCCTGGCGCGGATGGCGGCCCGCTTGCCGCATGCCCTGGTCCTGGTCATCGACCAGGCCGAGGAGCTCTTCACGCTCGCGCGATCCCCGACGAGATCGCCGTGCGAGACCATGCCCTGAAGATGCTCCAGCGCGTGGTTGACATCAAGGCCGACGTCAAGCTGATCATCTCGCTCCGGACCGAATACATCGGCCGTCTGCTCGATCACCTGCGGGCCGGCCGTCCGGATCTGACCGGGCGTGCGCGACGACCTGCTCCGCGATTTCTCCGCGGCCGCCCTGATCGCGGCGATCGAGCGCCCGACCTCGGAAGCGCCGATCGCCGACGGCCAGCCCTCGCCCCGCGAGAAGTACGGCTTCCGGTTCGCCGAAGGCGTCGCCGCCCGGATCGCCAAAGATGGCCTAGACTTGAGGACAGAGCACCAGGACAGCGTCCTGCCGCTGATCCAGGTCATCTGCACCCAGCTCTACGAGCGGAAGCGGTCACAGCCGGACTCGGACGGGATCATCACCCGTGCGGATCTGGACGCGATCCGCGGCGTGGAAGGGGGACTCAAGGCGTTCGCCGAGGATGCCCTGGAGCGATCGCTCGCGGCTCGGGCCCGTCCGACCGCGGCGTTCAAGGCCCTGTTCGCCCGGCTCTATAGCCGGCAAGTCGACGGGACGCTGACGACCTGGCTGGCACCGCGGGATACCCTGGAGAGCATCCTGGTACGGTTCGATGCCGTTCGCCCAGGTGATGGAGGCGGCCGTGTCGGTGCGCCTCCTGCGCGAGGACGTGCTCCGCGTCGAGGGAACCGAGCCTCGCCCGTACATCCGCCTGGGCCACGATGCGCTGGCCAAGGTCGCCGCGGC
>CAVRFS010000087.1:0-78655 GCA_963720335.1 uncultured Planctomycetota bacterium | reverse complement strand
GCGATCGCTCGACCTGAACGGCACCACAATCTTGATCGCCTGCCTGTTTTGGGGTTATCTCTGGGGCTTGGTCGGCCTCGTTCTGGCGATGCCGATCACGGTGAGCATGAAAGCTGTATTTCAAACGATACCGGAATTGAACCGATGGGCGGAGTTGATGTCCCTGGACTGGCAGTCACCCATGTTCGCCATGGGGGAGCGAGAGCTCCACCCACGCCGTCGAGCTATGGCGGCTTCCGCCGAATCCGGCATCACCGAGAGAGAATTTCATCCCCGCCAACGTTCGTGGCCGTCAGCCCCGCGGCCGCCCTCTGCCGTTCAGATGCTTGGCTCGGGAGGGGGGTAAGAGCCTCAATACCGTTGAATTAGTGATAACCCCTATTCCGAAAAAGGAATTCAACACGTCACCGTGCTCCGACTGGTTGGCACTCGTGATCATCGCTGGGGTGCCACGGTCGTACTCGACCAGTGCTTTTGGCCCGAGGGCCGATCCATCCCTCTGGTCCTTGCCCTGATAGCGATTGCCGGGTTAGACTCAACGGCCATGAGCGGCCATCGAATGAGAGTGGTCACTATCATCGATGGATTGTGTTTCAAGATCAGCGATGGGGAATGTCCCGTCCCGTAGGCGGGCTTCTGGGAATCCGGTGGCCTCTTTCTTTGGGCCGTTGGCGTCGTCGCTGGCAGTTCGGTTGGTGCGATGCCCCCCCTCGGAGAAGTTGCTCAGGGATTGAGATTCTCCCATCGATTAAACTTGGCCACGCACATGTGGCCGGGTGGTGATCTTCAAGCGTCACTACGGTTGGTGGGAGTTTCATGGTCTCGGCGGCTGGATTTCCTAGTTGGCTCAACCAAACGCTGCACCCGACCGCGGGCACGATTGGTCTCTGGGAATTCTTGGCTCACCTGTTCCCCCGCGGCAGGCGAGCGTAGTCGTTCTGGAGGTGCGTGACTGTCGGATTGACCGACGCACAATCCGTCACGTGCGGTGCCGACAAACCGCGCCTTGTCACTAATCGCTTGAGCATTTGACGACGGGTGGTTTGGCCTCGTTGGCTAGCAATCACTCAGTGGATGCTAAGTGCTGCGGGGGCTTCGATCTCTCAATACGTTTGTCAACTTCGGCCCATGCAAGCGTACCTTGTGACCCGGTTCTCACGTCACCTTGGACCGTGGGACAGGACTCCGGAACCATGGAGGGAGAGGTTTTGTCCGGAGTTCTAGCCGATCCATTCATCAGCCCTTTGGGGGCGGCCTTGACCAGCATCAGGATCGACGTGGTGCGGATGGCCTCGGGCAGTCTATCGCAAGCGTCGACACCGACGGTCAGGTTGGGGTCATATGATGCTGCACGCTGTCCCTGCACTGTCATCGCGGGGGTTGATCGACGCAATACTCTGTCTGGATTACGCTAGGACAAAAATCCGCCTGAGGACTAAAATCCTCTGGGCAATAATGCCCGTATGGGTTCGATCCCCACCGCCGGTATTGATTTGCATACCGCGGATGTTCTCGACAGATTAACCGTCAAGGGACACGCATCTTAGCCCCCGAACTGGTAGACCTCTTTCGTCAATTCAACCCCTTCCGCTCCGCGGCCGCGACGGCAGACTACGCGAGCGGCGGGAGGGTGGGGTCGTCACCGGGTCCCGAGATGGTCGGCGAGAAAGCCCAGGACGCGACGTCGCACCCCGGCGACCACCGCCGGGTCGACTCCGACCAGCCCGTGCCCGGCTCCGGGGACCGTGATGAGCTCGTGCCGGACCCCGTTGCGGGTGAGTTCCCGGTCCATCGTTTCCGACCGCTCGTAAGGCACGTCGGTGTCCTTCGTCCCATGGATGAGCAGAGTCGGGGGGTAGGCCGCCGTGACGTTTCGGATGGGGCAGAACGGGTCGAATGCCTTCGGCTCCTTGTCCGGGTCGATCCCGACCACCTCTCTGGGCCAGAGCCCTTGCTGCCGGCAGTAGAGATAGAAGCGGCGGCGGTCATTGTTGTTCCCAGGGCTCTCCGTGCGGACCGCGCCGCCGACGCCCGCGCGAGCCTCGTCGTCTGGGACGATGGGCTGGCTGCGATAGAAGGGGTCTGGGCGGCTGTACCAGGCCCCGGCGACGTCCCCGTAGCCGTAGTATGAAACCAGTGCCTTCGGGCGGGGTTCGACGGCGTACCCACTCACAAGGGTTAGGTAGCCGCCGGCCGAGGTGCCGATCACGGCAATCCGGTCCGACGCGACCCAAAACAGCTCCGGCCCCCGCTCGCGGATCCACCGGCAAGCGTCGCGAACATCGTCGATGATGGCCGGGAGCTTCGTCTCAGGTGCGAGGCGATAATCGATGGAGACCACCACATAGCCGGCCGCGATCAGCGCATCGAGCAGGGCTCGGTCAATTCTCCCGCGGTCGCCCATGATGAGCGCACCGCCGTGGATCCAGATCACCCCGGGGGCATGACGCCTCTCGTCGCCCCGTACATGTCGGCCTTGATCCGGCAATCGCCGACGACTTTGTAATCATACGTGGCTTCCCCGTCGGCCCAAACTTCCGCACGAGCCGACCGCGCAACGCGGCAGCCGCGGCGACGGAGCCGAGGAATCGACGACGATTGACGGGCCTGAGCGAGTCTGTCACGGGGACCTCCAGGGTAGTTCGTAGTTGACGTTGGCGTCGGATTCGAAGATAAATGACCGACACAGGGACCGGAGCGGATTGCCGGCGAAGGGAACGTCGTTTAGCTCGACGTGCCACCCCGGCCGGTCGGAAATGCGAATTGAAAGTCAGCTCCTTCGCGCTTCGAGCTAACCGAAAAACGCCTTGGCAATCACGGGTAGGGGACGAGCCGAAACCGAACCAGCCGACCAGCGGGGCCTTCACTTTAGCCGGTCTTCTTACATTTTTCGAGAAATTCTCTGGCCAAACTTTGACAAGCGAGGCTCGACTCGTTGCGATATGTTGTTATAGAGATTAGTATAGTTATAATATAAATACGTTGCCTGATGTGCGGGCAATTCCCTGGTTTGGTCCGAAGTTTGCCCAGAGCGGCGACACTTTTTTGAACAATTTTGGCTTACGTGGCGGAGGTTCGTCAAATATCCTTTATAGTGGCCCTACTGGATTGCCGGTCCGTTCCTTGATGCCTACTGTCGGTGACGATCGGTATCGCGTCTGGGAACTTCCGCAGCCCACCTGGCGGGATGATCAATGCCGTCTACCAGCGCCTCGATCGGGCTGTGTATGGAGGCCCAAGGCCGAGTCACCTAACAAATCCTCATACTTTAAAACGGTTTAATTACGAGTTGCACACACCACGACAGCAACGGCGATCACAGTAACCTGAAGCGTCAGCGAGGCGACACAGCAAGAATTCGCACTGACGCTTCGGGCTAGTCCGTGGTGGATTAGCAAAAATCGGTGGAGCGGGTTTCCTAACCCGCTGGTTCAATCCTTTGAATCGTCCAGGCGGGTTAGGAAACCCGCCCCACACCATCAACGATGCCTAACTCTTCGGGCCAATATGGCCTGTGGGCCATCCGAGTGTGAACCGCTTTAACGTTGCTCCGGCGAAGGACGCATGCCAAAAAAGACTGTGGCAAACTCCCAGGACTTCATCCTCGATCCGGCTTGAGCCGGCGGGAGATTCTTCAGGTTGGATATTCGAGCTTGGTGGGGATGGGGCTTTCGACACTCCTCGTCCCCCGCCCCTCGAATGCAGAGACGTACTCAACGCCGCGGCCAAGAGCGAAGGCGGTCCTGCTCATCTTTCTGACCGGCGGTCCGTGCCAACTCGACACGTTCGACCCGAAGCCCGATGCCTCGTCCGAAGTCCGTGGCCCGTTTGGAACGATCGCGACCAAGCTTGCCGGAGTGCGATTCGCCGACCTTTTGCCCGAGATGGCGGCGCGAGCCGATCGGTTTGCCTTGATTCGGACGATGGCTTATCCGACCTCCCAGGGGCATCCCATGAGGTCGCGACGCCATTGATCTTGTCCGGGTTGGATGAGTTGCCGGCGGGCGTGAGCGAGTCCGATGCGCGACGACTTTGGCCCTGCTATTCGGGTGCTTTGGATTACCTTCGGCCGCGGCAGGATGGCCTCCCCAACGGAATGGTGATCCCCAAGCCCTTGCGTTTCGTCGACGGCGAGGCTCTCGGAAGCGATGCCGGATTGCTCGGGCCACGGCATGATCCTTGGAAGCTCAACTGTAATCCGACCGATCCGGCTTTTAGCCCGGAAAATGTCGGACTCTCGATCGGCATGGGCGGCTCTCGCACAAGCGACCGGCGCGCCCTTTGGAGCGATTCGACGACTGGCGCCGCGTTGCGGCGGACGATCCAACGATCGGCCAGTTCGACGTGAACCGACGCCGGGCCTTCGATCTTCTCGATGCCGGACGGCTTGCCAATGCCTTCGCCTTGCAACGCGAGGACCCCAAAGTCCGAGACCGCTACGGTCCGCACATCTTTGGCCAGACGCTGTTGCTGGCTCGGCGACTCATCCAGGCGGGAATCCCATTAATTCAGGCGAATATGGGACGCCAGGCGGATTGGGACTTCCATACAGCCAACAAGCGGCGAGCAGAGTCGCTGACGCCGCCGTTGGACCGGGCCTTTTCGGCGTTGCTGGACGACCTCGCGGCCACCGGGCTACTGGAAGACGTGCTGGTTGTTATGACGGGCGAATTTGGCCGGACGCCGCAGATGAATAAAGACGGTGACGGTCGCGAGCATTGGACCAAGGCATTCTCCGCGGTGATTGCCGGGGCGGGGGTTCGGGGTGGTCAAGTGATCGGGCGGACGGATCGATCTGGCAGCGTCCTGCGTGACCCATGTGTACCGACCCTCCGACATCGGGGCCACGATCTACACGGCGTTGGGGGTGGACCCCGCTTCGGAGATCCGCGACCAACAAGGTCGGCCGACCCAGTTGAACCGGGGCGAAGTCATTTCTTCGCTGTACTCATGAATGTTTCCGGAGCCGTCCTCGATCTCGGCATCGATCACGAGCGGCTGATGCACACCTACAACGGCCGCCGCGTCCGCCACACTGACGTCGCCGGTCAGGTCATCGAGGGCCTCCTCGTTTGATCGGATGGGTCGGATCGCCGGCCTTCTCGCGTCGCTGCCCAGCGACCACGCGACACGCATCGCAAATTGCACCTTCGCAGAACCTCTTCGCGGCATCCCTCGGAGTCATCATCATGCGAGTTTCGGCAGGACGACGGTCATGGCTGGCACTGTCTCTGGCACTTCTGCCCGTGGCGGCGAGCGAGGCGCAGGGGACCCGGGACACGACCACGTACCGCCGCATGAAGGCGGCCCTCGACGCGATCCCGGCGATCGATACCCACGACCATCTCCTGCCGTTTGACCGCTCATTCGCCGTTCGCGAAACTCAGCCCGCGGTAAGGGGGTTAACCTCGCCGGACTCTGGCAAAACAGCTACTTCACGTGGAATCATCCGCTGGAGCCATGGAAGCCTGGAATGGCGTTCGACGTGTGGTGGCAGAAGGCAAAGCATGACTTCGACGACGCCCGGGCCACAAGCTTCTACCGTTATCAGCTCCCCGCCTTCGCCGACCTCTACGGCGTTGAGTTCGACACAATAACCGACGCCCAAGCCAGCCAGCTCGACGACCGGATCTTTGCGAACTACAAGGACCTCACCTGGATCGATAAGGTTGTCACCGAGCGCGCGAACATCGAGCTCATGTTCAATGACCCCTACTGGGATCGATTCGGATTCCGCATCGACTATCCCTTCGGGGTTTTGGTGCTGAACGTGACGACGCTTGTCGCCGGTTTCCATCCTTCTGAGTTCAAGGAGCCCGCGGACGACCCCTACGCGTTCGCGCACCGCGAGGGTATGACGGTGGAATCGCTCGACGACTACCTGAAGGTGCTCGATCGGCTGTTCCTGAGAGCCAAGGAGAAGGGCGCGGTCTGCCTCAAAACGACACTCGCGTACAAGCGTACCCTCAACTTCGAAGACGTCGCGGCGGCCCGCGCCGCGCAGGCGTTCGGGCGCCCCCGGTCCGAGCTTTCCGCCGAGCAGGTGAAAACATTCGAGGATTTCATCATGTGGCGGCTCGTCGAATTAAGTGCCCGCCATGAATTGCCGTTTCAGATTCACACCGGCCAGGCACGGATTCAAGGGTCTAACCCAATGCTCCTGGTCGACCTGATTGAGGCAAACCCCAAAACCAAATTCATCCTGTTTCATGGTGGATTCCCGTGGGTCGGCGAGACAGGCGTGATCCTGATGAAGCACGGCCGACACGTATGGCTGGATTCGGTCTGGATGCCGACGCTCAGCTACGAGACCTCCAAGCGGGCGTTCCACGAGTGGCTTGACATCATGCCGTCGAGCCGGATCATGTGGGGAGCCGACGGCAATCATGTCGAGGCGATCTACGGCGCCACTGAGATGACTCGCCGTTGCCTGGCCGAGGTCCTCGCCGAGCGGATCGACCGAGGCGACCTTCGCGAGGAGTACGCCCTACGGATCGGGCGGCAGATTCTCCGCGATAACGCCCTGGCCCTCTTTCCTCAGCTCGAAAAACGACTTTGGAAGCACAAGGTGGGCGGACACACAATTCAAACCCCGAAGTCACCTTGACGCCCGTTCGATGGAAGGTGCGTGTCGAGACGATCGCAGG
Source organism: uncultured Planctomycetota bacterium (assembly GCA_963720335.1). GTDB lineage: Bacteria > Planctomycetota > Planctomycetia > Isosphaerales > Isosphaeraceae > CAVRFS01. The sequence continues at coordinate 72,008 of CAVRFS010000087.1, read as the reverse complement.
CGTCGGATGGCTTCGGAGATACCTATTTGATCTCCTCATATTCACATTAGATTTGACATCGCTGCGTCAGTCGAGGTTCACATCGCTGAGGTTCTCAGGATCGTTGATGTTCGTGAGAGTGTTGCCAAAAGCTTCCGCCGCATCGACGCCTGCTGGACCGAGTACGCCCTCAATCCGGTGGCGGTAGGCCCGACTTCCGCTTGCTGATCATGGACCTGGACATGCCGGATGATCCGTTCGCTCCCGCCGAATGAGGACCCGACAGGGGCCAGGGCTGAGACGTCTACGTCGCAGCCGGTCGCATTGCCAGAGAGGACGCGGATCGGAGAGAGCGGCGCGTCGTAGATGCAGATTGAATCCGACTGCGTTGTCGCCAGCCCTCGGAATGGGCGGATCATCGAACTGGGATCGGGGAGCCGCGACTTGATTTTAAGAATTTGGTAAGACCTGCTGTGCGGCCCCAACGCGGCGACAAACAAGGCATCGTCCCAAATGTTCCAAAAACACATAGTGTACGAACTTGACACTTTGTCCTGCAAAGCTAGGGGAAGGTTCGCACGTAACCATAAAGTTATAATTGGCTTACAGTGACATACTGGACCAAAGATCATTACTGATAGTGTTAAGCAGCAAAAGCACCGGTTTGGGACGATGCCAACAATACTATGAAAGTGAGCAACGTAACTGGCTGATTAGACAACAACTTAAACGCCACTCCTACGTCAGCCCAATGCCACGCTTAAGGCAGACATCGAGGGCTTAAATCCTCTCCTGGATAACGCAGGCGTGGGTTCGAATCCCACTGCTGGTAATGACTTACGTCGATTCTTCACCCGGCCTTTGCCCAGCCCGTCCCCGAGGGCCAATGTGGTCAAAGACGAAAAGCCCACCTGAAATGACTTGACGCCGCGAAAGAGATAACCCGTCGCCCTCGACTTTAACGGGTAGAGCCTTGGTCACTATGTGGTGAGGAGAGATTACCGGTCCGGTCTCGAACCGATTCTGTCGATCGTCGATCAGACATGTGCCACATATGAAGTCCAAACGCTGTAATGAGATACGGCCAGGACTCCCGCTCCGAACCGATCGTGTCGATCAGGCATGTCCCAAATATAAGTCCAATTGCTGTACTGAGATACTGCTATGGCCCTACCTCGAACCGGTTGTATCGGTTGTAGTTGTGTCACACGTAAGTCCAATTGCTGTAAGGAGATAACGCCAATACTGCGGCTTCGGACCGGTTGTATCGATTATCCGTGTGTCACACGTAAGTCAAATTTCTGCACGGAAATACTGCCAAAACCCGTGCTTCGGACCGGTTGTATCGATTATTCCTGTGTCACACGTAAGCCCAATTGCTGTAAGGAAATACGACCAAAACCTCTGCCTCGAACGGGTTGTATCGATTACTCCTGTGTCACACGTAAGTCGAATTGCTGTAAGGAGATGAGCGTTTCCGGCGGGGTTCCGATTATACCTGTGTCACACGTAAGTTTATCGCGTCAACGATATTCGGCCGAAATGATGTTTTCCCGACCTGCGCAAGTGTCTGCGCTCAGGCGACAAGAGGTCGTCGTGGCCGACGGCCGTCATTCGCCGTCAATTCCCGGGTTTCGTCATCTCAGCCTCGCCGTCAATTTAGTTTCGTTCCGCGACAGTACACCGCTGGAATCCGCCACAGCACTCGCGTTCGCAAGTAGGCAGTAGGCAGTACGGAGTAGGCAGTAAATCCCCGGAGCGGCGAGGTCAATAGCCAGGGCGCTAGCAAGTAGGCAGTGGGAAGTACGGAGTAGGCAGTAAATCGCCGGAGGGGCTGAAGATTTCGAAGCCGCGTTCCCATATGTTATGGCTAATTCAACGGTATTGAGGCTAGCCTCCACCTTTCGCACCGTCGACCGGCAGCATGGTGAACAGTTCCGTCAGGGCTGGCTCGTAGTTCTTCCAGCGGGCGACGGACCGTTTGTAGACCGGCTGACGGACCTGGGTGACGCTGGCAGTCCGGATCGGCCGTTCGTTGCGATGAAACTCGAGGCAAGCGGGTTCCCATTCCAGTCCGCACGCCGCCACCAACCGCCGAGCGACCGCTTCCAGGTCGTCCACGGTCTCTTCGTAGTCGACCTCGTGAATCGGCACCGGCAGGACAGACCGCCAATGGTCCATCAGCCGGTGGTATTGCTGGAAGCGAGAGGCGATGTGCTCGATGCTGTTGGCCCAGACGATGCTGCGAAAGTCGGTCATCCAGCACGAGACGGCCACGTCGCGCAGGTCGCGCCGGCAGTGGATGAACGTGGCGTTGCGGGAAGAGCATCGACAGGAAGCCGATATACATGTAATTATCGGGCATCTTGTCGGTGATCCGATCGACTTGCCCGGGAGCCAGGGCTTTCCATCGGTCGAGGTGTTGCTCGGCCAGTCGGCGAATCGAGACTGGGATCCAGGAGAGGAACGCATTCCAGGGGGGGACCCTCTTTCCCGAGCACGCCGGGAATGCGATTCGAACGATTGGCGGCCCAGTCGGAGCTCGCCGGCCCCGTGGACTCGAGAGTGACTGGCCAGGATCTGCTCGATCAAGGTTGTTCCCGAGCGCGGCAGCCCCAGGACGAACACGGGGAGGCGACTGGGCGAGCCCTTACCGGCCATCTTGGGTCAAGAACTCGGAGTTGAACGTTTTCAACAGGCCGTCGACGAAACGCTCGTGATCGGCCGGTGCGTATTCGCGGCGGCTCTTTTTCTGCTCGACGGTGAGGGCGTTGGCCTCGCGGAGAGAATCGGCGGCGCGAGCGTGGTCACCCCGTGCGTCAAGGACGTGGGCCAGGGCGAACAACAGCCGTCGCACGAACTTCGGGGGCCAGTTGGGGATCGGCCAGGCGTTCTTCGAGCGCGGTGAAGTCGGCGTCGGGTAGCTTGCCGCGGAGGAGCGTCGCCAGTCGAGCGTGAGGAAGTGCGAAATTCGGCTGCAACGCGGAGTGCCTCGCGGAATGCCGCCTCGGCTTTCTCGAGGTCGCCTTCTTCTTCGAGCAGTCCTCCGATATTGAGCTGAGCACCGGCAAAGTCCGGCTGGAGCCGAAGCGCGGTCCGGAAGTGTTCGCCGGCCTCGGCCCGCCGGCCGTCTTCTTGCAGCGACCAGCCCAGCGAAAGATGAGTGCTGGCCCGTTCCTCCTTCGACAGCTCGAGCGCGCGCTCCCAGTACGGGATCGCCTCGGCGAACTCGTCGCGCTCCATGTACAGCTCGGCCAAGAATTCCTGGAACGTCGGCGTCGGCCGGGTCCAGCTCGGCGGCACGCTTCAACCAGGGGAGGGCATCGTTGGTCTGCCCTTCGCGCATCAGGGTCAGCCCGAGGTGGGCGTGAGCCTTGGCCAGATCGGGTTCCAACCGCAAGGCTTCCAGATAGGCGGCCCGCGCCTCGACGTAGCGCTCGAGCTGCCTCAGGGCGTTGCCGAGGTTGTGGTGCAAGGCCGCCATGTTAGGCTGAAGCCGGACCGCTTCCTGGCAGTGCGGCAGGGCCTCTTCCGCCTGGCTCCGATCCAGGAGCATCTGGCCCAGGTTCGTCAGGGCGGGAGCATAAGCCGGGTCCAGTTCCACGGCGCGGCGGAAGTGCTCCAGCGCCTCGTCGTGCTGGTTCAAGCTCCCTGAGGATGATGCCCAGGTTGTTGTGCGCGGGGCGAAGTTCGGCCGAAGCTCCAAGGCGCGGCGGAATTGTATCGACGGCCTCGGTGCTCCGGCCCAATCCCTGGTAAGCCAGGCCAAGATTGCTCAAGGCTTCGGGATAGTTCGGCGCCAGGCCGAGAGCCGCCTTGCAACAGCCGACGGCCCGATCCAACTGGCCCAGTGCGCGATAAGCCTCGGCCAGATTGGCGTGGAACGCGGCGACGTTTGGCCGAAGCGCCACGGCGCGGCCGATCATCTCGACGGCGCGCGTGTTGTCCCCCTGTTGGTGGTGCAACACTCCCAGGAGGTGCAACGCGTCGGCGTTCGCCGGTTCCTGCGCCAAGACCTTCTGATATAACGGCGAGTGCCTCCCCAAATTGGCCCGCCTGGTGCATCCCAATGGCAGCCTTCAGAACGTCTTGCATGGAAACAGCATCTCCCTGGTTGAAGTGACTCAACGGCCTTCTTTCCGCGTTTCCTTGATTATAGCAGGTTCTTTCCCGCGAGCACCTCTGTCGGTTAACCCGCAGCCGGGGCAGACGATCGATCGGCCGGCGCGAGATCGGGCTTTTCGGAAGGCGAAAGCCTGGCCTCTCCAAATCGCGCGACAATTCTGGGATGATCGGTCGGTCGTCAGGTATCATCGAGGGCCTTGTCCGCATGACGGAATGGGAGTTCCACGCATGACTTCGGGATCGACGCGGCGACGGTTTCTGGAAATGACAGGAGCGACGGCCGGCTTGGCCGGGCTGGAATCCAGCTCGGGCCTCTTCTCCTTCTCGAATGGAAAAACCGCCGGCCTCGCAACTCCGAGACCAGGCTCGACCCAAGATCGCCGCCGTATCGACCGTCTACCACTACCTGTCTCATGCTTATCATATCGTCGGCCGGTTCATCGACGGATTCATCGTGCATGACGGCCATGGCCTCCACGAGCCCCCCTTCGAGATCGCCAGTTTGTTCATCGAACAGACGCCCGCAGGCGACCGACCTCGGGCCGGGCGAAGGCGCGCCAGCATGGAATCCGCCAGAGCCCGACCATCGCTGATGCACTGACCTTGGGAACCGGCAAGCTGGCCGTCGACGCGGTCCTCTTGATCGCCGAGCACGGCAATTATCCCTACAACGAGAAACTTCAAAAGCTTTATCCGCGCGGCAAGTTCTTCCGCGAAGTGCTCGAGGTCTTCCGAAAGTCGGGTCAGGTCGTGCCGGTGTTCATCGACAAGCACCTTTCCTACAGCCGGACCGAAGCCGGCGAGATGGTCGAGCAGGCCAAGACCTTGAATGTCCCGCTGATGGCCGGATCGAGCTTGCCAGTCACCTGGCGACTCCCCGAGCTGGAGATTCCGCTGGGCCGATCGTTCAAGGACGCGATCGTGGCGTCGCGCGGCGACCTGGAGATCTTCGGGTTCCACGCACTCGAGACGCTTCAATGCATGGTGGAACGCCGCGATCGAGGCGGCAAACCCCAGGGGGTCGCCGCGGTGACCTATCTCGAGAAAGACGCGGTCTGGGAGGCCGGCGATAAGGGCGTCTGGTCGTGGGACCTTACTCGAGCAAGCCCTCGGCCGCAGCCATACCTTGAACCCGGGCGACATCAAGCAAAACACGCGCGACTTCATGCCCCCGCCCGCGCCGGGACGCGATGCGACTGACCAAGCTCAGACACCCGTATGCTTTCGTCGTCGAGTACGTCGATGGGCTGCGTGCGACGGTCCTGATCTTGAACGGGCACGTCGATGACACCACGATCGCGGTGCGGATCAACCAGTCAACCGGGGGCGAAACCATCGTCTCGACCTTGATGTACTTACCCGCCCCGCCCGGTGCCAACTTTTTCAATCCCTTGGTACTGCGTATCGAAGACTTCTTCCGCGATCGCAAGCCACCATACCCTGTCGAGCGAACCCTTCTGACCGGGGGCATTCTGGACGTTGCTCTGGAAAGCCGGGTGAAAAACCAGCGACGGATTGAAACGCCCGGCCTGGCCGCGATCGATTACCAAGCACCGTCCGATTCCGGATTCATCCGGACGTCGCTGACCAGTCCGGAACCCAATCGGCTGTGATCTCGTTTCACTGGCCTTGCGATTGATTGGCTCGCAATCGACTGAGTTCGGCTTCCAGCTCGCGGATCCGGGCTTCCGACTTCGGCGAGGGCGACCGCCTTCTCACGGTCGCGAGCCTCGGCTTCGGCGAGGGCAACAGCCTTCTCACGGTCGCGGGCCTCGGCTTCGGCGAGGGCGACAGCCTTTCACGTGTCTCGCTCTTCGGCCTCGGCGAGGGCAACGGCTTGGGCGGCTACCAAATGGCTCAACTGCTTGTAGTCCCCGATCTCCTCGTCCGTGACTGGGTCGAACAAGGCCAAGCGGTCGCCATCGAGCTCCGGATTGTCCACGACACCCAGCCACAGACCCCCGACCTCGTCGAGCCAGACCCTGCCACGGGGATCAAGCGGTTGCCGCACATAGTGGCCCCCGGGCTGAGCCGGTAATCGATCAGGCCAACGTGGCGTCGTCCATCCGATTCCCAGACGTCCGCGATCACGTAATGGGCGACCTTGACGCGGGCGTATTGGTCAACCTTTTTCTCGACATCGTTGACCCGCGACTCGGTGATACCACCTCGACGATCAAGGCTGGCCGAGTTCCTTCCTCGACCACTTGGAAGCTTGGCCAGTTCTTCTGACGCCGAACTCCCAGGATCACCGCGATGTCCGGCCTGTGTTGCTTCACTTCGGGATCGTCCCAGTAGACCTCGACATCCGCCAAAACCACAGCGGTCGGCTTGCTCGACAGCCGAGCGCCGAAACACGTCCTGGAGGTATTTGCAATCGAGCTCGTGAGCGTGGCTCGACACGATGTAATCTCCAAGCTCTGGGTGCAAAGCGTCTTCGAGTGTAAGTGGGACCTGTTTGAAGTCGACCTGCCGTCGGGCTTCGTGACGGGTACGTCCCGCCAGCCGTAAGGAAAAGGATTGAGCTTAACCAAGTCGCTTGGAGGGGGCGTTCTTCGTTCCTGGACCGTGCTCATCAGTAAACCCTGGCCGTGGCGCAGGCTCCAGCGGAAGGACTGTCGCACTTGATCGACGGTCATTATAACCGCTTCCCGCCGAAAGACGGACCCTCGTGTTCGAAACGCCTGGAAAATGGTAAAGTGGGCAACCAAGGTCCGATCACGGTTTATTTACGAAAGGTCATCCCGGATGTCGGCGATGTATGTCGCATTCCTTCGAGGAATCAATGTCGGCGGCAAGAACAAGCTGCCGATGAAAGATCTGGTCGAGATGTTCGTCACGGCTGGAGCTGAGGACGTGCGGAGCTACATCCAGAGTGGAAACGTCATTTTTCGTGCTTCACCCGGCATCGCAGCGCGGCTTTCCGGCCAGATCACCACGCAGATCGCGACAAGTTTTGGATATCGGACTCCGGTGATCTTGCGGACGGCCGAACAACTCAGGGACGTCATTTCCGACAACCCTTTTCTCAAAGCGGGGGCGGCCGAAGAAACGCTCCATGTGATGTTCCTGGCAGACCTGCCGAGTCCGACTCAGCGTTGACAACCTCGATCCCGATCGATCGCCGCCGGACAGGTTCATCGTGAGTGGCAGAGAGGTCTATTTGCAGCTTCCGAATGGCGTCGCAAACTCCAAGCTCACCAACAACTACTTCGACTCGAAGCTCGCCACGACGAGCACCGGGAGGAACTGGCGAACGGTGACCAAGCTCCTGGAACTGATGGGCGGCTGAGTCGGTGCCCACGATCGACGTGACCACGCTGGCCTTGTGCTTCGGCCCCAGGAGCGCGATACTCGAATTTACCCGATATCAACGCTCCCCTTCTCTTGTCCCAACGAGGACTCATCCCATGACGCGCCTCCTCGGCCGTGCCCTCGCCTTGGCCTTTGGCCTGGCCATGCTCGCCCTTGTCATAGGCTGCGAGGACGAAAAGCCGACGAAACCGAAGATTCAAGCTCGCGACACGATCGGCAAGACGACCCAGGACGTTCGAGAACTCAAGGCCGAGCTCGCGAAGGGAGGCGTGGTGACCGATGGCAAGACCCACTCCACCGGATACCTCGACCTCCAGGCCGACGTTTACCGCACCGAAGTGGGCAACATCGGCAAAATGAGGGTCAAGATGGACATGGACATGTACGAGGCGACTCAACGGCGAGAAGCCCAAGACCTACGAAGAGTTCATGGAAGTGATCATCAAGAAGGGCAAGGCGGATGGCATCCAGCTTCCGATGCTGCCGTACTACCAGGAATACGCTTACGACGTCGACAAGAAAGAGCTCGTCGTGGTCGAGTACCCCGAAAAAAAGAAGGCGATGCACGAACAGACTGAGCGGGAACTGTATGGGAAGTAGCGAGATCGCCGGACAGAGCCGGCTCCTCCAGTATTTGTACGAGGGAGCTCAGTCTCCCGATCCGGATTCTCGCCTTGTGTCGGATCATTGAAAGCAAACGCTGGTCTGGTCCAATCCCTCCGACCGGCATCCCCGGAGAAACTTGAAAGAATCCGACCTCGGTCCCCCAGTACAACTATTGAGGAAAGGCGAGACGCTTTTTGGAGGTCGCGATCATGGGGAACGGACAATGTGAGGCTGTCCTGAAACCACCCAGGGGGCTCCAGGACTCGAGGATCGACCGCGGGGATGGATGACGGTCAACTGCTGGCGCGATTCACCGAACGTCGCGACGAGTTGGCCGAGATCGCCTTCGCGGCCTTGGTCCGCCGGCACGGGCCGATGGTATTGCGTGTCTGCCAGCAGGTCCTCGGCGACCGGCACACCGCCGAGGACGCGTTCCAGGCTTCGTTCCTGGTCCTGGCGCGGAGGGCCCACTCGATCCGCCAGCCGGAATTGCTGGGGAACTGGCTCTACGGAGTGGCCCTGCGCACGGCGCGGGAAGCCCAGGCTGCGCGACCATCGCAGGCGACAGCATGAATCACCCGAGCACCGAGGGCAACGGCGCCGAGCCGATTGACGAAGTGGACCGACCCGAGCTGACTGTGGTCTGCCGAGAGCAGTTCGAGGCCCTTCATGAGGAGGTGTCGCAACTGCCCGAAAAATATCGAGGCGCCGGTCGTGCTCTGCGAGCTGGAGGGGCTGACGTATCAAGAAGCGGCCCAACGACTACGATGCCCCGTGGGCACAATCGGCGTTCGACTGAGACGGGCGGCGTGAACGGCTTCGCGCAGCGTTTGATGCGACGTGGACTCGCCCCCACGGCGGTGCTGATCGGTGCTGCGCTTTTCGGCGCGGACGCCGCGTCAGCCGAACTGCCATCGGTGCTGGTCGATTCGACCGTCCAGGCCGCGATGGGATTTGCCGCCACGCCGATCCTTGGACTCTCCGAAGGCGTACTGCGCGACCATGGCGCTGATCCGGCTGAAGTTGGCGGCGATTCTCGTACTCGCGGTCACGATCAGCGCGACCATCGCCTGGTTGGGCATTCGGCAACAGACCGATGGTTGTGTCCGCGACGGCACCCGTGAGGCTCCCGTCGAAGAGCGATAGGCCGTCCCCGAGCAACCCGACCGCCTCGCTCCCGACTGGACGACCGGCCCTCGCTGCCAAGACAGAGGCGTTGACCAAGGTCGCCAGTCAGGTGCCCGCCGCTCTCCTGGCGTTGAACAGCAAATGGAACGAGATCGCCAAAGAAGTGCGGAGTAAGGACTTGAATCCGGAAACTCGCACCGTTCAGGCCAGTTCGGCGCCATCACCTCGAGATGAGGTGGCGCGGCGGCGGTCGCTGTTTGTCAAGGAATGGGTGCCCAATGATCCCATGAGCCACGATGGCGATGGGCTAGGTCCGGTCTATAACGAGACCTCGTGCGTGGCCTGCCACGGCTTGGGCGCACCTGGCGGCGCGCGGGCCGGAGGGCAAGAATGTCGTCCTCCTCACTGCGACCTCCGCCGGCGGCGGCCCCGCGGCCAAGGCCGTGAATCAAATCCACCCCGGCTTCCACGGGACCCGCAGTGTGGTCCTCCATCGCTACGGGACCGACCCCGACTATGGGTCGTGGCGAAAAGGCTTCTACGAATCCAATCGCGCGGAGGACCAGTCTAACGCGCAGACAGCCAACGACGATTCCATCGAGGGTCGAATCCGGGCGGTCAGGCAGCAGACCGTGCCGAATCGCCGGCTCAGCCAGCGATTCCCCGCCCTGAAGCCAAGCCAGGGCTTCAATCTGACGCTCGCGGAACGAAATACTCCGGCCCTGTTCGGCTCCGGCCGAATCGACGCAATCCCCTCCGAAGTGCTGATCGCGATGGCCGAGTCCCAGCCCACGGACATCCGCGGCCGGGTCAGCCGCACCGGAGAGGGCCAGATCGGTCGGTTCGGCTGGAAAGGACAGATCGCCAGCCTGCATGAATTCGTCCGTGGTGCCTGCGCCAATGAGATGGGCCTGGAGGTCCCCGGCTTCTCGCAGGCGATCTCACCCCTTGACCCCGACACGAAGGGAAAGGGATTGGACATGACCGAATCGGAGTGCGACTCACTGGTGGCCTACGTCCGGGCTCTGCCCGCACCGGTCGGCGTTGACCCGTACGGGCCGCATGGTACACGCGACCAGCGGTTGGGCGCCGGCTCTTCACCAACGTCGGCTGCGCAGCATGCCATACTCCGACGCTCGGTAACGTCAAGGGGATCTACAGCGACCTGCTGCTACACGAAATGGGCCAGAGCCTGAGCGATTCCGGCACCTACTACGGGAACGACGGTCCCACGTCACCCGGAGGTCCCTCTCCCGGAGAGTGGCGCACGCCGCCGCTCTGGGGATACCGCGATTCCGGCCCCTACCTGCACGACGGTCGGGCACAGGACTTGGAAGAGGCGGTCGCGCTTCATGAGGGACAAAGCAAGGCTTCGGCGCATGCGTTCTTCGCTCTCTCGCCCGAGAGAACGGTCCCAAGTCGAGGCGTTCCTGAAGTCGCTGGTCGCGCCCTCGGCAGCGGGCACGCCCGGGGTTGTGGTCGCGAACCAGCGGGAAACCCGGATCAAACCAGGCGAGCCGCTCGTGTCCGAGGTCCTCGCACGGCAGAGGAGGCAACAGGAACTGGCCCGCGACCAAGAGCAGTGGCGCGAGTTCCAGCAGCGGCAGAAGGCCGAAGCGGCCGCCAAGCACACCAGAGCGGCCATCAAGCGTGCCGAAGCCGCCGCCAGGCAAAACAGGGCCAAGCTCGCACTCGCTCAGGCTCTTGAGAAGATGGACAAGCTCGCGGGCGCGCTTGACTTCTACAAAGAGATCGCCAAGAAAGATCCCAACACGAACGAGGGTCGGCTGGCCGCGAAACGAATCGAGGCCCTCGGCAAACAGGCGAGCTTTCCATGAGCGCTCCTGCCTGAGTCAACTCAATGCCGCGGTGTCCCATAGACGACGGGCCTCTTCGTCATGAACGATTGAAAGCTCGCACGAGCCGATCGCTCTCAACGAAGGGGCCGTCCTTCGATCGGCTTGCCGTTGGTGTCGAGGATCTGGAAGTGGTGGATGCCGGGCGTCGCGGGATCGCGGTGGGTCCAGACGATCGTCTTGTCGGGTGTCACCTCGGTGAGCTTGACGTCGTTGCCCTGGGCGTGGTGGCTGGTGACCACGGTGTTTCCGTTCGGGAGCCGCTGAACGCCGCAGGCGTCGTTGATCGGCTTGCCGGGGAGGTCTTCGTTGGTGAGGCTCCAGACCGTCTTGCCCTTCGAGTCCACCTCGATGACGAGGTTACCGAGCGTGCAGCCGATGAGGGTGTTGCCGTTGTCGAGCCGGATCGCCGTGAACGGCATGTCGGCGGTCTTGACCTCCCAGACAACCTCGCCCTTGGGCGTGTACTCGCGCACGACCTTGTCGAGAAGCTGGGGCACGAGGTAGTGGCCGTTCGGGAGCTTTCGGCTCATCCGGGTCTGGAGGTGGTGGTTCGCCGTCTGGGCCTTGAGCGGGACCTCGACCACAACCTCGCCCTTGCGGTTCAGCTCCAGAAGCCGCGGCCGGTTGCCCGCTTCCGTGGTCAGGATGTTGCCGTTATCGAGAAGCTGGAGCTGTGTTTACCTCAGACTGGGTTCCCTTGTATTCGAACAGGATCTTGCCGTCGCGCGTGACCTCGACGACTCCGCCGCCGGGATATTCTGGACCCTTGCTCAAAGCCAGCAGAACGTGTCCGTCGGGCAGGACCCAGCCGTCGCGCGAAGCGTGCGGATAGCGCCAGGTGATCGTGCCCGCGCCGTCGCGGATGTAGGTTTGCGCCGCCGGTCGCGAGGAAGGCGTGCGTGATGGGAACCTCGGGGGCGAGGGTCACTTCCCGCAGGTCCATCACGGCCGGGCCTGGCTTCCTGGTCGCGCGGACTTCCGCCTTATGGCGGCCGGCGCGCGGGAGCGTGACCTGGCCCAGGGCTTGCGGGCACGAACTGCTGGAAGCCCCCGGTCACCGGGACGGTGAGCTCGAGCATCTGATCGTCCACTCGGAACTCGACAACGCTTCCACCACTGCCATTGCCGCAGCCGATCAGTGCCGTAACCGCGAACGTTCCGGGCTTCGCGACGTCGAATTCCCAGGACGCCCAGTCGTCGGCGCGGACCCAGTAGCCAAGGGTGTTCTTGTGCGGTAGAGGCTCGAACCGGAGCATCGCGCCATGGACCTCGGCGGTGCTGGCCGGCAGCCTGATCGTGCCGTTTGCGAGCTGGGCGTTGGGGGTGTACGCTGGGTTGGGCGTGGGCATCTGGGCGTCGACGTCTTTCCGCCAGGCCGCGAGCTTGGCGGCCAGCTCCTCGACCTTCCCGGGCTCGGATTCGGCGAGGTTGGTCGACTCGCTCACGTCGCGTCCCAGGTCGAAGAGCTCGCGGCGGCCGGTCTCGTAGTCTTCGATGAGCTTCCAGTCGCCGTCGCGGACCGCGCCACCAGGTCGACCGCCTTGATTGCTGTAGTGCGGGTAGTGCCAGAAGAGGGGGCGAGCGGCGAGCGGCTTGCCCTCGGTCAACAGCGAGGCAAGGCTCACGCCATCGCCGGCGATCGGCCCGGGAATTCCGCAGAGGGCCTTCACCGTCATAGGCAGGTCGGCGGCCCAGACGGGCGTGTTCTCCACCCCGCGAGCGACGCGGCCAGGCCAGCGCACGATCAAGGGAACGCGCAAACCGCCTTCATAGAGGTAGCCCTTCCCCTCGCGGAGCGGGGCGTTGATCGTCGGCGGCGTGTTCGAGCCTTCCAGTGTCGCGAGGCCGCCGTTGTCGCTGGTGAAGAGGATGAGCGTTTTCCCGGCCAGCCCGAGCTCGTCGACCTTGGCGACGATCCGGCCGACGCTCTCGTCGAGGCTCTCGAGCATCGCCGCGTACACTGGGTTCTCCTGGCGCCCGTGCGGAGTGCCGTCCCACTTGGGGTACTTCGCAATCAGCTCGTCCTTCGCCTTCATCGGGATGTGGACGGCGAAGTGCGGCATATAGAGGAAGAATGGCCGCGCGCGATTGGCGATCGAGGAACCGCTCGGCCTCGGCGGTGAGGCGGTCGGTAAGATACTGGCCTTCAGGGGCGTCGCCCAGGCCGGGCATGGTGTGTCCCTGGCGGCTGAACGGTGCGAAGTAGCTCAGCGGCGATGCCTTCGTCGTCGCCGGCGATGTTGAGGTCGAACCCCTGACGCGTCGGTTCGAAACCCGGGCCGCCGAGATGCCATTTGCCGACAAGCGCCGTGGCGTAGCCAGCCGCATGGAGCGATTCGGCGAGCGTTTCCTCTTCAAGCGGAAGCTCTTGGCGGATCACCGGCCGGAGCCAGCTTCTGGGCGGGGAAGTCCAGTCGGCCTGGGAGCCAGTCGGTCAGATGGAGCCGTGCGGGGTGCTTGCCGGTCATGAGCGCGGCCCGGGTCGGCGAGCAGACGGGGCTGCCCGAATAGGCCTGCGTGAACCGGCGCCCATCGGCGGCAAGCTTGTCGAGGTGCGGAGTCCGGTGGAATCGGCTTCCATAACAGCCAAGGTCGGCCCAGCCCAGGTCGTCGGCCACGATCAGGATCACGTTCGGACGCTCCTGGCTCGCTTGGACCGGAAACGCCGAGGCAACCCACAAGCCGAAGAGCAGGAATCGTCTCATCGTTCGCCCCGCTGAAGAGAGGGAGGTTCTCATGGCGTAATGATGCCCCAGTTGCTCGCGCGCTTCAAGGTGCTCTTGCTGATCGACCAAGGATCACCGGCTTACGCCAAAAACCCTACAACTGTGAGTCCCGTCACCCATGGGCGCGAGGTCATTCTTGGAATTGGCCCAGCAAGAAAAGCGAAAGACCCGGCCACTGGCTCCATTTCGTCGCTAATACCATAAGGGCTGAACTAACTTCTTAATGGTTAGGACTGACCTCGACACGAATCGGTCAATCCGGTCCGATTTTGGAGTCCGGAGGAGCGTCCATGCTGCGCGCACCGCTCACGATTTCGGCCGTCGCGATCCTCTGCTTTGGCCTGGCCGGGGTGGGCGTCGCCGTCCTGTCGGACCCTGATGCCGTGAAGATGCTAGGGCGGCTGAAAGGCCACGGCTCGAGACGGTACTTCGAGGCTAGGATCGATTCCCATTCAACAACAGACCATCCGACCGTCGCGGATATGAAGGAAGCGAACGCGTCTCGACAGGTCGAATTCCCGCTCTTCACCGCCGATAACTTCGAGACGGCCGGCTTCGGGATGGCGAACCGCTTCATGGGGCCGGTCCAAGACCGAGGCTCGATCGAGCAGGTGTGCGAGGTCATTTCGAGGCGAGCCCAGCGAGGGATCGACCTCTGTCTTGAAGAGCTGCGTTCGATCCCAAGGGGAGATCCAAGTCAGGCTTTCCGGATTGTTCGGGTCGAAGGTTCGCTGATCTATGTTGTTGATATACGAGGGGAAGTTTGAGGAGGCGGCCCTGTGGGCCGAAAGAGCGATTGCCGACGCAACGGCCCCGGGTGTGCCGGCAGGGCTGAGGGCCAACCTTCGCGCATTGCTCGGAGTCATCCACCTGCGGCGCGGTGAGACTGAGAACTGCTTGGAATGTCTCGGCCCGTCGAGCTGCATATTCCCGATCGCCGCGGAGGCCGTGCACCAGAACACTTCGGGCTCACGAGAGGCGATCCGTCATTTTCGCGAGTACCTTCGCCAGCGCCCCGAGGACGCTGGGGTCCGCTGGCTGGTCAATCTCGCCTACATGACGCTTGGCGAGTACCCCGCCAAGGTCCCCTCCGATCTATTAATCTCGCTAGAAAGCTTCCGCTCGAAGCTCGACATGGGACGGTTCGAGAACGTCGCATCCTCGGTTGGGCTTGGCTTGCGTGGGCCGAACATGGCTGGCGGCAGTGTGTTCGACGACTTCACCGGCGACGGTTTGCCCGACATCTTCAGCACGTCGATGGATGTTGACCTCGGTGCGTCGCTCTTCGTCAACCGCGGCGATGGCACTTTTGAAGACAAGTCCGGCAGCTCCGGGCTGAAATCGCAGCCCTACTCGGTCAACTGTGCACAAGCCGATTTCGACAACGATGGCCGGCTTGACGTCGTTCTAGTCCGTGGTGGATGGGAGAGTCCCGCCAGGCTCACGCTCCTGAGGAACACCGGCGACGGCGTCTTCGAGGACGTGACCGTCGCCGCCGGACTGGACGTCCCGATCGCCTCGCATTCTGCGGCATGGGCCGACTTCGACAACGACGGCCACCTGGACCTGTTCGTTTGCGGCGAATATGCGAATGCTTCAAGCGACAATCTTTTCAACTCGACCTCCGTGATGGTCGCCGACACGAGGAACCTGTGCCGGCTCTACCGAAACAAGGGTGATGGCACATTCGTCAACGTCGCCGAGCAAGCTGGAGTCCGCAACTACCGGTTCGCCAAGGCCGCGGTCTGCATCGATTACGACGGCGATAGACTGCCCGATATCTATGTCTCAAACTGCGGCCAGGAGAACCGTCTGTATCATAACCGCGGGAATTGGACATTCGAGGATCTCGCCGCCAAACTTGATGTGACTGATCCGCGGATAAGCTTCACGTGCGGGGTCCTCGACTTCGACAACGACGGCCGTCTCGACATCTTCGTCAGCGATTACACTGGTGGACTCAACGCGTGGGCGACCAGCGTCATGAACCTGCCGTCCAAGGTCGTTTCTCACCCGCGCCTCTTCAAGAACATGGGCGTCTCCGGTTTCAAGGACGTTTCACTCGAGGTCGGCCTCGACAAGGTTGCCCTGGCGATGGGTATGGGCGTTGGCGATATCGATAACGACGGCTTCCTCGATCTCTATCTCGGCACCGGCCTGCCGGGTTATTCGGCCCTCATGCCCAATATCTTGTACAAGAATTGCGCCGGCCAACGGTTTGAAGACATCACCGAGTCTTCAGGTACCGGGCACCTCCAGAAAGGGCACGGCTCCTCGTTCGCGGATTGGGACTGCGACGGCGACCTTGACCTGTTCGTCGAAGTTGGTGGTGCCGTCCCGGGAGACAAGGCGTACAACCTCTTATTTCAGAACCCCGGTCACGGCCGGCATTGGCTGAAAGTCAAGCTCGTGGGAACTCAGACCAACCGCGCCGCCCTGGGCGCGACGATCCGGCTCGACGTGAAGCAAGCCGGTGGCAAGACTCGCTCAGTCCATCGTACGGTCGGCAACGCGTCCAGCTACGGTGGCAGTACCCTCGTCGAGACAATCGGCCTGGACAGCGCGACATCGATCGCGGCGCTGACAGTAAACTGGCCGGTCAGCCGCACCACCCAGACCTTCCACAACCTAACTCCAGACACCGCCATCGAAGTGACCGAGGGGTCTGACGTCTTCCAGGTCCTCAACCTCCCACCCCTAACCGCGCCACCAAAGGCCCAGCACGTTGTTGAATACCCCCGTTATCCTGACTTGCCAGGTCCCCGTCGATTCGGACCATAATAAAGCACATGGTCATCTGTCGCGCTAAATCTCTATCGCGGCGCGGCTACCCGCGTGTCTATCATCGCTGGTCATGCTGAGCTTGCGTTCGAGCTCGGTTCCATCACATAAGGATTTCTTTGGCTATCCGTCGACCAATCAGGCGAGCAGGTGGCCAACGCACCCCTTCAGACAGATAATACGCATATCCCGGCATCTACCGACCGCCGCCGTGAGCCAGATAAGCCTCGACCATGAGCACATTCGGGCCGGCCCGACGGATCACCGCGAGGCGGGATTCGGCGCTGGCGATCTCCTCCAGTTGCTCACTGACAAACCACTGTAGGAAGTTCACGGCGATGTAATTCCGTTCGCCGGAGGCGAGCGTCACCAGCGCATAGATCTGCTCCGTCGTGCGAACCTCCGCCTCCAAGGCGGTCCGAGCGGCTTCCTCAGCCGTCGCGAAGGCACTGCGCGGGGCCGGCACATCCGGTATAATGACCTCGCCTCCGGCCTCGATAATGAACTTGACGAATTTCAAGGCATGCTCACGTTCTTCGTCAGCCTGCTTGTAGTAAATCTTGGAAAGGAGGAACAAGCTCTCCCCTTCCATGAATGTGGCGATTGCGAGGTATTGATTCGAGTTCGCAAGCTCGTCGCGGATCTGGTTATTGAGCGCGGTGTTGAGCACTTCACTGATAAGCATTTGCTGTTCCCTTCTGAATTGTTGGTCCTTCTTCTGAGCCACCTTGGCTTAAAATCATAGGATTTCCTGGTCAGAACCACTAGGTTCTGTCAGTTGATGGTGTGTCCCTTTCCACGCCAGGACGGAACCAGCGGGTTAGGAAACACGCTTCGTGGTTTTTTGACACTCAGTCTCCGCAGCAACTTTGTCTTTGTAACGCTTTCTCGCACTGGCATTTACGGGATGACCGGGGATTGCTGGAAGAGTCTTTTGGAGAAAAGATGGAACGATTCGGCCCTTGCCTGCATGGTAAGGCTGAGTCATCAATCTTGAGGGACGGGATCATGGCCAACGGGGAGTCACTCGCGGTTCTCCGCGACATCCACGCGCTCTTCCACGTGGGGACAAGCAATGGCCTGACCGACGCGCAGTTGCTCGATCGGTTTCGGGCTCGGTCTGATCTGAATTCGTCCGAGGCCGCATTCGCCGGTCTGATGGCCCGGCACGGCCCGATGGTCCTGGGGGTCTGCCGTCGTGCTTTGAGCAACCCGGATGACGTCGCCGATGCCTTTCAGGCGACGTTCCTGATCCTGGTGCGTAAAGCGGATACGGTGCGTGTTGAGGACTCGCTCGGACGCTGGCTCTATGGGGTAAGCCGCCGCGTCTCCGTCCGGACGAAACTCGCCGCGGCGCGCCGGTCGGCCCGGGAGGTCCGAGGTATCGAATTGACGGCGGCGCCGGCCGCCGACAAGGACGGGGACGAACTCCGTGACGTTCTGGACGAGGAGATCGGCCGCCTACCGGAAAAATTCCGCTCGGCGGTGGTGCTCTGTGAACTGGAGGGCTTCGGCCATGACGAGGCAGCGCGGCAATTGGGATGTGCCGTGGGCACAGTCAAGAGCCGGTTGAGTCGCGCTCGGGAGAAGCTGCGCTCGCGACTGATCCGCCGAGGCGTCGCGCCGACGGTTTTGGCACTGTATATCGAATCCACGTCGGCCGCGGTACCCGCAAGACTTGATGGCGGCAACGATCAAGAGCGCGATCGGGACCGCGGAGGCGGGCGTTTCGCCGGCAGTCACCTTACTCATTCAAGGAGTGCTTCGAGCCATGTTCATGAAAAAGTTGTCGATGGTCGCGATCACCGTCGTCGCCAGCCTCGCCTTGGCGACCGGTGCGGGGGTCTGGGCGCGGCAGGCGGCAAGTCTGCCCGACGCGAGACGAAGCCGAAGCGGGCAGCCCGCTGAAAAGAACGCTGGGGTCGAGGATGAATCGGCAAGCACGGCCCGTTCCACGGCCGCTGACCTCGGAGAATCGAGAAAGCAAGAGGATGAATCGATCGACCGGATCGAGTTACTTCGCCTCGACGTCGAACTACTCTGCGAACGGAAATTCAAGCTCGTAGACGAGCGGATCGCAATCGCACAAATACCGTACTGATTGAGGTCAGCTCCGTAGACAAGAGCGATGCCAACCAATCTCAAATCGAATCTTTGCGAGAGAATCTCGGACGCTTTCGGAAAGAATACCTCTCCAAGAAGAAGGAGCTCAGGTCAACAGCAGCAGGAAGGCTAAATGGACATCCAGATGAAGAAGATCCAGGAAAACCATAGGAAGGCGACCGAACTTCAAGCCAAGGAGCGAACCACGGTGGACAGAGCGAGAAACCCCGAGGGAGAAAACGGCACCCAGCCAGCCAGTACCTTCCGCGGCGCCCGGGATCTCCCCCGTTCTGGAGAAGCGATTGTCGGCGATGGAACGGAAGCTCGACCAAGTCCTCAAGGAATTAGCGGACCTGAAACGTGACAAGAGTCAGTGAACGAACCTTGTCGTCATTCCAGCTATGAGACGGCGTCATCGCCCGCGCCGGGAGATGACGCTGGTCTCATGCTTCCGTTCCCTCGATATCGACTCAAGGGTTTTGGCGGCCGCCACGGGTGCGACAATGAACGGCGAATCCGGCCGATCCGCTTTCACGTTACCCCTACGTGGCCGCTGCCGATCCAGCATTGCTCGATGAGTGGCGGGAACGAGCCAGCTTGGAGAAAGATCCTACCCGGACGTCAAAGGAGCTGACTCATGCCTGAATTCGATTGGGCGAAGCTGCTCAAGCGCTGGAGTGTCGCAATCGTGGATTCCGGCGCGTTTTCCGATCTCCTGGCCGACCGGTCAGTCGCCCGGAAGTGGGCTGGATTTCCTCCCGCGACCGATGATGCCATCACAGCAACCGAAACAAGGTTGCAACGTCGCCTCCCTGATTCCTACCGCCAATTCCTCAAGGTCAGCAATGGCTGGTGGCTGGATGGGACCGCCGGGCCAACGAGGCTCTGGTCGGTCGAGGAAATTCGGCCATTGGCCGAGGTACAACCCGATACCGCCGCGATCTGGGGGCGATCGGCGCACGGACACAAATCCAAGGTCGATGGGACTGTTCTACCGGCGACGCACTATCGATCGGTGATCCAGATCAGCGAGGACAACGACGGCTTCTACCTGCTCAACCCGTTGATCGAGACTCGGCCCGATGAATGGCAGGCGGCGTTTCATGCGAACTGGATCCCAGGTGCGGAATGCCATGCGTCCTTCGGTGAATTGATGACTCGTTTATGCGAAGCCTACGTCGCCGCGCATCCGCCCACACGAACTAAAAAGACGTCGGCTCGTCGCCGAAATCTCGCAAAACCGCCCGCGGAGCCGATCCGCGATCCCGTTCAATTCGTGAACGAACTGAAACGGCTCGACTATTTTCGCTTCGCCCCGAGTGAAACGGAAGCACCGCATGATCGAGAACTTCCGTCGAGTTAGCGAAGAGTTTGAACGCAAGAACCAGATCATCCTCGACGGACCGTACGGTTCGCCAGGCGCCGCCATTCTCGGCAAAGAGTCGGGGCGAGTTGCCGAGCTGGACCCGACACGCCTCGCGGCCGAGCGCGGTCGATATGCATTGGCGGCTGTGCGTCAATTGCTCACCGTCGCGGACATCGAGCTGGAACCGGAGGAAGAACTGATAACGCCCGAGTCTTACGGTGTTCGTCTTGGAGACGTAACGCACGAATTCTTCCGGATCCGCAAGGGTCGGCCCGCGCTCTCAGGCGGCGACGATCCGTTCAACGCAGCTCGTTACGTGATGTATGAAACCGTCAAGCTCGTCAACCAGGTCCTCCAGCGGCGTGGCAGCAGCGAACGCCTGGCGACGTTGGAGGAACGCCATTCAGAGGAATTCGAGCGACCGTTGACGGCCCAAATGTGTCTGGCTTTCGTGTTACTTGACGACGACCTCGCGTACCTCCTCATGTGGACGCCGGTGATTCACAATTACTGTCGCCCGATGCGCCCGGATCTCTTTCGGTAGGGACTTGAAACGAGGACGCAAGTTGTTGAGCAACAGTCAACGGGCGCGCGGATCATGTCAGCTCCCGAAGCCGACCCGAGTTTCACTGCCCGTCACCCAACATTCAAACCGACGTTTCCAGTGGAACGTTCCAGTAGGCGTCGCTCAAGAATCGTGACCAGCTCGCGATGCGGACTCCGGTTGTGTCGTAGAGGGGCCTCCAGGCTGGGCGCACGGGGACGCGACGGAGCTTCATGCTGGCCTGGTCGGGAGTTCGATTGGCTTTTCGCGCGTTGCACGGCACGCACGCGAGCGCGCAGTTCTCCCACGTCGTCTGTCCTCCTTGGGCACGAGGAAGCACGTGGTCGATGGTCAATTCCTCAGTGCCGGGTTGGCAGCCGCAGTACTGACAAGTGGAGTGATCGCGTTTGAAGAGGTTTCGTCGGCTGAACGTAACGGTTTGATGACGTGCGCGGTCATGCCGCGTCAGAGCCAAGACCTCAGGCACTCGCAAGGGAAACCTCACCGTTCTGATGAACGGTTCCCCATCACGAGGCGCCAGCTTCGCCCAGTCTGACCAGCTATAGAGCTGATAATCGTCCGGGTCGATCACGAATGCTGCCTCGTTCCACAGCATTACAGAGCGCGCGGTGCACGGGAGCCACGTGCACCGGCTGCCAATGACGATTCAATACGAGAGTCGGTCGCTGCAGCACGCAAGCACTCATGAGATGCCACCTCTCGACTCGGGAGGGAGCCTCCGCCGGTAATCTCTCCCTGGCCGGGGAACGGCTAGAGCTCCAGCGTTCAACATCTTAACCGACTCAAAAGGCATGATGCCAGGGTCGCTTGCAGTTGATAGAGTAACTTTCTCGGAACTCCGCACCGCCGCGACCCATGCGACCCTTGAAGTTGGAGCCCATCCATGCGGGCCGAAGTCATTTCGATCGGCAGCGAGCTGGTCAGTGGCCAATCGCTCGACACCAATAGCCGTTGGATCAGCCAGGAGTTGGCTACACTGGGAATCCCAGTCGCATTTCATACAACCCTGGGCGACGTGCTCGACGATCATCGGGCCGTCTTCGAGAACGCGTGCGACCGTGCCGGGCTGGTCGTGGTCACCGGCGGCCTGGGACCGACCCAGGACGACCTGACCCGCGAGGCGCTGGCGGAGTGCGCGGGCGTGCCGCTGGTGGAAGATCCCGAATCGGTGTCCGCGATCGCCGCCATGTTCGCCCGGCGCAATCGCGCCATGCCCGATCGCAATCGCGTGCAGGCCCAGTTCCCCAAGGGGGCCGAGCCGCTGCCCAACCCCGTGGGGACAGCGCCCGGGATCTGGATGCGCCTCGGAAGGGCAACCATCGCCTGTCTTCCCGGCGTCCCGTCAGAAATGAAGGTCATGTTCCTCGGCCAGGTGGTCCCTCGATTGAAACAGATGGGCATCATCGAGCGAGTCACGGTCCATCGCAAGATCAACCTATTCGGCAAAGGGGAATCCGACCTCGAGTCCCAGGCGCTCGACCTGACTGCCCGCGGACGAATTCCCGAAGTCGGAATCACCGCGCATGAGGGCACCATCAGCTTCCGTATCACCGCCTCCGGCACCACCGAGGAGGAGGCTCGCCTCGAGATCGAGCCAACCGCCAATCTGATCTATGAACGCTTTGGCAGCCTCGTGCTGGGCGAGGGCTCCGAGGACGTCGCGGATGCCACGGTCAACTGGCTCATCAAGACCGGCAAAACCCTGGCCACAGCCGAGTCGTGCACGGGCGGGATGATCGCTCACCTGATCACGGCGATCGCCGGCGTCAGTCCCTGTTACCTGGGCGGGGTCGTCAGCTACGCCAACCACGCCAAGACCGAATTCCTGGGAGTCGCGCCGCCTTGATCGAAGCCCATGGGGCGGTCAGCGCCGAAGTCGCCGCCGCCATGGCCGAAGGCGTGCGGAACGCGCTCGGCGCGGACATCGGCCTCTCCTCGACGGGAGTCGCCGGGCCATCGGGTGGGACCGTCGAAAAACCGGTCGGTCTCGTCTATCTTGGACTTGCCACCTCGCGTCGCACCGAGACTGCGCCGGCTCGATATCGGCTCGGAGCAGCCACGCGACATCATCCAGCAGCGCTCATCCAAGTCCGCCCTCAACTGGGTCCGTCTAACCCTGGTGGAGAATCGCTGAACCCGTTGCGCCGATGTTCAAAGATCTGCGACAGAATGCAACCGCTCCGTTATTCTCTCCGGGAGCGGCCGATGTCCCGGTCGTCGCTGTGTCGGCCCTGTTGTCGCTGGCCGACTGGCTTAGACGAACGCGATTGCTCCAAGGAGACAAGCCATGCTCGACCGACTTGACGCATCAGCCCCTCCCCGCGCCGGGTGACGCCCCCAGGCCAACAACCGGGTGACCCGATCTGGCGGACGCTCACCCCAGATCAGCGACAGGTGCTACTCCACGCCCTCGTTCGGCGGTTGCCCGCCGGTACCCTCCTTGCGCGTCGAGTTGGTACGGCCACAAGCGCGGCCCCGGTCGTTTATTTCCTGCCGGTCGACTTACCCATCACAGAAAACGCGCGTGTCGCTCGTCAAAGCCTCGTGAAGCGCAGCGCACACGGGACCGCGCGCCGAAAAGGCGCTCGGCAAAAACGGATTCGTCCACATCTCGCAATGCAGCTTCGAGTTCCGCTTCGGCGCCGGAATAATCGGAAGTTCGAAGAATCGCTCTAACCCTATGCAGGTCATCAACTTCGACCTGGCGCCCGCGTTATCGGCACGATCGGACATTTTGTCGTATCTCTTGAAGCACCATCATATTACGAATGGGCGCCTGCATAACCGGCCCAATTTAACAATCTAACGTATGTTGAATGTCCACATCGAGTTATGCTCGGGCGCCCGACTAATCCGCATAAAGCGATCCGTGGCGGAGTATTGCCATATACAGTGATTTACTATGTGCTTACGGCTGGGCGCTGGATAATCGGGGCGAGCGTTACAACCGCGACTTTCTCATGCGTTCGGCTTAGGCGACCGGCGGGTGGAAACTAACCCAAGGATTGATCGGTTCCGAGCGATCGCATCGATACCCGGACTGCGGAGCCTGGCCACACTCACTCGACGCGCAAACGAGGGACGCTGGCCGAGGCCGGCGCGTGACTCCGCCGGTCCACTCGCTTGCGCGTCGGGTTGGTATGGCCACAAGCGCGTCTCTGGTAGTTTATTTCCTGCCAGTCGCCTAAAGAAACCCGTGAGAGGCTAGTCTGATCTGCCGTAGATTTCTTGCCTGAGTTTCTTAACAAACTAAAGAACGAGTTTATGGGAGCGAGAAGAGACGGCTTCCAGATGGTAAGAAAAAGGGCCGTTTGATTTACCACCGCTATCCACCGCGACGCTCTCGGCACCCCGCAGTCAAGGTGGCCAGGTGCTCAACGCCGTCTGGCCGCTAGGTCGCCGCAGGCGGCGACTGCCTTCACCATCCGTGCGTTCACCGCTGGTGTCGACTGTCGTGTTTTCGCCGGACCCCGTGAAGCGAAGGGGACGCCGAGTTGTGGACCAGAGGCCGGAACCACGCCGAGGACATCGAGCCCGCCACCGTGTCAGCCGCAAGCCAATGGACCGTGTGAGGGACAGCGCCACAGCGTGACGAGCCGGGTGCATTTGACGTGCACGCCCAGATCTGTGCGGGGCCTGGGTAGGCGACCGCCCAGGTCTACCCGGCCCGTGGTGCGCATTTTTTTTCCGATCGCTGAACTCCGCGCCCGTCGATCCCGTATATTGCGCAGATGGTCTCTCGTTACGCGGTTCACTCCTTTTGCGGAGGCGCGAAGATGGGCCACTTGACGACCGAGCGCCCCTCCGGGCCGAATTCCTCTCGCGATCAGTTCGTTCTGGCAAGCATCCTCGCCGTTACCGCCGGGGCGGGCTTGTGCATGGCCTTCGCCATGGGATTCTGGGTGCGCGGCTTGATCGACGGCGATGTGGGCCGATCGGCCCGAGCCGGGCCTGAATTGGCGGCGGCCGGTCCGCCGGCAACGGCGCATCTCGATCATCCACAAGTGGTCAAGACCGAACGGGCCGAGCCCGAACGCCTGGCCGAAACCCAGGTGCCAACGCCTATCGTGGCCGCGCCACCAACAACTCCGCCTGCCGAGGCTGCCCCTCTCGCGGCTGCCTCGACCAAACCGCCGCCCCATCGACCGCTCGGGCCGGTCCGCGACCAGACACCCGCTCCCGCTGTCCGCGACGACACACCGGCTCCCGCTGCACCGCAACGATTTGTGTTGCGTCAGGCGGCTCGTCGGGCGTCGTTGCCGTTTGTTCTGCCGGAGAAGCCGTCGTTTGCCCTGGCCGATTTGAAGCTTGACGAACCGGAGGCCGGTGGCCAAACGGAGCAGGTCTGTGCGGTGGACCGCTCGCTCAATACGGCGTTGACCTGGGCCAAATCGCCTGGCGCAGGCCTCCGAGCAAGCCCGGAAGGAAGGCAAGCTCGTCTTCCTGATCCACGTCTCCGGGAACTTCGAGGATCCCGGCTTTACCTGAAATAACGCACAAACATTCAGGGCGGTCGCCCTGAAGGATCCCAATGTCGCGCGTTATTTCGCCGCGCACTTCGTGTCAGCGCACCAGCAGGTGGGCAGCTTCGAGGTGGTCAACCATGCTGGCGTCCTGGCGAAGAACGGCGGCAACGTCGCGAGCTACTTCTGCACGCCCGACGGCCGAGTCATCCACGCTGTGACCGGACCAGTTCCCGCGCGACGAGCTACTGGCCGCCGCACGATGGGCAGTGGATGTCTCGTCTGGCGGCAAGGCCCTGGATGATCCCGAACGAATCGGGGCGGCCCATCGCGAGGAGCTCCAGCGCTCATCGCGACCGGTCGCGAGCCCGGCACAGCAAAAGGTCCACCGGCTGCTGGCTTCGCAGCCGCTGCCACCGCTGAACGAAGTCTATCAGACGGTCTTCGAAGAGATTCTGGGCCAGCGCGTCAGTCCGCCGGATACCGAGCGGGTCCAGGCCGAGCGGGCCTTTGCGGCCGCCCGGCGTGCCAAGCTGCCGGTGTTGCTCATCCTGCACAAGAGACGCGACAACCAGGCGGTCCTCGATGAGTGGAACCGGTTGGTTGCGAGTCCCGGCACGGTTGTCCCTGATCAGGCTGAGGAGGAAGGGGAGGACGAAGTTGGTCTGGTCGGACGAGGTGGTCAGGAGACCCTCGGTCCTGCCGCGGGCAGGGTGAGGAGACCCGCGCCCAGCGCATCACCGCTTTTTCCGGGGATTCGGCATCGAGTACGATCACCCAGGAGACATTCCGTCCCGGCGGTGGCGAGCTCGGGAGACCTCGCCACAACCAAGGAGGTCTCTCGCTCCAATCCGCTGACGGCCCTGGCGCGCTCTTACGTGGTCGTGGCGCTACGTTTGGAGGAACTGCCGGCCTTGTCGCATCAGCTCGGGATCCCACCCTACGCTGCTCCCGACCGGGGCTCACCGCTGTTTGTCATCGCCCGCAGCGATGCACGGCAGTTGAGTGCCGTCACAACCTGGGACAAGTCCGATCAACTGGCCTACGCGATGGCCCAGGGGATCGTGCAGGAAGCGAAGGAACATGAGCGGACACCGGAGCAGCTCCGGGCGTTGTTGGCCGTTGTAGATCCGGTGGATGCCGGACTCGGCGACCAGGTGCGCAAGCTCCTGGGCGGGCCGGACAACGCAGGGTCACACCGCGCGGGCCAGGTCGGCGGGCCTCCCAAGAAGGCATGAGCCACGTAAAGGGGCGTCAATCGATGAGGGTCTGCCGACAGGTCGTCTGGCTCCTCGTCCTCGTGGCCGGATTGATCGTGCCCAATCCGGCCCGAGGCGGCGCGGAGATCTTCGCCATCACACCCGAGACCGGCCCGGCCGGCGCCGAGGTCCAGATCAAAGGGCGAGAGCTGAAGGGGACCAAGCATGTCCTGTTCGCCGTCGGCGGCACGGTCAAGACGGCGCGGTTCCGCGTTCTTTCCGACGAGGAGCTGCGGGTTGTCACCCCCGAGTACTACCGCCCGGGCGCGGCGGCGACGGTCGCCGTCCTGGGTCCGACCGGTCTAGCCGTCGCCATGCCCGCGGCCGTGCAGACGATCCGGAGCGGTACGCGGGGAACGAACGGGGACGAGCCCGGCGCCGGGTTTTATCACGTCTTCAAGGGCGGACGGGTACAGTCGGCGGAGAGCGTCGCCTTGATCGAGCTCGGTGGGGTCGTGAATAAGAGCCGAACGCCGGCGATGCAACTGGTCAAAAAGGGGGGCGTGCTCATGGAGTTCAGCAACCCCAACGGGATCATCTTCCACGAGCACGGAGCGGTCATTGGCCCAGCGATATTCAACCCGCGTCATTCGCCGGCGCAGCGGATCTTTCATGTTCAGAAGATCACGGCGAGCCCCGGCGTCGGGCCGTTTATCTACCAGGGCACACCCCGGCCGGACGCCGCGGGGATTCCGGCCGTGCCGCCGGGCATCGAGGCGGTGGTCCCCCCGGCCGCGGGCGCGGGCGATGTCATCAACCTGAAGGGCCGGGGGTTCGCACGAACGACCGAAGTCCTCTTTCTGAACCAAAACGGGCAGTCGCGCTCGGCCGGGTTTCCGAGTTGTCTCGGACCAGCATCTCAAGGTGGAGGTCCCCGATAAAGATGCCATCACGGGGACCCAACTCGTGCTGGTCGTGACCACCGAGGGGCTGACGGTGACACTGCCACGCGGTGGGATCCTTCGACCCGGGCAGACTTCCCCAGGCCTGCCCGGTCCACGATTCCTGCCGGACGCGATCCTCTGGCTCGGGGAAGGCGACGTCGTGGCGGACTCGTGGGGAAACCATCTGGTCTTCATCGCGCGGGGCGGCCAGGTCGGTACACCCCACCTGGGAGCCACGTTCTTCGTCCAGCGCGGCGGCGCCCTGGCTGCCGATCGCCGCCCCCCAGCGGTGTCGTTCGGAATTCCCCGAGTCCCTGGAGTAGGGATCAAGAATCTGGCGCGGGTGGGTCTAGTTCGTGTTTTCTACGAGCCCGGGGCGATCCTGCCTGAAGAACTGAAGCAGGCCCCCGCCGGACGTGAAACCCCCGCCATTGTCCCGAGCTTCTTCGACCAGCCGTTCGTGATTCTGCCCGGCCCGTTGTTTCGGCCGTGAAGGGAACGCTAGAGCCTGGCCAGCATTGTTCCGAGT
Source organism: uncultured Planctomycetota bacterium (assembly GCA_963720335.1). Lineage (GTDB taxonomy): Bacteria > Planctomycetota > Planctomycetia > Isosphaerales > Isosphaeraceae > CAVRFS01. The sequence goes on along the minus strand of CAVRFS010000087.1, from coordinate 44,320 downwards.
CAAGGCCTCCGAGGGCTTGGACTTGGCTTGCCATCGGCTGCTGGACTTCGGCATGGTTCAAAGTTGGGTGACAGCTCTGTGGGGCGGGACAGAGCTTGCTCTGCTGCTGGCCCCTGTGGCGGACAGCGTTAATGCTCCCGCCCTCACCGGCAGGCTGTTACTCGCTTCGCCCCAAGTTTGAACCGCGCCTGGACTTCCACAGAGCGTGAATCGAGACCGCCGAAGCCGAAGCGGAAGAACACGTCTGAGGTGTTGCCGTTGATCGCACAAAGACGACGCACGTTCGCCGCACTTCCTCGACTGCGGGAAAGTCGCCGAACGGCGGGCGATCATCGAACGTAAGCCGAGAATTTGCTCCGTCGTCGAAACCCTCGCGTAGCCGATGATCAACCGCCACCGGCTAGCCGTTGGAGTAAAGAAACCCGTCGGAGTGGGTTTTTGAGATGAAGTCGTTAAGCAACCGGCGCTGTAAAGAAAACGCCCGATTTCTTTCCAACTGAAGAAGCTACCATGCGAGGAGTCAACGTGTACCGTTCGACGCTTCGGTCCGACGACGACGACTCTTAGTGAGACGAGACAGGACTCGCAAGGAACCGAGGGACCCCCCCAAACAATGCTGATCTCAGACAGCCAAGGACGACGGTGGTAGACCCGGTGTGAGGTGCCTCGTTCGACCGAAACGCGGAATAAGATTCCGGAGTGCGTCGCTCCTCAGTGGAACGAAACTAAGAAGGAGACGGTTTTGCACGCCTACGGGTTGGGAGAGACCAAGGAAGAAGACGCTATTGGCGGCGCTTGCGTGACGGTCGAAATCGGTGCTGACTTCCCGATCGGCAACACCGAGAGACAGACGGTCTCGATCCACTCGCGGGGAACAAAGACAACCGCGAAGCTCTGCCCGTCGAACGATCGTCTTCTAAAACAAGACCGAGAGACAAACGGTCTCATCGACTGGCGGGAAACAAGAACCCGGATGGCTGCCGTTCAAATGATCGGGAACGCTGCCGGGATCAGAATCCGTCCCAAATTTATTTATGTTCGGTTGGCGAAGCACCATACTCATCGGCAGAAACAACCTTAAGCCTATTGGCTTCCGAGGAACGTGACGACGTGCCCGTGAACTGCCGCCACAAAACGGCGGAAAGTCAGATCATCAGCGGGTTCCGTGATCTTGGTTGATTCTTCGTTCGTGCTGAGCAACAGGCACGCCGCATCATACAGTCGCTCGAGAACCAGCCGACGACAGAGGATTTCTGCCCGCTTGGCAGTACGAAGCCCCCTTGAAAACAGGATCGACCTTGAAGTGAGGTTCTTTGTTGGCGACCGGCCGCAGCACCTTGGGTTCATCGCGGAGCAAGAACAGATAACCAAGCAAAGGCCGGAGTGCAGTGCCGAATCGGCCCTTCCCGATAAGCCGTCCAAATGTCGGTGGCGTTCCCAGGGCTTCCTCGGTGCGGTTATTCAGATTGTTGCCATACGAGCCGCCGATTGACTTGAATTCAACGGCCATCACCAGTTGTTGCCGAGAGACAACCAGCAAATCCCATTTCTTCGTCGATCGGTAGTAGCCCGGCAGTTCCAGTTTCTGTTTTGTGAAAATATCGCTTTCATTGATGCCAAACTCAATAAGCAAGTCTTTAACGAGCAGTTCAAGTGCCCCCATATGACCGCCGCCGGTCACGTCGCCGCGACTGCCCGCGTCGATCTTGCCAGCCTCTGCCTGCTTTTCCCGCTGTTTTAACCGCCCCGTCCAGATGTACTGGACGGCATCGCGGTAGCGGGCATCAATGTCTATGGGCACTTTCCATCTCCGTTTCGTTTACCTGGTAAACCTCAAGGGCAACGGCCGTGGCAAGCTGTCGGTCTCGCTGTCGGAACGCTTTGATCAGTTGCTCGGCGTTTGATGTGGATAATGATTCAGGGTTCGGGACGCGGATACGTCGAAGGTATTGAGCCTGGAAACCGGAAATAGCCGCCCCGCATCCGAACGCCGTAGGCTTCGATGAAAAGTTGCCCGATCGATGACAAGAGGAGACCGCCCAACACCTCCAGGTCCCAACGGTCCGAGAGGATGAAATACAGATTGTGATGCGGGTAGGTTTCACCCTTATCAAGGACCGGATTGAAACAGTCTTTTATGTCAGGAATGTACAGCTTTTGCTGGTTGGTCAGATCCAAGTTCACCCGGTCAATCGTGCGATGCCAGCTATGCGGGTTTCGTTGAGCCGTATTCCGCTTCTTGATTTGATCCTGATGCTTTTCCAGATAGGCCCGCAGACGAGGAAAGCCTTTCAGATTCACCAGGCCGTCCGCTTCCCACGGATTGACGAGGTAATGGCCCGACCAGTGGAATTGACCCGTCACCGTGTCCTGGGCCATCGCCAACGGTAACAGGCGGGTTTCCTCGACAATCTTTGTATCCCTGGTGATGAAGACCTTATCGAGTCCCGTTGCTACGCCGATTCCGACCTTGGTGCCTGTTGCGTCCGTTTCGAGCGGCTCAAACCGTTCCTCCAGCCGCCGGAGCAACGCTAGACGTGTCGGGGAGCTGCATGGCCACGGATCGGACCCGGTGAACCAGCTATCCACCACCGCCGTGGTCAGCCCGGACGGCAGCAGTGCTTGGCTTACCGCCCACCGCTGACCGTAAAGATGACGCCAGGCCGCCACCGCTTGCCGATTCGACAGCCGGACCGGCACTTGCCACCACGGCCCGCGTCTGCCGCCCCCGGCGGATGACGGTAATGGCCGGATAGGCACTCACGTCATCGTCGAAGGCATTGGCATTGTGCATCTCGACGACGGTTTCAACGCTGAACCCTGCCGTCACTAGGCGACGCAACTCCGCACCGTATTGATTGAGCATCCAGCGGTCGGCACAGATATACGCACAGACACCATTCGTGTTCAGTTGCCGCAGAGCGGCCTCGAAAAAGGCGACGTACAAATCGGCCCGCCCCCGCATGGTCGGGTAGGCATCGCGGTAGATACTGGCAGTTTCTGGCGGAATGTCTTCGAGCCGAATGTAAGGCGGGTTGCCGATCACATAGTCCGCATGCGGCAGACGACCGGCATCGAACAGGTAATCGCCTGCCCGGACCCAGCCAGCAGCGAGTTTTTCAGCCGCAGCCTTGCGAGTCCCTGCCGCCTGCAGAGCATCGGCGACAGCCTGGCGTGCGGTTTCGGCACTGGCTTCATCCAGCTCGTAAGCAATCAGTGAGGATTCGCAATCCGAAAGCGGTCGATTTTGCCGCAGGCAGGACGCAACCAGACGCAGGGCCATCGGGACGAGGAACGCCCCCTCACCAGCCGCCGGCTCGATAGCCAGAGCATCGACAAGGTTCGGCTGAACGGCATACCCAGCCAAGTCGAGCAGCAGTTCAACCACCCAGGGTTTTGTGAAAACAACGCCCTTCGGCTCTGCGACAGACGTCGGCCTTTCGTAGATGATCGGGAGAAATGGCTGATACATAGATGGATTCCAGACTTTCGTTCCAGCTAGTGATACCAAAACTGGGCATCGCATCCTTGCCACGATAGCCAGACAAAATTACCATGCAGACGCACGTACCGCCGCCTAAACCGGCATATCCAGCCGGGCATTAGCGTCGGGAGTCCACTTTATCGGAACCGCCCACCGAATTCTATCTGTTTGTACACTTGAGCTTGACTTTTGCCTTTTTTTTGGGGGTTGTTCTGCGGTGAGCCTCCTTGGTGAGCTGGTAGATGTTGGCCAACCGCCACATCTCACACAGGGAGGCCCCCATGGGTACTGTAACCGGCCAGCCCCGCAGCGCCTCTCCCCAAAGCAACTCCGGCAATGGCTCCGGACTGTGCGGCGTCAGCAGGCCCGCAAGGCCCGTGTTCGCGCGGCGGCGTCTTCAGCGGAATCACGACCGACTTCCCAAGCAGGTTCGTACGATCTTCGACCCCCTCCAGCCGGCGTTCTCGCGTGCCGATCCACCGTCGGTTCGTCCTCCTTGCCTTGGCGGCGATCCTCACCTTGGGCGGACGCACCATCACCAACCTGCTCCGTGTTCTAGGCATCCTGGCTCCTGGACACCCCAGTAGTTATCACCGGGTCTTCTCCCGTGACCGCTGGTCGCTCTCGCCCCTGGCACGCCGTTATGTCGCGGCGGTGCTCGCTCGTTTCGTCCCGGCTGGCACTGTTCTTCTGGCCGGTGACGACACGGTCACCGACACCAAACCAGGCACCAAACCAGGGGACAAAACCAGGGGACATTGCTAATTGACAAAACCAGGGGACATTGCTAATTGATGAGGCAGCATACCTAATCTGGCAGAGAACTGCTTTGCCAAATTAGCCAGACTACGGCGACATTTAGCGATGTCCCCCTCCGATCCCCCCCAGTTACGCCCTCTCGGCAGGTGGCACGGGCCACATCCCAGCCTCCTCCAAGGCGCGACGGACCGATGGATGAGCCGTGGGGCTTTCCGGGCTCGGTGTATTGCCCAATACAGCCGTCATGAAACCCTGCCAAGCCGCCTTGGTAGCCTCGCGAAGGTCGGCGGTTTTTTCGCAAAACCAGGGGACATTGCTAATTGATGAGGCAGCATACCTAATCTGGCAGAGAACTGCTTTGCCAAATTAGCCAGACTACGGCGACATTTAGCGATGTCCCCCTCCGATCCCCCCAGTTACGCCCCCTCGGCAGGTGGCACGGGCCACATCCCAGCCTCTTCCAAGGCGCGACGGACTGATGGATGAGCCGTGGGGCTTTCCGGGCTTGGTGTATTGCCCAGTACAGCCGTCATGAAACCCTGCCAAGCCGCCTTGGTAGCCTCGCGAAGGTCGGCGGTTTTCTCGAACAGGTCCAGTAGCACCTCGCTGGTGATCGAGCCAGCCCTGTAGATTTGATTGTTCGAGCCGGCTGCCGCGAGCAACCGTTGCACCTGATCTACGTTCATCAATGCCGCGATAGGCTTGATGACGGCTGTTCCGATCCGGTCCGAATCCCGAAAATGCTGGACGCCGCTGTACAAGTCGATCGCCACATCGACGAACTCGGGGCGATGGTGGCGGGAAAGCAATGCCTCGCGGTCATCTTCAGCTGAAGCTCGTTACCCTGGCCACGAATTTCGGCCGCAATTCATCCACCGTCAACGCGCCAAGCATCGAGCTGACGGACCCCGCGTCGTACTGGTAGGTCTGGACGATTCTCTCCAGCTTGATCCGGGTCGGTTGCGAGAGCCAAGACCAGCACCGTTTATCGACCGGCAGAATCCTGAACACTCGCTTCAGCTCATTGTCGTCCGACAAGTCGGTGAGCCGAGGAAGCTGCTCGACCATCCTCATTTTGAAGATGTCCGAATGGGCAATCGCAAACGCGACGAGGCATCTCAGGACAGCATCTTCATGCCCCATCAGGTCGGGTTCGCTGGCCTTGATGATTACCTTCAGAAGCACCGTCACGAAATTATTCAGGAGGGCCGTCTTGGCGTGGTTGAAGTAACGCATCTCCATGAACTCATTCACGGCCTTCTGATCCGTGGGGAACGAAGGCTGCATCAGATCGGACTTTAGCCGCGCCAGAGCGTTCCTTCCCTGAGTCGGGCGGGTGGGCCAGCAGATGATGGATCGCGTGCGCGATGTGAGCGCGGACCAACTCAGGCGACGGCTGGAACAGCAGCATATCCGTCACGAACGCCGGATGGGCGCACTGGTTCCTGTCCTGCTTCAGCCGGTCAAGGTCGGTGTGCTCCTGGGCGGTGATGAACTCAAAGCTGCTAAGCGCCTGATTCAGCAGGTCGTTTTCGATCCCCTGGAGGGTTTTAATTGCCTGGACGTAGTTCGTCGCCTTCTGAGCAATGGCGGTATCCAACGCGGTGGAAAATGTCACGGCGGCCGCATCGCCCTGCACGGCAAGCTCTCGAATCTTCCCGATGATGTCATACGCGACCGCGACCCACGTCCCCATGATCGCCGATCGATACGCGCGCGCTCTGTAGGCCGCAATGGCTTCGGCAATGTATTCGCGGGTGTTGATATCGCGAACGGTTTGAACCAGTTCATCAAGATCGACAAGATGGGTTTGAATCATGGACGATTCTGGGCCTGCCTTCCCTTGACCTGCGTCGACGCCTCACCGTCATCCCTCTGTCGATGCGGAACTCTGGCTCGCCTTCAGGTCGTCAGCCGCCCGGTAGCCTTCGGTGGTTACGCTGAAGACCTCGCCTTTCGATCCCACGTTTTCGAGCAGGCCCTTTTGCAAGAGCTCTCTCACCGCTCCTTGCCAGGTCGCCTCCGAGCGTGGGTTCATCGGCTCGGCAAACTGCCTTTTATTCGTCTGGACGAACAGCCCGGCCATCGTCCTTACCATCATTACCCGCCCATGCGGGTCGGCGGCAGCCTCCCGGATCAGCGTCTCCGCCTCGGCGGTCAGTCGGTACACCGGCTTCAACGCCTCGGTTTCCCTTTCTTCGCCGGTGGCTGCCGTCTCGATCAGAGTCCTTTCGAGCCTCCGCTTCAGCGCCGGCCAGCGCTGATCGAATCCCGCTTCAAGGAGCTTCTCGTCATTTGGCCGTTCCAGTCCACGGTTGATCTCGCGGACTAGCTTCCAAGTCCCCTCCTTGCTCGCCAGGACCCATTGGAATAATGACAGCGGGCCGCCCTGAAGTTGGCTGGGGTCCACCCCGGCCAGGTAGCCGCACACCTTCGCGTCCCCGCGCCTTCCCGCGATCGCCCCTGCCTCGAAGTAAAGCCACGGAGAGCGGACATTTTCCGGCGTCAGGCAGATGACGCAAAACCGGGTCGTTTCCAGCTTCTCCATGAGGGCCTGCACCCAGTTCGATCCCGGCGCGATACTCTCGGATGAGATCCAGGGCGAGACGCCGGGAATGGTCTCATTGAGCCAGTGAAAGAGTTCGCTGCCCACACCCTGGCTCTGCTTCCCGGCCCAGCTAATAATAACGTCCATTCGACACCGTCCCGTCCCAGCGGCAGAGTTCGGACAACACAGATGCATGCACTGTCTTTGCCAATCAATTTCGATTTTATCCGAAGATGCGCCGCCCCCTGACAGCTTCCACCTGCCATCACAGCTCTGAGAAATAGGCCCCTCGGGCGGGGTGCATGCGTGCAACACGAGGCCAGCAGTCCAACCGAGGGCCGGAAAAGGCAATAGGGGGACGGGCTCGAAGGGTGCTTCGAGTGCGACCGCCATCAGACCCAGAGCGACACGGCCCAACCTGGAACACGCCCGCACGCCACTAACGGCTAACTGCTGTCGATTCGGATCTGAATCGAGCCGGCTGCCGTTGGGTCGAAGACCTCATCCGGCCAATGCCGAAACCGCAGGCTCTCCAACAACCGCTGCGCCATGTTCTTCAATGAGCCGAACAGCTCCACTGCCGTTCGCTTTCCCTGGTCCTTTGCCAACTGCCGCAGCAGGCTCCCCTTCTCCAGCAGTTGCAACAGCAGGTGAGCTATCTGCAGCAGGAAATAATACGCCTTCCAGCAGGTGTGGCTGTAGGCATGTTCCAGGTTGAGGCCACTGTTCTTCTGCGTGTTAAATCCCTCGTTCTCCGTGCGCCAGCGTTCCCTCCCTCCGTTGGTCGCTACCTCCACCACGGTCTGGTGGTTCACCTCCAGGGACGTCACCCATGACCACACACTCTTCTCTCCATCCTTGTTCGTCTCGGTACACTCAACGGCGTTGAGGGTCCACTCGCGGCCGTCGCTGTCCCTGTAGTTCAGGTCGTTGACCCAGCGATAGACCTGCCGAACTCCCCTCGGCGTCGTCAGCTCCACGCGCTGGTCGGGGCACAACAGCAGCAACTCCTGGAAGTCCTGCCAGAGGGCCGGCGTCCGCCCGGGCTTAAATACATAGATATAATCGCATTTATAGTCTTTCGCGATCTGGAAACCTTCCCCGCAGGCGTACAGGCTGTCACCGTTGAGACAGATGCGCAACTGTGGGAACTCCGCTCGCAACCCGGCCATCAGACGTCGCAGCGCCTTCAGCTCGCAGTCCTGCTTGAGTTGCTCCTGGCTCGCACCCGCGGGGGCGCCCGAGACGTCGCTGTTGTCAATGAACTCGGTGGCGATCGACACGACCGTGCCGGCCGGCCCCAGCAACTTGGCCTCCAGGACCTGGTGCATGTACAGCGTCGTCTCGCCGTGCCGTTGCGTCAGGCAATGGTCGCAATGCCGAGAACGAAACACCAAATATCCCGATCCGTCAATCAAGACGACGAACCGCCCCTGCAGCCCGCCGCGTCCAGGGCCTTCATGCGGATCAAGCGCTGGACCATTTGCTGCCGGAGGCCGGCGATGGGGGCGTGCCGATTTTCTTCAGGAGGTACTCCAAGGTCTTGTTCACGGGCCGGCTGTCCTGCGTGGTGCCCGCCAGGCGATTGAGGTTGGGCAGCACTTCCGGTCCGTCGGTGTTGAACTGGAAATCCAGTTGTGCCGGCTGCTCAACTTGCACAGGAACAAGCTCAACCCCAACCACACGAGGAACCGCTTGTTATAGACCACCATCGGGGGGAACCGTGGGTCGTCGATTTCGTCGATCCAGGTGTTGAGATCGGGGAAGAAGTGGCGAATCGTCTGAACCAGGATGGGGCCGATGTTCAGCGTCGTCCCCGCCGCCGCTGGCGGTGCGCAACGTGTCCCTTGATCAGGGCCACAGACAACTGGCTGACTTCGCGGATCAGGGTCTTGAGACGTTGGGATTCCTGCACCCATTTTCGGACCTCCTTGAGAAGATCCTGGGGCACGTAAACGGTGCGTGTCTTGCCACCGTCCCTGAAGGCGACGTGGTGGGCTTGGTGCAACGGGCCACCGTGATGGCAGGCGCAGGACGGCTGGCCGCAGCGTTTGTTCACCTGCATGAGGCTGGCCGCCAGGATGGGGCCGGAGGGAACAAGTTGCTTGAGTCGCCGGTCCAACATCCGGCGGACCAGTGTCGGGTGGCTGGGAACACGCATGGATGGGCCCCTAGGACTTCCGGTATCTCGACGTTACACCGGAAAAGGGTCAAAAAACCAGCCGTGCGAAGAAAAAAAAGAGCACCCCCCGAGGCCGATCGCCTCAACGGAAGTTCTGCTTTGGACTTGTGCTGCCGTGAAGGTGCGAGGAATTTCCCCATTTCTCAGAGCTGCTGCCATCAGAAAACCAGAAAACCCGGTTTCAGTTCATTTTTCTTGACGGCTTGCCCACGATTCGTTATCTTCTGAGCCGTGGGACGCCCACCTCGCACCATCGATGACGATCTCGTCTATCGTGCCCTCAATCGTGGCAACAACCGCGCCGACGTCTTTGGCGATGACGCCGACCGCGTCGCCTTCCCCGAGGCCCTCGCCAAGACCAAGGAACGCTATCCGTTTCGCCTCCTCGGCTATCGTCTCATGACCAATCACTTTCATCTCCTGCTCCGGCCCGAAGTCGGGCAATCGATCAGTCGAATCCTCGAATCCCTCACGGTAGCCCACACCTGGCGTTATCACAAGCGGCATCATACCTTAGGTCACGTCCGGTAGGTCCGGTTCAAGAGCCCGGTGATTCAGGATGACGCACGCCTGCTAGTGGATCTGCGATACATCGAGGCCAGCCCACTTCGCGCCAAGATGGTAACCGACCCCGCCGGGTATCGATGGTCGAGCGTCCTCTGCCATGGTTCGGGACAAGACGACCCCTTACTGAGCCCCTTCCCTGAGTGGGAGGAACTGGGAATGACCGACGCGCAACGTCGGAGGCGATGGCGAGCCAAGGTGTGCGCCGTGCAAGGTGAGTCCGAGTTGATGACCGTACGCGGCTCGCCCTGGAGCGGCCGACCGTTCGGGGCTCCCGAATGGACCGAACAAATGGCTGAGCGATCGAAGATCGAGTTAAACCCCCGCCCCCGGGGCCGGCCTCCCAAGGAGAAATGAACTGACACCGGGTTTCTTGGAGCGGCCGACCGTTCGGGGCTCCCGAATGGACCGAACAAATGGCCGAGCGATCGAAGATCGAGTTAAACCCCCGCCCCCGGGGCCGGCCTCCCAAGGAGAAATGAACTGACACCGGGTTTCTCGGAGAAATGAACTGACACCGGGTTTCTCCGGGGCCGGCCTCCCAAGGAGAAATGAACTGACACCGGGTTTCTCAAGGAGAAATGAACTGACACCGGGTTTCTTTGCTCAAGGAGAAATGAACTGACACCGGGTTTCTTTGGACACCGGGTTTCTTTGAAGCTGGTGAACACCCATTAACTATTGGCCGGACGATCCCGGTCATCCCCCTGCCCCAACACGCCGCTTGCCCCCTGCCCGGACTTGGCGTTTCATAAAGGGCGTTGAACTAAACCGCTCCGCGGTGGGAAAGACCGCGATCTCGCTCGTCCCCCGACGGCCTCAGCAACTCACGTCGTCCGCCGCGCCTCGACCTCTCACTTGAGCCAGTCGCTCGGCTGTGCTATTCTCCGGCTTGACCCTCTACCGGCTTGCAGTAGGGCAACGCTTTGCCCAAAACGCGCTCCTTGCCCAGCTATTCAATCCCCTATAAAGCAAAAGCCGTGCCCGTCGCGGCTCAGTTCAACGAGATTGTATCCGAAGGGCCGAAATCGGCCAGCGGGAAGCCATTGCGCACGGCGGCCCTCCGGATACAACTTTCTTCATTATGTTGTTCATGATACTTGCCGCGTCTAAAAGGTCGCGGCGATATCCGACAAAATGACTAACAAAGCGAGTAGTGATCAGGCAATCATTCTATACTGGGCCATCAATTGCAGAGCCACGTCATCGTTGTGTCGGGCAACCACTCCTGGAAGCCTAAACAAATCAAGAAACCACCAAACGAAGAAGCCACCTGCGGTGAACCAAAAGGCGAACTGTAGACCAACTTTACCGAGATAAAGGTAATGCCATCCCAGGAGCAGCCAAGCTATGTAGGCAAGCAAGAGCGACTTCCTTCTCCGCACGTAATCGTGGCCAAAGGCCTCTTGCATTTCTGGATTAAGTTTCGCATGAGCAGCGTAGACAGCATCAGGCATTTCTAATATATGATCATATAAAATAGAACGGATCACAGCGATTACGAAGATGACGGCAAGACCCATGGCGACGAGTATCAGGAACTCCATCAGTTCTCCTAACTTTTAAATCGAAATCCGCTCGACGATGTTCCGCGTCACCTTCTTCTGCCGCCGGTCGTAAAGCCCGGTCGTTCGCGGCTCCGCGTGCCCGGCCAGGTACTGCACATCCTCGAGCGGAATCCCCTGGCTGAGCAAATCGGTGATCGCCGTCACCCGGAACGAGTGCGGCGACAGCCGCGACGGCAACCCGGCATCTTTCAGCCGCCGCTTGACCAGCTCGCAAATCCGCTTCGAGGTCATGGCCGTGCCCGACAGCTTCTTCGTCCGGCCGTTGCCCATCCGAAACAACGGCGATTCCTTGGCCTCACCGGCAATCCCCGCCGCATCGACATACGCCAGTATAAACCCCTCCAGGTCGTGCCGAACAGGTATTTCGCGGCTCTTGCCACCTTTTTCCTGGAACCGCAGCACGTATTGCTGCCCGTCATCCTGGAAATCCCCCAGCCGCAGCTTAGCCACCGCCCCGCCCCGGCAGGCGGTATAGGCCAGCGTGGCGAGGATCGCCCGGTCACGCAGCCCCATCAGATGGCCGGTGTCGATAGACGCCAGCAGCGTGCGGGCCTGCTCGATGGTGATCTCCGGCGTCTTGCCCTCGATCACCTGATCTTTGACGCCCTTGACCGACGCCGCCGGGTTGAGGATGCAGACATGCCGGTTGACCAGCCGGTCGAAGAAGCCGCGTAACGCCGACAGGTGCAGGTTCCGCTTGGCGGGTGAACCGCCCAGGCCGACGAGGTACTGGCCGACCATCTTCGGCGTGATCGCCGCCAGCTCGACCCCCTGCCCCTCGGCCCAGTCCAGGAATCGCCGCACCGCCCGCATGTACGCTTTCTGCGTGTGCGGGTTGTGGTGCTCGGCATAGAAGAATTCATCCCAGGCGAAGCGTGCCGCTCCCCCTGCCCGCTCGACCAGCACCGGCAGGATCGCTTTGCCGCTAGCCGCTGGAACGCTGATCGGCGACGTTTTGACCAGTTCCGTTCCCATGTCTACTTCCCCAAATTCGCGAACCGGGACCTGAGAGCTGACCACCGTTCTTACTTGCTGTCTTGTGGTGGAGGCAGCCCCGCTGCCTCGGCCATGGCATCGACTTTCGATCCTGCGCTGTAGCGATGGAATTTCCGCTGCAAAACCGCATGCAGCTCGTCGAACGTTATACAGATAACTTTATGTTTTCCTATTGACACGGTATCTGTCCGCCATCTTAATCGGCTCTTCTTTGTGTCGTCCAGGCTCGCACTTCGTCCCATGACCATCAGTCCCGTAAAGCTCGTGTGGCCCGGGCCGAATGTGGCCGAGAACCCTTGCGTGTTCTTGAAATCTTCGAGGTTGTAGAACCAATCAACGATCTGGCTGAAAGCGTGTTCAAAGCGCGCACTCCACTCAGGATTCCTTCTCTTCTTCTGCTTCTTGAAGATGGTATCCTGCTTGCCGTCTTCAAATTCCACAACACAGAACTCGTTCTCATCCTTGCTTCCTACCAAGATGTCAGCCTTGAAATCACCGAAGAATTCGTATTCAAAGCAGATTTCCGTCGCAACGCCGATGCTGGAGGCAAACGTGCCCAGGTACGCGGTAAGATGTTTGCTTTTCTTGAAGAAGGGCTGGATGTCCTCCCTCTCGGAAAGGTCGGCCTTGGACTTCAAGAGGTCGTCAAACGCCTGAAGCTCCTGCAGGAACCTGGCGGGCTCAAAGACGATGGTTTCCAGGACCGAGGCCATGAGCTTAGCTGACCCCGGCAACTTGTCCCGAGGTCAGAAGCGCCGCCTTTTTCGCAACGTCGAGGATGGTGACCGTGTCTCCGTCGACCCGGAAAAAGATCCTGATGTCGGTCGTTGTCCGCATGACGTAGACGCCGGGCATCTCCGGGAGCTGTGGCGAATTCTTCGCACCACCTCATCGGTGTCCCAGCGTTCCAGGTAGCTGAACCACGCTTGCACCCGGCGCCGCACCGTCCGGGTCGAGCATCCGCATGGCGATCTCTGCGTCTGGGCCAAGAACGACCTTCATCATGATCCACGCTCCGGTCAGAGCCTTCGTAGCACGACGGTCTACTTCCGCGCATCATACCAGGGCCAAGCAACCGCGATCCAGCGCCGGGAGCATGGCCGTGTGATCTTGTACCACTACCACAGGAGTAGCAGGAAATAAAGGGGATTGAACTAAGCCGCTCCGCGGTGGGAAAGAACGCGATCTCGCTCGTCTCCCGACGGCCTCAGCAGCTCACGTCGTCCGCCGCGCACCGACCTCTCACTTGAGCCAAGGCGCTCGGCTGTGCTATTCTCCGGCTTGACCCTCAACCGGGTTGCAGTCGGTCAACGTTTTGCCCAAAACGCACCCCTTGCCCAGCTATTCAATCCCCTATACAGCAAAAGCCGTGCCGTCGCGGCTCAGTTCAACGAGATCGTATCCGAAGGGCCGAAATCGGCCTGGGGGACGCCATTGCGCAGGCGGCCCTCCGGATACAACTTTCTTCTATTTCTTAGGAATAGTTGCGTGCGTGCATTCGCCGTCAGACCGGGCCTGGCGTCAGGAAAGGGAATTATCTGCGCCTACGGCCTGCGGGCGCATGCGTCGATTCGAGGGCAAGAAAAGCGGTCAGGATAGGCGGTCAGGAGTCGGAAGCCCGAATCGGCTCCTGACCGCCGATCGTCGGATCCGCCGCTCCCCGGATCAGAGCTGGTGAACACCCATTAACGACTGACCGGGCGACCCCGATGGTGCCCCGCCCCAATCCGCCGCTTGACCCTTTGGAAAAAAGTTGCCTCATAAAGGGACGCTGGTTCATGCCTTGCCGTGCCGCACAACGGTATTATTTTTAGAATCTTCGGACAATTTTAAATCCATTCTGGATAGTACGTTCCGATCGAATTTCATGCCCCTGACGGCGTAGGTGCATGTACGAAATTCTAAAATCACACCATTGTAATAGATAGGGACTGAGTGCGTGGGGGTGCACACCGCGTGGGCTGATGCAAAGTTTGCCTTGGCCGCATTGGTGGGCCCGATTGGCACGTCCTCATTGTTTGAGTACGCACTGCGGCGGCACCCCCTCACCCGGCCTTCGGCCGACCTTCCCCTCGGGGACCTGGTTCAAAATCGGGTAACACATGTCTGAGCGAAGTGAGGTTTTTCTAAAACGCCTGTCTCCTCCATATTGGTGCTGGGGGGGTCAATCCCACACCATCACAAAGGAGACAGCATGGATGCCCAAGCTACGTTCTCGTTCTCGTTCACGCAATCCGACCTTGGTCCAATCGCGGACCTGCCCAGCCTCCCTCAGTGGCCGGCCCAGAAGCTTCTGCCCCAGGAACGGCGGGATCTGGGTATTCAAGTGCTCGCTGGGGCTCAACCAGTCTCGGATTTGGCCCGGGAACATGGAGTCAGCCGGAAGTTCCTCTATCAGCAGGCCCATATCGCTCAAGAAGCTCTCGACCAGGCATTCGCTTCCTCGTCCAAGCTCGACGACGTCCTCTTCGAAACTGCCGGTCACCAAGGCTTGGCTGCAGCAACTGGTCCTGGGCTTAGTGTTGAGCTGCCATAGTTCGACCCGCGGTGTGGTCGAATTGCTGAGCGACGTTTTCGATTATCAGATCTCGGTCGGTGCCGTGCACAACATCGTGCATAGCGCCTTTTTCTGATGCCCAAAGAATCAACCAGCAGTATGACCTCTCTCCCATTCGCATTGGTCTCCTCGATGAGATTTTCCAGGCGGGCGATCCCGTCTTGGTAGGGGTCGATGCCCAATCCACCTTCTGCTTCTTGGTGAGTCCCGGAAAAGCATCGCGACGCCGATACCTGGGGCTTTCCGGCTGCTGGAACTGGTCGACCAGGGCTTCGCTTCCCCGATGCCACTGTCGCCGATTTCGCCGGGGGGCTCCGCGCCGGGCACCAGGAGGCTCTCCCTGATGTCCCCTGCCGCGGTGATGTGTTTCATGCGTTGTACAACTTTGGGCCGCTGGTCCGTTACCTGGAGAACCGGGCGTATGAAACCATGGAAGTTCGGGCCAAGCTAAAGACGAAAGCAAGCGACCGCCGAACGTCGTCATGGCCGCAAGGACCAGAGGTCTGGCCCGCAAGATCTCGTACGCACGGACGGCTGAGGCCAAGGCGATTGCGTTGGCTGACGAGGTGGCGTTGTTAGCCCAGTAGGCTACGGGACAACATTCTGTCGGTGGCCGGTCCGGAGTCCGCCGTCCGCCGTGATTTGTTGGACTTCGTGGTAGCGGAGTTGCACGGCCGGGAGACGGCCTGTCCGGATCGGATCAGGCCGGTAAGGACCTTGCTGGAGAATCAACGAGACAACCTTTTGGCCTTCGCTGTAGACCTGGACCGTGAACTGGCGGCCTTGGCCCAAGAATGGCAGATCAGCGTGACCACCGCCCGGGAAGTCTTGCAGATGCAATCCCTGCCGATGTGGGACCCGAAGCGACGGCGTTGTGAGGCGGCCCTGCGAGAGACGCTGCGAGGGCGTTATCACGGAGTGTATGCCAACGTGCAGGAGCTATCCGATCGGGTGGTGCGGGCCAGCAGTCTGGTCGAGAACCTCAACAGCCGGCTGCGAACCTACTTCTTCCTGCGGCGGCAGTTGAGGAAGGACTACTTGACGCTGCTTCAGTTCTTCCTGAACCACCGCCGATACCTGCGAAGTGAAGCTCCCCAGTCGAGTCGGCAAGAGTCCCGCGGAGTTGCTGACGGGTGAGCCGCACGCTCACTGGCTGGAACTTCTGGGGTACACCCGGTTCTCCCAGAACTGAAGCCCCGGCGCAGCAACCAGAGACTCGCCAAAACCCGCTCCAGCGCGGGACCGCTCGGAGTGCGCGCTGAGGTCCCAAGTGTTACCCGAAAAAGGGCCTTTTTGAACCATGCCCCGTCGGGGCGAGGTGGTCAGAATGAAAAGCCTTTGGCAAATCGACGTTACGTCGAAAAAGAGACGATTCGGACCCCTCGCCTGCGCTGGGACGCGCTTTGGACGCGCGATTTTCACGGTCAAAAGGGGCACTTCGACACCCTCGATCCAGGGCCGGAGGTTCGCCGGTGACATACGAAATCGACCGACACAAGGCTCGGCGTATGAACGGTTTGCGCTCTAGCAATCTCAGCTTGGCCCATCCCAAAAAAGCCCCCGCTCCGGGCCGAGCGAGATGGCACAAAAGGCCTCTCAAAAAGTATGCCATTTACTGCCAACCAGTGCCATTCTTGTGGAATTCGTACCTGAAACTCTGTTTCGGGCTCGTCGGCCAGCCGTCCCGTCGCCCGAACCACGCCGGTTCGTTACCAACACGATTCACTGGAGAGCCAAAATTAATGATTTTTCCGGCCGCGGAAATCCGCAGTCAACGCTCGGTCTCTTGGACCAATCGCCCATTCTTGACGTCCCATCCCCGCCAGATCTTGGCCGCCTGAGGGTGTTGATGGCGCATCCAGACGCGTGGCCCGATCCAACGCCGGCTCGCGTTCCGTCTCCGGTGCTCGTAGCGACGCGAGCAACGAACCCGCCAGCTCTGCCCGTACGCCTTGATCTCTGGCCGCCTTTTCCAGCTCCGCGAGCCAGCGCGGGTCGGGATCGGCCAACTCCGTTAGAGCGTAAGTCGCCCACAGGCTGATCATCGGGTCGGCGTGCCGGGCGAGATCTTCGAGTGGATCGCGCGGGATGGCGTAGCCTCGGCCCGCTCCATAGGCCAATCGTCGCGTAAACAACAGGCGCAGCCAATCGGGCCAGTCCGGGCTGCGGGACACGGTCAGTACGAAACTACGGGGGTCAGCCGCGACGGCATCCGTCGACACGGCTTCGGCCAGCAGGTATCGGGCCAGGTCAGGAAGGTCGCGCTCCAGGCACATTTGCATGAGCTGACTATCGTTGAGCCCGGAGTTCTGAATGAGGCGAAAAGCAGTCTGGATTCGCTCCGCCTCGGGACGGGTCGCGTCGTGCAGCCGGTACACATCCGCGAAGACGTCGCGGATGGCCCAGACGCTGTAAGCAAACCAACCGACCAGCGCAACAAGAACGAAAAGCCCGCCGATTCCCAGGTAGAACAGGCCGCCATATTTCTCGCGCTGGGTGAGGGCCGGCAGCTCCGCTTGGTTCAAGATCGGCAGCTTGGGAAATCCGGTTGGACTGTCGCCGAAAACGCTCAACGGTCAGTAATCCTCAGACAGACTCGTGCTTACAGCGGTTTACCATTGCCAAGGCGGCACGACGGTTGATACTAACCCAACGTGAAGCGAGGGGTTCGAGGAATCCTCGCTTGCGCTCGGGTTAGTAGATCGCTGGCTCGAGTGTACGCAACTCATGAGTAACCGCTCTGTTCAAAACGAATTGACGAGCTGCATTTCTCGCGTCGCCATTCGCTGGGCCAGGGAGTGGGCATGATAGTGCATGGTCATGTGGAAGAGGTAGTTCAAGACCAGACCGGGCCGGCGATGGACCTTGAGAAATCGCCAGAATCGTGCGCGATACTCGCGCCTGAGGCGTGGCATCGCGCACGCAGGGTCATGAGCCGGGCGAACAGTCCGATCGCCCTGAGGAAATAGATCCCTTCCAAGGGGAGTCCGCGCGGGTAAGTGAGCCAGTTCTGCTTCTTTTTCATGCCGATATCGAACGAGGGTTGGAGCCACAGCGCCTCGGTGCGCTCGAAGTAGGCTTTGGGGTCGTACAGGTCGCCGAGGACGCGAACATATCCGTCGAGCAGCTCCTCGCGGCTCATCATGAGGGGAATGACATTGGTGCCGAATTCGGGGATATCCGCCAGGTCGAGCCGCCCGTCGGCCGCCAGGCGTTCGTGAAGCGGCGTCTTGGGAATCGCCGCCAGCATGCCGCTCATCGAAAAAGAAATCCGCGCATCCTGGATGAACTCGATCTGGCGGTCGAAGATCGCCGGCGTCATCATGGTCGAAACCCATGATCATGCCGCACCAGACTTCCATACCGGCGTCCTGGACACGGTGGACTTTTTCCAGCAGGGTTCCTCCCGCGCGCACGTTCTGATATTTCTTGGCTTCGCGGAGCGCGTCCTCACTGGGGCTCTCGATCCCGATGAACGTGGCGATGAAGTTGGCCTGGACCATCAAGTCCATCAGCTCGGCGTCGTCGGCCAGGTCGATCGAGGCTTCGGTGAAGAGACTCAGTTTATAGTCATTTCGTTTCTGCCACGCGATCACGTCGCGAAGGATCTCCTTGATCGCCTTCTTGTTGCCGATCAGGTTGTCATCGACGATGAAGACGAGGTCCATGCCCGCCTTTTTTATCGCTTCGAGCTCGGCGATCACCTGGCGCGCCGGTCTTGAGCCGAGGGCGGCGACCGAACGTGACGATGATATCGCAAAACTCACATTGGAACGGACATCCGCGCGAAAACTGCAAGCTGCCGAAGGCATAACGGCCCATCTTCAGCAAGTCGAACCGAGGGGTCGGCACCTTGGTCATGTCGGATTTTTCGACCTGCTCGTACCGAAGCTGATGAAGACCATGACGCCATTCGTTCAAGAAGCGGGGCCAGGTCTCCTCGGATTCGCCGACGAAGATGACGTCGGCCAAGTCGCCAAAGTAGTCTTCCTGAACGGTCACCCACGGCCCACCCACCACGCAAAAACAACCGCGACGTTTCAGCTCGGTGAGGATCTGCTTCATGCGGAACCGCTGCACGCTCATCCCGGTCACGCCGACGATATCGGCTCGCCGGCACCGTTCCCAGTCGATCGGCTCGACGTTTTCGTCCATCAGAGTGACCGTGTGTTCCTCGGGCGTCAATGCGGCCAACAACGGCAGGCAAGCCACCGGAAGGTTCGCGCGTTTGCCGAGGAATGGCAACGCGTATTCCATTCCCCAGTACGAGACTTCAAACCGAGGGTTGATCAAGACAATATCTGCCATCGGTGGGCGAGCTCCCTGAACGACGACGCCTGCCTGCAACTGCGGAATCAAGAGAAACATCATGATGAATGTTAGCCTAGGAAGTGACGTTCTCATAGCGGGTTGCGTCGATTTTTTGATTATAATGGCACTCACTCTATTCGGTCTAGGTGGAGCGCAGGTCAAGCCTTGAAGGGGAAATGTCCCGGAAAAAGTGAGGAAGGTGGCTCATGGTCTCGTTGTCAGTCTGGGTTTGTCTCGTCCTTACGGTCGCGGCCGAGCCGAAAATTGTCACGGCGGTCGGTACGGGCGAGGCCGGCGATAGCGGCTACCGCGGCCCTGCCGTCAAGGCCCGCCTCAACCAGCCGTTCGACGTCGCACTCGATCCCAGGGCGACCTTTACGTCACCGACACCTTTAACCACCGAATCCGGAAGATCGATCACACGACACGCGAACGATCTCCACGATCGCCGGCAACGGGACAAAAGGCTTTTCCGGCGATGGCGGGCCGGCCGTTCGAGCCCAGCTCAACGAGCCATACGGTCTTGTGGTTGATCCTCAGGGAAATGTCTTTTTTGCCGATCGGCTCAATTTCCGGGTGCGCCGGATCGACGCGAACCACGGGCGTGATCAGCACGGTGGCCGGCAACGGCTCGAAGATCTATTTCGGTGACGGCGAACCGGCGACCAAAGCCGGCTGGTCGAGCCCAATGGGGTCGCTCTCTCTCGGGATGGAAAGACCTTGCTGATCGCCGACGTCGCCGGCCACCGGATCCGTCGCGTGGACCTCACCACGGACTGATCACAACCTTTGCCGGAACGGGCCGCCCACAGTCACGACGGCGATGGCGGTCCGGCGGATCAGGCATCCATCTGGGGTGCGCGTGCCGTCGACGTGGGACCGGACGGCTCGGTCTACATCCTTGAGCGCGAGGGAAACCGGCTTCGGGTCGTCAACCCAAAGACTGGCATCATCACGACTCTTGCCGGCACGGGGACAAAGGGTTACACCGGAGATGGCGGACCGGCCCTGACGGCCACATTCAACGGACCCAAAGAGCTCGCCGTCGACTCAAAGGGCAATATCTGGATCGTCGACACCGAGAATCATGTGATCCGCCGAATTGACGTCTTGACCCGAACCATCCAGACAGTGGCCGGAAACGGCCAACCCGGCGGCGATGGTGATGGCGGACCGGCAACCCGGGCCCGGCTCAACCGACCGCACGGCGTCGCCGTCGGCCCCGATGGATCTTGCTGGATTGCCGACACCAACAACCATCGCGTACGCCTGGTCGAACCCAGCCATTGATCGGCCGGCGTCGTGGGGACGTTCGCCTCAGAAGCTGTCCCGGAAGGTCTTTGTGGGTGCTCTGCGACACCGATCGGGCGTTTGGCGAACTCGGTGCTCAGGAGCACCCTACGATAAGGCCATCGCCGCTTCGAGACAGCCTGTCAGACTCAAGGGATCTCTTTTCGCGTATGTCCCGCAGTCTGGATAGAGTTCTGAGGACAATCTCCGATCGCAGACCCGGATCCGCACGACGTCGAAGCCCGTCCCACGTTGCAGGTGAGCGCAATCATGCAGTTTACTCCGACTCGCGGTCAAGAGTGTGAGCGAGCCACTGGACCTGGCCGTCCCTGCCTTCGTGCCCCATCCCTGGCTGCCGGGGCGGGCATGCCCAGACAGTGGTTGGAAGATACTTGCCAGGATCACGCGAGAGGTTGGTTTCCAGTTCCAAGGAGGTGCCCTTGGCGGATGGCGACCGGCTCGTCGCCCTGGAATCGGTCCCGGCCGGTTGGCAGAGCCCTCAACCGACAGCCATTCTGGTCCACGGACTCGCCGGGAGCGCGGAGGCTTCGTACCTGGTCCGTCTGGCTTTGCGGCTTTATCACGCTGGGAATTCGCGTCGTTCGAATCAATCTGCGCGGGGCGGGTTCGGGATTCGGGCTGGCCCGAGGGATCTATCACGCGGGACGCAGCGACGACCTGCGGGCGGTCGTCACCTGGCTGGAACGGCGGGTGAACGGCTCACCGATCGCCCTGGTCGGATTTTCGCTGGGAGGCAACCTGGTCCTCAAGCTGGCCGCCGAAGCGGCCGAGACGGCCGTTCCGGGTCTCGACTGCGTTCTGGCGGCCAACCCTCCCATCGACCCCGCCGCTTCCGCCCGCCAGATGCAGCGCCCGGATAACCGCATCTATGACTGGAACTTCGTCCGATGGCTTCGCAAGATGGTCCGGCAGCTCCATCAGCATTTTCCCGAGCTTGGTCCAGCCCAGCTCAACGGGGTGAGGACGCTTTATGACTTTGACGATCGCTATACGGCCGCACGGAACGGCTTCGCCTCGGCGGACGATTACTACGCCCGGTGCAATCTTCTGAACTCGATCGCGCACATCGAGATTCCCGGCCTGATCGTCCACGCGATGGACGATCCATTCATCCCATGCGAGCCATTTCTCCAGGTTGAGAGACCGGAGAACGTGACTTTAGAACTGATCGCGCACGGCGGGCATCTGGGATATGTCAGCCGCGACCGCTGGCTCGGCGACCATCGCTGGCTCGAGACCCGTCTGGCAACGTGGCTAAGAGCGGTGGGGGATCTCTCAAAAGGATGAAGGATGAATCAGCCGGCGGTGCCCACTTCATCCTTCATGTTTGTTATTCCATGACCCGACAGATGGCGAGCGTGGTGGCCGGCAGAGCCGGCTCCTACACTAGTTTTAGGCGGGATGCGCCGTCTCCGATTCCGGTTCACGCACTTGTGTCGGGCCATTGTCGTTATTTGGGCGGGATGCGGTGCCGAAACCGCTTGGGAACTTCGCCGCGGAGGAAGCCGGAGAGTTCCTCGGCATCGTCGAGGTTCAGCTCGAACGGGATCCACTCTCCGGAGGACTCATCCTGAATCGCGGCTTCGGTCTTTCCCTTGAGGACCATTCGCGGGTCGCACCAGATCAACCGGTCATCCTCATTAGTGAACCCATGTCCGTCCCACTGGCCGATTCCGCCGACTGCGGCTCGCAACGCGGAGCGCACCGCGTAAACGGCATCTTCGGCTTCGGGCTGGCCCGACAATCGCTTCCGGATAGATCCGGATCGCGTAGATCGCGCGGATGGTCTCCAAGTAATCGGCCAGCCATCGCACGGCGGATGGAGGCCCGCCCGCATCCAAGCTATCGATGAACTCGGCGACCTCTTCGGCACCCAATGTATTGGGGCCGACGGGGTTGCGCTCGATGGTCGCCCAGACGTTCTGGAGCACGCCTTGTTCGGGTCCGATGGCGAGATAGTTGCCCAGAACGCCCGGATGATCGACTGACCAGATCGCAACGTTCGGGACGGAGCGTTGCAACGTGGCCAGGGGGATATCCCGGTCATTGACAGTCAACAGGCGGAGGTAATCACCCATCGGCCGATTCCGTCACCAGATGTCCCACGACGGCGACCGACCTTCGCATAACGAGAAGCGGCGAAGGCGGGTCGGCGTTGGGTGCGCCTGCCCATTCCACGGACGAGACTGGTGCCCGAAAGCCTCGCAGAAAATAGAGTAGCAATGCCCCATCGATCACGCAAGGGATAAGGAACACCAGAACATCACCGGAGAACGTCCGATCGGCGATCTCGCCGGCCAGCACGTTCCCGAGAAGGGCACCCAATCCCGACGTACAGACCAGGAGCAGAGCTTGGGCACTGCCGCGCAGGTGCTCGCCGGACCGGCTGTCGATGTAAAGCTGGCCGCCGACCGTGAAGCAGGCGATGCCCACTCCATGCAACAGGGTTCCCGCCAACCGCCAGCCAGAGCGGAGGCTCGAGCGACAGGCTGAGAAACCTCAAGAACCAGGCCCCGATGCCGAGAGTCAACGTCCCCTTCACTCCAACCGCGCGCAGCAGCCAGGGGAGGACCGCCAGCAACCCAATCTCGCGTCAATTGTCCCAGGGTCATTGTCAACGAGATCCAGGCCCGAGGCAATCCCCGCGTTTCGAGATAGCCCGGCATGACCTGATAAACCAGGGGAGCCGTCAGGTAAACGCCGAAGCCCGCGATCAGAAAAACGGACACGTCCGGCTGGCGAGCCAGTGCGAGGGCTCTCCCGCAGCGCCCACTGACCCCGCGGACCGACCGCCAAGGGAGGTGTGTGCGGCAGCGTCAAGCAGTAAACCGACACGACCGCCGAAACCGCCGCCGCCACCCATAACGCCTCGAACGCCCCCTCACCCACGCGAGTCGAGCCCGAGAACGCCATGATCAGCGAGACCAACCAGCCGGCGCCCATCCAGCCGGCCGTCCCCCAGAGCCGGACCCAGCCGAATTCGCGGCCGGGATCGTCGAGGTTGCGCATCGCCAACGAGTTGCACATGCTGTACGACGGGCCGATCAGCGACCAGAACAGCAAGAACAGGACGAACAGCCAGCCCGCCTGGCTGACCATCCCCGACGCCAACACCACCAGCAAACCCGTCCCCAGGGCGTAAGTCAGCGCCAGAAACTTCTCGGTGGCCATCAATCGGTCCACCAACTGGCCGGCACCGAGCGGCACCGCCGCCGAACCAATCGCCAGCGTGGCGAAGATGAAGCCCCGCCATCGGCCCTGCAATCCCCAGGTCCGCCAGATGAACCGCCAGCAACGGCCAGAATGACCCCTGAACCGCAAATACCAAGGCCATCATACCCGCCAACCGCCATTGTTTTCGTGTCCGCATGCGCCCCCGGCCAACTCCTTTAATGAGACTCTCTGCGTTTAATCTTGTTCATCTGTGGTCGATTTCTCCGGTGCGCGGACCCGCTGAGCCGGCGCTCGGCTTTCTTGGTCAGGCGTTGCTGCCGTTTTTGCTCGCGGAGTCGCTTTCGTTCTTCGGCGTTGTTTTTGACTTCGCCATCGGTCGGCTTGAGTCGCTTCGCGGCGGGTTTCCACCACCGGTCCCTCGTTCCCGCGGGGCTCCGGTGCCAGGAGCCGGCTGGGGCGGAGGCGGCGGTGAGCCGCCGCGCTCGGTGGCGCCGATCGGCGAAACGACGGCGCCCTCAATCCCTGAAAGAGCCGCTGGAGACCGTCGACCCCGACTTGCAACGAATTGTCCAGCAAATCCGCTCCGAACGACTTGAGCCGCTGCTTCAAAGCCGTCTCCATCGATTTTGGGTTTGTTCAGGGTCCCTCGAATCGGCAGCTCGATCCGCGCCAACTTCATGATCGGTGAGAGGACCGGTACATTCGACCGCGGCGGCTCCATGGCGATGCGGGCGATGAGGTCGAGATTCTTGTCGAAGTCGACCGATCCGTCCAGTCCGATCGTCGCCAGTCGACCGACCGGAATGACCAGCCCTTCTTGATAGACTTTTCGGTCCGCGACACGGACCGAGATCGAGTCGCGCAGCACAAGCAAAGGCTTCCGCTCAAGTCGTAAGAGACTCAACAACTGATCGATCAGCGGTCCCGGCATGAAGCGCACCTCGTCGAAGACCACGTCGCCCTCAACCCTCGCCCGAGCATCGGGCGCGGCCAGGATCGGCAAGACCGCCTCCGTCAGATTGACCGAGATTCGGCCGTCCACTCGCGTCGCCCCATCCAGCACGGGTGCCGCGAACGACAACACCCGGTGCGACACTTCATCGTTGACGATCGCGCCCGCCAGCGTCGACGATCGTCCCATGCGAACCGAGGCTGGACCCGTCCTGATCAAGAACCAGCTCCGGCTCAAGATGAAGAACGCCGCCATTGAGCGTCGTATCGATTGGGTCGATGCTAAGCTGGCCGTCCTTCGCACGCAGGACCAAGGCCGTCTCGCCCAGTCGCATTCCGAAGACGTCGACCGAATCGACCCCGACTCCAACGTCACCCTTCCAGCGAACCGGGCCAGGCCGCGGTCGTCAGGCTCGGGATCGTACCGGCCAGATGCCAGCCGCGCGGCCGGCCGGCGATCCGGGCGTTCGGTTCGATTTTGCGAGCCAGGAGTTCGTTCAACTTCGCCCAGTCAGGGCTGAACGCTCCCTTGAGGTCGACCCGAGGACGGCTCGTGAAGTCCGCGACCGAGCCCGACCCCTCCATCCGGACGTAAGGGGCCGTGACGGCCACCTCGCTCAACTCGAGCCGGTCCGACCGACGGTGTGTATGTGGCATTCAAACCGACGACGACGTTTCCTCCAAGCCTAACTGGAGCGTCTTCACGCGACCATCGGGCCAGGTCTCGCAGCTCGAGTCGAAGGCCGAGATTCCATAGATCCTTGTCGCGGCGGGCTCGGATCAACGTATCGAGCTGACCGGTCCACGGGTGGTCGTCGGGTCTCAGCCAATGTTGAATCGGAGCAATATCGCTCGCCAGGCTCACCTCGACTTGAGTCTCGGCGAGGTTCTTCAAACTCATGATGTGAGCGGTCTGTCGACCTGTGATCGTCGACTTTGGACTGGTCGTTGATTCGATCACCAGCTCATCGTTGCGTAGGTCATATCGGCCACGGCCCGACCATCGGATCGGTTCCACGGCCGGGATGCCCGCGCCTTGGCTTGGTCACTGGCGCCAGCGTCACGGAGATCCGCTCGGCCGTCAAGGCTTGCTTATCCCACTTCGCTTTCAGATCTCCGTCAAGCTGCCGTCGGATCCCGTTTGAGTCCCATTGCGTCTGAATCTGTCCGTCGAGTGCGATCTCACCGCCGTCCGCGCCGTTGAGTCGCCCGAATCGTAAACTCGCTCGGGCCGCTACGGGCTCGGAGCGACAGAGCCCGATAGTCCGTTGGCCAGCCCGACGAAGCCATCGGCCCACTGGCCTCCGCGTTGAGCGTGACTTCCTTGCGCCCGAGCGTCGTTTCCAGAGAGAGACCGCCGACCCGCAAGTCTCGGAAGGAGGCGCTGGCGCTGGCCTTGTACAGACCGCCATCGCGTCGATAGCGGCCATCGAGCTTGCCCGTGCCGGCCAGGTCGACGTTGCGGAGGTCGATCCAGTCTTGGAGCTGTTCGCGAAACGCGGCCAGGTCGACCGTGGCGGAGACGGCGATGCCGCGATCGAGGTCTCCCTGCCCCGAGACTTTCAGGTAGGGCGTCTGAACCTCGAGCCGTTGAAGCTGGAGCTCGGTCTGTCGCAGCCGAATCTTCGCGATCAGGGTCGCCGGATCGCGGAGCGTCAACGTCTTCGAACCCCGGCGTGCCGACAAATCCGTCACCTTGGCCGTGACGTTGCCGATCTGAGTCTGGCCATCGGGGTCAGAGACGAGATCGGCATTGAGCTGAGCGGTCCCCTGCTCGACTCGAAGACCATCACGCAGTTGCAATGTCGCTGGGAGCTGGCGCGCCAGGGCAACCAGGTTGATCGTTCCTTCCAGCCGGGCCCCTTGGTTCGGCCGAGTTGGCAGCGATCCTTCCGCTTTGAGCGAGCCCAAGGGCGTGGTCAGCTCGAGTCTGTCGATGGTCCAGCCCCCATTGCCACCGGCGACGTTCCAGCGCGGCGCGAATCTTGTCCAGGTGGATCGTGTCGGAAGAGAGCGGCTCTCCGATCGCGACGAAATCGGTGATAGCCGAGTCACCGGCGAGGAGCAAACGGCCGTCGCGCCTTTGGGCATCGATCGTGCCGGTGAACTCGCCTCGCGACTGCATTGCCGAGCTGGCCCATGTCCATGGCCATCGCGTTCCCTTCAAGGAGAGTCTGAGATCGTGGCTCGCCCTCGAGTCGATGACGGCTCGGCTGAAGTTACCTTCGACGTTCAGCCGAGGGGACTCCGCCCCGGTCTTCGCTTGGGCTAGCCGGATATTCCAGGCAATCGGCTCCGAATCTCGACCGAGGTCGACGTCGATATCAGCCTGATCGGCGATTACGGGGTCGGGAAAAGCGGGATCTCGAAATCGGAGCCGGCCGTTATCAATCCGGATGATCAGGCGGACCTCCGGATGATCGGAGATAACCGGCCGGAGCGACTCGTAAAGGTCGATGGTGCCGTCCGGAAGGCGCTCGATGTCCAACTTGGCCTGATGAATTGCGAGGATCGCACTCTTGCGGCGGTTGAACAGGATCTCCCCGAGGTTCCACTGGAAAGCCGCCTGAGGCGCGGTCACGACCTGGTCATTTTGTGCGTCGTGAAGGACGAGGTTGGAAATCTCGGTCGGCCGAAACCATGAGAAACGGATCGCACTGAATTCCACCGAGCTGGGCGCCAGAATTCGATTCGCCTCGGCTGCGAGCCGGCGTTGCACGGCGGGAAGTTCCAGCACCCAAGGAAGCGCCGCGATCAATCCCGCGCCGATGAGCGAAACCGCCAGCGCGATAAACCTCCAGCGGCGGCGAGCCCGACCCGGACCAGTTGCTGTCATCTCGTTCGCCCGGCCTTCCGCCTTTGTCATACCACGAGAAAACGATCGGTGCTCACAAAGCACCGTGCTGCATCTACAAAAGCTATTTTACCGGGAACGTGGGGAGATCACCAATTCTCCCAACGATGCGACCAGGTATCGAAGCGTTGCAACGGCTTGCGGCTTCTGGTGTTGGACTCGATCCTGCTTTTTCGATGGGCCAGGTCCGAGTGTGCTGAGAAGGCTGTTGGAAAGGGCGGCGTTACGAAGGCGATCAAACGGCGATGATCCGGCCGATCTGTTCGCGACACTCATGAAACTCTCACCGGCGCGTCTGGCTGAAAGGCCGTTCGCTCCAGATGGGCTCGGCCCCATTGGCGAACATCGTCAACCGAGGGCAACAACGACCGGCCATAGTCAGTCACCAAATACTCGACCGGAGCCGGGATCGCGCCTTTCGGCTGTCGATGGACTGATGGCACCGTTCCCGAGCTTGCCATATACTGATACCGCGGCCGATCACTTCGTTACTGTCCGCCGCTGTCTCGAGATGCTTGGCCAGGTGATCGGTCCTTATGGCATGCAAATCGCAGCCATCGCGTTGGCTAACACCTGCACGCTGGTAACGCATAACACAAGCGAATTCAACAGGGATCCTGGTCTCGCGGTCGAAGACTGGGAAATCCCACGAGCAGGACCGTATCATGGCTGAATTCACTCCGACGCAGGGCCGTTATCTGGCGTATATTCACGCCTACACCAGTTTGCACGGCTATCCGCCCGCCGAATCAGACATCGCCGCTGCGATGTGCGTCTCGCCGCCGGCGGTCAATCAGATGATTAAGATGCTGGAGAAAAAAGGGTTGATCTTACGCCAGCCGGGTCAGCCCCGCGCGGTCCAGTTGCTCGTGCCGGACGACGAGATTCCGCCGTGGAACAATCGCAAGCAGCCGGCGAGTTCAACGCGTCCGCACAAGCAAGCGAGCCCCGTGGCAGCGCCTCCGGCGAACTTGTACGTCGTTATGGTTTATTTGGTGGCTGGGCCCACCAGCGGAAAGTTCTCGCAACAAGCAAATCAGCCGCGTGATTGAAATCCGCGGCGACCAGACGCTGGAACAACTGCACCATGCCATCCTCAAGGCATATGACCGTTCCGATGATCATGCTTATGAGTTTCAATTGGGCAAGCGTCCGCACGATCCCAACGGACCCGACTATGGAGTTCCCGTTCCGGGGCGACAGAAGAAAGGCCATCACGATGCACGCACGACAAAGCTCGACGACCTGGATCTGAAATTGCATCGCGCCTTCGGTTACTGGTTCGATTTCGGCGACAACTGGTATCATCAAGTTCAGGTCGAGAAGATTGAGCAAGCCATCCCGACCGTCACGTATCCGCGCGTGATCAAGCGAGTGGGCAAATCTCCGCCGCAGTATGACGGCGAATCGTCATCTCGAAGTGCGAGGCAACAACGTTGAAGTCGAAGAAGAAACGCAAAGAGCCCAAGCCAAAGCGCAAGCGAACCGCGGCCGAAAGGCGAGCACGTCGCGAGCGAAAGAAGAACTTCGATGATCATCTTTATCAACGGCAAGCAGAAACGGGTTCCGCGACCTCAGTTGATTGACGGACTGCCCGTCGATGAATTCATCGCGAGGAATGCCGATCCCATCTGGTTGCATCAGAATGGACTCTGGGAGCTGATGCCTCCGGATTACGAAACTGACGATTGCCCGATAACCGAAGATGAGCATGACTGGGACCTCGGATGACGTGCTGCGGTCACGGCGCAGGCTTGAGAAGTATGGGCAACCCGTTCGAAGGCGATGTGAAGACGTTCTACCTGTGAAACTGCCGAACGCAGACCCGTTGCTTCATCGTCCTGGTTCTTGGCGCGGCCCGCGAGGCTCCATCGGCGGATACAGCGCGTGGCCCGAGACGGCCAGCGGGACCTTGTAGATCGTTTTGCCGGCCGTGACGTACAGGGTTTTGCGCCCAGGGCCGCCGAAGGCCAAGTTCGTGCACAGGTCCTCCGGGAATTGGGATGCGGCCGAGCAGTTCACCTTTTGGCGTGATGACGTAGACGCCAGGCGGCACATCGGACGTCTCGCCTGCGTGGCGGGGAAACATGATCCCGGCGGCGATCCACAGGTTACCCTGTTCGTCGAGCCGCATGCCGTCGCCGCCCCGGCCCTTGCCGAAGTCGAACACGAGGCGCTGGTCGCGAAGCTTGCCGTTCTCGACCCCGTCGAAAGCCCAAACCTTGCGATTACCGCCGGGCCGGCTATGGCTGTCGATGACGTAGAGCGTCCGGGCATCGGGCGTGATCGCCAGGCCATTGGGCCGCTCGATCTGAGGCTGAGTCAGCACCCGCATGACATTGCCGCCGGGATCAATTCGATAGACCGACTCATTGTCCATTTCCAAAACCGAGCGGTCCTTTTCGTAGTATGGATCGGTGAACCATATGCAACCATGAATGTCCACCACGACATCGTTGGGGCTGTTATACCGCTTCCCCTCGAAGTGGTCGGTGAGAACCTCGACCTGGCCGGTCTTGATGTCGGTGCGCACCACACGCCGGCCGCCCACCAGGACCCTGCTCCGCGCCTTCGCAGCTAATCAGCCGTCCCAAAGCATCGAAGGTGTTGCCATTGGTGCGTCCGCTGTCGGAGCGGAAGACGGAGAGGGTACCATCCGGCGTCATTCGATAGATTCGGTTGCCGAAGATGTCGCTGAAGAACAGGTTGTCGTCCGCGTCGAAGGCCGGACCTTCGAGCAGGCAGGTGCGGGCGGCAATCGTCGTGGCCCCTTGGGGGGCGAGTAAAGAAGCCGGTGGGGGCGTTCGCGTGAGATCATCCATTTAGAAACTCCTGCGTCGTCAACGCTGTCAACAGGCAAGTCGATGGTATCATACCAGACGGCGGCGGTCGTATCTCCGCAAGCCGACGTCTCCAACTCTTGCCAGCGTCGGCGGCTTTTTACACGGATGGCTATCCGCTGGAGGGTGTCGGATCCAGGGCGTCCTCCCTGGCGGTACCACGATGAGCCGACCGGCAGGAAATAGGTTGCCCAGGATTCCGTCGGCCCATACGAACGGTCTTGCCGCCGGGGCGGAAACCAACCCCATGAAAATGGAGTCCGCATGCTCGCGTGATTGTTAGAAGTGGACCGTATTCTCAGGGTAAACGGAACTTCCCACGTCGGATCACAGCCTTTTCGTCCTGGCCATGGTGAACGTGAAAGACGAGGCATGGAAACGCGGCATTGCAGGAGTGACCATCCGCGTGGTTAGTGCGCGACCACTCACGCCGGAGTCGGAGCGACCGTCTCGCGCGCGATCGACGACCGCCGGGGCGACGTGCGGCGCCGGCGCCTGGGCAGGCGGAGCACGAAGCGGCTGCCATGGCCCGACTCGCTCTCCGCGGCAATCGTGCCGCCGTGCGTCTCGGCGATGCGCTGAGCGATGGCCAAGCCCAGCCCTACCCCCGCGCGGCCGAGCCGGCGGGCCGACTCGGCTCGATAGAACGGCTCGAAGACGCGCGGGAGGTCCTGGGCCGGGATGCCGCAGCCGTGGTCCTCCACCGCCAGCGCGATGGCGTCGGTCTCGCTCCAGGCGTCGATGACGATCGGCGTGCCCGGTCCGCTGTACTTGGACGCGTTTTCCAGCAAGCTATCCAGCAACTGGCCGAGTAGCGGGCGGTGCGCCCGGACCCAGAGCGGCTCCGCGGCGTGCCCGTTGATGCGCAGGTCGGCCGCCCGCTCGTGTCCGGACCAGGTGCGGAGGTGGTCGGTGGCCCAGGCGGCCAGGTCAAGTCGCTCCAGGTCGGGCAGGCCAGCCTCGGCATCGGACCGGGCAAGGAACAGCAGCGCTTCGACGACCCGCCAGAGCCGGGCGGCGTCGTCGCGGAGCCGGTCAAGGACGCCCTCAAGCTCCTCGGCGGTGCGCGGCCGGCGGCGGGCGACGTCGATCGCGGCGATCAGGGCGGCCAGCGGGGTCCGGAGCTGGTGCGACGCGTGGCCGGTGAACTGCCGCTGTCGCTCAGCGCCACGTACAGGCGGTCGAGCAGCCCGTTGAAGCTGCGGGCGAAGTCCTCCAGCTCGTCGTGGGTTCCCGGGCTGGGCAGACGGCCATCGTCAAAGGGCATGGAGCGGGCCGACTCGGCCATGCGGGCCAGCGGGGCGAGGGCGCGGCGGGCGAAATGACGGCCGATCGCCGCGGCCAGGGCCCAGAGGCCCAGCGAGATCAAGGGCAGGATGGCCGCCAGCCATCGGATCTCGGCTTCCACCGGCTCCTGCGAGGCCCACGCGGCCAGCACGCGAGCCGGGCGTTCGCGGTCCGGCGCCGAGCCTTTGTGCTCGTCCCGCCCGGACGGCCGCGGGCGGTGTTCCTTGCCCTTGGCCTCGTGCGGCCCGCGCGCTGGACGTCCGCCGCCGATCCTCCGCGCGAGCACCCGCCAGCGCAGGCCGTCGGGCCCCTCGATTGTCGTCGCCACGTCCACCGCCAGCGGGCCGAGGTCGCGGCCGTCCAGGATCATCGCCCGGCCGGCGCTCGGCGTGCCCTCGACCCTCCGCCCCGTCTCGTCGTAGATGGCCCAGGTCACGCGGTCGGTCGCGCCCTCGGGGCGATTCGGGAAGCGGTCGAGCGTCGCCTCCAGCTCCTGGTCCAGCGCGAGCCTCAGTCGGAGCCCGGCGACGTAATAGAGGGTTGCGGAAAACGCGCCGAGGGCCAGCGCCAGTGCGACGAGGAACGCGACCGAGACACGCGTGGCCAGTTTCATGGGGACTCCTCCACCGCGGGCATGGGCGGATCGCCGAGCAGGTAACCCCGGCCTCGGACCGTCTGGATCAGCCGCGGGCCCCGGACCTCGAGCGCGGCGCAGCTCCTTGATGTGGACGTCCAGCGTGTTGGAGACAAAATCGTAGTCCTCGCCCCAGACGTGCCCGTAGATCCGTGACCGCGACAGGATCTCGTCGGGATGGCGGAGGAAGAAGACGAGCAAGGCCAGCTCCTTGGCAGTCAGATTTAAGGGATGGCCGTCGCGCTCGGCCTTCTGCTCGGCCAGGTCCACGCGCAAGTCGCGATAGGAGAGCGTCATGACCTCGGCCGCGCGTCCGCGACGAATCAGGGCCCGGGAGCGGGCCAGCAACTCCTCGAAGGCGAACGGCTTGCACAGGTAATCGTCGGCGCCGTCGTCGAGACCGCGCACACGATCGCTGACTGCGTCGCGCGCCGTGAGGAAGAGTACAGGCGTGTTCCCACGCTCGCGGCGGTGGCCCTTCAATACTTCCAGACCGTCCTGGCCGGGCAGCCACCAGTCGAGGATGACGAGGTCCCAGTCGCCAGCCCGCAGCGCCTCGCGGGCCGAGTCGCCATCAGCGACGTGCGAAACGGCGAAGCCTTCGTCCGATAGACCGTCGACGATCGATCGGGCGAGGCTCGTGTCGTCCTCAACCAGCAAGACGCGCTGTCTCATGATCACCCGCGAGTTTCTGTCGTCGACCGCCGACGGCTTGGATAGGACGCCGAAGTCTTCAATTACATCACAGCCGGCAGAACGGCGGGAGGCGAGTCTGCCAGATGAAGCGGATTTCATTCTTCGGATGAAGCGGATTTCATCGCGAGGCCGTCGATCCACCCCGTCCCTTCACGACTCATCGGCCTGGGTTGGGTTTAACGAGGGAAGCACGCAGTGCCGATCCCTAGTGCCGGGCCCGCGCTCGACGACAAGATCGGCACTGCGCCAACGCCTCGTTGGCCAGCCACTGTCGAGCGGCTCGCTTCTCCGGTCTGAAGCCTGTGACGACAAGCGAGACGCGGCACACGGTGCTGGCCGCGAGCCGTCATGTGGTCTATGATGCCGAGATACGGTGGCCCTCATCGCGCAAGACGGCGAGTCCGGCATGCAAAGACCTCATAAGCGATCGATCTGGAATGCGGTTGTGCTTTCCGCCGCGCTTGCGCTGATGGGTTTCCGTGTCAACCGCTCGGGCCCAGCAGTCCGTGGCCGTGGAGGGGCAGCCTTTGGGCGCGAACGTCCAGCGCGTGGTCCGCGCGATGGAGTCCCTCGGGGCACCGTTGCCGGACAAGACCGTGGCCGAGCTGGCGAAGGCGGCTGAGGAACGCGACGCGATCGGCCTTCAGAAATGTCTCGACCCACAAGTGCTGCTGACCACGACCATCAACCCGGAGGAGCGCGTCAAGGTCGGGCGCGGAGCGGCCCCGGCGATGCTCCAGCAGGGAGGATACACGCCTATCCTGGTCAAGGTGATCAACGAGGCCGCCACCACCAAATCGCTCCGGATCAGCAGTCCGCAGTCGGGGCCGGTCACGGCAGGCGCGGCCGACCTGAGTATGATCAGGCAGGACCAAAGGCACTTGAAGCTTGGGGAAGTCCCCGGCGGTGCGCCCGGGCGGTTCCTCCAGGCGGAGATGGTGACGGCCCAACCGATGACCGCCAACCTCAGCGGGCTTCGGGTCGAATATGCGGTCGCCCTGCTCTACAGCAGCGAGTCGGGCCAGCGAGAAGCGGTAATTGGCTTCGACGTTGGCCAGGGGACCCAGGACCTCGGCTTCCGGGGCGAGGTCCCCATCCTGTTCACCGTCCGTCCGGGTATCGCGGTGAAACTCCGGCGTCCACGATCACGACGGCGCGCCGACTGTCGCACACTTCACCTTCGTCGACTCCTCGGGCCGGGTCTACCCACCGCAGCCGAAGCGGACGGCCCCCGACCTCTTCTTCCAGCGGCAGATCTACCGCGCCGATGGTGGCGTCGTGTTGCTGCCGCCGGGCCGGATCACCGTGACCTACGGCCGAGGCCCGGAGTACCGGCTTCAGAGCCGGGAGCTGACCGTCCCCGACCGGGATGGAGCAACCCTCGACGTCCGCCTCGAACGCTGGATCGACCCGAAGGTCCACGGCTATTTCAGCGGCGACCACCACATCCACGCCGCCGGCTGTGCCCATTACACCGACCCGACGCAAGGGGTCGGCCCGGAGGACATGTTCCTCCAGGTCAAAGGCGAAGGGTTGAACGTCGGCTGCGTGTTGACCTGGGGTCCGTGCTACGACTACCAGCGCCGGTTCTTCGAGCCCTCGCCCCACCGGGTTGAGCGAGCCGCTGACCTTGATCAAGTACGACGTCGAGGTCAGCGGCTTCGGCTCGCAGGCGCTCGGACACGTCTGCCTGCTTGAATCTCCGCGACCAGACCTTCCCTGGTTCGGACGGCACCGCGACCAAGGGCTGGCCGACCTGGACCACGCCCGTGCTTCGCTGGGCCAAGGCACAGGGGGCCGTCACGGGTTACGCCCACTCGGGCTCGGGACTGGAGATCAACGCGAAGGCCGCCGCCCAGCGACTGCTGACGGCCCTCGACAAGGACGCGGATGGCTCGCTCACATTCGCCGAAGCCGCCGGTGGCCTCATTCCAGGCGAGTTCGCCACGGCAGACACGGACCGCGACGGAGTGCTGACACGCGCGGAACTGGAGGTAGCCCACGATCGGGCCGCCGAGACCCTGCCCAACTTCGCGATCCCTGAGATGAACGGGGTTGGTGCGATGGAGGTCGTCGTGTCGGTGCCTGAGGGGGTCTGCGACTTCATGAGCGCCATGGATACGCCGCGGATCGCCGAATGGAACATGTGGTACCACCTACTCAACTGCGGGTTCCCGCTCAAGGTCAGCGGCGAGACCGACTTCCCTTGCATGAGCGGGTTGAGGGTCGGCCAGGGTCGTGTCTACGTCCGGCTCGGCGACAGCAAGTCTCTCGACTTCGATGCCTGGTGCGCGGGGCTTGCCGGCGGCCGGTCGTATGTCTCGGACGGCTTTGCACACGCCCTTGAGTTCACCGTTGGCGGCAAACGACCTGGCGATCGCCTCGAGCTGCCGAAACCCGAGACGGTCGCTGTCAAGGCAAAGGTCGCATTCGCCGCTCGGACACCGCTCGCCGTGGCCTATGGAGGCATCGTTCCGGCCGGAGGCAAGAAGCTCGTCGGCGATACCGTCAACCTGCACGGACCAAGGCGCGATGGCGAGTTCACAGCGAAAGGCGAGTCCCGCCGAGTCGAGCTGGTGGTCAATGGCAAAGCAGTCGCCAGCCGCGACGTACCGGCGGACGACCGGGTTCACGAGCTTGATTTCCGAGTCAAGGTCGAAAGGAGTAGCTGGGTTGCCCTTCGCCATTTCCCTCAACTGCACACGAACCCGGTCGACGTCCTCATCGGCAAACAACCCATCCGCGCCTCGCGCCGGAGCGCCTTGTGGTGCCAGGACGTTGTCGAGCAACTCTGGACGACCCGGGGCCGCACGATCGCGCCGGGCTGAGCGTGTCGAAGCCCGCCGGGCGTTCGATCGAGCCATCGACATGTATCGTCGGATCGGGACCGAGGCCCCTCAAGGGAGTTAGACTCATCACCATGGATCGCACACCGCCGCTTCTCGCCGCGGTCGTGGGGGCTGCCTTTGCTCTGGCCGCCCTGGGCGGGAGCGAACCCCCCGCGAAGAAAGACGCCGCTGACAAGGACTATGCCGCCGAGCTGCCTCGGGTTCCACCGAAAGACTCCGGCCGAGTCCCAGAAGGCGTTCGTCGTCCGACCCGGCTTCCGCGTCGAGCTGGCGGCCGCCGAGCCGCTGTTGCGGAGCCCGGTCGCCATGGACTTCGACGAGGACGGACGGCTCTACGTCGCCGAGTTCCCCGAGTACAACGAGTACGCCGCCACGA
Source organism: uncultured Planctomycetota bacterium (assembly GCA_963720335.1). Taxonomy (GTDB): domain Bacteria; phylum Planctomycetota; class Planctomycetia; order Isosphaerales; family Isosphaeraceae; genus CAVRFS01. Next base: position 8,379 of record CAVRFS010000087.1, on the reverse strand, counting down.
AGCCCCACGGCAGAGGCTGCATCCGCCTTCTGGAAGACGCCGACGGCGACGGCGTTTACGAGAAGAGCACCCTCTTCGCCGCCGACGTGCCGATGGCGACCGCCGTCGCCTGCTGGGACGGCGGCGTCTACGTCGGGTCCGCTCCCGATCTGCTCTACCTGAAGGATACCGACGGCGACGGCAAGGCCGACGTGCGCCGCGTCGTCTTCACCGGCTTCGGGAAAGACCGTGGCGGCGAGGGGATGCTGAACTCGTTCCGCTGGGGGCTCGACAACCGCTTTCACGTCTCGACCAGCCTTGACGGCGGCGACATCCGCCGGCGCCGACCAGGCGGAGGCGAAGACGGTTTCGGTCCGCGGTCACGGCTTGGTCTTTGACCCGCGCGGCGAGACGTTCGAGCTGACCGGCGGCGGCGGGCAGCACGGGATGAGCCGGGACGACTGGGGCCGGACCTACGTCTGCGGGAACAGCGACCCGTTCCAACTCGTGATGTACGACAGTCGTTACCTCGCCCGCAACCCGTATCTCCAGGCCCCGCCCGCCGCGGTCAACATCGCGCCGGCTCGGCAAATATACGAAGCTGTTCCGCGTCAGCCCGGTCGAACCGTGGCGGGCGCTCCGGACGCGACTTCGGAGCCAAGGGATCGTCCCGGGCTCCGACGAGGGGGGATCCCCGTCCGGCTTCTTCACGGGCGGTAGCGGCGTGACGGTTTACCGTGGCGACGCCTTTCCTGCCCGAGTTCCGGGGCAACCTGTTCGTCGGCGACGTGGCCAACAACCTCGTCCATCGTGCCCTCGCCGTGCCGGACGGCGTGCGGGTGGTGGCCAAGAGCGCCGAGGAGGGCCGCGAATTCCTCGCCTCTCGCGACAACTGGTTCCGCCCGGTGCAGATGGCCAACGGGCCGGACGGCTGCCTCTGGATCATCGACATGTGCCGCGAGCTGATCGAAGGGGCCGCCTTTCTGCCTCCGCGGATCCTCAAGCACATGGATGCCGCCAGCGGGGTCGATCGTGGACGCATCTGGCGCGTCGTGCCGGACGGTCACGAGCCGAAGAGACGCACGGTGAGCAAGGCAACCACGGCCGAGCTGGTTGCGCTGCTGGAGCACCCCAACGGCTGGCACCGCGACACGGCGTCGCGGTTGCTGTACCAGCGGCAAGACCGGTCCGCAGTCCCCCCCTTGCGACAGCTCGCGGTCCACTCCAGGACACCGCTGGGGCGGGCGCACGCCCTGTCCGCGCTGGCGGGGCTGGGAGCACTGGATCCGGACCTCGTGCTCGCCGCGCTGAGCGACTCGGAGCCGCATGTCCGCGAACTCGCGCTTCGACTGGCGGAACCCTTTTGCAAGGTCGAGGCAAGGGTTCAAGATCGGCTGGAGGAAATGGCCGGCGACCCCGACCCGCTGGTCCGTTACCAGGCGGCATTTTCGCTCGGTGAGCTGCCGGGGACGAAACCGTCGAAGGCCCTCGCCGCGCTGGCGGTCCGCGACGGCGCGGACTCCTGGATGCGCGTGGCGATCCTCAGCTCCGTGTCGGGCTGTGCCGGCGAGGTCTTCGGGCAACTGGCCGGCAACGCCCCATTCCGCGACGCGACGCACGGCCGTGCCTTCCTGATCGACGCTGGCCGCCCAGTGCGGAGCCACCGGACGTCCGGACGATCTGGCCGCCGTCCTCAAGGCGGTGGATGGTCCACCGGCCGGTGATCAGGCCCTCTCTCGTGACATCGTCGCCGCATTGCTGAGCCGGATGCCGGCCGCGGCGCTGGCCAAGTTCAGCCGGAGCCGACGCCGGCAAGGTCGGAGTCATCCTTGCCGGGCTTCTGGCCGACGCCCGCAAAACCGCGGTCGACGAGAAGAAACCGCACGACCGCACGGGCCGCCGCCGTCCGCTCCTTGCGGTTCGCTCCGTTCGATGACGTGCAGGCCTTGCTGTCCGAGTTGCTTGCCTCGCGTCAGCCGCCGGAAGTCCAGACGGCGGCCATCGAGACGCTGGCCCGCTTCGATGACGCTCGGGTCGCCTCGCTCCTGCTCCAGGGATGGCCGGGTATGAGTCCCAAGCTACGTGCGACAGCCACCGAGGCGCTCTTCGCCCGGACCGCCTGGATCGGCGCGTTCCTCGACGCGGTCGAGAAGGGCAATGTGGGCCGCACCGACGTGGACCCCGCGCGCCTGGATCTCCTCAAGAACTATCCCGTTGCCGAAGTGCGGCGACGAGCCGCCAAGATTTTCGCGAGCGGTCTGGCCCGACGCCAGGACGTGGTCGCGACTTATCAGAAGGCCCTACAACGGAAGGGTGACCGCGAGCGTGGCAAGGCGGTCTTCAAAACCCACTGCTCGTCGTGCCACCGCCTCGAAGGGGTTGGTCAGGAGGTCGGTGCCGACCTCTCCGCCATCGGCGACCGCGGCCGGGAGGCGGTGCTTGCTGAACATCCTCGACCCCAACCGCGACGTCAAGCCGCAGTTTCTTAGCTATATCCTCGTCACGACGAGCGGCCGTGTTCTGACCGGCATGATCGCGGCGGAGACGGCCAACAGCCTGACGATCCGCAAGCCGGACGGCGTCGAGGAGACGGTCCTGCGCCTGGACATCGAAGAGCTGCGCGGCACCGGCCTGTCCTTCATGCCGGAGGGCCTGGAGAAGCAGGTCGACGTCGCGGCGATGGCGGACCTCCTCAGCTATTTGATCTCCGCGAAGTAACCCTGATGACCGCGATCACGGTCCACGTTCTCTGGGGAATCGAGCTCTTGCCAGACTGCACGCATTCTGACGACGATAAACGGCTCGTGCTCGTCTTGAATCGATGCACTGCATGATGGAAAGGCCAAGCCATTGCGAGGATTGTCCGCGAGTCCTCGTGGGTGGTAGACTACAGAAGATGTAAGAAGGGAGCGACGCCATGACCAAAGTCGCCGTATATCACGAGCCAGTCGATTCCGAGAGCCTCCCATATCGCGCCGTGTCCGGGCGGAATACGGCCATGGGACGCACGGCTGGCGAGGCTCTCAATGCGCTCGCTTCGCAACTTCCCGTAGAAGACGCCGACACATTCGTGATTGTTCGGAACATGAGTCCGGACCGATTATTTAGCGCCGAGCAGAGGCGGCGGCTGGAAGATCTGATGGCATTGAAGCGTGAGGCGGTCGCCGGGAACTCCCGCATGGCGCTCAGGAAGAGGCGGAATTGGAACAACTGGTTGACGCCGAGGTGCAGGCCGCGACCGATCGGGCCGTGGCTTTGTTCCACGACTTGGAGCCATGAACAGCGCCTTCGATGGAGAATCCAATGCCCCACCACCTGACCGTCCCGGAAGGTACTTTCCAGCGGCTTGCCGCCAAAGCCGCCGCCCTCAACATCTCCATCGATGATCTCGTAAAGCCGGCTCTTGACCAGCTCGCCGAACCGACACCTCCGCACCCGAGCCGTCGCAGCCATCGACTGGCGATGCCTGGCACGCCGAGCTCGATGCCTGGAAGCGGGATGCCGAGAGCCGGGTCGGCCGATATCCCCAAGGGTTTGTCCTCGACGACAGCCGGGAGACCATCTATCGCGAGCGGGAAGACGCCCAACTTTGATCCTCCTCGACACCAATATCCTCCTGCGGTACGCCATCGCCGCAGACCCAGCCTTCGCCACCGTGGATACGGCGATCAACGCGTCGCACGGCAGCGGCCAGGTTCTCTGCCCGGTCCCCCGGAACGTCTACGAGTTCTGGGCCACCGCCACCCGACCGGTCGCCGCTAATGGGCTCGGCCTCTCAGTTTCCGAGTGTCAGGTCCAGGTCGCACGCATCAAGCGTCTGTTCCGCCTCATTCCAGACCTTCGGTCAGGTTCTGGGGATACCATACCTAGTTCCCATCGATAAATTGAGTGTGGTGTCGCCGGAACGCGCCGACGGTTCGAATCCAACCCACGCCGTGCGTTTAAATGTACGCCGCCTCACGTCGAAAACACCTTACCAAGATCTCCGGCACCCTGCTCAACAGCATAGGATTCCTGCGGAAGCTTGATGAATGAGGTTCAATTCGCTACCTTAAGAAGGGTTAATCCTGAAGATGGCTTCGAGCGTCCTTGTGCTCTCGGAAGCCAAGGCAGGATCCTATACGCGCAGAACCGAGAATTTGATTGCGCAATCCCCTGCTGAAGGGTGTCTTGCCTGTCCCGACAGCACTATCGAAGTGTTTGCGCAGTCCGTCAATGAATGGAAACGCTGATGCCGACGAACACCGCGATCGTAAACAGCTGCCAATGTATACCGTAATATCATCACGAACTTCTCCGATCCCTTGGAGTTTGTCCGGGAAGCAATAAGCAACTCGATTGACGCTGCGGCAGCCAAGATGACCGTTTTCATCGACCAGGTGACGGGTTCCAGAGGCCAGCCGGAGATCCAAATCACCATCACGGATGATGGTAACGGCATGAACGAGAGCATGCTTGCGCGGTTCTTTAACTTGGGAGACTCTGAAAAGACCGACCTAAAAAAAGATGGCAGCGAAGACGCCGAACCTCTAATAGGCGAAAAGGGGTTTGGTACTAAGATATACCTGAACAGTCGGAAGGTCGAGGTTTGGACAACTGACAAGAAGACCGGTGTCAACCTGCACGCAGTCAGCGAGAGACATCTAGAGCGGATTCACAAACCATCGAGTGGCGAGCCGCCCCAGTACGACTTTAGCGTTAAGGAGACCGGCACCCCAGGAACAGATTATTAAAATATTCGGATACAATCACAATGATGGTTCAAAGCTTGGGCATGAACAACTTCGTGATTACATTTTCTGGTTCACGAAATTTGGATCGATCGAACCCCTGCTCTGGACGTTGTTTCCGAGATACACCCTGACAAGTCCCGGTTTAGCGGTCTGAGTCTTGAGCTTCGTGGGTTGGGCTTTGACTGTATGAAGCACGGGCAGGATCCGACGGCGAAGTCGGAGTTGCTCGCCTTCGGCCATCAATTCCCCGAAGAGTGCTTTGATGGGAAATCATTGCGCAAAACGCGAGAACGAAGAGGACAAGCCCAACGGATCTTTACTGCCGACGCTTTGTAAGGGAGGGCACGCTCAAAAAGTTTCCGGCTTCTCGCTGGCAGGCAGCCTTTTCAATCGAAGGGAACCGGGTCAAGTACGGAAACCCCATGGTGCGACGGCAAGGTTACAAGGCTCCAGTTGGGTCGTACAAGGTAGCCGAGCGGTACGGGATCTGGGTGTGCAAGGACTTCATTCCGGCCGAGAGGGTGAATGTGCTGCTGCCCGGAAAAGGGACCGAGTTTCTCAAGTTCCATGCGTTCTTCAACTGCCAAGCTATCCGTCTGTCGGCAGACAGAACATCCATAGGCCCTACGCCGCCGGAGATCCGTGCGGCAATTAATGAACAGATTGTGGAAATCGCCAGGGAGATTCTCGAAGACGAAGGCGTTAGGGATTTGTTGGAGGCGTTGGACGAAGAGGAATTCGGCGAAAGGACCGGAGAACAGGAAAAGAAGGACTACGCACGTCGTGTCAAGCAGGCGAAAAATGCCCGAACCGTGACCTATAAATCGGTCGATCTTCGCGAGCCTCACCGGGAACTCGGCGTAGTGGCGATTCTCGCACAATTGCTCGCCATAGCCCCAGAGATCTTCCCGTTCCGCGTGCTTGATTGGAACAATGCGTCCGGATTCGACCTTCTAGCTCGCGAGGTGAGTGACCTTTCATTTGATGATGCTGCCAAGTTTTATGTTGAGTGCAAGCAGCTACTGACCGGGTCGTTCAATCATTCGCTTAACAACGTTCGGTATATCGTTTGCTGGGACACGGACTTGGAAAACGGAGCAATTGTGACGGCGATTGGAGGCGACACTCGGAAGTTGGTCATCAAGCCAAACTCACCCGCCAAGCCCTATAAGGAGTTTTTCCTTTCGCGAGACGATGCTCCGAATAATATCGAGGTCTTTTTACTCAAACGACTCCTAGAGGAGCGGCTAGGCGTTTCCTTCAGGTAGCGGGGCGGCCACCGGCGGCGCTGTGGATTGCGTATGCAGGCTAACCAGCGTGTGAGTAATCGTATCGCCCAGCTCTCCGGAAAGAATCGAGGCCGTTCGGTGAAGCCGAGCGAGAATTCAGAGCAAGTAGCGGCAGGTTAACAACAGACATAGTGCCGTCATCAACTCGGCAATCGAGATTCTTCGACGCAAGGGGATCGCCAGCTCGGGGGCTTTCCTGGTCCAAGCTTCGTTGATTGGTCACCCTGACGCATATTCGCCAGAGCAATCTTAAGGAATTCATCAAAGGGTCGCTCTTCTCCACTGTCATCGTGGATAACATATCCGCTTCCTCGGCGCCCTCCCCCTCACATCCTTCGCGAGCTTCCGACGAGAGCACACTCTCATGTCTTCGCGCAATGCATCGGGGTTCACCGACCACCAACTCACAAACGCACCCAGTTTCAATTCTAGAATAAGGTCTTCCATATATTCCTCATAACTACACATTTTGAAACTTTAAGGCGTCGAAACGTGTTCGCCAACCAGTTCTTAAATTTTAGCGGCTTAATGGCAGGTGGCAACCCCATTTGACGAAACAAAACGCAACGAGTGGACCCGAGCCCAAGCCGGTACTTATTGCCCTCGCTTCATTGGGACCACAACAAAGAGTCGTCCAATTGTGCCGGAGGACAACGATGAGAACATTCGCCTTTTCGCGCTTCTATTGGGGCCACGACACTAGAGTCGTGGAGTGGATGCAACATTCCATCGTACCCGCGAGAGAAAGTTCGCACGACACTGTCAACCGTCATTGTGTCGGCCCGACTTGCCCCGGCTTCATCGAACTGTATAATCTGGAGTTCAGGAAGCTTCACACGTTCTTCATCGGGGCGGGCGGGATCGCCTCGAGCCTTGTACGCAACGGCCAAGGCAACACCGTCAAAAGGCCGCTCCAGGTGGACGACCAAGGGAATCCCATCCCGCATGGCTTCAACGGCGCCGAGGACTTCCAGCAATTCGGCAGCCTCCTGAGAAGCACAGTACCTGAAGGGACACAGCCCCTGTTCCAGGGAAGCGCTGTAACGGGAAGCAGTTACAGCACCGGCAAACCGTTCGATGTGGGCCGCCAAAGCGATTTTGACATCGCACTGGCGGGTTCTGATCTTTTTGAGAAGGCCAAAGCCTTGAACCTCAAGGCGAAAGACGGGACGAGAATCGGACCGCTTTCGGCCGAAAAAATTTGGAGGATCTTGGACTTTCGGTTCTGCAGGGTCAATTGAGCAGCCTCGCTGGACGCTCTGTCGAGTTCATGCTGTTTGATTCAATCGAGTCCGCACTCAAGCGACCCTCCATCTGGGTCCCTTGAAGCGAGAGGAATAATTATGAGCATCGAAGATTTGTATGGATTTAAGGATGGTGATTTGGAGGCGTCCCGAATTCGGGTCGAGAAGACGCTTGGTATCGAGTTAGAGCCACGCAACAGCTCATATCACGGAGGCGATTACTATTCCAAGAAGCTCGAGAGCAGGGACGAGATTGTCTTGCAAGTTAACAATGACGGCGAGGAGGGCGGATGGGCCGATGAAGATTACAAGGACTTCGGCGTCCTGCTGCGATTGTATTCTCCCGAACGCGGCGATGAGTATAGAAAGTCCTGACCTCCGGTGACAGCGAGTTCGTCCTTCTCGAACGTTCCCTCACGACACCGTCAGGAGTTCTCCGCAACATGCGCGTATATCGACGGCAGGGAGGAAATTTACTTCGAGAAGCAACTTGACACCGCCCTAATAGGATCTGAATAAGGTTAAATCTTGGTGCCAGGTTCCGGAACCCGCACTCGGGACCGACCGTTTCATACCAGAGGTCACTCATGGTCGTCGTCGGTGAGGCGACGCTCGTCAATGATGATGTGGGGACGCCAGTGTGGAAGCGTGCCCGCATCGAGCTCGACTTCATCGGTAAAGAGAATGTCCCGCTGGTGGGGCAAGGCGACGACACCACGAAGGCGTTCGGCATCGTCGTCCCGCTCAGGGCGGGCGGGAGAGGCACTCACAGGCTCTTTGGACACCATACCTAACTCCCATCGATAAATTGAGTGTCGTGTCCCCGGAACCCGCACGCCGGATCGGCGGCAGGACCTCGTCGCGCCGGAGTGATCTGCTCATACGTGGCGGGACCCTCGACCTGGAAAGATATGTTCTCGGTGGCCAGGAAGCCCAGCCCCCTTCCGGGACGAGCATCCGCCCGTCGCCCAGCTCGTAAAAGGGAATCGCCCGGCGAGGCAACCCAATGCCCGTTTCTTGGCGTCCAGGTCGGTGAAGCGGATTCGGATCATGGGATCAGTCTATCGTTGCCGAGGGCCGATGGTAATGGTCGCGTTGGACGCATGCTACGTATCTCAGGCGAGGATCTCAGTG
>CAVRFS010000086.1:0-94284 GCA_963720335.1 uncultured Planctomycetota bacterium | reverse complement strand
GGCCCGGCGGTGAGAACGCGACGGCCAAACTGCATGGTTATCAAGGTTATGTCGGCACATGGTCAAGAGCGTCTGATTGGCCCACGAACCTGGCCCACCCGGCAGAGGTGCGGATACCACGCATTTCTTGCTCAGGGCGACCGGGCTTCACCGAGCTGGCCAGGCGCGCTCCACCTGGGGAGGATTCCACCACATGTCCAGGCCCAGGTCGGAGGCCAGCACTGCGGCGGCATTGTAGCCGCACAAGCCCGTGATGTTGCCCCCCGGATGCGTTGACCCACCACACAGGTAGAGGCCGCCGACAGGGGTCCGATACTGACCGGCGCCGGGAAACGGCCTGTGGTAGCCGACCTGTCCGTACGACAATGACCCGACGAGCAGGTCTCCGCGGCACATGTTCGGCAGGCTGCGTTCGGTGTCCAGGGGCGAGCGGGTGAACGCATCCAGCACAGTTCCGTGTTCGGCCAGATTGGGGGCGAAACGCGTCCAGAAGGCCAGCATCGCTCGGCCGTGCGCCTCCTGTTCCGCGTCCCAGTTCGAGGCGTCCCCGTGTAATGCGTAGGGGAGCTTCTCCCACATGAATGCCGTGTGTCGACCCGGAGGTGCCTGGCTGGGGTCGAACAGAGTCGGACACGCTCCCCACATGATCGGGGGTGGGATCTCTCCTTGCTCGTGGGCCATGGCCATCTCGTAGAACTGGTCCATCCGCTCCAGGCCGAGGATGACCATGAAGGCACTGTTCAATTCAGGCCGATGCTCCGCGGCCGCATATCGCGGCGGCTCCCGGAGCGCCAGATTCAAGGAGAACAACGGCGCGATCTGGTTGTAGCGGAAGCCGGCAGCGCCCTCGCGCGTTGGCGGTGGGACCGCCTCCGCGTCCAGCAGATCCAAGAAAGTCTGCTGCGGGTTAAGCCCGGAGGCGATGAAGGCCCGGGCCTCGATGCGCTCGCCAGAGGCCAGCTCCACGCCGATCGCCCGCCCCTTCCGCGTCAGGATCGCCTTGAGGCTGGATCCCGGTGCGGATCTCGCCCCCGTGGTCCCGGATGTCCTCGACCAGCGCCTCCGCCATCCTGATCGATCCGCCCAGGCACATCTGGGCCTTGTGGCGACCAGCGAGAATCGCTGCAATCGAGTGGCCGAATCCGGGTGCCTGCAAGTCGATCTCTCGCATGCCGTTGAAGAACAGCAGTCCGGCGCGGACAACCTCGTGCTCGAATTCCTCCTGTACGAATCCCAGGGGCGTGCGCGCCGAGACCTCCAGGAACCGCCGCCCCAGGGCCGAGCGTTGCAACAGCTCGCTCCGGCGATCGGGCGGCAAGGGCGGTGACTGCACCTCGGGCAGGATGATCTGCTCAACGATCGGCCGGAACTCCTCGACCCAGCGCCTCAGTGTGGCCGCATCCCTCAGGGAGAATTCCGCAAACGAGTCCACGGTCTTGTCGAAATCGGTCCACCACTCCAAGGATCGCCCATCAGGTAGGATCAAGGCGACGTTCAGCTCGGGCTCGAGATAGACGGCCCCGTGCCGGAGCAGCTCTAGATCGCGGTACCAGGGCATCATCGTGACGGCGCGGTGGAAGAACGAATGGGTATTGTGCCGGAAGCCAGGGAGGCGCGGGTTTTCCACGGTGGCCAGCCCGCCTCCGGGCACCATCGCCCGGTCCAGGCTCAGGACCCGCAGTCCGCAACGCGCGAGGTAGGCCTGCAGCACCAGGGAGTTGTGGCCAGTGCCGAGAATGATGCCGTCCCAATCTCCGCTCATCGTCATTCCTCCTCTGGCTTCGTGTCGAACCGCCGCTCGAGTTCTCCCTCACCCAGGATCGACACGGGCTCGATCGGCCATCCGGATCACGCCGGCTTCAGATCGAAGCCGAAGCCCGGACGATCGGGAGGTCGCATGTAGACGCCCTCCGGACCTCGCGTGACGTGGTTCTCTTCCTCGAATCGCTCGTAGACTTCTTTGGGTCCACCTGGCCAGGGGATGAACATCTCGCACCACGGGGTATTCTTGTTGGCGAACACGAAGTGAGCGGCACCTCCCCGCCATCCGCCGTGGGGAATGACGGGGATCTTCCTGGCACGGGCAAGTGCATCGATCCAGCGCAGTTCGGTCAATCCGCCGCACCATTGCATGTCGGGCTGCCAGATATCCGCTGCATCGAATTTCGCCAGCAACTCGAATCCGTAGCGAGTCGCTTCATGTTCACCTGTTGCCATTCGAGTTGACTGGATCTTCTGGTTGACTCGCCCCATACCCGCGTAGTCGTCGGGCATGAGGCATTCCTCCATCCAGTAGATCCGGTACGGCTCCAGTCGCGCGGCCAGCTTCTCGGTGTATTCCTCGGTGAAGGCCATCCAGCAGTCGAGCATGATCTCGCCACCCGGACCGAGCAACTGGCGGGCTCGCTGGACCAGGCGTTCATTCTTCTCCAGTCCCACTTCGCCGTCGGCTGGGCCGTGAGGAATGGCAAGTTTGAGCTTCTTGAACCCGAATGCGACCGCCTGCTCGATGTTGTTGCCCGTGCAATAGCATGGGACACGATCTCTGTCGGTTCCTTCCAGGAGCCGATAGACGGGGGTCTTCAGCACCTTGCCGACGATATCCCAGAGCGCGTTGTCAACCGCGCTGATTGCGTGAACCGCGATCCCTTTTCTGCCGTAGTACAGCGTTCCTCGCCACATGATGTCCCATAAGCGTTCGAGCTGAAATGGATCTTCTCCCAGCAGAAGTTTCGGGAGCTGGTGCTCGACCACGAAGGCCGCGCCCGGTCCGCCGTAACCAAATCCGGTGATCCCCTTGTTCGTCTCGACCATCACCGTGTCGGGGCCGAGATCCTCGGCGTAGAACAACGAGCGCCTCGGTTTGAACTTCGGATAGATCGACAGCGGGTTGGCGATCTCGACCTCGGTCGTGTTCCAGGTTCCCGGCGTCTGTTCGTACTTCGGTAAGGGTTGAGTCGGAACAAGCCGAACCGCACGGATCCTCGTGATCTTGAGATCGCTTTTCTCATCGCGGAATGGCAATGGTGGGGGCTTGGGGAAGCGACTTTCCTCGTCGCGCGCCATCACTCGGCGCGTCGTCAAGCCGGCAAGACCTGACGCGGCACAGGACCGCAAGAAGATCCGACGATTCATGGCTAGCTCTCCTCCACGCCGTCACCTCTGCAAGGAAGGCGGCGAACCGCTCTTGCTTTCGCTGTCACCGTGCGCGATCTACGAGATCAGCGGCAACACGGCTGGCAGCGGTCGTTACGCGCTGTTCATCTACAACCATGACGGCCACTACAAGAACGACCGCCCCGCCGACACGAGCTGCCATCGGTGGCCCGTCGATCTCGTTTCGGGACGCTATCAAGCCGGCGCCGGCCAGCCCGTCTGGTTCGCCGAACCGAAGTTCTTCATGGACCACGTCTTGACTTTCACATGGAAGCCGGCCGTGTGCAGGCGCGGATCAGTACGGTCGCCTCGTAGTCGCCGGTGACCTCGAAGGTGTCGCCCTTGGGCTTGGCGGTGTCGCCCGTAACGCCCGGGACCTTCTTGACGGCGATCTTGATGGCTTTGCCGCAGGCACCACGGCAGTTGTGGATGCCGGTCAGGGTCAGGCTCGAGACCTTGCCCTTGGTCGCCCCGCTGTCGCGCGGGAAATGCACCGCCTTGGTCTCGAGCCGGCCGTGGTAGCCCGCGGCGGCCAGGGCCTCGATGCCTTTCTGGGCCGTGGCGTCTTCGGGCGCCGTGATGGTCACCGTCTTGGCCGTCTGGTTGCAGATGCCCGTGACCCCTTCGATGCCCATCAACGCGGAGCCGACGGCTTTGACGCAACCGGGGCAGCAGAGATGAACATCCGCGATTTCGACCTTGGTTTCGGCCAGAGCGGCCGCGCCGAGCATGCCGGCCGCGCTCAAGAGTACCAGACCCGTTCGTATTCGCCTCATGATCGACGACTCCTTCGGCACTGGTACAGACTCGCGGGAGGGGTTTCGGTCGAGCCCGCACTCGATGCCCTCCGAAGTCCCCCGCGACGGCGTGCCGGATCGGTAGCGTGGAGGATCTGTCCCACAATTGTTCAACGACCGGGAGCCGCTTGCAAGAGGGTAGAACCCAACAAAGGTATGCAAAGTTCCGCGCACTGGAGCAAGGCATGAATCGGCTCGTTCGCTTCAGATCTGGAGAACGCAACGACCGTATCCCCGCAGCAAGCGGGCCAATACCCTTACGACGTCCCTGCCGAACACAATCGTGCTTTTGTTTCGATCCACCGAGGAGCGAAGCAGTCCGGCGTCCTGTTCCTCGTTTCGATCGAGCGAGGAATCTCACGCAGGGTTTACCGCCGCCGTCCTTGACTGTCTTACATGAGCCAACTTAGGGGTGCTCTCCGTCGGTTCCTTCTGCGCCCGGGCTGTGGCACGCGTCGGTGTCGTCGGAACTGAGCGTCGAACGGTACGCTTTGACTCCTCGCACCATAGCTTCTTGAGTTGGGAACGAAATCGAGCGTTTTGTTTACCATGCTGGTCGCTTAGCGGCTTCATCTCAAAAAAACCACTGCGACGGGTTTCTTTACTCTAGCGGCCAGCCCGTGGAGGATGATCATAGGCTATGCGAGGGTTTCGACAACGGAGCAGAATCTCGGCTTGCGGCATGATGACCTGAAGCCGGCATTCGACGCTTCGGTCGATCCGACCGAAGCACGTTCCGCCGAGCCAGGCGGCGCGGCTTTGGCGGCGACCCTACCTGCGCTCGAAGATTCTGGCACCGAAGTGCCTGCCGACAGAACCGCGGCTCCTCCGCCCGCGTCCACGCTGGCTGATGGACGTAATCTGTTCGCGTAATCCTGTCCCCGCTTCCCGTGAGGACGGTTCGCTCATCCGCTCATCCCCGCTCAACGCCATCGCCTTGACCAAATTCAAACCAGAAGTCAAGATCACTGGCCAACGCGAAATCGCGACGATTCGCGCAAGTCGGGATCCGAGCCCCAGTTGTCGGCCCCGGCTGGAATCATAATAATGGCAATGTGCAAGGGAGCAAGACACATACCTCTCGAAAGACGACAGCGATGTATCTCAAGGAAATCAACATTCGGAACGTGCGTTCCATCAAGCAGTTGGGGATCGAATTTGACGAGGACGAGTACGCCGGTTGGCATGTGGTGTTGGGCGACAATGGATCGGGAAAAACATCGCTTATTCGCTCAATTGCTCTAGCGTTGGTCGGACCGACCGAGGCCGCAGCACTTCGGCAAGAGTTGGGATGACTGGCTACGTAGCGGTGAAGAGAGCGGCTCGATTCAGTTATCCATCGACAGTGATGGGCAACTTGACAAAGCAACGGGGCCCGGCCGACCACTCAAGAATCTTTGGGTGCCGACCGGGCTAATACTTCATCGCGCGGAAACGGGCACGGTCACCTTGAATGTTGCACCCAACCTTGATCCGGACCCGGCGCGATATATTTGGGGCGAAAATGAGGGCTGGTTTAGCGCCTCGTACGGACCTTTTCGACGCTTTACGGGTGGAAGCCAATCGTATGAAAAGCTGTTCTACTCCAATCCGCGTCTGGGCCGCACCTGACGGCCTTCGGCGAGGACGTGGCCCTGACAGAAGCGGTCGCGTGGCTCAAACTGCTTCATCTCCGCCAACTTGAGAAGAAAAACGGCGGGGAATTGCTTGAAAACGTCAAGGAATTCATCAATAAAGGTGAACTCCTCCCGCATGGGACGAGACTCGTTGATGTCAGTTCCGACGGAGTGATTTTCCGAGATGGCCTCGGCGCCGACATTCAAGTCGAACAACTCAGCGACGGCTACCGGTCGATCCTGAGCATGACCATTGAGTTGATTCGCCAGATGGTCGGGAGGTATGGCACCGAAAAGGTTGCGCGGAAGATTCGTAGAGGTGAAATGAAGATCGACCTGCCCGGGGTCGTGCTCATCGACGAGATCGATGCCCATCTCCATCCGACGTGGCAATTGCGCATTGGCGAAAACCTGCTGCGATATTTTCCCAAGGTTCAATTCATCGTCACAACGCACAGCCCTTTGATTTGTCATGCCGCTGAAAAAGGCTCCGTATGGCGCCTGCCCGTCCCTGGCGACGACTCAAGCTTTACCGGACGGGTCCGCGGCAAGGAGCTTAAAAGGCTGATTTACGGTGATATCCTCGAAGCATACGACACAGAGTTATTCGGCGTCGTCGGAACGCGCTCCGCCTCGGCCAAACAGAAACTGAAGCGACTGGCGGAGTTGAAGCAGAAATCCCGCGATGCCGGACTTACCAAGCCGGAAAAAGAGGAACTGCAACTACTCCGCGAGGCGATGCCATTGGAAGCCGTCGCTGAATCGTGATTTCCCGGGTTTCCCATGATTGCTCTGCCGACCGTCGACTTGGACGCCGCCGTAGCGGCAACGCTCACGGCGTTCCAAGCGGAAATCAATTCCAACCGCAGTTACGCCGAAGCCGTGTCGGCGGCTAAGCGTCTTTTTGCACTGCGAAATACGGCGAAGAACAAAACGTTCCAAGCGGTGCGCGGCGCTCGCGACCATGTGCTCAGGCGCACGCCGCTGCTGCTATTGCGAGGATTCCTGTGCAGACGAAATCGAGCACATCAAACCCAAGCATCTTTACCCGGAATTGGTGTTCACGTGGCAAAATTACGTTTACGCTTGCGGTCCATGCAACGGACCCAAGAACAACAGGTTTCGGATTTTCCACTCACGAACGGGAACGGTCCTCGATATCTCGCGGAAAGCCATTGATCCAGTCCGCAAACCCCCTAGGGGAGACCCACTCCTGATAGATCCACGGTGCGAAGACCCACTCCGTTTCTTGGAACTCGAGATGGAGGCAACGTTTTATCTTCTCCCGCGACTTGGCCTAACGAAGCGCGATCAACTACGGGCAGAATATACGATCGAGTTATTGCACCTCAATGATCGTGATTTGCTGCCCAGAGCAAGGCGAAACGCGTTCGGCAGTTTTCGGGCCCGGCTCATCGAATACGAAAAGAAAAAAAGCCAGGGCGCCACCGCCAGCGTGCTGCGGAATCTTGTGAAGGATCTTTTGCAGATGCCTCACCCGACCGTCTGGGCAGAGATGAAGCGTCAACGCAACGACCATTTGGAACTGAACCACCTTTTTCAAGCGGTCCCAGAAGCCTTGAATTGGTGATCATGCCAAGCAGCGATTCCCCAAGAGTGCCAAGTTTCAGCCCCTTTACCAGGGCGATAAAGGTGCGACGAAACGAGCCGTCGCCACCGGTTTCGGTCCGACAATGCAAACGCGCGCCCGGCGCGAAGCCCAACGGAGTTCGAGGCATAGATCGACTTCAGGATTGGGTGGCGCTTCTAGCACTGGGGGGCCGTCACTCAAACGCATGGTTTCTTTATTCGTGGCTCTGTCATAGGTCGCGAATCGCTTTACTCTGGTGCTTCGGCGGTCATCAATCAAACGGCGTTTTTCTCACCAGCTGGAAGCCGTCTCTTCTCGCTCCCATGAAGTCCTTCTTTTGTTTGTTAAGAAACTCAAGCAAGAAATCTACGGCAAATCAGACTGGCCTCTCACGGGTTTCTTTACTATTTGGGAAGGACCTCCCGCAGGTAACAATCAGACTTCACGCCCGATCCGCAATGGCACTCCAACAGCAGCGGCTCATTGGGTGGTGTCACTCTCATCCAATTGGATTGTCACATCGTTGCGCGTTTCGGTCGGATCGACCGAAGCGTCGGTCGTCTCCTGGATCGCTTGCGCCGCCGCCGGCGCCTGCCTCGGCGTTATGCGCTCAGCGAAAATGAGTCGCCGGACAGACCTGAGCGAGAACGGCGCCGATGAGAGAACATGAAAAGTCAATTGCCACGGAGCGTCTCCGCCTTCCACAGATAGACGTCGAACTCGCCCAGCTCTGTATCAACCACGATGTGCTCGTCCGGCTTGACGTCGGCCATCCGGTGCGCGACCGAAATGACGCGCGCGCCCGGCGGCAGCTTCCGAAGTTGCGGCAACAATTTGGCGTTGAGGCGCGGTAGCAGGTAGAGCGTGACGATGGTCGGCCCTTTGCTCAAGTCGAGCTTAAAGATGTCTCGTTGTTCAATCGTGACCAGCCGCTCTACGCCGTGCTTGCGCGCGTTGGCGAGGGAATCCTTGACGTGTTCGGGATCGATGTCGAAACCGCGCGCCTTGCAGGCGTATTCCTTGGCCGCCGTCACCGGGATGCGTCCGTCGCCGCAGCCGAGGTCCCAGACCACGTCCTTGCTGGTTACCTTGGCCAGCCGTAGCAGCGCATCGACCACGTTTTGTGGCGTTGGCTCATATTCGACGTCGGCTATGGGCCGTTTGCCCGGCTCGCGCAGGTCGATCGATTCGAAGTCGCCCGGCCGAACGTCGATCTGGCGTGTGACAGTTCGCGGCCCGTTTGCGCCGGGAATGATCGCCTTGATGGTGTAGGTGTACTTGCCCGGCGCCAGCGGCGGCGACTCGAAGCGGCGCATTGTGCCCTTGGAGGTCGTCTCCTGACCCTCGATGAACAGCCGGGCGCCCTCCGGCAGATAGACCTCGACCGTGACGGTCTTCCGATCGTCCTGCGCGAGCGTCCCGGCCGGGATTAGGCACGCGAGCAGGCACGCCGCCAGATTGAAGTTGCGCCACATGGAAACACCTCCTCTGTTGAGAGTGTACGAAATCTGGCCTCGGCAAGTGCGTTCAAAACGACGGTGCCTGGACTCCCAGAAGGCTGAAGTATGGTTACGCCGCCAGCTAATGCGATCTGACCAGAGTGGATACGACCGACGAATGATGTTAATGTCGGTTGAATGGGACCGATATGTCAGGCTGCCACGGGGAATCGGCTACACTCCACGAGGTGCTCCGTATCTTGCTCCCCCTGATCATCGCGAACCTCAGCGGATGTCCCCGCTGAGGATGAACGCCCCCCACAACTTCGGGTCCGTGCGCGATGCCTCCTTGACGGGGTTGGCCGGTGTAGCCGGCCCATCGAGCTCCAGGTCTCGTTTGAGTCCCAGCTTGGCGAACTCGGCCTTGAGCTCCTGGCGGCGCCGCCGCACGAAACCCGGTTGCTTCAGGACCGTCAGTTGCGCCTGCCGCAAGGCCTCCAACTTGGGCAGCTTCTTCTGCCAGAGATTCATGTAGAACTCCTCCATGAGGATCACGGTGGTCACGTCGTCCACCGGCCAGAGGGTTGTCACCAGCGTCCGCGCACCGGCCGCCGCGAACGCCTGCTGCAAGCCCAGCACACCCTGACCTCGCGTAATCCTCCCCCGGGCCGTGTCGCAGGCCGAAAGGGTCACCAGCTCGGTGCCGCGCAGGTCCAGGGCCGCGACCTCCTCCGCGGTCAGGATCCCGTCCTCCTGACCGGTCTGGCCGGCCTGAGGGGCCCGGCCGGCGCCGGCCAGCGACGACACCCGATTCCAGCAGCGAGAGGTCCTCCGACCACGGCATCTGCCCGGCCCCCGGCGCTGCGGCCGGCCCGGAGGCGGCCGGCCGCACCTTGAGGCGCAGGGCGTTGATCCACTCGGGCGAGGCAAAGAAGCCGTGCGTGGCCAGGTGGACGTAGCGGTAACGGCGGCCGAGCTCCTGCTTGAGTCGCCCCTCCTGGGCGGCCGCCCCTGTCCAGCGGCGTGACCGGCTCGGTGGGAAACACCTGCCGGAACAGTTGCTCGCAGTGACGCGACTCCACCAAGGTGCCGGCGAGGAAAGTAAACCCGGCCCGGTCCTGATCACTGAGTCCAGGCAGGTCGGCCTGGGCCAGAAGTCGTGTTGTCCTGGTCCCCGGGTCGGCTGTGTAGTCGACACCCCCGACGGCCAGGAGCCCGTGCCCTTCGTTCCTCTCCGGGTCGGAGAAGACCTCCACGACCTGCCTGCCCGAGGTGACGTAACCGATCGCCACGTCCTCGATGAGGTACGACCCGGGTTGCCGGCCGGGCAACGCGGCGAGTGACACGCGGGTGATCGCACCCGTCGGGAGCGACAAGGACCGTTTCGGCGTCGGCGATATACGGCCTCAAGGCGTCCCAGCCAGTCGCACTCGTGTCGATGCAGGCCAAAGGCCGCCCGTGGCCGCTGACGCAAGCGACCATCCGGTGCTGTGTTCCTCGGTTGTTCGTGGACCGCCGGTCGTCGAATTGAAAGTAGTCGACGAGTACCACACCCGGGGGGAGCGCCCGGGCCACATCGGTCGGCCCCAGGTGCCGCCGTTCCAGTTGCCGGCGAAACGGCTCACTCCGGCGGGCCAGCTCGCTCTCCAGGAATTGCTTGTCCTCCCGGCGCGGGTGAGTTGCCGCGACCGGTCGTCCTGCTGTCCGGCTGACGGGGCAGTGTAGGCCAGCCCTGCCAGGCGTTGGCGGGCCGCGTCGAGCTTGTCGAGGAGCTCCTTCAGCTCGGGCTGATCGCGCACCAGGCGATTCTCCGACGGGCGTGTGGCCGCCCCCTTGTAGGCCAGGATGTGCTGGTAGATGTGCTCGGCGGGCACGGGCTGGAGCGTCATGGCGACCGCGAGATAGTCCTCGAGCAACGACTTCGTGAGCGTTTGCAGGCGTTCCCGTTCGCTCTGGACGACCAGGCCTTCGCCCAGAAGCTGCTCGTCGATCGTGAGACACTGGTGCAGCACTTCCTCGACCTCGGTCTCCATCCCCCTCATCCAGAACACCATGCTGTAGCCGCGCCACCGGGAGGCGCTCCGATCCGCCCAGGGTCCGTTCGGGTCCGCCGTCGCCTCCTTCATCACCTGCAGGAACTTCTGGAAATAGACTCGTTGCCGGACCTCGTCGCCTTTCTGCTGGTAATGCTGTCCGATCCTGAAAAGAATGTCGGAGTAGTGGTTGCCCCTTTCCCCCTCGATGGTCTTGTAGACCCCGAGCGCCTCGAGATAGACAGGCTCCGCCCGGTCGTAGGCACGCCTCGTGGTGAAGAAGGAAGCCAGGTTCACAAGGCTCGCTGCGTACGTGAGGTTCTTCTCGCCCCAGGTCTTCTTGCACAGCTCCGCCGCCTCGCGCAGCGTCGATTCCGCCTTGTCATAGGACTTGGCGGACTCGTAACGCATGGCTTCCGCTCGCAGACGATTAAACTCACTGAATGGAGTACTGCTCCGGCCTGGCCTGGTCAGCTCCTGGGCGCGTTGGCGGGTCGCCTCGGCGCTACGCTGGTCTGTTGTAAGACTCGCAAGTAACGACGCCGCCCTGGTGTACTGCGGGGACGTCTCGCCCACGGTCTCCCGGTAGATTGCCAGCGCGGGCTGAAGGTAGTCCTCGGCTCCCTGATCGCGGGTTTGACTGGTGATTGATGTCACCTTGCTGAGAACCTGGGCCTTCTCGGCATTGGGCAGCACGTGCGGGGGCAACAAGCCCGGGAGTTGATTCTTGAGGGTCGAGATCGCCCCGGCTTGCGTACCGGGTAACTTCGTCTCATCGGTGTCTGTGATGCGTTTGCCACTGGCGTCGAAGATCCGGATGTGGAGCAGGCCGTTGTTGTCGATGCCGACGATGACGAAATCGATGCCCGAAGTCGGCACTCCGGACCCATCTCCCCAGGACATCAGTCGCAGGTCAGACCCCAGATCGCGGTATTCTCGGGCAAGCTGCGTCAGCCACTGGGCGTGTTCGAGAGTCCGCTCCTTGCTATCGCGGCTCGCCTTTGCGATTTCCCGGAGCCGAGATTTCATCGGCGCGATCACCTCGCGCGGGGCACCCTTCTTGGAATACAACCGCAGCAGACTCCTGAGGGCCCGCCAGTACTCCGGGTGGTTTTCCCCATGGGCCTCTCTGACGACTGCCACGGCCTTCTGGTACAGAGGTTCGGCCTGCGCGAAGGCATTCTGAACCTCATAAGTCCAGGCGAGGCGATGCAGAGCTGCCGCGTATCGGGGGTCATGCTCGCCCAGTGTCGCCTTGACGATCCCGAGCTCCTTCTCCCCGAGAGTCCTGGCCCGTGGAGTGTCCCCCGTGGAGGGGAAGAACCACGACACATGGATCGATCTCATGGTCGTACTCGACGTCCCTCGCCCCCAGCGATTCCAGGTAGATGTCGGCGGCCCGTCCGTACAGCAGCCTGCCTTGGCCGGACTGGCGGTTGTTCATGGAAAAGGCACCGATCTTCAACCAGGAGATGGCGCACTCGGGGTGTTTTTCGCCCAGTCGCTCCTGGAAGATTGCCAGGGCCTTCTCGTTGAGTTCGACGCGCCGGGGATCGGAGGGACCTTCCATGAACACCAATGTGGAGACCTGACGCAATCCGCGGGCGTAGTCGAGGTCCTTTTCGCCGAAGAGCTGCCTCTGGAGCTCCACCGCGGCCTCGATTGGCTGGCGCCACTGAGGCAACGCGGATCCGGGGCGACCTGGCTTGAGCCGTTCCCAGGAATCTCCCAGCTCTTGCTCGACCTTGATGAGTTGCTGACGCTTCTCAGGGGGAAGCGCGGCCCAGCGCTCGATCTTCTCCAGGGCCACACGGGCCTCGGTCACGCGCCAGTGGGTCTCGGGGTGCTTCTCGCGCCGGATCGTCAGCACCTCCTGGGCCGCCTTGCGAGCCGCGGTGAAGTCGGCCCGACGGGCCTGGATCTCCGCCAGCTCGGCCAGCGACAGGGCCACCAATTCATCGGTGTCTCCGAAGGCGGCCCGGTCGAGGGCGAGAGCTTGCTCGACCAGGGCCAGCGCCTGGTCGGGACGACCCCAACTGTACATGGCCAACGGGTACGCTCCGGCACTCATGTGGCCGTGGTCGTACAGCCACTTCTTGCTGCTCGGCGGTCAGCTTCGGGGGCGGCTGGATGCCGGCGGCCGCGGGCGGCGGCTGAGCCGCGGCGACACTGCCGGCCCACGCCAGGGCACACAGGACCGTCGCCACTGCGAACGGCGCCTCGTCTCGGCCGTTGTAGGACCGTCATGGGAGTCTCCTTTCGAGGGACCGTTGGATGTTGAGACCGATCATGGCACCTCCCCGGCCGGGGATTGCTACTCGCGCGGTCCGAGATCCCAGATGTTCATGCCAGTCTCGTCCGATCTCAGACCCCGCGGAGAAGCGAGGGCCCCGAACCCGGGCGCCACCAGCCAGCCGGCCTTCCGGCCCCGGAGCGTGAGCACCTCCTCACCCTTCGCGGCATCCCAGACCTTCAACTCAAAAACCATCTGGAGCCCTCCTCTGACGACACTGCGGCTCAGCACGCGGCGGCCTTCCGGACTCCACTGGACGTCGTACACCGGAGTGCTGTGACCGGTCAGCGCGAACTCCTTCCTGGCCAGGGCGACGTTCCACACCGCGGCCTTCGATCCGCCCCAGGCCAGGCGTTTCCCGTCCGGGCTCCAGGGCGCAAGGAGCGTCGATGTCGTGGAAATCCAGCGAGGGAAGCTTCGTGATCGATCGGGCCCGGCCCGTATCGAGATTCCATACGGACAAGTCCACTTCATTCTGAGGGGACGTCTTCCGGTGCTCGACGACCGCCAGGCTGCGGTTGTCGGGACTCCAGGCCAGAAAGCTGTCTCTCGCTCCGCCTATCCCGGGGGAATCGCGGAGCCTCCGGAGGGTCCGACCTGGCGCGGGCGACTCGAGGTTCAAGACCTGAATGGCTTTCCCCGCCCAGGCCAGGCTATGACCGTCCGGGCTCCAGGCGATCGCGGTTTCGCCAGCCTCCATCCCTCCCTTGTCGACCGTCCTCTCCGTGTCAATGCCAACCGACCGCGTCTTCTTGCCGGTCGAAGCGTCCCAGACCTCAATGAGACACTCGTTTAACTCGCCCGACGCAACGGTGGCCACCGATCGGCCGTCGGGCGCCCACGCGAGCTTCCTCACGTAGTGTCTGGAGCCATCCGGCGGAACTAGGGCAATGGCCGGACGAGTGAACGGTCGACCACTAATTCGGACGATGCCGACGCCGTTGAGGGAAAAGGCGAAACGCTTCCCCTCCGGACTCCATTCGAAGAGCTGTGCGCGGAATGTTCAGGTTCCGAGCCGCGCCAGGGCCGTCCGGCATGTCGTGGATGGACACCTTGCCCTGGGAGAAACTTGTGGCGAGCCGGCGGCCGTCGGGACTCCAGACCATGGTGCGGGTGACGTCACCTGGCCGGATCTCGGCTTCGGCACGTAGCAATTCGTCCTTCGTGACCACATCGACGATGCGGCATACGACTGTATTGAGATACCCTTTGAGGATTGTCGCGCGCCGGACCTGGTCATCACACCCGGCGGCTTGAGCGTCGTTCCCGATCGGATTCGAGTTCGCGTTCGGATTCTCGAACGTCGTCGGCCCCCTGGAGATGTCCCAGACGTACTGGCTGCGGGTGGTCGTCTTGGCGGCCACGCGCTGCCCATCGGGGCTGAGACGGACCTCCACGGGGTTAGCGTTGGTACTGGGGCAGTCTGCCGAGAAAACCACCTTGCCCTGGGCAAGGTCCCAGATCCGGACCCAGCCGTTCCCCTGGGACCAGGTCGCCAACGCAATTTGCCGGCCGTCCTGGCGCCACTGTAAGCCAAGCACCTTGCCGCCGACGTTCAGCGACGCGGAATGCTTGCCCAACGCAACGTCCCAGATATGGACCATCCCTTCGCCGCTACCGGTTGCCAGCTTCTCGCCCGACGCATCCCACGAGATGGCCGTCACGAGGCCCTGATGTCCGGGGATCGGACTGAGATCCCTCCCGGTGGCCGCGTCGACGATCATCCCGCCGGAGACGGGCACTCCCAGCGCCACGCGCTTGCCATCAGGGCTGAGTGCGATCGGCCGCTCGTTTCCCTGGCGTGGCATCGCGTCAAAGGCACGAATCCGCCGCCCGGTCTCGACGTCGACGAGGCTGGCTGGCCCATATTCATGGGCGATTGCCAGCCGCCGACCGTCCCGGTCCAGGCAAACCCACTTCGTCTTCCCTTCGATGCGTCGAAGCATTCCACCCGTTTTCGCATCCCAGATCACGACCGCGCCCTCGGAGGTCACACCGGCCAGCCGCCTGCCGTCCCCGCTCCAGGCCAGTTGCTCGATAGGGTTGCTCGGCCCCTTCGGCGCGAGCTGACGCGGATCCACAAGCCGATTCTTCCTGGCGAGAGCGTTCAGGAAGTGCCATTCCCACTCCCGCAGATCGGTCTCGCCGCCACCCGGCCGATACTCGTCCAGGATGGCTCGAAGCGCAGTCCCACTGCTCCCCCTCGACCAGTTGGGCCGCCTTGCGCATGTCCGCCGCGTAGGTGAGGGCTTTGCCGCCGACCGTTCGATGGCGAGTTGCCGGCGCAGCTCTTGTTCCTCCTGGCTGGGTCGGTCCTGTGCGGGCGCGGGGGCAGGCCCCAGCAACAGGCCGATCCAGAACGCCATGAGCAGCGCCCCGGAAACCGCCGTGGTCGATCGAAATGCACGAGTTCGCATGTTCTTGGTTCCTCACCAATTGGGACTGAGATGACGTATCACTTGTCGGGCACCGTGAGGTCCCACACGAGGACATCGTCCGGCGGAGTGTTGAGATCCGGCTGGGAAGCGAGCCCATGGAATCCCGGTGCCACCAGCCAGCCGGCCATCGGGCCTCGGACCACGCACACCTCCCGGCCGTTCGCGGCATCCCAGACCCTGAGCTCGAAGCGCTTCACGAAGTTGTCCGAGACGTCGGTACGGCCGAACACCCGGCGGCCGTCGGGTGCCCAGCCCACTTCGACCACGATGGATTCGGGCACGGCCAGTGCGAATTCCTGCTTGGCCGAATCGACATTCCAGACCCCAGACTGCCTTCCGCCCAGCGCCGCGCGCTTGCCGTCCGGGCTCCACGCGAGCGGTGCATGCAGTTCATCCCCTTCATGAGCCCGAGTCAGGTTGAACCGCTCCTTACCGGTAGCCAGGTCCCAGGCCGTCAATTCGGCTTTGTGCTCCGCACGACGACATTCGAGGACGGCCAGGCTGCGGCCGTCTGCAGCCCAGGCGAGGAAGCTCCGGTCCGGACCGTGCCGGGATCCGGCCGATCGCCGGAGGGTCATCGGCAAGAACGGTAATGCCAGGTTGATGACCTGGATCGCCTCCGCCGAGGCGCAGGCCAGACGGCGCCCGTCCGGGCTCCAGGCCAGGGCGGCGGCGCCGCCGGAATCCGGAGATTGCCGACGGAGATCATTTGCTTCTTCCGGCCGGTCGTAACATCCCAGATGTCAATCCGGCTGCCTCGGAAGAACGAGTCCACGACCGTGGCCAGCGATTGGCCGTCCGGAGCCCAGGCGATCAATCGCGGGTTACCCGTTCCCTCCTCCCGCCTGTCACCACCCGGGCCCAGGGTCAACAGTGGCTTTCCTGTACCGACATCCCAGACAACGGTCATCACGCCGATCGGGTTAACCGCTGCCTCGCCCGCGGCCAGCAGGCCGTGCTCGCTCCAGACGAAGGACTGGACTTTTCCGATTTGAGCACCGTTTCCCCCGTTCGTGATCGCATGGCAGCCGCGTCCGGAGAGGCATTCCCTCCTGCGCCGGCAATCCGAGTCCCGGTGGCCGCCTCGTAGAACTCCACGCCTTGGAAGTTGTAGAACGCGAGCTGACTCCCGTCCGGCTTCCAGGCCAGAAGTGAGCCGGGTCGCGGGAGCGAGACGCTGCACCGGGTTTCCCGATCGTAGATTTCCCATTTTTCGCGCAAGAGCTTGACCAGGCGCCGACCATCCGGACTCCAGCTCATCGCGTCCAGTTCCGGTATCGGCTTTTCGAACGAACAGTCCTTTTCACCGGTATTCACATCCCAGATCTGAATCCGAGGCGGGTTCCCTATGCCCGTTGTCAACCTCTGATCCGTCGGGCCCCAGGCGATCAGGTTGGTGTAGTTCGAGAAAGACGTGTCCGCCGCCCACTCGCGGACCTGCTTGCCGGCGGTCACGTCGA
The DNA here is from genome assembly GCA_963720335.1 of uncultured Planctomycetota bacterium. Lineage (GTDB taxonomy): Bacteria > Planctomycetota > Planctomycetia > Isosphaerales > Isosphaeraceae > CAVRFS01. The sequence goes on along the minus strand of CAVRFS010000086.1, from coordinate 77,461 downwards.
GGACACGCACCCTGGGCGAGGTGACCACGGCCAGGAGGAACTGGCTGTCTCGGCTCCAGACGATGGGCGGGGGCCCGGATGAAAACGGCTGGAAACTGCTGCCGAAGGCGAACGAGCTCAAGAGCCGGCCGGTAGCGACCTCCCAGACCCACAAGCCGTTGTCGCCCCAGCGAAAACCGGCCAGCCGCTTCGCGTCGGGACTCCAGAGGAGGGCGGACACGGCTCGGACCGTCGGAATGTGCGGTAGCCCGGCCGGCGCGGGAGGCCCTGGGATTCGTCGCGTGAGTCGGCCCGAGGCAATCTCCCAGATCGTCAAGGTGCCGTCGTCGTCCGCCCCCGCGAGGAACTTGCCATCGGGGCTCAGACGGGACATGACCGGCGGCGTCTGCGCCTGCGGCGGCCCCAGGCGGATGGGAGGATCGGACAGGGGCAAACGACCGACGCGGATCCCATCCACCGTCCGCCTAGAGAGTGCGAAGCTCTTCCCGTCCGGACTCCACTGGAAATCTGTGGCTGCTCCGGTGTTGAACGTGCGAGCCTGGCTCCGGTCGGCTGGCACAGTATAGATGTGCACGCCACCCTGGTCGAAACCGGCCGCCAGGCGGCGCCCGTCTGGGCTCCAGGCGACGGCGTGTCGATTCCCACGTAACGGGGTCGGCACCCGAATCTGCAACAGCGCCTCCCCCGTTTCCGTGTCGACGACCCGGCAGAGCGCCGCGTCTGACCGCGTATCAACGACCACCCAGCGCCGGAGTTGTGGGTCGCAATGAGCAGGCCGCGCACGAAGTTGGATGGGATTTCCATCCGGAAGATGGGCCGCGCCGTGGCGGTTTGCCAGATGGTAATGCCGCTCGTGCTTTCGGCGGCGACTCGCTGCCCGTCTGCGCCTCAGAAGGGGCATCGCAACTCGAAGGCCCCCCGCCTCGGCGGCGAAAACCCGCTCCCGCCGGGCCACGTCCCAGATCCGGACGCGATCGGGCTTGATCACCGCGGCGATCTGCCGTCCGCCCGTCCCCCATTGCAAACCCAGGACTCCGCCCTCTTCCTTCAGCGTCGCGCTTTCCTCGCCGGTGGCCACGTCCCAGATCTTGATCACCCCGTCGCGGTCGCCCGTGGCCAGGCGCGCGGCTCGTGTCATCCCACGCGGCGACCGACACGCTACTTCGATGTCCCTCGACGAGTCGGACGGTCTGCCCTGTGGTCGCGTCGAAGACGATCATCGCGTCAGACTCCCCGTCGACGAACGCCAACAGCCGGCCATCCGGGCTGAACGACGCATTTCGTGACCGGGCGCCGCGGCCGGGATTCGCGGCCGGAAACAGCGAAAAAGTCCGGTCCGTCTCGCATTCGCACAGACGGACGGAACCATCCTGGCCAATGATGGTGAGCCGGTGACCCTCCCGGTCCAGGTTGACGACCTTCGCTCCGGCCAACATGCGGCGAAGTTCCTTCCCCGTTCGCGTATCCCAGATCGACGACGGCACCATCCACGCCGACGGCAGCCAGCCGCTGGCCGTCTCCACTCCAGGCCAGTTGATCGATTCCCTCTGCTGTCCACGGGAGCACCATTTCTTCAGTCTCGGCCAGCAGCGCCTTGCGGACGGCCGCGGACAGGAAATGCCATTCCCATTCCCGCAGATCGGAGTCGCCCGCGGCGGGCTGGTAGTTGTCGAGGACGGGCGCGGAGCGCACGCCAATCGCCCGCCTCGGCAAGCCGGGCCGCTTTGCGCATGTCTTCCTGGTACGTCAGGGACTTCCGCGCGGCCCGCTCGGCCTGGAGCTGCCGGCGAAATTCTTCGACTCGAGCGTTGGGTTGGTCCTGGGCGGGGACGGGCACAGTTCCCAGGAGAAAGACCGTCGCCAGTGCGAACGCACCTCTTATCGGCCGTTGTGGGACCGTCATGGGAGTCTCCTCTCAAGGGAGCGTCGGGTGTCGCGAAATGCGTTTCAATCACCCTGGTGGGCAAAGCGGACGGCCTTCAAGAGCCCGAAATGGGGCCTCAACCGCTCCATCATGTTCAAGAGGGGGTCATCGATCCGTTGCGGCTCGTCGAGGCTGAGGTCACGATGATCGGGGTCGGACCGGCGGGCGACCGGCCGGCCCTGCGCGTACTCCAGCCAGACGACTTCGCGCGGGTTGAAGTGCCGGGAGGCCGGGAGCTGGCCGATCTCCCGGACCAGCGCGACGTCCCGCGGCAAGGGCGTGTCGCGCGCAGCAGAAATGCGGACTCCAGTCCGCTCACGCCGGTCACGGGCCATCCTCCGTCGAGTTGCGCAGGACAATCTACGACAGTCGTGGGCGTGGGATCTGGCAGCGGGCTGGCGAATCCGAGCTTCGGGGCCGTCCAGGGATAGAGCGGTAAGACCTTTCCTTCGCTGGTCACCCAGAGGACGTACACATAGGCCGCCCGGTTCAGCCGCACCTGCAGGTGCACTTGCTCACCGTTCATAACCGGTAGTGACTCGGGATCCTCGACTCTCCAGCCCTGTTTCGGCCCCTGACCCTTTGGGCTCCAGACCTGTACGGAAAGGTCTCCCGAGAGTGGCTCAACCGGACCGGGCACTGCGACCTGCGGCGCGGGAGGCACAGGGTCTGCATCGGTCAGCGTCCCCCGGGTTGACACGGGCAACGGGTCCTCGCTCGGCTCAGCCTCCGATCGGGACGCGTCACCCGCAGCCACCCCCGGCGGCTTGACTACCCAGGAGACCGGAAGGCGCACGAGACCAAGGCTCCCAGTCACGACCCCGACAAGGATGAGGATGGCGACGGACACGACAGGACGGAGCCGACGGCGGGGTTGCGCAAAACGGTCGAGAGCTTGCCCCAGCTCTGCTGCGCTGGCATAGCGATTGCGCCGGATCGGGGGCCATGGCCTTCAGGCAGATCCGCCGTAGCCCGCGCGGGATCCTGGGATGATCGAGCGTTTTGCGGTCGAAGTCGCACCGGCGGGCGCGGTCCATCGACTCGCGCCAGTCTCGACCCGGAAACGGTACCTGGCCGGTCAGGAGGTAATAGAGGACGCCTCCCAGGGCGAAGACGTCGCTGCACGGGCCGACTTTCTGCTGTTCCTCGGGCGAGTCGGACACGGGCTTGCTCGGGGGCCATGAAGGCGAAGGTGCCACCGGGCCGGCCCGGGTCGTCCGACCAGGCATGTCGCAACTGCGCCATGCCGAAGTCGATCAGCCGAGGCTCACCCAGCTCGTCGACCAGGATGTTCCTGGGCTTGATGTCGCGGTGGACGACTCCCTTGCGGTGCGCATGGTCGGCCGCCCCGGCGACCTTGGCCAAGAGGGCCGCGGCCGGGCGCGGCTCGAGGCGTCCCTCGGAGGCGACCTGATCGAGGGTCCGGCCGCGGATGTATTCCATCACCAGGTAAGGCCGATCGTCGTGGAAATCCTGGTCGTAAACCCGGACGAGGTGAGGATGATCCAGGCTCGCCAGGATCTTCCCCTCCTCGATGATCTCGCACCGGCCGTCCGGCCGGACCGGCTCGAGCGAGAGCTTGAGCACCAGGTCCTTGGCCAGCCCCGGGTGGACGACCCGGAAGACGTCCGCTTGGCCGGAGGGGGCAAACCGGCCGATGACCAGGTACTTGCCGACGGTAGCGGGCAGGTTGGCCCCACGGTGCCCCACCTGGCTGGCACGTAAGTCGGAGGTCGGTCTCGGGTTCCGAGTCATGAGTTTCCGAGGATTCCGCCGCTGCCCAGGGCGCGGTTGCGTCCGGGTCGTCCCCATGGCCGTTGGCCGTCGCGGGATCAGCTTCCGGCTCGCTCGCCGTGGAAGGCGACAAGGGCGCTTCGGGCGGTCGCTCCCGGAGCATCGCGACCTCGGTCCTGAGCCGCTCCAACCGGCCGGGGCATTTCGGACACGCGTCGAGGTGCTCCCGCAGCTCTTCCGACGGCTCTTCCCCGACGACCACCGCCAAAAGCTCAGCATCGTCGGGACACGTCGGACTCGAAACCATGGCTGATGTCCTCGTCGAATTCGTCGCAGAGGGAGTTGACTTGCTTCAAGATACGAAAAGCATAGACAGAAACCGCGTAGGGCTCAAGCTTCAACTCCGCGGCAATCTCGGCACCGGGGCGATTCCGCAGCAGCCCGGGGCATCGGTCCGTGCGCTCGTCTTTAGGAAACGGTATGAGCGGTGGGCTAACTCACGAACCTGCCGGCTGAGCTTACCGGCGTCTGACCGGGTGCTCTCCGAGCTCGTCGCGGCCGGCCAATCGTGGGTTTGGGTGTTTCTCATTCAACCGTCTCCCGGCATTTCGTCCCGCGGCCCCCGCGCAACGGGGTAGGATCCGGCGAATCTCCTTCCTCAGGTAGTGGTACGCACGCCCAGGAGGAATCTTACGAGAGAATTCTCAGGACGAAAGGCGGCCAGGAGTCAGAGGCGATCCAGCCCCGCACGTTCCCTTCTTGACGCATCCAGGCGGGTTAAGAAACCGCTGCTGTCATCGTCTTCGAGGTCGCGAGAAACTGCTGAGAATGCAGGTAATCGTCCGATTCGGATGACGCGTCCGTCCCTCTCAACCCCCAGACAGGAATGCCGGCAGGTGACCGTAAACCAGACGATAAAGGATCACGCCGAGGATTCCTCGGGAACCCCCGCCACGTTGCCGAGGACATGACAGGCGATTGCTGGCCAGAGGCTTCTGGTTCGTGCCCTAAGACCGCACGGCAGAGCCCACTCCGAACGTCGAAAGAACGATCGTCAGTCCCCCTTTGACGCCGATCGGCGACCACATCAAAGGCACGTGCAACGCGGCGAACAAAAGAGCGGACGACACGATCGCGGGTTCGAAGGCCGAGTTGATCCCCTTTCCGTCGTCACGATCGGCGACCCAGGATTGAACCAGGCCACGGACTTCGCCCTCTTCCGAGAAGCTACTCAGCCGGCAAACCACCGAGACCACTTGCAGGAAGCCCTCTTCGACGCAACCGGATGCCGAACCCCAGGAGGATATGACGACCGACCCGGCCATCTCGACGCCGGCGATCGCGAACCAGACAAGATCAGATCGATTCCACAGTCGGCCCTGCGCAGCCATCTCGCTGAAAGACCTCCCGAGCAGCCTCCAACCGATCATCGCGACCAGGCCATGCGCCATTTTCAAGCCGATCTGCGAAGGGATACCGCCGACCCGCTCGTCGATCGAATCGAGTATACCTGTCTCACGACCGTAAGTCTCATTGCTATAATCAGATACCCCCGAAAACCCGACTTCGAACCAGTTGTATCGATTATGCGTGTGTCACACATAAGTCTAGTTGCTGTAACGGCGATACTACCAACACTCACTGCTTTGAACCGCTTTTTCCGATTATACCTGTGTCACACGTAAGCTTAATTGATGTAAGAAGATACTGCAAAAACTCGCACGCTTCGAACCGGTTTTAACGATTATACCTGTGTCACACGTAAGTCCAGTGCGCCTCGTGCGGAGATGAAGAAGCATTCTGAGCGAGCCGTCCGGTTATACCTGCGTCACACGGAAGTTTATCGCGGATGGACATGCACGCCGGACGAATGTCCACACCTACCTAAAGTCGTGTGGCGCGGACCGCGATATCGATGGGCGTTGCGGCCGGTGGACGGGATCAACCGCTCAAGTTTCGGTGCTTCGCTCATCTCAGGCTCTCCGTCCATGCGCCACCTCGGGCGAGAGGGCGTTGTCAACCAGGCACTTCATGGGACCGTAACCAGCGGTAGCTCGCGTTCACGTACCGTTTCTGCAGCGAAACGCAAGGCTTCGCGGATATCTTCTATTCCAAGATCCGGGTACGAGGCCAAGATTTCCTCCCTGGTCATCTCATCGGCAACCATGCCGACCACCGCTGCCACCGGGATGCGCAAGCCCCGAATACAAGGCACTCCGCCCATTTGGTCGGGATTCACTGTGATGCGCGAGAATTTCATCATGGGTCCTCCTCAATGTTCCGATCGATCGCGATAAACTCCAGTCGAACAGCGGAAAGTCCCTAGTCGCTCGGCAGTTAGTGCGTGCACTTGGTTGAGCTGCAACGGTTGGGCAACAGAATAAGGGCGGGGCAAGCCCCAACGCGGTGCGCCAAATGACGAGCGACTACCGAATTCGATTATACTCTGAACCGATCTCGGTCGGCAGGGATGTGTTAACGAGTAAAGTCGCCAGGAGCCGTTCCACGACCTCAGTTCGAGGCGTTCAATCCACTATGCAGCGCCGCTCAGACCAATGGATGCCGGATCAACGTCGCGATCGTCAAATCGGGGAGCCACAAGGCAAGGAGCGTCGCCGGCAGGAAAAGGAGCCCGGCGCAGAGGAGAGCAATCCGATAATCTCCCACTTTCGAGAACAGCCCGAAGATGACGGTCCCGGCCGCCGCGGCGATGCGGCCGATGTTGTAGCAAAAGCCAGCCCCGGTGGTCCTCAGCAGAACCGGGAACAGCGGCGGTAGATACATCGTGAAGAGCGCGAACAGGCCGCTACTTGCGCCCATGAACGGAAGAAGGACCAGCAAGGTGGTGTGGCTGCGCGGCACGATGTAGGTCGCGACCATGGCCAACGCATAAGCCAGACACAAGAGCGCGATCGACCGCCGATAGCCGATCATAAGAGCCAGTTTCGCCGCGAGGAAGTTGCCGCAAATGGAGGCCACCATCACCAGAAGGTTGGCGATGCTGGCCAGCTCATTCTTCCGGGCGGCAGACATGTCGATCACGTCCGGCAGGTTTCGCAGATGTTGCTGGTACCAGAAAATGAAGGCCCAGTGTGCCGATAGACTCACGGAGCAAACCAGAATCGTGAGGATCGTTGTGCGGCGGACCTCGCCGCGGAACAGGTCGGCGATGCCTGGACTCGCGTCGGTCGCCTGCCGCTTGGCCGCTCGCCATTCCTCGGTCTCGGGAACCGCGCGGCGGACCCAGAGCACGAGAAGGGCCGGCAGCACGCCCACCAGGAAGACCACGCGAGGGCTCTGGCCCGCCAGCAAGAAAGTCGCGCACGAGGCCAGTAAGATGCCGACATTGACGCCGCTCTGGAGCACGGCGGCGATCCAGGGACGCCAGCGGCGGGGCCATGTCTCCGACAGCAACGAGGCGCCGACCGCCCACTCGCCGCCGATGCCGAGAGCGGCCAGAAATCGTACGATGAGGAGTTGCCACCACGTCTGCACGAAAAAGGCCAGGCCGGTGAAGAGCGCGTAGGTGAGGATCGTCAGGCAGAGCGTCCGGCTACGGCCGATCAAGTCGCCGACGCGACCGAAGCAACCGCCTCCAGAGCCCAACCGACCAGGAACGCGGCCTGGATCCATGAGCTGTACCAACCGACGACCTCGTTCCGTGTGTCGGTCACCCCGATCAGCTCGGCGACGAACGGGGCCGCGACCAGGACGTAAAGATGCATGTCCAGGCCGTCGAACAGCCAGCCGAGCCATGCGGCGATCCCTGACTTCCACTGGTACGGCGACAGGTCGCGCAGGCTCTGGATCTCGTCGCGCGATGACACGGCCGACCCGTCTATTGACATAGAACTACCTGCGCGGGGTTGATCGCCTGATATTTCCCCTTGTTCGCGGTGATCTCGAAGGCCTGGGGCACGGCTTCGAGTCCGAACAGAACGTGGGTGATCGTCGGCTTGAGTCTCACCCGACCCGACGCCACGAGCCGGACCGTGTGTTCCAGGTGGGCGAGCGTGCTGATGTCCGGAAAGAGGAATCGGAGGCTGCGCTCGCGCAGGAGGTCGACGTCGAGCTGCATCGGAGCCCCGAACCAGGAGACGCCGACGAGCTTACCCCCGGAGCGGACCGACTCGATCGCCTGCATCAACGACCGGGTGCCCGCGAGGCCCTGCTTCGGGCTCCCCCCGCATTCGAAGACGACATCGGCGCCGTTACCACCAGTCAGCCGCTGAATGGCGCCAACGGGATCGTCACCCTTGGCATTGAAGGCGACGTCCGCGCCCAGCTCCCGAGATACCCGGCAGGACTCCTCACGCACGTCCACGGTGACGATCAACCCCGCACCGCTGGAGCGAGCGATCTGGAGACACTCCAAGCCCATACTCCCTTGCCCGTAGATGGCGACCGAATCGCCGATGGCGATGCCGGCGGTCTCAATGGCGGCGACGCTGTCGCTGAGGGATTGCAAACAGGCGGCCTCGCTGTCCGAGATCCGATCGTCGACGCGCACCAGCGCGATCTCGGGGAGGAGGGCCCGCTCGGCGAAACAGCCGGGAAGCTGAAAGCCGATGATCGGTCCCTTGCGGCAGAGGTGGTTCTTGCCCTCAAGACAGAAGGAGCAGGAGCCGCAGGGCAGTTTCGCCCGCGCCGCCACGCGGTCGCCCGGCCGCACCCGGGTGACGCCTTCGCCAACCTCGATGACTCGGGCGCAGAATTCATGGCCGAAGAGCTGCACCGGGGCCTCGGTCTCGAGCCGGCGCTTGATGGCCTCGTAGGCGAGGGTCGGGATGCCGAAAGCAAGCTGGGCCTCGGTGACGCTGGGCTGAACGCAGAGCGGTTCGGCGATCACGTGGCCCGGCCGGCAAACCGGCTCCGGGACGTCGTCGAGCCGCATGTCCCCGAAACCGTGGAATCGCCAGGCTTTCACGATCAACTCCTATCCCAGGCGGGCGAATTTCTGGAGCGAGTGGCAGTCAACGGGAACCGCGCCTGATTGCCGCCCGCCGACCACGTCACCTCGCCGACGTAGAGGTCTCCCCGCGAATCGAGGCAGAGATCGTGCGGTGCGAAAAAGTCGCCGGGGGCACAAGGGTTTGACCCGCCCCCCCAGCGCGGCGAGCAGCCGGCCGTCGTGATCGAAGACGCTGACCCGTCCGCCGGAGCGCGTCGGCGCTGGGCGCGGTCGTTCCCGGCCACATCCCCGCCCGAAAGCCCAGCTCCGCGACGTACACGCGCCCGCTGGCGTCGACCAGAACCTGGCAGGGCCGCGCGACGTCGGTCCATTCCTCGAGGAATCGGCCGTCGGGGCTGAAGAACTGAAGGCGGCTGTTCTCGCGGTCCGCCACGACGACCGTGCCGTCCGGCGCCACGGCGATCCCGTGCGGCAGCCGAAACGCTCCAGGTCCGCCGCCCGGGTTCGCCCCACGACGCGAGGTGAATGCCATCAGGCGAATATCGATGGATACGAGCATTGCCATATCCATCGGAGATGTACAACGAACCGTCGCCGGCCAATGCCAGGTTGGTCGGGTAATGGAATGGCGGGCCGGCGTGGCGGATCGTCCGGAAGTCCATGCTGGTGGCACCCGTGTCCGATGGACAGCCGCTTTTGCCCAGCACACTGATCGGTGTCCCATCGGAGGTGAACTTCTTCACCGTGTGGTCGAGATCGTCGGTACAATAGACCGCGTCGTCAGGGCCGATCGTGATCCCGTGCGGTCGCACGAAGAGGTTCTCTCCCCATGAGCCGATAAATCGGCCGTCGCGATCGAAGATGATGACCGGATGGTCGCCGCGGTTAAAGACGAAGACCCGGTCGTGTGAGTCGGTCGCGACGCCGGCGACCTCGACGAAGCGCCACCCATCGGGCAACACTCCCCAGCCTTCGCAGGCCTCGAAATGCAACTCATCGCCCACGCTTGTCACGGAACCCATATCTCGCACTCCCTCGTCATTGGCCTTGCCTGGCCCAGGGGATGTGGTAGCCGGTCGCGTTCAGCCGGATCCGGTAAAGGCTCTTATCGACGGTGATGTAGAGCATGTTCTGGTCGTTGCCGATGCCGAAATCGACGTTGCTCGGATTGCCCATCGGCTCGCGAGCGGCGTGCTGAGGCTCGCCGGTCTTGATGAAGGCCACTTCCTTGCCGGCTGGGTCGATCACCAGGATACCGGGCCGGCTAGGCTTGCGGGATGCGAGGTAGATCCGGCCCTCGGTGTCGACTGTCATCCCGTCGCTCCCTTCCTCGTCACCGAAGTCGATGAGCGTGTTCCGCGGGCCGTTGCACGAGCCCGTCCGAGCCGAGCGGAAACGCGTAGACCTTCATCGCCCCAAGCTTGGGCTTCGGGGCGGTGGGGTCGATCCGGTCGGTGCCGTTGTTGTGATCGGCGACGTAAAGCGTCTTCTGGTCGGGACTGATCGCGATGCCGTTGGGTTTCTCGACGTCGTGGGTGACCTTGACGATTGTCCCGTCGGTGTCGATCCGGTAGACGGCGCGGTACTTCAGCTCGCGAGGCTCGGTGCCGAGGTAGCGCGGGTCGGTGAAATAGATTCGCCCTTTCTCGTCGATGCAAAGGTCGTTGCAGGCGTTGAATCGCTTGCCCTCGAAACGGTCGGCAATGACCTGGCGCTCACCGGTCTTCACGTCCCACCGCGCCACGCCGCGGCCGCCGCCGTCTGAGCCCTCGCAGGCGATGAGGAACCCCTTGGCGTCGAACATCAGGCCATTCGACTTGTGACTGTCCTGGGCGAAGATCGTGGTCGTCTTCGTGCTCGGGTCGAACCGCATGATCATGCCCTTGTCTTCGCCGAAGGGGATCTCCGAGAAGTACATCGAGCCGTCCGGCGCGGCGGCGACGCCTTCGGTCAGGCCGCCTTGGATCGGGGCTGTTCGCGTGTAGAGCAACTCCAGCTTGGCCCCTGGCGGCACGAGGTCGCTCACCGCGACCGCGGTCGTCGCCGAGGCCAGCATATTACGGAAAGCCTTTTCTTTCAGTGCGATATAGGCGCGGTAGCCCGTCGGGTCAATGAATGGGTTCGTCCCGGCTCCATTCTTGGTGCGTTCATACTTCGCGATCATGTCGTAGTAGCCGCCATGCGCCGAGGAAGACGTCGCACGGGAGCGATTTGAGCGTCTGGAACGTCTTGGCGAAGTCGGCGGCGATCTCGGGATAATCCTTGTTGCCGACGATCCGATAGCCGGGATTAATGTTGGGGCTGCCGATGACCACGACGTCATAGGTCTTGCCACCGTCAACAACGCGCCAGGTCCATGTCGTGCAGCCACGGGTGTGGCCTGGCGTCCGGCGCGCGACCAAGGTCACGCCGCCGAGCTTGATCTCTTCACCGTCCTCCAGGACGCGGTCAACCGTGCAGGGCTTCCAGCGGCTGGTGGTATAGAGGTATTGGCCTCTGCCGCCTGAGGCGATGACTTCGTCGTCGCCACGCATCACGAAAACCTTGGCGCCAGTCAGTTCCTTCATCAAAGCATGGCCGGCGACGTGATCGGAGTGAGCGTGACTGGCAAGGAGGACCTTGATGTCGCTCATTTTGAAGCCGAGCGACTCGACCGCCGCGCGGATCACGGGGACCGTGCTCTCGAAGCTGCTGTTGATCAGGATGTGCCCCTCGGGTGTGGTGATCAAGTAACTGGCCAGGTCCTTCGAACCGACATAGTAGACGTTGCCGATGACGCGATGCGCGGGGAAGGGCTCGTTCGCCGTCCCCTGACCCACAACGGCCAAGGCCAACATCAGAGCGGGGATCGTTGTCGTCAGCATGGGTTGGAACCTCCAGGAGATTTGCCGTCTATTTCCGCGGACCAGCTTAACTGAGCTCCGGCTTTGCTACATACCCACCTCGATGACAAAGCTCTGAGTGGCGCTGGCGACCGTCTCCGTGCCGGAGGAGATGACCTTCTCAATTCCCCACTTGAGAGCCTCCTCGTCCAGGCGGCGGACGTCGCGTTCAAGCGTCACGGAGATAACCACCTCGGTCGTGCTCGACTCGATCGGGCGTTCCCGACAGCAGACCGGTCGCTTTGTCGATCGTGAGCCATGCGCGGGCCCTGCTGTATGTCAAATTTGAGCCGCTCGATGTCCCAGAAGCTCATTGTTTCCTTGCCATTGACAACCCGTGTCCTGAGATCGCCCAGCGATCGGATGGCTTCGATCGGATAGTGATATTCGACGCCTTTCCTGGCTGCGGTCACAGGTGCGCTGACGATGACCGGCCGCGGGGCAGCGGCGTAGTCGGAAGGCCCGCTGCGATTCCCCGCCGCGTCCACCGCGACCACTCGGTAGAAGGCCTTGTTCGCCCCTGGGAGTTTCACCTGAGGACCCACCACCTCCAGCTCGGTGGCCGAGCCTGAGGTTTCGACCACGAAGTTCGCGGGGAACTCCGCGGGCATCTTTTCGGATACTCCCACTGTGACCGAGTAGGGCCGGTCGCTGACGGAGAACCCCTTCTCATTGCTGGCATAGACACGGTACGCGGCAGGCTTGCGGCCCAGCGGGCTGGGCGCCCAGTGGAGGACTCCTCGGTTGCGGTCGCGGTCGAATTCGAGGCTGACATCTCGCGGAGGAGTTGGTCCTCGCGTGGTGAAGCTCCAGGTTGGACTCCAAGGTCCCCAGACACCCTTGTCATCTTGCGCCCGCACGCGCCAGAAATACTCCGTGTCGGGATTCAGGAGGCCGGGGCCCGGCAAGCGTGTAGCGAGCCTGGCCCGCGTCGGCTGTCCGAGAGATGAGCTTGGCGAAGCTCATGGAGAGGGGCCACTTCATGTCGGGGCGTTCGGATAACTCGAAGTGGTAATCGGCGATCATGTCGCCGTCAAGGTCCCTGGCTGCTCGCCACTGGAAGACGATCTCGGTCCCCTCGGTCACTTTTCCGGAGGGCGGAAAGGCCGGTTCGGCCGGCGCGTCGGGTGGTCGGCTCGCGGACCGCTCGACCCACTGGTGGGTGATCCGCACCCGGCGGGTGCTTGCCGATTCGTCGGTGTAGGCGAACGCGTTCGTGCCGACGGCCATACCGGGAAGAGTGAGCGGGGCCATTTGCAGGTCGTTGACGATCGCCAGCCGCCGGAGGCGTGCGTCTCCCGACAGCTCACATTTCAGGTAGTACCGGTACCGAGCGGGCCCTTCGGGCGGGAAGAGCCCGTCGAGATCGCGATCGACGTCCTGCCAGGACTTGCCATCCCAGGAGAGCTTGAACGTCGCGCCGGTTCCCTCGACGTGTAGCCTTCCCCCGACAAAGATGTAGGGGCTGGACATCGTCCAGACGATGTTTCCGGTTTTCCCTGACTCGGCCATCAGGCCGTCGTCGCTCTCCCGGATCGACTCGACCGTGGTCGTGCCGGCGCGCCAGGACGGCTGTTTGAAGTCCGGTCGGTATTCCCACGACCCATTGCAGAGCCGATCGGGGAATCGAGGCGGTCCCGACCCGTGATACTTGATCGGGTTCAGATGTCCCCAGCGCCAGACGAGCGCCTCGCCCGGACGTAGCGTCATGTTCATGGCACTGTTGGCCGAATTGCGGTCGCCTTTGACCGTCCCCTCGAACACATAGATGGACGACTCCCACTCATCCGCCGAGCGCCGGTCTGGCTGCAGGATTCCCTGCGTGTGAGTGCGCCGGATCAGGTCATGGTCATGCACCAGATCCTGCTCGCCGGCGATCGTCTCGTTGTCGCGCAGCAGGTAGATGGCGTGCATGTCGCCGTCCATCAGGTGCCAGGAGCCATCGTAGAAGACCTGCGTGACGCAATGTCCCACCAACCGCGCCGGCGCGACTTTGAGGCCCGCCTTGCGCCACAAGCCGGCCAAACAGATGGAATCGTTGCCGCACGTGTTGTAGCCATAAACATTGAAGACTTTCACCGGATCAAGGAGTTCGCTATTGTCACCTTCGAAGTGAAACCGATGCTGGACTTCCTGCCACCAGAGAGCCCTGGCCTTCTCCCTGTCGGTCATGCCCGGTTTGATGGCCCTGGCCACGATCCGATCGAGGCTGCGGAATTCGTTTTGGCCGTTGGAGAGCCAGGGATTCACCAGATCGGTCGTGCCCACGTTTTCCATCCGGACGGAGCGATTCGACTCCCAGGTCTGCTCGAAGGGTTGCCAGACCCCCTGGGGCGAGCGGCAGTTCCGGCCGTCCATCGTGCCCCCCTGGACGACGACGTACTCGACCCGTCGATTGGTGATCTCTTGCACGTGCCGCTTCGCCACGTCTGTCGGGTGATGGTTCGACGCCCACGGAGCTCTCTCGTCGTCCGCCGTCGCCCCCAGAAGCAATACGGCAAAGCTCAGTAGCGACGTCCCCATGCGCATTCCCCCCCTCCCGCAAGACCACGCTCAGGTCGCCCATACTGGCGGCGAGGCCAACGAGAGGCCACCATTGTATCCACAGCGTCGGCGCCCTGTCTTCCCGGTTGCGGCGACAGATCCAACAGGGATAGCCCAGCGCGCTTCGACGGAGCGAACAGCCAGGTCGCCAGTGCGAAGAAGACGTGGTAATGACCGAGCTCCGATGAGCCCGGGCGAATGGTGAAGCGGAAGGGCGCAGCGTCTCGGCCGCGGCAATGTCTCGCGAGAAGGTCGAACGGCTTGCACGACCGCAGTTCGATCAGGGCAAAGACGAGCGGCTGATCGACCAACTCCCCGCTGTCTCGGCCCTCGCGGACATTGAGTCGAAGGCGGTTGGCGTAATCGCGCCTCCAGGACTTACCAGGTGCTGACGGGGGAACGCCCGCTGGGTGGGCCGTAACTGGAACGCCCATCGCGCATCGGGTTTCGGCCGCTCCCCGTTCAACAAGAACTATTTCCCTCTTAGCGCGCTCATCTGTCTCGTTTGTGACAGTTCGAGCGAGCGACTCTCATCGTTATCGCTATCTTCGAGTCGGGAACGGTCTCCCTCCACACGGTAGCGAAAATAGGCGACCATCAGCTCGTCGCCGGGAAAGAGACGCCCCGACTTGATGCTTCGGCCGTTGATCCGCGTGCCGTTGGTGCTGCCAAGGTCGCTCACTTGCACGCCGTCATCGATCTGGGCGAGACAGCAGTGGAAGCGAGAGACGCGTGAGGAGTTGAGGCGGGCGTCGCAACGCGGGTCGCGGCCCATCGTCATCGGGGCGTGACCGATTACGGTGATGTCTGGTCCACCATTGAGGGCGATCAGTCGAGTCGGCATGGCAGTAAGCCTCGCAAAGGATTCGTCCCTGTCCTCGTGCCGGGACGAATGACACACCGAGAAAACAGTAAGCCTGATGCCTGGTACTGGAACACGCAAGTCGCAGAGAATCACCGAGTGATTCGGCGTCGCAACTTTCTCGTCCGCTCACCCGATGATTTCATCGGTCGCCGGCGCGTTGGCCATGAAGATACGCCCGTGGGTTGTCAGGAAGTGCATCCCACGCCTCGGTCTCGTCTAACCAGTATATTCCGATTGAGAGCCGAATTCAGACACATCGGCCCAGGAATCTTCGGCGAGCGAGTCGGAGACCGGTCGCGATGCCCGATTTCCAACGCCGCACTTGGTCATCGCCGAGAGAGCTCCTCACGACCCGGCAAGATGCGGCCGCTCTCCCCACTATGTCTAACTTAGTTCATTTTGCAGCAAATCTCTGGCCAGATCGCTTCCCTCCGGCAAATTATTTTCCGCGCCGGGTGTCCGTTCACCGGAGGAATGACAATTATCACGATATTGACGAAGTGGATTCTCGGCCCTCTCTGACCTAGTGGCCGGGTTTTTCAGTCGCTTGTTACCGGTTCGAGGCGGACTGGCGTGCGGGCGAGCGACCTGGAATGATTGCCTGGATTCGTCATCTCCCATCGACCGGACAGCCGCTGTGGATGCGAGGACCGGGTAGTTGAACGGCCATCGCGGCGGCCTCAAAGTCGACCATCTCGCGCCAGCGCGCTTCGACCTCGGTGGAGCGCGCGGCGAGACTCGCCAGCCGCAGGAAGACGTGGTAATGACCGAGCTCCGAGGAGCCCAGGCGATCGTAGAAGCGGCACAGCACCGCGTCTCGACCACGACAATGTGTCGCCAGCAGGTCGAAACGCTCGCACGAGCGAAGCTCGATCAGGGCCGAGATGAGAAGCCGGTCGACCAGCTCCTCAGTACCCTGGCCCTTGCGGACATGCATTCGAAGGCGGTTGGCGTAATCGTTACGGTGAGTCCGCTCCAATCGGCCGCCGCGCTCCACCAAGATTCGGACGACGGCGCTCAAGTGAGACGCTTCGTCACTGGCAATCGCCGCGAGCGTAAGCGTCCATTCGTCTGGACAGGCTGGCTCGGGCCAGCGGTTTAGCAACTCGAGTGCGTTCGTCGCCGCCTTCTTCTCCAGGTATGCATGATCGTTCATGAGCGCGAGTGGGTCACGCAACGCCAGCTCCGCCCATCCTTCCGGTGTCCGGCTGAGCAACGGAATCTCGCGATCGAGCGATAGTTTTTCCAAGTGAATGGCCTCGCGGTTGAGGTTGCCCTCGGGTTTCTACAGGTTGAAAAGGGCATTACCGGCGCCTATTGGGATTTTCTGATGCGACGCTGTATCGAAACGTTGCAACGCCATGCGGCTTCTGGCAGTGTAGGCAATTCTGCCGTTTCGATTGGCAAGATGCGAGTGCGCTTGGAATGTCGAGTCGCTCTTTGTTGTGCGAGGAGAATTGCTGGTGTCTCAACCCGATCACGACACCGCGGGTGTCGAGAAACAATCAGACCACCTGCCGCGAGCCAATGCCTGGGCGTGGGGTATCTGCTGGCTGATGTTCGCCTCGCACCATCTTGAACTACATGGACCGGCAGGCCATCGCGATCGTCCGTCCCCAAATCAAAGACGCGTTTGCAATCGCAACGGATGAAGACTTTGGCTGGGTCCTCGCCGCATTCATGATGACCTACGCACTGTTCCAGGTGCCGGCCGGCTATCTGGTCGACCTATACGACTTGCGCCGGTCTTATGCGGCGGCGGTGGCTTGGTGGTCGATGGCCGCCGTCGCCACGGCACTGGTTCCGAGCCTGGGGATGCTGATCTTGTGCCGGGTCTTGCTGGGAGTCGGTGAATCGTTCAACTGGCCATGTGCCCTACGAGTGACGGGCCGCGTCTTGCCCCCAGCGGACCGCAGCCTGGGAAACGGCATTTTCAACTCGGGAGCGGCCGTCGGCGCAGTCGTCACTCCCATTGCCGTTGCGTACCTGGTCCATGTCTCCGGCTGGCGAGCCGCGTTCCTGGTGATCGGGGCGGCCGGTTTCATCTGGGTGGCGGCCTGGCTGATCCTCGTCCAAGGCGAGAATCGCCGGTTGCTCGCGAAAATCGATCGCAAGAGTAAGAAACCGGCCGATGACCTCCTCGACTTCAACGACCGGCGACTTTCGCAAACGGCCCGGTTTGCATTCGGAGCCGTGTTCATCGCCTCAATCGCCGTGGCACTCAGCCGCCTTCCGTTATGGACAAGAGGCCATCTGGCTCGGGATCGCCCTGGCCATGCTCGGTACCCTCGCGGTCGCGGCCCTCCTGCCCATTAAGGAGCTGACCGGTGCGGACTGGGCCGCCAGCCTGGGCGAGGTTGTCCGCCTCCGACGGTTCTGGATTCTGGTGGTCGTTTCGGTCTCGATCAATATCTGCTGGCACTTCCTCATCAACTGGACCCCGGCCTATCTCAAAGACGAGCGCGGACTCACGTTCGAGACGAGCTCCTTTTTGAGCGCGATCCCGTTCCTGGCCGCCGACGGCGGCAACCTGGGAGGTGGCTGGCTGTCGAGAAAACTGGCTTCGCTTGGCATCAGCACGACCCGTGCCCGGCTCCGTGGTGATGTCGTTCTGTACTCTGTTGATTCTGGTGGGAACGGGCATCAGCGTTGCGCGCGACCACACGACCGCGGTCCTCATCATTTCCATCATGGCGGCCGGAACCGCTGCCTTCATGGCCAATTATTTCGCTTTCTGCCAGGAGGTCAGCTCGCGGCATACCGGACTGGTCGTGGGCTATCTCGGCGGCGTGGGCAACCTGTTCGTGGCGAGGTTTCAGCCGTTCGCGGGCTTTGTCAAGGATCGCACCGGCAGCTTCTCGCTTGATCTTTCTGCTTATCGGCGTGGCGCCCTTGGTCGGACTGGCAGCCTTGTTTTGGGGCTGGAACGATCGGGGACAAGGCGAGGTCGAGCCGGATGCACGTTGACTCAACTCGGTGCGCTCGATTGCGGCGTGCGAGCTTGCCGGGGAGAACGACCAGCACGGTCAAACCGGCCACCATTCCAAGAAACAACGGCGACCAACCTCCGGCCGGAACGACCATGCCTGGAATGAACACGGCGGCCTTGCCCACGGCCTGGCTGCCCCGGTAGGCGATTTGAATCGGGCGCAGGGTGCCGTCGGGAACGGTGTGTTCGCTCTGATAGAGGAGCGTGTAACTCGAGCGGATCCGCTCGGCGATCTGTTCGTAAATCTCGCGAAGTTGATCGGCATTCCGAGCGGGATAGTATTGGCCCCGGGTTGAAGTCGCGAGCCGGCGGAGATCGGCGCTCTCGATCTCATCCTCGGAACCCAGTCCCAAGGTGTAAACCGGCAGGCCGAGCCGACGCGCGGACGCGATCACCGATTCCAGGTTGGCCGATTGACTGGACGTATCTTCGCCGTCGGTGAGTGCCAGAACTGCCCTGCGGCCAGACTCGGCCTTGAGTAACTCCAGGGCATCGGCTACGGCGTCATAAAAGCAGGTGGACCCATCGGGCTCGAGCGAATCGACGGCCGTTTTGACCCGGCCGCGGTCGGTCGTGAACAAACTGAGCCGATGGATTTCCGAGCCAAACGCGATGACCGCGATCTGCGAACCCTCGGGAAGTTTTTCCAGGAACGAGGCGACCGCTCGCTTCAAGCCGCCGATCCGATCTTCCTCTTCCATGCTCTTGCTGCGATCGACCACGAGGACCAAGGTCGTGGGAATCAACTCCTTGGTCCGAGGCGCCTGGAACTCGACGACATCCACGTCGCGACCGTCCTCGGTCACGCGAAAGTCGCCGCGGCCGGCATCGAGCAAGAACGAGCCGTCGGGACGTTTGACTTCGAACTGGACGGAGATCTTGGGAAACGACTGTTCGCTTGCACCTGTAACGACCACCTGCACGTCATCCTTGCCGGCGTTACCCGCAGGCTCGGAAGGCGCCGGCGGCGGAGGCACCGCGCCGGCCGCGACCGAGTCGACCTTGGTCCAGAGAGTCGCGTCGCGTTGGTCGTGACAAGCTCGGTCTCGCCCCCTGGTTTCGGAAGCCGGAGCACTCGATCGATCTCGAAGGCGAGGTTCGCCTTTCGCAGGAAGAGAAGGGCCAGGCTGGTTCCGGGGAACCTTCCACCCCAACGGTCATTACGCCAGCCTCCGTCGTTCTCCTGGCGATCGACCAAGATCCTTGCGCCGTGAGCATACCAGTCGAATCCATCGAGCGAGAGCAAGCCGAGCGCGACACAGACCCGTTCGAGGGACCACAAATAATAGATTTCCGTGTCAGGACCCGTGCGGCGGGCATCGCGGCTGACCGCCTTAAGAGCCTTGATGAACTTCGGATCCGCGGCCAGGGCCGCGCCGCGCGCTCGAGCTGTCTGACGCTCCGCCAGGCTCGGCCGCGACGCGGCAATCGCCAGTCCCATCAAGCCGGCGCACGACATGGCCTGCGTGCCGGGCATCCCGTACCGGTATCCCCAATGACCATCGTCGAGCTGTGTCGAACGAAAGTGATCGTCGATCGATTCGAGGGCCTCGTCGGGGTCGAACCCATGTCGACCGGCCGCCCAGAGTCCCAAGAGCGCGAACTGGGTGTTGGAATTATCCCCCTGACTCCAGAACTGCTGCGGCCTTCGAGCGGCCTTACGACCTTCGGCGCGGCGCGAACGGCGAGGAGCGATTTGCGACTGGGGCTCGCCCCGAGGCACGTTGTAGTCCCAACTCCCGTCGTGATTGCCAAGAGCGAGGCGTTGTCCCAAAGTCTGGATCAGCGCATCGGCCTCGCCACGGCTTCCTTGCTGCGCACGCGCCAGGAAGAGGATCGCCAGCACCAGGTCATAGGTCTGGTCCGACTCCCTTGCGAGCGCTGAGACGACTGAGCGAGCCTTGTTGATCTCCGTGGCATCACGGGCCACGCCGTTTTCCAATAACGCCAGGCCCGCCAGCGACGTGACGCCCAACCGGTGCGCACTGCTGCTCAGGGTCATCCCACGACCCATCGGGGTCCTGTGCGTCTTTGAGGAACTCGACGCCGCGGGCGATCGCTCGAGCGATCTCCTCGTCGGCCGGCGACTACCCTTTGACCATGCGCCAGCCCCGTTATCGACAAGAAGACCAAGGTACTCCACACCAGCGATCTCCATCGTGCGATCATGGCGCGGTCTCCGGATCTTTCGACTGGTGCGGTATCAAGGCTGTCGATATCAAGGCAAGGCAAAGCGCCTATCGCTCCCCACAGGAGCACGACGGCCCAAAACGAGCTTGACCGGGAACCCAGCACTCGTTCAGCGCTCTGGATGACAGCGAAGCCAACGGCAGCGGCCAGCACTCCGATCGCGGCTCCCGCGAACGCCGCCGCCGGCAGATCGCGCCACTCGCCACGACGAGCGGCCAGCCGAGCACCGACTGCGGCCCCGGCCCCAACCATCAGGATCGCGATGGAGGACAGTCGGGCCTCCACGTGCCATGCTCCTCGACCGCCGGCGGTCAAAGCCGTGATGAGCATGACAATGGCTCGCAAAGCCATCGCTCCCACGGAGCCCAGCGCGATCCGAGCAACCGGCGGTAGTCCAGTGATCAGCCGGCTCAGATGTTGCCCGAGTTCCGGAATCAAAGGGGCAAACGCACCCACGGCGGACTCAGGGACCATGACCGGCTCGGTAGGCCGTTCGATTCGCACCGCGATGCGCTTGGTACCGCCATTGCTCTCGATCACGATCTGCGATATCAATGGCCGATTGATCGCCTCGGGCAGGTTGAGCTCGATGGAGAGGTCGGTTTGATCGATGGTCGAAAACGGACGCCCGTCGTACTCGGAATGCAGACGAACCCAAGGGGTCCCGGCCGGCTCGACCCGAGCCGTGCATCGCAACAAGCGGTAGCCGAGATTGGTCACTCGAACCGACTGATGGGTGATGCCGCCGCCGGCAACCGCGTGGATGATCAGAGACTCGGGATGGACGTCCAGCTCAGGAGCACTCGACGCGGTTGCCGGCAGCCGCGCCAGCCATTCGTCGAGCTGATCGTCCGCGGACTCGGTTCTTGTCCCGACGCGGAACCAGGTCGAGACGTTGAATCCGACCGAGGTATTCGGCGAGCCGGCCCGAGGTTAGCTCGTCACGGAGAGCCCCCCAATGCTGGGCCGCGAGCACCAGAAAGTCGTCCCAGGTTCGACAGGAAGCGCCGCCGGCCATCGAAAAGGGAATCGGCAGCCGGCCCGCTGGTGCGGCGTGCGTCGTAGCCGCGGGTTGGGAGGTGGTCGGCGTGGGCCCGGTGCCAGCGACGGCTGGCGCTCGCTTCGCCTCCTGAGCCTTCCCGGACACAACCGGCGCCGCCGAGGGCACGGACGTGTTTCGCTCGACGCGAAGCTGCACGCCTCCCAATTGGATCACGTCGCCGGGCTCCAATCGGCGCGGCCGGCTCGACAGCAGTCGCTCGCGATTCACGAACGTCCCACCCGGTGTCTCCAGGTCCTGGATCGTGATCTCCTTGTTCGTGCATGTGAGAGCCGCATGACGCGCCGCCATGCGTCGCGGCGCGCTACCTTCCTGATCGGCCAGGTCGAGCCCCGGCTTACCATTCAGGGCATTGCCAACAACGATTTCACCGGCATTCACCAAGTACACCCGCCCGACTTCGCGCCCACGAACGACCACGAGTGACCAGGGACTGGATTGGGTCGGGGTCGACATGGTTGGACTTGCCGGGTGATTGTTCATGGTGAATGCCAGGTTCGCGATTCCCGTTCTCGCTTACCACTTCTCGATTCTGAATCGCGCCAACAACCAGACCGCCTCTCTATCGAATAACGAATGGATGCAGTGGCGATCACTCTCACGTCGCGCTCAATCATACTGCCGAGACGGCGCCACTGTCCTGCTGATTGTTCGTAGTCCAAGCAGAATGACCTACTTTATATCATCGGCAGATCCAGAAAAATATTGCGGGGGTTTGCCGGTTTCCTCGGCCAGCCGTTTCTGACCTAGGATTGGAGAAATGCTGTGCGGCGAACGGCTGAATTGGAGTAGATAGAGCCCGGGAATTGGTCGGAGGATACGGCAGAGCGGGTCCATGATGCGATCTCCGAGGCAGCCACCTAGAACCGAGGTGGGCGGCAGCATGCCGTACTTCGGCAAGCGGAAATTGGCGATAGGGCGATAAATCCATTCACGGTTCTTCGTCGTTACCAACTCGCTTCGCAAGCAACGTTGTTTGTCCCATTCGTGCTGAACCGGCAGAAGAAAGAGGTGCTACGATGGCCTTGGGCGATTTGCAAGATCCGTACGACCTCATCATCATCGGCCGAGGAGCCGCGGCGGCGGATTATCTGCTCACGCTGCCCAGGCGCTACCGATCGTTGGCGGACGACAGCCCGCTGCCGCTGACCATCATGGTCATCGGCGAGCAGGACCCCTGGGCGGGCGCGCGGATACGTCAAGGGTGCGTATGCACAGTATGTCAATCAGGAGAAACAGGTCCTGCAACGCCGCACGGGGGACACTGCCCCCACTTCTCAAGGTCCGCAGGACCGGCTGGAGTTCGCCGAGGAGAACAAGGATATCATCGAATCCCTTGCCAAAAAGGATAACATGAAGGAGGGCACGGTCCGTCGCGTGTCCGAGGTGGCCAAGGTACTTTCCACCGACCGCGCCAAATTCAAAGTCGAATCCACAGCGGGCGAACACTACGGCCACAAAATCGTGTTCGCCTCGGGAGCAGGCATCGAAGGCGACAAGGGCCATCACGATTACCATGCGGTTCCCGGGGAGGTAACAAAGGCTTGGCCGCAGGGGCCACCACCTGGCGTGATGAACCTCGATCGCTTCATCAAGCTCACGGAAACCCAATCGTTGGATGGAAAAAAGGTCGCAGTCCTGGGCCCCACAGCGGGGACGGATGCGACGATGACCGCCTTGACGCTCAAAGTTCCACCCACGAGTTTATACTGGTTGATGCGCGGCCAGGCCAGCACCAAAGGCTTTGACAACGTCTATTCCGGCGCGACACAACAAGAGCAGCAACGGATGGAGACCGTCAAAAAGACCGCCGAACGAAACATCGTGGCATACGCGAACGACACACTCGTTCTTGCAAACGGGGGGTTAGGCAAGGTCAAAGTGAGCTGTAAGCCGACGGGCTCCGGTGCGAACGAACCCTTGTTGGGGCTCCCTGTCAAGAATTTCGAGTTCGAGGTCGATTATTTCGTTTACTCGATTGGACAAACCGCTGCCAACACGCTGAGCGCACCGCCCGTAGATGCAAAGACGAAAGCGCGGGATCCTCGACAGCGATTTGGAAAAAAAGCTCGAACCGGTTTATGACATCAACCAGCGCCTTGGGTCCGCTCCTTGGGAACACGTCACCGCCGTGCAACTGCAGGGTTCCGACTCGGAGGATGGCCTGCTGATTATCGGGGCCGCGACGTTTCAGGTGGCATCCAAGATGGACCATAACTTCCTGCAGTTTGAGTTTGATAAGCTGCTGACGAGGCTTCGCCAAAAGCCGGGTTTCGCAGTCAAAGCCCACGCCTGTTACCCGGAGCTGATGGATGGCTTGAAGCTCAAAGAAATGTCTGCTCCCCTCTCTGTGGAAGAATGCAAAGCCAAGGAGAAGGCCCTTCTGCTAGCTTGGGGCACCCATATGAAGGAGAACCTAAACGGATGGGTCAAGCAAGGCCTTGTCAGTGACGGCGAGAAAGTCACGTGGAGCGATAAGCTGCTCAATGAAGCCGCGCACTTGTGTTACCTCTACCGGCAGCGCTGCCAAGCGGCCGCGTATCTTAACGCGCCCAACGCTCAGGGGAGGAGCGTGCAAGGCATGCTCAATCCCACTCAGACCTTGCCCGCGAGTCTCTCAGATTGCCGCTTACTGGCCGCGATCAACGCGAATATCAGTGCCCTCAACGCATCGTCGCCACAGAGCCTGCAGAACAAGTCCATAATCGATCCGTTGGGAGTCAATCGTATCAACGCCAATTTTCTCGAAGACAAGACCGAGCTGCGCTGTTACATTGCCGCGCATTATCCTGATATCGACGAGCCTTCCGCTCAATCGTTCATCAACAAGGTCGGCGAGGAACGCAAGAACCTGGGCAATATGGGTTTCAACACGCTCAAGATCTTGGATCTCGAGACAACGCTGGAACGCATGGAAAACATCGCAAAGTTGTCGCGTCGTAGTTCGCAGCTCGCGACCTCCACATCTCATTCAACGTGACAAGGCTTTTCCGCCAACCACCGGATGGACTCGAAGCCCTGTATCCGATCGGGCTTGGGTTCGACGGAGCCGGTGCTGCGGTGAAGCCTCAGCAGCCGAGTGACGAAACAAACGCTGACCAGGAACCGACGAGCGATCTGCCACAATGATTCCTATCCTTGCTCCGCAGTGTCGAGGATGCGCTTTCGGAGATCTTGAGAATAGGTGGGAATCGGTCACCTCCTAATGAAAGATCTCCGTTTCAAAACGTGCCGCCAGACAATCGTTCGACGCTCTAGGGTATCAAATCGGCAGGCACCTTTTCGCCGCCCGCGATCGTCGAGATCGCCTCGAACACTCTCGGGTCGATCGTCTCCCGCACGAACCGGACAGAGCCGTCAGCCATCAGGACGTTGGCCCCGCCAGGATGGTAACCGCCGAAAGGTCGCTTGTGACCGATATACGGCCGCGTTTCCGGGTCCACGCCACGGACGCTCGACGCGCCGCCCGCCGTCCAGACTCCATGGTTCCGGGTTGTCTCGATGACCATCATGGTTTGGGACAATCCGTCCGTGATGTCCTCGAACTTGGTCAAGCGGTCGAAGCCGAAGACCCCGGCCCTGGGGTGTTTCGACGGGAAGCGTCGGCGCGTCGGCCCCCACGCCCGCCATGCCAACGTATGTTAGCGAAGATGGCTTCTTCTGCGGATGATAGGCAGGATCATCCGGACAAGCGACCCAATCGCCCGTACTCTCCGGGTCCACTAGCGAGTGTTACGCCCTTGAGCGCGAGCATTCTCGGTGAGGTATTGGGCGGCTCGTTCCATCCCTTGGATCGATCGATGTTGAGGATCAGCCCGCTTGACGTAACGTCCCAGATTTCGACCACCCAGCTCAGCCGGCGTTCGGGAGGCAAGTGCGGATTCGGGATTGTTCCGGGAGGAAGGGATCCATGCTGGGAGTGGTAATTGTGGAACACCAACCCGAGCCACTTGAGGTGGGACATGCATTGGGCTCGCCTTGCCCCTTCTTGACCCTGCCCGACTGCCCACACGAACCAGCCGATGAACAGTCCAACCGAGACGATCCCGAAGATGAGGCACCCACGTTTCATCATCGCCTCCGGTTCCGTTGCGACGTCGGAAGCGTCCAAGTCTCTGTCCCACAGTGGATGTGCCCGGCAGCAAGGGTGCGATACGGACGTTCTGCGCGGTTCGGTGCGGTACCTTGAGTTGGTCGGGTCTGCCAGAGTGTCGCCTTGGTCCGTGATGACCCATTCTTCAAGGTGCTTGAGCACCTCGCCCCCCAGGGTCGCGTCCCCAAAGTCATCGCCTTCGTCTCGGAGGAACCATTCCTCAAGTTGCCTGAGCGCCTCTTCGCTCAAGGCGTGTGCCGAGTCCGGAGCGGGCAGGGACGTCCCTGGCTGTTCGCGGTTCTTTCGGAACCGGGCCACGAAGCGTCGCGCCTCGAGTTCAGAGGGGGAAAGTGACATGGCTAAGTCTTCGTCGCTCCATCCTGGATCACCATTTCTAGGTCATTGCATCATCCCGCATCTGACTGCCCGCGCCAACACGTGCTGAACCTACTGGCCACGGACGACGGGCGGCCGACGCAAAGGCCGGCTTCTACCACCACGTGGTCAAGCCGGTCGAACTCGCCGTCTTGGAACAGATTCTCATTGGTCTGCCTGCCCCGTCCGAACCCGCTTGACACAGGGTTAATACTTCACAGGAGCGGGACCGAGTTGTTCGCACGGCCGGCCATTGGGCGTGTTGTCCCGTGCAATGCCGCGATGCGATCAGGTAGACTTCCGGGTCGTTGTCGCGGAGGCATCGGCGTGCAGACGGACGATCGGCCATTCGCCGAACAAGGCCCCGAGCAACAGTTGCTCGGAATATTGAATTTGCGGGGCTGTCATCATCCGAAAACGATCGGCTTCAGCGCTGATGAAACACCAGGAGCGTATGCCCGAGCTCGATCCGGTCTCCACTTTGCAAGGGATGTTGATCGGCGATGATTGATCCGTTGATGCGGGTGGAACCTTGCGCGGCCAGGCTGCGCAAGACGTATCCCCGCGGAGTCGCCTCGATCTCGGCGTGCCGGCGAGCGACCGACGGGGTCACCGAAGATGCCGATCTCGGCTCGTTCGTCGAGACCCAGGCGGCACGTCGGGTGGGATAGAAGATAGATGCGCCCCTCCTGGCGGCCGCTGAGGACTTGAACCCAGACCCGGCGAAGCACCTGTTCGACCAGGGCCAAGCACATGCCCAGCCCAGCACCCAGGATCGTGATCCCCACCGCCTGGCTCAGGTCGTAGCGATCCCCCAGCGCGACCCGAAGCCACTCGAACAAGAAACCGCCGATCAATCCGCCCAACCCGCCGCCAATCAACCCGTACACCATTCGCTCGCGCGACCGGTCGGCCAGCCCCTGGCCCAGTCCAATCCCCAGTCCCAGTACCGACCACGATAAGGGCCCGGCCCAAGAGTCCGCCGCGGAAAAGCCCAATCACGACTTCACCCGCCATCAAACCGATCGCTCCACCCAAGGCGGCCGCGGGTACTCCCCATGCCAAGGCCCTGGCCAATTGGAGCCAGGCACCATCGCGAACCGGACTGTAGGCATTCAGGAAAACTCCGAGCGACCCGCCGATCAAAAGTCCGGCCAGCCCGTCCCGAACGTAGACCGATTCCGCCTGAACCAGCTCGACGTAAAGATAGAGACCAAAGAGCGCACCGAGACCGCCGGTCATCGCCAGGTCGTAGGCTTGCCGGACGTTGGCCCTGCCAATCCGGAATCGTGATGACGACGCGGATTGGTGTGTTGAACCCGGTAGGGCAAACCCCACTCATGACATGACCCGCAGAGCGCGGCCTCCCTCGGCAATGACCCGCGCGATATGGCCGAACGTTTGGACCAGCTCACCGCTCCTGGCGAAGATCGAGGCCTGTTCACTGCTGGCCAGCCGGCAAAGGTAGTCGCGGTCGGCTTCCCCCATGCCGATCGCCACGATCTCGATCCCTTGCTTTCGCGCGGCCAACGCTTGTTCGACCGCACTTTCGGGACCGTCGGGATACCCGTCGGTCAGGATCACGATGTACCGCCTCCGATCCTCGGCAACCAGTTGCCCGCGGGCCATCTCCACCGCGTCGGTCAGGTTGGTGCTGCCCTCGCTTCGAGACGGTGAATGGCGGCATGAAGCCGCCGGACGTTGCTCGTCGCCGACGCCTGCAAGGCGACCAGGGTCGAGAACGAAATCAAGCCGACCTCAGTGGTCGTGAAGTCGCACTTCGACAAGAACTCACGCGCCGCCGTCTGAGCTTCGACCAAGGGCGGACCGGTCATGCTCGCCGACACATCCATCAGCAAGAAAATGCGAATCAGCTCGGGCTCGCCTCCTCCCGCCGCGACCTCGGGAGGGCGGCCCAGCCAGGACAGGTCGTCGGGCACCGGCTCGACCCTCATCGGCAACCGCTGGGCAGTGTCGCGCTGAACGGCCTGGACCTGCACCACGCCATTGGAATCATACGACAAGCCCACGTCGACCATGACCTCGGCATCGGTGGGATGAATGCCGTCGAAGACATACTTACCCAGGATCGTGCAATCCAGCGGCGCGGTGCTTTCACCCTGCGTGAGATAAACCTCGAGCTTGGAATTCGCCCCTCCGTGCGTTTCATGGATGTACGACTTGGTGTTCCGCGCCGGGATCGGCAAGTTGCGGCGAATCACGATATCGTTCAGAGTAGGCCGAGCCGTCGGGACTGACGGCGATCGTCCCCAGGCTGTGCGACATGACGTCAATCACACGGCGATTGGTCATCACGGCCTGGTCGGCGACGCCCGGTTTACTCGAGGCCGAGAGCGTGAACCGCGGCACGGCGTCGCCGATCTTCTCGCCTACCTCGATCGCTGCCTGAATGGCCGCGCCCAGCGCGACCACCTCGTCGACGTTGACCCCGGTCGCGCGGGGGCTTGCCGGCCATCTGGGTCACGTAGGCGCGGACCATCGGCATCCGCGTCGAGCCGCCGACCAGGAGGACACCGTCGAGCTGAGGCCAGCTCAGGTCGGCCTCGCCCAGCGCCTCCTCAGTCAATCGGCGAGTCCGGTCCATGAGGGGAAATGTCATCGCCTCGAACTCGGCGCGGCTGAGCTCGAAGGTGTCGCCGTTGTGAGCCAAGCTGAAGCGTGATCCGGGTCGAGGTCCGCTCTGACAGCGTCCACTTCGCCTGTTCGCTTCGAACCAAGACCTCGTTGAGAGCCATTGGGTCGTCGAGCGGGTCGAACCCCGTTTCGGACCCAAACCGCTCGGCCAAAAAAGTGGCGATCCGATCGTCCCAGTTCTTCCCTCCCAGGTCGTGGTCGCCCGCCGTGGACAGGATGATGATCTCCTCGGGCGTGATCTGCGCCACCGTCACATCGAACGTGCCGCCGCCCAGGTCGTAGATCATCACGGTCTCGTCCACGCCCGCTTTTTGCAAGCCATAAGCCAGTGCCGCCGCCGTCGGCTCGTTGATGATTCGCAGGACGTCGAAGCCCGCGGCCTGCCCCGCCTCGATTGTGGCTTTCCGTTGGGGATCGGCGAAGTACGCCGGTACGGTGATCACCGCTCGATCGATCTCGTCATCCAGCCGCGACTCGGCGTCTTCCTTGAGCCGGCTCAATACCAAGTGTCGACAACTCGGTGGCGGAATAGGTCTTGCCGTGAAACTGAAGTTGAAACAGCGGGTTCCCCATGTGGGGCTTGAAAAAGCTGGCGATCTCTTCGTTGCCCAGCCGAGCCCATTCCTTCGCCTCCTGGCCGACCACGGGGGGAACCGTCCCAAAATAGACGACCGACGGCGTGATATTCTGGCCTTCGCGGTTGGCGATCACCTCGGGCCTGCCGTAAGCATTGCGGTAGGCGACCGCCGAGTTGGTCGTTCCCAGGTCGATTCCGACGAATGTGGGCATTGCTTCAGGCGTCCCCTTGGTCCCGATACTCGCGGTAATAACGTCGTTCGTACCCATTCACGAAACGTTCGACCCCAGCGCGAGTCATCGCCCAAAGCATAACCCCGCAGAAAAGCCGCAAGCTCGTTCATGGGCAGGAACGGAAATGCCGCGCTGGTCTCGCTGGGGATGTAATTCCCATCTTCTTGAAGCAGATGAACGGTCAACGTGTCGCCATCGAACCGCCAGATTTCGGGAACACGCATATTGGCATAGATTCCCTGACGGTTGATCGAACTACTCGTAATGTCGACTTCGACCACCAGGTCCGGGGGCGGGTCGACATTGAGATCGACTCTCTTCCAGTCCCGGACCTGCCCCGCATTGGTCAAGTAATAGCATTCATCGGGCTCGAGGCCGCAGTCGAGTTCTTCACTGTTGAAGGTCGTCGAACCCACAGCCACGACTTGGATTTCAAGCTCCTCGGTGATTGTCTCTATCATTCTACCGATCAAGTGCTTGTATCGCTCGTGGATCGACAAAGGTGCCATGAGTTCGACATTTCCTCGATCATAAGTAACACGGACCCTACGGTTCTCGACCATCTTCAGAAGGGTCTGATAGCCCGTCCATCCCACGTTTCGAAAGACGAATCGTTCCGGAGTGCGCTCGGGCTTCGTCATCGGTTCTGTTGCAGTGGCCATGAGTTTGAATCCTCCAAGTCTCGAATCGGGTCGTCAGCTTTGGCTCCAGGTTCAACCGTATGAGCATGTGTCGTGAGGGGACGGGCTTCCCCCGAAGGAAGAGGAGCCAACCCCGAAGGTCCTCTTTCTTGGCCTCGTCCATATAACATGACTCCACTCTTAAGGATCTTGGCCTCCAAGGAAGCCGGGACGCCGCTGAAACGATCGAACTCTTGTCGCGTACTAACAATCATATCGATTGGTACGCCAATCTGGTGCAGTCGCCCATAAGCCCTCGCGGCGCGGCGACTCGGCCGTTCATCACTCCTCGATACAATTACCATGAGATCGTAATCACTATCCGGCTGGGGCCGTCCCCAGGCGCGCGAGCCGAACAGGATGATCTCGTCGGGATCGAACTCCGCCACGAGCCGTCGAACGACCTCAGGTAACACTTCCGCCTCGGTGGTCTGCATCGGATCGAGCCCTCGTTCATGTAACAGGAGGTAGCCCTTCTTCCAAACCTCACTGAGCCTCGGGATGCACCTCTTCGGCTGGAAGACCTGGCGCCGAGGACTTGCGAAAGGATGGCTTCGGCGTCGTCCAAAGCCTGTTTGACTTGCTCAAGATCCGGTGGCGCGAGCTTACTGGGATAGCGATAGAGAGTCGCGTAAGGAGTGAGCCGTCTGCCGGCGGCGCGACTCCCCGAGAAGCTGGCTTCCAAGAGCATCGCTTTCTCCAGGAGAAGATCGACGTCATGCGTTTTCTGAAGATCTTGATCCTTGAAAACCAGGAATGCCTTTACCGCCTTCTCGGCCGCCTGCTGGCAATGATAGACGGCCACATTCAAGATTGCCTGCTTTCGCTTGCGTCAGCAACCGAGCCGCGGCCAGGTCATTCGACGCCGTGAGGAGCCAACTCTGAACCAGATCTCGTTTGGCTTCGTCCATAGATCACAACTCCCTGTTTGAGGATTTTGGCCTCCAAGGAACCCGGGACGCCGCTGAAACGGTCGAATTCCTGTCGAGTGCTTACGATCACATCCTTGGCGATCCACAGCCCACTCAGACAATCATGAGCTCTGAATCCAAGACGGGCCGGATTCTCCTGACTCTTGGCCAGAATCACCATTAAATCGTAATCACTGTCCGGCAGGGGCTGCCCCCAGGCGCGCGAGCCGAACAGGATGATCTCCTCGGGATCGAACTCCGCCACCAGCCGCCGAACGATCTCGGGTAAGATTTCCGCCTCGGTGGTCTGCATTGGATCGGCCCTATTTCGGAGGTAGAGGACGAGCGGATCCCTTGACCATCATGACACATTCAGCAGCCGCAGCGCCGTCGACCGCTCGGCGACTTCCTCGGCGTTCAGGACGGCCTCGGTCTCGAACTCGACGTCGATGGAGCCGCCGCCGGTCAGGTCGGTCGCCGACACGCCCAACCGGCCGTCCTTGCTAATCGCGAACTTGACGCGGATCGGGCTGCGGGCCGGCAGCCGCTCGGGCAGGTTGAGCGTGGCCACACCGACTTCCTGGCAGTCGAGCGGGTCGGGGCTGTCGCGCTCGCCGGACATCACGCGAATGTCGACAGCCGCCTGGTTGAGGGCGTCCGTCCCAAAGTCGGTCACTCGCTCCAGCGGAACCTCGGAATTGCGGGGCAAGAGATACACAATGACATCCTGACTCTGCTCGTTGCGCGCGACCACGCCCAGGCTCTTGCTCAGGACGTTGACGATTCGCGTATTCACCAGCTCACGAACGGGCCCCGTCAACGTGAATCCCAGTTGTTTCTCCAGGTGGTCGAGTGCCTGGGCGACCTCTTCCTCCGAGACCTGGGCGAGATCGACTGGACTGGCCGGTTGGCCGTCGACGGCGACCTGTGGTCGTCAGGAAATCTTGAACCTGGTCGAGCAGCGATTCCTTGAGTGCATAAAGAGCCGGCGCCCTTGGCCACGGCCTCGTCGGGGTCATAAATCTCCGGCTCGATATTGAATTCGGCGACCAGCCGATTGCGGACATGAGGCATCCGGGTCGCTCCGCCGACCAAGATCACTTTGTCAAATCGGTTGTAGCCCTTCGCCCGGGCATCCGCCAGCATTTCCTGCGTCAGCTCGATGGTCCGATCCAGCAAGTGCTTGGTGATCTCCTCGAACTTCTCCCGGTCCAGCTCCACACGCGCCTGGTTGCCGGCATGAGTGACGCGAAATGGGGCCTTGTCGCGCTGGGTCAAGGTTTTCTTGCCGCGTTCCGCCTGGAGGAACAAGTCATTGAGGACCTCCGGATCATCGAGCGGGTCCGATTCCTCGCCGGTCTGGGTCCGAAACTGTTCGGCGAGGTACATCACGATCGACTCGTCCCAGAGCACGCCTCCCAGGCGGTGATCGCCGCCGGTGCAGATGACGCGGATCAGTCGATCCTTGATCTCGATCATGGTGATGTCAAACGTGCCGCCGCCCAGGTCGTAGACCAGGACGATCTGGTCCTCATCCTGCTCCAGACCGTAGGCGATCGCGGCGGCGGTTGGCTCGTTGAGGATCGCTCGGACGTTCAGACCAGCCAACCGGCCGGCGTTGGCCGTCGCCTCGCGCTCCGGCGTCCCGAAGTAAGCGGGACACGTGATCACGACGTCGGTGATCTTGTCACCCAATGCCATCTCGGCATCACCCACCACCTTGCGCAAAATGAACGACGAAATGTCCTCGGGGCTGAATGCCTGACCTTCGTACTCGAAGACGAAGTTGGGATCGCCCATGTGCTGCTTGATCCGTGACACGACCCGGTGCGGCTCGACTTTGGCTGACTCCTTGGCCGTATTGCCGACGATGATGTTGTCGCCATCGAACAAGACGACCGAGGGCGTAATCCGCTCGCTCTCCTGATTCGGAACGATGACGGGCTTTCCATGCTCGTCGACATAGGCGATCGCCGAGTAAGTGGTTCCCAGGTCGATCCCGTAGACGCGCTTGAAACCTTCGGCCACGGCAAGGGCTCCCGTTGCTCGATCGTTATTTATTGCCAGGGTTTGAACGCGGCCGGCACGATACAGATAATTCATCGATCGACGACAAAAACAGGCCGGTGACTCGATTAGGATGTTCGTTCGAGTCCACGACTTATTATTCCCGACTTGATTCGGCGTTCACCACGAGGTGCCGTCAATCGTCAGGCTCGACCTCTACAAAAGCGCGGTCTCCTCAGGGCAACCCATCATCAAGTTCAGGTTCTGGACGGCCACTCCCGCGGCCCCCTTGATCAGGTTGTCCAGGCAAGAGAGCACCACGATCCGGCCTCGCACGACCCGCACCGTGATATCGCAGAAGTTGGTGTGGGCCGAGTCCTTGGTCGCCGGCAGGTGATCGACGACGCGGACGAACGGACTGCTCGCGTAGAAGGCCCGATAGAGATCGCGCAGGTCGTGCTCGACGGCCGTGTGCTTGGGTGTTCCATAGATGGTGGCGAAGATCCCTCGGTCCATCGGCACGAGGTGCGGCGTGAAGATCACCTCGACCGGATCGCCACGACCGGCCGCCATTTCGGTGAGTACCTGGTCGATCTCCGGTGTATGCCGGTGCCGGCCGACGCTATAAGCCGACAGGCTCTCGTTGCATTCGGGGAAGTGATACGTCAGCTTGGGTGAACGGCCAGCCCCGGACACCCCGCTCTTGGCGTCGATGATGATCCCGGTGCGTTCGATCAGGTCCTCGGCGATCAGAGGGGCCAATGCCAGAATACTTGCCGAGGTATAACAACCGGGGTTGGCGATCAGTTCGACGGGCGGAATCCGGTCCCGAAACAGCTCGGGCAGTCCATAAACGGCCGTGCGTAAACCTTCGGGGTCCGTATGCGCGTGGCCGTACCAGTCGGCGTAGACTTGCGGATCGGCCAATCGATAATCGGCGCTCAGGTCGATGACCCGTACCCCTCGCTGTCGAAGGCGGGAACCACGGCCATGCTCGCGGTATGCGGCAACGCCAGGAAAGCGTAAGACGCCTGCTCGGCGATCCGGCCGGCGTCGAACGCTTCGCAGGTCAGGTCGATTCGCCGAGCCAGGCTGGGATGCAGCGATGTCCAACCGCGGCGCTTCATCCTGCCGCGACGTCGCGGCCGTGATTTCAACGTGGGGATGGTTCAACAAGATCCCGGATCAATTCGCGCGCCGCGTATCCCGACGCCCCCACAATCGCCACGCCGATCTTCGTCGTCACGTTACGCCTCGGTCTGATGTCTTGCCTCGGTGCGAATCCATCGACCGCACACACTTCGAATCGCGGTCGAAACCGCAACCAGTATCCAAGAGACCCACGCGATGATCGAGATCACCATCCCCTCGACGACGTCGCGCGCATCGTAACTCAATCGTAGCGTCCAGCGACCTGGCCCGGGAACCTTGACACGTTGCCAGCCACCGGGTTCGTCCACTTTGCGGAAGGTTGGCAGAATCTGGGTCATCATACTCTCCTTGTCCATCCAGACCGATCCAGCGGGCCTGCCATTGGGGATCGGCGAGCTGCGAGACGATCACCCACCCCCAATCGCGATCGTCGATGGAGATGGTCCATTCCTCCGATCTGGAACACTCGGCGTCAAGCGGCTGGCGCACTGTCGAAGATTGCCAGGATCTCCTCTCCGGGATCACCCGACCAGTTGTCCAGCACGGTGGAGTTGTCGAGGATCGCGCTCGGAGGGACGAGCCACGCCCGAGCCGGGCGCTCTTCGGAACGCCAGATGGTGAAGGCTTGAACCCAAGTCCCCTGTTCGGCCACCCAAGCCGAGTTGAAAATCCAACCGGGCAAGACCGGATCCTCGATCGTTTCCCGAGGCTCACCGGCGGCTTCAGCACACGCTCGATCCGGTTTTCCATCGGGTCCAAAACGCGCAAGCTCGTCCCGGTTGCCCGCAGCGCTTGCCGAACGGACGGCTCGGAAAGCGATCCGAATGCCAGCTCGGTCAACTTCTCAACCGCCGGCAAGTTGAGGGTTCGATAAGCCGACACCGGCGCGAGCCCGACCAACATTGGCAAGTTTCGTGGCCGATGATATCCGCGATCCGCGAGCCTCGCGGCTCTCGCGAAAGGCGAGCCAGGACCGGGCTTTGCTCCGTCAACGGGCGGAACGGTGCGACATCGATCAACTTGTGTCGCCCCAGACATCCAAAGGTCGACAAATGCAATCAAGACGCAGTGCTGCTCTGACCGTTCCCACGCCAAGACGGCTGCTATCGCACATCCGCGCAACCAACAGGATCGCAATCAACAAGGCCACCGTCTCACCCAGTTCGATCGCATAGATCCATCCCCGTTGGCTCGCGAAACTCTTGCCATCCACGGGCTTCTGGAGCACACACCGGACAACGCTGCCGGGATGTATGGGTCGGGCATCGGCTTCGCGCCTGGGCCATCACCGCTTCGAAGCGGGGATCACCGGTCCACGGCATCGCATCGAACGCACGCTGAAACTGCTCGAGCCACACTCGGGCCAGCCGGGTCGACGTGCTGAACAATCCCAGCTCGAGCAGGCCCAGGACGACGACCGTCCAGCCGATCGCGACCGACGGAAAACCACCAGAGCGACCGGCCGGGACGCGGCCATTCCCGCAAGCGATCGAATCCTTTGCCCGCCAGCAGGGACAGGGCCAGGGCGGTGGCCAAGCTCCAGCGCGAGGGAGCCCGAAAGAAGGAAAACCCCGGCAAGGCGATCAAGAGCCGGAACCCCGGCATGTACGGACCGAGACTCAGGACGAGTGTCACAAACACAAGGAGCGTCAGCAGACGGACCGTCGGATCTCGTCGCAACTCGCGGATCATGGTCATGCATGCCAGAAAAAGAGGGATCAACCCGATGTAGGCGAGATGCTCCTCGGGAGATGTATGAAACGGGTCCCAGACCAACGGCCGCCACATCGGCGAGCGATGAAACAGTCCCGGCGCGACATAGTTGACCAGGTGGAACGGCGTCGCTGCGAACCCGGACAGGTATTCGAAGTCGCGCTGGCCGCCGCCAATCGCGCCAATCGCCAGGTCGGCCAAAGCTGCAGGGCCGCCAGCGGGAACATCGCGGCCAGAGCCACGACGACGCCTCCGGCCCTTCGCCAACTGGGAACGGTCCCGATCGACGCTCCGGAGATTGCACCGATCCGTCGCGTGAGCCATGACTCCATGACCGCCCAGACCACCATGAGACAGATGGTGAACTCGGTCAAAAAAGCGAGTTGAAAATGTCCGGGCAAGACCTGAAAGACGAGCACCAAGCTCAGGAGTAACACAGCGGCCGGTCTGCCAGTGCCGCCGGGCGTTCAGGATCAACCAGGCCAGCCCCCAGGCCCAAGGCATCCACGCAGCCAGTTGTATATCCCCAGGGATGGGCCAGATGAATCAGGAAGAACCCGCAAGCGGACCACGAAAACGCGGCCAGGGCCGAACCGAGACTCGAAATCCCCAGCTTCCGTCCCGCCCAGAACGCGCCCAAGCCGCCCCAGAGCGTATGAAGCACCAAGCTGATGACGTAAGCCGTCTCCGTATCAAGAAACTTGTAGAGGATCATGTGCGGTGGGTAATACACCCCCATCTGGCTTTCGGCCAGACCAGGAAACCCATAGCCCCACAGGTCGTTCCAGACGGCGAGCCGGCCTTCCCGCAAAGATTCGCCCAAAACCGCCATCAGACCCATGAAGAAATTGGTAACGTCACCACCGATCGGCATCTTCCCGCCAATACCGATCGGCCAGAGCCATGCCAGCAAGGCCGCCGTCACCGCCAGCCCACCCGCAGTGCCGGTCATCAGCCGACCCGACCTCAGCCCGTAAGAATTCGACGTCACCTATTTCTCCTGCTTTTACTATTTTCCCAGTCTCACGAACAGAAACGGGTTTTGAGCGACCTCATCGAAGCTGGGCGTTGTCTCGACAGACGTCGACTTAAGGTATTTCTTTCAAAACCGCATGCGATTTTACACGACCGATCGAAGCAGCCGGCAGATTGGGTCGGGCCCCAAACGATCGCCAAACCACGCTCAACCGGCAAATATTACCGATTTCTCACCACCCGCGGAGGGGCTGGCCCGATCTTGGCACGAAAGGTGCGTAATCGGTCCCTCAGACGAGGGATAACAATGGTTGTGAGTGGCACCAGCCCTTGACGGGTGCTCTCGGGAAAGACTCACGGAGGAGCCAATCATGCTAGTCCTGAGCAGGAAGCTCGGCCAGAGTTTTCATATCGGCCCGCAAGTCCGCGTGACGATCGTCAAGATCGACCGCAACTCGATCCGGATCGGAATCCAAGCCCCCGATGATGTGTCGGTTCAGCGTGAGGAGATCGTGTTCGAGCTTCCTCGAGATCGTGCGCTTCGAGCTCGGTGCCGCCTGAACGGGAACAATGGGTCCGCTTGACGAGGTCTGACTTCGCCCGCTCAGACGCGTTTGCGCTTGTGTGTGTCACCGCTGGACCTGCTTTCCTAACACGGCGAAAAACTTGAGTGCGGGTACGTCGATCGCCAAGCGGAGTCGAATCCCGCCGCCATTTTCCGTCAAGCCGAGATGGACGCGATCGCGTTTGGCGTCCTCGCCGCGGAAAGCGTCGGCGGTTGCGCGGCGGACCTCGTCCGCATTCTTCGCGGCGAAACCTCCAAGACTTGCCGCGTGGATCACGGCCGAGACGGGCTCATCCGATCCGGCAGCATGAGGACCCGAGAATCTCTCGATGGACCGCTGGAGCGGTGCGATGCCGCCCTCTCCGAACGAGGCTAGCACGGCTTCGTCGCGAACTCGGATTCCTGAGCTCTCTGGTATTCGCTGGATCACGTCGCGACTGCCGGGTCGATCCGATTCGCGCTAGCCTAATCCATTGGACTGAAAGCGCAGCGCCAAATCTAGAGCGAAAAACGAAATGGAGCCCTCATGACACAAGGGCGCATCCCGGTGCGGTCACCGGTCACGAGACGCGCCGATCCGGATTTTTGGGCCGGATTCCCAAAGAAATACCATGTCGTACCAGCTCCTCGATGCAATATAGAACGAATTCGGCCACGATAGAGGCAATCATCACAACGGCACGGAGCGACGGATATGGCGAGCGCACACCGCGGGCTCCTCCTTCGGGAAGTTGAGCGGCTGTTCAACCAAGGCTGCATCACGGAGACGACGGAAAGACAGATCCTCCGCCAGTTTATCACTCGCGCGGATGAGGACGCGTTCGAGGCGTTGATGTCCCGGCATGGGCCGATGGTTCTGGGTGTCTGCCGGCGAATCCTGTACAATCCGGCCGATGTGGAGGACGCGTTCCAGGCCACGTTCCTCGTGCTGGTGCGCAGGGCGAGATCGCTGCGGGAGGCGGAATCGCTCGGGCCGTGGCTGCACGGGGTGGCCTACAAGGTCGCCGCACGATCGCGGGCCGCGTCCGCGCGACGTCGCATCGAAGAAAAAAAGCGATCGATCGACAACCTGGCGACGTTCGATGAGACGCCGGAGCGAAACGAGCCTGCGCCGGCTGCTCGACGACGAGATCGGCCGGCTCCCCGAGAAATACCGCCGGCCAATCATCCTGTGTTACCTGGAAGGGCTGACGCAGGAGGAAGCGGCGCACCAGCTTCAATGGAAAGCCGGCGTGCTGCGCGGTCGGCTCGACCGTGCCCGGCAACAACTGCGCAACCGGCTGGTCCATCGTGGTCTGACCCCGGCGGCCGTGCTGACCGCGACGGCGCTGATCGACTCGTCGGCCTCGGCGACAGTACCGAAAACACTCGCACGCGCAGCGACAGAGATCGCCAAGCAAGCCCTCAACGGCCAAATGGCCGCCTCGGCGACGTCCACTCCGTTTGCGCTCGCTCGAGAAGTCCTCCGAAACATGGTACTGACCAGGGTGATAGCGATCGCCTTGGTCCTTGCGACCGGCTCGATCCTCTTGGCCGCGGGGCCTTTCACGCGGATGCGGAGCGATCGAAATTCCGAGGCTCGGACTCAAACGCTGCCAGTCGTCACGGCCCAGAAAACTCTCCGACCGGGACAACCGCTGGACTTCCGCGTGGTTGACCGGCCGTCTGGGAAGCCGCTCGCGGGTGTCGCGCTTGTTGTCCGTATCGGTGACAAAGAGAGCCTGCGCACGACCACCGACGAATCAGGCCGGCTGGCAATCCCCATGCCGCCGCCCGCGCCGAAGTTCATGTCGGTCCGCGCCCGCAAGGATGGTTACACGCCGATGATAAGCTGGCTTCAGCATCCAGCGGCCGAGGATTTGCTGACCGAGTCATACACGCTCAAGATGTCTCCACTCAAGCCGCTCACGGGAATCGTTCGCGACGAGCAGGGCCGGCCGATCGCGGGAGTCAAAGTTCGCCCCTCGATCTGGCGATCGTCGAACGAGCCATTTAATCGCGATGAATTCGACATTGATGAGGACACGGCCGCGACCGACGCGGAAGGGCGCTGGACTTGTGCGTTCATGCCGGCCGGTGTTGATTTCGGCCACCTCGCGTTCACCTTCTCCCACCCCGATTTCCAGCGCCTTCAAATCGGCATGGGGCCGATGGCGGCGGCGGAAACTCGCCGAAAATACTTCTCAGTCATCGCTGACCAAAGGGCTCAACATCGCCGGGCGCGTCGTGGACAAACAAGGGCAACCAATCAAGAGTGCGACGATTCACGGCGGACCACTCCCCGCGACGACGGGTGCCGACGGTCGTTTCCTGATTACGCATGTCGAGCCCGGCGAGACGACCTTGACGGTCGCGGCTCGCGGCTTTGGTCCGGACCTCAAAAGCATTGATTTGAAACCGGGTATTCCACCAGTTGAATTCCGCCTTGGTCCGGGACGGACCATTCAGGGCCGCGTGATCGATCGCCAAGGCAAGCCGATCCTTGGGGCAGCATCGGCGCCTCCGGCTGGCGGGGACAGCGGTCGCTTCGCTGAGAGCACTACGACCGACGTACAGGGCCGCTTCCGTTGGGAAGACGCCCCGCCCGACGCCGTTTGGATCGACATTTTAGGCGAGGGATATCTCTCGCAACGCAATCGCGAAATACCGCCGACAGAAAATGACTCGGCGATTACCATGATCCCGATCGTTCGGGTGAAAGGCACCGTCGTCGATTCCGACACGGGCCGGCCTATTGAGGCGTTCTCCGCTGGTGCCAGGGTTCGGGCAACGGAATGGCTTTGCGACCTACTGGAATCGCAATGAGACGCGGAAAAAAACCTCGGGCCGCTATGACATCGAATTCAACGAACCAGACCAGGGAGGTCGCCAGCTCCGGATCGAGGCCGACGGCTACGAGCCCGGCATCTCGCGACTGTTCCGTGACGCCGAGGGCGACCTGGTCATCGATTTCGCCTTGCGCAAAGGCACAAAGATCGAGGGCACGGTCCACCTGAATGGCGGTACGCCTCTGGCCGATGCGGATGTGATCATGGTGATGCCCTCTCAGCCGGCCTTCATCACCAATGGCCGGCCTCCGACTGGTCGCGACCAGCGCTTCACGAAGACAAATGGCGAGGGCCGGTTCGCTTTCCCCTCGGAACCGCCTCCCTTCACGATCGTCGTTCTGCACGACCGCGGATTCGCCGAACGGACGTCCGCCCAGCTCGCAATCGACACCGAGTTGACACTCATGCCCTGGGCCCGCGTCGAGGGCACGTTCCGTCGCGGCACCAAGCCGATGGCTGGTCAGAGACTTCAGTTGAATGGAACCCGTCACGGTGACACGCCGAAGTCGATTCCGTATTTCAGTGGCGAGGCGACGTCCGACACCGCCGGACACTTCGCGTTTGAAAGGGTCATACCCGGTGAGGTCACGGTTTCCGAGGTGCTCCAGCTCAATCCCCATATGTACAGCAACAGCCGCTCTGTTCGTATCGAAGCCAAGGCCGACGAGACCGTCCGAGTCGACCTCGGCGGGACGGGTCGACCCGTGGTCGGGCGCCTTCGAGTGCCGCTGGAACTCGCAGAACGAGTCGACTTGAGCAGCAGCCTAAACTCGATGAGCCTCAAACGATCCAAGGCCGCAGCGGCCTTGGACTTCTTCAACTTGGGAAAGACTTATCCCATCGCGTTGCAGCACTACGGCATCAAAGTCGAGGCTGATGGAACGTTCCGGACCGAGGACGTTGACGCTGGAACGTACGACGTGTCGTTCATGGTGAATGAACGCCCATCAAACCCGAATGAACGCCCGCGCGGGTTCGCGAACAGCCTACTCGGAACGGCGCATGCGCGAGGTGATCGTGCCTGAGATGCCCGACGGCCGGAGCGACACGCCGCTCGACCTTGGCGACATCGTGCTCGAAGCTGTTCCGGCCGCCAAGCGAGTCGTTCTCAATATCGCCGATCCCGCACCGATGTTCGAGTTCCAGACGCTCGACGGCAAGCAGGTCCGCCTCTCGGACTACCGAGGAAAGTTCGTCCTGCTCGATTTCTGGGCGACCTGGTGCGGCCCGTGCCTGGAGCAGACGCCCCATCTGAAGTCCGCTTACGAGGCGTTTGGTAAGGACGATCGCTTCACGATGATCGGCCTGAGCCTGGATCAGTCCAAGGAAACCCCGCGACTTTATGCCGACAAGCAAAGTCTACGCTGGATCCAAGGTTTCCTGGGCGATTGGTCGTCAACCAAGATCGCGGATCAATACGGAGTGCGCGGGATTCCCTCGATCTGGCTCATCGGACCAGACGGCACGATTCTCGCCAAGGATCTTCACGGTGAACAAATCAAGACGGCCGTGGCGGAGGCCCTGGGTCGGAAGTAAAGAACAAGCCGGGATTTCATACCGGCATTTCAGCCGGAAAAATCACAGAGTCGGCGGATTTACCGTGACCGAAAGGATGTTGCCATTGCCATCAACGCCTGCGGTAATTCGGTTCGTCGTATTATTCGCGTCGCGAATTTGTACCG
Organism: uncultured Planctomycetota bacterium; assembly: GCA_963720335.1. GTDB lineage: Bacteria > Planctomycetota > Planctomycetia > Isosphaerales > Isosphaeraceae > CAVRFS01. The sequence continues at coordinate 35,915 of CAVRFS010000086.1, read as the reverse complement.
GGCCATTTGGGAATCCGCTAATCAGTCCGATACAGACGTCGAGTATCAGCCCGATCGCTTGATGATCGGTGTAACCCGCCTCGACCACCGCACTGCATGGCATAGGCTTCGGATCGACGACCAGAACGCCGGCGACGTTCCAGGCAATCCGAGGCACTGTCAATGGCGGAATTATGGACGAGTTGAGCGTAACCCTGCATGAGTAAGCTCCAGGCTCATAAATCGTGTTTTCGTACACCGTGCCCAGTGAATAGTTGGACGCTGGCACGGCCGCATAACTCGTCCCATTCCAGACGAGAGGTGTTACCACCGCTGAGGACGCATTTCCCGACGGTAGCGAAGTGACATAGGAATCGAAACTGATCATTGTGGAGGCTCCCTGAACTTCGAACACAAGGGTCGATCCGGTAATCGGAAGCGAGGCGCTCTGGAATGTAAGCGTGTCGAATTCGATCGCTGGTCCGGCATACGTGATGGTGAGCGGAGTCCCGCTATTCGTGATTACTTGGGGACTTGGCGGATTGAAAACTCCAGCCGCAGAGCTCGATGTGTATGAAATTGTGTCGCTAATAACAAACCCGTTTGGCGCAAGCGTGATCGGTGCCGATGGTGCGCCTACGGTGCCGGATATAGACCCGCCAAGAGAGTAACCGGTCGCCGGGCTAAGCGATGTGAACGTGAACGGCGAAGTGGCGATCGTGCCGCCGTCCGAACTCGTAAACGTAATCGTCCGTGGGCCGGGCGTCGACGCCGTGAGCTGGACGTTCTGCGCGACCCCACTGTTCGTGAACGTCAGCGGGCTGGCAACGTTGAACGTGTCCCCCGCTACCGACGACGTGAACGACACACTATCCGTGGTCGCAGACGCCGGCGCGATCGAAATATTCGCAGATGGGACTCCTACCGCCCCGATTAAAGCGCCTCCAATCGTGTACCCGATCGCCGATGCGGTCACCGTCCACGGGCTGTTGGCGATCGTGCCGCCGTCCGCACTCGTAAACGTGATCGTCCGCGGCCCGGGCGTCGACGCCGTGAGTTGGACATTCCGCAACCCCACTGTTCGCGAACGTCAGCGGGCTGGCAACGTTGAACTTGTCCCCCACTACCGACGACGTGAACGACACACTATCCGTGGTCGCAGACGCCGGCGTGATCGAAATATTGGCGGATGGGACTCCTACCGTCCCGGTCAAAGCACCTCCAATCGTGTACCCAATCGCCGATGACGTCACCGTCCACGGGCTGTTGGTGATCGGGCCGCCGTCCGCACTCGTAAACGTGATCGTCCGCGGGCCGGGCGTCGACGCCTTGAGCTCGATGTTCTGCGCAACACCACTGTTCGTGAACGTCAGCGGACTACTGACGTTGAACGTGTCCCCTGCTACCGACGACGTGAACGACACGTGGTCCGACGTGACGGTGCTTGCTGGACTCACCGAGATGTTCGCCGATAGCGCGCCCACAGTCGACGTATTGGCACCTCCAATCGTATATCCCACCGACGCCGTTAACGTCCACGGGCTGTTGGCGATCGTGCCGCCGTCCGCACTCGTAAACGTGATCGTCCGCGGGCCAGGCGTCGACGCCGTGAGCTCGATGTTCTGTGCAACACCACTGTTCGTGAACGTCAGCGGGCTCGACACGTTGAACGTGTCTCCCGTTACTGACGACGTGAACGACACGCTATCCGTGGTCGCAGACGCCGGCGCGATCGAAATATTCGCAGATGGGACTCCTACCGTCCCGGTCGAAGCACCTCCAATCGTGTACCCGATGGCCGATGACGTCACCGTCCACGGGCTGTTGGTGATCGGGCCGCCGTCCGCACTCGTAAACGTGATCGTCCGCGGGCCGGGCGTCGACGCCTTGAGCTCGATGTTCTGCGCAACACCACTGTTCGTGAACGTCAGCGGACTGCTGACGTTGAACGTGTCCCCTGCTACCGACGACGTGAACGACACGTGGTCCGACGTGACGGTGCTTGCTGGACTCACCGAGATGTTCGCCGATAGCGCGCCCACAGTCGACGTATTGGCACCTCCAATCGTATATCTCACCGACGCCGTTAACGTCCACGGGCTGTTGGCGATCGTGCCGCCGTCCGCACTCGTAAACGTGATCGTCCGCGGGCCAGGCGTCGACGCCGTGAGCTCGATGTTCTGCGCAACACCACTGTTCGTGAACGTCAGCGGGCTCGACACGTTGAACGTGTCTCCCGTTACTGACGACGTGAACGACACGCTATCCGTGGTCGCCGTCGCCGGCGCGATCGAGATATTGGCAGATGGGACTCCTACCGTCCCGGTCGAAGCGCCTCCAATCGTGTACCCAATCGCCGATGACGTCACCGTCCACGGGCTGTTGGTGATCAGGCCGCCGTCCGCACTCGTAAACGTGATCGTCCGCGGGCCGGGCGTCGACGCCTTGAGCTCGATGTTCTGCGCAACACCACTGTTCGTGAACGTCAGCGGACTACTGACGTTGAACGTGTCCCCTGCTACCGACGACGTGAACGACACGTGGTCCGACGTGACGGTGCTTGCTGGACTCACCGAGATGTTCGCCGATAGCGCGCCCACAGTCGACGTATTGGCACCTCCAATCGTATATCCCACCGACGCCGTTAACGTCCACGGGCTGTTGGCGATCGTGCCGCCGTCCGCACTCGTAAACGTGATCGTCCGCGGGCCAGGCGTCGACGCCGTGAGCTCGATGTTCTGTGCAACACCACTGTTCGTGAACGTCAGCGGGCTCGACACGTTGAACGTGTCTCCCGTTACTGACGACGTGAACGACACGCTATCCGTGGTCGCAGACGCCGGCGCGATCGAAATATTCGCAGATGGGACTCCTACCGTCCCGGTCGAAGCACCTCCAATCGTGTACCCGATGGCCGATGATGTCACCGTCCACGGGCTGTTGGTGATCGGGCCGCCGTCCGCACTCGTAAACGTGATCGTCCGCGGGCCGGGCGTCGACGCCTTGAGCTCGATGTTCTGCGCAACACCACTGTTCGTGAACGTCAGCGGACTGCTGACGTTGAACGTGTCCCCTGCTACCGACGACGTGAACGACACGTGGTCCGACGTGACGGTGCTTGCTGGACTCACCGAGATGTTCGCCGATAGCGCCGCCCACAGTCGACGTATTGGCACCTCCAATCGTATATCTCACCGACGCCGTTAACGTCCACGGGCTGTTGGCGATCGTGCCGCCGTCCGCACTCGTAAACGTGATCGTCCGCGGGCCAGGCGTCGACGCCGTGAGCTCGATGTTCTGCGCAACACCACTGTTCGTGAACGTCAGCGGGCTCGACACGTTGAACGTGTCCCCCGCTACTGACGACGTGAATGACACGCGGTCCGACCCGACGCTGGTTGTCGGACTCACCGAGATATTGGCGGATGGGGCTCCTACCGTCCCGGTCGAGGCACCTCCAATTGTATAGCCGTCGGGCGGTAAGGTCACCATCCATTGGCGATTCGTGAATGGTCTGCGCCTTACGATATACATCGAAGTCTTGCTCCGGGCGATGAGCCGCGGCTGATGTTATAGCCGACAGGAGTCGCGAGCTCGAAGTTGAACCTACCGTCTGACCAATAGTCTGAACTGGAAGACTCGAATGTCGCGGCCTGAGACGACCTTGCACTGAAGATACAAGTCGAATCAGGCTCCCTGCTGCGTGCTGCCATTATTACCCTGGCAATAATGAACCGCACGTAGGTCAGGCGAAATGGACCACACCCACGTTTCCGAATGTGACAGTTGTTCCCAAGGTTAACGCACGTGTAGCCGCACCGCTTCTGGCGGTGTTCGCATTGCCGTTAACCGGAAGTCCCTGGCGCCGTCCGGCTCAGGGCAAGAAAATGACTGGCACGGATTTTCCGCACCGCGTCTACATTATTCCAACCACATATGCGGTTGATTTGACATCACGTCATTCATTCCGCTTGTATCTGACGCGGCATGTAATCTCTTCCTCTTCTCAGTTTATTCGGTTCGCCCATACGTTACGCTTTAATATGCAGCATTTTTGGAATGTCGCTAACGCAATAATTCCGAAATTCACGGGATATACACCGTAAGTACTTTTAGGAATTGAAATTAAAATCTTCGCGGGGAGTTTTGAAATGGCATCGTCCCAAATCCTGCATACGCGGGTCGACGCTGAGACACGCGTCTGATAGCGCGCGAGCGTATATCAACCCGACGCGCGAGCGAGGGTTTTTCCCATTCAGCCGCAAGGACTTGCGGTACCCTCGCTATCGCGTCGGGTTGGTATGCAACCGACCTGCAGGTATCACGCCAAACAACTCGCAAATCTCCCGTTCTGGGACGGTGCCGTTTGGCGGTTTTGCCGTACAGCCGGTCTTGGCATTGCGTTCCTGCAAGATTTTTTGAAGAAGAATCGGGCACCGGCAGTGTGGCACCGGTCGCGGATCACGGTCACCCAATCCTTGGTCAGCGGCGCACCGCCCCCGAGGGGGCGATTGCCGATAACATTTTCCGACGAGGCAACACGGAACTCGAATTGTCGCCAATCAGCGAAGTCAGAACGGTCTCTACCGACCTTTGGCTGTATCATATTCAGCCTGTCCTTTGACTTGCGTCTCGTCACCGCTAGCACGCGGAAGAGAGGAGGGCCTCGCTGTCTGTACCGCCGGAATCCCATTCGCCTGAGCGTGTGCGGTGGTCATGGCAACGATCCGGTCATCACCGAACCAGGCCGGGTAATAGTTCATGTTGACCTCAAAAGGGCCAAACCAAGTAAGGAACTGGGTCCTATCGTTGGCCTTCCAATAGAACAAACTCTTATAGCCAGAATGTTTATATGCGATGAGAACGATTTCCGATGCTTGAGGCGTAGCCGTCACGTTTACGAGGCGTGAGAATCCGAATGGGATCAACTTGCGACGAACGTATTCGGACACAAAGAATCTCTGGTGTGGATGTGCGGCGATGTACGACACCGCTTCAGCGAGAAATCGATCGGTTCTCCTGTCTTGAATGGTGCCAACGGCGTATACCAACCAGCCGGCGTTGAGCCCCAGCGCGGCGATCAGCGAAGCAGTTAGCACCAGCCGCGCGGGTCCATATCGGATCCACTCCCAGAGGGTCGGCGCCTCCCCGTGCCGCAAGCACGGCGAGAAACGGTGAGAGAGGGAGTAAGTTTCTGACAATCATGACCATCTGGCGATCGAAGATGAGCAAATAAGCTGCGGGAAAAGCCAACAGGACCACTGACGCCATGCGGTGCTGACGGACAACCACCACCACACCCAGCAATGACAGGCCGAACAGCGCCAGAGCGATCACCGGGAACGGCGAGAAAAAGACCAAGCCGAAGTACTCCAGCATTCGGGCTCCGTGTTCCATGCCGGGACGAACGTTGTTTCCACCGTGCCCAATTTGTGCGTAGTGCCGCCAGTTGTAGTCGAGGCCGGCGATAAACTGGCGAGGCCGCAGGACCGTCCCGGGAGTAGTCGCCAGGTAAGTTAAACCGAAATACAGCAAGAGCCCGGCAAAGATCCTGAGAGTAGACCTGAAGGTCGAATCCCCGCGGTCGCACCTGGATAGCCGCGACGAATAGCGGAATCAGTAGGAGTCCAGCAGTGTATTTCATGCCGCAAGCCAAACCAGCAGCTACCGCGGACACCTTCAACCAACCGGACTCCTGGGGACGGAAACGACCGACACTGGCCAGCAGGAGGCACAGCGCAGCGAATTGCGTCATCACGGCGTCCTGTGCAACCCAACGCGAATGGTAGTTAAGTTCCCAAGAGAAGCCGAGCATAGCGGCGGCTAAGGCTCCTTCAAGCGGCGAACGACTCCAGACCCAAGCGAGACCGAACACCCAGACCAATACCAACGAACTCCAAATGACGTACAACGAGCGTAGCCGGAGCAGGTAATCGTGACGATCGAAAACGGGTAATATGCTCCTGAATATGGATGCTCCGCCTCCACCCTTACTCAAACCTGAAACAGCTTCGGGTAGTAAGGCGGCAAGATTAATCCAAAGGTTCAGTGATGGATAAACATACTCTTTAGGCAAAAGAGTGCGGCTCTCGACCATGTCTCGTGTCATGTCGAGCTGCCAGCGCTTCTCGTCCCAATGCTCTCCGAAGTCCCGACCTGCAATCCCCGTCGCGATGAAGACACAAAGCACGGCGGCGAGAAGAGAGAGACTCAGTTTCGCCGGAAAACGGCGCGGTAGAGTTGGTAGTACCGTGCAAGGACGTTCGCGTGCTTTTTGTCGTTTCCATCGCTAAGGTTGCGGAAAACTAGGCGGATCGAACGTCTCGCTTTATCGCAGCTTCGCGAACATCCTCAAGCTTCCAAGACGGCTTGTTGTCCAGGACCTCGCGACAACGTTGCGCTGTACGATCAGAGTGCCCAGGTGAACTAGGCTAAGCACAAATCGTAGCAGTTCGCAATCCGAGCTTTCAAGCCCGCTTAGGCAGACTCGAGCGCGCTGAAGTTGTGCGCGCCATGGTCGCTCTTGGTCCAGCCCTCAATCGCCTTTTGGCTTTCCCACGGCGACTGCCCAGGGAGCGCGAAACGCGTATGTTCCCGAGCCGACCGAGTAGACTGCCGAGCCCGCTTCCATTCGTAGGAATTGTACGCCTTTGGACTGGCCGGTGGGCTGGTTTCCTTCGGTCACAGCCGCCGCATCGTTGGCTGGCACATAGATGGTCGCCGAGGTGTTCGGCGGCACGGCCACGTTCCAGACAAACGCGTCCCCCTCGATCTTCCAGTCACTGACGATGGGCCCGTACAGCGAACGATGAGAGGACTTCACGAAGGTCAGGTCTCCAACTGGTCGCGGATGCAAGATGATGTGTTTGAATCCGGGCCGATCGGGGTCGTAGTTGATGCCCCCGAGCGTCTGGTACATCCAGGCTTCGAGATTGCCGGAGAGGATCTTCTGGCTCTCGCCGTTCATGCCGCCGTCCTGGGTATCGGTGTCCCACCGCTCCCAGCTCGTGGTGGCACCCTTGGACACCATGTAACCCCAGCTCGGCCGGGTCGTCTGCGTGGCGACGACATAAGCCACGTCCGCGCGGCCCGCGTCAGTCAGCGTTTGCATGAACCACTGCATGCCCACCAATCCCACCGACGTATGGCCCTTGTTGCTTGATCTGGATTTCATCAACGAGATTGGCGATCACCGCGGGCCGATGGTCCTCGGGCACCAGGCCGAAAGCCAGCGGGAAAACGTACGATCCCTGAGTCTCGCTCTCATATCGGTTGGTCTTGGGGTTGAAGAACCGCGCGTTGAATCCAGCTTTCACCTTGTCGGCGAGGTCGGCGAACTGCGCGGCGTCGCCCGATTTCCCAGCAGCCTCGCGGCTCGGGCGACGATCCGGCAGTTGTTGTAGTAGTACGCCGTCGACATCAACGGGCGAGAAGTCGTTCGCTTATCGAGCGTGCCCTTGATCCACGACCCGTCGACCCAGTCTCCGTAGTTGCAATAGTCGATCGTGTAATCCGGCTTTTGATATGTCTTCTGGTGGAAGAGGACCCACCGTTTCATGCAGTCGAAGTTGTCGGCCAGCGGGCGCAGATCGCCATAGAAGTTGTAGTACCAGTCAGGGATCACCGTGATGACGCTGGGCCAGATGATGTCCTTGGAGTTAAAAGTCCAGTAAGGGGGAAGGATCTCCTGGAGGCTGCCGTCGTCGCCTTGATGGGTGCGGTAATTGTGCAGGAAGTGGTCGTAGAACCGGGCGACGTTGAAGGCCCATCCCTCGCTCTCGGAGGTCTTGGCCGGGTGGCCCGACCAGGGCATCCGCTCGTCGCGGTCGGGCTCCATGGGCACGCTCCGGTTCTGCATCCGCGTGCCCCAGCGGGCGTTCAGATAGATCCGGTTGATCAAGGGGTTGGAGCAGGTGAATTGACCGACGGGCTCCATGTCGGTGTGGGTGACCAGGCCCTCGAAATTGTCGAGCCGTCGGGCGTGCCCGGGAACCCTTCCACCTGGACATATCGAGTGGCGTTTCCTTTGAAGCGAGGACTCCAGATTTCGACCCCCTGCCCCTTCAGAGTGTAGACATCGGTGTTGAGGCGCTGCGGTCGTTGGCGGCGTTGAGGAGTCCTTCGGGCGTGCGGTTGAACGACGTGTGCAGCCGAACTTCCGTGCCCGACGGCCCGGAGACCTTGAGCCGGACTGTCCCGTAAAACGACTGGCCGAAATCGACCAGAAAGACGCCCGGCTTGGGGTTGGTCAGGCCGACCGGCTTGAGGACCTCGCAGACGCGGATCGGCTCGATCATTTGAGCTTCGAGCGTCCCACCGGGGGCCTGGACAATGGCCGCGGGCGACCAGCGGGAGTCGTCGAAGCCGGGGAGCGACCAGCCCGGCATTTCGCGGCGGCGCATCGTATTCCTCGCCGTCGTATTCGTTGTTGGCTCGGATCGGCCCATCGCTGGTCAGTCGCCAGGAATCGTCACTGACCACGTTCTCCACCTGACCGTCGGCGTATTCCAGGCGGACCTGGAGGAGCAGCTTGGGGTAACCCATAGGTCCGTCATCGGAACGGGCATTCTCGGCGCGGGGCGAAATAGCGGCCGTTGCCCAGGACGACGCCGATGGCGTTGGCTCCCGCGATGAACGTCCTTGGTCACGTCGAACGTGACGTAACAGGCGCGGCGGTCGTAGCCGGTCAGGGCCGGATTCATGAGCTGATCGCTCGACGAGCTGGCCGTTCAGATAGAGGTCGAAGAAACCCAGGCCGCAGACATAAACGGTGGCCCTCCGAAGATCCCTGCCGACCGAAAACTCGCGACGCAGCATTCGCGCCGGCAAGCGTCGATGGTCGGGGCCGGCGAGCTTGCCCCAAGGGCTCGTGCCGGCCGGTCCCGCGTTTTGAGGTTCTTTCCAGCCGGTATCATCGAACCCTGGCTTTTCCCAGCCGGCGAAGGTCTTGTCGCTGGTTCGCCAGTGCGTGTCGGTCGGTACTGAGGAGTGGCTCGCCCTCGTCGAATTCGACTTTGAGGATGCCAATCAACCCCGCGGGGTTATGCTCGGGAGGGACGTTGGCGGATGGCGAGTTGGTGGCGGCGACCGCGAGCGTGTTGAGCCCCTCGCGGAGCTGGTCGGTCACGTCGAAGAGCTTGACCTCGGCCCAGCTACGGCCGCCGCCGACCGGTTTGCCGTTAACGAACACGACAAACGAATCGTCGGCTGTCGCGAGCATGATCGCCTTGCGAACGCGCCGAGCGGCCGGCAACTCACCGACCGGCGAAAGTAACGCGTGCCGATCGGCGCGCCGATCGGTCGACTTGCCACCCGGGTGCCAGATCCATGCGGCGTCCTTCAACATCGCGGCCAGATTGTCGGTCTCCTCACCGGAGTCCAGCCCGATCCAGCGAGCCGATCCAATCGCTGGGCTCGAGCAGGCCCATGGTCCACCGCGCGGGCTTACTCCACTCAGAGTCGTTTCCATCTTGATCCCAGACCCGCACCTGCCACCAGCATTCGGCGTGCGACGTCAGCGGCTTGCCTCCGTAAGGCACATGCAGGGATTGGCTCGACGCGACCTTGCCGGAATCCCAAAGGTCGCCTTGTCCCGCCGCAGCAAGGCTTCCGACGAGGCGACGACAATCTGGTAAGCGGATTGCGACAGCCCTCTCGACTCGGGCCGGACTGCCACCAGCTTCCAGCTCAGCGCGAGGAGCCCGCGCGTCGATGCCAAGCGGGTTGACCAGGTATTCGCAACGCAAGTCGTCCACGCTCAAGGTCGCGCCCTTCGCCACGAAACCAGAGCAAGGTAGCACAATCGACAGGGCGAGCGCCAAAGTGCGGGACTGTCGCCTATTCATCAGTCTGGGCCTCGATTGATGGAGAGATGAGTCTTCGGAGGGGAGCGTGCCGAGATAGTTTCCGTAGCCCACGATGATCGTGGACGACACGAGTATCAACAGCCCGGCCGCGTTCAGGGCGTAGGTGCGCGGGCTGGAGCCCTTCCATTCCTTGAGGACCAAGGCCCCAGAGAGTGCCAAAGATCATGATACTGGCCATGTGGAGGGTCCAGCTCGAAAACTCGAACTTACCCATCAAGGTGTTCCCCATCCCGTAGAAAAAGAACTGCAAGTACCAGACGGTGCCGGCGATGGCACAGAGCACGTAGTTCTTGCCGAGACTTGCGGCCGGTACCGAGGGTCCCTGCCGGGGCTTGCCGAGGTAGTCGCCGCCGGTGCCATTGCGGATGTTGAGAAGGATGCACCAGAGGAGGTTGGTGGTGAGCCCGCCGGCCAGAACGACGACCAGGACCGCCGAGGTTCTGCCCGAGTGGGTGAGCGCCATACTGGACGGCAAGGTCGGCGATCGGCTTGCCGGCCGCGAAGCCGTACGACATGCACGCGCTGAGAATCCCGGAGACCGTGGCCACAAGCACACCTTTGACGAAGCTAAACTCGTGGATAACCGCATGCTTTTGCTCGTCGGTCAGCTCGCGCTCCTTGGACCGGCCGGCCAGGCCGCTGACGATGATCCCGGCCAGGCAAACGCACACGCCGAACAGGACCGTCGCGCCGGCGGTTGTCCGCGCCACCCCTTCGAGCTCGCCGCGGAAGAGAGGAGGCATGAGCGTGCCGAACGCCGCGCAATAGCCCAGGGCCATCGCCATCCCCAGGGCAATGCCCAGGTACCGCATCGTCAGACCGAAAGTCAAGCCGCCGATCCCCCAGAGGACGCCGAAGAGATAGCTCCAGAGCAAGGCCGACCGCGGTGCCTCACGCGAGAACCCGCGAACAGGTCGGGAATCTGGACCAGGGCGAACAGCCACGGCGCGAACGACCCAGCTAAAGACGCCGCCGACCAGCCAGTACGACTCCCACGACCAGCCCTTGACCCCTCGGAACGGCAGGTAGAAGCTGGCCGAGGCCAAGCCGCCGATCGCATGCAGGATCACACCGAGTGCGGGGTCGGGCTGGTTCATGATGCGAGGGTCCGGTGGTTGCGGAGCAGGTCACGCATCAAGATGGTCTCCGACAGGTTGTCGACCTCGTTGCAATGCTCCCAGTCGATCCAGACGTATTCGACGCCGACGTAGCCCGAGTAGCCCGACTTGCCGCATGACGTCAAGGACGCGTCCGTAGTCGATGACGTTCTCCTTGAACGATGCCTGGAGCCGTCCCGGCCGAGCCCCGCGGGCGTGGAAATGGCTGGCGTGAGCGATCAGGGGTTCCACTTCGGAGTCGGGCGAGGCCGCTCCGTGTGAAGTGGGTGTAATCCAAGGTCAGCGTCAGACCCGGGGACCGCTTGCACGAGCCGGGCGGCGGAATCGGGGGTCGGGACGATCGAGCCGACGTGCGCCTCGACGGAGAAGTGTGACCCCGCGTCCCGTGGCCGTCTCGCAGCGCCAGGCCAGCTCGTCATGGCAGCGCCCGAACGACTCGGCTTCGGGGACGCCATCGAAGTGAACGCCCGGCAAGGCCGAGACGTGCCGCCCGCCGCATTCGAGGGCGAACTCGACGGTCCGCTCAAACCAGTCGCGCGCCTGGCGACGGATCGAGGCATCCGGATGGTTGGGGGCGAGCGAGACGAAGTCCGGGGCAGTCTGAAGGAAGAGATCGGCGAGCATGAGCCCGCGGTCGCGGAGCTTGCCCGCCAGCTCGTGCGCCGACGCCTTCAGGTCGCCGAACACGCGCGAGGGCCAGAGGTGCGACCGCCCTTCGAAACAGGCCGATGTCGACCCCCTCGAAGCCCAGCATGGCAATCAAGTCGAGCGACTTGTCGTGGGGAAGCAGAGGGAACGTGAAGTCCGCGCAGGCGAGTCTCGGTGTCATCCAGCAGCCTCCTTCAAACAATAGGCGATCAACCGGCGTCCCACTCCGCGGCGGCGAGATAGCCTCCGTCGACGACCAACGACGTTCCCGTCACTCCCACGGAGTCTTCACAGCTCAGGTAGAGCACGGCCTTCGCAATGTCCCGCGGGGAAAGCGGCAACCGCATCGGAACGCGGCGCAGTCGTTCGGCCAGGGTCGCCTCGGGATCCGAGGTCTTGTCCAGATGCTCGCGCAACATCGGCGTGTCGGTGATCCCCGGGCAGACGCAGTTGCATCGGAGCCCGATTGCCGCGTAATCCAGCGCGATCGATCGGCTCAGCCCGAGCACGGCCGACTTCGAGGCCGTGTAGGCCGGCGTCGCCGCCTGGCCGACGAAGCTGCTGATCGACCCGATGTTCACCACATAGCTCGGCGGGTTGCGCCGCAAGTATTGCACACCATGCTTGACCGAGAAAAAGATTCCCTTCAGGTTGACGCCCATCAGCCGGTCCCATTCGGACTCATCGTATTCGTGCAATCGCTTGACGTGCACGATCCCGGCGCAGTTTACGACGATATTCAGACCGCCGAACGCGTCGACCGTCTTCGCCAGCGAGTCGCGCACCTGGTCCTCGACCGAGACGTCGGCCTGGATGCACGATGGACGTCCCGCCCTCTCCGGCGGCGCTGTCGCCCCGGTCGGCACGGATATCGACCATGGCCACGTTCGCCCCCTCCTCGGCAAAAAGCCGGGCCGTGGCCGCCCCGATGCCCGATGCCGCACCACTGATCCAGGCGGTTTTACCTGTCAATTTGCCGCCCATGAGGTCAGCTCCTGATCCGGGTCCATTTTTCCTGGAAGCCGGGGCGGTCGAAGACCCGCGGGTTGACCACCCCTCGCGGCCGTTTGCCGAGCGAGAGGTCGAGCATCCCCTGGCAGACCGACCGGCCGATGTCGCGGAAAAGCTCGTCCGTCCAGGCGATGCTGTGCGGGGCCAGCAGCACGTTGTCCAACTCGCCGAAGCGGTGCGGACGAATGACCGGCTCCTCGGCGAAACAATCGAGGGCCGCGCCGGCGATCAGGTGCTTGGCCAGCGCGTCATACAGGGCATCCTCGTCCACGATGCCGCCTCGGGCCGTGTTGATCAGATAGGCGTCCGCCTTCATCATCGCCAGCTCACGTTTGCCGATGAGGCCGCGGGTCTGGTCGGTGAGCGGGCAGTGGATCGACACGAAATCCGCCTTGGCCAGCAGCTCGTCGAGGCCGACGAGCCGCACCCCCAATCCGTCGGCAGTGCGGGGGTCGAGGAATGGATCGAACGCCAGCGGCGTCTTCATGCCGAACCCGCTCAGGAGACCCACGGCGGCCCGGCCGATTCCTCCCAGCCCGACGGCGCCGAAGGTCCGGTCGCGCAGCTCGCGGCCCATGTATCGCGAACGATCGTCCCAGCGGCCGGTGCGCACCAAAGTGTCTTTGATCCGGAAGTGATGCGTCAGCGCGATCATCCAGCCGACGGTCGCCTCGGCGACCGACCGGTCGACCGCGCCGGCCGTGATGAAGACGACGACGTCGGCCTCCGTACACGCCGCCACGTCGACGGAGTCGTAGCCGACACCAAATCGGCCGACCGCCAGCAAGTCTCGGCTCTCGGAGACTGTCTCAGCCGTCACTTTCGGCGTCAACACGATGACCCCGTTCGCCCCTTCGAGCTGGTCCGCGCCGATGGCGGCGCGATGCTCGCGGAACTTGACCCATTCCAGGCTCTCTTGACCCTCGAAGACCGACAGGCCGATGTCGGGGTACTTCGTCGACCCATCGGCGGAAAAAAAGTCGCCGGTCAGGGCAACCCGGAATCGCCTTGGTGTATCAGTCATCGCGCCCTCCCTCGACACGGAAGCCCGACCGGATCTTTCGGTCGCGGTTGACCGCGGCCAGGGACTCGTGGAGCGAGCGGAGCAAAAGTGGTCCGTCGAGGCCCAGGGCAAGCATCCGAAACCCTTGATCGAAGCGTTCGACGAGGTTCTTGGTACCCGTCGCCACGACTCCGCACTGCTTGCCGGCCTGGCGAATCATGTCCTTCAATTCGAGCAATTTCGCAGCGACTCCGGGCCCTTCCCATTGGCCGCGAAAACCTGCGGTGGCCGAGAAATCAGCGGGTCCGAAGAAGAAGATGTCCACGCCGTCGACCTGGCACATCCGCGCCACCGACCCGGCCGCGCGGACGGTCTCGATGATCGGAATGACGAGGACGTGGTCGTTGGCCTCGCCCGTGTGCTCGGCCAGGCACTCCCCCCAACCCGTGGCCCGCTCGCCGCCGATGCCGCGACAACCCTCGGGAGGATATCGGCAGAACGCGACGGCCTGACGAAGCTCCTCATCCGTCTCCACCCAGGGGATGACGACTCCATCCGCCCCGATGTCCAGCGCCCGCTTGATCAACCCTCGGTCCAGGCCGGCCACGCGCACCAGGGCGACGGTTTCGCTCCGAACGGCGGCCCGGAGATGCTCGAGGATCTCCTTCCAGTCAAGGTGGCCGTGCTCGGCATCGATCACCACCCAGTCCAGGCCGAGCGCCACCGCCATCTCGGTCACGCTGGCCGATTCCAGTGTCACCCAGAGTCCATAGACGGCCTGACCGCCGGCGAGCTTCTCTCGAAGTTTTCGGACCGCGTGTGTGTTCATAACGGGACAGTATGTCCAGGGGAGGAGGACATTCCCAATCGCACAATGGCCGTCAGTCTATCCGACTTTTCGCGCTGCTCCGAGCATTTTCTCAAAATTCTTGAAGGAGACAATCCGTTGTTGGACGGGTTGTGGAGGATCGATTATGCTTGGCAGGCATAAGCCAGATCCACTTGAGGAGACACCGGCGACCATGCGGGTGGTGATTGCCCCGGACAAGTTCAAAGAGAGCCTTTCAGCCCTCCAGGCCGCCGAGGCGATGGCGCACGGTGTAGTCGCGGCTGTGCCCGGCGCATCCATCGACCTGGCGCCGATGGCCGACGGCGGTGAAGGGACCGTGGATGCCCTGGTCGCCGCGACCAGCGGCTCTTACCGGCAAGCCCGGGTGAGCGGACCATTCGGTGAGCCTATGACGGCCAGTTTCGGCTTGCTGGGCGACGGTCGAACCGCGGTGATCGAGATGGCGGCCGCCTCCGGATTGGTGCTCGTCCCCCACGATCGCCGCAATCCCTTGGTCACGACCACGCGAGGCACCGGAGAGCTGCTCTTGGCGGCCATCGCCGCCGGAGCCCGGCGCTTGATCGTGGGCATCGGCGGCAGCGCGACCAACGACGGCGGGGCCGGGTTGGGCCAGGCCCTCGGCTTCCGCTTGCTCGACGCCGACGGCCGTGACCTGGAGCCTGGCGGAGGCAACCTTGAACCAGCTTGCTCGAATCGATTCCTCTGGACGACGTCCTGAGCTGGAGGGCGTGGCAGTTTCCATCGCTTGCGACGTCACTAACCCGCTTTGCGGTCCGCGCGGAGCTTCGGCCGTGTATGGCCCACAAAAAGGGGCCTCGCCCGAAATGATCGAAATACTCGACCACAACCTGGCCCACTTCGCCGCGATCGTGGAACGCGACCTCCGCGTGTCCATCAAGGACCTGCCGGGATCGGGCGCCGCCGGTGGCCTGGGAGGAGGGCTCGTCGCCTTTGCCGATGGTAAACTCGAGCCCGGTGTGGATCTCATCATCGAGGCGGTCGATCTGAAGCGACGGCTGGCTGGTGCCGACCTCTGCCTGACGGGCGAAGGGGCCATCGACGACCAGAGTGCGTTCGGCAAGACCGCCGTGGGTGTCAGCCGTTTGGCTCGATCGATCGGCTGCCCAACCCTGGCGCTCACCGGCACAATCAAACCGGGCGCCGAGGCCGTTCTGGCCGAGGGCATCGACGCCTATTTCTCGATCTGCGACCGCCCGATCAGTCTCGACGAGGCAAAAACCCAGGCTAGCCTACTCCTGGAGCGGGCCACGGAACAGGCCGTGCTGCGCTTTTCTGGCCGGCCGACGACACATCCGTTCTCATTAATTGACACAGAGTTCACGCACCGGTTTCTGAGATCTCGAGAATGGGAGAACTGTCACCATGGCCGCTTCCGAGCCGCAACCGACGAGTCCCAGGAACGACGAGACGACGTACTTCAGCCGCGAAGGGTTCACCCCTCCGACACCCGCCGAGCTCAACGCGCGAATCCCCAATCTGGAAGTGATCGAATTGCTGGGCCATGGCGGCATGGGAGTGGTCTATAAAGGTCGCCAACCGCTCTTGGATCGGCTCGTTGCCATCAAGGTTCTGAGGCCTGATTTCCAGACCGATGATGACTTTCAAGAACGGTTTCTTCGGGAAGCGCGTACGCTCGCGAAGCTTCGACACCCTTACATCGTGACCGTCTACGACATCGGCAAGTCGGACCAGCTTTACTACCTGGTGATGGAATTCGTCGAAGGCGCCAACCTGCGGCAGTTATTGGCTGATGGATCGATCACCGAGCGCGATACGCTCGAGTTCGTGCCGCAGATCACCGAAGCGCTCCAGCACGCCCACGAAACCGGGATTGTCCACCGCGACATCAAGCCGGAGAACGTGCTGATCGACCCGCGGGGCCGAGTGCGACTCGTGGATTTCGGTCTGGCCACGCTCTTCGGCCCGCAGGCCCCGCGCAGTCCTGACGAGGACCGGGTGGCCGGCACTCTCGGTTATATGGCTCCCGAGCAGATCACCATGCCCGCGTCCGTCGATCACCGAGCGGACATCTATTCCACCGGGTGTCGTCTTCTACGAAATGCTCGCGGGCGAACTCCCCAAGGCTGACCGATTGCCACCTTCGCGGAAGGCGGCCAGCGATCCCCGGCTCGATCCCATCATCTTTCACGCGATCGAGCACGAGCGGGAACGCCGGTACCAAGAAGCCCGGCTGATGCAGTCCGAAATCACCGCCGTGGCCCGCACGCCGGAATCGACCATTCGCCTCGAGAAACACATCCACGCCCCGGCCGACCAGGTTTTCGCGGCCTGGACTGACCCCGTCAGGATGGCTGACTGGTACGCTCCGAGCGACGATTTCGGGCCAACCGGCGCCGAAGTGGATCTCCAGGTCGGAGGACACTATCGGGTGAGCATGATGCCCCCGGGACGTGATCAGCCCGTCGTCGTTGCCGGTCAATACTGCCAAATTGATGGACCCCGGAGCTTGAGCTTCACCTGGGCGTGGGAATCTCCCCGAGCCGACACTCACGAAACCCAGGTGACTCTCGAGTTTCACCCGAGGGGAGACACGACAGACCTCGTTTTGATTCATGAACGCTTTCGCGACGAAAAGCTTCGAAACGAGCACGCTCAGGGCTGGCAAGGATGCCTCGACCGATTGTCGCGAAAGCTGGGTAGCTGACCCGAGAAGTCCCCCGTCGGTGCTGCTCATAATCGCTCCTTCCGACCTCGGATTCCTCGCCGGACGTGTTCAACGCTTCGGTGCCCTTCGCCTTGCGTGTGGAGCGGATGCTGGCTACCGCAGCCCCGTCATGTTCAAGTTAGGGATTGCCTCCTGTAACCTTTGCACGTCCTTTTTGGAAATCGTGCTCTGTCTCCGTGTCCGCGATACTTCTTCACTTCCCATCATACCCGCATGGTCGCCACAGTGGTCATAATGAGGTGACCGATCGTGGAAACCAGCGTATGCCGCCAGGAGCGACGAAGAAAGGCAAATTCGATGAGTCAGCACCTTGTCCTGCTGGGCGATTCCATCCTCGATAATGCCAGCTATCTCCCTGGGCGTCGCCCGGCGGTCATCGACCAGGTTCGGAACCGGGCGCCGGAGGGCTGGTCCGCGACACTGCTCGCGCGGGATGGGAGCGTCATCGACGATGTACATCGGCAGCTCAAGGTCATTCCCCCGGATGCGAGCCACCTGGTGCTAAGCATCGGCGGCAACGACGTCCTCACCGAAGTGGGAATCTTACGCGAGAGCGTCGGATCCGTGGGAGAAGGACTGCGCATCATGCTTGAGAGTCGCACACGCTTCGAGCAGAACTACCGCCGATTGATGGAGGCGATCCGAGACCGCGGCCTGCCAACGATCGTCTGCACGATCTATAACCCGTGCTCCGACGACGATGCCTTCCAGCGTGCGGCAATTGCAGCGCTCTGCTTGTACAACGACTGCATCATCGATAACACTCGCCAGTTCAAGCTCCCGGTGCTTGACCTTCGCGTCGTCTGCTCGGAGATTGCGGACTATGCCAACGAGATCGAGCCGTCGGCGGCTGGCGGAGCGAAGATCGCGGAGGCGATCTGTCAGATCACTCTCACCCATGATTTCAAGAGAAGAGAGACGGTCCTGTTTCCGTGAAGACGCGGTCGACTCAAGCAGGACCCACCCCATCCATCGGGGCGTCCTTAAACTCGGGATGGAGTCCGCAGTCGCTAAGGAGGCCGGAGATGTTCTCGAAGCGTCCCCATGTCCCACGCCTTGTCTGGATCCCAGCATTCGTTCGCAAAATCATACCAGAGTGTCTTCTGGATCTGGCCGATCATGTCTTGAGCTGCGCAGACCGACACAGAGTCTGCCGATATCGGCGATTTGATCGTCATTCGACCCTCCCCGCAATAATCGGGACCATGCGAGCTTCCCCAGCTCGGGGTTTTGTTTACCGGCACATCAATCAATCTCCGTCGTCCTCAATATTGATGACGTCATCCCCGATGCCCGCGCGTGGATTACGACGGTTGTCGATTTGGCGAATCATATCGAAGTACTCCGCCTCGCTCAACTCTCTGTTCGTCATGGAGTCGTAGAGTTTGACTTCCGGCGGCCGTGATGTGTCTATGGTCACAGGTTGAAACAACATCATCGTGACGTTCTCGAACTTCTCGCCCGGGTCAGTATACTCTCGCCGCCCGCTGATGGTCGAGAGAAGCTTACGAGCCCGCTGAAACGTCGAGACTTTTCTTCCCGAAGTCATATCCTCGTCGGCAGCCTTCGGAAAGCAGAAGAGGGCACAGACGACTGAGTACGGAAACCTCAGATGGAGCGTGATGCCCTCGGGGCATAGATCATAAAAGCGGTTCTTGAGGTTCTTACCGTAAGGCTCGGACGTTATGGTTTTTATTGAGACCGCGAGCTTGAGGCCGTTGCGTTCGTCTGCATAGCTGACGTCAACCTTCTTGGCCCAAGACCGCCCTGAAACGCCTTCTCGCCTGGCCCACCAGAACCGGCTTGACACCCTCGAAGCCTATTGAACGCAAGCCTGCGGCAAACTCCTGGGCGAGTTTCTGCGAGAGCACCTCGGAATATCGCTTCTTCAATTCCTTTTTTACGTCATTGCCGGGGATTACACCTGCGGCAATGACGGCATCAAGCAGGCTCATGAGCGGAGTCCCGATAGCCTCGGCGGCTTCTCAACGCGACCGCTGCCGACTTGAGCAAGTCGCAATCGCCTTTGCTGAGCCCCAACATCTTCACTAGAATGACCTCATCTGCCCTTGCCTGCGAGGCCTCGTCGCCATCGCTTTCAACGACCTCGTCAAGATCGGCGGCGAGGTCGGACAACCGAGACGTCGCGGCCCGTACGGGAGCGGGAATGAGGACGTTTTCCGCCTCCGTCGGCTCTAGTTTAAGCATCCCGCCGCCTAAAGCGTGCCCCTCAATCTCAACGCTCAGGCGAGTAAGGGAAGTTTGCCACAGAGCGGCAACGATGTCACTCGAAACCTGCACCATCGGCCGAAGGCGAAGGACGTGAAGGCTATTCGGCGCGAAAACATTCGCGGTGTTCGCGACAAGCCTGGGCGTCATCCCACTCATGTAGGTGAGGAAGGCATCCGGCTTATGAACGTGGGGCACGGAGTACCAAGGCGAACGCATTCGACACTTGTAGGCCTTCTCAACCCCTTGGGCCTCACCTTCGTCGAGGTAGTCTCGAACGCTCCTAGGAAGGCGCGATGTCTTCGTGATGTGGAGCAGATATCCGGCTTCCCCGTTCGATGCAGCCTTCTGCCAGTCCGCCAGAGTGAAACGAAGTCCAGAAAGCGAACGACCACGGCGAACGACCGGTTTCAGAAACTCTTGTGGGATTTTTCGCCTGGCTACGTCCGCGGGATCGAGGTGAAAGAAGTCGTTCGCTCCGGTGACATAGCCGATACCGACATCCGTAATAAATCCGAGCCTCTGCGATTTCTCGGAGATCTTCGGCGTCGATAGAGTTCCCGGGCCTTATCCGGGATGAAGTGCTCGATAAGCCGGGACGAGCCTGAGGCGATGGCAACCGCGTCCAGCTTCCTTGTGCCAGAGAGAGGGAGTCGGTCTTCCTTCGCTAAAAGCGAAAGCTGGTCTGGGCTCGACAAGTCTCGCCAATGAAACTCCGAAGAAGAAGCTCCTCTCTGCTCGGCAAGAAGAAGTACAGTGTCCTCGCTGAGTTCGGGAAAGAGCTTCGTCTGAAACGTGAGAAAGGTTGAAGAACCAAACGAGCTGCGGATATGCTCTAGAACTGGTCGAGCATATTTGGCATGACCGACCTCCATCGGAAGTACCATGGCGAGCCGTCCGCCCGGCCGGAGCATAGCGATGGAATGGATGAGAAAAGGGGCCAGGAGCTGCAAAGCTCAGGCAGATCCACGCCCTGAGCAAGGCTGCACCGAAGACCAAGTTTTCTCGCGTCACCGTTGAAGCGCTGGTATCGGATGAACGGTGGGTTTCCGATGACGGCATCAACGCTCGCGGCCTGTTTTGGGTCGATGCTGAAGAAGTCAGCAAGGCGAAGACTCTTGCCTCGAAGAAGAAACTCATCAGCGAACTTCTCCGAGATGGAACGGTGAACCTCGGCGTCGATCTCGACGCCACAGACCTGCTCCTCTGGATTTCCGCCCAGCCGATGAAGCTGCTTGCAAGCGGAGCGAAGGAAGACGCCTCCACCGAAGCAAGGCTCCAGGACGGTGTCGCTGGCAGAACGAATTGCCCACCAAGCAAGGAAGTCGGCAGCTTGAGCTGTCCGTCCAGTATCCGCCCAATGCTTTGGCATTGCTGGGACCTTCGTCGGGTGAGACGGGCTCCGGACTTTCCCGCAAACTCATAATTGTGTGTCCTAAGTCGCCAGCCGACGCGTTCAGTCGGGCTAACGGATACCAGTCACCATTCTTCTAGCCGTCGAGATCCAGTTGTTCACTAGATAATAGACCAAATCTCAAGCTTGACTGCCATCGCTCCACAAAATCAGATGTTTGCGGAAACCCGCGTAATCCCGTTCAAGAGCGGTGCAACCGTCGCGTTTACCCGTTCTCTGCTTGATCTCGGCCGCCAACCCCAGCGTGATTGCATGACCGACCGACTCCTATCTCCGAGCGAATTCGGGCTGATCAACTGGATTCGCCAGCGTCCTGGCGGTTGGACCAGCATGGGAATCGGCGACGACTGTGCGATCCTGCGGGTTGCTTCGAGCGCCGAGCTGCTCGTGACGACCGACATGCTCATGGATGCCCGACGCTGGCACTCACCGGTACGATCAAAGCGAGCGCCGAGGCAGTCGCTGGCTGAGGGCATCGACGCCTATTTCTCGATCTGCGACCGCCCATCAGATCTCGACGAGGCAAAATCGCAGGCCAGTGTTCTCTCGCAGCGAGCGACCGAACAAGTCATGCGAGCATTTCTCGCTGGCAGCCGCCACAAAGGGTAATCGATGCGAGATCGGTCGAGAGAGGCGCGTTTGATCGCTAGCCGTCAAGCGAGCGCACCGAGCGGGATGAGGTTGCCGAGCGTTCACGGTCCCGTCGACTGCGATTCGAGAAGAAACTTGCGGATGATTTCCAGCTTGTAGGTTCGCAACGACGGGTGCGGAATGGTGCGATCATCGAGGAGAACTTTCCCCTCGGGTGATATCAGGATGTAGTCTGGATAGCCGCTGGGAACGCCGTGCTCTTCGAAGCGGGCGACCGTGCGGCCGTCGGGATGGTCGACAGCCACGGGAAAGGGCAGACCGATCTTGGCAACGTGTTCCCGCACAGCCTCGGGCGCACTGGAGTTGTTGTGCACTCCAATGACCACCAGTCCTTTGTCCTTGTACAATTCATGAAGCATTTTGACCGACGGAAAGTCCGCGTGGCAGGGACCACACCCGATAAACCAAAAATCGAGCAGGACGTACTTTCCGCGCAGGTCGGCAAGCTTCAAAGTTCGATCCTGGGTGTTTAGCCATAAGGCACTATCGATCTCGGGAGGAGCCTGACCACGCAACGAGATCGCCGCATCCTTTGCGGCTTCAGCAGAGGGCACAATGCCACGCTCCCAGTCGCCCAGTTCGGACTGAAACGCGGACAGCAGCCACTCAGGGTCGTGAGGCTCTAGCTTCAGCACGACCTCTTTCGGTTGGTCAAGCCGTACCTCGGTGCGAGCTGCCACGGGGCGGTACGGATCGAACGCGACCACGTGCTGGAGTAAAGCGCGCTTTCCTGTCTCCTCATCGAAGGGAATCCATTGAGGCTGAAGCTCGAACCGGCCGGCGCTATTCGTCAATACGGGTTGGAGCCCCGCCAGGTACTTCCCGCGGAGTCGAACGACGGCGCGGGCGGCGGGAGTGCCATCCGGGTTCCGCACGACACCGACAATCTTTTGCATCGAGCGGACTCTGATATCCGGGATTACGGTCGAGCCGTCGGAGGCAACAGAGATCTCGTAGTGATCCTGTTCGGGCACAAACTGGTTCCCCTCAAAAGAGAGCCGGGCGCTCCCAGCGGCAAGATCGATCGTGTATCGCCCCTGTGCGTCAGTTTCGCCCCAGCCGGCAAAACTCCAATGATCCGGGGGCTGATCGGCCCATCCCTCCGGCGTGCTGTGGGCTAGCTCTCCCAGCACCGACATATTGGGCAGAGGTTTTCCTGTGTCGGCTTCCACGATCCGTCCGTGGACGGAAACCTTCCGATGAACACCGAAGTGTAGGTCCTGGTTGCGCCCGGGCTCGATGTGCAGCCAGTTCTTCTTCCGATGATTCGCGGAATACACAGGGGTCAAGAAGAAACCTTCGTGCTGGAGCAAGAGCCAAGAGTAGTCCCCGGGCGCCACGGTCAGTCGAGCCATTCCGTTGCGATCAAAATCCACCTCGTACTGAAGGATCGTTGACGGCTCGTCGAAAGGTTCGTGCCGCAGGTCGATGACCGCACCCGGGATTCGGTCGGCCGAGGGATCGACCGGAACGCGCGAGCGTCACAGGAACGCCGGGTCTCATTGTCACCTTATTGGCCTTGGCTGCCCGCGGCCACCGTGATGTCCCCGGTCCTGACCGGTGCGAGTTTGGGATGATCAATCGTTACTTTCACAATGTCGCCGGACGGGAGTGCCGGCAGTCGCAGGTTTCCTTCCTCATCGCTGGACGGGATCGAGATGCCAAGCGAACGCATCCAAATTTGCGGGAACCCGCACTCTCCGTTTATTCCACGCTCCGTCATCCCTCGGATACGTGCTCCGGCGACCGGCTTGCCGTCCTGATCTTCGACATGAATTACCAACGACACTGGCGGTTTCAGCACGATTTCGACTTGCTTTGACGCATGGGCCTGGATGGTCGCTGCGCGGAACGTTCGAGGGAACCCCGCCTTCTCGACCGACAGCATGAAGTAACCGTCTCCCAGACCTGGGAACTTGTAAGTTCCGGCCGCATCGGTCGCAGCACTCTTCGCGCGATCTTGAAGCGTCCCCAACGCCCGGTCGGCGATTCAAGGCGATACAGTGTGACCTGCGCCCTAGCAATAGGAGCGGACAACGCGTCGACGATCTTTCCAGAGATGGCCGCTTGGTCGCCGGACTTCGCCGGCTCGGCAGCGGTGCAAACCGCGGGGTTGTTCACGTGACAGGCTCCCGCAATCAGGAGCAGCGCGGTGAGAGACAGACGCGGGCTGCACATCGGAAACCTCCGGATTAAGCGGTACTGGGCATTCGGGCATCGCGCGGTGCGCTATCGCCACGAGTCCACCAGGCCATATATTACAGATGTCTGAGAATAACCGCGTGTGCGACACAAGGTCAACAGCACTGGCCTTGGCGAAGCCATCCTTCTGGTGTCCACATCGTGAGACGCAACACGGAAATGGGGATCGGCGCGCCGTTGGACGTGTCCGGGCGGATCGACTATGCTTGGCTCGGACGGCCGGATCGAGCGGAGATCGGCGACAAATGGTCGTGTGCCGGTGGTTGCTCCAGCCACGTTTTGTATCGGGCTAATCGTTCGGCTTGGATATCGCGATGAATGAGACAAAGCCGTCGGGAGAATTCGAGCTGATCGACTGGATTCGCCAGCGCGAGCGCACCTCGGCCTGGTGGTTGGACCAGCCTGGGAATCGGCGACGATTGTGCGATCCTGCGGATACCGTCGAGCACCGAGCTGCTCGTGACGACCGACATGCTGATGGACGGCCGCCATTTTCGGCTTCAGCAGGATGGGCCCGAAGCGGTCGGATACAAGGCCCTGGGGGTGAACCTGTCCGATATCGCGGCGATGGCGGGCGTGCCGCGTGCCGCCGTCGTGGCCGTCGCCTTGCCGCGCGACGGCGCAGTCAACGATTGCCCAGGGGCTCCATGCGGGGATGCGGCCACTGGTCGAGCGGTTCGGCGTGGACCTGGTCGGCGGCGACACCAATGCATGGGACGGTCCACTCGTGATCAGCGTTACTCTGATTGGTGAGGCGACCGAGCGTGGGGCCGTCCGACGAGCCGGCGCAATGCCCGGCGACGCAATCTTCGTGACCGGTCCCCTCGGAGGAAGCTTGGCCGCGGGCCGTCACCTGCGGCCCGAGCCGCGCATCGCGGAGGCACTCGCTCTTAACCAGAGCACGACCATTCATGCGATGATCGACATCTCCGACGGTCTCACCTCCGACCTGTCCCACATTCTCACCGAGAGTGGCGGACTGGGAGCCGTGCTCGACGCCGCGGCGATCCCGATCCATCCCGATGCTTGGGAAATGTGCCGGCGCGATGGTCGGACGGCCCTGGACCACGCACTCGGCGATGGAGAAGACTTCGAGCTTTGCTTGGTGGTCCCGGCCAGCGAGGCGTCCCGGCTCGCGACCGCGCCCCCCTGCCCGCCTCACTCTACCGCATCGGCGAAATCATCGATGTCAAGGGACTGTGGCTTCGCGGGCACGACGGGCAGCTCAAAGTCCTCGAACCACGAGGATTCGACCACCTTCGCTCCAAGAGCTGATGAATGGAACTGATCACATCTACAGGCAGCCTGACGATCGCAGTCACATCCGAGGAGGACACTACGCGACTCGGCCAGGCGCTGGCGGAAATGGTTGAGCCATCAGTCGTGATCGGCCTGGTCGGACCGCTGGGGGCCGGCAAAACGCGGCTGGTCCGTGCCATTGCGGAAGCGCTCTGGGGTCGATCCAGCGCGATCTCCAGCCCAACGTTCGTTTTGATCCACGAGTACCAAGGCCATTTGCCGATCTACCACTTCGATGCGTATCGACTGAAGACGCCGGAAGCCTTTCAAGACTTGGGCGTCGCGGACTATTGGAGCGGCGGATGGTATTTGCCTGGTCGAGTGGGCCGATCGAGTCCGCGCCTTGCTGCCGGAAGACTGCTGGACCATCACACTCGAACCCATCGGTCCAACGTCTCGCACCGTCCGGATCGAACTGCCGCCTTCGTTCCATAATGTCGCGT
Source organism: uncultured Planctomycetota bacterium (assembly GCA_963720335.1). Taxonomy (GTDB): domain Bacteria; phylum Planctomycetota; class Planctomycetia; order Isosphaerales; family Isosphaeraceae; genus CAVRFS01. Next base: position 10,495 of record CAVRFS010000086.1, on the reverse strand, counting down.
TTCGGCTCGCCGAACGGCTCGTTTGAACCGACTCTTTTTGACGCCTCGATTCCGCGGACCTAGAGTATCGTGGGAATCCTTCGCGTGAGCGTGCTGTCTCATGTGGCGTCGAATCCTTCACTTCCTGAACCCGAATAGAAACCGTCGCATATGAGTCTCTCAACGCCAACGATCGCTCGTGACGCTTCGATCTCGAATGGGCAAGCTGCGTTTTACCCGCAGGCCCCCGACAACTTCGAAGAAGCCGGCCTCAACCCGGCGATGATCGAGAGCCTCATCCTCAAGTTCCTTCTCCAGGTTGGCACGGCTTCGGGCCGGGTGATCGCCGCCGAGCTTGGTTTGCCGTTTGGCCCTTTTCCCGATTTCCTTCGCCTCCTCAAGAACCAGCAAATCGTCGCTTACACCAACTCGGCGTCGCTGAGCGATTATCTTTACTCCGTGACGGATACGGGTCGGGCGCGAGCCAAGATGTATCTCGATGAATGCGGCTACGTGGGGCCGGCCCCGGTGCCATTCGAAGACTATCTTGCGTCGGTAACCGCACAGACGATTACCAGCCAGCAACCCAAGGAAGCCGACCTGCGGGCAGCCTTCTCCGACCTGCTGATAGCGGAAGACACGTTCCGGCTGCTCGGCCCCGCGATCAATTCCGGGCCGCGGAATGTTCCTTTATGGCTATCCCGGGAACGGTAAGACCAGCATCGCCGAGCGGATCACCCGCTGCTTTGGTACGACCGTCTGGATCCCCAAGGTCCTCATCGTCGAGGGCCAGATCATCAAGCTCTTTGATATGTCCAATCACGAGCCGGTCACATCCCAAGCCAGTTTTGGTCTGCTCGACGAGTCCGGCTACGACCACCGTTGGATCGAAATCAAGCGCCCGACGATCGTTGCCGGCGGTGAGCTGCGGATGGAAGACCTCGAGATCCACTACGACCACGAGACCAAGGTCAGCGAAGCGCCGCTCCAGCTCAAGAGCAACCTGGGAACATTTCTGATCGATGACTTCGGCCGCCAGCGCATGCAGCCGGTCGAGCTCTTGAACCGCTGGATCGTCCCCCTGGAAAAGCGCTACGACTTCCTCAGCCTGGCCAACGGCAAGAAGATCCGGGTGCCCTTTGACCAGCTCATCCTGTTCTCGACCAACCTCGACCCCAAACAACTGGTCGACGAGGCGTTCCTCCGTCGCATCCCCTACAAGATCAACGCGACAGACCCTACCGAGGAAATGTTCCGGAAAATGATCTCACTGTTCGGCCCCAAGCTCGGTTTCCATGAGATTAATCAGACGGCTGTCGATTACCTCATCTCGCACCACTACCAGCGCGTCGGCCGGCCGTTCCGATGCTGCCAGCCACGCGACCTCCTGCTTCAAGTCCGCAACTACTGCGTTTACAATGACCTGCCACTCGAGCTCAAGCCCGAGTACATCGACTTCGCCGCGATGAACTACTTCACGGTCATGTGATGCTTCCGCATTCAGGATCGCCGGACGGAGCCGGCTCCTACAGGTCTTCGCAGACGGGGTTTCCGCGTTCAGGATCGCCGGACGGAGCCGGCTCCTACAGGCCTTATGAGACCAGCTTCCGCGTTCAGGATCGCCGGACGGAGCCGGCTCCTACAGGTCTGATCGGAAGGAACTGATAATCTGTAGGAGGGGGCTCCGTACCCCGATTTCGTTCCATTCTGATAATCTGTAGGGGCTCCGTACCCCGATTTTGATCCATTCTGATAATCTGTAGGAGGCGGCTCCGTACCCCGATTTCGTTCCATTCTAATAATCTGTAGGAGGGGGCTCCGTCCCCCGATTTTGATTCTCTGATCTCTCGAAGGTAACCTCTCATGGATCCTCTAAGCGGTGATAGCAATCCGCATGCATCCCGACTGCGCGCGGGTCGTGTTTCGGAACCTTGGCAAACCTACTTTATAACAAAATGCACTGAGAAACGGCACGCCGTACTTGCGGTCCCTGCCGCGGCTGAGATCGTCGTCCAAAGCTTGTCCCACGTTCGACTCCGTGGCAAAATCAAGTTGTTGGCATTCGTTATTATGCCTGATCATTATCATGTGTTATTCACCCTACTCCCGGGTCAGGACCTGTCAAAGCTCATGACGCAAATCGGGTCGTTCACTGCGAATCAGATCCGAAAAACTCTGGCTCTACACGATACAATCTGGCAGGGTGACGGATTCTTCGACCGTGCCTGTCGAGACGACGATGTACTTGAGCTAGCTGAATATATCCACCACAACCCGGTTCGAAAGGGCTTAGCTTTGCATGCGGAAGACTGGGTTTTCTCGAGTGCCCACCCAAGCCGCCGATCCCTCTTAGATTGGGAATGGTGGATTTAGAACCGCGAACGATTGGATTAAGATCGCCGGACGGAGCCGGCTCCGACAGGAAATGGTCGCGCCGGACGGGGGCATTATTGTAGGTGGGGGCTCCGTACCCCGATCGGGCGCAAACATCCCATTTATTTTGATGAAGATCGCCGGACAGAGCCGGCTCCTACAGGAAAACGTCGGTTCGGCTGGCGGTCTTACTGTAGGAGGGGGCGCATACCACGATCGTGCGCATCATTCGTGCAATTATTAAAGATCGCTGATACAAACCGTGGCTGACTCTGTCTTCGATCATGACGTGATTGTTCTCGGTGCCGGGGCCGCGGGATTGGTTGCCGCGTTCCGGGCCGCCGAGCTGGCGCGCGTGCTCTTGGTCGAGAAGAACCGCCGTCCCGGGGTCAAGATCCTGATCTCTGGAGGCACCCGGTGCAACATCACCAACGCACGGGGCCTGCGACAGCTCGATGTCGTCTCCGGCCCGATCGACCCGGCCTACAACCCCGACCACTGCCGAGGCATCCGCGCGATCCAGCAAGCATTCGGCGACAACGGAGGGTTCCTCGGCCCAGCGCTCCGCCGGCTGGACGTGGACGCGAGCGTGCGGCTGTTCGAAGAAGTGGGTATTGCGACGAAGATCGAAGGGAACGGTAAGATCTTCCCGGTCTCGGACCGCGCGACCGACGTACTCGGTGCGCTGGTGGGTCGGCTCGAGCGCTCGGGAGCCTCGCTTCGATGCCTCAGTCGCGCCTTGGCGTCGACCGAATCGATACCGGTTTGGGATTCGTGGTCCGGCTATCGGACGCGACCATCACGGCGGGCCGGGTGATCGTCGCTGTCGGCGGCGCCGTCCTACCCCGGCTGCGGCACGACCGGCGACGGCTATGGAATCGCCGCGCCGGTTCGGCCACACGATCGTCGATCCCAAGCCAGCCTTGGTGCCGCTCCGGGTCGGGGCGGACTGGGTTCCCGGTTTGAAAGGGCTGAGCCTCCCCGACGTGGTCGCCTCGGTCTCGACGGTCGATGGTGATGTGCTCCAGCAACGTCGCGAGGCGTTGCTTTTCACGCACTTCGGGCTGAGTGGGCCGTCGATCCTCGACGTCAGCCGGGCAGCCGCGCATTGCGGCGATACCGAGCCCTTGGTGTTGACGCTCGACTTGCTCCCGGCAATTTCCCGCGAGGAGCTGGACCGTCAGATTCAGACGTCGAGCCGCCAGGGGCGCCGCACTGTGGTTACCTTACTACCGGTCGAGCTTCCCCGGCGGCTGGCTGAGTGCCTGGTCTCGGTCGCGGCCATCCCGGGCAATCGGATCGGTCCGGACCTCTCCCGCGACGAACGCCAGCGGCTCGTGACCGCGCTCAAAGGGCTTTGTTTACCCATCGTGGGAACGCTCGGTTTCGAAAAGGCCGAGGTCACCAGCGGCGGGGTCGCTCTCGACGAGGTCGACCCCAAAACACTCGAAAGCCGGCTGGTTCCCGGTCTGTACTTCGCTGGCGAGGTCCTGGACCTCGACGGCCTGATCGGCGGTTACAACTTCCAGGCCGCCTGGAGCACGGGTTGGCTGGCCGGGGAAACCGCGGCGAATGCGAAATGAACCACAGATGAATCCAGATGAACACGAGTCGGAAAAGGTGTCGTCTCCCAGTTCACTGCGCAAGTTGCTTGCGGAACGAGTCGAGGGTGCGGCAGGTGGCGGCGTGCTTGAGCAGCTCGTCCAAACGATCGTCTTCAAAGATACCGATAGCCTTGATCTTGGTCTCCAACGTTCGTGCTTTGGCCCCAAAACGGCATTCGAGCGACAACGAGGATCGAATTTTGCGTCGCCGACAGCGCCGCGTGGCGCTTCTCCAGCGCGATGGTGTCTTCAAGAATTCCGAGATCGATTTTGAGGTTTTGCTGAACCCATTCCGCGATGATCTCGCGGCGCACCTCGGGGTCGACCTTGGACGCTCTTCCGCCCGATCCGGGTAAGAGCGCCTGGCGGAAATAGAAGACATCCGCACACCGGAGGGTGTACTCGAACAGTTGCTCGAGCCGGCTGTCATCAACGATCCCCTTCAGCCCCGCCTTCAATTCCTCCTCAAACTCCTTCGCGTCACTCACGAAGCGGATGAGCAGGACCTTGAGGATGTCCTCTCGCCTTGCCTCGCGCAGCTTCCCGCTTCGAGTCGGCGATGAGCTGCTGGTTCGTAGGCGATTTGGCCATGGCTTTGCGTCCTCCCCAATCAAGCAGCAAGCTGCTTGCGGAACGAGCCGAGAGTGCGGCAGGTAGCGGCGTGCTCGACCAGCTCCTCCAAGCGTGCTTCGTCACCGATGGCTTTGATCTCGGTCTCCAACGCCTTGGCCTTGGAGCCGAAGCGGCCGACCAGAACCCTCATGAGGTTTCGGATCGTCGTTTCGCGTTCTTTCGCTTCTTGCGTCCATTCGGCTTTGAGTTCCTGGAACAATGGCGATTCAATCATGGTCTTGAGTCCTCCCAAGATTTCGAACAACTTTGGGTCATTATACCGCATTCTGGCCAGAAACTGGGTCACGGCCAGCAGGTTTTCGTGTTCGTCGGGTGACGTGACCTGATCGATGCGTGCCCGGCACTGGCGGATCATCGATTCGGGGGTGCCTTTGAACTTGGTCAGCGGCACCCAGGGGATCAAGCCGATGTCGCCCGCGGCCAGCAATTCTTGAGCGGGGACTTCCCATAGTTTGGCGATCCGCCAGGAGAACTTCAAGTTGGTCAAGCCCTGTGGGCTGCTCAGGTCGAGGGCGTCAAGGGCCTTGGCATTCCCCTCGCGACGGAGGAACAGGACCACGACCTCGGGGAGGACGTGGCGGTCCAGGTAGACCATCGCCGCGTCGGCGAGCACCTGGTGAGCGACGCGGGCCTCGGGGTAAGTGGCGACCTCCAGGATGTAGAGGTCGGGCTTGGTTTGCCCAAGGCGCTGGACTTCGACGAAGCCGTCAGGGATCCGCCGCGGTTGCACGAAATCGGCCTGAAGCGATTTCCAGGAGACGATGCCGCGCACGCCGAACAGGCGAAGGATGGAATCGGCAAAGTGTTGGATCAGCCACTTGCTGCTTTTGTCGTACTCGTGCATCGAAACTCCCTGGTCGAGTCCGGTTGAGGACCGTCGGAGGCACTCCAGCGTGGACCTCGGCCCACCGCACCGCGGCAAACACAAGGGTCGAAGCATGTCGGGTCATGGCTTGGGAGCACCAGCCGGAGGCGACGGCGAGGATGACGACAGCTTCTTTCGCCACTCGCTGGCTTTTTCCTTATTGCCCGAGGCGTCGTAGAGTTGGACGATCCGCTCGCCGGCCTCCGAGACGCGAAGTTTGAGCGATGGCGGGAGTTTGTTCTCACGATCTTTGAGTCCCTTATAAGAAGAGATCAACAGGCGGCTCGGCTTCCTCGTACTTTTTCTCACCGACGAGGCAGGCGCCGAGCAGGCCCTCGGTGTGAAACCTTAGCCAGTCATTCGGCATGGTCTTCTCGCGGATCTCAAGACATTCGCGGAGCAGAGGTTCAGCCTCGGTCGGTCTTACCGCCTCGAGTACAGGAGCCCGGCGAGGGAAACCATCGTGGCGACAGTGGCGGGGTCTTCCTTGCCGAGCACTCGGCGACGGCCCTTGAGCGTGTCCTTCAGGAGTGGTTCGGCGCAGATCCAGTTCTTCCGCTGGCGACATAACATTCGCCAAGCATATGCATCGCCGGCAACATCGACGGATCTTTTGGGCCCAGACTTGTCGCGGCGAACCTTCAAACAACGCACCGAACAGTTTTTCGGCGTCCGCGTATTTTGCTGAGCGTGATAACACGCGGCCAGATCTTGCATCGCCCCGAACGTGTAGTTGTGGTCCGCGCCCAAGTTGCGTTTGCGGACTTCCAGTGATGTGCACAAGAGAGGCTCGGCGTCGGCCAGCTTTGCCAGGTTCCCGTACAAGGTTGGCCAGATTGCTCATCGCCTGGAGTGTGTCGGTGTGATCGGCGCCGAGCGTGGTTTTCAGTCCGCTCATGGCATCAGTCAAGAGAGGGGCGGCCTTCTCGAAATTGCCACCAAGTCGGTACAATGCTCCCAGGTTTTGCATGAGCCAGAGTGTGTCGGGATTGTTTGGACCGTATGCCCCTCGGCAGCGTTCGAGAGCTTCGACAAGCAGGCCTTCGGCTTTGGACGGCTGCCGCTGTCCATTGTAAAACGACGCCAGGTTGGCCATCGCGAGCAACGTTTCGCGATGGTCCGCGCCCTGTGTGTTACGGCGGCCGTCCAGCACGTCTTTCAGCAACGGTTCGACCTTCTTCGGGTTGCGTTGGAATCCGTATACCAGGGCAAGATCGTTCTTGGTGGCCAAGGTGTTGGGATGATCTGGGCCCAGCACTTCGACTGCGGATCTTCCAAGACCTGTTTTAGCGTCTGCTCGGCTTCGGACGACTTGCCCTGGAGGTAGTACAACTCCCCCAGATTGTTCTTCGCGGTCAAAGTGTCAGGGTGCACAGGCGCCGTCCGCCTTGTTCAAGCCCGCGACGGCGTCTACGAGAAAAGGCTCGGCCTCGGCAAGTTTCCCTTGAAGCTGGTATGACATCCCGACGTTGTTCATGGCCATGATCGTCTTGAGATCGTCTTTACCCAGGCTCTTGCGCAGGCCATTCAGCGCCTGAATGAACATCGGCTCGGCCTCCCCAGGTCTGCCTTGGGAAATGTAGAGACTTCCGAGGTCCGTCATGATGCCGAGCGTGTCAGGGTGGTCGGCTCCTCGCAGGCGGCGCATACCCTCCAAGGCCGCGACCAGCATCGGCTCGGCAAGGTCGGGCTTGCTCATAAAGAAGTAATGTTCCCCCAGGGCATGCATGGCTTCTAATGTTTCGGGATCGTCATCGCCTAACATAAGCCGATTCAGATCAAGAGCACGTTTCAGATGAGGCAGCGCTTCGGTATTGAGACCAAGCTTCTGGTAGGCCTTGCCGATCGTCCGGCGGATCGGCGCTTCCACCGAGGGTTTGCCGGTGAATTTGACCTCGATTCGCTTGGCGGCTCGGTCGAGTGCCGTGCGGACCGTGAGATCAGGGTCGGGCTTGGTGTCGGGGTTGGCTTGGGCGTCGGCGCTGGCCTGGGCCAGCACATCGTTGTTCAGGAAGTCGTTGACCGCCTTGGCGTTGGCAGCCTCAGACTCGGCCCGGTTGCGCTGGGTCGTGGCAGTGGCCTCCGCGATTCGGGCCGCTCGTTCGGCCCCGGTCGCGCCAACCGCCTGCCAGATGCTGACGCAGCTCACCACGACCAGTAGCACCAGCGACACCGCCGCCCCAGGATTGCGCCGGCACCGGCGCAGGACCGTTCCCGGAACGTCACAGGCCGCGCGACGGTTGGTCTGCCATCCAGGTATCGCCGCAGGTCCTCGGCCAGCTCCGCGGCTGTCGCATAGCGATGGTTTGGCGCTTTCTCGAGGCACTTGAGACAGATCGCCTCCAGGTCGCGGGGAGTTTCCGGTTGAAGAGTTGACGGAGGCACAACTTCGTCGAAGAGGATTTTCTGAAGGGTTTTTTCGGCGGTACTACAACGGTAGGGCGGCCGCCCCGTGCAGGGCTTCGTAGAGTATTGTGCCAATCGCATGGATGTCGGCCGGCGCGCCGACCTCGACGGAGCCTGAGCGGGCTTGTTCCGGCGCCATGTAGGCCAGCGTCCCCAGCATCGTGCCAACCTCGGTCTGCGTCGAGCTGTCGTCCAACCGGGCCAGACCGAAGTCTGTGATTTTGGGCTCGCCATCCTTCGTCAAGAGAACGTTCGCCGGCTTCAAGTCACGGTGAATGACCCCGCGGCCGTGCACATGGTCGATGGCCCGAGCAAGCTTTTCAACAAGCCTTGCCGCCTCGCGAGGAGGCTGAGGAACGCCAGCCATCGCCTTCGCCAAGGTTCCCCCTTCGACGTACTCTAAAGCAAGGTAAAACTCACCCTGATGTTCGCCGATCTCAAAGATCTGGACCAGGTTTGGATGCTGACACTTCGCGGCCGCCGCCGCCTCGCGCTCGAACCGGGCATGGTGATCCGGAGCATCCTGGGCGCGATGGCGCAGAATCTTGAGGGCGACCTTCCTCCTAAGAGCAAGGTCATTCGCCAGATAGACGACACCCATTCCCCCTGATCCCAGGACATGCTCGACCTGGTAGCCGGTGATGCGGGGTGCTCTACCAATTGAGCCGTCTTGCCACGTCCTATCCGCGACCAAGGGTACATCCGGGGTTACGTGAAACTGAGTCGAGAGTGAGATCGCGTTGTGAACGTCGAAAAGCTGGGAGAGCGGCTCGGCCAGGTCGGGGAAATCCGTGAGGTAGTCTTCCAGCCGCGGCACGTCCCCATTCTTCGGCGGAGGACGATCTCTTGGTTGATCAGCTCGATCTTGCGTCGGGAAGGCCGAGGAGGGACGACTGCCGGTCCAGATAATACTTAACCTGCCGACGCTCCCCACTCAGCCAGTCCCTCACCTGTTCAGAGAGGACCTGTTCGAGGCATGGATCGAGCGACCCGACGGCAGCGGAGTTGAGAAGGTTCCTGGCTTCAGTCATCGAGCAAGTCCTCAAGATTCATCTCGCGGCCGATACGTTTCAACGCGCGTTCCAACCGCATGCGAACCGTATCGGCTCGCTCTCCCAGCCTTGTCCCCACCTCTTCCCAGTTATGGCCGATCGACCGCAAATCCGACACGCGACGCTCGGCATCCGTGAATCGGTCGCGAACCTTCTGGTGCAGCTCTTTCCACATGATCTGGCTTGCGGGGCCTTTCGCAGGATCCGCAGGCTCGATCCCTGAAAGGTCGGGCGCGGAGACGGAGACACCCGAAATCCGGCGATCGGGGCTCCGAGCCCAGTCAGCGACCTTGTTCTTGGCCATCCTTGTCAGTAGAGCCATGCAGTTGTTCGGGACTGGAGATGTCGTACTGGCCCAGCGCCACCCGGATGAAGAAGCTGGCCATGACCGACTGAAAGATATCCGACGGATCGGTTCCGCGCCGGACCCATTCGACGCGCATCACGGCCCTCACGACTCTTTTGACATCGGCTTCGTACCTGTCGAAACAGCTCTGTTGTGGCCGCGTCGTCGCCGGCCCGCACGCGCCTGAAGCAAGTCTTCGAAGGGACTCATCAGGACATCCCGGAAGAGGTCGAAGAGCACGACGATTCGTGCTCTGGAAAACCGACTTTTGATCGTGATTGGCACAGGGGACCACTGGAAGCATTGATGTTATCGTTGTCCGATCCAGCTTAACAAGTCCCTCGGCCGAACAGTCCTTGAACTGAATACAAATCCTATTTTCATAAAGACTTTGGGATACGAGATCCTACGCGCGGACATGCACGTTCGTGGACAACAATCGGATCCTCAGTTTTTCTTTTCCCGGTTCTGTTCGCTTTTTGAAGCTTGTTCCGATGTATCCCCACAGCGATGCGGCGCGGGGCTACGAAAGATCCGCGAGCGAGCGTCGATGCTGGACATGACGACGCGGCACTAACGCGCGACGTGCAAAACTTGATCACCTGAGGACGATCCATCTGGGAGCAGATTCCATGAACCTCAGATTTCCGCGATCGATCTTTCATGCACGTACGGACTTTCGTCAGCGCGCGACCGCGTAGGCGGAGGTCACTCCCGTGGATCGAGGCTCTGGAGAACCGCCAGCTTCTCTAACGACCATCAACTGGACGAGTCCCACCAGCGGTTCCTGGGACGTGGCCGCCAACTGGAGTACCGACACGGTCCCCGGCTCCGGTGACAGCGTGGTCATTGACGTGCCGGGGGTGACGTGACAATCAGCTCGAACGTCGAATCGGTGAAAAGTATCACGGCCGACGATCCCCTGGTCATCTCCGGCGGCGGACTGGCTGTCACGGCCAATTCGACGATCAGCGGCGGACTAGCGATGACAGGTGGGTCGCTAACTGCCACTGGTTCAGGCGTGAACCTCACGGACGCAGGGATGGCGTCGGCTTCCGGGGCGAGCCTCTACGCCGTCAACGGTGCGAAATTGACACTTTCCCAACTTACCAGCTACACAGGGGCTATCAATTATACGACCAATCTCCAGGCCACGGGGACCGGCAGCCTGCTCTCGCTGCCGGGGCTAGCGTCGATCACGGGGGATGCCGGCGACTGCTGCTCAAGCACCCAATTC
>CAVRFS010000085.1:0-21183 GCA_963720335.1 uncultured Planctomycetota bacterium | reverse complement strand
AGGTTCGGTTGACTCATACTCATGGATTGACCTTCTCTGATGTTCACGTCGATCGAATCTCGGACGTGAGGCTCGTGGATGGGCGATCTTCGAGGCGAACGAGCCGGCCGCCGGAGTCGGCGACCGGGCAGGTGGGAATGCGGAACCGGCCTCCCTGACCGGCCAGGTCGAGGACCAGGTCGACCGAGCCGCTCGGGCTGGCTGGTGAGCCGCGCAACGGCGAATTGGTCAAGGGTAGACGCCTCCGACCCGCAGCCGTTTCAGTCCTTGGGGCATGGCCACAAAACCGGCCAGGGCGCACCAGGTGCTCGACAGCCCGCCGCGCTTGGCGTGGTGGAGATCCGGGACGACCGCCGGTTCGAGACTTTCCGAGCCAGAACTCGGTTCGATCGCGGGCGAGGCCGGCTGGGGCGGCGTCGCCAGCCAGGTCTGGACCACCGACTCGGCGATCCAAAGTCGCACGGACGCGGCGACGTTGCCAAGACGCACCGGCCAGCGGACGGTCACGATCGCCCCCAGACCGGTCGGGTCGAAGGCGCCGGGACCGACGCGGTCAATCGTCAGATCGCCAGGGCGCGGGGTCCTGGCTCGTCTCGGCGTCTCCCGGTTCTGGAGTCGAGCGAATCGAGCACGCGCAGGATCACGAAGCTCCAGATCTCCCCACTCAACAGGCGTGAGCTGCAACCGGCTCTCGCCCAACCTGCGATCGAAGCCGAGCAGGCGATCGACCATGGCGTGCGCAGGGGGATCTCGACCCCCAGGGCCAGATGCGTGCCCAGCCTTGGGGCGGTGAATTGCGCGATCAAGTTGGCCCGGCGCAGCCCCGCGGCGCACCAGAGGATCTCAGGCCGATCAACCGTCATCGCGGCGCCGGTCCATTCTTCGAGCCATTGCAGAGGAGTTGGCAGACGGCCAGCCGGAGTCCACTCGAGCAAGACGCGTTCCAGTCTCAACTGCCGAAGCGAGAGCTGGGGCAACCCACCCATCGGATCGCCATCAACGGCCGTCGCGACCGCCGGCGCCATGCCCCGGGCCACCACTGAGTCCGGCTCCAACACGTTCGTATCCTGGCTCAATGCGATTGACTCCCCGACGTCTCAACTCAACGATCCGGATTCGGCCAGACTATCGCCAACCGTCCTTCCAGGGTGAGCCGTTCCCAGGCCGCTTTCAAGATCAGCGATTCCGATTGCAACCCGGTAGCCGAACGGTTGGAGGCGGAAGCCATCAAGGAACGGACGAGCTTGGTGATGGGGTATGGCCAGTGTTGAAGGGCCCAGCGGACGCGGAACGGCTCGCAATCGGTCAGCAGCCGGGCCAGGGTTCCCAGCCCAATCCGCGCCGCATGATGCCGCCGCGCCACCTTGGGAGCAGTGACCGACTGCACGTCACCCTGCGCCTGGACCCGGAACCGGAGATTGACGCTTGCCAGTCGGGTTTGGAGCCACTCCCAGCGCGCCTGATTCGCCGGGCTGTCGTGTTCTTGATCCTGGCCGGCCAACACACGCATGGCAATACCCATCATATGGCACAGTCGATAAGCGGCCCGAGGTGACAGGCGACTGAGAACGAAGATGGCCGGCGGGTCGTCAGGCCGTTCCGGCTCGCCGCCGACCAGTCGCTCGGTCCAGAGTGCGAGTGTCCAGTCCAGCACCTCGGGACTGATCGACCGCTCAACGGCCATATCTTGGGAGTCGAGCAAGAGCCCATCGCGTACCGCCTGGCCAACGACTGCGGGAGCGGACGCGGCAACGATCCGCTGAACGGCCGGCGATTCTTCCTGGAGGGCGCGGATCCACCAACTGGGGTGGACCCCGCTGAGGTCGACTCGCGCGGTCGCCGCGTGTGTCCGCAGAAGCCGCTCTCGCGCCGCCGCGGGATCGTCGGGACCGAAGGCCGTCGTTTCACGCTCCCAGACATCGCGGAGCCGGGCGGCCCGGGAGGGATCGAGCCGTTGCCAGCAGCGCGACACGAAATCACGCCCGGTTGGGGACCGTTCCCCCCAGGCCAGGAACGACAGCAACAGGGCATGATCAGCGTGGGTCAATCCCCGGGAACTCGCATCGCCAGAGAAGGACGTCATGGATGGGTCTCTTCCGCCTTCAGACTTGGACGTCGAGTCTAGCGCCAGTCAGTCAGGCCCGCCATTGCTCCAGCACTCGTCGGACGATGCTGCGCAGTTTGGCCTCGGCCTCGTTGGCCACGGCGATAATGTCCTCGATCTGCACCGGATGCAGGGCGTCGGGCAGGCACATGTCCGTGACGATGGAAAACCCGAGTACTTTCATGCCGGCGTGGACCGCGACCAAGACCTCGGGAACGGTCGACATTCCCACCACGTCAGCACCGATCGCGCGGAGAAAGCGGTACTCGGCGCGGGTCTCGAGGTTGGGGCCGACGACTGCGACATAGACACCGCGATGCGCGATGATGTTCTGCTCCAGCGCCACCTTCATCGCCAAATCCTGAAGTTGTCGATTGTAAGGCTCGATCAGGTCGGGGAACCGAGGACCGAGCCGGTCGCGTTTGGCCCGACCAACGGGTTCAGCGCCATCAAATTGATGTGGTCTTCGATGACGATCAAGTCACCCTTGTTGTGGAGCGGGTTCAACCCGCCCGCCGCATTCGAGACGATCAGAAGCTCGCAGCCCAGTTCCTTCATCACGCGGATCGGAAAAGTCACCTGCCAGGGCGAATAACCTTCGTAAAGGTGAAACCGGCCTTCCATCGCGATGACGGACTGTCCGGCAAGCCGGCCACAAACCAGTTGCCCCTTATGACTTTCGACCGTCGACCGTGGAAAAAAGGGATCTCAGGGTAGGCGATCATGGCCTCGGCATCGATCTCGCGAGCCACGCACCCAGCCCCGTACCCAGCACCAAGCCGACTCGAGGACCGCCCTTCCATCGAGATCGAACCAGCTTGGTGGCTTCCTGAACGTGCTCCCACTCGTGATGTGTCATGGCGTTCCGATAACTGCGACAGAGGTTGCTCCTAAGATCAGAAATCGTGCGGATTGAGAGTGGACACGCAAGTCGCAAATAGCCATTTCGGTGGGTTGTGCTCGCTGGTCGATCAGATCATACGAGGGCGGGATACTCAGAGAAGTACTCGAACCGGCGAAGGAGACGGGCAAACCGAGGATCACGACGCAGCGCCTTCAAATCCGGATCGCGGCGTAGGCGGTGAAGATATCGATAGCCCAGCTCCAGCGACCTCTGTAGGGCGTAGAAGGCCGGGTCGATCATGCCCAGAACCGCGTAGCTGCACGCCAGGTTATACCAGGCGATGGAATTCTCGGGTATCAGCCGGACCAGGCGGCGATCGAGTTGAAGGGCACGCGCATACTGGCCCTTGGCGGCCAGGTTGTTCCCATGGACCCGCAACGCGTCGACGAAGTATGGATCACGTTCCAAGACTCGTCCCAAGAACTCAATCTCGAAGTCGAGTTGGCTCTGCTCGCGCAGACGTCGAGTCGATATCTCGGGCGACGGGCGTTCGGCTGGCGAATCGCCCGGACGATCCAAGGGTGCGGCCATCGTAGCGTGCTCCCTCCCAAGCCAGTGATCCGGCACCTCAGCTCACGAGACCGGCGGCCGTATGAGAAGACTGTTGTCGTCACAGAGAATCAAAGCGTGCTCAGAATCCGAAAAAAGCGAATCCGACAAGGCGTGGTTCAAAGTCGGTTATCATTCGGGCCATACTAGCCCGAAGCGTAAGCGAGGCGAACTCCAACCCTCGCTTACGCTTCGGGCTAGTATGATGGGCTTGACGACTCCAAAAGGTGTTACCAGAGCACCTGAGTCGTTGAACCATGCCTCCGATCAAGCATTGTCAGTCATATAAGTTCTTGATAGATAGAGACTTCAGAACAATTTGGCGGGTTGGTGCGGATGTCGAGCGGTTCGCCCTCGGAAAGTCGACACAAGCCTGTCCAGAATAGCCGGAAGGAACCGTCCTCGACAAGACGCCACGCCCGCTTTCGCGGTTGTGCGATCGTTTCTTTTTCCTTACCCACCCTTCTTTCATCCTACACCAAGGAGCCTCCGTGGACTAGCGGCGGATTTCCGAACTTCGCCGTGCCGTGGCTTCGGCACCAAATGAGACGAGGCGAACCGCGCGGATCACCGCGGGGCTCGCCCCTTCCAATCAACCGTTTGGGTTCTTCGGAAGACGCACCATTCCCCGCGGCCGATCACCACGGCTGGCAGCGGAGACCGGGTTGCGGCTCCGGCTTACAGATCCTCGATTTCGTCCTCGTCTTCCTCCTCGAGTTCGTCAAGATCTTCATCGTCGTCAAAATCATCTTCTTCGTCATCGTCGACATCAATATCGTCGATCTCATCGTCGAGTTCCGGGTCGATGTCTTCTTCGTCCTCATCGTCGTCGAATTCCTCGTCGTCAAACTCGTCCTCATCGTCGTCGAGGTCATCGCTCGTCGAGGTCATCCTCGTCCTCCAATTCCTCGTCGTCCAATTCGGGTTCATCTTCGCCGGGGTGTTGCGCAAACAATGGGGGCGGGGAGTCCAACCAACCATCCCACATCGCGTTGGCGGCAGTTGGGTCGCCGGCTGTGGCGAGTCGTTCAAGACAGTCCAGCATGGGTTCAGTCCTCAGGCCAAGGGAGTCCAACGGGGAATTCCCCCTAACCAACGCGCTGCGGATGGCCAATTCGCTGCTTGGGTGAACTCTGTTCGATCCGAGAGCGGAGCCATAGTCGTAGTCAAGGAGACACAGCGTTGTCAAGTATCGAAATCAGCGGGATTGCATCGAGTCGGGGCACTTGCCACGCGGCGGTGCCCCTGTGATCGAAGTCGTGCTGTTTGGAGGCGTTGAGATCGATTGCTACGGGAATGGTCGGCAAGCCGACTGGGAGACCTTGAAAGACTCTTTTTCGTGGACTCGTCCATCTCAAAAATCCAGGTCAGATGCCGCGCCGTTGAGATAGTCCTCGACATTGGAAAGCGATGGAATTGATCCACGACGCAAGTCACCCATTCCTCCTTTCATCCTTTCAGGATCGATTAGATGACTTGGACGACCTGCCGCATGGCGGCTGACCGCGCGATGGCTTCAAGGAGTCGCACGGTATCGAGAGCCTGCTCGGCGGAACAACATAACGGGGAGCCATTACCGAGTGCGGCCACGAAGTTTTCGTCGATGGACTGGCTGTGGGAAGGCAGAACGATGTCGCGCCATTCTTTGTCGAAACGCTGTTCCTCCAGGGTTTGATCGGTGGCACGGAGCCGGCCAAGCTCGCCGAAGTAGTCGAGCTCAAACAGGGTTCCCGGCGAGATGCCCGAGATCGCGAACGTAACGGGTGTTCCATCCGCCAGGCGAATCACGGCGGCCGTGACGAGGTCGATTCCCGGATCCCATTCGCTCTGTACCGCGCCGACTTCGCGAGCGAACTGGCCGGTGGTCCAGAGCAGGGCATCGACCAGATGATCGCCGGCGTCAGCCAGAATGCCTCCACCGGACACCTTGGAATTGAAGCGCCAACTGCTTTCGTCCTGTCCCAGGGTCGTCAGCCAGGGCCGAGCCAGAACGGCCGTCACCAGGCGTACCTGGCCGATCGTGCCGGCGGCGAGCCGTCGTCGGGCTTCAACCAGACTCGGGCAAAGCCGGAATTGGTGGCCGACCCCGACCTTGAGGTTACGGCCTCGGGCCAAGCCGACGATATCGGCCGCCTCCTGAACGTTTGTGGACAGCGGTTTCTCGATGAACAAATGACAACTTGCCTGGAGAGCGTCCATGGCCTGGCGATAGTGCGACAAATGCGGTGTAAAAATCGCGAGCGCGTGCGGGCCCAGCTTGTGGAGAAGCTGACGATGGTCGTTAAAAGCCGGGACGGGTGTCGCGCTGGTCTGTCCGGCTCGTTGCGAGGCCCGGTCGGCCATCGCCTGGGCTTCAGAGAGGTCGGGATCCGCGCAGCCGACGATCGCGACCCCTTCCAGGGCCACGAGACGGTCCAGGTGGTTCCGCGCGGACATGCCGCATCCGACAATCCCGATCCGCAGCACCGACATCCCTATCACCCCGTGTTCGCCTCGCAATTTCGTGCGTCTCATACGCTTCGACCGGACAACCCATGCCAACTCGCGCCGTCGTGAGAGCACCTTCAAATTTGAGGCTTTATCCCAGCAACATGAGGGGCTTTCGTCAAGAGTTTATCCGGCATGTCAAGACCTTATTTTCATTTTACTCATTTTAGTCGTTACCCAGAACGCGTCCACGCTTTCCGACCGACGACCGATAGTGTGCAACACCCGCGCCGCCGTGACCTAATCGGTGCGCCTGCATGCCATCGTGCGATGACTATCGACCGCCTTGACTTGAACCCAAGCCAAGGCTTATCATCGGATGTGGAATGGACTCCATAAAATGGTGGGTGTGGCCTAGCGGTTAAGGCACCAGATTGTGGATCTGGGTATCGCGGGTTCGAATCCCGTCATCCACCCTTAAGACGGTATAACCCTTCCCAATTCCTCGACTTACGGCCTACCCTCATCGTTGGATCTGGCGTAGTTCAAAGTCGGCTATCATTCGGGCCATACTAGCCCGAAGCGTAAGCGAGGCGAACTCCAACCCTCGCTTACGCTTCGGGCTGGTATGTCCACAGGCGCCGCCCTGGTCGTTTATTTCCTGCTGGGTGCCTTACCCATCACAGGAAACGTGCGTGTCGCTCGTCTAAGCCTCGTGAAGCGCAGCGCACACGATAACCGCGCGCCGAAAGGTGCCGCAGCAAAAACGGCTTCGTCCACATCTCGCCATGCCGCTTCGAGTTCCGCTTGGGCGCCGGAATAATCGGAAGTTCGAATAATCGCTCTAACCCTATGCGGATCATCAACTTCCACCCGGGCGCCCGCATAGCCGGTACGATCGAACATTTTGTCGTATCTCTTGAAGCACCATCACATTACGAATGGGCGTCCGCATAACCGGTCTAGTTTAACAGTCTCACGTATGTTGAATGTCCACATCGAGTTATGCTCCGGGCCCGACTAATCCGCATAAAGCGATCCGTGGCGGAGTATTGCCATATACAGTGATTTACTATGTGCTTACGGCTGGGCGCCTGGATGATCGGGGCGAGCGTTACAACCGCGACTTCCCCATGCGTTCGGCTTAGGCGACCGGCGGATGGTAAGTTACTGCCGTGTGCGCAACCCGATCGTTCGGTGCTCTAGGACATGGCCTTGCTCGTTTCGGGGCGGTTGGGCGTGTGGAGCTTTGCAACCGCCTCGCGGTCGCCGGGGCATTCGGCGAGCACGGCGCGCCACAGCCGGACCGCTTCTTCGTGTTCACCGCGCTCGGTCGCCAGCGCGGCGAGGTTGCGCCGCGTCAGGTGTCCATAAATTCCCTGGTCGACGCTGCAAAACGCCTCGGGGCGACGAAGGGTTAAGATCCTCCGCCAACACGATTCCGCCTCGGTTGTCTCGCCGCGGTGGCGATGGACCACGGCGCGGCGGAACAGGAGCTCGGCATCGTCGGGGTCGAGCGCCAGGCCCTGGGTACAGGTCTGCAAGGCCGCCGCGCTGTCTCCCAGCATCTGATGGCATCGGGCGATCAGGGCGAACAGCTTCCGGGTGATCGAATCACTGGTCGCCGACCCCGCCAGGCTCTTTCGTAATAACGGAATCGCCGTCGCCAATTCCTGCCGCTCGATCGCGATCGAGCCCAGGTTGAACAGGACGAATGGATCATCAGGACGTTCAGCCAGCTCGGCACGCAAAATGGCCTCGTCACGGACTAGCTTGCGAGAGTGCAGGGCCGGGTCGGTGTAGCCGGTGTGCCGCACGACCACGTCGCTCCATCGGACCGAGATATTCGCCCGCCGTAATGCCGGCAGGATTTGTTCATGGACACGGTAAGTCCAGCGCACATCCTGGCGGAGTGGAAACAACCGGATGTGGTCCACAACTGTTTGTCCGCCGCCGCGGGGCTCGGGATCGCAGGCGCATCGAACGACATAGGCGGATTCGTCGCCGGGCGCAAGCCATCGAGCAGCCGCCGCAGATTATCGCACTGGTGCCCTTCGAGTACATCGTCGGCGTCCAGCCAGAACGCGTAATCGCCGGTCGCGTGGGAAAGCGCCGCATTCCTGGCGGCGGCGAAATCGTTGATCCAGGCGAACTCGAACACCTTCGCCCCGAACTCTCGGGCGATTTCTTGCGTTCGGTCGGTGCTGCCGGTATCGACGACCACGATCTCGTCGAAGAGCCCTTTTGCCGACCCGAGGCAAGCCGGCAGATTCTTCTCCTCGTTCCGGACGATCATCGTCAGGCTGACCTGAACGTCGCGGCTCGCCTTTGCCACTGGCTCGGCATGGCCGACCCAGGGCCGGACGGGTGCGCGACGCACCTCGGGCGAGGGCAAGCCCCACTTGGCCGCGAACCGCGCGTGGTCCTCGTCGAGTAGCGATTGCGCGTCGACCCCCGAGGCCGCGACGGTCCGGCCACCGAAATGATGGACGAAAAGATCGTGCGCCACCGCAAGCTGGAACCCGGCCCGACGCGCGCGCTCGGCCAGGTCGTCATCGGCGAACCCAGCGACGAACGATTCGTCCAGCCCGCGGACCTTCTCGTAGACAGCCCGCTTTATCAACAAGCAGAACCCCGCCAGCTTGCCGACGTTAAACCATCGGCCACGGTGCCGGTCTCTCCACGACGCGGCAAAGGCCGGCATTTGGTCGAGATCGGCATAGGGGACGTGCTCGACGAGCTGGGGGTATCCCGCGGAGTTGGACATCGGACCCGTCAAGCCGATACTTGGATCGGCCTCGGTGAGTGCCACGAGCTGATCGAGCCAACCATCGGTGACAACGGCATCGTTGTCAAGGAGCACGAGAAAGTCGCCGAGCGCGGCGGACAGGCCCTGGTCGACCGCCGTGGGATAACCGCGATTGGTTGGATTGCTCACGACAGTAATGGGAATGGGCGACGCGTCCTGAACCCCGGCCAGATAGATCGCGGTGCCGTCAGCCGAGCCGTTGTCGACCACGATCAGCTCCCACGGTGGCCTGGTATGCCGCACCAGGGCAGTGACGCACTGCCGCGTGAACTCAAGCTGGTTGAAACAGGGAACGATCACAGAAGCCAGGCCCACAGTCAAGACTCCACTCGCGACAATACATTTCTAACCACGGAAAACACGGAAAACACGGAAGAATCAAATACAACCAATTACAATCTTTATTGATTTTTAAACTATTAAGTATGCAAATATATTATTTATATTAATAATCGTAAAAAGTTTATGATCTGTATTTTTCCGTGTTTTCCGTGTTTTCCGTGGTTAAAAATGTATGATTGTTGGTTATTTTGCCGTCAGCGCCGGTAACCGGGCCTCGATCGCGTCCGCCGAACGGGACCAGGTGAAGCGCTCACGGATCCAGGCCGAGGCGGCGGCTCCCTTGGCGCGGGTTGCCGGCGGGTTAGAGGCCGCCGTTCGGAGCAGCTCGACGAGCGCATCGAGGTCCGGCTCCCACATCCAGGGCTGGCCGACGGTCTCGATGTCCCCGACCCGTTTCTCGCGAAGCTCGGCCCGATGCGCCGGCACCAGGAAGGCGGTCGCCTCGGAGGCGTAGTCCAGCGCCGGCCCCGCTCCGGTCACGATCGCGGGGAGTCCGCAGGCCATGGCTTCCACCACCGGCAGCGCGAAGCCTTCGCCGCGATAAGGATGAGCCAGGCAGTCGCAGGCCGCGTACAGGCCGGCCATCTCCTGGTCGTTTAGGGCGCGATCGTGGTACTCGATCGGATAACCCCGGGCGCGATGTTCGGCCACCGTCGCCTTGGCGGTCTGCCCTTGATAGAAACTCTTCGTGCCCATGTCCTTGATCACCAAACCCACGCCGTCGGAGGGGAGGAACGCTCGTGCATAGGCTTTCAACAGCAGGTCGAAGCCTTTTCGATAAATGGTGCCGCCGACGAACAGGAACCGGAAGCTCGGGCCGGCCGGCAGCGAAAGGGGCTCGGCATCCGGGTGGAACATCGCCGGATCGACGCCAAGGGGGATCACGTGGGCACGTTCGCGGGGCACGCCCGCTTCGAGATAGCAATCGCGAACCGATCGGCTGTACGCCCAGACTTCGTCGACGTGCCGCAGCGCCGGCAGCCAGGCCTTGGGCAGGCTGCCGAACTCCCAGGGCTGCATGAACACCCAGCGTCCTTGCGAGGGTGGATCGAGCGGCGGCGGCCAGCGATGCCGCACGTGGACCTGGGCCGGCCCTCCCTCCGGTCCGCGTCCGAACCGGGCCGACAGTCGCGGATCGTCGGGGAGCCGATCCAGCGTCCGCACGCGGTTTCCTTCGGTCCCCACGAGCAGTCCCAGGTCGTGCCCTCGATTCAGCAACTCCCGGCAGAGCGCGCGGTTGACCAGCGCCAGCGAATGCAGGCCCTGCTGGTCACCTTCCCAGACCACCCGCACCGGGCGGCTCCGGAGCCGGTTGTGCACGCGGAGCCGGCAGCGGCGCTTGCTTGCGGAGGAACGCCACTTCGGTTCCCCCAACGTGGATGACCGGGTCCGGCAGCCCCAATCGCTCGATCGCCTCACGCACATTGACCCAGGCGACCGGACTGTTGAAGTCGTGCCAGACCAGCCAGCCGCCTGGCTTGATGGACTCGTACGCGCGGCGAGTGTCATTGAGCGCGTGCTCCAGGTCATGGCCACCGTCGATGAAGACGAAATCCAGGGGCGCCAGCCGGCCGAAATCATAAGTCATCGAGTCGGCGATAATGAAGTACGCCTTGTGGGCCTTGCCGAACTGATCGGCGTGCCCGCCGAACTCAGCGCGGACGGAGCCTCGTTATCCTGCTCAGCCGCTCCACGCGCCGCCATGCCTCGCACGATGCCCAGGCTGAAGACGTGGGCATCGTCGGGAGTCCACTCGGTGAAGTTGGCGGTCATGTGACCGAACGCCGTGCCAATCTCCAGAACGCGGCGCGGCTGGGCATGAGTTAGCAGGGTCAACACGGCGTGCGTATCGGCCGCCCGGGTATAACCGCACAGGGCGCGCGAGACGTCCGGAGAGCCGAAGCGAGCCACGAATTCGGCCCGTCCCATCGACAAGATCACCGTGGACGCATCTTCCGACAACCCCGTGACGGAAGAAGGCGTGCCACTCTCCGGCGGCGCAAACCACGGCTCCAGCGGGATCACCTGCGGCGCCGCCCGGGCCAGGAGCCGCCGGTCGCGGACGAGGGCCTGTTGCTCATCCGCCAGTCCGATGTCACGCAAGAGCTGAAACAAGGCCCGAGCCGCGGAAACATCGAACGGCTGATCGGCGACAGCCCGGCGCAGGTGCGGCAGAGCATCGCCAAGCCGGCCGGCGCGGCAAAGGGCACAGCCAAGCTCCGCGTGACCGGACGGCAGATTGGGAAATGCCGCGACCGCAGCCTCATAATGCACTAACTCGTCGGTCAGCTCGGCCAGAAACGTGTGCATCCGCCATCGAACCAGCTCGCGTTTCGCCGCGACCTCATCGGCGGGCTTTCCGGCATTTCGCCAGGCGGCCCGCTCCCACTCGACTGCGCAGGTTGTCGAACCTGACGGGGAAAGTGGGCAAGTCCCAGGCCGTCAGTCCAGTTTCCGCAACCGGCTCGATCGGATCCTGCTCGACTCGATGCTTTCAAGGACCGATCGGGCCTGTTCGATCGCGGCGTCTCGTTGTCCGGAAACGGCCAGCGCCAGGGCCAGCGCCATGCCAGAAACCGGCGACCCCGGATCAGCCGCGACAGCACGGCGAAACGCCCCGACCGCCGCAGTAGGGTCCGCCGCCAGCACGCCCAACCCATGCCAAGCCGCCGCCGCCCCGGTTCCACCCGACTCAGCCTCGACCGTCAAATCCGCCTCAAGCCGCTCATCGCTGCCCGTCCCAGCATCCCCCAATCGCATCCAGACCCGCGCCATCAAGGGCAAGCTGTGATCATGAGAACGAAGCCCCAACCGAGAGAGCGAGACCGGGTCTGGTCGCGCCCCTGCGCCTCGTCCCCCCCTTGCGAAGGGGGGGTCAGGGGGGGTGGTCAGTGCGGTCAGCAACGCCTTCGCCGAAGGGGGGGTCAGGGGGGGTGGTCAGCGCGCCAGCAACGCCTTCGCCGAAACTGTTCGGGGGGCTGGTCAGCGCCAGCAACGCCATCGCCGAAGCCATTCGGGGGGCTGGTCAGCGCGTCAGCAACGCCATTGCCGAAGTCGTCCGGTGTCCCGGTCAGCGCGCAGCAACGCCTTCGCCGAACAAGGTCGAGGTGATGTCCCCTTCAGCTCCCGCCGAGACCTTCAACCCGTCGGTCCCTTGTCCGCACGCTCGCGTTTCAATGCGGATGACCTCACCGCTAGCTTTCCCCCCCCTTGCGAAGGGGGGGTTCGGGGGGGTGGTCAGGCGCGAGCAACGCCTCCGTCGAAGGGGGACTCAGCGGGAGTGGCCTTCGCCAGGGCTAGCTCCCTCGGGAGGGGGCCGGGCTCAGATGGGCGGGCCTTCGTCAGTACTAGCTCCCTCTCCCTCGGGAGAGGGCTGGGGTGAGGGGCGGATCGCGGCATCATGCCGGTCGAATCAAACCACCCGCCGCAGGAGACGGCCGGCGTTCGGCGATCCGACTCGGCTGTCACCAACGAGAACGCCAAGGTCTGCGGTGCCGCTGACCCCTCACCCCGGCCCTCTCCCTCGGGAGAGGGAGCCAGTAACGATGCATCGGCACCCGTTGTGTTGTCGAGGGGCCTATCGCCGCCCCCGCCCCGCCCCGACACCCGCCTCCGCGCCCGCTCCAGCAACCCCTCGCGATCCGTCTCCCAAAGCTCCTCAATCCCCTTCACCAATAACGCCGAAAATGTATACGACGCCACCTTCGCCCGCGCCGCCTCCGCAATCGCCCGCCGCTCATCTTCGTGGTCGAGAAAATGCTCCAGCCGCTCTTCCAGATCCTCGTCCCCGTAATAAACGCATTCACGCCCCTCGGCAAAGATCCCCGGCAGCTCGCGATTGCCAGCCTCCTGAAACAGCAAGGCACCGGCGGCGGCCGCCTCGAACGCCCGCATATTCGCCTCCGACCGCACCGAGCGATTGAAAGCCACTCGCGACCGCGCCATGAGTGCCAGACACTCATCGCCCGAGATCCCCGTTCGAATCACCACATTCCGCCGCTCAGCGAGCTTGGCCAACCGCGCCAGCCAAGGAAGCCGCTCGCGCTGCACGGCCGGATGAAGATTGCCCACGAACAGCACGTCGATGTCCCGTTCGGCCGTGTTGGAAACGTCGAGCGAATCCGGCGCCGCTCCATAAAGCACAGCCGGCCGGGCTCGGTCAATCCCCGCGCGAGCCAGCACGTCAACGCCGGGTTCGTCGGTCAGAACGGCATCGCAAAACGGCAGAACCTGGCGATACTCGTGCCAGAGCAGATTCCAATCAGTGGCCAGGCCAACAATCGGGACGGGAGCGGACCACAGACAATCTGGAACAGCAGTGTAGTTCAGCCACAGCGCGACCAGGTCCGGCCGCCATCCGGCCGGGAATTGGGCCGCCACACTGTCCCAGCGCGACTCGGGACCCACAGTCAGATCGACACCGTTCGCGCCGAACGTCAGGCATGTGCCGTCACGGCGGAGCTCACCCAAATAGGGATCGGCAAAGTCGCCGGTCGTCGGTCCGAACAGGAAGCGCGGGGTCATGGCCGATGGCTCGCTCCGGTGTGGTCGTCTCGCCGTCCCACATTTTCGAGACTCCTCGCTGGACATCACCGCCCGGACCCCCTCACCCGGCCTTCGGCCGACCTCTCCCCGCGGGGGGCGAGGTGCTAAAGACGAAAGGCCACCGGAGTCCTGACCTGACGTCGCGGAGGAGTTAACCGGTCAACCTCGCCCCTTTTGGGGAGAGGTCGGCCGAAGGCCGGGTGAGGGGGCCAACCTCGGCCGAACACGGTTTCGCTCCGCCAAACCAAGGTGGCGTTCAGCGAGAAGCGTCACATTTTCCCCATTGCGGGAACCCTTCGCAGATCCCTCAATCCGCGCCGGGATTTAAAAAGGACGTCCCAAATGGCGTTCAATCTGGAATCGGTAACCTGGAGTCCGCGATCCGCGATCCGGAACCCCGCTCACCGAACCTCCCGCTCCTCACGGCAGAGATGAAGATACGTCGGACGGCCGCGCTTGAGGACTGGTTTCATCTCGCCCGTCTCGGCATCCGGCTCGACGACCAGGTGCCGCGCCGGCTTATCGCGAAAAACTTCGACCTCCCCATCTGCCCATTCCAGCCGAAAGATCCCCTTCTGAGCGTCCTGCTCGAAGCTGAACAACGGGCTACGCGGCTCGTAATGGAAGCGCTCCTGGGGAAGATCCGGGTACTTGCTCGGATACGCCCCGCGATCGCCGCTGATGGCGGTGAGCCGATTCTCCGATTCGTACGTGAAAGTCGCCACGACGGAGGTGGGCTGCTGATCGGGATTCATCGTTGGGTCCTCCACTCCAGATGCAATCGATTTCGGGAAATCACGCAGGAACAGGCTCCTACAACGCTTATCGATAACGGTGACTAACAATCCGGCAACCCGGATTGTGCAATCTACGCAGATCGCTCATTCTGCTACGGCAGTCAGCAATGTCCCCTTCCCGCCCGACCCGTCCCCTTCCCACCCGACCGGGTTTCTCCCGGCGAAAATGAACTGACACCGGGTTTCTCAAAATGAACTGACACCGGGTTTCTCTCCAAAATGAACTGACACCGGGTTTCTCTGCGGCGAAAATGAACTGACACCGGGTTTCTTGGGACGCCCACCTCGCACCATCGATGACGGTCTTGTCTATCACGCCCTCAATCGCGGCAACAACCGCGCCGACGTCTTTGGCGATGACGCCGACCGCGTCGCCTTCCTCGAGGCCCTTTCCAAGACCAAGGAACGCTATCCGTTTCGCCTCCTCGGCTACTGTCTCATGACCAATCACTTTCATCTCCTGCTCCGGCCCGAAGCCGGGCAATCGATCAGCCGGATCCTCCAATCCCTCACGGTAGCCCACACCTGGCGTTATCACAAGCGGTATCACACGCTAGGTCACGTCTGGCAGGGCCGGTTCAACAAGCTCCCCACAATGTTCAAAAGCACCCCCCCGGGGGCGCGTAACAAAAGGGGGCGGACTGACTC
Source organism: uncultured Planctomycetota bacterium (assembly GCA_963720335.1). Classification (GTDB taxonomy): domain Bacteria; phylum Planctomycetota; class Planctomycetia; order Isosphaerales; family Isosphaeraceae; genus CAVRFS01. The sequence goes on along the minus strand of CAVRFS010000085.1, from coordinate 6,058 downwards.
GATACACGACGCAAATCTTCTCGATTCCAACCTCGACGCGTTTCACCAAGGCACGGATGATCTCTCGCCGTTCATGCCAGCTTGCGGTGGTCAAGCCGGCTTGTACCCGCTCCCCGAAGTCCTCGAGACCTTGTAGAGCCAACCGCGACGCGCGGTCCTGGTCGCGCTGCTCCTCGATCTCCTTGGACTCGGCTTCCCAGGCGCCAGTCGTTCCCTTGTCGCCCGCAAACGAGGCTCGAATTCGTCTTTCTCCAGCAGGCCCTCCTGATAGCTGTCGATCAACCGGGCCAGGCTGGACCGAGCCTTTGTCAACTGGCGTCCGAGCTTGGTCCTCGACGAAGGACTGCTTTTTCCCGCTACCCTCGCCAACACGCCGTTGATACTCAGCCTGGACCTTAGCGGGCTCGCGCAGCAGTTGGCAGACGTCCTTCCAAACCGCCTCGTCAAGGTCGTCGACGCGCACTTGGCGATTCTCGCAGAGACGCTGGCCGCCGAATCGATTCCCATTTCTACCAGTGCAGCGATAATAAGAATGCTCAACTGTATTACCGTTCGCCAAACGGTGTCGCGTGCCGAGGCCGTAAAGGGCGTAGCCGCAGTGCCGGCAGACCAGCAGTCCTTGCAGCAGCCAGCACGCCCCCCGCCGGGATTGCCGTTGGCGATCGCGGTTCTCCTCCAACTGCTGGGCCGCCGCATCAAACAGTTCCTCACCGACGAGGGCAGGAACGGCGATGGGAATGCCCCGCTCCTCAGCATCGTAGACCGAATAAGGCCGGCGCGGCTGCTCGGGCTGTCCACGGGCTGGTCGCAGTCGTGGCCGGCGAGGACCCACTTGGGTCCTGCCGAACTCGGCCGTGCCCTTGTAAGCAGGATGCCGCAACATGTCGAGGATCGTCCTGCGGTCCCAGTTCTCGTTGCCGGTCTTCGTTTGAATGCCTTGGGCCCTCAGGCGACGACACACCTCGCCCAGAGTGAGCCGATCACGGCCGACCCAATCGAAAACTTGTCGAACGACGCGGGCCTCCTCAAGTACGATATCGAAGCGAGCGACACCACCACCGTCCGTTTTGCGGATGTATCGATACCCATAAGGTGCCGATGCGAGAGCACTGACGCAACCTTGCTGCGCCGCGTGAAGCTTGCCACGGCGACAGCGCTCCAGGAGTTTCGCACGCTCGTACTCGGCGATCATGCCCTGCACCTGGAGCAGCAGTTGATCTTCGGCACTGCCATCCAGCGGTCGGTTGAGGAAAACCACCTCGACGCCACAGCGCTGGAATTCGTCGACCAGCAGGACCTGGTAGGCATACTTCCGCGCCAAGCGGTCCGGAGAGTGGATGTAGAGCCGGTTCAAGATACCGGCCGCGGCCGCGTCGCGCAGTCGGTCCAAGGCTGGCCGGATCAAGGTGGTCCCCGAGTAGCCGTCATCGATGAAGCAGAGGTCTTCTCGCAGAGAAAGCTTGTCCTGGCTCACCCGAGCGCGTAATGCAGCCAGTTGGCTGGCAATCGTGTCTGCCTCTTCCTGTCGATCCGAAGAGACGCGGCCATAAATCCCGGGTTGAATCACCTCATCGGTGTTCATGTTGTAAATCCTCCTTGACGATAGCGCTTCAGCGGCCCGTGCTCTCCTCTTCCGTCATCATGCCCTGCACCTGAAGGAGGAGTTGATCATCGGCACTGCCATCCAGCGGTAGGTTCCGGAAAATCACCTCGACACCACAGCGCTGGAACTCGTCGAGCAGCAGGGCTTGGCAGACATACGTCCGCACCAAGCGGTCCGGAGACTGGACGTAGAGCCGGTCGAGGGTACCAGCCGCGGCCGCGTTGTGCAACCGGGTCAAGGCCGGTCGAACCAACAAGGCACCACTATAACCGCCATCGATGAAGCAGAAGTATTCCACCAGGGGAATGGTGTCCTGGCTCGCCCGCGTACGCAAGGCGCTCACCCGACTAGCGATCATGTGTGCATCAGATTCTCGTTTAGAAGCGATGCGGACATAGATCGCAGCCCTAATCGGCTGATGATGGGTCATGCTGTCCGTCCTCCTTTGACAGTGGAACCAATTCCGGCGGAATCTAGCTCTTCTTCCCATCGCCGCGAGAGCAACGTCCTTGTTGGACTGACTGAAGCCCTGTTTGGGACGAGCAGGGTGTAGGCTTCCGCCTGGAAATCCTCGTGTAAACGCGAGACCTCGAACACTCGCTCCTGTCTTGGCAGATGTCGGCGTTGTGAAATCTGAGTTGCCATGCCCATAAACCTCCGTGCGAATGCGTGCTGAGGCTAGCGGCGGACAAGTCAACGATCTGACGCCCATCCTTCTCCTTTCTCTCAAGGCCCAGACTTGCCCGCAGGATGTCCGATTCGTACGTTATGGTTATCCTAGGCAATTTTGTAACATTGTGGGAGGGGTTAAGAGCCCGGTGATTCAGGATGACGCACACCTGCTGGTGGTTCTGCGATACATCGAGGCCAACCCCCTTCGCCAAGATGGTCACCGACCCCGCCGAGTATCGATGGTCGAGCTTCCCCTGCCATGGTTCGGGACAAGACGACCCCTTACTGAGCCCTTTCCCCGAGTGGGAGGAACTGGGAAAGACCGATGCGGAACGTCGGAGGCGATGGCGAGCCAAGGTGTGCGCCGCGCAAAGTGAAGCCGAGCTGATGACCGTACGCGGCTCGCTCCGGAGCGGCCGACCATTCGGGGCCCCGGAATGGACCGAACAGATGGCCGAGCGATTGAAGATCGAGCTAAACCCCCGTCCCCGGGGACGGCCTCCCAAGGGAAAATGAACTGACACCGGGTTTCTCCACGCCCCCCGGGTTTTTCCAAGGGAAAATGAACTGACACCGGGTTTTTCCTAACTAACTTGAAACTTGGTCTGACCCCAACTCCCCCGCCAACTCCCCCGTGGCGATACTCGTGCCAGAGCAGGTTCCAATCTGTGGCCAAGCCGACAATCGGGACGGGCGCGGACCATAAACAGTCCGGAACGCCCGTGTAATTCAGCCACAGCGCGATCAGGTCCGGCCGCCATCCAGCCGGGAATTGGGCCGCAACATCGTCCCAGCGCGCCTCCGGACCAACAATGAGATCGACGTCGCCAGGGCCGAACGCCAGGCATCGACCCGCGCCGCGGACTTCACCCAGATAGGTGTCGGCGAAGTCGCCGGTCGTCGGTCCGAACAGGAAGCGCGGGATCATGGCCGATGGCTCACGACAATTGAGGGCAGCGAAGTGTCTAACCTAACCAATCCGGAAGATGCCCGCGAGAAAAAAAGAGATGTGTTTGATCAAAATTGTCCTCGTACGGTCTGGTTGGACATGCCCCTACCTGCTCAATCTGCCGCAGCAATTAGGAACGTCCCCTTCACCCCAATGCAAGGGAAAAACTGGAAACTCGGTCTGACCCCAACTCCCCTTCAACTCCCCTTCCAACTCCCCTAGGGAAAAACTGGAAACTCGGTCTGACCCCAACTCCCCTCGCACTCACCTATGGCGCAAAGGGAACATATAACCCGAGCCTGGAGAAACTTCCCAAGATCCGCCTCGACTGAGCCGGAACTCCCCTTTGAGCAGCATTGGTAAGATAGTTGTTTCCGCAGGAAACCTAAGCAGTGTTGTAAATATTTTGTCCTGCGTATATATATTCCACTTACCTACTATAATACAATCACTACCAATTTTTGGTTCGTCGTTGGTCAAAGCCTTGAACGACTCTGACGCCTCGAGAATCGGCCGCCGCGTACTTAAAGAAAAACTCGTTGGCGGCCTTATCTTTCTCAGAATAATCACGAAGTCCCTTCACCCATTGCGCCAAGGCCGTCCTGGCCTCTCCGAGAGTTGGGATAAGTTCGACTAAGTCTGCTGCGCCTGGTCGTGGCCTCGCAGATTTGCAAACTCGGAGCACGTGAGGAGCCGACGAATGCTCGTCACTCTGGCCGTCCACTGGCTGTCCCCCGATCGTGATCGAATGAAGTTACCGCTAAGTTTGAACCCCCGCCCTCGCTCCAACGCGAAGATATGGTGAAAATTCGCTTTTCCACCATCGCACTTCCATCCGTTGATGTCGTATACATAACTCGGCAATTCATATATAGGGCTCTGTGTTTTCGTGGAGCCGTTCGTTTTATTAATTATTTGTTTGATATTATATAAATCATTTCTGTTTGTATATTTATTGAGAAACGAGTTGGGTGCCAAAGGATCATTCACAGAATCGAAGGTTGCAAGAAGGGCGGCTGCCGCCTCTGCTGGTGATATTGTGTACACAAATGGTGCCATAAGGGGCTTTCCGGTCTTGAGTAATTCTGGTGACGATTCCGGGGCCGTACTTTTTTCCTTGTCTTGCGCATCGACGCGACAAGCAGTACCGGAAAGCATGACGCAAAAAAGGCATGTGATGCAAGAACGAGCATCACGATCCCTCAAGGTCTTTTCCTGGTGTAGAGAATTCATGATATTTCCTTTCGTCAGCGACGAAGTCGGCTCACGTCGCCACTGGAATTGTTTCCAGAGCGGCACAATGCTCCACCCGTAAGAATTACAATCCCAAGCCCACGTCGCCAAGAAAACCCAAACGGTCCATGAGCTGCACCGACAATATGGAAGTCGTAGACAACCCGCCCTGGGGCGGGTTGAGATTGATCGCTAAAACGGACCCACGGGCGGCGGGGCGGGCCACGGGGCGACGATTATCGGCGGAGCGCCGCCAGCACCCCCGCCCAAAGTGTTAATGTACGCCGTTAACCGAGCCTCATCTATCACCCATTGACCATTGGGAGAGCTAAATCTAACAATCGGAGCCGCGGGTGCGCGGTACTGCACAGGAATGAAGTTGTAATTATAGCGATTAGACATTTCTGTATAATATATTATTTCGGCTTGATAGGCCGCGAACTCACCTCGGCCTGGGAGGGCTACGTGTTGCATCTCATGAACAAACGTGGCTGCTGCATCGATCATAGACTGAGATATGTTGATGTATACGGTACGAGTTGGTACGCCCGGCCCTGGGTGGACCGTTAGTCCCCAATTTGGAAGCAGCGCAGTGTAGACGAGCACTGTGGATGTATTTGTGTTGGACAAATAGATCTGGATCGAATGCCGACCAGCCGCGGTCATCAGGAGCAAATTGGTCACTTCAGGGATCGTCCAAATCGGGCTCAGTGGATCGCCCGTAAGCGGCGGCGAGAGTATTGGAGGCGCTTCGCCCATGGGTCAGTTTGATCGGGGGGACTGTTGCCAACGTACCGGTACGGGTCGGCATCTCCCGCCGCAAACCCAATGGGATCCACGGAGAAGAATCTCCCCGTTCCCGAACCATACCACCGTGCGCGGTGGTAGTACTGACCAGCCGTCGCGTCATACTCCATCCCGGCGAACTTGAACCGATCACCGTTCGTCGCATTGGTCTCGGTCACGATGTTGCCGAAGCTGTCATAGACGATGTGGTCCAGCTCAGTTCCCGACGTGCTCACGATGTCGCACCGAGCCGAGCTTGTCGGTCAGGTACCATGCCGTCGTTCCGCCGGAGCTGGTCCGCGCAGGTGCCGATCGACAACCGCGCCATTGACAACGCCTGGGCCGTATTGGTAGCGCATTCCAGCTGCCCGAGCCGTTGAAATCGGCGTAGGGTTGGCGTCTCTACCGTCGTAAACCGTCCAGGTCTGGGTCCCGCTGTCGTCGATGCCGATTCGCCGGTTCAAAGCGTCATAGGTGTACGAGGCGATGACTGTACCACCCTGCGTCACTTCGGTCAAGCGATTTCGATAATCATACGTATAAGTTGTTGTCGTTGATCCCGTCTTCGACGTGACCATGTTGCCGGCGTTGTCGTAGGTATATGTCGTGTTCGGCGACGTGGTCCGTCTCGTTCATGACCGTCGTGCTGTAGCCCGTCCCGGTCCGGTTGCCGTTGAGATCGTATGTGTATGACGCGTCTTGCTAGCCGTCCCGTCACCCCGGTGAACTCGTTGGCATTGTCGTAGGTAAAGCTGGCCGTTCCCTGGGCGTCCTTTTCGCTCGTTACCCGGTTGGCATTGTCGTACCCGTAGGCG
>CAVRFS010000084.1:0-28776 GCA_963720335.1 uncultured Planctomycetota bacterium | reverse complement strand
ACGAGAGCGAGGGACGCTGTCCGAGGCCAGCGCGTCGCACCGCGGTTCCACCCTAGGGCGTAGCGTTGGTATGGCCACGAGCCCGGCCGTGGTGGTTTAATTCCTGCCGGTCGCCTTTCCGCCGGAGCTGAAGCATTGCGGGCTTGAGCCGAAAAAAGTTAGCCTCAAGTCAAAATGGTCGCTGACCGTAAGCAAATCCGTGTTTCCGCTCAAGAGCACGCTGATCTGACTGACGCGGAGGATGAACGACATGGAGACGATGCTGGCCCTCGTGAAAAAAGAGGCCAAGCCTGGCCTCTGGCTCGATGAGGTGCCTGTGCCTCGGATCGGGATCAACGACGTGCTCATCAAGGTGTTGCGCACCGGGATCTGCGGCACCGATGTCCATATCGAGGCGTGGGACGCCTGGGCGAGAAAGACGATCCCGGTCCCCATGGTGGTCGGCCACGAGTTTGTGGGGGAGATCGTCGAGGTTGGCTCCAATGTGACCGACTTCCACGTTGGGGAGATCGTCAGCGGCGAGGGCCACGTGGTCTGCGGCCGTTGTCGAAATTGCCTGGCGGGCCGCCGTCACTTGTGCAAGGACACCAAGGGCGTCGGTGTCAATCGCCCCGGCGCCTTCGCCGAGTACCTTTCGCTGCCGATGACCAACGTCTGGGTCCACGACCCGAACATCCCTCGCGACGTGCAATCGATCTTCGACCCCTTCGGCAACGCGGTCCATACGGCCCTTCAATTCGATGTACTCGGCGAAGATGTCTTGATCACCGGGGCCGGCCCGATTGGGATCATGGCCGTGAGCGTGGTCCGTCATGCCGGGGCCCGGCACGTCGTGATCACCGACGTCAACCCCTACCGCCTCGAGCTGGCCCGCAAGATGGGCGCGACCCTCGCCGTCGACGTCCGCGAACAGTCGATCGAGTCCGCCCAGAAAAAGCTCGGTATGAAGGAAGGGTTCGACATCGGCCTGGAGATGTCCGGCAACCCCGACGCCTTTCGTGACATGCTGGCCAACATGTGCCACGGCGGTAAGATCGCCATGCTGGGGATCCCAACCCGCGAGATCGCTATCGACTGGAATACGGTCGTGTTCAACATGATCACCATCAAAGGCATCTACGGCCGGGAGATGTACGAGACCTGGTACAAGATGACCGTCATGCTCCAGTCGGGCCTGGACATCGGCCCGGTGATCACTCACCGCTTCCACTTCCGTGACTTCGAGAAGGGCTTCGCCGCCATGAAATCCGGCGAGTCGGGCAAGGTGATCCTGACCTGGCACGAAGGCTAAAGCAACAACGGCTCGACAAAGGCGAGAATCCGGATCGGGAGACGGAGCTCCCTCCTACAGATCCTGTAGGAGCCGGCTCGGCCCGGCGATCTCTCTCCAGCCATGTCTCAGGTCATCGTAAAGCAAAGGAGCCTCCCATCATGTACGGCGCGATTCAGCAGCACCTGTCCTGTCAGCTCGACGACATCCGCAAGGCTGGGTTGTGGAAAGGCGAGCGAATTTTGAGCTCGCCCCAGCAAGCCCACGTCGGCGTGCGAGGCCGGGCCGAAGTCCTCAACATGTGCGCGAACAACTACCTCGGCCTGGCCAACCACCCCGAGGTCGTCCAGGCCGCCCACGAGGCGCTCGATCACTGGGGCAACGGCCTCGCCTCCGTCCGGTTCATCTGCGGCACGCAGGAACCGCACAAGGCCTTGGAAAAAGCAATCTCGGACTTCCTGGGAACCGAGGACACGATTCTCTACTCCTCATGTTGGGATGCCAACGGCGGCCTGTTCGAGACGATCCTGGGCGCCGAGGACGCCGTGATCTCGGACGAGCTCAATCACGCCTCGATCATCGACGGCATCCGGCTTTGCAAGGCCAGACGTCTCCGATACAAGAACAACGACATGGCCGACCTGGAGGCCAAGCTCCAGGAGTCTCGCGACGCGAGGTTCCGGCTGATCGCCACCGACGGCGTCTTTTCGATGGACGGCATCATCGCCGACCTCAAATCCGTCTGCGACCTCGCCGACAAGTATGACGCACTCGTGATGGTCGATGACTCGCATGCCGTCGGTTTCCTGGGTAAGCACGGCCGCGGTACCCACGAATACCGCGACGTGATGGGCCGCGTTGACATCCTCACAGGCACGCTCGGCAAAGCCCTCGGTGGCGCCAGCGGCGGCTACACGAGTGCCCGATCCGAGGTCGTGTCGATCCTCCGCCAGCGGTCGCGTCCTTACCTCTTCTCGAATTCGGTCGCGCCGCCGATCCTGGGGGCCTCACTCAAGGCAATCGAGATTTGCAACAGGTCGACCGAGCTTCGCGACCGGCTGGAGGCCAATACCAAGTTCTTCCGCGCGGCCATGACCGACCGGAAGTTCAACATCGTGCCGGGCGAGCACCCAATCACCCCGATCATGATCGGCGACGCCGCCCTTGCCGGCAAAATGGCCGATCGCTTGCTGGAAAACGGCGTCTATGCGATCGGCTTCTCCTTCCCCGTGGTCCCACAAGGCAAGGCACGCGTCCGCGTCCAGGTCTCGGCGGCCCACACCCGCGAGGACCTCGAGTTCGCCATCGACGCGTTTACGAGAGTGAGGGACGAGCTGGGATTATGATCTGGTCGTGGGGGGTGTCCCGTGCGCATGACAAGTCCCCCGAAACTCAGGAGCTTGGTCTTGGTCAAGGCTTACGCCAAGGCACGGCCGTTTACGCTGTTCGACGCGATGGTCCTGATCGCGGCCACGGCGATCGCGCTGCTTCCATTTCGCTTTTTTCTCTCGGTCTTCGAGGGGCTCTCCGCGACGTTATCCGTCGCCCACCGGATCGTGGAAGTGGTATTCGTCACGGATGCCTTGATCTGTCCGTTGGCCTTGAGTTTGAGTCTGGCCTTGTGGGTGCTTCGATTGAGACAGCCGCGACCGGGCCTTCCCCGCGTATTCCGGCAACCGGGGATGGCGGCTTCCACGGCGACCCTCGTTTACTTATCATTTTTCATGACCGCAACGCTGATTAGCCTTTTCCTCAACTACTTTGCGAGCGGAATATTTGGTAATCACATGTTTTCAACATTTAATTATCTAATTTTTATATTGATTATGCCGATGTCTTTGATGGGAATTACCGTCTCCGCTGTTTGGATCGTGTTGTGGCTGATCGGCGCCTGGCGTCCGGAGCCGAGCTGGATCGATCGCGCGGGGAGAGTCGTGGGGATCTACTGGGTCGCGAACAGCCTATTATTCGGCGCCGCGGTCCTCGCCGGCTTGAGTTAAGTCAAACCCGTTGCTGGACATGTCCTCTCGGAGTGAAGATAATCCGAATCCCACGAGACCGCGCCTCTGCCGACGTTGAGTGGGCCGCGATAACGCCCCGTTTGTATCATCCCGACTTACTCCTGGATCCGACTCGAATGCTGGTAGCCTACGTCAGCGATGAGCGTTACGTCGCCTTGCCCGACGTCCTCCTGGAGTTCGAAGGGGCTGGCCGCTCGTTCGAGGCCCGCTCGCGGGCGACGGGCTCGGTCCACGTCGAGATCCCGTCCGGGTCGTACAAGGTCACGCTTCAGAAACCCGGCTTCGGTGCCAAGAGCGTGTCTGTCGACATCGCTCCCGACGCAAAGCCCCACCACTTCCGGCTGCTTTCCGACGGCCTGCTGGGCTATGCCTGGCCCAAGTGGGTCAAGGCCGGAGAAAAGTCCGAGTTCCGGGTCCATTCCGTCGAGCCGTATCAACTGAGTCTCTGGCGGTACGGGATCAAGAAGGAGCTCATCCGCAGCTCTCGGCTGGTTCGACGAGCACGGCCCGAGGGCCGACGATGCAGATCACGCCCGACGGCGACTACACCCAGACCGGCGTCGCCTGGAACAAGTACGGTTATGCCAACCCGCACCTGCACCAGTATGTCGAGGCCCCCGAGCGGACAGGTCTGTACTACTTCCACGCTCGAACGGCCAAGGGTGCCGAGTTCGCCTTTCCTTGGATCGTCGCACCGCCGAAGCCGACGGCCAGAGTCGCCGTACTGGCCTCGAACATCACCTGGAATGCCTACAACAACTTCGGCGGCCGAAGCAATTACATCAATCCGGATCGACTGCCGGCGACTCCGACAGTCAACGCCCGCCTCGAGCTCAAACGGTACACCGACCCGGATGCCGTCACTTACGACACCGATGACTACGCGCCGTTGTCGTTCGACCGCCCCGAGCCAATCAACCACATCGACGCGCACGACCGAGATCACCGACCCGATCGAGGGCCGGGCCGCCTGTCATATCGCGCCGGCCGAGTGGCGGCTCTTGGGCTGGCTTGAGCGAGAGAACTTCGCCTACGACTATTACGCCGAGACCCAGCTCCACGACGGCACGCTCGACCTGGACGCCTACCGTGTCTTGATCATCTCCACTCATCCGGAATACTGGTCGCGGGCGATGTATCAGGCGGTCAAATCCTGGGTTCACCAGCGAGGAGGCAAGCTCATGTACCTGGGCGGAAACGGGCTGAACTGCGAGGCCGAGTTCGTCGATCCCACCGCGGTGATTTATCGCAACGGCGACGCCCGAGAATTGAAAAAGGCGGGATACGAGAGCCGGTTCCATATGCGGGTCGAGTCGGAAGCCAACTTGCTCGGGGTCGTGTTCACCGAGACCGGAATCATGACCGCTGCGCCGTACCGGGTGCAAAACGCCGATCATTGGGCCTTCGCGGGCACCGGCCTCAAGAACGGCGATCTCTTCGGTCAGGCGAGTTTGCACATGCGCTGTCCGGGTGGGGCGTCGGGTCATGAGACCGACAAGGTTTCACCCAGCTCGCCCTCGAACGTTGAACGGTTCGCCAAGGGGACCAACATCGATGATGGCGGGGCCGAGCTCGCGTATTACGAGACTTCCAGCGGAGGCGCGGTCTTCTCGGCCGGGTCGATCGCCTGGCCCAGCTCGATCCTGGTCGATGAGTGTGTTTCGCGGATCACGGCCAATGTTCTCGAGTGCTTTCTCGCTTGATTGATGGAGAATTCATGCGGATTACGAATCTCGAAGCGATCCCGGTTCGCGTGCCGCTCAAGCCGGGCATGGTGACCAAGACGGCCCACGGCGACCATCACACGTCGGACTACGTCATCGTCACGCGTGCATACCGACGCAGGGCTGGTCGGGCTTGGGCGAGGCGACCGTGTCGGCGCTCTGGAGCGGTGAGACAAGCAAGAGCACGCGTGGCCGCGCTCAACGACCTGATCGGGCCGGCGCTCGTCGGCAGGGATCCGACCCAGATCACGGAGCTGCGAAAGGTGATGGACTTCCTGATCAAGCTCAACCCGTTCACCAAGTCCGCCGTCGAGATGGCGCGTCTGGGATATCGCGGGCAAGGCGCTGGGCGTTCCGGTCTATCAGCTCCTGGGGGGCAAGCTCCGCGACACCATCCCGACCAAGATGATGATCGGGGCCTTCGACCTGCCTCGGGTCCGGATGCTGGCCGAGCAGTTTCTGGGCTGGGGTGTTCGCTGCTTGAAGGTGAAGGTGGGGCTCGACCTGGCCGGTGACGTCGCGCGCGTGCAGGCCGTGCGCGAAGCTGGCCGGCCCCGATGTCACGATCACCGTCGACGCCAATTGCGGCTGGAACCTCACGACGGCGCGGATCGCTCTCGCTCAACTGCGTCAGTTCGACCTGTTGCTCGCCGAACAGCCGATCGCGCCGGGCGACACCGAAGCGATGGCATCTTTGCGGTCCGATCGGCATCCCGATCATGGCCGACGAGAGTGTTTTCACGCTCGCCGATGCCTGGAACGTACTGCGAGCCCACGCGGCCGACATCATCAGCATCTATCCGGGCAAGAATGGCGGAATCGCCGCGAGCATCGAGATCGCTCACGTCGCCCAGGCCGCGGGAATCCCCTGCCATGTCGGCAGCAACCTGGAGCTGGGTGTCGGCTCGGCGGCGATGCTGCACCTGGCCTGCGCGGTACCGAACATCGACAGCGTATCGTATCCCGCCGATATCCTCGGCCCGCATTATCACGAGGCGGACCTGCTCACCGAACCGTTGGCGCTTGATCCCGCAGGGAGCCCGAGTTCCGTCCGGCCCAGGTCTTGGTGTCGTGCTCGACGAAGACCAGTTGAAGCGATTCCGGGTCGACTGACGAAAATTGACATTTCGCACGAATTCACTTACCGTAGGAAAACGGCGGAGGGTCAATAATGCCTAAGCATAACGTCAATCTCACCGATCACTACGATCAATTTGTCGAGAGCCTCGTCGCCTCAGGTCGATACACGAACGCGAGCGAAGTGATGCACGCGGGGCTCCGTCTCCTGGAGCGGGAGTCGAAGGAGGACGAGGAGAAACTGCGCAGTGCTCCGCAGCCTGGCCTCCGAGGCGTTCGCCTCGCTCGACGGCGCCGAGGGTACCAGAATCGAAGGCGATCAGCAGCTCGCGGATTTCATCGGCAAGATCGGCCGGCGGGCGGCCAAGCGTGCTAGCGCCACGGTCGTCGGCAATTGACCCATGCCCAAATACCGGCTGTCTCCGCAAGCCAATGCGGATATCGAGACAATCCTCGTATGGACGCACGAGGAGTTCGGGGAGAAGGCCCGCCTTCGCTATGAAGCCCTGCTCACCCGTGCCATCATGGACGTGGCCGAGCAACCTGGGCGTGCGGGTAGCCACGACCGACCGGAAATTGCAGGCGGCATACGGACCTATCACCTGCGGCATAGTCGCGACCGTGGCATGGTTCCGATCACGTGTTTCGCGGGTAACCTGGGCTGGGGTGAGAGTCACGTCGCCACATCGTCGTCTTTCGCTCCGCGAAAACGCAGTTCTTTCGCGGAGCGAAAGGCGACGATGGCGCGAACGGGCTTGTTCTTTCGCGGAGCCAACGGCGACGATGGCGCGAACGGGCTTGTTCTTTCGCGGAGCCAACGGCGACAAAGAGACCACCACGATGCTCGGTGAACCCTTCGATCCGACAGGCGAATTGGCCATTGACGAACACTTTCGTCCGCACTGGTCGCAAGCGGGAGCGGTGGTCTTCATCACCTTTCGAACACACGATTCCATTCCTCGCCAGGTCCTCGAACGCTGGGATCGGGAAAAACAGGAATGGCTGCACCGACGCGGCTGGGATACCAGGGCACACTGGTCTCGGCATCGTCCCGACGCTCTCCGAGAAGGACCGGGTGGACTTCCAGACCACGTTCAATCGTTGCCGCGAAGCCTTTCTGGATTCGTGTCATGGTCGTTGTTTGCTCAAACGACCTGAACTGGCCAGGATCGTTGCCGACTCGCTCCTCCATTTCGACGGCCAACTTTATCGCATGGGTGATTTCATTGTGATGCCAAACCACGTGCATTTGCTGGCCGCTTTCCCGACGGCCGACGCGATGAAGGAGCAATGCGATTCGTGGCTTCATTACACGGCGTTTCGGATCAATCAGGCGATTGACGAAAAGGGGAAGTTTTGGCAGCAGGAGCCCTTCGACCACCTGGTCCGCAGCCTGGAGCAGTATGAGTATCTGAGACAATACATTGCCGACAACCCACACAAAGCCGGCTTGAAGCCAAGTGAGTATGATTACCGGAGATTCAAGGAGTAGGAGCGAAAGGTGGCATTCGCCACATCGTCGTCTTTCGCTCCGCGAACGCGCGTCTTTCGCGGAGCGAAAGGTGGCATTCGCCACATCGTCGTCTTTCGCTCCGCGAAAGGGTGTTCTTTGTCGTCTTCGGCTCCGCGAACACACGTGCTTTCGCGGAGCGAAAGGCGACATTCAGCCACATCGTCGTCTTTCGCTCCGCGAAAGGGTGTTCTTTGTTGTCTTTGGCACCGCGAATGCGCGTACTTTCGCTCCGCGAAAGGCGACATTCGCCACATCGTCGTCTTTCGCTCCGCGAAAGGGTGTTCTTTGTTGTCTTTGGCACCGCGAATGCGCAGTACTTTCGCTCCGCGAAAGGGCACGCTTTCGCGGAGCGAAATACGACAAAAAGACTCCGCGGGTGTCAATCCCAGCCACCCTGAACGGCAACCTCCTCTTGAACCATGCCGCGACCGTGTCGGGAAGTCAGCGAGGAGAGTTCAGCGGCCCAGGCATTTCCTCCTGTATCGGACGACGGACGACGGACGACGGCCAAATTGAGATCGGGCGAGTTCTCCACGATGGCATGGACCTCAAGCGCCAACTGCCCGAAGAGTATCGAGACGGTTAAAAGACTCAAGTTTTCTCAGTGCACGGTCGACAGCCGCGATTGACGCTCCGAGCGATCGATCGTATGATCCCGCCCGATTCGACCTGGCCCACGGCCGGTGAGAATTCCGAATGGACTCGGTCCGCATCGATGGATGGAACGGAACGGAAGGGAGGTCGTCGCATGGGCGTCGCTCTGGGATGGGTTGCGTTCGCGTTGGCCGGAGTGGCGGCTGCCCCGCATCCGGGACGTCAAGCCGATCAAATCACATACACAGTTCGGTATGTCGAGGCCGAGGGCCTAGGCTGGCGAGGGGCGGTGTTCACCCGTCTCAAGCCGGTTTCCCGCCAGGGGGCGGCAACGGTTTATACCGTCTCTCGAGACGCGACAACTCGGCTTCTGGAACAGGTTACCAAGAACCCGGCAGCCTGCATCCTGCAAACCCCGAAAGTCACGGCGTACAGCGGCGCCGCGGCGTCGGTCCATTCGCGCTCCAACCGCAAGCTCGTGACCCGGGTTGCCTGGAAGGGCGAGGATCCGACCCCTCAAGCCGCTACGGAAGATCTGCGCGTCGGCTGGCACACGACGGTGGTGGGACGCAAGCTCGACCAGGGCATCCTGGTCCAGATCGTCGTCGAAGATACGCAGATTCGGGCCATCCATCATCTGAACCTTCCCGCGGACGTACACGTACTTAGTCAGACGTACACGTTCCCGGCTGATTCCACGCCGAGCTGCACAAGCGCGACGACCGCAAAGTTGCCCGTCGTTTTCAAGGGGGTCGAGAAGGCAGCCGGGCTGACGGCCTATGCCTATTCCTGGAAGCCAAAGAAGACGGAAGCCGAGGAGGAAAAGTGCACCGAGTCGCAGGCTTGCTGTGAATCGCCGGCGAATTCCGTGAAAGACCAGCAGGTCCGTCAAGTCGCCATCGATGTCCCAGAGATCGGCAGCCAGGAAGTCGCCGGTGAATGGCTGATCCCCAACGGCGAGTACTTGCTTGTGAGTTTCGGTGCCTATACCGCGGCGGACAAGGATGGCAAGGCGATCGTGAAAGAGCGGCTGGCGATCATCGGGGCGGAAGAAGCTTCGCTCGCGAATGCCGTCCCGGTGACAGGTCCAACTCTTCCGCCCGTCCCGACCTACGTGGCGCCGATACCTACGGCACCGCCCCTCGCCAAGTCGCCGCTGCCCGTTCCGGTCGTTCCGAGCCGCTCGTTCCCGCAGGGCGTTCACGCTGACGGCAAGCCTGCTGATCTGCCAAAGCTCCCGGACGACGACGCGGATGACACCTCGTCGGATTCATCCGAACCGATGCCTAGCCCGCAAACGAAGAAGCCTCCTGCGCAGGCCAAACCCAAGCCTACGTCGGACGGCGGCGCGGCCAAGGCGGAGTATGTTGCTCCCAAGGTCCCGTCACTGTCGTTCTTGAGTTTCTTGCCAACTTCCACGGCCGGCATGCAGTTCCTGTTGCCGATCAAGCCGTTCTCACTCAAGCTTCCCTTTAACCAAAAACTTCAGATCGAGATCCTTGGGAGGGTGGTTGCCGATACGGAAACACCTTGATTTGAGCCGGCCGTCGATCACAGCGACGAAGAATAGCCGCCGTCAACCGCGATGGCGACTCCTGTGACATAGTTGCTGGCCGCGCTGGCGAGCCAAATGGCGGTCCCCGCCATATCGATGGGCTTGGCCCATCGCCCTTGCGGAATCCGCGCCAGGACGCGCTCGTGAAGGCCCGGGATCTGTTCCCGGGCTTTCTCGGTTAATTCCGTGTCGAACCAACCGGGCAAGATGGCGTTGACCTGAATATTGTCCTTCGCCCAGGCCAGCGCCTGGCTCTTGGTCAACTGGACAATCGCTCCCTTGCTCGCCGCATACGCCGGCGCGAACCCTGAGCCGAAGATTGAGGTCATGCTGCCAATATTCACAATCTTGCCGCCGCCAACTTGCTTCATTGACGGATAGACGGCCTTTGACATCAAGAATGCACTCGTCAGGTTAACATTAATCACTTCCTGCCACTCCGGGACCGAAAGCTGATCCGGTGGCTTGCGGATGTTGATGCCGGCGTTATTGAACAAGATGTCGATCCGGCCAAAGTGCTCGAGCACCTCGGCGGCGGCTCGCTCGACGTCGGCTTCACGGGACACATCGGCCGTGACCACGTGCGCATCGGCCCCAATTTCCGCCTGTAGCCACTGGGCGGCCTCCTGCGACTTGGCCGTGTTTCGACCAAGAATCACGATTTTGGCCCCAGCCTGGGCCATGCCCTGGGCCATGCCAAGACCGATCCCGCCGTTGCCCCCCGTGACGATCGCGACTTTGCCGCTCAGGTCAAACAAGTCCACACTTCGGTCTCCGCGGAATCGGTAGGGCCGGTTGCACCGGTCGGAATGAGCAAAAGTGACTCTCGCCAAGCCTAACGGACGGCCGTTGCGCCCGCAATCCGGGAGGCCCTGCTTGGTAGGCAAAGGCGTCCAAAAGTCACGACTTTCTGTGCAACGATGGAGTGATGGCCTATAAAAAGGGCCAAGGAGGGGTTATCCTCGACAGTTGCCCAAAGGGGGGCCAGCGCGAACTTGGAGTTCCTTACATCATGCCAGCCGAGCCGGTTGACTCAACGTCCGAAGGACTCTTCAATCCATATGCGCCCACCGTTAACGGATATTAACGACCATTGGGTCGCAAGTGATCCCGAGATGGAAAAGATCCGCCGCGCTCACGTTGCTGAAGAATCGTATGTTCAAGCGTTAGAGCTTTTGAATTGTGTTTATATTTTATTATTCGGTGCTTACGGCTGCTATTGTTCTTGTGTTTTGGTAGGGCACTTGACTGGAAGAACCAGTGCCGTTTGGATACTTCGTCCAGATTGGATCGCACTGCAAATCGGTCAGGTGGGCATCGTGGTCCTTGGCATCGTCGCCGTACGCGCACTTCGAAATCTCGCCAAATGGGCATGCCGTCTTGAAGCCCTTCTCGTTCTGTTCCTATTTATCTGCATGGCACTTGGTCTTTTAATTATACCTTTGACGGGCAATAACTTTGATTTGCTTAGCTTCTTCGCCAGATTCTCTCTTTGGCCTTTTTCTCGCGACGCCAACTTTCAACCTGTTGGACCTCCGCAAGTCCGTGATTTTTGAAAGGGACTACCGCCGAGTTATCGCCGCGACGCCGCATATCAAGGTGTATCCGAAGCTTCCCGGGGATCTCATAGTCATCATGGTCTTGTCATTTGTCGGCTTCCTGGTCTTCGGCTTCGTTAACGCGAAGCTTAAGTAGGCCATTCGTGCACAGTCCACACCGAGGCTAGCCCGGCTGCCCCGCATTGTCAGATTTCCGCGTTCATCACCATCCCAGGGAAGGTCGCAAGCCGATGCAGTATTGCAACGTCAAGAGCACGGCCACGTAACCCAGGATTTCGAAGCAAGACGTGAGAGAGGTTGACGACAACCTGGCGAAGGCCTCTGACCTGTCGCCGCGTGTCGCACGCCGCTCTCGCTGGCGATCAGCGCCCCAACCAGCAAAAGCAGCAGGATCGGTACAAGCTCCCAAGCTTCTCTGAGCAAACTGCCCGGACCCAACATCCGCCTCTCCCCGATGTGTCGTCGCAACCATTAAAGAAGTGCGATCGTTTCCCGACCAATACCGTTCGGCACGAGATTTGAGCCGTGACATAATTCAGGTGCACGACTAATGTTGTGAATGATCCCAGCTCGGCCGGTTGATGAATTCCGCCGCTCCCACGTTTTTCAGTAGACCAATGTGCGTAACTACTTGGATCGACGAGCAAATTTCGTGCCGAGCGGTATTGGTTCCCGACGACTGAGGGACGTACCGATTCGTCCGCGGTAACCAACTTTAGCGCCATTTAGTGCCTCAATCGTTGATTACAAACTACCTCACGGATCTCGTCGAGGTGAAAAAATTCAATGCTTTTTCGCATTTCTCGCTCTGTTCGAGTGCGATTGTGAGGGCTGGGTCGACTTCAACGGATCGCCTGGATCTGACGGGTCGATCGCGGGAGATTTAGAAGGGTTTTCTCGTCGGGGAGACGGAACAGCCTCCGCGCGTTGGCCGTGGAGAGCTGGGCGAATTCAGCCAGTGAGAGACCTCGAATCTCAGCCAGCCGCTGGGCCGTCAAGGCGACGTGCGCCGGCTCATTGGTCTGGCCACGGCGGGGATGAGGGCTCAAATAAGGACTGTCGGTCTCAACTAGGATCCGATCGTCGGCGACGCGGGCGGCCACCTCGCGCAACGCGTCGAGGTTCTTGTTCGTGAACGTCACCATGCCGGCGAATGAAAGATGCAGGCCCAGCTCCAGAAACGCCCGGGCTTCATCCCAGGTCCCGGTAAATGCATGCATGACTCCGCGGATAGGGCGGCCCAGTCCCCGCAATTGCTCGAGGATGTCACGCTGGCAGTCTCGGCAATGGATCACAACGGGGAGGTCGTGTTGAAAGGCAAGGGCAAGATGGCGGTCGAACCACTCTTGCTGCTGGGGAAAGGGCGTGCGGTCCCAGTACCGATCCAGGCCGGTCTCGCCGATCGCGACCACGCCGGGCTGGGTCGACCAGGTCGAGGATGGCCGGCCAATCCTCCTGGCCGACTTCGGCCGCGTCATTGGGGTGAATTCCGATGCTGGCGAAGATGCCAGCGTGTGTCCGTGAGAGCTCGAAGCACCGCGGCGCTGGTTGCCGCGGTGGTCCCGATGGCGATGATCTGTGCAACGCCGGCGGCGACCGCTCGATCCAGTACACCTGCCAGGTCGTCGCGGAGCCTCCTGTCATCCAGATGCGCGTGCGTGTCAATCAGCGTCGGGACCGTTGGAGATCGATCATTCATGGGTCGGATGTCAACGTTCTCGGCCGAGGTTGCATTCTGATAGCCGATCAGCTCCAGACGGTAACCTGTTACCTGCAAGCCTTGCCGGTTTAGATAGGCGGCCAGCCCCGGGTCGAGCTTGGCGACCAATTCGGGGTCAAATTGAGTGGGTAGGTCGTGAACCGTTCCAGTGCGGAGGCACCGGAAGTGGTAGTGCATGTCACGCCTCGCGTCGTAACGCGCGCGGGTGGCGCCGATTCCCGCAGTAAGTTTGGTCGCCACGCCGATGGCCACCAAGGCTTCGAGCGACTTGTACACGGTGGCAAGACTGATCCGGGGATCGTCGACCGGACCGCCTGAAAGACGTCCTCGGCCGTGGGATGGTGCGATGACTGAATCAGAATATCGTAGACGGCAAGCCGTTGTGGCGTGCAACGCAACCCGGCACCCTCTAGGGCATTGCGTAGCGATCGATCATCGAGCGGTATGGTCTCCATTGCTTGTGGCGACCCCTCGGACGAGGTTGAACGAAAATGCCGGCGATCACCCGCTATGTCGTCGATCAGACGACGGAGCCCCCGGCCGCAATCGCTTCCGGGTAATCGCCTTTCTATTGTTCGGCAGCTTGACAGCCGTGTCAACGGCGTGTTAAATTGAACCCTTGGGACGGGGCTGGAGAGCGGAATAATCGGGCTCGGCCCGTCCGGGGCTTGGTTCGCTCTCTGCGCTCTGGGTTGCCGTGCGGCCTGGGCCATCGAGTGCTCCCAAGGAGGTGTTGCTCATTTCGGCGCACCGCGGTTTAGAACTCCGAGCCCCAATTGATCGGGCCCGGTGTTCTTGCGGCTGTGGCCCGCTCCAGTTCGGTCCAGCGTCCGCTCCGCTGGCCAGGGGCGAATTGATTTGAGCAAGCCTCGGAGGAGTTGAATGAGCGTCGATTTGGTCCGGATCGTCGATAGCATCCACCGTGACAAGAATATCTCCAAGGATATTCTATTCGAAGGGATCCAATCGGCTCTTACCACGGCAGCACGCAAACATTACCCTGAAGCCGGCGAGATCGAAGTTCGAATCGACCCCGATTCGGGTGCCATCGATGCAACCAAGGATGGGGTCAAGATGGACCCCGCCGAGCTGGGACGGATTGCCGCCCAGACCGCCAAGCAAGTCATCATCCAGAAAATTCGCGAGGCCGAGCGCGACAGTCTGTTTGATGAATTCGAGGATCAGCGGGGCGACCTCGTCACCGGAACGGTCCAGCGGTTCGAGGGGGGCGCGGTCATCGTCAACCTCGGCAAGACCGACGCCATCTTGCCGAGGAGCGAACAGATCCCCGGCGAAAGTTATCATCCCAACGAGCGGATCCGCGCGATCATTTTGGATGTCCGCAAGGTCGGCCAACGGGTGAAGATCATCCTGAGCCGAACTCACCCGGACTTCGTTCGCCGTCTTTTCGAGCTGGAGATCCCCGAAATCGCCGATCAGATCATCGCGATTCGAGCTCTCGCCCGCGAAGCCGGCTATCGATCCAAGGTGGCCGTCACTTCGATCGACACCAAGGTCGACGCCGTGGGAGCCTGCGTGGGCGTGCGCGGCACGCGTATCAAGAACATCGTGGATGAGCTGGGTGGCGAGCGCATCGACATCGTCCGCTGGAATGAATCGCTTCAAGTCCTCATTCCCAACGCACTCCAGCCTGCCGAGATCGACGAGGTGATGCTCTGTCATTTGCTTGGTCGGGGCATCGTCCTGGTCCGTGACGATCAACTGTCGCTGGCCATCGGCCGCCGCGGTCAGAACGTGCGACTGGCCTCCAAACTGGTCGGCTGGGACATCGAGATCATGACTGCCGAGGAGCTCGACGAGGTGATCGAGAAGGCGGTCAAGTCGTTCGAGAAAATCGAGGTGGTCGACACCGAGCTGGCCGAACGCCTGGTCGAGCAAGGTATCCTGAGTTTCGACGATTTGTCCGTGATGGAAATCACGGATTTAGTGAACACCATTGAGGGTTTGACCGAAGAACAGGCAGTTGAGATTGTGACCAAGGCGGAGGTCCTTGCCGAGCAGCAGACCGAGGACCTTCCTCGCCGGAAAGGCGCGCGATCGTCGTCGCCAGTGGAACCAAGTGTTGTTCAGGAAAGGCCGTATCAGGAAGAAGGAGACGGAGAAGCCCGCCACCGACTCCACAGTCGAGACGTCGACCAATGACGGCGACTTCCTCGACGATGGCGAACTGCACGAAGCAGATCTCGAAGCCGCGACCGCGGAGCTCGATTCGGCCTCGCCCACCGATTCGGCCGACACGATCGTGGATGATCAATCCCCAGACACCAGTTCGAATTCGGAGCATGACGAGGCCAGCGACGACCAGATTCACGACTTGGCCCTGGCGGTCGAATCATCGACTTATTCATCGCAGGGACATGAAGTGACCTCTCCGCCCAGTGAGGAAGATCAGGGCGAGACCATTCGGATCGTGACTGAAGCCGTGCTCGACGGCGGCCCGGCAGGTGGGGGCACTTCGCCGTTAAACGCGGCGGCCGACTCGTCGGCGCCTCCACGTCCTTCGGGGCCGCCTTCCTCGACTTCGCGCTCGAAACAGCGCCCGGGTAAAATCGACGGTCGAGCTAACGACGTCTCGTGACCTAAACTGTTCCCATGAGGCCCCCCGTGGGCCCGCCGCCGGAACGGTCCGGCTGGCCCCATTGTCCACCCGTGTCCGTTCAGCCGCCACCCGGTTCGATATCCAAGCCAAGCCCACCTTTGTTTCTCGTCCCGGGCCGGCTACCGGTGAAACGGCGTACCTGGAAATGGGTCCCAGACTATGACGCCGGCCTGACAGGCCGGGATCGGAACCAATGAGATCAACCCAAATCATCCAGATTTCACCCGGGTCGTGTCCAGCCCGGGAGGCCGGACTCACGTCCGGGAGGAGCTGCCTTTGTCGATGCGCGTTCATGAGTTGGCCAAAGAGCTGAATCTGAAGAGTCAGGAGTTGCTCGACCTCATTCAGAAGTGGGGACTCGACGTCAAGGTCAGTGCTTTGGCCAGTCTCGATCCTTCGATGGTGGACCGGATCAAGGCTTTGATGGAACATCCATCGGACGGAAATAAAGCCGAGAGTTCCTCGCCAGCGCCCGGTCAACTGTCCGAGGCCGAACCCTACCCTGAGCCTGCCACTGCGCCCGAGTGCGGCGGCGCAATCAACCGCGTTGGGTCCCAAGCCGGCTGGACCATCGCCGGCCGGCGGTCCGGCACGTTCCGCGCCGACTGAGCCCCCCGCCACCGCCGTCACCCAGGGTGTGACGGCCGCGCCCCCGCCTGTCGGATTCGACGCGGATTCCCCGGCGCGACAGCGGTTGATTCCCGGCTCCTCTCCCGTGGCTCGCCCCCCGTCGGGCCCGAGTCCCGCGGCCATGGCGCCGACGCCGGCTGGCCCGCGTCCCACCGCCCCCGCGCCGCCTCCCCTGTCCCGGCCTGGCGGAGGTTTTTCCGGCAACCGGCCGAGCGGCCCGCTCTCGGCGCACACGCCCCATCGTGGAGTTGGCCCGGGTGGCGGACCGCGGCCTGGCGGCGGACCGACACCTGCGTCGCCAGGCGCGCGCACGGCCAGCCCGGCGCCCAGCGCGCCGGCATCTCCGGGCGGAGGATCCAGCTTCCAACCGCTCAAACAGAGCGACTATATGTCCTCGGCGGGAATCCGCCCGATGACTCCGCGGGTCACTCCGCCGTCGACCCCCTCTCGTCTTCCTCCTTGGCGGCCCAGCGCCGTCCCAGTGGGGAATCCGGGGCCGATGGCAATCGGCGTGATCGTGAGCCCACGAGGGGAACCAGCCGGCCTTTGCCCAATGTGGCCGCGCCGACCCTTCCCCCGCAACGCCAGGGTGGACCGCAGCGACCGGCATCAGGCACGCCAGCGGGCAAGACCCAGCGCCCCGAGAAGAAGATGACTCCCGAGGAGATCATGGCCTTCCGGCGTTCCGGCCAGGTCCCCTCGATGCAGGCTCCTCCGGGCGGCCCCTCCGGCCCTGGCACCGGTCAGGGTCCTCGTCCCGGCCAACTGCTGCGCGGCTCGGGGCCCAGTCCCGGCCCGGCTCGGCATGGCACCGGCCCGCCACCACCCGGTGGCCCCGCCATGCGGCGCCCTCTCGGGACCCGGCATGCCCGCGCCGGCGCCTCCGCCTCCTCCCGTCATCGACGATGAGGAAGAACGGAAGAAGGCCGGCAGACTCGGCTCGGCCGCCGACCGCGCCGGCCGCCGCGCCCGGCGGAGCGAGCGCCGCCGGCGAGCGCCGCGTCGTGACCTCTCCCGTCCCCGCCGCCGCCCTCCTCGAAATCGACGACGGAGATGTGCGGCGGAGCCGTTCCGGCGGTAAGAAGCACCGAGCCGGTCAACGGACCGTGCTGGCGCCCACGCGGAAGGCCCATGCCGAAGTCGAACCGCCGATCACGGTCCGCAACTCTCTCCGAGGCGATCGGCGTCAAGGCCAGAGACCTGATTCATAAGCTGATGGCGATGAATCAACTCGCGACAATCAACGCCTTCCTCGAGGATGAACTGGCGGTCATGCTGGCCCTGGAGTTCGGCATCGAGCTCGAAGTCGTTCACGAGCGCACAGCCGAGGACGATCTGCTCGAGGCCTTCGCCTCGTCCAGCTCGTCGGAGAAACCTGATGCTACGCCCCCCGGTAATCACCATCCTGGGCCACGTCGACCACGGAAAGACCTCGCTTCTGGACCGCATTCGCAAGTCGAACGTCGTCCAGTCCGAGAGTGGCGGCATTACCCAGCACATCGGCGCCTACCAGGTCGAATCCAACGGCCGCCCCATCACCTTTGTGGACACGCCGGGCCATGAGGCGTTCACATCGATGCGTGCCCGCGGCGCCAATGTCACCGACATCATCGTGCTCGTGGTCGCCGCCGACGACGGCGTCATGCCTCAGACCGTCGAGGCTATCGCCCACGCCAAGGCGGCTGAAGTGCCGATCGTGGTGGCGCTCAACAAGATCGACTTGCCGAACGTCGACACCGCCGTCCAACATCAACAAGATTTTCGGCGAGCTGTCGCAGCAGGGGCTCAACCCCTCCGAGTGGGGCGGCGACACCGAAGTCGTCAAGACCTCGGCGGCGACCGGCCAGGGCCTTCCCGACTTGCTGGCCACGCTCGAGACGATCGCCGAGCTGCACGAGCTCAAGGCCGACCCCACCCGCCCGGCCACCGGAACTTGCCTCGAAGCGTCGCTGTCCGAAGGACGCGGCGTGCTGGCTTCCATGCTGGTCCAGGAAGGGACCCTCCGCGTCGGTGACGTGATCGTCTGCGGCGACGGCTTCGGCCGCGTCCGCGCTCTGCACGACGACAAGGGGCGGTCGATCGATCAGGCCGGCCCGTCGACACCGGTCGAAGTCTCGGGTCTCGACGTCGTTCCCTCCGCGGGCGAAACCTTCGGCGTCATCGACGATATCTCGCGAGCCCGAGAGGTCGCCGAGACCCGTCGCCTCCGCGCCCGAGACCTCGCACACGCCGACCGCCAGGCCGTGACCCTGGAAAACCTCTACAGCAAGATGGCCGAACAGAAGCTCAAGAGCCTCAACTTGATCTTGAAGGCCGACGTCCAGGGCTCGATCGAAGCCCTCACCAAGGAGCTCGAGAAACTCGAGAACGAGGAGGTCCCGATCCGCGTCCTCTTGAAAGCGGTCGGCGGGATCACCGAGAGCGACATCGTCTTGGCCGACGCATCCCAGGCCATCGTCATCGGCTTCCGCGTCGCTCCCGAAGACCGGGCGATCACCATGGCCGAGGACAAGAAGATCGAGATCCGGCGTTACGACATCATTTACCAGGTGACCGACGACATCAAGAAGGCCGTCGAGGGTATGCTCATCCCCGAGGTCAAGGAAGTCCATCTCGGCCGTGCCGTCGTGCGCCAGGTCTTCAAGATCTCCAAGGTCGGCGCGGTCGCCGGTTGCTTCGTCACTCAGGGGACCATCGAACGCTCGGCCAAAGTCCGGCTGATCCGTGAGGGGCGCGAGGTCTATAAAGGCTCGATCGAAGCCCTGAAACGGTTCAAGGACGACGCCAAGGAAGTCCCACAGAACTTCGAGTGCGGCATCAAGATCGGCAACTTCGACGACATCAAGACCGACGACGTCATCGAAGCCTACCGCATCGACATCATCCGCCGCACTCTCTGATACGGTGTGATTGGTCATCAATCATTGGTCATTCATCGCGGAACCCGGATCAACACCATCTATGCCTTCACACCGTAGCCTGAGGATTGCCGAAGCGATTCGCGAGGTGGTTTCCTCGGCAATCCTGTTCGAGGTTGCAGACCCGCGCGTCCATTCGGTGACCGTGCTCCGGGTCGAGGTTACGGCTGACTTGCGGAACGCCACGGTGTACGTGTCGATCATGGGGAACGAAACCGAGCGAAGGCAGACCTATCGGGGCCTGATCCATGCGGCCGGATTTCTCCAGGCCCGAGTGGCCGCTCGGTTGCAGACGCGGTTCACGCCGATCCTCAGCTTTAAACATGACGAGAGCGTCAAGAAATCGATGGAAGTGTCGCGTCTGATCGACCAAGCGCTCGCCTCGGACCAGCGGCCGGCGACATCGCTCGGTGAACCCGTCCCGTCGCCGACGTCGACAACGGGGGTCCCCGTGGCAAGCACCGTATCTTTCGACCATGCCGGCGAGGACGCGGTTCCGGAGAACACGTGAATGGGCAGTCGAACGGGAACCGCTCGAGCCTGACCGGGCCGGCCCGCCGCTCGGTTCGGGTCCGGCGCAAACCCGAGCCCACTGTTTCCTCGACCTGGCTCGTTTTGTTCAGTCTTCAACCCACAATCATGCTCATGGCGACACAAAGCAAAGCGCAATTACTCACGGACGTCCACGCCCTGCTCAAGCGGCGCTACAAGCCCAAGGCCGATCGCAACGCGACCCGATTCTCGGTGCTCAAGGCGGTCGTGTACGGGATCTGTCACGAAGATACGACGCGCGAACAGGCCAACCAGGCCATCTCGCGGTTCAACGACGAGTTCTTCGATTGGAACGAGATCCGCGTCAGTAGCGTCGAGGAAATCCAGGAAACCCTGGCCGGGGTCGCCGAGCCCGAGCCGAAGGCCAAGCACATCCGCCGGTTCCTCCGTCAGCTCTTCAACCGCACCTACGGCTTCACCCTCGACGCTCTGGTCAAGAAACCCCTGAAGGAGGCGCTTAAGGTCCTCCATACCTATGAGGCTTTCTCGTCTGACTACGTCACGGCCACCGTGATCCAACAGGCGCTCGGCGGCCATGCCATTCCGATTGACAAGGCCTCGTATCGTGTCTTGCACCGGCTGGGGATCTCCGAGCCAGACGTCCCGGCCCTGCGCGATTGTCGAACGCGCCGTTCCCAAAAATCGAGGTGCCGAGTTCCTCGACTTGATCGAAGACCTCGCCAATGACACCTGCCTGGAAGGAACGCCGGACTGCCCCCGTTGCGAGCTGCGCAAGATTTGTGCATTCGCCCACGCCCACAAGGAGGGAGCCCATCCACCGGCTCCCAGCCGCGGACACAAGGAAAAGGAAGCAGGCAAGCAAGCCAAGGCCAAGGCCGACGACACCCCAGTCGCACCCACTCCGGCGAAGAAGATCCCCCGCGCCAAGACCGCAAAAGAGCCCCCTCATCCTCCCAGCCCATCCCGAGGCAAGCACGATCCCAAGTAGGCATTCTTCATGCTTGCGGCGTGGACGGTACCCATCGATCGCCCTTCCTCAACTTCCAGGCGTCCATCCACTCTCGCAAATACCGATTAATATCATTTCATTTTATGTTGAATCCTGCCGATCGCGGTCAGAATCCGAACCAGAATCGCGCCGATTTTTGAGCCACCGTGGCTCTTGACTTGTGCCACATCCCCAGCGCCCTTCACGGGAATTCGAGGGTGCTTAGGGCCAGAGACGGGAGCGCAACCCCTCCTCGGACACGATCTCTCCGGCCGCGAAAGGAGATCGATCCCTGGCCGCTGCCGGTTGACGTTTGGCGAATCCCGCCTATAACACGAGTGACGTCCGACGGCTGGTTTTTTCGATGAAACTACCGGCTGTTCCAAAAGTGTCGGACAGACTTCAACAATTGTTTAATCAGGGGGAAACATCATGTGCAGACTTCTAGGAATCTTTGCGGTCGTGGCGTTGGCGATCCCGGCGCTGGCCGACGACAAGAAGGACATCGTCGACACAGCCACAGCCGGCGACAACTTCAAGACCTGGGTTACCGCGATCAAGGCCGCCGACCTGGTGGACACGCTCAAAGGTGAAGGGCCGTACACAGTCTTGGCCCCGACCGATGAAGCGTTCGCCAAGCTTCCCGAGGGAACTCTGGATAACCTGCTCAAGCCAGAGAACAAGGAGAAGCTGGTCGCGATCCTCAAGTATCACGTGATCCCGGGCAAGTCTCTCAACGCCGACGTGCTCAAGCTCGATGGCCAAGCGGTCAAGACGGTCGAGGGCAACTCGGCCAGGGTCGCTGTCAAGGATGGCACGGTGACAATCGACGGTGCCAAGGTCGTCAAATCGGACATCGAGTGCTCCAATGGCGTGATCCACCAGATCGACACGGTGCTCATGCCGCCCAGCGCCAAGTGAATCGAGTGATCGCCATCCCGCCGAAACGCTTTTCAATCCGATCGCGTGGTGGCATGGCTACAACGGATAAGACGATGAAATGACCAAGGGCTCGTCGCAGCGGCTGACGCTGCGGCGGGCCCTCGTCGTTGCCATCTTCTCATGTCATGCCCCGAGTGAGCCCAGGAATTGCAGCAGAATCCAGAGGAATTCAAAAGGCGAAAGCAGCATGAGTCAAATCGCCAGAATACACAGAAATACGATGGCGTTAAGGAAGTACACAAGCACGAGCACCGGGAATTGGCCCATTTCCGCGACGCTCGCGTCAACGACGGTGTCTACAAAGTGGAGAAATGCAAACCATAACTTATCACTAATAAAAGCGCGATCCAAAAAGAGACAAGCACCATTAAAAGTAATAATGTGATTCTGTATAAAACCATGCATTACATCCGCTTCAAGTCCGCCCGAGGTGCGAGCCGGCGAGCTGCTCACGCTGTTCGGTGTGGGGTCTTTGGGAAGGCCGTGCCCAGGCCGTAAAGTCGCGACGGAACACGATCGCGGTTGTCCTATTGCGGGCGACGACTTCGGGTCCCGAGTGGCTGTCTGTACGTAGTTGACGGGATCGGAGCTGTACGTTCCCTTCGTCGCCAGATCGCCGCGCAGCTCGGCGATGGCCGCGGCCATCTCGAAGCGCACATCGATTAGCTCGTGCAGCTCAGTGCGGAGCCGCTCGAGCTCCTTACGTTCTTGCTCGATCTCCTTCTCGATCCGGGTCGTGTAGCCCCGGATCAGGTCGTCGGCCTTCTTGGCCGCCGGCCCCGTTGGTTTAACGGGTTTTTCAGCGCGATCGCCGCCCTGATTGGCAGCGTTAGCAGCATACTGGGCCACCGCTGGCTGTCCGGCGACCAGGCTGAGAGCGACGACCAGACCAAAACGAGCAGATTTCGGTGACATCGGTGTAGACTCGCATCAGGGCAAGAGAAGTTACGCCGGGGGAGAAGATATCGACTCGCGGCTCCAGACGATGAATTCGGTCACAGCCGGTTCACCGCCGGCCGCGCGGACGAGGGTAGCGATCTGGCCGCGATGGTATGACGAATGGCCGTGAATATGCGTGAGGACGTCCGCGACCACACAACGAAACCACTGTCCATCATCGCGCTGGTAGACGAGTATCCGCTCAATCTCCGCGTCGTCCAAACGCTGGAAGTAACTCGACCAGCCCCGCTCCATGGCTTCGAGCTCGGTCAAGAGATCGGCTCGCGTCAGTCCCGTGGGGAAGACGATTGAGACCCCCTGGATCGAGGGGTCGAGGCGATGAAGCCATAGCCGCCGGGCGGCCACGATGTGGCCCATGATATTCATGGCCTTTTGAAAGGGCTCTGAACCGCGTCCTCCCTCGGGGACGGTCTCGAACGAGGCGAGGACTTTGCGATGGCTATCCTTCTCGTACGTAAACCACCGCCGATATTGTTCGATAAGCGTGATCATGGCAACCTCCGCAGTGGCGACACTTGGCCCGATGCCAAGGATCAGGCTGGCAATAACTTCCTGGTTTGGCGATAGGATGGAATTGGATTGGCCCTGGAGGGGCCGAGGTTAATAGCCAGGGGCGGCAGCGGCCGCCCCTGGGAGAATGAACCTGGAAAAGGAATCTCCCGCCCCGCCGGGGCAGATTTTAATTGTTGGCGCGCCTTTCGTCCAGGGGCGGCTGCTGCCGCCCCTGGCTATTGACCCAAACCCCTCCGGGGCAAAAGAAAGACGTTCGCACCGTGCACTTGACTCTAAATCCGGAAGTTATCTCCGGACCGTCATCAAGAGCCGGTAGACCCTGCCACTAGACCACTCGATGATAATCCAGGTCCAGATACGCGACGACTCAGAGGCAAACCGGCCGCCAGAGGATCCGGTAAGGCCGCACCGGGCTGATGGAAAACCTAAGGTTGCACGAGCCCTGATTCGTCCGGTTGCCGTTGATGCAAGAAACATGGCATGGTAAACGCTGCCTCTCCTCCTTCATCCAGACTGCTTCGAGAGTTGGGGAAGTCTCCTGTTGTTTCCGCAATAGGTCATTTGGCTGGCTCTGGCTTCTTCTTGGGATCTGCCGGTGACGGCGCAGTGCTTGTCTTGGGCTCGATGACCTTGTACTCCTGGTCGACCTTGAGGTTTTCGAGCGTGGTGACGATCTTCGAGGGCCAGCGAATGACGACCTTCTTCACCTCAGTGACGGGGCCAATGCCAACCAGGACGCGCGGATCGTTGGTCCCCTGCATGCTGTAACCACCCTTGCGTTGGCGATGGATCGTTCGATCGCCGACGGTGACCTCAACCTTCGCGCCGATGGCGTCGCGGTTGCTCTTGGTGCCCTGGAGCACGAACCTAATCCAATGGTTTTTCGACTTGGTATCGTTGCGGAGCAGAGCCCCGGGCCCGTCCTTGTGGTTGACGAGGATATCGATGTCGCCATCGTTGTCGATATCCCCGAAGGCCGCGCCGCGGCCGACGTGCTTGGTGTCGAAGTACGCGCCGGCGTCCTTGGTCGCGAGGCGGAATCGCTTGCCTTTGTCGTTACGGAATAGAAGGGGGATCTCTTCATAATCGACCGGCTGGTCGATCTCGCGGCGGTTGTTGTCGACGTGACCGTTGACGATGAAGCAATCGGGCCAGCCGTCGTTGTCAAAATCGGACAGGGCGCAACCCCACTTGACCCACGGCATCGTGTCGGACGCCAGGCCAAAGAACGCGGTGGTGTCGTTGAACAACCCGTTGCCATAGTTCTGGTAGAGCGTGCTGTACTCGTTGGCGAAGTTGGTGACAAACAGTTCGGGGAGCCCATCGCCGTCGACGTCCTCGGCATCCACGCCCATCCCCGATTGCGCGGCTCCGTTGATATTGTACGCCGCGCCCGAGACCTCCGAGATGTCGTCGAAGGTCCCATCGCCGCGGTTCAAGAAGAGGAAGTTCGGATTCATATCATTGGCGACGAAAAGATCGATCAATCCATCATTGTTGACGTCAGCCGCCACGACGCCAAACCCATGCCCGTCGTCACGCGCCTTCGGCACTCGCACCTTCTTTTTGACGTTGGTCACCGGGTCCACAACGGTTTGCTCGGTCGTGATGACCTTGTTGAGCACATTGGTGAACGTCAGGTTGCCGTTATTGTGATAAAACAAGTGCTCGACCGTCTTGATCGAGCGAGGCGACGCGTAAAGCCGGACCCCCTTCTTGGCGGTGCTGACGGGGTGATGGTCTTCGGGATAAATCCATCGGCCGTAATTGGTGACGTAGATATCGAGAAAACCATCGTTATCGTAGTCCAACAGGGCGCCTCCTGACGACCAGTTGGGCGTGTCGATGCCCGCCTGCTTGCTGATGTCCTTGAACGTGCCGTTGCCGTTGTTCAGATACAAGGCGTTCGATCCGTAGTTGCACAGGAAGACATCCTGGTCGCCATCGTTGTCGAGATCGCCCGCGATGATGCCGTGGCAGAAGCCCCGATAGCCAAGACCCGACGCTTCGGTCACGTCCTTGAACTTGTTCTTACCGAGGTTCTTGTACAGCCGGTTCGGGCCCTTCTCGGCTGTTCCCAACGGCAGGAGGGTCGCGGAAGCGAAATAGATGTCGAGTAGACCATCGTTGTCGTAATCGAAGACGGCCACGCCCGATCCGTTGGCGGTCGGGAAGTGTTTCTCTTCGTTCATGCCCGAGAAGTGGACGAAGTCGATGCCCGCCTCCTGGGCGATTTCCGCGAAGCGGAACGGACTCGACTCGGTTTGCTTGCTCATCACAATCGGCGCGATCACCGTCACGCGATCGCCCTCGATCTTCGAGACGAATTTGGACTGGCCGGATTGACTCGAGCTCGCCAACCCGGGGAGACCCGTGCCCCCTGCCCTTGCTGAGTCAATCCCCTTCGCGCCCGCGGGCCGGGTCGTGCCGGCGTTTGTCGCGGATGAAGGCGATGAGTCGCAGCCCGTGACGATGACCAATATCCCCACGATGATAAACGCTGACGCTGTTTGCGTCAGGCCGAGGTGTATTGGACGATTAAAAAGCATGGGAGAATTCTCCTGGCGGTTCCCGAGATTGAGAGATGAGTCGAATGATCGAGCGATGAGTCCATTTGGGATGCGTCCGCGGTGGAGATCGGCCAGGCACGCACGCCAGTTGCCGCCACCGGAGCAGCTTCTGATTGTAACATGGCACCCAGGCGACTGTCCTACTCCCTCGGGGAAGATCCGTGGCGCCAACCACCCAGTTCCCAAGGCCAGCCTTCGGCATCATTTGTGCAATCCGTATCTTCGTGATTGTCCGCAAGGACCAGTCGATATCGACCTTGTGGGCAATTTGGGTAAAATCACTCGTGTTGTCAAAGCCGCAGGTCTTTTGGTCAACCTGAACTCGTGTTGCAGACGATGCAAGAGTCATCCAGGCTTGAAGATCGAGCGCAAGCCCAACCACGGAGATGATGCATGCGACGGATAGTGAGGCTGATAACCGCGGTCCTGGCGGTGGCTATCGGGTCGGTGGGCGGGGTTTTGTGGGCGGTGCCCGCATCGCCGAGCTATCTGGGCGTGGAAAGGACCATCGACGAGATCCGTCGATCCTGGTCAAGTCCGGGGGCACCCGCTCAACCCAACGCACCGGGATGGAACGCGCTGTTCGACGCGTTGCTGGCTGACCTCGGTTCTTATTCCAAAGCCGAGAGTGAGAGCGAGCGTCTCGAGGCCCTGAATCGGGTTTATCAGATCTCGACCGGATTGAGCGCGGTGGCGTGGGCGCCGGCGGCCAATCTGCGCCAGGAGATCCGCCAATGGCTCCGACCTCGGGTCCGCCTCGCCTGGGCCAGACAGCGATTGAGCGATACCGTTCAAGCCTTGCCAGCAACCACCGACGCGAATATCCTCGCCAATCGATCGCGCTGGGTGAACTTCGTTCAGGATGACCTGGGACACGCCCTCCGCGATTACGAGGCCGCCACGACGGTGCCTCAGCGGCAGACCGCGCTCAACCGCATCCATCAGTCGTTGAGCTTACTTGGCAAGGGCGATCAAAGTCGACCTTGGTGGCCGTCGGGGGAGCTGCGAACCGCCGTCAACGACTTGTTCAATCGGCCTAATCTCGACATCACGGCCGATGTCAAGACGGTTGCTCCCGTCTTCGATGCCAACCTCGTCGAATCCGGACCGGTATTGCGCAAAGGCTACACGTCCCAAGTCACCGCCGGCGCCAAGACGGGCTTTGGCCTGATGCCCAGCGACGACGGCATCGCCTTTTTCAACAGTCAGCTCTTTACCAGCGTCACGCCCATTTGGGACTTTCAAAACCAGATCGCCTCGGATGCCCGGGGGAAACAGGCGGCGAAGCTCTACCAATTTGACGCCACCACGTACGACTGGGCCGAGCTGACCATCACCACGGTTTTGAGAGACTCAGGACTTCAGATCACACCGTCTTACCGGCACAACATCGACGCGGCGATCTCGTCTCAGCCCATGTGCGGAGGCGAGTTTGGCCGCCTCGTCGCCGGCCTGATCGGAATGAATCAGCAGGCGATCAACAACAGGGTTTACCAGGGCGCAATCGGCAATTTTCGGGAGCGCATCCCGGCTGAAGCCATGGAGGAGGGACTCGAGCGCATCGCGGGTGAGACCGAGCGGCGGCAATGCCGATCTCCGCGCCAAGGGACTGATCGGGAACAACACCCTATCAATCAAGGATTTCCTGATCACGCAGCTCGCGCTTCGATCACGGCCCGAGGGCGTCTTCGTCGGCGGCCTGCTCCAGTGGAAGGGCACCCCCCAGCTCGGCGCCGACGCCCCCGAGCCCGCCAAACTGACGACCTTCGAAACGGGCGTCACGGCCAACGTTCATCTGAGCTCGCTGCTCACCAGCCTGATCCGTGGAGCATTCGAGCGTGACCCGATCCGGTCGGTCCAGAACCTGATGATCGTCACCAAGGATGTGCCCGCAGGAACGCCGCCCCGCGACGCGGTCACCCTGAGGCAAAACACCGACCTATCGGCTTACCTCCGCGCGGTGGACGAGGCCCGGAAAGCCAAGAACCCCAAGGTGTCGGCCCTGCGGATCACGAAACCGCAACAACCCCCCGAGTTCAGCGTCGACGCACGAGGTTTCCTGGTCGCCTTGATCCATGATTTTCAGCTCGATGTCCCCGCTCCCGAAGGTGAGGCGAAAGGCGGCCTGGTCGGCGCGGCCGCCAAGATCTACCGGATCAAAATACCGTTAGCCGAGATTGCGTTATCGTACCAGGTGGATGGGCTCCCGAAGACCTTGCATATCCGCGCGAAGGTTGAAGAATTCAACCCGGGCCTCAACGCGGAGGTTCTCGCGATCAACGACGATGAAACCAAGGCGACCCCCCTTTCACGCTTCTCCGGCGGGATCGTCTTGGTCGCCATGGGGGCACGAATTCGTTCACAACCGATCGAGTTCACCCTCGACCAATCCACGCTTCCCGGCTTCTCGATCCGCTCGGTCTCTGCCCTTGGACCCTAGCGGTTGGCTTCGGCTCACCTTGGACCGGAATCCCAATAGCCCGCCGCCTAAGTTTTGACGAGGTCGGGGCTGGAACGTGGCGGGCGAAGGATGACGAGCAATTCGCTTCGCTTACCACGCGCCACCCGAGTCATCCGTGGCTCCTTAGCCGCGTGTGCGCGGCCTATTCTTCGCCTTTACGCCGAACGTCACTGCTTTCTGGTAGAATCAGGTTCGATCGCGTGCCGCAGCCGAGCGGGAACAACCCGTCGCCAGGTCCCTTGCACGGAGCGAATCATGATGTCGCAGTCATTACTGGAAGAGCCGAGCCGCGTGGACGAACCCAAGGCGGCCGTTGATTATGCCGAAGTGCTGAGCCAGGTTGCCGCCGCGGGCCGGCCGGTGATCGTGCGCCGGAACGGAGAGGACCTCGCGGCCGTCATCCCGCTGGAGCACCTGGAGCTGGTCCGGAAAATCCTGGCACGTCAGGAAGTCGAGAGGTCGGCAGCACAGATCGATTGGAGCCGGGCGCAGAACACGCTTCGGCCGCCACAATCGTGGTTCGACGACGAGGACGACAACCCCTCAAGAATATTGGGCCACGGATGAAACACGGATCAGAGGGGGAGCCGTTGAGCCGTCACTGATTATGGCGCCACTGTATCTATGA
>CAVRFS010000083.1:0-38511 GCA_963720335.1 uncultured Planctomycetota bacterium | reverse complement strand
GTTACGCACACAACTACAATTGTCAGCGAACCCAAAAAATGGAAACAATTGCAAGGATCCAGATGGCTGGGTCCGACTCTGACAACAGGTCAACGGAAGGCGATTCTGGTGGGAGCGCGGAAAAGATGTGGAAGGGGCCCGTGCTGTTCGTTCGAGCCCGTCCGTTGTTCGTATCAATTTCGTATCAGAAGTCGGTCCAAAATCTCATCGATTCCTTCAATCCTTTTGTGCTGGTCTTGTGTACAATGGCGGTAGGACCGCGTCAGATTAGTTTGGTGACCGGCACGGAGAGCATTGACGAGGGCGATGGTGGCGAAAGCGAATACGAACAGAGTCGCAGAAAGTGCTAGGCACGCGGCGAACGAGATCGGTCACGCGCGGTTGGAATGGCCTGATGAGGGTTACCAGCGCCTCAAAAGCGTGTCAACAAGATCGAACGGACTGATTGTGACCGCGTATATCAGCGGCTCGCCATTCTCGGTCAGCTTCGTATCGATGAGATAGAAGGCGGGGGTAAAGTGACCATGTCCACGATCACGCCGACGCGGCCGCCGACGAGGTGGGTCCCGAAACGGCTCGCGCGATTGACCGTCGACCAGTACGAGGCGATGGTTGACTCGGGGGTGTTCACCAAGCGCGACCGGTTTACTCTCATCAACGGATTCCTGGTGGCCAAGGTGCCCAAGAGCCCACGTCATACATTCATCGCCAAGCATCTCGCCAGAAACCTCAAGCGGCTGGTCCCTTCGGGCTGGGATTTCCGGATCGAGGATGCGGTACGCTTGCCGGATTCTAAGCCGGAGCCGATGTTTCGTGGCGCGGGGGGACATCGACGACTACGCGGATCGCACCCGGGACCAGCCGATCTGGCGATGGTCGTCGAGGTCGCCGCGTCGAGCGTCTCCGAGGATCGCCAGATGGCGGACGTCTACGGTCCGGCCGGCATTCCGGTTTACTGGATCGTCAACTTGAAGGCCCGGCAGGTCGAGGTCTATTCGCTCTTGAAGCGGCCGGGGGCTTCTGGCTATGGCAAGCCACGCGTCTTCAAGGCGGGCCAGTCCGTGCCGCTGGTGATCGAGGGCGTGGAAGTGGGGCGGATCGCTGTCACCGACATCCTGCCGCCCGACCCGACGGGTGCCGCCGCACCAGCGGTCGGAGGTGACGGGGGACTTGACCAGCGTGGGGATGGGGATCTCGTTCACTGGCGTGGTAAGAAACGCACTCTTGTGAACGGCGAACGCGCCAGGTTGCCCCGGATTGCGTCGATATTCTGCAACGGCCCCTTTTCTACTTCCGCGAACTCTGTTACCGCCTTTACACCTTTGCGCGAAAGAAGCGGGCGCCCAACCCCTGGCTTACAACGGACTCGTGCTGATCTGGCCCGAGATTACCCGCGTGGCCCGCGAAGGCGGCAAGCCGAGTGTCCAGCAGGGTGGACTATTTGCGAAAGAGGAGGAGGAAGAAGCCGATGAGTGATCGACCTGAGCCAATCGACAGGCTGCAATTTGAGGCGCGGCGGCTCGTCCAGGAGCATCCACCTCGCTGGCGACACCGGAACAAAGTGATTGTTCACGAGATCGCCTGCCCGCCGGGGATCGGCGCATCAGGGCCGGCTCGAATATACCCGCTGGGCGGCGATGCCTTTGCCCGGGAGCGTCGACACCCGATCCGCCATGAGCCGGCTGGTGGACCAGCCAGGATACTCGATTACGCTCCGGCGCTCGACCGGACGGATGCCCTGGAATGGCACGTCAACTTCGCCGACCCTGTACTCTTCGTCGCCTACGGGTCGAGCCTCTTCGCACAAGACGAGATGCAGGTGGCTGAGCATCCCGCCCTGGGCTCGCTCAAGGAAGCGCTGGATGCCGGAACCTTTGTGCGGAGACCGTGGATCGGGACCAGCCGACGCCGATCTTGGTGATGGGCGTCGAGCGTCGCTGCCGCGTCGAGACGACCCGAACGCCGCCGAGGGACGACTGCATGGCCTCTATGGCAACGCCTTCGCCCGCGCCGATACAGAGGCGATCCAGCGGGCGACGATGCGTATCGATCCGCCAACCGTCACGAACGTGATCGCGATGGCGTCGATCTCCGGCGGGTACGGCCGGTACGACATCGACGAAATTACGTATGTGCTCAGCACAGCTTACACGGCGTTTCGCGCGGCCGTGCTGGAGTCAACTCGATCGCGGGGACCGAAAGTCCAGTTGTGATTCACACGGGATTCTGGGGCTGCGGCGCATTCGGCGGCAATCGCGTGCTGATGACCACGCTCCAGATCCTCGCGGCGGAAATGGCGGGGCTGGAACGGGTGGTATTTCACACGGGCGACGCCTCCGGGTCGCGCCATCAACGACGTGAAACGGTTGTTCGAAGCCAATCTGAGCGCCGGATCGCAAATGGCCGTTCATGAATTGATCGATCGTATCGGCGCAATTGGCTTTGAGTGGGGTGTCAGCGATGGGAACTAGAGCGATTGACGCTCGGGCGACCGACGGGCGGCCGTACCAACCCCGAGTCGCAATGTGGACGTTTGGTTGTCTGGAGACTCCTCGTTGATGGTGCGGGGGCTTGATAAACAATTCGGCGTTTCATCTGACGGTGGCGCCGAGCTTGGTCTTGATCCACGCGATGCCGTCGCTTGTTCTGGTTTTCTGGAGAGTTTCATGGACGACCTCTTGATTTCGCTCCGCCACGCATGCGGCCAATGCCAATAACAGTCCCGTGAAATCTACTTTTGGTCTCATCGCGTTCGACCGATCGACGACGATTATTTTTCCTACTTTGACTGTTGTCCGACGTCCCGCGCATTGGGCCTTATTGGGCCGCGTTGGCGGTTCCTCGAACTCGGGTTTCGGTGAGTCCCCCACTGGTGACCTCGGTAGCCCTGCGCCTGACAGGTATTCCGCGGAACTGGTAGATTGGGTCTGGGAATCTCTCCACATGCCGTTATCGGTCCGCGAAGCGATCCGTCTCATTAAGAGAGGATGGCTGAGTTCAGATCCGCAGAATGGAAACCATCGCCAATCCCCACCACCCGACGAAACCCGGAACCGTCACGATTGCCGGTAAACCTTCGCCCGATCCTGGACCCCAAGACGAAGAAGAGTATCCGGCGACAGGCGGGCTTGCCCTGAAGGACGTGACATGCGATACGCCATCCTCCTGGAACCGACCCGGACAGGCTTCAGTGCTCACGTCCCCGATTTGCCGGGATGTGTCGCAGCCGGCGAGACCCGCGAAGAAACCCTGGACCTCATTCGAGAGGCCATCCAGACATTCCACCTGGAAGGGACGCCACTCGACGGCCAGTTGATCCCCGATCCAGCATCGACCTGCGAGTCCGTCGAGGTGAGTGGTCCCCGGGAACATCCTGACGCTTCGCTTTCACACCAGATCGCCGCGGACATCACACGTTCGGCAGCGGCTCGGTTGCGTCGCCGAACCGGTCGAGGTGGTCGCCGATCTTGTCCATATCGCCAATGGCTACCACCAGGTTCTCCGCGAGCAAGCCACGCTCGTTGACCGTCGATCAACAGGCCCAGAGGACGTGGTCGAAGGTTGCCAGGAGTCAAATCGCCGGCACTGATTCGAGCCTGATCCCTAGACGGAGTACCTTGAAAACGTGAGACCGCTATTCTCGTCAGCCGGTACCGCTGTATCGGGTTCGACCTGGAGTACGGCATACCGAAATGTTTGATTTGTCGCCAATGTGTCGGACCAAGTCTCAATCACCGATCGTCCGCGTTTGGCCAAGTCTTCGTGCTCGAAGGCCGATGCCATGCGGTCGATTTCGCGTAAGCGCGATGCCAAGACGGGCTGCTTCCTCCCGCCAGCCCGATACGGCGACACCGACGTCGTGAGCAATTCCACGGGCCTCGCGTAGCGAAAGGCCAAGATCTACAGCCACCTCGATCCGCCACAAATACTCAGAGATGCCGTCGGATCGTCGAGCGTGATCGCCACCGAGAGCACGCGCGGCCGCACATTCCGAGTGCATGGGGTTGAGATCGTACGCAGGCGAACATCGCCAGCCTCGACCCCCGGCCCATAAAGAAAACCGTGATTCCGCAAATGATCGTCCGTGTTGGAGACCAGCACGTTGAACACGATTCGCCGCCATAGCCCTCGCATGTCCGTCTCCGGCGCGGCCCCGTATTGGCGGAGAGCGTCCACGATCTCCAGATAGCTGCGGGATTCGTGATCCTCTGCTCCAGCATACTCATGGCCGACAGGAACGGAACTCGGCAACCCTTCGCCGGGTCAAAACGTACTTCGTCAGAAGCACGTTCTTGTTGGCAACAGACTCGATCCGCCATTCCGGGACAGAAATCCCAGCCCGTCTTGGCCAGCGAGTGGCGCGACGGCTTCCCATTGCTCTATATCGATGTCATCGGCCTTGTGCGGAAACTTCGCGAACGCAATGTGTCCGTCGTGGTCTGCGCATGGAAGCCTTCGGCCGTGCGCCGCGAAATGACGACCCCGGCCCCTAGAAGCAAGTCCGCCACGTCCTCGTCCGTATCCGTCTCGCCGACAATCCGCTCGCTGGCAAAGAGGATCTTCGGGATTCCACGAGCGGCGGGATGGTGCCCAGGCCCGCCCATTGCTAGAAACGGCCCGCCGGCCCGCTCCGCGAACCGCAATGCTCCCTGACGGGTTTCCGAGTCGTCCACCCGCGACAGGCAATCGATTTCCAGAAGCGTGTGCGGCGCCCTCCCCTCGTCCCGCGCTCTCCGTCGCTCGGCACGGTGCATCAAGGCACGACCCCACCGATCGGGTGCGGAATCCCCGATTGCGCCGAAGACTCGCTTCTCTCCTGCGGTGGTGTGGTGCGGACCAGGACCGAGCGTCAGCGCCGTTGAAATTCCAATGCGAAGCCTCCGGATGCCGTAAGCTGGAGGCTTCATCGGATTCAAAAACCGGCGCTTTCTTGGCCTTTGCGCGTGCGCGACCACAGACGCCCTACCAGGTATGAGACACCGCCGAGATCGACATGCACCAGGACGGTATGTTCCATCACTCGGCCAGCCTTCGGTTTCCTGGCCTTTGGAACCGACTCGCTCGGGCAGCCGCTCTTCGTCCAACGCACGGCCGACGCTGTCATGCTCGGCGTCAGCCAAGGTCGGCCAGACGATCCACCATCCCAAGGACGAAAAAGAACGCTCGCGTAGGCCCCCGCGGACACCCCGGGCTCTCCCCTCTCGATCTTGGTGAGAGTCGTGCGGCTCAGAAATGTGCGCTCAGCCAGCAACGCCATCGGAAGCCGACGGCGGCCGTGCGCCGTCGCGGATATCGCTCCCCAGCGTGTGTAGTGCCCGTTTCACCGGGATCGGTAGGCTTGTGATCGATCGGGTCTTCATTTCGTTTGTGTCCAATGCTTTGCTCATGACCGAGTATAGCGTACAGCATCATGGACGTTATTCCAAGCAACACCTTGTTTCGTGCCAGCCCCCGCACCTTTCTAATCATCAGAGTTTCGCCAGCCGAACGCGTATTGATCCGAGGGTCTAGGGCAAACCCGGCCTCGGTGCGGTCGCGGCCGGGGACACTTGCCATTGGAGGATTCCGGCCGATAGGTTTGGCCGGAGCTTCACCTCGATGCGAAGTGCCGTCGTCTCGACGGGCTCGAACTCGACCGTATTGGCGGTATCCAGCTTGGTCCCGAATTCGTCGCGCGCTCGGACAGGCTCCCATGTGCCGTCCGGCTTGCGGAAGACCAGCCGCCAACTCATCGGCGCGGCGCAGTGGCGGCCGAGTCGACTGTCGTCCCACCAGTAGACGCTCGTGCCGCCAACCCTGCGCGGCTGGCCGAAGTCGTACTGTACCCACTCGTCTGTTCCCCTCCGGTCCCACCAGGTGAACCTCCTGCGCGTCTCGTCCGACGAATTCTTCGGCGCGACGCCGTCGTTCATCGCATCCACGGTGTCGTTGACGAAGCAGTGAGAGGCTGTCGGAGTGGAAAGGGACGCGATCGTCGGGCGCGTGGCGCCGGCCGGGGTCGTCGGCACCCAGACGATCATCTCTGCCGGGCCGCGATTGGCGTTCGCGTAGTAGGGGATCGCCACGACTTCGGTCTCGAACGGCTTTCCACCTCCGAGCGGCAGTCGTTCGGCCGCGGCGCGGAGGATCGTCACGCCGCCGAGAAGCTCGGAACGCCAGTCGG
The DNA here is from genome assembly GCA_963720335.1 of uncultured Planctomycetota bacterium. Taxonomy (GTDB): domain Bacteria; phylum Planctomycetota; class Planctomycetia; order Isosphaerales; family Isosphaeraceae; genus CAVRFS01. The sequence continues at coordinate 32,348 of CAVRFS010000083.1, read as the reverse complement.
AGGTGATCGACGCGCGCTCCGGGAGCCATACGTCTCGCACTCGGCCTCGATTGTCATGGGACTCGAGGCAATACACGATCGGCCCACGCATGAGGGCGGCACGACCGCGGTCGCTTTCGACGCGGTCGTCGGCCCTCACGAGCTGCGCCGGCATCGCCATGTGTATGTGGACCTTGTCCCCCGCGCGCCACTGGCGGCGGAGCACCGCATATCCGCGGACGATCGTCGGCGAGGCGACGGGCTGGCCGTTGATGGAGATGCGGAACGCGTCCGGCCCGGCCTTCGGCATGGTGTAAAGGCCGCCGTTCATCACGCCGCCTCGACACCAGGCTGGGACTCGGACGCGGACGTCGAAGGTTGCCGGCCGTTCGGGATCGACGGCCAACCGAACGTCGCCATCCCACGGGTAATTCGTCGTCTGGGTGAGGGAGAGCCGCGTCCCCTTCTCGCCTTCAAGACCGATCTGTGCGCGCGACCCGATGAAGAGGTTGACGTACAGGCCGTCGGCGTCCGTCGCGTAGATGTACCCCGGCAGCGCCCCCATGAGCTTCAGGAACATCGGCGGGCAGCATGGGCAGGCGTGCCAGGACCATCGCGCGCGGTTCCTTCCGGCATCCAGTGGGTTTTCGTAGAAGTAAGCGTTGCCTTTCAACGAGACGCCGGCGAGCGCGCCGTTGTAGAGCGAGCGTTCCAACTCGTCGACCTTCGCGGCGTCGGCCGTGGCGAGGAACAGGTTGTAGTCGAGGAATCCGCACGCGACGGCGGCGCAGGTTTCGAGGTAACCGTCGTTCGGTAGGACGAAGTCGCCGCCGAACTTCTCGTCTCGCGCGATCGCGCCGACGCCACCGGTGATGTAAAGGCGGCGGGTGACCATGTTCCGCCAGAGGCGCTCGGCCGCTTCGACGTACTGGGGCTGCGCGCCGCAACACCGAACGCCGCGACGCCTGCGGCGAGAAGCGTGGCTCGCACGGCGTGCCCTTCGATGGTCGCTTGCTGCAGCACCGGCAGGTGGTCCTGGCCGTATTCGCCGAAGTTTTGTCGGCCCTCATGGTGGCCTCGAGCATCGATCCAAAAGCGCGCGAGGTCGAGGTAGCCCCTCTCGTCGACCCGCACGCCCAGGTCTCTCTTGAGCTCAGGACGCTCCCTGAACAATTCGTAAAGGCGGACGAATGATTCCTCGCTCAGCGCGTGCCCGGGGATGATGTTTTTCCGCGGCGGAGGCCCCATCACCGCCACCATGCCGTTTGCCGCCCGGACGGCCGTGGCGAGCAACTTCGTCTTGCCCGTGGCGCCGTAGTAGTGGATACCGGCCTCGACAAGACAGCCGATGTTGTACAGGTCGTGCTGCTCGCGGTCGTTGCCTCCATTCTGGCCCCAGCGGTGGCCGGGTTCGCGCATTTGCGTATAGGTATTGATGTAGCCGTCGGGGTCACGCGCCGCCGCCGCGCTGATCCTGTCGATGTAGCCGTCGATCCGCGCCTCGAGCGCGGGGTCGGGCTCTTGCGCCATCAGGTCGACCGCGCCACGAATGAGTTCGTAGATCAGCCCGTCGTACCACGGCGGGCCGCCGTGCGGGGCGTCGAGTTCATCGCGGGCGACGTGGTCGAAATTCCTGAAGGCGCCATCCCTCTCGAACTTGTCCAGACAGTCTTTGATCGTCACCGCCCGCCAGGTCTTCAACTTCGGAGACCAGAACGCGTCGTCGATCGTCACGCGGTTCGCCGTGACAGGAACGGGCCGTACCGCCGAGGCGTCGGACGCGAATGACGACGTCACGACCGCGGAGCACACGAGAAGGGCGGACAGCGGACACCTGACGCGGTCAGCGAACCTCATCACTCTTTTCCCAGAACTCGCGGAGTCCATCGAGAAGCATCCCGCCAGACGGCGAGGCCCCGAACGGCGGCTTCCTCGCGTTCCCACGCTGGCCGCGATTGCAGATGCCACGTCAAGTTCCGGGAGCCTTACGCCTTGAAAACATCAACGGAGATTAACGGATGTTCCTGGAAAAAGAAAGGACGTCGAAACCGCCCGCCGAAGTGGTCTGGCGACTATCGATTCCCGCCGAAGGGACGGAACAATCGGTCGAGATTCCGAGGATCTCGGCAAGAACTCCGGTTAGATCGACCCAATTCTTGTAGACTCGTCCGCTTCTGGTGTCGTCGTCTCGGACGAATGGCACTAGCTTAGGCGTAACAGTTTATTCCATTGGAGGTTAAGTGCGGACCACCAGGCATATTGTAAACGATTGCAGATATTCGCTTGCAATATTGATAGAGAATTTGCCTCAAATCAAGCCGCATGGGCCCAGCCTCATATCCTCCTGAGTGCTATTGATGGGAAGAATGTCAAGACGCAACTTGTTTTATGAACTCATTTACGCTTAAGCTAGTGCCATTCGTGTCGTCGGACCGACGCGTGCAGTGGCCCCGCTCAGCAAACGCACGTGAATTCTAGGCCACCCAGCCGTTCCCGTTCCCGCTCCATTTCGGTCTCAAAGAGCGACGGATAACGTGTAGGGTATTCGATGGAGGAACTAGGCGGCCTTCGCCGGCTTGCCGCTATTCCGTTAAGCAGAGTATCCACGGCCTCCTCGAGTTCTTGACCGCGGACCTCCTTGTAGCGGATCACCCCCTGGTGATCCAGCACTGAAATCGTCGGATAGTGGTTTATATCCGAGCGTCTGGATTAGTTTCCCCTCACGGCCGTTCCACCAGCGATTCCAGGGCATCGGTTCCTTGGCTAGGAAATCGGTGAGCGTTTTTCTTTTCGTGTCGACGCTGATGCTCACCAGGGCAAACGGCTTGTCCTTCAGGCGTTTAACCATCTCGCTCCATGCGGGATCATCGCTATGCAGGGGCCGCACCACGTGGCCCAGAAGATCAAGCACGACGACCTTGCCCTTCAAGTCACCGAGCTTCACCGTCTTACCTTCGAGGTCTTCGCTCTCGACGAGGCCTCGGGCATGGTCGCACCGACCGATAGGTCGGCGACCATATCGGGCAGTACTATTGCGCAAAACCTCTTCAATCTGTTGCAACTCCTGGCCCCCCCGTTCGCCCGCTGCGAGAAAACGCTCGAACTCCGCCCGCTGCCTTCAGTTCTCTCGAACACTTCTCGCTCGACTTCGCCTTCCTTGATCCTGTCGGCGATCCGAATCGACAACCGGACCCACTTGGCCCGATTCTGGTACGCCATCACTTGAATTTTGCGATCCGGATTCTTGGCGATAATTTCTTTGACCAGGGCCACGGCATCATCGCTATCGATCCCGGCAATCACCTCGACGAGCGGCTCGATCTTGGGTCTCGTGACGTAATGGTCGCGTAGGGGCTCGAAGGCTTTGGCCCTGGGCTCGAGCGGCGTGAAGTCCGGGTTGAAACTGGACAGCAGGGTCAGCCGAATGGCTTCGATTGCCTCGGGCCCGTCGGGGTTTCTCTCCGCGATGGCCAGGAACCGAGGGGAATATTTGTTGCCGGGTCCAACAGCGGGCGACCGATATGCCTTGAAGGCCTCGTCCCCCTTTTCTTGGTGGTTGGCCCGCCGTGTCTTCTTCGGCAACGTACTGCTTTAAGGCAGCGTCGAACTCCTTCTCTAGTGCCACGACGCTGTCATCAGCCGCGGATTTCACACCACCGGCTGCGAGGCACAGGGCCGTAGCAAGAACCGAGCATGCACGCATCACATCTGTCTCCGAGAGTGGAATCCAATGGGCAATGGGGCTTCCGCCTATCGTATGCATTTTGCATTTGTCACACGGCTCTGCAAGACGTTATCGGCAGAACCGTCAAACCGTTATTTGAACGACACGGATACCGGGTTCTTCTCAAACTCTGAAATCAGCGATTTCGGGCAGGCAAAGCACGCAGACTGATTAGGCTGTCAATGCAGCCATCTCAAGTGGCGAGAGGGCAATGGATTAACGGTCTGGATAACGGCGATGAGCTCGGTTACAGGACCAATGGTAACGGTCGTTCAGCTGCGGATTAGGTTCGTCAGCATGAAAGGTGATTCGACCGTCTCCGGGCCAGAGGCAAACTCGCATGCGCTTTGGTGCTGATCGACGAATGGCACTAGCTTAAGCCGCAAGCCCTCTACTATTAAACGACTTGTAACTCTTACTCGACGGCGGATTCACAATCTATGTGGATATGTGCTGTAGTATACTTGGCTAAGAAACAAGTGAATTTCGGACTATTTAAACTGTGTGCATTAATATGATCATCGTATGCGTCCATCGCGAGTTTCGGTGTAAAGCCATGGCGCTATAGAGGCTTTCGCTTAAGCTAGTGCCATTCGTGTCGTCGGACCGAGCGCGCAAGACCGCTCCAAGGCCAAGCCTGATGAAGTTGTTCAAACTCCTGTCGCAAGGTTGAGCGGTCGAGCTGCGAGCCGCAACAAATGTTTATGCAGTTCGCGCGGCTGAAATCGTCCTAACCCATTGAGGCATTTGGAAGTTCGCTGATTGACAGGCCGACTTTGGCCCGTCATTATCAGGGCGTTTTCGTGAGAGAATCACAGGTTCGGCCCCGGAGGTGCAGTGTACCACCAAGTCGCCGGCGTCGAAAGCCGTGGGTCCTCCTTCGCGGTCGTGGCGGTGACAGCGTGCTCGAAAGCACCTGCGCCTCAGTCCGACCCGGCACCCGGATCGATCAGGTCGACCCTCTACCTGTGCCGGAGACGACGGAAGCGGAGCGGGCCAAGTTCCAGGCCAACCTGTTGGTTCTGGAGCGGGACACTCCGGAACTGACAGATTTTCCCGAGTCTTCACTCAGCCCCGCGCACACGGCTGCCGCAAAATAGCTTCAGGGGACGTGGAAAGTTACTGAATTCCACACGGCACGTGGGTCCAGTGCTGTCGAAGACGGGCGGATCATCCCATACACCTTCGAGGGCAATAAGCTCGTCACCGTTGGCCCAGGTAACGTCAGGGTTGAGATCGAATATCGGCTCGATCCGACAAAGAGCCCAAAGCAGATCGACCAGCGATTCACCGGCGGGGCAATTGGGTCCTGGATTGCGAAAGGATCTACAAACTAGAGGGCGATACGCTGACGATCTGCTACGGAGGTCGCAATGTCGCTCGACCGACGGAGTTCGCAGGGAAGCCCGGAGACGGGCGAACGATGCGAGTCCACAAGCGTGTCGAATAAGAGGCCGAACCATCAGTTGCAACAGACCGCGGGGGCATATCGGCTTTCCCAGATGTGTAGCTCACCGGGCCCCGCGGCTGCTGAGCGTGGTCGTTCGGCGAAGGAGGCAGCGCGGTCAGTTGGGACCTCGCGTTCTGGAAGCCGTGCGGTTCCTTCGACGCTAAGCCCCGGGGCGGCCTACGAGGCACTCGCCGATGACGGTGAGCCAGAGTGCCTGGCGTGGCTCGCGGTGGATGAGGTCAAGGGCGGCTTCCGGGCGGCGTTCCCGGACATCGCGGACGATGGCACCGAGCTGAACTGGGAGGGTGCTGGCAGCCACTTGCAGGTGACCTGGCCGGTCGGGTCCAAGCCCGGCCATAATCTGGGCGTCCTCATCACCTGCGGCTGGAGCCTGCTGGACCAACCGGCGGTCATTGAGCGATTGCGGTCAGTGGGGGGTGCCCTCGGGTGCGGATGTTTGACCCGCAATCCGGCGAGTGGTCGTCGTAACAAGCCGGGCCGAGACGGACGCTGCACCTGACCGCGGCGGCCTCAGGTGGTTCCAGTGTCCAAGCTCCCTCAACCGCCACGGCGGGTGAGCTTGGTCGTTCCGGCGGTGCGCGTTGGTCGGATCGCCCGAAGCACCTCTCCGAGACGTGACCGTGGATGGCGATCTTCGGTCTGATGGGCGTTTCCTCGAAGCCAGTGCGTCTTTGCCGGCAGAGGCGGACACCTGAACCAACACTCACAGCCGAGCACTCGTGGCTGTCCGTTTGCCATCCCGAGGCCGAGTTGCGCGGAGCGTGGTGCGAGGTTTGGGGCAAGATCGTTGAGGGTCGACACAAAGTGATGTTCCGTGATCAACGAGGGTCTGAGCGAGATCAATGGTGCGTTTCCCGTTCCACCGCCCAGAGCGAGCAGGGAACGGCGTGCGTGCGACGGCTACCGCGCTGACCCTGCGCTCCTCCGTAGCGATTTACCCAAAGAGATCGAACACCGGTTCCGCTTGTTCAACGATCGGGACCGGCCGGCCCTGGGGATCGATCACGGCGCATCTGCGGGTCGATACCCAGGGCGTGATAGATCGTGGCGGCGAGGCGCTCGGGCAAGACAGGGTGATCGATTGGCTGGGCCGCGTCCTTGTCCGAGCCGCCGTAAGACGATGCCGCCCTGGATGCCCCCGCCGCCAGAACCGCGGGGAACAGCGTGCTCCAGTGCCCGCGACCCCACCGAGGGCTCGCGATCGGCGTCCGACCCATCTCGCCGACGGCCACCACCAGCGTCTCGGCGAGCAAGCCTCGCTCGTTCAGGTCGATCAGGAGTGCTGAGAGGGCCTGGTCGAAGGTCGGCAGCAGGTGGTCCTTCACGTCATCGCTGTGGACGTGCGAGTCCCAGCCGTAGCCGTCGCAGGCATCGTAGTGGACCGTCACGAACCGCACGCCGGCCTCGACCAGCGGCGCGCCACCAGGGTCGACTGGCCGAAGAGGTGGCGGCCGTAGCGATCGCGCACCCGGGCCGGCTCCTGGCGGATATCCAGCGCGCGGCGAGTCGCCTCCGACGTGGCCAGCGTTAAGGCGCACGCTCGTGGAATCGGTCGAAGTCGACGGCCCGGCGCGAGTGGTCGAGGTCGCGACGGCCCGGTCGAACTGCTCCAGGAGCGAGGCACGCCGCCGGATGCCCTCCAGCTTCGGGCCGGTGTCCACCGCGAGACCTTCGATCGCGAAAGTCAGCTCATCGTCGGCGCAGTCCCGCCAGTAGGGATTGTCCTTGAGGTCTTTCTTGTCCACGAGCGTCGTCAAGGGGTTATAGCGACGACCGAGCCAGCCGGCGTGCTCGCCAGGGCGGAGGTACTGCCCGGCCTCCTGAAGCCGGCCCGAGCGAGTTCGGAAGCACGGCGTAGCTGGGCAGGTCGCGAGCCGTCTTCTCGTGCGACTGTTGGGCCAGATACTCGACGACCGAACCCATGGCGGGCCAGTCCTGCGCGGTCGGGTTGAAGCCGCCGCCGATCGGGACCTGCCACATCCGCCCGGTCTGCATGTAGTGCCCCGCCCCACTGTGGTCGTTGTAGGGATGCGTCATGCTCCGCACCACGCAGAACTTGTCGGAGATCCCGGCCAGCCTGGGCAGGTGCTCGCCGATCAAGAGCCCGGGAGTGCGCGACGCGATGGGCCGGAAGGGACCGCGGATCCGCTCGGGGGCTTCCGGCTTGAGGTCGAAGGTCTCGAGCTGGCTCGGGCCGCCGAAGAGGAACAGGAAGATCACCGAGCGCGCCTCGCGCCGGATCGTCGGCCCCCGCGTGCCTCGGCCGCCAGCACTTCGGGCAGGCCCAGGCCGAGCAAGCCGGCCCCGGCCGCTTCCAGCAGAGTGCGACGCGTGATCCCATCGCAAGCGGCGCGTCGACGTCCGTTAATCTGAAGCATGAAGCAATGCCTCCTCGATTCAGGACAGGACTAGGCGGGTTGTTACGCAATTGTTAATCAATTGTCCGCCATTTTGCCAGGCAGCGTGCCGCTTGTCCATCGCGATCGGCACGTCACTTGCTATTTGTTTTCCCGTCGGGGCAAGATTACGGACCGTTGTCGACACAAATAAATCAAGGTGCTGTCATGCCGAAGCATGAATGGGGACTGTGCAAGGATTGCAAGTGGTGGCAAATCGAGGTGGACGCCCGGATCGAGAATTTGACCATGGGTCAGTGCATCGACGAGAAACTCCAGCCGTTCCTGCTACGGGTTTCCGGAAACAGCGGATGCAACCGGTTCATGCCCGGCGAACCGGCCAGCGCCAAGGGTTCCGGAGAAGCACCGCCCGCCGCGCAGCCGACCCGCTGAGAACGCGTCGCAGTTCCAGTTCGTTTGCACACCTTCGCGGGAACCCTCTCCTGACCCTGGGCTGATGAGAAGTTGGCGTTGACCGTGCTCGAAGGGGCGATCCCGATTCCGCCGTCGTTGACAGTGTGGAGCGGGTTTCCTAACCCGCCTGAATGCGCCAACGAGGGAACCAGCGGGTTGGGAAACCCGCTCCACTGGTTTTTGCTATCCACCACCACTTCACGGCAAGGTCACCCGTCCACCGCTGGCGGAAATCGTTTCGCCGGTCATGAAGCTGGATTCCTCGCTCAAGAGGAAGCGGATGACCGCGGCGATTTCCTCGGGCTGGCCGATCCGACCCATCGGCGTGTCGGCAACGATGCGCTTCATCGTCTCGTCGGCGAGGACATGAGCCATCTCGGTCTCGATCAGGCCGGGAGCCACGCAATTGACGCGGACATTATAGGGCGCGAACGCCTCGCCGCAGCAACGCGTCAGGGCGATCACACCCGCCTTGGACGAAGCGTAGTGGATCTGCATTTTCCGGGGCCGGAGGGCCGCCACCGACGACACCAGGACAATCCGCCCGAAGTTGCGGGCGATCATCGCGTCCTTGACCGCGAAAACGACCAGGTACGCTCCGTTCAGATTCACGTCGATCGTTTCGAGCCAGAGCTCGTAGGTCAGGGCGGAATGGTCGCAGATGTTGCTGATCGCGCCGCAATGGGCGAGCAAGTCGATTGGACCCAATTGCTCGCTGGGTTCGAGCGACCAGGCGAGCCACGTCGTCGGGCTTGGCCACGTTGCAAGGGACACAAACCGCCTTGCGTCCCAGGGCCTGGATCTCGGCGACCACCTGCTCAGCCTCCTTGGATCGCGAGGCGTAGCTGATGGCGACATCGGCCCCCTCGCCGGCCAGTCGCAGCGCCGTCGATCGGCCGATTCCACGCGATCCTCCCGTGACAAGGGCCACTCGGTTCGCGAATGCGTCGGACGTTCCTTGTGGGGCATGGTCATGATTTGCGTGACTCGGCGACGGGGATGGCAACCTCCCAGTGATTGGCTCGTGGCGACGATCTGGCTCCAGGTCTTGTCGTCGAGCTCGATGCCGTCGCGAATCCTTTTGGCGCGCGTGCGCGCCTCGGGCTCGCCGGGCATGAGGATCTCGCCGTCCGGCGCCACCGTCTTCGAGCTCTTGACGTGGGCGATGAAGTCACCAATCTCCTCGGCGAATCCATCCGATGATTGAAAGAATGCGGGGTCGAGGATGATGCTGAGCATATTGTTGGCGACACGGTCGACCCCGAATTGGCTGCAAGCGCCGCCGGTCAGAGCGCCGGCGAGCACTTCGGCGATGACGCTCAGGCTATACCCCTTGTGCCCGCCGAACGGAAGGATCGCCCCCGGAGGCGAAGCGTAAAACGCCTTCGGATCGTTGGTCGGCCGACCTTCGCCGTCGAGGATGCAACCGTCGGGGACCGTCACCCCCTTGTTGAACGCAACCTTGATCTTGCCTTCGGCGATCATGCAGGTCGAGATATCGAGGATGATGGGCGGACCGTTCGAGACCGGCACGCCCGCCGCGATCGGGTTGGCCGAGAGCCGGCGCTGGGTTCCTCCGAACGGGGCGGCGAGGATGCCGCCGCCGCTCGTGTTGACGAAATGGAGCGAGACCTTGCCTGCCTCGGCCGCCATCTCGGCCCAGTCGCCGATCCGGCCGAGATGGCCCGAGTTCCGCAGTGCCACCACGGCCACGCCCTGTCGCCCGGCTTTTTCGATGCCGAGCTTCATCGCCTCCTCACCCATCACCTGGCCGAAGCCGAATTGCCCGTCCACCACGGCCATCGCATCGTTCTCGAACACGATCTTCATCGCCTGATTGGCCAGAACCTTGCCGGCGCGAAGCCACTCGATATAGGTCGGAGCGCGGATGACCCCGTGGGAGTCGTGGCCGACGAGGTTGGATTCGACCAGGTAATGCGCGATCCGCTCGTGCTCGGACGGGCCGCAACCCGCTGCGGCGAAGATGTCGCTAACCAAACGATTGAGTCGGTCGTGGGGGATGATCAAGGGAAACGCTCTTCGTTTTGTGGTGGTTCTGGTTAGCGATGCGTCGGCTTTCATTGATCGCTGGCCAGAGGGACTCGTACAAAAGAGAAAGATTAAGATAAAGAGTAAGATTAGGAAGAGGATTAAGAGCAAGAGAAAGATTAAGATTATGAGAAAGCCTCAATTCGCCGCATTGCCTTGATCACTGGCCAGAGGGGACTCGTACAAAAGAGAAAGATTAAGATTATGAGAAATTCTTAACTCGCCGCATTTCCTTTGTCGTAGTCGCGTGTTGAATTTCTTTTGATGAGGCCCACGAGCATTCGGACGATCTTTTGAAGACGTTCTTTTCCAGGGCGGATCTCGTCGGGCGTTAACTTCGCTTTGGCCACGAGGATGTCCAGACCAGCGGCACATTCGAGCGCGGAACCGTGCGCGATATCAAAGAACCGACAGCGATCCTTCGGGGAGTACTTGCCGTTGCCTTCGGCGATATTCAGTGGGATCGAAGTCGATGCCCGGTCCAATTGATCCTTGACCTCACCGATTCGCACAGTCCCTTCCAATAGCGCAGAGACCCACACGATGAAAGCAATAGCCTCTCGATAAACCTCCAGTTTTTCATGATCGAACCAGCATTCCTCAGCCACCTGCATGAAATCCTACTCCTAATTCAGTCACCTGCATGAATCCTACTCCTAATCTTTCTCTTGCTCTTAATCCTCTTCCTAATCTTACTCTTAATCTTAATCTTACTCTACTTCAGGTATTGAAGCGGTGAGCATTGAAGCGGCGGCGACGCGGTGGATCATGCTTTCCCGCCTGTCGCCAACAAGTCCTGAACGACCCGTCCGTGAACGTCCGTCAGTCGCATCTCCCGGCCGCCGTGAAAGTATGTCAAGAGCCTATGATCGAAGCCCAGGAGGTGCAAGATCGTGGCGTGCAAATCGTGAACGTGCACCTTGTTCTCGACGGCCGCGTAGCCGAAGTCGTCGGTCGCCCCGTACGTCTGGCCCCCCTTTACGCCGCCGCCGGCCAGCCAGGCGGTGAATCCGCGAGGACTATGGTCGCGCCCCTTGCCGTTCTGGCCGGTGGGCGTCCGGCCGAATTCGCCGGTCCAGACCACCAGCGTCTCATCCAGCAGCCCTCGCCGGTTGAGGTCGGTCAAGAGCGCCGCGATCGGCTGGTCGGTCTCGCCGCAATGAAGCTCGTGGTTCTTGTTGACGTCGCCATGAGCGTCCCAGTTCTCATCGTTGTGGCCGCCGCCCGAATAAACCTGCACAAACCGGACGCCTCGCTCGACCAGCCGCCGCGCCAGCAGGCAGCGCCGGCCGAAGCGCTCGGTCCGCGGATCCTCGAGCCCGTAAAGCCGCCGCGTCTCGGCCGATTCGCTGCGAGATATCGACAGCCTCTGGGGCACTCGCCTGCATCCGGAAGGCCAGCTCATAGCTGGCGATCCGAGCCTTGAGCTCCGAGTTGTCCGTGCTGTCGCTTCCATGGGGCAAGCTCAACTGGCCAGAAGGTCGAGCTGGTTGCGCTGCTGGGCGGCCGTGATCCCCTTCGGCGGCTGGAGGTTCAAGATCGGCTCGCCGCTGGTACGGAATTGAGTTCCTTGATAGGTCGCCGGCATGAAGCCGGAGCCCCAGTTAGGAGGGCCGGAGATCGGTCCGCCGCGATGATCGAGCAGGACCACGTAGCCCGGCAAGTTCTGGTTAACCGTCCCCAACCCGTAAGTCACCCACGAGCCCAGGCTCGGATACCCTTGGCCGAGGAAGCCCGTGTTCATCTGGAGCAGGCCCGAGCCGTGCGCGAAGCTGTCGGCGTACATGCTGCGGATGACCGCCATGTCGTCAAGGCATCCGGCCAGGTGCGGATAAAGGTCGGAAATCTCGTTCCCCGCCTGGCCATGCCTGGCGAACCGGCGCGACGAACCCAGGAGAGTCCCCGGCTTGCGGACCTTGAGAAGCGGATCGCTGTCGAGCATCGGGATCGGCTTGCCATTGTGCTTGGCCAGCTCGCGCTTGGGGTCAAACGTATCAACCTGGCTGACCCCGCCGTACATGAACAAGACGATACATGCCTTGGCCTTGGCCGGAAATTGCGGCGCCTTGGGAGCCAGCGGAGAAGCGACGGATGATCGCTCCTCCGACGCAGCGGCCGATCGGGCGAAGAACCCATCCTCGGCCAACAAGGTGGCCAGAGCCGTGCCAACAAAGCCGCCGGCCGCTTCCCAGAAGAACTCCCGTCGCGTGCGCCCGCAAGGAGTCGGAGCCCGTCGCCATGGATTGCTCATCGCAAACGTGATCATTCATCCGAAACCTCCCCGGGCATCGCTTTCCAGGAGAGTCCGTTAGTTGGTGTAAACGAACTCGTTCATGTTCAGGATCACCAGGCAAAACGCTTCCAGGGCTTTCTGACGAGCGTCACGAGGTTCGAGCCCGGCCTTGGCATCCGTGGTGACGGCATCGGCCTGGATCTGCCGCTCTTGCTTCTTGAGGAATTCGACCGCGGCGCTGACTCTTCGGGCCGAGGAGACCGGCCCAGGGCCAGCGCAAATGCTCGCTCCACTTGGTCCTTGGGGGCTTGCCCGCTTCAGCAACCAGCCGGGAGGCGAAGTGGCCGCGCCTGTTCCTGGATGAACGCCCCGTTGAGAAACGTCAGTGCCTGTGGGCCGGTTGTCGAGACCATCCGCCGCTCGCAACTACTCGTGTTGTCGGCGACGTCGAGAAGCTCGAGCTCGGGCACCGCCAGGCATCGCTTGACGAAGATATAGATACTGCGCCGGGCTTGTTCGCGATCGTCCGACTTGCCCCAGCCCTCGCCCGGCCGCGATTGGCCTTCGAGCACCGCGCGCGGGAGTCTGGGATAAACGCCAGGGCCACCCATACGAAGGTTTAACTGTCCGCTGACCGCCAGGATCGAGTCGCGGACGACCTCGGCCTCCAGACGCCGTTGGCGCCATCGCCAGAGTAACGTGCCCTTCGGATCGACTTTGGCGGCTTCGGGCTCGAACGCCGACGATTGCTGATACGCCTGTGAGAGGACGATCATCCGATGCAATGGCTTGAGCCGCCAACCCGAAGTCATCGAATTCGGAGGCCAGCCAGTCGAGCAGCTCGGGATGGCTGGGTGCCTCGCCCATGACGCCAAAATCGTTCGAGGACGCGACGAGCCCTTCGCCGAAGTGGAATTGCCAGATCCGGTTGACAATCACCCGCGACACCAAGGGGTTTTCGGGCCTGGTCAGCCAACGGCCCAGCCAGAGCCTGCGCTGGTCGACCGACAGTGGGCTTGGGCTGGTCTGGCGGGCTTCGGCCAGGACGGTGGGCACCCCCGGCTCGACGGCAGCGCCGGCCTCGTGGGTCGCCTCGTTTGAGGACGTGGGTAACGGGAGCTTTTGGTCCGTCCTCATACCAGATGTAAGCGCGAGGCAGCTCCTTGGGCTGTGTCGCCTTGATAGCGGCGATGCGATCGTCTAACGGTTTGAGCGCCGCCATTACCTCAGTGGGAGCGATCGCGCCGACCTCGACCTCGAGCTTCTCGGCAAACTGCCTCACAAGTTCCCACTCGTCGGCGACCGCTTCGCCGGCTGGATCCGGAACGCCTTGACCGCTTGTGGAGACAAGGAAGTCCGTTTCTTCACCGGCTTGCCGTCTTTCGGCTTATCCACGGGGGCGAGAAGCTGTCAATCTCCGGCCTGATCAGCGCCTCGATCCGTTCCCAGACCCGATCGAACTCGCCGTTGGCCTTGGCCAGACCCGCGTGATAGGCGGCGAGCTCGGCCTCGGTCCCGACCGACGCGATCGGGTCGTCCCGATCGTTCCGAGGACGCTGAAGTGGCTCGAACACCGCAAGCATGCGATAATAGTCGACCTGCGAGAACGGCTCAAACTTGTGATCATGGCAGCGTGCAGATCGAAGCGTGATTCCCAGGAAAGCGGTCGCGGTGGTACCGAGCACGTCGTCAAGCTGATCGTAGCGGTCGACCATCGGCTCGGCCGGCTCATCGTCCCAGGTCCCCAGCCGCAGAAATGTGGTGGCGATCTGAGCAGAAGCGTCGGACCCGTCGACCTCATCGCCCGCCAACTGCTCGAGCAGAAACCGGTTGTAAGGCTTATCGAGGTTGAGGGCATCGATCACGTAGTCGCGGTATCGCCAGGCGTGCGGCTTGTCGCCGTCGCGCTCGTAACCGTTCGTTTCGGCGTAACGGACGACATCGAGCCAATGCCGCGCCCAGCGCTCTCCATATTGGGGGCGAGCAACAGGTCATCGACCACCCTGGCGACGGCGTCGGGCGATTTGTCGTCGACGAACGTCCGAACTTCGTCAAAGGTTGGCGGTAGGCCGATCAGGTCGAGATAAAGCCGGCGGATCAACGTCCGTCGATCGGCCACTCCCACCGGCTTGATCCCCTCCGCTTCCATCCTGGACAAGACGAAGCGATCGATGGGATTGCGACCAGCCCGGTTCGGACACAGCCGGTATACCGGGCCGCTTTCACAGGCTGGAAAGCCCAATGCCTTTCCTTCGCATCCGCCTTGGGAGACTCAGCGATCGCTCGCGGAACGATCGAAAGAGCCAAACCCAAGGCAATCCATCCAGCAGTGGGCAAGGTCAGTCTCATGGGCCATCGATCCAGCGGGGCCGTGAAGGTCGAAGGCGATCCATAGGTGCGGACGCGGGAGGCAAATATTAAATTCTTTTTTAACACATCCGGAAGCCGTCCGGAAGGCACTTGTTGGAAGGATGTCCAACATTCTCAACGCCCGTGACACCAGGCGGCCGGTCAATCGAGGGTTGATAATCGATGTCGATCGAAAGCGACATCACCCCGGATTTGCGACTTTTTTGATAAGTAAAATTCAAGATTGGGTGTCGAGCCGTGACTTAATCCAATGGGCGGAACGGGAGCACTGACCACAAACAGGGGGCAGTATTTGCTTATTCGAAAAATACCACAGATTCGATCGCGTCCCACGGTTGGTCAACAAGTCTGGGGCGACGGGAATTCGATACCATAATTCCCAGATTTCAAAAGGCTTCGGTCGATTGGAAACCGACCAGGAGAGATCGCTCTGGAGATGAATTTCAAGCATGATGACCAACCAGAGAAGAGAGACCGGGCGCGGTGAGCATTGCTGAGACGATTCGTCACAGGATCGAGTCCGGCGGTGAACGGATCTGGCGTTTCGCCGACTTCGAGAGAATGCCGGTCAGAGCGGTCGCGCAGGCTCTCGCGACTGACGCGTCAAGGCGAAATCCAGCGGTTGGCAAGGGGCCTCTACTACCGGCCAAGGCAAACAGCCTTCGGACCCAGCCGGCCAAACATGGCTGAGATCCGATCCTTGACCGTTGGGCAGAAGGGGGTTTTCCCGGCAGGAGCCGGAGCCGCGAACATGCTGGGTTTCACGACTCAGAATCCCACTCGCATCGAGGTGGCGACCAATGGTGTGAGTTTGCCGCGGCTCTTCTATAGCAAGGAGGCGATCGTCCACACCCGACGGCCGGAATCGTGGCTGGCGCTATCGCAAACGGACGCCGCACTTCTCGACTTCCTTCGTAACCGAGGGACTTCGAGTGCGCTGCCTGCTGAGGAAACCCTGAACAAACTGCTTGGATACTTCCGCGAACCCGGACGCCTGGACGCGCCTTCTGAAGATTTCACCGACCGAACCCCCCCGCGTGCGGGCAATGCTAGGGGCGATCGCACAGCAGCTCGGTCAACCGAAAAGCCGTCTGTCCAGATTGCGGAGCACCTTGAATCCCCTTTCCCGGTTTGACTTTGGAATTCTCGTCACGCTGCCTTACGCGCGCGAATGGCAGGCGAAGTAGCTCAACGAGCATGCGTCCCTTTTGAGTATCTTGACCTTTGTCGTATTCGTCGCGGGATGGAAACGGGTGCGTTGGCGAATGCAACCGCACGGTATGGAAAAGAGCTTCCCAGTCGTCCTCCGTCCGGCTGGCCGAGCGAGAGGTCAACGCCGCGGCCGCCCCGGACGAACAGAAGGCGGGACTGGGGGATAGGTTCGTCGATAGGCCTGTCCCCATATTCCTCACCTTCAAGCTGCGGAATTCCAGGCTTAAGCACCGCGACCGGAGACATATTTGCTCAGTTTTGATGGGCCGTACTGGCATACGAGGAGCCTCCTCAAGGTCGGGATAGCCCCGACAGGGCTCGCGAGATATACTTGCTTAGAAGTCGGGGACACGCCGCAACCTTGTGGAGCATCCTTCCGCGGGAAAGGTGACCTATGAACTACCAATCCGTCCTCAGTGAGGTGCAAACATGGCCCATTGAGGAGCGTATCCGTCTCGTGCAGGACTTATCGGATCGGCTCGTCGATGAGGGCCACGAGGCGGAACTTACCGAGGAGCTGAAAGCGGAGGCTCGATTGTCGGATTGCGGAACTGGACCGCAACCCGGAAGTCGGTATCCCTTGGGAAGTGGTTAAAGACCGGGCACTCGAACGGTTCCGGAAATGAACCTCCCAGTGATCCTCAGCCCGGCGGCTGAGCGGGAGTTTGACGTCGCGGCGGACTGGTACGAGCAAAAGGCCGGACTGGGGGATCGATTCGTCATGCGCGTTCAAGAAGTGCTGGATCGAATCCAGCGATTGCCGGAGTTACACCCAGTGATCTACAAAGCGGTGCGGCGGGCGAGAGTCATCAAGTATCCATATCTTATCTTCTATCGCATCCTTCCTGCTCGGATCGAAGTCATCGCAATTCTTCACGGCCGGCGTGACCCATCGGTCTGGAAAGGCAGGGCCTGACCTTCGGTTGTTGACGAACAACCCGTCGACCCGTTCCATGAGAAGAGCTGGCCCAAGGCCAGATATCGATCGTGGTTTCCCGGCCAAGTTTCAAGGCCGCCCCTTGCCGACGGGCATCTCGGCCCATAATGGGGCAGGGGGTCGCCCAGTTCCGTACTCGCCGAGATCCGGGCGTTCGCGAGCGGAAGCCATCGTTCAGGCCCGGCAACACCACTCCGCCATCGACAGCCGCCGACCCGGATGCACAGCCGGAAGTCGGATGGAGTCGATCGCGGCTTGTCTATATCCGAAGGGGGTAGTGCACCCGACGCAAACCCCGAGGCCGCATTCATCAGGACCGCGTGCTTGTACACCGGTGTGCTTGCGGACTTCCTCCAGCGTCGCATACCGAGTGCGGTTCCAGCGCAGGAACAGTCGGAACGGCCCGCCGCCGAACCCGTCGTAGTCGAAGTCGCAGTCAACCATCGGGGCCGTCGAGTCAAACGCATAGTCGCCGGCTGTCCCGATGAACAGGTTGTTCCGTGACAGGCAATGGCGCACCGGCTCGGATGTCCAGAGGAGAGACGGCATGCCTTTCTTCACCGACGTATTGTGGAAGATCAGGCAGCCCGACGGACTATTGTGCAGTTTGAACGGCTCGACCGCCACGTTGTCCATCACGTTGCGAAATACATAGACCGGCCCGCCATACACCGGCTGCATCGAGATGCCCTGGAAGACGTTCGTTATCCGGTTGAAGAAACAGCGGGTGTTGCGCTCGGAGTAGTCCATCTCGATGCCGTCGTCGGTCAGCTCGCTCAGCTCGTTGTTATGCATGTCGATGGCCGAGCACCCGGGAGATGGAAACGTGTCGATGGCGTCGGCGAATCCTCGGATGCGGTTGTAGCAGACGACGTGTCCTTCGCCGGTGATCTGGATGCCGCGGGCGTTTTCGATTCCCTTGGTCCGCGGCCAGCTCGACGGGCCTTCGATCACGTTGTCCGCGATGAAGTGATCTTGAGCGGTCCCCTGGGTGTTCCTGGCGGCATTCATGCCGTATTCGACTTTCCGGATATGACACCGCCGAACGACAATCCGCGCCGAGTCGTGAAACGTCACCCCATGCATGGCGTTCTGGACCGTGAGATCCTCGAGCCAGACGTCATGCGTTCCGGACACCTCAATTGCGTGCGCCGGCCGGCTGGGGGATGCACCTTGGCCGTCGATCACGACCGGGACGCTGCCCTTGTCTGCCAGCCCGCGCCACACGATCGGCTTTGCCGGCATGCCGCTCCGGTTGATGACCCAGGGCCCTTCGTAGACGCCGGGATGAAGCAAGAACAGATCGCCGGGGCCGCGGCCTTGCTGGCAACTGCCAATCCACGGAAAGGGTCAGCAGCCGTTCCCGTGCCCCCGCCGGATCCTGGCACGACGTGACGTTGCCGAGCGCTGGCCGAAACGTGCTGCTCCGATCGTGTTTGCGCCTTCAGCACCCGGGAAACCTTCGCTCCAGCACCTTTTCCATCCGGATCGCTGAGCGTCAACCGCAGCTCGTAGCTCGTCCCGGTTTCCAGCAGCAGCACGCTGCCGGCGAACAACCAGCAATCATCGGGCACCTTGAGCTGGCTGCCATATCGTTCCATCAGATGAGCCCTTTGTTCCACTCGCACCAGGCCGCACCCGCGTGCCAGCTCGACGTACCCGCCTTGTGGTATTCCAGGTGAACAGAGGCGTTGCGGTTATCGTCGCCGGCGACGATCCAGTAAACGCCCAGGCTGTGCAGCGTCGGACGCTCGAGTTGTGGCTCGCTCAATACCCGGGTCTGATCGGCTCCAAGCGACACCGAACTGCTAATGACCAGCCCCGTCAGTATGGTTAACGCGAGTTGAGCGGTTTTCATCAGATTCAAGCCTGAATATTCCCACGCCAGGCTCGAAAGCCTGACCGACATCACCAAGGCCATCTTCCCCAAGCCAACGCCCGGCCGATAGTCCCGGCTTCTGATCGATATCCCGAATTAGGGTTGCCTGTCTCATAATTTGGGAATCCCAAAACTCGATATTGACCCCCACAAAGTTTGTGGTTAGGATTTCCAATCGTCTTTTGTTCCGAGTTTTTCAAAGGAGGGGTCGGTCCATGTCCACTCGCCGGAGAGGACGAGATGATCGGGCTGGGTTTACGCTGATCGAGTTGCTGGTGGTGATCGCGATCATCGCGGTCCTGATCGCCCTGCTTGCTGCCCGCGGTCCAGGCGGCCCGCGAGGCGGCGCGGCGGACGCAGTGCGTGAACAACATGAAGCAGATCGGCCTGGCGATCGCCAACTACGAGTCGAGCAGTGGGCTGCATCGTCTCGGGGTACATCAGCTCGACCGTGCCTTTGGCCGTTCTTCGGGGTGCCGGGGAACAACCCGGACCCGCAGACGGGCGACAACGGGCCGGGCTGGGGCTGGCTGGCCCTGCTGTTGCCGTAGCTCGAGCAAGCGCCGCTCTACAACGCGATCAACGTCAACCTGCCCACCTGGGTGGCGGACAACGGCACGGTGGTCATGGTCCAGATCAACGTCTACAACTGCCCGTCGGCGAACAACCCGACGCCGACGGTGCCGATGGTCGACGCCAACCTGAACCTGTTGCCGGTGGCCAATCAATACTTCGCCCGCTCCGACTACGTGTACAACGTCGGCTGGAACGACTCGGGCATGCCGGCGACCGTCAACTACGACAACACGGTCACGGGATGCAACGGGCCGATCTACCGCAACAGCCACATCACCTACGCCGGCGTGACCGACGGCCTGAGCAACACGGTCGTCGCGGGCGAGCGGACGCCGTACCTGTCGGACGCCACCTGGGTGGGGATCATCCCCGGCTACCGGCACTTTGCCTACAACGCGTTCGCCAGCCTGGGGACTGGCGGGCTGGGCGTCAACTACGACTATGCCAACGCCATCCTCGCGGCCCACAGCGGCCCGTCGCTCTACGAGGACCCGGTCGTCATCCATCCGCCGAACAGCCCGCTCGGCCACACCGACGAGATGTACTCGCTGCACCCCGGCGGGGCCAACGTGCTGATGGGCGACGGCTCGGTCCGGTTCATCAAGCAGTCGATCAACTTGCTGACCTGGGCCGCCCTGAGCAGCCGCAGCAACGGGGAGGTGATCAGTGCCGACTCCTATTGAGAGCTCCGGCGATCGCGAATCCATGCCGGCGAATCGCGGCCACGCGATCGCGACGAGCTTGGCTGGATGGCTCTGCTGATCTGCTCGCCGGCTGCGGCGAGCCTTCGGTCCGCGAGCTGAAGAACCGCCGCGAGCTCGAGGCCCTGCTGACGGCCATCTCGCTGAAGAACCAGAAAGAGCTGGACAAGGACATCAAGCGGATCGACGAGCGCCACGCCTCGGGCGAGCTCTCCGACGACGGCTACAAGGACCTCCAGGAGATCTCAAGAAAGCCCAGGCCGGCGACTGGGCCGGGGCCGAGAAACAGGCGTATGAACTCCGCGAGTCGAAGCCGTATTTCAAGTGACTCGAAAGGAGGCCTGTCCGCCGATGAAGAAGTTCATCTATCGCGTCCGCCCTGATCGCCGTCATCGCCCTCTCCGCGGCATGGACGGGGTGGAAACTCTACGGACAGCGTCCCGCCCGGCCCGTCGCGGGGATCTTCCACCGGTCGAAGGTCGATGCGCTCCGGGCACACCCGGGGCATCGTCCAGGTCGACCTGATGCGGCAGATCATGGCCGACAGGCGCCGGTCGGCCTCCCCGGCCATCGTGCCAGGACAGGCAGGCTGGACACCGCGTCCCGAGCCAAGACCATCCGCTTGCTCGGCCGCCCGGCGCCGGCGCTCGTGCTGAAGGACGCCCGGGGGAAAACCTGGAACCTGGCCGGAGCGTCGCCGAGCGGGCCGGTCGTCGTCGTCTTCTACCTGGGCTCCACCTGCATGGCGTGCGTCACCCACCTGGTCGAGCTGGATGTGGCGATGCCGCGGTTCCGCGAGCGGGGCACGCGGGTGCTGGCGATCAGCGGCGACGCCCCCGAGTTCTCGCTGGAACGGATGCGCAAGTTCGGGGATTTCAGATCCCGCTCCTGAGCGACCCCGACCGTGCGGTCTCCTTGGCCTACGGCGTCTGGAAGACCGTCCCGGGCGGGGACAAGGACGACGGCGAAGCGCTGCACGGCACCTTCATCGTCGATCGCGACGGCCTGGTCCGCTGGGCCTACGTCGGCGATCGCCCGTTCACGGATATCGAGGCGCTATTGACCGAACTGGACTCGATAGAAACTCAAACCGGCGTCTCCGGTATCAGAGGCACGCTTCAAGACACCACGGTAGTCATCAGGATAGATCAACCACGTTGGCCTCGGGGCAAGTGGTTTCAATCGTGAGCCGAGCCAGGTTGAACCACGGTGGACCGGCGTCGAGGATCGCACTATCCGAGGTCGCCACGATCTCGTGAGAGCCGCTCAGGAGGGGGTCGGGGTCGTCCACCAGCTCGACGGACCAGTCCAGGGACTCGTTCGGCGGCCATATTGAGCATGAGGCTCCGAACTCGTCCACTGTTCGAGACCGGCCGGTCAAACAGCCAACGAGTCTGGCGGACGCCCAGCCTGGCCAGCACGGTCACCAGTTTTTCGAGGGCTGGCAAAGTCTCGGCGACCTTGCGGTAATTGCCGTGGATGCCGGCGATGTCGCGGCAGGTCGTGTCGCGACAGATGAGCACGACCGCGCCGCCAAGAGCGGCCTCGATTGTCGTGAGGACGTTGAAACCGTCGATCACCAGGTCCTTGCCGGCGACGTCGTCGACTGCGACATGATGAGCTCTCCGACGCTCGCGGGCATCGTCCGAGCAGGCCGACCGGCGCACGGCCTGTCGTTGCCGCTCGGTCAGGGACCAACGATCGCCGACCAGTTTGAGCGCGGAGACCGTCGCGTAGCCCCGCCCGAAAAGCCAGGAAAGGTCCGCCACGGCCTCGCGCAAGGCCGGCCAGGTCGGCCGTCCGAACGCTTCGTCGTCGCGCGGGTCGGGGCCGCGATGAGCACGCTTGTCTGGCACGTCGGGCTGGCCTCGATCGATCGATCGGGATTCTACCGCTCGAAAGTCCCCATCAACTCACCCTCGGCCACGATGTGACCTTTCATCGCCTTGAGCAGGCTCGGTTTGTCCAGTCCCTCGAGCAGATCGAGTCCTTTGTCGAGAGCATAAAGCTTGAAGAAATATCGATGCACGCCGTGCCCTTTCGGCGGCGCGGGGCCACGGTAACCGACCGAGCCCCACGAATTCTTGCCCTGAAGGGCCGTCGGCAGGAGAACCCGGCCGCGCCACGGGTGGAACTCCTTCCGCAAGCCCTTCGGTCGTGACCGGTATCTTGTAGATCACCCAGTGGACCCAAGGCTCGGGCGTGGGCGCATCGGGATCGTCGACGATCAGGGCCAGTTCCCGGGCCGAGGAGGGTACGCCAGACCATGACAACGGCGGCGACAGATCTTCGCCGTCACCACTATGCCTGCGCGGAATCGGTTTCCCGCTGGCAAAGGCCGTGCTGCTTACGATGAGGCTCATGGTTGTGCTCCACCCTGCAGGATGAGTCCGGCCCCATTTATGCCCGCGACATGTTTGGGAAGTTATGGTGAATATGGGGTTCCGCTCGTGCTTTTGCTTCCGCTCGAAGTCTCTCTGCTTCATACCCTCCATGACCAACCGGACCTTCTCGCCGACGTAAAACGAGGTCTGTTGCTGTAAGGCGTCAAGCTTTACAGGAAGGTCGTCGATGAGTCCTCGTTCAGCCGCTTCATCGAGAACTTCAAGCGTCCAAAGCGGCTCCAACTCCAACTGATTGGCCTTCTTTCTCGCCACGACCTCCTTCCTCGCCTTTACGTCGTCCATGAGCACGAAATCCGCACGTTCTTCGAGAGCGAGAGAAATGACGGCCCTATCCGCATCTCCTCTCACCCCTTTCTTGCCGAGTGATGGAATGTCTTCAACGTGCGTCGGCTCTCGGACCTCAAGCCATCGCGGCGGACTCGCGGCCCACCGTCGGACGGGCTCCGGGGTGCTGGGGTCGCTCATCTCCGCATCGATGATCACGCGAGCGGTTAGCACACGGTCGAACATCGCAGGCAATATGTGGTCGCATCCAATGAGAACAAGGTAATGCAAAGGTCCCATGTCGCAAACGACAATCATCGCGGCCGGGCCTCCCTGAGACGGTCGCGCCCCACCCCGGATTCGTCGATTTCCACGTCTTGGCCCAAGCCTCGCTTCTTCAGGAGTTGTTCGGTCGCGTGAAAGCTGAGACCCAGGCGCCTCCTGAAGCTGTCGATGAGAGAGCTTCGCCTGGCGGTACTGTTCCATGAGGTAGACCTCCTTTGCTTCGCGGTTGAAGTCCACCCCCTCGGTGCGAAGCTGCTGCTCAATGTCGTGTGAAATCTCGAAGCTGATATTCATGACTTAGTCCTCCTCGTTCTCCACTCCTTGGTCATCGACGTTCCGTTTCTCGAAGCACTGTCCACTCCGCTTGAGCCAAGCGTGAGTACGACGAGGCGAGGCCTAACGCGTAGTGTTGCGTAGGATCAGGCTCATGGTTGTGCTCTAGGCCAATTACCTTTTGCACCGTTCCCATACCTCCGCGATCTTCACACCGTTCGAGAGCATGCCGTTGTGGTGCCACTTGTCCCCCTCAATCTTGAGGCTGAAGGACTGCGGTTTGTCGCGGATGGCGTCGAAGTCCCCACCGAATCCATACCGCGGCGTCTCCTCATACTGATCGCCTTTAAGGGTGTAGGTCCCGCCGGCCGTCCGCGAGACGACCTTCGTCTCATCGTTGTAGCTTAGCCACACAAAGCTGGTCGGGGTGACGTGCTTCAGGGTGGTCCCCAGGTTTTCCAGCTTAACCTCTTGATCCCCGTACTTCGCAGAGACCAACTTCCAAGTCCCGATCACCCGCTGCTCGTTTTCGTCCTTATTGCCCGCCTCTGCAGCCCGGAGCATTCCGTACGCGAGTCCCATGGTCCCCAGGGCTAAAGGCAGAAAGAAAAATCGAGCGAACTTGTCTTCTCATGACGATGGCTCCTTGTCATTTTCTCGCACTTGTCAGACGATCAGAAATGCGACCAACGCCATCCTTAAGGATAGCAATGTTCGCGATTCGTTGCATCGCTGCCGGCCAGGAGCCGAAATCCTCGATCTGGCGAGGTAGCGGCGGAGTCGGCCCAAGGAACAGGGAGTATTCCGCAAACCGTCTTGTCCACTCGTTGGGTGGTGGGGTCGATGCCGCGAAGGAGAAACCATTCGGCAGTTATCTCGCAGGTAGCATCCCATATCGCCTTCGGGCCAGCCTCCTGCCAATACGCGATGGACTCCTCGAGTTGCCGTCGTTTGTCCTCGGGGGAAAGGGTCGATACGCCAACCACGATGTCACGCCGCGTAATCATTCGTATTCCTTGCTCATTAAAGCCGATCCCGGGTGGGCTACGAACGCCCTGCCTCCTGCGTCGATCGGAGAATCCACTGATCACCGACCTTCTGAAAAACAAATCTCCATGTTATGCCTGTCAGCGCACGCCTGTTGATTCCACATTGGATCATGACCCTGTCCATATCCTTGGTAAACGCCATAAAATCGACATCGATGTCCGGCTTGACTTTCGAGGAGAAGAAATTCAGAGGGCGTGCGGTCGCTTTGATTGCCTCCACGAGGTCGGCTTCCTTAACCTCATGCTTCGGGGTATACTGCCGTCCCTTGGGAAAAAGATCTCGGTCGCCTGGATCTCCCAAGACATCGAGCCAGTCCCGGCACTCTTCCCGACATAGGCATCCTGGATGATCCGGCGAAATGCGGGGCGGAAGCGGTCCTGATGCTTGAAGAGAAAACCGAGGAGCTGCTCGTTCTCCTCGGTCTCCCATTCGTCCGATGAGAGGACTTCCCGCATGCCTTGGTCTAGGCTGTCGCCTTTCTTGTACGGGAGGATTGACATCTCTTCCCATCGGATCTTGCGATTCAGGGTGAAGTCCTTGTGGCCGCGATTGAGTCCGAGCAAAGTCGGATTACTATATCCATCTTTTTCAAATTCAAGTTGAAGCCAATCACGAGCCTCCCCATTCCTGCGAGCGATAGTGCCAGAATACCGGCCGTCGTCGCCGGTCAAAAGGACCGCCTCGGTGTGTTTGGCTTGGCCCGGGCGATTGGACGTTACCGTTACTTTCACCCCGGGCACCGGGGCGTCCAAGCCCATCAACGACCCGCCCCGCAATAATCAGGCCCTTCCGATCGTCTCTTAAGGATGCCACCCGAGCCGAGCCTCCTGGGCGACCGGATACGGCCTAGCTTCGGCGAGCTTCTCGATCCGGGGTCCAACCACCCAAGGGCGAACAGGACAACGTTGCGTACTATACTGAACATATGATTAACCATGCTGCTGGCCGCGTTCCCAGCGAAGAGATTTCCGCTGCTAACCTATTATAGGCGTCCGAATGTGTATGGAACAACACGCCCGATCGTCCGCCTTATTCGAGTTCCGCTGCTTCTCAAAAATCGATTGCCACGACCTCGTGATCGCGGATCGCCGGCACTTCGGCGGTCAGACGGTCACCGTTTTGGGTGATGGGAAGGTCTCGCTCCGCGACAAGAAGGTGAACTTTTCTCGCCTTGACTCCTTCCGGCAGCCGGACGACGACCGTTCATGGTTGTGCTCCAGACCGAGGGAAAAAGCCCGCCCCGTAATGCCCGCGTTCCCATTGGTCCACCTGCAGAAGAGATACCTCAAGGCGAGTTCCCAGCGCCAGACCCAATAGGTGGAATGCCAGGAAGTGGAAGTTCGTCATCCACGGGCTCCGAAGGATCGCTCGCCGCATTGAGATACTTGTTCTTCGACTGAGCCGCGGAAGCTGCCATTTGAGCTTCTTTTGCCCGCTGGGACCGGACCCATTCAAGATACTGCTTCGCCTCCTGAAGTTCCGTATTCCCAGGATTCCGTTCGGGCTCGGACCAGCTCACACTTGAAAGAGTTTCAATGCGATCGAGAATGGATGCTTCCAGCTCAGCCCATATCGCTTCGCTCTTCCTGAGAGGACTCTCTTTGTGGGCGTGCAGCTTCGCGAAGCCCAGGTACTGATCCCGGCGGATCGCCATCAGGGCCTCCTGCCGGGCCCGGCGTTGCATCAAGTCGCTCTTCGACTCCAATCCCGAGAAGAAAGGCGATCACGGCCACGAGGACCATCCACGCCCGAATTGTCATGCGGGGTCGTTGCAGAATAGGTGGGTCGGGAACCGCCAGTAATTGTCGTTCGGCTTGCGGCCTTAGATAGAGCCAGGACCCGGGCGTGATTGAATCTCGCCAACCGGTGAACAAGACCGAGACGACTCCGAGCCCAATAGCCGCCATGCCCGTGAGCGGGAACCCTACCGCGGAAAGCAAATTTCCCCCAAAACACATCGAGAAATACAACAGAGAGCGGAGCGTCGACTCTTTACAAAAGCCGCACTTGAACGTGGCTCTCGCCGGCCGATAAGTTCACCTCCACAGTCTCCGACTTCCAGAGAGCAAACACTTGACACTTACCGTATGCAAACCCGCCATCACGCAGAAACGGTTGCACCCGTTGATCCGTCGTGTACAGCCCGCCTTCACATTCACGATCGATAAACACTCGAACATCGGGATGAAACAATTGGAGCCCGGCAACCCACCGGATATCCACTCGAGCCTGTCTGTCCGAGAGGTCTTGCACGGCGAGTCCCTCCGCACCGAATGCGATGAATGCGTTCTGTCGAGGACACGATCAGGGTGCGAACGCCGAATACGCCTCACATTATAGCGATCAGCGTATCATACCAAGACTTGGAGCGTAGAGGAGAAGTTCGGTGGAGCATCTCGAAGTATCCGTGCCAGCCTCCGTGCGACGAAACAAGGGCCTAACGCGACAGCCAAGGCTTTCGGTGGGCCTCACGCCGTGATGCGGCATTCGGCACCACCCTACAAGACTTCTCGAACGCCCATTCAGAAATCGATCGCCACGACCTCGTGATCGCGGATCGCCGGCACCGCGACGGTCAGGCGGTTGCCGTTTTGGGTGATGGGAAGGTCTCGGTCCGCCACCAGAAGGTGAACTTTTCTTGCCTTGAGTCCCTCGGGCAGACGGACGACGACCTGCTGCTCGCCGATCGGGATCAGCTCCCGGAACGGGCCCTTCATCATCATGGGGTTCGTCAGGTTGACCAGGTGCACGGTGATCGAATCCTTCTGCCGCCAGACGGTCACGTCCAGCACGCCGGGGCCTGTGACTGGCACCGGGCGGCTCCTCGTTCGTTGCCCATCGACCGCGTTGCGGAGCAGCTTGCCGTGGTCGACGCCAGGACCTCCCAGAAGGTGCGGTCGATGTCCCAGGGGAAATAGACCACGCGGCCGCGGGCCGATCTCGCGCAGGTACACCTCGGCGATATCGGTCTTGGGGACGCGGGGATAGACCTTTTCCATCGGCAGGTCGGGATAGGACGGGATGAGCGTCAGCGGCGCGGTAGGGAACTCGCGTCGGGGCGTGACGTCCAGCCGCGCAGGTCCCGTTGATGATGCGCGGCGCGTCCTCCAGGCCCGTCAAGGATCGGATGCCGCTGGCCGGTGCGCGGGATCGTTCTCGAAGTCGCAGATAGGAGTTCTGCATCGGCCCTTCGGCGCGTCCCGTCGAGCGAGACGCCGAACAGTCGGCCAGGCCGAAGTCGCCCGCTGCGCGCCCCGCTCGTCGTAGAGCGAGGTTTCGTACGTGGCCACCAGGCCGCCGCCGCGCGCGACGAACTGCGCGCATCTGCCCGCACTGCGCGTCCGAGAGCGCGGCGATGTTGGGCAGGATGAGCGTCCTGAACGGCGAGGTGCTCGGCATCGAGCAGTCGGTCGTGCACCATCTCGAAGGGGACGCGCGCCTCGACCAGCGCCTGGTACCAGCCGAGCGCATGGTCCTCGACTTTCTCCGCGGCGCGCGCGCCGCCGTAGAACTACGCGGTCTGCTGCGAATAGACCAGGCGCCACGCGCGCCAGCGGCGCTTCGTTGCGCAGGTATCGCTCGTCGCCGGTGATGCCAGCCGTAGATGTCCTCGACCACGCTGAGCCAGCGCCGGTCGTGAAGCGTGCCCGAGAACTTGGTGAACCACGGGCGCAGGCCGTTGGCGATGCCGTCGGCCACCCAGAGGCGGATTTCCGCCGTCGCTCTGCACCGAATCCTTCCAGCGGTACGCCTCCTCCACGCCCACGCTGAAGATGCCGCCGATCGGCTTGTTGCCCATCGTGGAGCGGTACTCCTTGGCGTTCTTGCCGTTGGCCCACGGAGCCATCAGCCCGCGGCGCGCCTGGCGGTCGGCGAACAGGATGGGCGCCAGCGCGCCGATCGTCCTTCATGTCCAGCGTGCTGGTCGCGCCGCCGCCGCGTTGGGGATGAAGCAGGAGTCGGGATTGATGCTGCGGATCTCCGCGTCCCAGAGGCGCCACAGCTCGAAAAGCCGCTGCTGGCGCCAAAGGATGTAGGCGCGGCCGCGCGGGATCCTGCGGATCGTTGCGTGCGCGGCAGATCGAGGCCCGGTCGCCGCTCGGAAATTCTCGCGGCAGTGCTCGCAATAGCACATCCCCGAGCCGGCCCAGCGGTTGATGAAGATCCCGTCCACCCGGTACGCGACTCATGATCTCCTTGTGCACCTCGGTCATGAACTCGAAGTTGTAAGGGCCCAGCGCGCAGGTGACCCACATCTCCGGCGAGGCCCAGTGCCGGCGCTTGCGGCCGTCGGCGTCGACGGCGATCCAGTCGGGATGCGCGTCGTAGACATCCTGGTAGGTCGCGTGCGGATCGGTGCGCGCCACCACGACCATGCCCAGCTTGCGGCAGCCCGCCACCAGCTCGCCGAAGGAGTCGCGGTCGCCCAGCCACGCGCTGCGGTGATGCAACGGGATCTCGGTGGGATAGTAGGCCACGCAGCCGCCGGCGCTCAGGCAGGCGGCATCGGAATGGGTGCGCCGGAAATAATCCAGCCAGAAAGCGAGGTCGTACTTGCCGGGGTCGTCTTCGACCAGCGTCAACTGCGCCCAGCGCATGGGCCGGTCAACCCAGCTCGGGTTCGGCGGCGGGCACGGAGCGCGAACCCGGCCGAGACCTCACCGACCCAGTGCGACCGTCGCCCCCGTCACGCCGCAGGTCTTCAGGAACGATCGCCGAGGGATGTCGTCTTGCATGGTTTGAAGGACTCCACGCCACCTGAGGGTGTCGGTCTCAATTGGTCGACGGCTCATCGGGCTGGCAATTAAGTCGAAGACGGCAACCTGAAAAAGGGCACGCCTCGCTGAGCACCACCGCCCAGACCCCCTCGCCCGGCCGAACCCGGTTTTGCTCCCGCCAAAGCAAAGTGGTGTTCAAGCATCCGGTGGCGCCGCTACTCGGAAGATAAGCGAGGACGGCGCCGACGATGAAGAATACCTTCTCGACGTCCGCCGCTGCGTTCGAGTCAATTGTACTCGGTCCGGCATCACGGGCGTGATGGAAATGTCAATGCAATCAATCCGGCCTTAGTGTATGATTTGTTTAACATTCAGCAGGGTGCGTTCGATCGCACGACGCAACGCGTGCCCGATCGATGCTGGCAAGGGGCATCCCGGCATGAGGACTCTGATGAAAAGAGCGGAACACAGAGCAGGGATCGACCGCCTCCTGAGATTGTTGCTCGGGTTCTTATTGCCAGGATGTGCTGTGCTTCTCGGACTGACCGGCGCACCCACGCCTGCGCCTCCAGCCCTCGACTTCAATCGCGACATCCGGCCGGTCCTGGCGGAGAACTGCTTCTATTGCCATGGGCAGGATGCCAATAAACGACAGGCCGAGCTGCGGCTCGACGTGCGAGACGCCGCGATCGAGGCCGGTGCGATCGTCCCCAATGACACCGACTCCAGCGAGCTGATCGAGCGGATCAACTCCGACGATCCCCACAAGCTCATGCCGCCTCCGAAGTCGAATCGGCGGCTGTCGGCCGACGCAGAAGAAGCTCCTGGAGCGCTGGATCGCCGAGGGGGCCGTGTATGCTCCGCACTGGGCCTATGTCACGCCCAGGCGTCCGGACGAGCCCGCGGTGCGGCGAGCCGGACTGGGTGCGCAATCCGATCGACCGGTTCGTACTCGCCAAGCTCGAAGCCGAGGGTCTGGCGCCGTCACCGGAAGCCGACCGGGCGACACTCATCAAGCGGTTGTCGATCGATCTGGTGGGTCTACCGCCGACGCCGGAAGAGGTCGATGCGTTCGTCGCCGACTCCGATCCCGAAGCGTATGACAAGCTCGTCGATCGCTTGCTCGCCAGCCCTAATTATGGCGAACGCATGGCGCTCGGTTGGCTCGACGCCGCGCGATACGCGGATAGCAACGGCTTCCAGCAAGATGGCGACACCTGGCAATGGATCTGGCGCGACTGGGTCGTCCGGGCGATCAACCAGGACCTGCCGTTCGATCAATTCACGATCTGGCAGTTGGCCGGCGACCTGCTGCCGGAGGCCACCATCGATCAGAAAATCGCCAGCGGGTTCAACCGCAATCATCTGCTGAACGGCGAGGGAGGCGCGATCGCCGAAGAGCAACGGTTCGTGAACCTGTTCGACCGCGATCGACACGACCGCCACGACCTGGCTGGGACTGACGATGGCGTGCGCCAATGTCACGACCACAAGTTCGATCCGATCACCCAGCGCGATTACTACGGCTTGCTCGACGCATTCAACCGCGTGCCGGAGAGTGGCACTCCCCAGTTCTTCTCATCGCGAATTCGGGTCGCGGCACCGTTCATCGAACTCCCCACCGAGGAAAACAAGGCGCGGATCGCCGAGTTCCGATCCCAGATCGCGGCGGCCGAACACGATTCGAAGCTCTCCGTTGACTCGGCCTTTGAAGGCTGGCGAGCGGGGATCGCCAGCGACGGCAAGCCCGCCGCGGAAAAGGGCCTTCCCGACGCTCTGGCCGCGATCCTCCGCAAGCCGGAAGCCAACCGCACGGACGCCGAAAAGAAGTCGCTCGACACCGGTCTGCGGAAGCACTTCGACGACAAGGTGCGGCCGAGCCTGGCCGGAAAGCTGCCGGCGATCGCCAAGCTCGACGGGCTCAAGAAACAACTGGCCGACTACCAGCGCGACAAGCTCCCGCGCGTCATGGTGATGAGCGACGCCAGGCCGCGCCAGACCGCGATCCTCACTCGTGGCGAGTACCTGAAGCCGGGGGAGAAAGTCTCGTTCTCAACCCCGAGGTTCCTGCCGCCTCTGCCCAAGGGTAGCCCGGCCAATCGACTCGGGTTTGCCCGGTGGCTGGTCTGCGCCCGAGCACCCGCTCACCGCGCGCGTGCAGGTCAATCGCATGTGGCAACACTTCTTCGGGACCGGGATCGTGAAGACCTCCGAAGACTTCGGCGTGCAGAGCGAGTATCCGGTTCACGGCGCACTCCTGGACTGGCTGGCCGTCGAGTTTCGCACTCGCGGCTGGAGCATGAAGGCGATGCATAGGCTGATCGTCACGAGTGCCACTTATCGGCAGTCGAGCCGGGTGACTCCCGAGCATCGCGCCCGCGACATCGAGAACCGCCTGTACGCGCGCTCGAGCCGGTTCCGGATGCCGTCGCTGATCCTCCGCGACTGGGCACTAGCATCCGCCGGATTGCTCGATCGGCGAATCGGCGGACCTCCCGTGTACCCTTATCAGCCCGACGCGATCTGGGAGGCGCTGGCGATCACGAAGGAACGCGACTTTACCTATCCCGCCTCCTCGGGCGACGACCTCTATCGCCGCAGTCTGTACACGTTCTGGCGGCGCACCGTCAGCCCGGCCAACATGTTCGACGCATCGAATCGGCAGACGTGCCGGGTGCGATCGACCACGACCAGCACGCCACTGCACGCTCTCACGACGCTCAACGACCCGACCTGGGTCGAGGCCGCCAGGATGCTCGCTCAACACAGTATGAAAGCCTCCCACGATCTCGATGGCCGGCTCACCTATGCGTTTCGCCGTGTCCTCTGTCGAAAGGCAACCGACCACGACCTGAAGGTCTTGCGCCGCGCGTACCACAAGCAGGCGGCGATTTACAAAGCCGATCATCGAAAGTGCCAGGGCGTTCTTGAGTGTGGGTGCCGCCAGGCGAGACGAATCGCTCGACATCGTCGGAGCACGCCGCGCTGTCCGCCGTCTGCCTGGCGATCCTCAACCTGGATGAGGCGCTGACGAGAGAATGAGGCAACCGTGCTCTGACCGTTGAAATGACCTACCGGCGATTGTCGTACGACAACACAACATGAGCAGCCTTGGTAACTTGAGGCGATTGTGCTATGCTGATTGTAGCTTAGGAGGTTTCACAATGAATGTCCATGTTTCTGACGACTCGGAACGGGTTATCCGTTTCCAGGTCCAGAGTGGTCGGTTCGCGACTGAAAGCGAAGTGATCGATGCGGCGTTGCGTTTGCTCAATCAGAGCGAACTGGAGTCAGCCGCCAAGAAGCCGCTCACCGAGGATGAGTTCAAGCAGCAGTTACTGGCAACCGGCTTGATGACCAGTCTTCCTCCAACTCCGCTCGACCCAGCCAAATGCCCAGACTTTCAGCCGGT
>CAVRFS010000082.1:0-33613 GCA_963720335.1 uncultured Planctomycetota bacterium | reverse complement strand
CGAAAGGATAGACGGCCACCTAGCGGGCGCTCACGGATGATGGTTTCAGAGAGTGGCGCGCCTTCGAAAGCGATGGGCGAGAACTCCTGATAGTCCATGGGGTCGGGCCTGGCTCGTATCTTGCTGAGTAAGCCCGCTTCCAGTAATTGCCGGTTCAGGTCGTCCGGGGTGAGTGCCTTCCTTGGGGATTGAGTCTCCTGCTTCTTCTGCCGATGCAAACGGAGAGCGTCGCTCATCGCCTCGTCCGGCGAAGCAAACCGCCCGCTCTGCACCTCGGTTTCGACGCAAGCTCTGCTGAGTCTTCGGGTAAGTGAACGGTCATCATGGGTAATGTCCTCCCTTGGTTTTCAGCCTATCATGGACGTCGGGCATTGCCAAGAGAGTGTTGTGCCCATGCATGCTCGCGAGTGCGCTAGATTTTTCCCGGGCTCTAGGGACCACGTGAGGAAAGTGAATGTAAGGTCTTGCATCAGAACCTGTCATGCAGGAGATTAGGGCGGTTCTTGCTCAAGTTGCCTGGAGGTCTCGGTGCTCGTCGCCGGTTCTCAATTTCCCCCTACGCGAAGCGCGAGCCTTTCGTTCGGCCGGCTGAGATTCTTCAGATGGTCCGGTCCATGCCAACGCACGGGGAGGATTCGGGAGTTTCGGGCTGCGGAGACGTCGCCATGAAGCCGATGCTGACAGCAGGCCGTGTTTCACTGATGCTGTTGAGTTTGGTCGTGCTCGCTCCGAGCGCGGTGATGGGGGCGGACGAGACGTTCCGCCTGAGCGCGCCGCGGTACTGGTTGGACAACTGGGCCATACCCTCCGGGATCTCGCTGGCCGGCGACGCCGACGGAGACGGCCGGGCCGAGCTGGTCGCCGTCGACCCTCGCGGGAACGATCGCGGTCGCAAGAACCTCGCCTCTGGGCAAGTGGGTCGAGGATCCCGAGCGGCAAACCCGATTCGGTAACAACCTCGTGGCGGCCGTCGTCGGCCGCTTCATGGGCGGCGCGGGCGATCAGGTGGTCGCACTCGGACGCGACGGCGCGCTGCTCATGGCTTCGGGCGTGAAGCGCGGCACCAGCACTTACTCCCGCAGCGATCGCGTCGGCACGGTCTCTCCAGTCCGCCGTCCCCTCCTCGATCACGCGCGGTTTCAGCACCGATGTCAACCACGACGGGCGCCTCGACGTGCTCTTCCCACGGGGCGACGGGCGAGCTCCTCTTGCTCTTGAATCAGCCCGGCGACGAAGGGCGGCCAAGGTTCGTCGCCTCACTCGCGCGCGGTGCACCGACCGACGCGGTGGAGCTGGGAGTCGGCAAGTTCGGCTCGGAGGCGCGCAACCGGCTGGTCTGGATCGACCCGCCGGGAAACCTCTTCGCGGCCACGCTCACGTTCGGCGGTGACGACCTCCAGGTGGGGAAGGCCCGAGCGCCTGCTCGAAATTGGTCCCGGCGCGCATCTCGCGGTCGGTCGATTCCTTGGTCGTTCAACGGCACGACATCATCGCCGGCCGCCGGCTTCTGCCTGGGGGCGATCCCACGTCACCCATCGAGCTCGACACGCTCCCGGCCGCGGCTGAGTGGAAGCGCGAGCCTTGGTGGTGCGTCGGTGACATCGACGGCAATGGCATGGACGACCTCATCCGCAAGCACGACCTCCCCAGTACGCGGGCGGCCCGGAAGTCTTGATTCACTTCGCTGTCGCACGCGGGCGACGCACACCACGGCTATCTTGACGACGACCTGGACGGCCTGCCCGACGAATGGGAGACGGGCGCGATCAAGCCGGGGGGGCTTGACCTCAAGGCTCTCGGCTGCAAGCCCGGCCGCAGCGATGTCATCGTCGAGCTCGAGCGGTTCGACACCGTCGACGTGCCGCTGCTCCAGACCGAGGTGCCCGTGACGGTCCGTTACTTCGCGTCACTCCCGGTCGCGAATCCGGACGGCACTCGTGGGATCGCGATGCACATCGTCTATCGCCCTCCCACGCCACATGCCGATTTCGACAACGTTGTCAAAGAGTTCGACAAACGTTATCCCCCGCGCGCACCACATCGGCGTCGTGCACACGATGTTCTGCGGCGCAGAGGGCGACCCGGGCTTCTCCGTCGCCGTGCTCAGTGGCGTGAACGGCAAGTTCCATCTGGGCCCCCCCATCCACGACGTGATGTCGCACGAGTTTGGGCACGAGCTCGGCCTGGGCCACGACGGGTTCCAGCCGCACAATTGCCCGATCTATAACAGCATCATGAATTATACGTACATTGTAGGTGCCGGACACCGCCTCGACCTGGCCGTTATTCGGAGGGAGCGCTCTCTTCGCTGGTGCTCAACGAGCGGCACCTCTCGGAGCGGCTGCCGTTCCCGCTAAGGAAGGTCGAGTTCCTGGCGATGACCCCTTTCCAGTACCGGCTCGCGCCGAGCCGCGACGGACGCTCGACCCTGATCGACTGGAACTGGAACGGGGTGCTGGGCGAGGAGAACGTGGTGGCCGACATCAACTACGACCACGGCACGGACTTCGGCCCGCAGTACGATGTCGGCCGCGCCGATGCCGCGCCGGTGTTGGTGACGCATGGCGCGCCCAAAAACGGTCGCCTCCTCCTCTTCCTGCCGCGTGGGGGGGCCTGCACCTCCGCGAGTGGCTCGGCACGGATGTCGACAAGGACGGTGCACGCTGGTCGCCCGAGATCGTCGTCGAGCCCGCGGGCGTCGTCGGCGACCCGACGGCCGCATACGCTCGAGGCGCCACGTGGGTCGCGTACCGCACGGCCGATCGCGTCGTCGTGCGCCGGATCGTTCCGGGCGGCGACCATCCCACGATCGGGCCGGCGATCGCCGTCCCTGGTGGGGTCGGAGAGCCGACCCTGGCGTCCTTCGACGGGCGGCCTGGCGCTGCTTTTGTGGCGGTCGCCCGACCGTCCGATCGGCCTTCGGCTGATCGACGTCGCCGGCGCCCGAGCCCCGCTTCGGGCGTGAAGAGGAGTCGGGCTTCGCAAGCGCGGTGCCCGTGGCTGCCGTGGAGGCGCGCGACGGCGAGACGCCCGCGCTCTGTGTCGGGCTGGTCGAGGCGACTGACCCCAACCATCGGTCGTGGACGGAGGTCCGGCGCTTTGTCCACACGGCGGCCGGCCGCTGGCGCGAGTCGCGCCGGCAGTGGGTCAACGGCGAAGCTGCCCAGCCATCGATGGGGCCAGGCCGTTCGCCGTGCACGCCGCGCATCGGATGTCGCTCTTGTGGCGTCCCGAGCCGGGCTTCGAGGCGCGCGGCCGGCTCTACCACTTTAGCGGGAACGGGACGACCGCCGATCGGCCCTGGTCGGAGCAGTTCATCACGATGCAGGCCGCTGTCCGCGAAACCGGCACCGGCTGGTTCTCGCGCAGCTATCTCTTCGCCCACCGGGTCCAGCGCGTCGGCGCCCGGAGCGTGCTGGTTCCGCGACGATATCGCCTACGCCGTCCGCGTACACGATGACAAGCCCGAGCACAACGACGTGGTCAAGCTGGGGTTCTACGGCAGCGGCGCGCTGCCCGAACCGATGAGCGACTTCAACGACGTCGCGTTCATTCATCGCGTGGGGCTGAGCCATTCGCTCAGGGCGTCGTGGCCGCAGACCGAGGCCGCAACCCCCAACCTTCCGGGACCTGTTCCTGCGAAGTAGGTTGTGTGCAAACCCCATTTTGATCGGAGAACGCCGTTCTTGCCCATCCTCTTTGGTTGCGGCTTCGCCGCGTTGGGTTTATTGAGAGTCAGGAAAGTAATGCGCTCCCCGAACGCTGCTCCCATACCAACCCGAAGCGTGAGCGAGGGGACCGGCTGTGCATCGGCAACGGTCCTTGGCCAGCGTCCCTCGCTCGCGCTTTTGATGTTGCGCTATTTGACGTCACTTATGCCGAAAACCCCCGAATTTCAGGGATTTCCGTAGCACGCGGCGGCTGAAAATAGTCGATTTTTATGCGTTCGCAAGTACCAACACAGCAGAGCCTTACGGCGCGAGATCGTCAAACAGTGCAACATCAAAACTTGCGCGTTGGGCTAGTGTGGGCCCCGGCCGCATCTGGCCAGGTGTCGACGCAATCGTCTCCGTTCCGCAGACATGACTTTCCTGGCTCTCAATAGCTCGCTTGGTGCGCCGATGAGGCATCGCACTATCCGCGGGCATGGCTTGTTGGAGCAAGGTGAGGGCATCCTGGATCACATCATCCCTGCGAGCTTCCTTCGAGATCAAGCGTCTGGAACTGCGTAATGCGCATGGCCTGGTTGGGAAACCGGGCGACGATTTCGAGTTCCCCGCCCATCGCCTCGATATCGTTCCGCAAGGTGCTGAGGTACATATCGGTGCGACGTTCGAGCTTTGAGACAGCCGCCTGTTTGATGTGCAGCTTCTTCGCCACCTCTTCCTGGGACCGCTCGCGGGCTTCACGCAACTGACGCAGAGTCACTTCTTCGGCGATCAGCTCCGCGGTCCGTTTCTTGATCGCCTGCTGCCTCTTCTTCGGAAGCTTGGCCATATAATCATCAAACCGGATAGCCATAACTAATTCCCTCGCTCTTCCTGTTCCAGGCGTTCCAAGTGCCGGCGGAACCGTTCGTCGGCGATCGGTAGATGCTGTCGTCCGGCTTGTCGGCCACGTGCTACGGGTCAGCGCGGACACCCCAAGGATTCTATCCGGGTTATCGGCCACGATCAGCCTGCCAGGTAGAGTCGCGAGTCGCCGGACTAAAAGAATCCGAAGCCAAAGCCTTTGCGATCAGAAGCCGCGGGATCTCGGGAAAGTCCTTGACTCCATCGCACATCAGTTTGCCGAACATGCAGATTTCAGTTAGAATGATCGAAAGTCGGCATCGTAACTTAAATCTGGGATTCAACCTATGGCTACCGACACCAACGTCTCCGCTACCAGCGAAGCAGCGATCCTGGGCCGCCTGATCCGCCCAGACAACGGTGACCTTCGCGTCGAAGCCGCCGAGGCGTTGCTGGCGATTCGTTTCGACAGCCATGAACTCGACCGCATGCACGAGCTGGCCGTTAAGAACCAGGAGGACCGGCTTTCGCCGAAGGAGAAGGCGGAGATGGAAAACTACCGCCGCGTTAGCTTTCTGCTCGACCTGATCCACTCGAAGGCCCGCCGCTCGCTGAAGAAGCACGAGGCGGTCCACTAACACCATGGCCGCCAGCCTGCCACAGATCGTCCGCGAGCGTGCCGCCGGGCGATGCGAATACTGCCGCCTGCCCCAGGCCGCTACCTCGGTCCCCTTCGAGATCGACCATATCATATCCCGCAAGCATCACGGACCGACCATCGCCTCGAATCTCGCAAACGCATGCTGGTATTGTAATAGTTTCAAAGGCTCGGATATTTCGGGATTTGACCCGCTGACCCGGAAGCTGACCAGGCTATTCCATCCCCGCCGCCACAAATGGACGCACCATTTCCGCTATGACGGCCCGACGCTTCTCGGCCGGACCGCCATTGGCCGCACGACGATCCGCGTACTGCAAATCAACTGCGATGAGGCACTCACCTTGCGAGAATCGCTCATCGCCGAAGGACTGTTTTGAGTTGCCGTTCGTCGCGCCCGCAGACGTCTCCGATCATTTCACCGATAAGGAACCAAAAAATGGGAAATGTAAGCCGAACAAATGCGGGACGTAGCACTTGTCGGCCGAAGTCACTCGCCAAAACGATGGACAGACTTGACCTCGAACGGTGGCCAAGAAGTACGCTATGTCCCCCCTTCTGTCCTAGGTCACGACTCGCTCCTGGGGTTTACGATCGCAGCGGGCTTTTCGTATCCTACTTGCTCAAGAATGACGTTGTAGACAGACGAACAGTATCGTAGACTGCGCAGTCCGCGGCCCGCTCGGTGGGAGGAGTCGGAACGTTGTCCGGGAGGCACCAAATCCGTGATCCTGTCCACAACTTCGTCGAGTTGTGGGAGAAGGAGATCAAGCTCGTCGGGACGCCTCTCTTTCAGCGATTGCGGGGCATCCGCCAGCTTGCAATGGCGAATTTGGTTTATCCGGAGCGCTGCACACCCGATTCGATCATAGTCTCGGCGTCTGCCACGTCGCCGGGATGCTTGCGCGGCAACTCAGGCTAACAGAGGATTCCGAGACAACCCTGGTCAGGATGGCTGCGTTGTTGCATGACCTTGGGCACGGGCCATTCAGCCACGTCTCCGAGAATCTGCTGGAACGCTATGCCGACCGGTCGAAGTTGTCCCCAGAACAGAAGAAGGAGAAGATCCATGAACTTGTCACGGCCCACCTGATCAAACACGACCCAGACATCGTGAAGATCATCGGCGAGGATACCGCTGACGAGATCGTGAAACTCCTTTCCGTGGGGCATGGCCAGCCAGTGATGAAGGCGATCGTCTCGGGCCCGCTCGATGCGGATAAGCAGGATTACTTGCTACGGGACAGCCTGTTCTGCGGAGTCGAGTACGGTGTCTTTGATATCCACCAACTCCGCCGATCTCTCGTCCTCCACGGCGATGAAGAGGAAAAGGAGCTGATGATCGATCCCGACGGCGTTCATGCCGTGGAGCAGTACGTCCTGGCCAAGTATTACATGACGACCAATGTGTATCGGCACCGTGTCCGTCTCGTTACGGACCAGATGATAATCCGGGCGATCGTCCTTGGCATCGAGGAGGACGGACTGGATGATCTTCGTAAGATCTACACGTTCGACAACTCGGCGGAGTTCTTCCAGCAGTACACAAAATGGACGGACGCCCGGCTCATGATCCAGTTCGACAACGTAGGAAAGCCAAAGACGTGGTGCGGAAAATTCTTCGAGCGACTCCAGAATCGCCGGCTGAACAAGCGAGTTTACGTCGAGAATGTGACGGAGTTCGACTCCGAGGTCAGTGCCCTGCTCCTGAAGATTGGCAATCGAGAGAACGATCCGATCCGAACGGAGATCGAACAGAGGATCGCGGGAATCCTTTGTAGCCAGGATCTTGGCCAAATCGATGCATTCGAGGTCATTGTCCACGGATTCGACACCAAGTCTGTGCGGACCACCTCACGCAATGATGAGGCGGGTATGCCGTGCGCCGCCTGCCGGAACCGAGGCCCTTTGAACAGGACTCGGCCCTCTTTGCCTCGATCAACGCCAGCTATACCGAGGGGTCCGTCGAGGTCTATGCCCCGGTTTCCTGGTCTGAGCGGACCCAGCGATCGAAGTTGTTGAAAGCCCTCAAGCAGCCGATCCGTGAGGCGATCGAATCGATCGCTGGAGCGGCCCGGCAGGGAGTTTCCTGATGGACTCAAAAGATTTCGTGCTGCTCGCCATGCTAGCGATGGGCGGTGAGATCCAGGGCAAGACGAAGTTCCAAAAGACCGTCTACTTCCTGGGGTTGATGACGGGCTGCATCGACGACCTCGGCTACCGTGCCCACTTCTACGGTCCTTACTCCGATGAAGTGGCCGATGCGATCGGCTGGTTGAGCACCATCGGCGCCGTCAACCTGACGTCCTCCAGCGGTGGGACGGTGGACAGGTCGGGGTTCGAGGTTCGCAGATACGACTACCGTTTCAACGAAGAGGGAAAGCGGTTCGCCGAGGTGACCTTCAGCCGCCACCCCGACTTCTGGAAGAAGCTCCAGAATGCGGCTGATTTCTTAAAACGTGCCGGCGAACTCGACTACATGAAGCTATCGATCGCCGCCAAGACCTACTTCATGCTCCAGGACACGAATGGACAGGCCAGCGAGTCTGACCTCGCCCGACTCGCCTCACGCTTCGGTTGGGAAGTCACGCTCGATCAGGTCAAGGATGCTGTCGCTTATCTCGGTCGAATCAATCTCTTGCCCGCACAGCGACAGGCCTGAGGACCAACTCCAGGAATTCTTGACCCGGCAGCGCCCCCATGCCCGGACCGAAGCTCCTCATCGAACCGTG
The DNA here is from genome assembly GCA_963720335.1 of uncultured Planctomycetota bacterium. GTDB lineage: Bacteria > Planctomycetota > Planctomycetia > Isosphaerales > Isosphaeraceae > CAVRFS01. The sequence goes on along the minus strand of CAVRFS010000082.1, from coordinate 25,712 downwards.
GCTCCCTATCGAGGCAATCGAAGCAGAAAAAGGGTCAGGAGCGATTCGATCCCGACCCCTTTTCCACCTTCCCCGACCACGAACGTCATTCCCCAGCCTGTTTGAGCAGTCGGTGCATCAACTCATCTGAGAGGTACATTCCGCTTTGACGAAGTTGTTCGAGGAGCGGTCGAACTGATTCGATCCCGCCGAGGTTCTTGGCAATCAAGAGGCACGCCAGCGTACCCCGGAGTGGAATGCCGAGTCCCTCCGCGCTCGTCTCACGTTCCAATCGTCGATCACCACGTCCTTGTCTGGTCCGGGCTCCGCCAGAGCAAGAGCCAGAACGGCCGTTTCCCCCGCGCCGAGCTTCGGGACCTGAAGAAAGTCGGGTATCGCAGGCGTCGGCACGACGTGAATTCAAGGTGTCGAACGGACCGCCACAGCCGCGGGATCGTCCGGGCCCAGGCCACCGAGTTCACCCAACACGGCATTGGGAACGACCACTTCCACGCCCGGTTCATTTAGGAGGTCCACTAGACGACCCAGCCGAGTCAGGAAGATCAACGGCGAGGCGTTGACGATACGCTTCCAGGCCACGCTCGACCTCCTCCTTCAGCTCCTCGTCGGTAATCTGAAAAGCGTCCACTTTTGCCCGGCCGAGCGCGAGGAGAAAACTCGTCCGGTCCAGCCCGGCGATTTCAGCGGCCCTCCCTTGCGAGATCACACCCTGAGAATACCATTGGATCGCCGCCGCCAGTCGAAGCTCGGAAGCGAAAGCTTCGTCTGATCCCCACTCTAACGGGGTTAAGCTGTCGGGGATCTCGATATTAATGGTCTTCATGTTTAACTCCTCTCCCAAGCAATTTTTTTTAAGATGATCGGTTGCATCTCCTTGCTCGCTACGACCCGCCCATTTTATCATAACCCCAGACTCCTCTCGCACGCCTGCACGCCGTCCATCGAACGGGCGGGGTCGGTAAGAAGCCGGACAGATTTGCGGAGAAGGATCAGATAAACGATGAAGGTTGGAATCCTTCGACGAGCAGACCCTTGGCGGTGGCAAGCTCGTATTTGGGTGAGCCGAGCTTGATGCTTTCTCAACCGGGCGGCCAGCTACGGGCCATTAGCTCTAAGGCGGCAGCTACTCGTCCAGGAATTGTGGGCAAGCACTTCAACAGACCAAGAGTACCTCGCCTTTCAGTCCGTCGTAGACAAACTGACAGTGAGCAAGCATGTCCCGACCGATCAACGCCAAGATACTGGGATCGGCGGGCACGACAGCAACGGATTCCACTTCGACCCACGGACCTCTTGTCGACGTAACCGCGACTCCACCAAAGGCGAGACGCACATTGTGGAGGTTAACCCGCCGAGCGGCAGAGGTAGCACCCGGTCGGCGCACCAAGACCGTCCCGGAAGGAGGCGAAGCGATCGGAGCCAAGGCATTTGGGTGGATCGCAGTTCGGTCCGCTCCGGTGTCAATCAGTGCGGGATGGTTCGGGGAGGCGGGACCACCTGCCCTTGAGCGACCAAAGCGTGAGCCATCGCACGCGCCATCCAAATTCCGAGGTCGACGACGGGCCCATCGACTCCGATCGGTACGCGATGAGTGGCATCAGATGAGCACATTGGGAATGTGGTAGACCGGCTCGTAGGACAAGACTTGCTTCACGAAGAGTGGCCCGATCCCAAACCGCGAGTAGCCGGCGGTGAGGGCCTCGTCTCGGGAGTCGTAGAAACCGTCGACCGTGTCACCCTTGATCAGGACGTATTCCCCCTCATGATCTGGGAGCCACCGGGATAGGTTTGCCTCATAAACGGCTTGCTCGCGATTCAAGGACGCGGCTCTCGAAATTTGGTTCGGACGACGTTGGGCCTTCTCAACCATAATGGGCTCCTGCCACCGGAGCCTGTTCTCCGGCCGACGTAACGACAGATTTCATTATAGACGGACATGGCCGATTTGGGTCAGAATCAGGCGATCAAATCCGCGATACTCGCGTCACGCAGCATCTGCTCTCGAATCGACTGCTCAGAGTGCTTGGCTAACGAGTCATAGAACAGCCGCTGCGGTGAGCCGGGGAGGCACGCTTTCGTCGACGCCGATGCCCGCTCTTTGAGAGCTACGTCCTCTGGGAAAGGTTGGCCGGGAACCCCGTGCTTCGCCTGGGTAATTGCGCCGTTTCTAGGCTCTGGCTCGCCGAGCTGAAGCATTCATCGCTAATCGAGCAGGCAACACCCAAAAGCTTGCACGTAAAATCCACCTGCGTGAATACGAAGGTTGGGGGCGCTGCCTCGAGCAGACGGGCGACTGCCTCGACTTTTTCCCTGTCTCTCGACTCCATCCATTCCTCCAAGACTGGCAGAAAATCCGTGGAGAAGCCGAGCGTGATTTCTCGGAAAAGCTGGCCGATCAGGAAGCCTTTGTCGCTATTCGCGCAAGCATCCGATCTCTGACTTCACCCAGCATTCCACGATAGCATGGGTGCTGAGGCAGCCCATCCAATTTCAGATCGAAGCCGAGGGTCGGAAGTGCTCGAACGTCCCGCATCGCATCCCGTTCCAACGTGTCGATCCTGTCAAGCAGCATGCGTAGCACACTGAGGGGTCGTCTCTTCGAGGCGAAGACGAGGAACTTGTTGATCCAGTGGTCCTCCAGGGAATCCAGATTCGATAGCCTGTCGATAAGCCTGTCGACCTCCTCGTCGTCGAATTCCCCGAGAGGCACGCCGATCCCCAAGTCAAGGCGCATGAAGAGCTTCCGCCCGTTCGGTATCGCCGTCCAGTTCCCACCAAGAGTGCGAGCCGTTTGGCTGTGTGAGAACGGGCTTTTCCCAGATTCCACAAGGCACCGATTGCCAGAAACTTGACGTTCTTGTCCGGATGGGCGACGAGCGTCTCGATAAGTTGGACGTCCTCGTCGTGAAGGGAGTCAACCCAACCCGGGTAGAAGTAAAAGGAAGCCACGCTGCTGCCAGAGCACGGGGTGGGAGGAGGCCAAGGCCCGACGAAGCAGGTCGAGCCCCCTCTCCGGTTCTATCCGTCGGACCGGAAAGACGAGCAAATGAAAGTACGAGCGCGCAAGGAACAGTCAGGAATTCGAGTAAGGCCTAAGCCAGCCCATTCGAGGGTGTAAGAAGCGGTTCGCTTTTCTGACGATTACCCAGTTTTCCTGCGCTTCGTACTTTTGTACGGGCGGAAAGGGCTGATCGGTCGGTTCTTCAGGTGCTTGGACAGGCGGTCATCCTCCGACAATTGCGCCGCTCGGAATTGGAGGATCATCTCGGCCTGGTCCTCGTTCCAGGATTTCTCGGTCCCTTTGACACGCCGGTTGAACTGCTTCATCAGCGATTCCACACGACCCGACATGATCGGCAAGCCTTGTCGGCGGTATCGCGAGTAATCCATCCGCGACTGGTTGTGCTCCAGATACCCGATCGTCTTGGAGAGCACATGGTACGGATCCGTCGGCTTCTCCTCACGGCTCTCGGCGGGTTGGGGCATCGCCTCCAAAGCTCGGCGCAGCTCGTCCAGGACTTCAGCGACGCGACCCTGCCAGCACGCCGTGGCCCAGCGGAGATATCGTTGCCAGATCGCATCGGTACCACCGCCGATCGCTTTGGCCGCCAGATAGACATAGGTCAAGACATGCACGAAATCGACGATCGGCTCAAAAGTCGGGAAGAAGGTCCGATGGATCTTCCAGATCCACGGCCCCCCGTCGCCCAGGAACACCCGCAACGTGGCGGCGAAGAAGTTGCGTCGCTTCGCCTCAGTGGCCACCATCGGGCCGAAGGCCTCGCTGTCGCGCGTGGTCGCCTGGCAGGTGCGGACCAGCGGCTCGGGTGGCCACGGCACATCGGCTTGGTCCTTGGCCGGCTCGAAGACCTTCAGCGGTGCGGACTGCTCAGCCGTCGGATCGATCACATCGGCCAAGGCCCCCTGCGAGGTGATCCCTTGGACCAACTCCACGACTCCTTTCTTCTGGGTGAAGCATCGCGGCAACTCGGGGTGGGGATCATCGGCATGGCTGCGGGTACTCATCGTCACCAAGTCGGCGACCTTGTCTTCGCGCCAGGCGGCATCGTGGGCGCCGGGACCTTGGCCCTCGGACCGAGTCTGATACCGACCCCCATCGATGGAGACGACAGCCAGCTTGGGGGCGACGTCCGTCTCGGGAACCAAACGGTGGTCTTGGAAATCGTCGACCCGCTGATCGCGGGCCTCCCGCAATTGTTCGCCCACCTCGTGGGCGATGCGCCCCAACTGGCGGCCACTGAGGTCGACCTCGGCCAAATCGGACAAGGACTCCGCGGCGGCGTCGAACGAAGTGGAGCGGGCGGCCTCGCGGCAGATCTTACCCAAGATCGCCGGAGAGTAACCGTGCGAGTCCAGCCGGAGACTGCGACGCTGAGGGAAAAAAATCCCGGCGACAGGCCGGGCAATGGCAGATCGGTTCCTCGTAGTCGATGGTCCCACCACGAACCGCCACGGTTCGGGTTCTTTCTCAACCGGACAAGGCCGTGAACATTGAGGACAAGCCTGCTGGTCGCCGAGGAGCTGGAATTGGCTTCGGAGGATCTCTTCGATGGTCCCGCGGGTCAGGGTCTGGGCCATGTCGACAGCCAAGGATTCGATCGAGTCGAAATCCAGATCGAGTCCCGGCCCGGCTTCGCCAAAGGCGCGGCGGGTGACAATTTTTCCCCAGCCGTAGACCAAGTCGCGCAGCTCGGACCGATCCTCGGTTTGATTCTTGGTGAAAGGCATCGTTCGTTCATCCTTGAACTTGGGATTCGCGGGAAATTGGGAAACCGATCTTGACAGGATAACAAGACCCGCAGCCCTTGCGAAGGGCGTCTTACACCCCCCCATTCGAGTACTTGAGGTTGACCTCGCCAATCGTTGGCAAGAAAATGGTAGGGAGAGTTGAGCGCTTTCTAACAGGACAAGATCCAGGCACTTTGAGAGCATTTCGGCCCCGTCCCGAGGATTGGGCGAATCCTGGATAATCCGTTGCGAAACCGATAAACTTTGCTTGCGCAGCCTCTCCTGCTTGTTTCGCCAACGAGGATGTAACGTCGCCATCGTAATCCTCGTCCTCAAACAAGGAACGGATGATCCCCCACGAGCAGTTCGGCCAGTTGCAATTGGAAGTCCGGAGCCACCGAGTCGCGAATCTGGGCGGCCCGCTCCCTGACCTTGGAGTTGCCATTCAGACGGGATGTCGGACCGAACCAAGCCGAGGGCTTTGAAGATCGCAATTGAAAATCGGTTTTGAGGTAGGAAACGACTCAGGATGTCCAAGACATGGAGTTGCTCGGACTCCCAAACCTTAACGATTTCCTCCATCATCTGCTTGTCGCCGATCGGCATCGGGTCGTGCAGGACCTTCTTGAAGCTATTCAACGCCCCTTAACACAGTCTTGGGATCATCCGAGAAGAGGAACCTCTCCAGCAGTTCGATAGCCCCGTCTTCAGCGGTGCGCGTGTTTTGCTCACTGACATGAAATGTAGTTAATCGAAAATTCACGCCCTCGACGTGCGAGGTCTCGCACGTCTTCGCCAAGAGGCGATCGAGGATGTCGCAGAGCTTGCTGACATACTCCGTCGCAGTCGGACGACTCGGACCAAGACCGTACATGTCCCGAAAACGGCGTCGTTGAATACCACTGGCTTGTTGGGATGGTAGCTAGCGAGCCCATTAAGGGTTCTCAACCCGTCAGAGGTGAACGGGTTATGCTGTTGCTCGCCGTCTCGGCCCAACTGCCAGAGCAGATCGCAAGCGGAGGGCAGGCACGTCATATCATAGCCTACGTTGCGGAGCAACACCGGCAGTTTCTTAATGACGTAGTCGTGTGTAATGCAAGGTACACTCAGATCGGCGGCCTCGCTCGTTGGATTTCCCGATCGCCAGCTCAGCGATCTCCAGCACTCGTCTGGGCTGGTAGTACGAGAACTCAGTCAATAGATCAAGCATTCGTAATCTTGACGCTGCATTGCCGCGAGCAAACTCGCTTTTTATGTCTACCCATACTTCCGCGAGCAGGTCAACCAACCTTTCCTCGCCTGCCCGATTCAGCCGCCAGTCTACTTCAGCCAGATTCCTCAGTAGTTGGGAGGGACAAACTCCCCCGAACTGACGGAAGACCTCCTCCGCGATCCTGTCTTCCGTCCCTGGGTTGTGAGGCAGGCATCGTGGAGGATGTGGTCGGCCAGCACGTCTTGGGTTATGCGGATCACCCTTCCCTCACGATAAACAACCTCCATCTCCTCCAGGTGGGCGATCGCTGTGACCAGCGTGACCTTGTCCATCCTCAGATAATCGGCGGCTGCATCGAGAAACCGATCGTCTGAAGGATCAACCGGCATCACCGCCGCGATGAGGTGCAACAATTTGGGGCAGGAATCTCTCTCAATCTGGTCGCTAAGTCTGCCGATTATCTCGTCGCTGAACTTGGAGAATACCGCTCCTCGAAATCCCCGTGCCTCTCGAGGAGCCCTGGTGCGACCGCCTTCTCGACAAGGAGCCGTCCCCCTGATTACCGTCACCAGCGGGCAATCCTTTGCAGCCCCGGCGAGTCGATCCACAAAGTGAGCGCGGCTCACGCCGAGAACCTCGAGCCGCTAATTCCTTGACCTGCTCTCGATTCAACTCCCCCAGCTCAACTGTCGAGGCTACCTCGCTCTGGTCGAATCCTGAGCGGAAGACGCAGGAGCGCAATGCCTCGAAGCCAATCGGTCGGAGCGAAAGGATGAGCTTGGTGGTCTGGCCCCTACGTTGTGCGAGTCCGAACAGGACACCCAGTTCTTGATGGGCCCTGCGATGGGCGTCGTCCACCACAATGACGGCAGGTGTGTCACCTACAGCGGTTTACCTTCGGGTTGCACACGCGAATAATTGGATAGAAGAGGAGCCTGTCGGAATCATGAGCTGGAGAAGGAGGTTACGGCCATGCGTCCCTATTCGTTGGACCTTCGCGAACGGATCTTGGCAGCAGTCGATCATCAAGATGGTTCGATCCGTTGGATCGCCCGAATCTTCCGCGTGAGCACGTCGTTTATCGTCCGCCTGCTCCAGCGTCGCCGCGCCGCCGGCACGGTCGCTCCGAAGCCACACCGGGGCGGACGACCCCCGGCCCTGGGACCAGGCGACCTGGAGCGGTTGGCCGCCTTGGTCCGCAAGCAGCCTGACGCGACGCTGGAGCAACTGAAGCAGCAGGGGGGCTTCCAGTGTAGCCTGAAGACTCTGTGGTATGCCCTGGATCGCCTGGGCCTGACCGTCAAGAAGAAGAGCTTGCACGCCGATCAGCGCGGCCGGTCCGATGTGCAGACCCAGCGCGAACAGTTCCGGCAGGAGGTCCGCACGATCGAGCCGAAAAAGCTGGTTTTCGTGGACGAAACGGGGACCACCACCACGATGACCCCGGCCTACGGCCGGGCGCGCGAGGGGATCGGGTGGTCGACTCGGTGCCCGCCTCCTGGGAGACGGTTACGGTGATCGCGGCCTTGAAGCTGGACGGGGCCCATGCCCCGCTGGTGTTCTCGGGGTCGACCGACACGGCGGTGTTCCAGGCGTACGTGGATCAGGTGCTGGTGCCGGAATTGCACAAGGGAGACATCGTCGTGTTCGACAACGTCAAGCCTCACAAGGCCGTCGGGGTGGCCAAGTCGATCGAAGCGGCGGGGGCGCACGTGTTGCCGCTGCCGCCGTACAGCCCGGACTACACCCCGATCGAGGAGATGTTCTCGAAATTCAAGCAGGGTCTCCGTCGAGCCAAAGCCAGGACCAAGGGCGCGCTCTATGATGCCGTGGGCCAGGCGCTGCGCCGCGTGACGCCCAAGGACAGCCTCGGCTGGTTCCGGCATGCCGGCCTGTGTGCAACACCAGGGTAAACCGCTGTAGCTCGGCAATGCTTTCCGGCGTGATTGGTGCCCCTTCTGGCACGAACCTCAGTTCGAGTCCAGCGTGGCGTCGAGCGAAGTCTTGCGACAGCGCATGGAGCAGCTTGCTTTTCCCTATACCACCACGTCCACGGATAAACGCGATCTGGAGGTCGTCATTCAGGATGAAATCCTCCAATTGGGTGAACTGTTTCTGACGGCCGACCAAACTGAGGTTATGATTGAATAGACGTTTGCGATTTAGGAATCTGCTGAAAAAGTCGCCTGGTGAGACAAAGGTCGCGAGCCTATTAGACGACGAGAGCCCCAATGCCTTGGAGAGACCAACCGAGGTCTGCTTCCTGACCAACTCCTCGTGGAGCAGCTTCCATTCGATAAGAAGTTCCTTTGGGAATGCAGTTGCGTCTTTATCGACGAGCACATGGCATCGCGAGCACAACCAGATCGCGTTCGTGATGTGCTTTCGTTCGGAAGGAGATTGATTGGGATCATACCGCGGGCCTCCCGGGGCAGCCGCACAGATATGTGCGGCCTCACCCGTGAGCGTTGAACTCTCCGGGTTAGAGTGCGGACCCGCCGTTACCATGTCGCACTGAGAGCCCGTGAATGAATTCGACCGTGGTCACCTCCAAGTTTCGGATCGCTCGAACTCACGATGCCTGTTCAAAAACGCCATCCATCGCCTGATTTTCGGTCTCTGACCCAGAGCCGGGCCTACCACCGCCTTTGGGGCCGTCTGCGCAGCCTGCGTAGACCGTTCGGGACCGGTTTCGGCCCCGTTTTAGTCCATGACAGCCGCCGCAGCGCGCACCCTCGCCGCAACATTCAGACTTACCGCACGCATCATATTGTGGGCCAACGCATGCCACAGCGCGATCGCCTTGGCCTTGAGCTGGCCACGCACCCGCAACTGGTACAAGCCCCGATTCCGCGCCTGCGCATTGACACACTCGGCCGTCGCGGCTCGGTCTTTGTAGATCGCCTTGGCCTCTTCGCTGGCCATGCGGGCTCGCCAGTCGACCACTGCCGGACTGTCTCCCGGCTTGGGGGCGTACCGATCCACTTTCGGGTCCTTGGGTGCCGGCACCGGTGCGTACACCGTGCAACCCACTTCCTCGGCGCTGACCGCCTCAATCTGATCATGTTGGGCGAAGCCGCCATCGACCAAGACTTCCTGCGGCGTCTCCTCATACCGCGAGGTGATCTGCTCCACCATGGGTGCCATCTGACCGGCATCGCTACCACTGGTCACCACCTCCACTCCCACGATGATTTGACTGCCGGTGGCCGTGCTGAACTGGACGTTGTACGCCGGGCGAAAGCCGCCGTCGGGCATCTTCATCACCGTGGCGTCGGGGTCAGTGGTCGAACACCGGGCCTTCTCGCGATCTTCGGGCTTCTTCTTGGCCTCCAACTCCGGCAGTCGATCCAATGCCCCCTTTATCCGCTCGACGCGCTCTCGGGCGGCGCGTTCCCGGGCCTTTTGTTGCCGGCGATTGCTGGCTGCAGGGTCTTCATCCAGTTCCGTCCGCAGGGCTTGGACTTGGGCCTCGGCCTCGGCGAGGGCCTCCTCCAAGGTGGGACGACGGCGAAACGACGCGGCGCCGGCACTGGCACGCACTCGCATCCCGTCCTGCGCGACGCGGTTCAGATCGACCAATCCCTCGGCCAACAACACCGCGACGCTTTGGGTCAGCAACTGGTCCAGCAGTTCGCCATGATCGGTGCGGAAGTCGGACAATGTGTGGTAATTGACACTGACATCACCGCAAATCCATTGATAGGCACTGTGGCTGCGGCACAGTTCATCGAGTTGACGTGCGCTGCCGACACCGTCGACGGTGGCGTAGAGCCAAAGCGCCAGCAGGATCTTGGGATCGATGGGGGGACGCCCCGGATTGCCCTCAACGGACTTGATCAGGTTGTACAGGGAACTGAGATCCAAACCCTCGGCGTAATCCCAGACCACCCGGGCGGGGTGATCTGGGGGGATGAGTTCATCGAGCGGGGCGGCTCGGAAGACGATCTGGTCTCGGTTGGCGGTGCGCAGCCGCGGGCGGCCATAAAGGGCCGGTGGCTCAGCGGGTGGCGTGGGGTCATCAGCCGGCGTCTCGAACAGCAGGGGCTGTTCGGGACGAGACGGGTGGCGATCGCTTGGTGTGTTCATGGATGCAGTCTACAATATTATTCATAATATGTCAATACCTTTTGAGTTAATGAGGGATTTTTTCCTAGCGCCGCCAGTTGGTGCGCCGGTTTCGCGATCAGGCGGCGTTCCGAATCGGTTCTGGCGACACTCGCTCCGGCAGCACCCCATCCCGACGCCAACTGTCGAGTTCACCGTTGCGCCGCGCGGCTTCTAAGGCGGCCAAGGCCAGCACGCCTTGGGGCGTCCAACTCATCCCCTGATGCTTGCATCGCCCCGACACCTCCCAGTCGTTGTACTTCTCCACCCGCGTGCTGGCGATCCATAACCCCGCCCGTTTCCTCTGTTGATAGTTGGGGATGTACTCTCGCCGTTTCTCCAGGTACTCGATCAGTTCCTTGATCGCCGCGGGATTGCTCACCCATTCCAGTGCCCCCTTGAGAAGTTCGATCGCGGCATCCACCTTTCCTTCCCACAACTGATCCAGTAACTCCTTCTCAAACGCGCGGCGACGATCCTTGGGGCCGCCTGCGGAACTCATCTGTTGATAACATCGTTTCCCGAAGGTGCCACCAACACAAGATCATCGCTTTGGGATAAATTCCCAGGCCCTCGAACCAGGTTCGGATCCACGAGGCGCCGTCGCCCAGGACTAGCAAGCGACGCTTGCCGCTGACGACCCCCAACTCCACCAGCAGCGCCGAGACTTGCAACCACAGGCCCTCCGCCGTGGCTTCCGCGAACGCATACGAAAACCCGGCCACCAACACCACCGCCGTGAACGTCCACACCTCTTTGCGGCCCGTCGAATGTTGGGCCTTGGTCTTGACCTCGTCGGGCTCGACGATCACGAAGTCCTCGTCCACCCCGCGGGGCTCATCCGCCTTGCCACCGGCAACGCCGGCTCACACCCGGGAAAGCCCGTCGCTATCCACTCGGCCGGGACCTGTTCCCACTCAATCCAGGCTTCCTCTGAGTTGTCGAACGGCGGATCGTCATCAACTAACCCGGTCAGGGCATCGGGGTCTGAGTCGTCGAATGGCGGGTCGTCATCGACTAACCTGGTCAGGGCGTCGGGGTCGGCCGCGGTCGGACCGAGCAAGGCGAGCTGGGCCTCGGACGCATTGTCCAGGATCGCACGGGCACGCTGGCGCTGCGCGGCGACCAGTTGCTCGCCCTGCTCGTGCAAGATGTCGATGACCGTGCTCCGCCCTAGCAGACCCTCGTCTCCCGCGGATTGGCAGACGTCGGCGCGGCTCTTCCCCGCCGATTGATTGCTCATCTGATCACAGACCGCATCGCGGAGATTCTGGGTGATGGTGAGTTGGTGGGACGTGTTCCAGGCGGTCGCCGACGGCACCTCCATCGTGCCATCGTGATGGTGGCAAATCCGCGACCGCTCCACAGTCACCTCGCCGAAGGTCGTCTTGAAGGTGTGGGGGCGTGTCCCCCGCCGCTGAATGCCAGCGCCCCCTTTGCCGTGCCGCTGCTGCAGGACCAGTTCTTTGTCGGCCTTTTCCATCAGGACTTGGTACAGCTTACGCTGCATTTCCAGACCGGCATGATGGACGTAAGCCTCGATCTGGTCGGGGAGACGTTCGTCTTGGGGCGGCATCGGCAAGGCCATCTCCAACAACAGATCCACCGAGAATGCCTGACCGTCACTGTGAACGGGGTCGAGAGTGATGGTAGTCTGAAGGCCGTTGGTTGCGCACATGGTGTGTCTCCATACTGGTACTATGGGGGTCCATCATGCGTGCTTTTTGACCGATCGGCCGGGAAAAGTCACTACCCTGGTGCGGAATCTCGCCGAAATACACTCAACCTATATCTCACATCTCTGCCTATTATCGCGCACCAACTGCCGGGCTGTCAGGGATTTTTTCACAGGCTCTGAGGTCGACTGCATTGCTGGCCGGCCCTTTCCGCGATCCTTCGCACAACCGTGGGCGGGAATTTGTCTCTCGGCATTTGGTGGCCGACCTCTCGCTACTGACCAAAATGTCACCACTCGATTCTGCCTGATCGATTGACTTATGGCAAGCTCTCTTAAATTGAACCCGCGACCTTCTCGGGCCCAAGTCTCGTCTGCACCATCTCTCCGATTGTCGGATGAGGATAAGCCCTTTGGACCAAGCCGCCCTACTGCGGGAAAGGCTGGCCACCCGTCGGGCTCAAGCGCCCCGTCGCCCAACAAATGACGGAGCCGAGCTAACCGGGCTTTCGTCATGCGGTGTGGATTTGGCCAATCCTCCGGCAAGGTGTTTTGATTTTTCTTGAAGAACACGCCCGCCGCGACGAATGCTACTATCGGACATGGGAGTATCGTCCCTCTGAGAGCGCTTGAGATTGCAACCATGCGTATGCCCGTAACCTTGTTCATGGCGATCGGCAAGGCCGCCCTGAATGTCGCTGGAGTCGGCTTCGTGGGCGATGCCGCCGAGATCGGCAAGGCCGCCTGGAACCTCTGGAAGAAGAGCCCGGAGGAACGACTCGACGAGCTGGAGGCCGTCGTCGGGGCCGGCGACGACGAGATCGCACGCGGCCGCGAGAGCGTCGTCGCCGAACTCGCTCGGGACGAGCCGGAGGCGGTCCGAATCACGCTGGCGGCTTTCCTGAAGCAAGTACCCAGCCGAATCCGCCAGTCGCAACGGCGCCCGGCCGACCCGTCCGGCCGGACGATTCGTCCCGGCCTGGTCGTCGGCCGTCCGGAGGACATGATCCCGTTCATCCCCGACCAACTTCCGCGGTTTCAGCCGGGCGACCGCCCATTGGCCGGCGTCGATTGGGAGCTGGTCGAGCTGCTAGGGATCGGTGGGTTCGGTGAGGTCTGGAAGGCCAGGAACGCCCATTTCGACTCCTTGAGCCCGTGGCGCTCAAGTTCTGCACCGATCCCGCGGCCCGCAACGGCTGCTGCGGCATGAGGCGAAAGTCCTGGACCGGGTCATGCGGCAAGGGCGGCATCGGGGCATCGTGCGGCTGGAAGCGACGTATCTCATCGCCGATCCCCCGTGCTTGCAATACGAGTACATCCAGGGAGGCGACCTTGGCGGTTTGATCGAGGACTGGCATCGACAACCCGAGAAGCCCTCACCGGATCGGGTCGCCCGGGCCATGCTCCAGCTTGCCGAGGTCGTGGCCTTCGCCCACCGGCTCGATCCGCCGATCGTGCATCGCGACCTCAAGCCGGCCAACATCCTGGTTCAAGCTCAAGACGGCGGTGAGGTCGCGTTCAAGATCACCGATTTCGGCATCGGCGGGATCGCGACGGCGCGAGCCATCCAGGCCAGCCGGGTCCCCACCAGCCCCAGCGAGTTTATGACCGCAGCCGTCCGCGGCTCCGGAACGCTTTTGTACGCCTCGCCCGAGCAGTTGCGGGGCAATGATCCCGACCCGCGCGACGATGTCCATGCCCTTGGCGTCATCTGGTACCAGATGCTCGTCGGCGACTTGACCAAAGGGCGTCCCAGCGGCACGGCCTGTGCCCGCCGCTTACTCGACCGCGGCATTTCCGTCGAATGGCTCGATCTCCTGGACTCTTGCTTCGAAGAACAGGACGATCGACCGGCCGATGCGAACGTTCTCGCCGAGAAGCTCGCACAGCTCATCAAGCTGAAGGCGGACAAACGGGAGCCAACCATCACCCCCGAACCTGCGAAGGACGCCGGCATTCCCACGGAGAAACACTCGCCGCTTTTCAAGCCGAAGCCAGGCGAAGGGGAACCAGTCGTTACCGCGGAGCCACCGAAGGACGTAGTCAATTCCATCGGCATGAAGCTCACCTTGATACAGGCCGGCGAGTTCATGATGGGCTCCGATGAGACCGACCCCGATGCCTTTGATGATGAGTTTGTCGACAAGGCGGCCGGCAAGAAAGAAAAGCATCGCGTGCGGATCACCCGGCCGTTCTACCTGGGCGTGACTGAGGTGACGCGAGGGCAGTTCCGCCGGTTCGTCGACGACACCGGTTACCAGACCGAAGCCGAGAAAGACGGCAAGGGGGGCTATGGCTGGAACGAGGAAAAGAAAAAGTTCGAGCAGAATCCGCGATACACCTGGCAGAACGCTGGGTTCGAGCAAACGGACGAGCACCCGGTGGTGAACGTGAGCTGGAACGACGCGGTGGCATTTGCGCAATGGTTGAGCCGTAAAGAGGGGAAGACCTATCGGCTGCCGACCGAGGCCGAGTGGGAATACGCCTGCCGGGCCGGAACAACCACTCGCTTCTCACATCGGTGACGACGCGGAAGGTCTGGCGGCGGTGGGGAATTGGCCGATGGGACAGCCAAGGAGAAATATCCGGATTGGACCGATCACGTCCGAGTGGTTCATGTTTACACGGCCCGGACCGGTTTCGACCCAATGCGTTCGGATTGTACGACATGCACGGCAATGTCTGGGAGTGGTGCTCGGACGGGTACGACGGCCGATTACTACAAGCGGTCGCCCGTGGACGATCCGCCAGGTGCTCTAGGGGCCTCGGACCGAGTGTTCCGTGGCGGCGGCTGGAACGACGCTGCCGTGAACTGTCGTGCGGCGTGCCGGAACAGGTTCACGCCGGCCGACTCGTTCGACTACCTGGGCTTGCGGCTGGCCCGAGTCCAGTCTGGTAGCTGAGTCAGGTCAAGGACAGGAAGAGCAATGCCTCGGGAGCGGACCCGGTATTGCATAAGCCCGTTCGGCGGAGCGACAGAGCCGCGGGGCGAGCCCAGCCGTGCCGGGCTGGAGCGAAGCCGGCACAGCGGGCAGGTAGTCTCGACGGAGGCCGCGTAGTTGCGACGGAAATCGTAACAGGCATCCCGCGCTGACCGAGGCCGTGTCTATATAGGTCAGTCCGCCCAACGACCGCCGTATCGGATTCTCAGGCTCAGCTAACCGTGCTTGGTCCAACGAACGGCGATGGAGTCAAACTTGTTTTCGATTCCTCGGCAGCACACGGTCAATCCTGGTATCCTGGAGCAATCAGGAGCATGCCATGACCGCACTCACACCCGAACAGCGTCTGACCGTCGAGGCGAAATTCCGAGATTTGGCCAACCGGTGGACCGAACGGACCGCGTACCGCTCGAATCTGGCGTCCGCCGTCATCCCCTTTTTCACGAAATCATCGCCCTGGGAGAGCCTGCGATCCCGTTGATCCTGAGGGAGTTGGAGCGAAAGCCCAGCGTATCCTGGTTTGGTTTGCTCGCCACCATGACCGGCGAGAACCCAGTCCCTTCCGAAGTGGCCGGTCGCGTCGCGGAAATGGCTGGCTCGTGGCTCGCATGGGGCCGCCAGCACGGATATCTGGAGTGAGCGCCGAGCTGGAGCGAATTTTTCCGGCCCTGGCCACCGACGGCTACGTCGTCGTCAGCCCCGAGACAACGGCCTATAACTGCATCGCGTGGGCCGCGGGTGAATCGCACCGCTGGTGGGAGCCTGGCATCTGCTGGCTCATTCAGCCCGGTGACGACCTTGCTACGCTGATCGGCCTGTTGGCGTCGCTCGGCTACGCGCCCTGCGACGGCGACCGACTCGAAGTTGGGTGCCAGCGTGGCGGCTATGCCGACAACTTCGGCAATTGTACGCACGCCGCCAGGCAACTTATACGACAAGATTCCTTGAAACGTTTTATGAATCGATCCAATAGAGGGACCGCGAAGGAGTATTTTCCATGGCGATTTTTGAATACCAGGCCCGCTTCGCACAGAGACCCGATCATTTGGCTTGCGTGACTGGAGCTGAAGGGTCTTTCGTGAGTTCCTTCTCTCGATTTCTCCACGACCTCCTGCACAGTGAACTCGTTGTCGCAATTCGGAAGTTCGGCGATGATCGCCATCAGATCGCGTTGCCTGTCCGTGGCTCTTGACCAACGTCCGGCGAAGAAATCATTGTCAAGTTTCCGAACAATCTCATCAAAGGGCACGGATATCGCTCTTCTTTGCTTCATTCCACCCTCGCTCCTGATCCTCTGCAAGACGACGTCGTAGCATTCACGACCCAGGAACTGGATGAAATAAGGATAACCGCCGGAAATTTCGATCATGCCATCGATCAACGTATTGCTCATTTTTACGGGACAATTCGCATCTTCGATGGGTTTATGAATGGCATCTCGACTGTCCTTTTCGTTCAACCGATCAAGGAAGACGACGTGAAACATTCGCTCGGCGTACGTGCGCGCTTCGACCAGCTTGGCAAAAAGAGTCGGCAGACCGGTGAGAACGAGCATGAAGGGGATGTTCTTCCTCTGAATGGATTGGAAGACATCGAGCAGGAGTGACAGAGGGTATTCGTCTTTCGCCGCATTGTCGGACAGATTTTGAGATTCATCATAGGCAAAAATCACTCCGCGAACCTTCAACTTGCAGAGGAACCGCCATGCGAACTCTAACACGGCCTTGATTTTGTCAGAAGGCATGCCCGGCGTTTGGTCATAAATTCCCCTCAAGAAAGCATAGTCGATTTTTTGCGTGACTTTCTCAACGATAGGATGGAAGCCCGCCGTCGATTCTCGTTCCTGGGTGAGCTCGATGCCTGAAGTCACGAAGGACAGATCGGCGAGGAGTCGCGTGGCGAGGCGATCCTCTGAGACGCTAATGGATTCTGACATGTCCGTGCCGACCCATAGCCATCCTTTCTGTATGGCCAGAGGCTTAAATGTCTCCATCAAGACGGTCTTGCCGACGCCTCTCAGGCCGGTGAGGATCACGTTTTCCAGGATCACTCCTTGGTCTAAGAAGCGATTGAACTCCTGCTTCTCCTTCTCGCGACCGGCCAGATAAGGGGGCATGTGTCCCCGCCCGGCTTGAAAGGATTCCGGAAGGAATCGCTCGCCATGATGCACCTCCGATCACAGACTCGAAGAGCAGAGAGCACCTGCACACTAAAATTAGTGTAATTACTAAATTTAGGATGTCAAGGTGGTCGGTTTCTTATCAACCGGGCCCGAGCTAGAAGCTTCCGCGCTCATGCGACAGGCCGTTCGTCAGGAAGATCACCGGCGAGGCGTTGACGACGCCCTCCCAGGCCGTGCTCGACCTCCTCCTTCAACTCCTTGCCTCTGATCTGAAACGTGTCCACTTTGCCCGCCCGAGCGCGAGGAAAACTCGTCCGGTCAAGCCCGGCGATTTCCGCGGCCCTCCCTTGCGAGATGATCCCTTGAGAATACTATTGGATGGCTGCCGCCATTCCAGGGTCAGCAGCGAAAGCGTCATCCGATCCCCACTGTAACTGGGCTACGCTATCGGGGAGCTCGATACGAATCGTCCTCACATCTGACTCCTCTCCCAATTTTGCGAGTGGTCCCGAGGGCGCTCATTCGTCACGTGACTTCCTCGAGGCGCCCACGGAACGACAAAAAGCTTGGCATCGTGATCCGATGGCAATCGATCGAGCCATCCTCGATCTTGCCGCGCAGGAGTTCACGGGTCGCGGGCTCGCCGAGCATTTGTTCGAGTTCCCGTTTCAAGGAAGCAGGCGAGTTGTCGTTGCCGGAACGATCCTCCAGTGGGTCACAGCCAATATAAGGTTCGGCCTTCAGGGCACAAATGATCCAAGCCTCGGACTTGGGCTTCGGGATCATCGGCACACCCCGTGCGAAGCCCTCCTCGGCGAAGCCATCCAACATGGATTGGCGCTGTCCTGCCAGAGACCACGCTGGGCTGAAGCTGTCCCGTCCGCGTCACGGAAGAGCACTGCGACGACGTCATCGTTCCGTTCCACTCGTTTCTCCCGGGCGAACCTTGCGAGGAGCCGGGCGGTGTTGAAAAAGTCGCGCGTTTCTATCGGCCGCTTCGGTCCGGGCAGCCGCACCGATTTCTTCACCGCTTTCAATTCGCGGCCCCGAGCAGCGAGAATCCGTTCGGAGATGTAGCCACAGCACAGAAATTCAAGCGGTGAGTAGCCGTGGCGGGACTCGATGATCCGATCGGTGAAGAGTGTCATCGGCCCGTACAGGTAATCCTCCCCCTCTACAACGAGCGGCCCTGGCCGGCCGACTCCGAGATCGGTGGCTCCTTCGCCGCTCAACAGGAAATACATCTTCAGCGCCCCTGCCATCTGTTCGATTTCATCGCCGAGAAGCGTCAAGTTCGTGTCGACGAACGCTTCTCCTGGGCCCATAACCTCCAACTTCTTCGCCAGCGACGGTATCGAAAAGAATGGGATGGCCTTCGTGAATCCCTCGGATGTCTTGTACAGATAAACGACCGCTGATCGCGCCACGTCGTCATCGAGATAATTCAAAATCATCGGGCTATGTGTCGTCACCAAGACCTGCTTGGGCGTCGAAGTGAGCAGGTTGACAACAAACTCGACGATCTCAGGGTTCACGCCGTTCTCGATTTCGTCCAGGAGCAAGAAACGGTGATCGGAGCCAAGTTCGGCAAGAATGGCGGTCAGTCGAAGCATGCCGTCGTTGATATGACGGGCTTCCGTGATTAACGTCTTATCGCCGTACAATTCTCGAACCTCTAACTGCTTCCAGCCGGATCGAAGCGGCTTGACGCTCATCTCATCGAGTTGCTTGTACGCACGCTTCAACGTCGCGTTAATCTCGGAACGTTTCTCGGCACCGAGATCGTACAGAAACGACGACGAGGCGAGTCCCACCCAGCCCCAGCGATCCATCGGATTCCCTGGTTCTTTGACGCAATTGCTCTGGCGAGAGCAAGTCAAGGGATCGGGTCCTCTGGAAGAATCGCTTGAACTCGATGATCGGATCGGGCAGAGTCTCTTCCTTGAGTTGTGACAGAATCGACCCCTGGTAACTGAATGTGACCGGGTTCTTAGGCTTGGGAATCGGTCGCCAACCAACGTGCGAGCGCAACTCACCATGGTTGTTGAGTTTCGGGGAACCGAGACCACAAGCGGTGCAGGGGGCGACACGTCGTTAACGCTATACGCACCGTCCTGAACATCCAGTCCCGCTCCACCGACCGAGAGTTGTTCCGACGTGCAATAGAGTTTGGTCGTGTTGAAGCTGGCCTGCCAGGAACCGATTAACTGGCCCGAATCATCGATAATCTCCACCTTGAAGTCGATGTTTTTCCTGAGGTGAGGTGGGAATTCAGATCTCTCGGCCGCCAGTTCCGCTCCTTCAACCATCCGTCGATGTCCCCACGAACTTGTTGCGCAGGAAATCGACGCACTGAAGGACCGTGGATTTCCCGCGCCGTTCAGTCCGATCAGGCACGTGAAGCATCCAGGTCGAGCCGAAATCCGACAAGAGATTTGAATCTATCGATGGTAAGTTTGCGAATTCGCATGAAGAAGACAATCCGTATTAACAGAATCTTATTCGTTGGTCGACCCTAGGACCGCCGTATCCTCATCAAGCAGGTCGCTGAACTTGCCATGAATCGAACCTCACAACGTGTTTAGGTTGTTGTAGCCGATGATCGAGAGGCGGCTCGCAAGCTGGCCATCCCGCCCGCCTGCAACCGCTGGTAGATCTCCTGGGTCGGGGCCAGCCAGACCGAGCCGGTCCCCCGGAACGTCTGGAGCAATCCCTCGCCGCTGGTCAGCGTGCCGAGCAGGCTCCTGGTGGATTTCTCGACCGAGAACTCGATTCGGCCCGGTCCGCATCAGGGCAAAGTTGCCGTCCACCTGCAGCGTCTCGTCCTTCAGGTCGATCCGCAGCACCTCGTCGGCGGGCACCGGCGACTCCAACACGCAGATCCCCGTACCCCGTGATCCGGGTCTGGAACAGCCCCTCGCCGCCGAACAGGGCCGACGAGACGTTCTTCTGCATCGCCGCGCCGATATCGAGCGAGCCCTGGCCGCAGTAGAACATCCCCTTGTCGGCGATCACCTCCTCGCCGCCCAGCCGGTGGATCAGGAAGTGGCTGAACGACGGTTCGAGGTAGATCTGCCCGTCCCTCGGTACCGGGGCAGGATCGCCGCCTCCTTGGTGACGAACTTGTTCATCATCGCCCTGCCGAGCCCCGAGACGCCGCCGACCTTGCTCTCCATCTTGACTGGCCCGAGCATGAAGTGCAGGGCCCCCGACTCGGCGATCGCCTCGCCATCCCGCAGGGTGATTCGGACCTGCTTGAGCCGGATGCCCGCCTGGTTGGCGAAGTAGACGGTGGCGGCGGTCTGGTGGTCCTTGGCCCCGCCGAGCCTCGGGTAGGCGAGGATCTCGACCTTGAACCCGTCGTCCTCGGCCATGTCGATGACCTCGAACTTGCTCGGGAGCGGGGGCGGCCGCGAAGGGCGATGCGCGGGCGGGGACGAAGACGCTGAGCCTCTTCCGGCGGTCGGCGGCGGACGACGGGCTTTGTCGCAGACGCATGCCCTGGCCTGGGCGGCACGGTCGAACAGCCCCGCCACCTTCGAGGCCGGAGACCCAGGGTCCGTCGCCCTTCCGTACCTCCGTGTCGGGCGCGATCTTGCCGTCCGCAGCTTGCTGGACCAGTTCGGAGGCGGAAACGGGCCGAACTCGCTGCCCCCGACCTCGAAATACCACTCGGCCGCCATCGCCGCTCCTGACTCGGGAAGAGGGTGCCTTCGGGCCGGGTGATCAACCAACTTCGGCGACGAGTCGTCTTGAGTGGTCGGTTGGCTCCTGCTGTTATCTTGCCTAACGCTGATCATCTCGGAACAAGGACATGATACCCGTTGACCAGTTGAGGGCGAGCCACGGAGGACACCTCACTCCCCGACCAAGGCCAGGGCCTGGTTGGTAGCGTCATCGGCCGGGTAAAGCGGCGGGTCGGCGCAATTCTAGAACCACGGGACGGGCCGAAGGAATGAAGCCGATTTGCTTCGCCAGAATGACCAGGCCGAGTGTCCCTCGGATTCCGACTTTCAGGGATTCGGCAACGCCGTCCATCACGATCGTCCAGAATCGCTTCGCACTCCGGATCGGTCAGGGCGAGCGCCAGCACCGGGCTCTTCACCAGCTCCCAGGTTCCAGAGGACCACTTGTGGAGGAGTTGGAAGCGCAGGGACGATTTTCAACCATGTCGTCCGCAGGATCTCCTGATAGACCGGGTCGGCGGCACCACGTGCGCCGACTTCTTGGAGCACGGCGTCGGGAACGATGATTTCCGGTACCCCAGCGCGGAGCAAGTCAAGCTGCCCGACTCAGGCCAGCAAGATCAAGGGCGAGGCATTGACGATGCTCCGGACAGGCGTTGCCACTATCAGTGAAGGTGAACGAACATAACTGATTGCAAGTGCCACTTGGTCAAGACCTTTGGTTACTTTGCGGCTCATGAAAGGAATGTTGGGTTTAGGCCAAGGAGCCAATAACTTCGAGTAGAAGTCGTATTAAGGGGAGACCTCGACGATCCGCCCTTCCTTCTTCGTCGTCACACGCTTGCCGGCCTTCGTGAGATCGGCGAGGTGGTCCTCGGTCGTCTTGCGGAACGAAACCGGGCTGGCGGGGTTGTCGGTACGGACGGGGCGGTCCTTATTCTTGGCCGAGAAGAGGGTATAGCCGTCTTCCGAGCCGCGCGCCCAGAGGAACTCGACCGTGGCGGCGGTGAACGGCCCCTTGCCGTCAGCGCTGGCGAGGGTGCGGTAGCGGGGCGGGCCGGGCGGGGAATCGATCAGGACCTCGACCTCGTCGGGGCGGATCTCGAAGGAAGGGTCGTCGGGGTCGCCCTTCTTGTGGTACTTGAACTTGAGCCCCGAGACCTGGAGGAACCGGCCTTCGCCGAGGTGGGCCTTTGACACCGCGTTCTTGAGCACGTCAAGAAGCTGATCCCGGGTGATCGAGAACGTGACCAGGGAGTCATCGTAGAAGAAGACACCTTCCATGTGGTAGTTGGTGATCGCCGAGCCGGCAGGGATGTTGTCGTTGAGCCGAAGGCCACCGCCGTTGATGAATGCGATATTTGTGCGCATACGTTCTCGGATGATGTCGGTGAGGAAGTTGCCGAGAGCGGTCTCTCGGCCACGGACGGCGGCCTCGTCGCCTTCGAGGAGGTTTTCGGTGGTCGCCAGGGTCTCGTCGAGGTCGAAGTGAGGCTTGCCCTTGGCCTTCGCAACGACCTCGTAGGCTTGCTTGAGCTGGTCGAGCGAGCGTCTGGCGTGATCGTCGAGGACGCCGTCGTGAGCCACTTGGTCGCGGAGTTCCTTGCGGGTGGGCGAGACCGAGGCCCGGCCGGTCGTGGGGACCAGGACGTCGGTGACGATCACGGTCTTGGCGTCGGAGTCCGCCTTGGTGATCCAGGTCGGGCCGACCTTCTGGGCCTGGTAGAAGTGCTCCTGCCCGCCGACGATCAGGTCGAGCTCGGGGAACTCGCGGGCGAGCCAGACGTCCTCAGGCATGTCCTGGTGCGTCAACGCGACCAGCACCCGAGCGCCCCGGCTCTTGAGGTCGCGGAGCGCCTGCGACACGAGCGTCCGGCGTCGGCGCGGTCGTAGGTGTAGCCGACGTAGTCGGCCTTCTTGTAGTCGTGCGTGAGCCCTAGGATTCCGACCGCGACGGCGTCCTCGACGACCATGAGCGTGTCGTGGACGTTGGCGAACCTCCGGTGCATCGGCAAGGTCGACGCGCCCGGGGCCTTGTAGAAGACGTTCGACGAGACCCAGCGGAAGTCGCATGCGCCATCCGGGCGAGGAAGATGTCTCGCGAGGCGTCGAACTCGTGGTTGCCGAAGACAACGATCAGGCCGGGGTCGAAGGCGTTCGGGTCGCCATCGAGCAGATTGAGCCCCTGGACCATCGGCTCGGCGTTGAGGTACTTGCTCATGACCGACGGATCGAGCAGGTCGCCCGCGTGCAGGACCAGCACCGGCCGGCCTTGCGCCTCGAGCTCGCGACGGACCGTCCGGACCCGAGCCAGGCCGCCCAACGCGCCGTTCTCAAGCCCCTCGACCCGGTAGACGTCGTTGAGCTGGAGGATCGTGAACCGGCCCGGCCCCGCCCCGGCGCGGAGGCCGCGCGGGGACGGAGCGGGGACCATCGCGAACGCCGGGGCAGGGACGGACACGGGAGCGGGGGTGGGAGCGTCAATGTGCGGCGACGCCTTGGCGACCGCGCCTTCGGTTTCGACCCGGATCGGGCCGACCCGGACCTGGGCAGGCTTGGCCGCGATCGACCGCAACTCCGCCGGAGTCGACTTCGCCACGTTGGGATGGGGACTCAGCGGGTCTGGGCCCGGACGATCATCGACCGGGGCCGCGAGGAGGCGGAGCACCAGGGTCAGCAGAATCACCACGAAGTTCGTGTTGGTCGGGAACAGCGTCATCAGCGCCGAGGCGAGCGTCGAGCCGGAGGCCCCCTCGGCGGGGGCGTCGCTGATCGCTTTCAGTCGCTTGAGAAGCTCGCGGGCTCGCTCCTTCGAGATCGCCAGGAGGATCTGGAGCGCGAGAAAGAGCACCGAGAACACGAACGGCACCAACCAGTAGAACTGATCGCGGAAGTACACGATCAGGGGGATCAGGAGGGTGGCGTTGATCGTGCCCAGGGTCTCGAGCAGATTATTCCAGCCGCTGCTTTTCTCAACTTGTTTCCAGGCATCCTGGATCGTTCGATCCTGGCGAGGAACTCCCGGGGAGTCGGTCGTCGTCGGAGCGATCGGAGGTGGGGGTCCCGGGAAGGAGGGTCCGGACATCGGGGGTCTCCACGCATCGGAGAAACGGCCGCGACGAAGCCGAGGGGCTCCGGCAGGGAACGCCGGTCGGGCCGCCTTGTCGATCGGTTAGATAGATCCGACCGTGCTTCGAGGCGCGGACCTCTGACAATTAGGCCGCCACGGAATAACTGTAGCAGATCCCAGTTGTGACTGCATCGGGGTTCCGATAGCAACGGAGAAAAAAACAACGATCTTCAGGATGACAAATTGAAGGGGCAATCTCGCGGCTTGCGCGATTCGTGAATTCTAACGACAGGGGCCCACGCGTTGAAAGGCTCGATCCGGATCGGGGCCGATTACGAAAAGCCCTAGAGGCTGACGGTCGGGGGCTTCCAGGGTTATGATAGGGTGAAATTTGAAGACGGAACCGTATTCATCGTGAAAACGGCGAAGGCGCGGTGAAGGCCGACTCCCACGACCAACTCCGAACGAGGCTCCTCATGAATCGACTGTTGATCTGCGCCGCTTCCCTGGCGAGCATCAGCGCCTGCGCCGGGCCCAAGCTGGCCGCGGCCGAGGAGGCACCCAAGCTCGTCGTGGTCGTGGTCGTCGATCAGATGCGCCGCAGCGAGATCGATACGCTCGCGCCACACTTCACCGGCGGCTTTCGCCGGCTGCTCAAGGAAGGGGCGCGGCTCGACGGACACCACGGCCAGCAGAACACCTACACCGGCCCCGGCCACGCGCTGATCCTGTCGGGGTCCTACGGCTACCTGAACGGCATCTTTCAGAACATGTGGTTTAATCGCGCCACCGGCCGATCCGAGAGCATGCTCTTTGACGGAAATGCGCAGGTGATCAACCAGGGACCGATCGAGCCGCGCGCGGACTCCTCGCCGCGCAACTTCTACGGCTCGACGGTGGGCGATGAGCTGCGGATGTCGAACGGCGGCAGGTCCAAGGTCGTCTCGCTGGCGCTCAAGGAGCGCGGGGCCTGCTGCTCGGGGGCCGCACCGGCACCGCCTACTTCTTCGGCGAGCAGACCGGCGACTGGACGACGTCGACGTACTACATGAAGGTGCTGCCGTCCTGGCTGGTCGCGTTCAATGCAAAGCGCCTCGCCGATCAGTGGTTCGGCAAGGAGTGGACGCGCTGCCTGCCCGAGGCGGCCTACGGTCCCGAGCCCGACGACGCTCCGTGGGAGGCCGATCTGCTGGGCCTCGGCCGGACCTTCCCGCACAAGATCACCGGCAAGGAGCAGAAGCCGACCGGCAAATACTGGGAGGCCTTCATGACCTCGCCTTTCGGCATCGATCACACCTTCGAGTTTGCCGAGCCGCCGTCGAGGGCGAGGGACTCGGCCAGGACGCGATCACCGACATCCTCGCGATCTCGGTCAGCCCGACCGATTATATCGGCCACGCGTTTGGCACCTACTCGCACGAGGTCAGAGACGCGTTCCTCCGCACTGATCGCGCGCTCGGCGAGTTCTTCACTGATCTCGATCAGCGCTTGGGCCAGCGCGGCTGGATCGCGATGGTGACGGCGGATCACGGTTCGGCGCAACCGCCCGAGCGCGCACGCCGGCTCGGCCTGTCCGCCGAGCGCGTCAAGAAGGCCGCGATCAAGACCGCGATCACCGCGGCACTCGACGCGCGCTACGGCAAGGGAGACTGGGTGCTGGTGCTCGAAGACCCGAGCGTCTACCTCAACCACAAGCTCATCGAGGAGCGCAAGCTCGACGCCGCGGCTCTCGAGACCGCTGCCGGTGAGGCGGCCCTGACGCTACCAGGGTTCCTGGGATATGTGACACGCACCCAGCTTCTCCACGGCCAGTTGCCGCCGGTCGCCACCTCTCGGGCCATCGTGCGAGCTTCTTCGCGCCACGTGCCGGGGACGTCGTACTGGTGCAAGCGCCTTTTCGTTCTGGGGCAAGTATGGCGAGAACGACTTCGGCTCGACGCACGGCAGCTTCTATCGCTATGACACCGATGTACCGGTCTTCTTCCTAGGCGCACCGTTCGCCGCGGGCTACTTCGGCGAGACCGAGATGGTGGATCTTGCCGCGACGCTGGCACGGCTGCTGGGCGTTAACCAACCCGCTTCGTGCGAGGGACACCCGATCGGCGAGATCCTCCTGCCACCCGTGGCCGCATCGGAGGCCAGCAAGCC
>CAVRFS010000081.1:0-43584 GCA_963720335.1 uncultured Planctomycetota bacterium | reverse complement strand
TCGTTCGGCAAAAACGCTCAGACGCGATCGGCGACTGGTTTGGGTCTTTGGTGCCTGGCATCATCGCGCCGCCCGGTCAGAGCCACCCAGGACTCAGGACCGACATAAGCGCGAAAACTCATATGATCTGCGAATGCGGAAGTTGGGTTCGTTTCGCAAAAACGCTGAAGCATTGCTGGTCCCTGGTTTTGGTCGTCGACTTTACGAGTCATTTCATCGATTCCAAGGAGCGTCTCAAGAGACTCAGCACTGTCAAAGCGCGAAAGACCCATGTTGAATATGACCTACGAAATGGAAGGAAGCAAATCAAAGCCTGAACGCGTGTGGCCGGTAAGAGGCCGGAGGCATTTGCGGAGTGGGAGATGTTGCATCGTTGAGGTCACGCGGGCCGAAGGTTGCCTTTCGCTCCGCGAAAGGTTTGCTCTCGCAGGGCGAGAGCTGGGGCGAGGGGTTGGCGCCCCGCGCCAACCGGCGGCAGATCGCGCCCGAGCAGTCCTTTTTTGGGGCGAAAGTCGAGAGTTGTCGCCGGACAAATCAGAATCTCAATCCAAAGCCTTTGCGATCAGAAGCCGCGGGATTTCGGGAAAGTCCTCGGCGAGCCATCGCCGCCGTTCGGTTGCCGGATATGCAGATTTCCGCTAGAATCACCGAAAGTCGGATCGTAACTTAAATCTGGGGTTCAACCTATGACTACCGACACCAGCGTCTCCGCTACCAGCGAAGCAGCGATCCTAAGCCGGATTATCCGCCCAGACAACGGTGACCTTCGCGCCGAAGCCGCCGAGGCGTTGCTGGCGATTCGATTCGACAGCCATGAACTCGACCGTATGCACGAGCTGGCCGTTAAGAACCAGGAGAACCGGTTATCGCCGAAAGAGAAGGCGGAAATGGAAAACTACCGCCGCGTAAGCTTCCTGCTCGACCTGATGCACTCGAAGGCCCGCCGCTCGCTGAAAGTGCACCAGGCGGTCCACTAACGCCGTGGCCGCAAGCCTTTCGCAGATTGTGCGTGAGCGTGCCGCCGGGCGATGCGAATACTGCCGCCTGCCCCAGGCCGCTACCTCGGTCCCCTTCGAGATCGACCATATCATTTCCCGCAAGCATCACGGACCAAGCATCGTCTCGAATCTCGCAAACGCATGCTGGTATTGTAATAGTTTTAAAGGATCGGATATTTCGGGAATTGACCCGCGTACCCGGAAGCTGACCAAGCTATTCCACCCGCGCCGCCACAAATGGACGCACCATTTCCGCTATGACGGCCCGATGCTTCTCGGCCGGACCGCCATTGGCCGCACGACGATCCGCGTACTGCAAATCAACTGCGATGAGGCACTCACCTTGCGCGAATCGCTTATCGCCGAGGGACTGTTTTGAGTTGCCGTCTGCCGCGCCCGAAGACGTCTCCGATCAGTTCGCCTGTATGGAGCCAAAAAAAGGGAAATGTTAGCCGAAAAAAGGCGGGACGTAGCACTTGTCGGCCGGAGTCACTCGCCAAAACAATGGACGGACTTGACCTCGAACGGCGGCCAAAATGCGGCTATGTTCCCCTTTCCGTACCCTGCATGTCGCACTCCATGCGCCGCGAATGATGGAACCCCACTAGCCTACCCGCCGGATGAGCGTCCGATAACCGAAACTTTTGTTCGGTTGATGTGACAACAACTGGCCCCCGCCCACACCTCAATCGACTCCGCCAGAAAAATATATATGTTCACTCGATAAGTGTCCATATCGAATATTCTGGAGTCCGCGCTCCATATTTCAGGAGATCGAGGTATTCTCCGTAAGCATACGGCTTGCAATCGTGCAGACGCCTAGCAATCCAAGTGTTCGGTGTGTAGGGTGGAATATCCCGATCCTGTCAGCGAGAGATAGGACTACGACTAAGGACTTACGTCAAATCTGCGGTGTACGCCGAGGAGGGACAACGTGGAGCGTGATCTGCTGCTCGCCGCCCTTGTTGCCGAGATCCTTGGACCGCGTGGCGGACCTCGGGAGAGCCTGAAACAGGAAGAGGATCCCCTCGAGGAATACATTACCGGCGTGCTCGTCCCGTCCCGTGCCGTGTCGGTCTCACCCGACGCAGACGCCGATTTGCAAGCTCCCGCGACAACTGGCGCGGACGATGAGGCCGATCCGGGTGAAGGCGTCCAGTCCCCGGTCGGAGCGGTCGTCGACCATCTCATTTGTCCGGCCCTGGATCCACGGGCGCGCCCTTCCTCCCTGGGCGTCTCATTCAGCCTGTCGCACGCCAGCGGAAGCCCCACTGTGGACGTGTGCTGCACCTGGGCTCGCTACCGCAAACATGTTGACGGGGGATGGCAGCGCGAGCCGCTCGGTCATCTCTGGCCAAACGAGGCGGTGGCTGGAGACGCACCGCTCAGACGAGTCGCACCCGAGGATCCGGGAATCGAGATCCAGGTTCGATCCCAGCTTGAGGGGAGGCACTGGCGGGTTTCCGTGTTCCTTGTAAATGTGACTCCGACCGGCGAAGGCTCGCCGGCCGCTGAAGAATGCGTGTTCCAGCCACAGATCCGAATCCGTCGCGGGAACGGCACGAAGCTTGTTCCTCTCGACGAAGGACGGTCCTCCACGAACGAAGAGGATCGTACCCTGGCGATGCTCTATCGCAAAAGGCGGTCCTACGCCCGCGGTGATCTCTGCGCGGCTGTCTGGGAAGAGCTCGATCCCGAGCGAGCGCATCCGTCTTTGGCGCTCGCTCGGCGCGGCGCCGCACTGCTGGGCCGACGGCGGTGCGGTTTTCGGAGCCGAGGTGCAGGCCAGATTCTCGCCGGCGCATCGTGCCAGCGAATACGTGCCCGTCGTGCCGGTGTCAGCACCGGACCGATCATGGGACCCTTCTCAGCCCAGTCCTGAGCTTCGCCCCGACTTGCTCAGCGAGATGTGGGAGCCGGCGAGCGCTGCGCGGCCCTGTCGCCGCTGACGGCCGCGTATTCTGCCTGGGTGACGTCCCGGGAACGCGAAATCGCCGACCCGCCGGACGTCGATCACCAGGCGGGCCGCGCTGCGATAGCCAGTGCGCGGGCGGCATTGCAGCGTATCCAGGCTGGAATCGATCTCCTCGTGGAGGATGAAGACGCCCGGCTCGCATTCTGTTTCGCGAACCAGGCGATTGCCATGCAGTCGCGCTGGACCAAGGGAGGCCGGGTGAATCCCTGGTTTCCATTCCAGCTCGCCTTCCAGCTCCTGAATCTGTCGGCGATCGTGCAGCGGGACCACGGCGACCGCGGTGTGTGTGACCTGCTGTGGTTTCCCACGGGCGGCGGCAAGACCAGAGGCCTATCTTGGGCTCGCGGCCTTCACGACGGCCTATCGGCGGCTTCGGACGAGCCGAGCCGGCGACGGGCTAAAGGGCGAGGGCGTGGCGATCCTCTCGCGATACACGCTTCGGCTGCTTGCAATCCAGCAGTTTCGGCGCGGCGCTGGCTCTCATCACGGCGTGCGAGCTTCTCCGCGTACATCGGAGCGCGGGCGGGCCGGTTGGCTGGCGCCCGAAGCAGTGCAAGGATGCGAGCAACGGGCTTTGGGGACTGGGCCGGTTTTCCGCCGGGCTCTGGGTCGGAGGCGGCGTCACTCCCAACAACTTGCAGAGCTTTCGAGTACCGAAAGGAGACGGGCGAGCTCGTCCGTGTACCGGGCGCGCTGGAGATCCTCGAGGGCCGGCAGGGCGAGGGGGAACCGGCGCAGGTACTGAGCTGTCCTGCCTGCGGATCGATTCTTGCGGTTCCACCGGACGGATTCCGGCGCGGCGAAACCCAGACGCTGCACCTTGTGCTGGGAGACGCTCCACAGGCCGCGAGCCCGCTCGACGCCGCGCAATTGTCCGACGCATCGTTCCAGGTGACCTCGCACACCGTGCAGCGCCCACGCCGATGTGCGCTATCGCACCCTCACTTTGCATTTCACGCCCTCGCGAGACGTGAATCCGCAGGCGGTTGACGACTGGTGCAAGGATCACGTGCGGCCTGCTATCGGCCCCGATACCTGGTTAGCGGCTGCGAGGGGCAGCCGGCCCGGGTATTTCCTCCGCAACGCAGACTGGGGGCGATCTGAAAAGCCGGTGGACTTTGAGGTCTATTGTCCGAACCCCGGATGCGAACTGAACTCGGGGGTGCAGTGGCAAGAGACCACGGCGACTGGCGCGTGGCATGCACATCCGGCATTCCGGATGCCGTCAGGAACATCGGTGCGCTGTCCGATCCCAGCCTGGACGGTGGATGAGCAGGTTTACCAGCGCTGCCCATCAATGGTCGTAGCAACCGTGGACAAGTTCGCGCGCCTATCGTTCGAGCCGCGGGCCTCCGCCCTGTTCGGCAACGTCGACCACTGCAACGAGCACCTGGGGTATTATCGCACGGGTTGCCCGCCTCAGGGGCCGTCCGGTACGCCAACGAAATACCGGCCGGATGTCGCGCAGGGCCGGAACGTCGCGACCCCGCGCTTCGACCCACCCGACCTCATCCTCCAGGACGAGCTGCACCTGATCGACGGTCCGCTCGGAAGCATGGTCGGCATCTACGAAACGGCGGTTGATCTGCTGTCCTCGGCGTCGCAGGCGGGCAAGGCCCTGCGGCAAAGTACATTGCCTCCACGGCGACGGTGCGCCAGGCCGCGCGAGCAGGTGCAGTCCCTTTTTGCGCGGGAACTGGCCGTGTTCCCTCCGACTGGGCTCGCTGCGGAGGATTCCTTTTTCGCGCACGGCGTCGGTGCATCCCCGTGATTCGGCGCGGCCGGGCAGGCTCTATGTCGGCGTCTGTGCTCCAGGACTCGGCATCCAAAGACCGCTGCGTAACGTCTGGGCTCGCGTCCTTCAGCACATTGCGGACCGACTGGACGCGGGCGCGTTGCCGGTCGAACTTGATCCATTCTGGACACTGGTCGGCTACTTCAACGCAATCCGCGAATTGGCCGGCACTGTGGCCCTCGTCCGCCAGGACATCCCCCAACGGTTGAGCGACTTGAGCGGCAAACCACGCCCGCTCACCGAGGAAGACCCCCTCGAACTATCCAGCCGCGTTGACTCCCTGCGCTTGCCCGGCATGCTCGATCTCCTGAAAACCGCCTTAACCGATGCGCGTGTGCCGGTGAACGCCGTGGTCGCGACTTCCATGTTTGGAACGGGCGTCGACGTCGACCGCCTGGGACTGATGGTGGTTCACGGTCAGCCCAAGACAAGCTCCAGCTACATCCAGGCCACCGGGCACGTGGGCGCTCGCGTGGCGGGCTTGTGGTGACGCTATTCCGGGCGTCGCGACCCCGGGACCTGAATCACTACGAGTTCTTCGCGACCTATCACAGTGCACTGTACCGGCACGTCGAGCCCTTAACCGTCACTCCGTTTGCCCCGCGTGCGCGCGACCGCGCACTCGGGCCGGTGTCGGTGGCCATCCTTCGCCAGGGCGACCGCATCGTCCGTCCATCAGGATCGATCGAGCTGCACGCGCGGTGGCGAGTACAGCAGCGCTTGACCAAAGGGAACTGGCACTGCCTGGCTGGGGAGATGGAGCGTGCTCGAACAGACCCCGAGGTTACAGCCCTTCCTGTCATTATGGAGGAGCGGGCTCGGCTCCAGCCCGAATCTCTGCGCCGGGAAAGAAGGTCACCGAGGCTGACGCGGCCACGGAGCTGGATTGCTGGCAGCGGCTGGCGGAAGACAACAAGAGCGCTCTGCTCGTATTATGAACCAACGCTCGTCAATGCACCTCAGCGGCCTGTGGTGTTGGGAGATCGCGCCCACTTTGTGGCGGCAACCGGACAGGCTTACGAGGATGCACCAAACTGCTTGCGGGAGGTTGAGTCCACTACCACGTTCGGCGGCTGGTTTGTGCCCGCCGGCCGCCCGCACCAGGAGATCCGCCCGTCTCAATTCGTGATAACCTATGGACCCGGGACGATCCTCGAAACCCGTTCGGGACCGGTGGTCATCAAGTCGATGGACCAAATGTTTCAGCTCATCGACCGGGCTCCCCACGAGTTCGAAATCGTGGATCCCAGGTTGTCGCGTCAGCTCGGCGGAGCACGGATCGCCCGGCTTCCGACCAATGACGAGATGCAGATTCCCGTCGATCAGCAGATTTACCCCACCGAGCGGTTTCCGTACTGGGCCCTTTGTACCCGCCACAGCCCCCAGATCCTTTACGACGCGACCAAGGGCTGTCCAGAGTGTCCGTCCATGACCTCATTGGCCCGGCAGGAGAAGGCGGGCGCGAGGCCATTCGCATTCTGACGGCGTGCGCGGAAGGCCATCTGGACGAAGTCGACTGGCACTTCGTGGTTCATGGTACCGACTCGACGTGCCGTCCCAACTGCTATCGTTGGCACGGCGGCAGCCGCGCTCTCCGGTTTGTCGAGTTGGAGTGCCCGCGGTGTTCGGCGCCGAGGGTCAACATGGCGCGCGCGTACGGGCGCCCGTGGCCGTGCACCTGCCGCCAGCCTGAGAAGGGACCCCGTCGAGCGGGAGGTCGCTGTCCCCGCGATGGTGGCAACGGCGCGCGCATGGTTCGACGCGGCGCCGCCAACATTCGCATTACCGTACCGTTAACCGCATTGACCATCCTCGACATGCCGGGGCGGCTACATGAGACGCTCACGGACGTGCGCATCCGGTCGGCGGCGAGCACACTAGAGCTTCTCGGGCAGCTCGATGAGAGCAACTTCTTCCGAGCGCCTCGACAGACTCCCGGTATCTTTACCGGGTCCGGCCGTCAGCTTGCTCAAGGACACCCCCTGGCCCACTTTGCACCAAGCGCTTGCAGTTCTGAACCTCGGGGTTGGTCAGTCCCCTGCCAAGTCGCTCGAAGACGAGGAGTTCGAGCGTCTCGAGCGGGCGGCCAAGGAAGGGCGCGCCCGCCGTACCTTCCGCGCAGCCTGGTGGACCGCCGCTTTTCGAGGTGCGAAGAACGGACGTTCACAAGTTCCGCCGCCCGTCGAGCCGCGTCTGTTTCCGAGTTGCGCCTGTGAGTCGTCTGCGCATGGTCTTCGTGCAGAAGGCGTATCAGCGGATGATGGATCCACAAAAAAAGTGCAAGGAGGTCAGCACCGAATTCTCCATGCAAAGCCAACGCTGGTACCCGGGGGTAGAACTCTTTGGCGAGGGCATCTTCCTCGACCTCGACGGCGCTCCCCTGACCCTGGTAGGGAAGCGTCTCGACGCCTGGCAACGAAGATTCGACGAGTCAGATAGGCCGTCTGGCGACGCGCAGAAAGAAGGGAAGAAATCGACCAAGCAAAAAGGCGGGAAAGGACCGACGACAAAGGATGAGCGTGCTGATGAAGCTAGCCAGCCGGGCGACGCAGACAAGACGCGGCTCCGCTCGCGTCCGGTGCACGTTTGGTGGCATACGCTATCGCACCGGCTCTTGCGGGCCCTGGCCGTGGACTCCGGATACTCCTCGGCGGCCATCCGGGAAAGGGTATATGTTATCGACGACGACGGCAAGATCCGCGGTGGGCTGTTGCTCTACACCGTCCAGCCCGGTGGGGATGGCACGCTCGGAGGGTTGATCTCCCTGGTGCCGCGGTTTGACCAAGTGCTCGAGTCGGCTCTTCGGGATCTTGGGACGTGTTCGAACGATCCCCTGTGCGAACAATCGCCGCAATTGGGTGCGGAGGGTGCCGCGTGCTATTCCTGCGTTCTCACTTCCGAGACGTCGTGCGAGCACCACAATTTGGGCCTGGACCGCCTACTGCTCCTGGATAACCTGCCATGACGAAAGTCCCAGGGATTGTCTTGGGCTGGTCTCCATCCGGCTTTTCACGCCGGACTGGCATTATCAAGCGTAACCGGTGCAGCGTGGGCGACCGGGTCGTCGGGGAGTTCAGGCATCCAATATTCAGCATACCTCGTGAAGGCCATCTGCCCGCCGAACTGGATGTTGTCCTCAACATCGATGACCAGGCATCGATCGGTGCCGCCGAAGCGCGGTCCGCGCATCCCCCGCCCGATCATCTGCTCGTAAAGAACCGGGCTGGTGGTCGGGCGCGCGATGACGAGGGCGCGCGCACCCTCGGTGCGTCGAAGCCCGTGGTCAGACAGCCGAAGTTGCAAAGGACGCTGACCCTCCCGGCCCGGAACTCTTCGACGAGCCGCCCGGCGCGTTGCAGCGCGGGTGTCGGCCGTGACGGTGGCTGCGGACCGCCCCCGTCTGCGAAGCATGACTGACATAGCCGTTGCCTGCTCCACCGAGCAGCCGAAGAACAGCACCGGCCAGTCCTCTGGAAGTTGGCAGAGTCGCTCAAGGATTAGTCGGTTGCGCACGCTTTCCTCGCCGAGATCCTCCAAGAGACCAGGATGGAAATCGCGGAATCGCTCGAAGTACGCCGCGTAGGCCGGATTCTGGTCGAGCGCGATCGCGCGGGCGTCGTAGCGGAGCACCTCGTGATCGGGGTGAGACAACACACCCTGCGCCGGAGCATCCCCACAGGATCGCCGCCCAGACTGGATGGGCGGACAAGCTTGCCGTGGAAGCGCACCGCGAGCGAGCGGCTTTCATCGGCTACGCCTCGGAACGGGGTGGCCGTAAGTCCGAGAAGCGGAATGGATGACGTTCGATCTCTCGCCAGGTCAATTCCAACGAATTCAAGGACGTCGGAGTAGCTGGGAGCGAGCGTCCGGTGCGCCTCATCGACGACTACCGCCCCGAGGCCGACGACGAGGGACGCGAGGTCGTCGCGGCGCGAGTCGTCGTCCTCCCCGCGCCAGATGGCGTGGAGTTTCTGGATACTTGCCACGACGATATCGGCGGAAACTGGCACTTTCCGCCCCGCTGCCCATAACCGGCTGATCAGGAGGCTGTCACGGGGCGCGTCTTGCCGATGACCGTAATCGATCCATACTTCGCGAAATGCCTGCACGGCCTGCTCGCAGAGCTCCTCGCTCTGGGCGACCCAAAGAACTGTAACTTCGTCTTGCGGCGGTAAGGCGCAAGCCCAGGATCGCCTCCACTGCCGTGCGCAGTTTTGCCAGCACCCGTGGGAAGAGTCAGAATACCGCGGTTGGAACCAGCAGAAGCAGTCAGCACCCCGCGGACCTGCGTGAGCAACTCGCCTTGGAACGGCTCAAGCGGTGGAAGTGGCCGGAACGGTTCAACCTCCGCAGTCTCGGGCTCACTCGGGGAGCCAGGCAGTCCTGCGAACGCCGCCGGGAAACCGAGTACCCTGGTAAAATGCTGGGGCCATGCCTTGCCCGGATGCCACTTGCGTGCAGCAATGGCCTTCGCGATACTCTGGATACCGCTCCGACCCCGAGAATTAGACGGGAACTCGTGCAGGACATCGCGCTCGGCAGGCGAGGCCGCTAGTGCGAGGAGCCGCCGTAGTTCCCTGTGGGAGAGTAATTCTAATCCGGCGAAATCAACGAGGAAGGCCGTAAGCTCCTCGTCGCGCAGGCGAATCTGCGGACGGCCCGGACGCCGCTCGCCAGCGCGTTCGGCCTCGGTGACGATCCTCTCGACTGAACGGCGCTGCGATCGCTGCCCCTGGAGAGTCTTCATGAACGCGCGGATGTCGGTCGGTGCAAGCCTGCGTTCGAGAGCGGCTACGGCGGATTCGCGATCAATGGGGCTCAGCAATCCGGCGTTCAAGTTCATGGGGAGCCTCATCAGTCCTCGTCGAAGATCGCAGGCACATGCACGAAAAGGAATGAGCCTCCCACTTTTCTCACCCATCGGTTGGCTGACGCCATCGAGGACGGACGTCACATCGGCCCAAACCCAACATTTCCACCACCAGGGGCAAAGTTAAACGTATAGGCTTCTGATTATTAAGCAGAAGACCCCATACTTTTTGCCTTTTGCTTGATTGTCTCGGCATGTGTCAGATTTGAAGCTCACCCTAGCCTGGCGTCAGGCTGGCAGCCGAATCCCGTCAATCAAGAGTCATTTCCGCGTTTTACTGACGGCTTTGGGGCAACCTCTATGAGCCTAAGCTGACGGAAACCCTTTCGCCAAACGCTCCTTTTGTCCATTCTGTGAAAAGACGACCATCATTGTCATAACTTTGAATGCCTTAGAGAATTACTTGACGGCTGGTGGTGGAAATGTTGGGTTTGCCCCGCATGGCAGGTCTCAAGCTCTACTGCACTGGTCCCACCTCTCCTCCCGTTCCCGCCACGAACAATCCACCCATGCATCGTGCCTTGATAACGCTGGATTGGTTACCGCTGCCCAAGCTACTTTGAATTGGTTTAGCCGTGGTATGCCTACCGGCCTAGCATTTTCTTGACGTCGATCCCGAAAACCGAGGCCAGCAAAACGCCAAGCAGAAATGAAACGATCAGAGGTAGATACTCCTCCGCCGCCTTTGCCACCCCGTTTGAGAGCAACCGCCACGCTTTAGAATCCAAAAACTCGTGGATGGTGGTCTTCCCGATTTCCGTAACCTGCAAGGCGTGCATGCCATTTTCCGGCTTCGCCACCGGCAGCCGGACTGTCTGCCCGGCTAGCAACCCGATCTCCCTAAAGTCGCTTCTATCATAAAGATAGACAACCTCAACGCACTGATATCCGATCAGGGTCGTTATAGCTTTTGTTATTTCGTTCCGTCTACATCTGTTAAACTGTTGTGTGACTTCTTCAGCGGTCGGCAACGGTCTCTCTCCTATTGCGACCATCTTCTTACTGTCGGATTCATTTCTGGCAATCGGGTATCTTCGATCAATGAATCTCAGAATACGACGCTCTAATATGGTGAGCTTCATCGCGATGAGCACTCCCAGGTCATTAATGACTTTTCACGCCGCGATTCAGTATAAGTCGAACATGCATTCCACATCAAGAGCTGCACGGATGCTTTTCAATACTCTATTCGTAATGACTTGTCAATAATGTTAGTATGTTTTAGAAATTGAGATGTTTTGTATATCCCCGCTAAAAGGTATAGCGTGGCTTACATCCATTAACCATTGGCCGGATGATCCCGGTCGTCCCGTTCCCCAATTCGCCGTTTGACCCCGGCCCCTTGATTGGGGAAACATAAAGGGCGTTGAACTAAACCGCTCGGCGGTGGGAAAGACCGCGATCTCGCTCGTCCCCCGATGGCCTTGGCAGCTCGCGTCGTCCGCTTCGTCCGCCGCGCCTCGACCGCTCACTTGAGCGACGGCCTTCGGCTGGCTATTCTCCGGCTTGACCCTCTACCGGCTTGCGGTCGCTCAACGCTTTGCCCAAAATGCGCCCCTGCGCAGCTTTTCAATTCCCTTTAGAGCAAAAGCCGTGCCGTCGCGGCTCAGTTCAACGAGATTGTATCCGAAGGGCCGAAATCGGCCTGGGGGAAGCCATTGCGCGCGGCGGCCCTCCGGATACAACTTTCTTCATTATGTTGCCGCCAATATTCTTGACTGATTCCGGCAGGGAAAAACTGGGACATACGCGCTTTAACGTAATGTCGAGCCGCGATCGATCGCGAGGAGGCACACGGAGAGAGCGGCGATCGGTGGGCTACCGACGCGGCCGCGTAAGGCGCGACTGCCATTGCGGAGTGCGGCCCGCTCCGGACGCTCTCGCCGGCACTTGGACGGTCGTGGTGTCCTGGAACAACTAGGTGCATGCCATGATCGCACTCACGCCGGAGCAGCGTCTGACCGTCGAGGCGAAGTTCCGAAACCTGGCCAACCAGTGGACCGAGCTGACCGCTTACCGCTCGAATATGGGCGCTCCCGCGTCATCCCCTTTTTGACGAGATCGTCGCTCTCGGCGAGCCCGCGATCCCTTTGATCCTGAGAGCGTTGGAGCGAAAGCCCAGCGTATCCTGGTTTGGCCTGCTCGCCAACATAACAGGCGAGAACCCGGTCCCTCCCGAGCTGTCCGGTCGCGTTGCGGAAATGGCCGGCTAGTGGCTCGCATGGAGCCGCCGGTAGGGTTATCTCGAGTGAGCGCCGAGCTGGAGCAGCTCTTCCCGGCCCTGGCCAACGATCGCTACGTCGTTGTCGGCTCCGAAACAACGGCCTATCGTTGCGTGTGTGGGGCGCGTTGAGTAGGCGAGCTACCGGCGACACGTTACTCCCCGACCAAAGCCAGAGCCTGGTTGGTAACGTCATCAGCCAGGTAAAGCCCGGATCGGCGCAATTGTTCAACCACGGGACGGGACGAGGGAATGAAGCCGATTTGCTTCGCCAGAATGACCAGGCCGAGTGTCTCTCGGAGTCCGACTTTCAGGGATTGGGCACAGCGCCGTGCATCACGATCGTCCAGAATCGCTTCGCACTCCGGATCGGTCAGGGCGAGCTTTCACCGAGCTCTCACCAGCTCCGAGGTTCCAGAGGACCACTTGTGGAGGAATTGGAAGCGCAGGGACGATCTTCAACCATGTCGTCCGCAGGATCTCCTGATAGAACGGGTCGGCGGCACCACGTGCGCGACTTCTTGGAGCACCGCGTCGGGAACGATGATTTCCGGTACCCAGCGCGGGGCAAGTCAAGCTGCCCGACTTTGGCCAGCAAGATCAAGGGCGAGGCATTGACGATTCTCCGGACAGGCGTTGCCACGATTCGAGCTCCTCCTTGAGCTCATCGACGGCGACCTGGCATGCCGGCACCTTCGGCGGAATAAGGCATCGAGGAAATCCGCCCGACTCAATCCCGCGATCTCAGCGCCCTTGCCTTGAGAGATCAACCCGCGATCATACCAAAAAATCGCCGCGGCCAGGCGAAGCTGACGCGGAAATTCATCTTCCGAACACCATTCCAAGGCCGTCGCGTCGTCCGGCATCTCCAGCGTGATGGTCTTCACGTCCATTCCTTTCTGTGCCTTGCACTCCACTCGCCTGGGGACCCCGGTTGATTCCTTTGGGTTTCCCGTGCCATTCTAATCCCAGACTCTTCCTGCACGCAAGCATGCCTTTGACCCATCGCGTCTTGCCGGTGCCTGGCGAATGAGAAAAGGAGGAGCACGGCGACGACGTCGTGACCTCGCTACGCTGATCAGCCTGTTCGCGTCATCGGCTACACGGTTTGCGACGACGACCGGCTCGAAGTTGTGTGGCAGCGCATGGCGCTCTATGCCGACAACTTCGGCAATTGGAAGCATGCCGCCAGGCAACTCCCCGACGACTGGCTGATGGACGGACAAACTCGGCGACACGCATCATCGGCGGCAAAGCCCCGAGCCTCTACTTGAAGGCGATTGAGCAGTACCCATGGCATGGCAAGCGGCCGACTCGATGAGATCTTTCGAAGCCACCAGATTGACCCTGTCCTCCTGCGATCGGATTCGTTTGAGGAGTTCATCCGGATCCGCGCCGGTCGCCTGCTCGACTTGATCGAGAGGTCGATGGGAAAGGCGGTCTCCGGCCGCGATGCCGACGAGGTCATCCGCGAATTCGGCGGCCCACTTCCGGCAAGCGAAAATCCCCCGCATGTGTGGATTCCATTCCAAACTGAGGATAGACGGTCGACAAAATCGCGACTCCCATGGGCGGAAGCAGGTCCACCGCTGGGCTCCTCTGACAGAGGCAGTCCGCCGGATGACGCGATTCTGCGCTTTCACGAAAGAGCACGCCCCATATCGGAGTCCCTTTTGAACGATAATATCGCGGGCAGTGATCGGCTCGCCGATTCCGGGTGAATCCGCGGCTGGGGTCTCTGACCAGACGGGCGATCGAACCTTCCGGCTCTCGGACGGCTGAATGCGAACGAAAAGAAATCGCATACGCTGACCGGCTATCGAACCACGAGTATGATGAGATGAAGCGAAGGGAGAATCCAAGGTATGCCGACTCTTGACGAGAAACAGACGGAAACCGCCCAGGAGATCACGAGGCAAGTCAAATCTCTGCGGTCGGACCAGGGCGCAGCTCTGGCAACTCAGCGGGGCAGTTGGCTCGGGCAAGACAACGGTCTTACGCCGTGTTGCCGAGCAACTTCGATCGGAGAAATCATTCCCATTTTCGTGAGTGCACCGGCCGGCGAGATGGATTCGGGGCCAATTGCGCTTTTGGAAACAGCCAGGCAGCTTAAGGCCAATGGACTGCTCAATGGTGAAATGAGCCTCATCACCGATCCCGAGCAACGCTGGCGCGAGAAAATGACCGCCATTACTGAAGCAGTTGACAGGAATCACGAAGCCGTCGTTCTCCTCTGCGATGAACCAACCCACTGGTACCGCTTCCAGGAATCATTGGTTGACGACTCGTCCGACTATTGTGCTCGATCGCTGGCGGAGTGGATGGTCAACCGTGCCGAATGCCGTCGAATTGCCGCGGGCTGGATTCCCAACGATCGTCCGGCCGGCAGAATCTGGGCTCCGCGGCTTGACGATGGGCGTGAGTTGCTCGCCGTCGAGAATGATTTGGCACCTGCTTTCGGAATGCGCCTCCCAGTTACGGGAACTCTTCCGGACCCGCTTCCTGACCGCTCAGCGTGGGAAATGAAGTTGTGCGTTGCTTATCCACTCTTGCTTCCGCCGACTGAGGTTGCTCATTGTCGATGTCCGAGGCCAGGCAAGTCGGTGCTTGAGCGGCTTTTCGACCAGATTGAGAGCCGACCGGAATACGAAGATTTCGGATGGTCGCTCGCCCAACTGGCCTTGGCCCGCACCGACCTGGATGAGGGCGTTCTTGAAGATTTCACTTCCGGTCTCGAGCCGCTGCAGAGGGGCCCTGATCGAGAAATGCTTCTCGACTGGGACGGGGCCGGGCCGCGTGCATCCTCTGGTTCGCGAGAGGTTTTCGCTCGCGTGCCCGCTACCCGCTATCGGGGGGAGACGCATTCTGCCATGGCGGCTATCGAAGTCCGACCGCATCGCGACTCATGATCGCCTCCATAGCGAATACCGCGGCGAGGAAAATGCGCCTCGCTCCGCGATTTCGTGGAATCGTTGCACCACGATTTGCTGGGGATCGACGTTTCAGTTCCGTGCTTCAGACGCACGGCTTCAATTTGTCGAACAGTTGGACGAGATCGGGCGTACGCTTTCGCATGTATATCATGAGCACAAACGCGCCGCCGAGCTGTTTCGCCTCGCTTTAGAACTAGACCCGGAGCACGCCTATGGCCACCACTATCTCGCGTTCAACCTGGATTGGTTGGCCGAGGAGCCCGGTCGTCGTCGAGAGCCATTACAAAATGGCCATCGATCTGCAACCGACCCATCCGTGGTGGTGGTCGCGCTGGATCAGCTATCTGGCGACTCGCGGCCGATTCGCTGAAGCGAAGTCAAATTGGCGTACCGCGGTCGACGCGTTGAGCCTTGGCGAAGATGGGTCTCCGGACTGGATCTTCCTGTCGCTCCACCGCTGGGTCGCCCGCTGGCTCTTGCACTGGGCGGAACTGGACTTCGCCGAAGACGTTTTGCGTGGGATTCCGCGCAGGCTGGCTGAGAACGACACCAGCATCCAGACTCTGTGGGATCTCTTGAGGGCGTTACGCCAGGCCCGCGCGGTGTTTCGGTTTTTCCGTTGTCGGTTCCCGCCAAGGACTGGTGGTCACCGAGCCCTCACACCGACTTGCCGGATACCTGGGAGGGTCAGCTCCTCCGCTCCGTGGGTCCCAGCCCGGGTTGAGGGTGTCGATCAGAGAGCTCTATGGCCTTCCTGATCGCGGCCAACGCGCCCGTCGATCAAGAACGGCGAACCGGAGTACTTCGAGATCGAGTTGGGCCAGAATGAGATTTCCAACGCCGCGTTTGGCTTCGGATGGGGGGATTTAAGCGAAGGGATGTTTGTTGAACTGGGATACTACGACGATGACGAGGAGCTCATGCGCATCGGCCTACATCGCGACAAGCCTGGAATGACCCTCATTTGTTACCACTCTTTCCGCGACCAGATCGCTGGTATCGCCGCGCGGTCAAAGCCGCCTGGGCGGAACAACCGGAGACCGATTGATGGCCCTCCCGCGCGGAACGAGGTTGTTCCGGAACATCTTTATTTGTTTGTGATCGGGCCTGGCATCGGTGAGACCGTGTTGCTGCGGATTCCGCCGGATCAGTGGGTCGTCGTTGACAGCTTCAAATGCGGTACGCCGAACCGCCCGGCTGCTGACTCCATCGTCTCCCGCTACGGTGGGAAGGTCGCCGTGCTCGCGCGACGCATCCCCATGAAGACCACTACCCGGGCTTCATCGACCTCATCGATCGCCACGGCGGCGCGGTTCTGGGTGTGTTCACCCGATTGACAGCGACGTGGCGAGAGTCCTGCCGGCCGATCCGATGGGCCCGCGCCAAGGAGGGGCCAAACCGACCTATACGCGAATCTGGGACGAATGGTGCGCAGGATCGGTCGAGGCGATGGATACGTTTCGACGAACATCCCTGGCCGTGGGTGAAGCGACGATAACGTCGCTCCATCCCGTTCGGCCTGTGCATGCTCGCAGTGGGGCCGTGATCCCAATAGAATCTCGTCGGCGATGCTGGTCGAGTGGGGTGACGTTCGGTTACTGCTGGGTGCGGATGTCCCTAACCCCGAATGGCCCGGTATCGGCGTCGCTACGCCCCGGCTGAATGAGCATGCGGCAATGAAAGTGCCGCATCATGGGTCACGGGAGGCGATCCACGAGGTGTTCGGCAAAACCGTCGGCGAACGTTTCTGGGTGGTCACCCCCTATCGCCGCTCAGCACCGCCGCTCCCTCGAGCGGAGGATGTGTCACGTAGCGGTGAACCAGAAGGCCTGCGTCGCGTCCTCGAATTCGTCAGTGAAGTCCGGCTGACGTCGCTCCCATTTCGGCACGACCGCGAAGACGACGCGCCTTGCATGACAACCCGCGGTCAGATCCGCGATGGAACTCATCCGACGAGAAAAAAAGATTCGTGACGACGACATGTCGACGGGGGCGGGGCTTGACCGACAAATTGTCGTCGCATTTGACCGCAATGGCCGCGTCGTCAATGAGTGGTATGGCCGAGGGACGGCCCGGGTACGATCCTGAAAATTGGGAACCATGGCATCGTTGGCGCGTCACTCCGTTCGCCGGACGGGGCGAATTTCAGAACTGCGCAAAATCAAAACTCGCGCCTTGTGTTCGTATTCGGGATCGACGGCCCGGTCCTGTGTGCGACGCGTGGGTGAAGGCGGAGGGAAGCAGGCGGCAGGTGTCGCGGCACCACAGGTGACGGATCGTGCCGCCAGCCGATGTGACCGAGAGAGCCGTCATTTCGGACGGCTGGATTCATTCCTCCAGGCTGAGGGCTGGTCGTTGGAATCTCGCCGCGCTCATTGACGTTCACGGCACCCAACCAGCCGCCGTCAGAACGCCTTCCGCGTCGGCCAGGCTTACTGCGTATCGCAGGCTCACAGGATTGAATGACGCTGCGAGTTGGATATGCAGATTGGTCGATCCGGGATTTGCGAAATCGCTTGTGTTTGAGCTGACAAAGATGCAGATTTCGGCGAACCCGGCATTTCTCAGTTGAACGGTCGTCTCTACAGCATGTTCGAGGATAACCGAATCCTTGGCTCCCTTGCTGTGCGGTTGCTTTACGGGATGCCGAGAGGCAATGATTCGATCAACGGCACGGGCCAAAGCGAGGCCATCATTATCAATGCTGACGCAAGCGGCAAGCAGGTCAGCGGACAACTCGCGCAACAATGTCGGCATGTTAAGGACGCCTGCCGGAAGAGCTGCAACCACGGGAAGAGCCAGGTGACCGCATATTGCTGCCACGGCGTTGCAAGCGTTCACGGCTGTCTGCGCATTCATTCGCTCTCTCCTGAATATGGGTATCCCACTCGGGCTGGACAGGGCTGGGGACGAGAAGATGAATTGTCTTGGGGTTTTTCTGGACTGAAGTTAGAAACAATTGCGCAAACCTAACTTCGTCCGGCTTGCCCCGCAAGGGTGCCCGCACAATGTCGAGCAGAATGCAGGTATCGAGGAATAAGACGGGGGCCGGATTGGCGGTGATATCATGTGCGATATCGGCAATCAGCGTCATGCTGGCTGCCTCTCCATCCCCGCATACTCCGAGATTAGGGCGATATCGGCATAGAACCGATTCGTCAAATCAGTCGCGGCTTGCTCGTCCCAGCCGCTGGCGGCAAACCATGCTGTCAACTCTTCAGGCTTGAGTGCTACATCTTCTCGAAAAGCCGTCAGGATAAGATTTCGCCAGAGCCGTTCTGCCTGCTGCGAAGGTGGCCATTTTATCGCCATCCTACCGCAATGCCTCTTTTACGACAAGGGCAGTCATGGCCGCTCTGGGTTTTGGGTCCAACTCGGCTGATCGGTCCCAGGCGAGGATACGCAACCTTAAGCCCCCGGCCGTTGCCCCCGGCTCGAGCACCTCTCTGAGAACGTACTGGATCACATTCGCTAAATCGGCAATTGTGTGCGTCCCGCTCGATGTTATAGGTTCCTCCGCGAATCCGTCGCTCGGTCGTTCGGTTGAGGCAGAGCATGACGCGAGGCGTGTTGCCCGGGGTGGTGCTCCAGCAATGGAAGCGGTTGATCTGGGG
This sequence comes from uncultured Planctomycetota bacterium, assembly GCA_963720335.1. GTDB lineage: Bacteria > Planctomycetota > Planctomycetia > Isosphaerales > Isosphaeraceae > CAVRFS01. Next base: position 25,178 of record CAVRFS010000081.1, on the reverse strand, counting down.
TTCGTCACGGTTCATCTTGGCTTCAAAGACCGATTCGCGCGACCAGCCCACCCCCGCGAATCGTTGATCGATTTCGCTCAGGAACCGGTCGATCTGTTCTTTTTGCCCTTTGACCGAGATGTTCCGCCAGATGTTGATCACTTCAAGGGCATCCGATCGGACGGCAAAGGGAAATGTGGAGTAATGCTTGACGATGTCGCTCATCTCGGGCTGCCCGTTTACCGCAAGCCAACGCACGAGTTCGCGCCTTGCCGCCACGCATTCATCCACATTGGCTGGCTCGGAGCCAAACGCTCGCAGAAAAAGCCGGGAAAGCCTCCGGAACCTGGTCCCAGCCGGCCGGCCTCAAGACCAATCGGGGAAGCATCTGTGTGTTCACGACGAAAGTGTCATCAGACCCTTTGGCGAGATTAGGGTGGCAGAGGATCAGGTGGATCTGCCCACCGGACTCCCACGCCGCGGCGACAAATCGACCTTCTTCGAGCTGCTTGGCGACAGCGGGGGTGCACCGTTGCACCACACTGCGACGTAGCCGCAGCGGAGTGCAGTCCTGCTCGGGGATTTCCCCGAGCGGGATGATCGCATCTTGCCCTTGCCAGTAGAACCGGATAGCCTCTGCCATCGTTCGCTCCTTCCTGACGTGTACTTCGCGTCTGGGATTTTACCGCGCGGGACGCGCCATCGTCGACGCCGCCGGCGGACCGCGTTCGGTTTACCGCACTTACCCTTGCGGCAGCACCGCGGAACGCTTCCGGGTAAATCACACGATTTCGTCGAGGATCAATTCGACTTCTATGGCGCGGAAAATGCAACAATGAGCGGTGAACGCAATGGCCCGTGCCGGGTGCTGGCCTTTGCGAGCGAAGTTCGTCTGGCGGCGCTTCTGTTTCGGCACAACTGCGAAGACGAGGCACCTTGCATGACAACCCGTGGTGAGATCCGCGACCGGACTCATCCGCCCAGAGCAGCAACCTTTCGTGACGACGACATGTTTGCGGGCGGCGGAGAAAACGAGAAAGCGGGGTCGACGAGAAAACGGGGACGACTGCGCTTTAAGCCTCTTCCGTTTAACGTGGCCTCGAGCCGCGATCGATCGCGAAGAGGCACACCGAGAGAGTGGCGATCGGTGGGGTACCAACCCGTCCGCGTAAGGCGCGACTGCCGCGGCGGAACAAAGCTTGCTACGGATGCTCTCGTCGGACCTTGGGAGGTACCGTACCCTGGAACAATCCGGAGGATGCCATGACGGCACTCACGGCGGAACAGCGTCTGACCGTCGAGTCGAAGCTCCGAGATTTGGCCAACCAGTGGGCCGAGTGGGGCCGCCGGCAGAGACATCTCGAGTAGAGCGCCGAGCTGGAGCGAATTCTTCCGGCCCTGGCCACCGATGGCTACGTCGTCGTCTGCCCCCAGACAACGGCCTATCACCGCCTCGCGTGGGCCGCGGGTCAATCGCACCGCTGGTGGGAGCCTGGCGTCTGCTGGCCCATTCAGCCCGGTGACGACATTGCTACGCCGTTCAGCCTGTTCGCGTCACTTGGCTACACGGTCCGCAACGACGACCGACTCGAAGTTGGGTGCCAGCGCGTGGCGCTCTATGCCGACAACTTCGGCAATTGGACGCACGCCGCCTGCCATGGCTTAGCGCGGTCCTCATCCCAGCGCTTCCACAGGTGGAAGCAGGCGAGGTAGAGTCGTGCGTCATCGGTCTTTTTGACCTTCTCCCAGGCTTCAAACGCTTCTCTCGCCATCCGTACGAACTCAATTGCTTGCTTCCGGCTGAATGTGCGTATCAAGTCGTAGTCCGCCTCATGACGCGCCTGTTGCAGACGGACGAATGCATTGGCAACGGTCTTCACCTCCTGCGGGGTGATGTAACCGCCGCCGGGCGTTTGCACGCCCTTGGGGAGCTTGTTATTGGCGATCATCGAGGACACTTTCCTCATCTCCCCGTAGTTGAGCGTCCGAGTGATCCTGGCGGCCAGCCCGGACTCGGCAGCGTACAGGGCCGATGCTTCCGATGTCAGCAAGTGGAATAGCGCGTAGTAGGCCGACGATATGGCTCGCCGAAGATTTACCTGCTTGGGGCGCGCGGGTCGAGCTGGGTGAGTTGTTTCGCGTGTTTCAGAAGGTCGACGTGTAGGCTCATCACGTCTCCGCCAGGTCGACTTCTTCCGCGATCGATCGAGACGAAATGTACGGAAAGCGATCGGGGGCACCTCACGGGCGATGGCGTCGAGCCAATGACGCAGCTTCTTCGCATTCTCCAGGAATTGATCGTCCGTCATCGACGCCTCTTCCGTCAGGAACACCCAAATCCAGATCCCCGGTTCGCCTATATTGTCCAGTCCCGAACTGAAACGAAGTTCCGCGAGTTCCGCCGGCCATTGAGCCTTGATCGCTCGCTCGATTTGCTTACCCAGACGATAGGCTTCGGGGTCCTCGTATCGGTCGAACTCAAGGAGGAGAATGATATCTCGGAAGAGAGCCAGCGCTCGCTCCACGATATCCTCCGGGGCGGGTTCCTGCGGATTCACACGGGAGGTAAGCGCTTGGAAATCCTTCACGAACTTGGCCAATCGCTTCCGCTCGGCTTGGGGTAGGAAATCAACGTCCTTGACGTCGAATCCCGCTACCGCCCGCGGAGTTAACCACAAGGTCGTTCTACCACGCAAAGTCCGTTCGATCTCGTTCGGATCGAGCCTGGGTGAATCCTCAACCCGGGTTTGGCCAGTGATTGGCCCCGCCGCCCTCCGCACACTGATCCAGAAGTCTTGGAACGCCATTGGCTTCCCTTTCTTGAATTGGGCGAAGGAGCATCGCCCGTGCGTTCCAGTATAGCAAGGTTGCCGAGTCGCGTTCACGCGGATGGTCTGCTTCGTCACCGGCAACGGCCAAGCCGTTAGAGCGATTAACGAGCGGATGGCTCACAGGCTATGGATGTCGGGTTGTAGGGTGGCGTCGAGCCGCGATTCATCGCGGCGAAGGCCCACCGGAGTGCCGCGGCGATCGGTGGGCCTTCGCGACGCTTCGCATCGCTCGACGCCACCCTACAAGTTCTTGACGCCCAGCCGCACTGTTAGCAATACGCATGTGATCCGCTCTAGATTGCGGCGGCGAGCCGGAGAGCACGCGCGAACTGCTCGTCCGAATCAGCGAACGGCAGCGCCGTATCATCGGGTATCTCAATGGTTATTGTCTTGATGGACGGCCTCCAATGTATCCATTCTAGCCGGAGCCCTTTCTTCCGAGCCAGGCCGCCGTTGACGAATCCCTTCTCGTCGGTGCCACACCGTTTGGGATGAATGGCCTGACCCGGCACGCCCTCACACCAAACGGTCCGCGTTCCGCAGTGTCGGAAACAGCCAAGCCCAGACCACCGTCACCACCATCGCCCCAACGCCACCGAACGCCACCGCCCCGACAGGCCCAAGCAGTCGGGCCGTGACGCCGCTTTCGAACTCCCCAAGTTCATTCGACGCACCGATGAACAAAGTCGCAACCGCCGATACGCGGCCCCGCATCCGGTCCGGCGTAACGATCTGCACCAGGCTTTGCCGGGTAAACATCGACACCATGTCCGCCCCGCCAAGCACCGCCAAGGCGAACACCGATAGGGAAGCGATCGGGAATACGCGAACACCACGGTCATCAGCCCGAACAGGCTGACTGCCAGCAGCATCTTCACGCCCGCGGCGCGGATCGGCCGGTGTGCAAGATACATGGCCACCATGAGGGCCCCAACTGCCGGGGACGCACGCAGGATGCCGAACCCTTGCGGACCTACCTCAAGCACGTCCCGGGCAAACACCGGCAGCAAGCCGGTCGCCCCGCCGAGCAACACGGCGAACAGGTCAAGGGAGATGGCCCCGAGTACCAGCTTGTTTTCCCCGATATACACGAGCCCTTCCCGGATTTGAGCGACCCGCGAGCGATGCGCCTCGAACGGCGGCCGGGTGTCGGCACGAATCAGCATGGCGCAGCACGCGGCGGCGGCATAAAGCCCGGCGCTGACGGCGTAGCCGAGGATCGGCGACACGACGCAGAGCAACCCGCCGAGGGCCGGTCCGAGGATGCTGGCAAGTTGCGTGGCCAGCGAATTGGTCGCGATCGCCCGTGGAAGTAATCCGAGCGGGACCAGCATGGGACCAAGCGCACTCGCCGTCGGCTGGAAGAATGCCCGGGCGCAGCCGAACAGCGCGGCCAGCGAGAAGATCGGCCACAGCCCGCCCCCGAGCGCCGACACAAAGGCCAGCGCCGCCGATATCAGGACCTGGGCCAGGTAGCACAGCGCGAGAATGCGACGGCGGTCGTGACGGTCGGCAGTCTCACCGGCGATAAGAGTGAGGGCGAACAGCGGGAGGAACTCGGCCAGGCCGATCATCCCAACGGCGAAAGCGGCCTCCGCGACGGACATGGTCCGTCGAGCGACCTCGTACACCTCCCACGCGATGACGACCGACTGCGAACCGGTGGCCAGGGTGCCGAGGAACCGCCCGGCCAGGAATAGCACGTATGGCGGGCGGGACAAAAGCGATGACGAATCGTCAGTCGCATCAGGCGGGTGAGTCGTGGCGGACATGCAGCACTTTCAGGAAGCGGGGTCAGTGGCGACTATGCTCGAGGTCTTCGTCGATCGCGGGGAGATTCGCCAAAAAACGGGTGCAACCCAAGCCCCGATGCCCACAAGTGCGGCGGTCGCTTGCCGTCTCGAGCGAACCCATTCTCTGGCTCCCTCGCTCGAGATGATAGCCACTCGATGATTGTACACCAGCTTGTCTCGGGACGAAAGATTGACTTGAGCTTATGCCGTTCGCGGGTTCAATTGAGACATTCCGTGACACTGGGAGCGCGGCCGCCCCGGCCGCATAAAACAGGTGGAGCGGGTTTCCTAACCCGCTGGTTCCCGCCTTGCGCATCCAGGCGGGTTAGGAAACCCGCCCCACACCGTCAACGACGCCAAACCGTCTCTCGCGTGGCCTCGGATCGTTTCATACGGGCAAGCGGAACTGCGGCTCCATCGCCCACGACCGTTGTCCAGGCCCGCACCTGCCACCGCGTCACGAGGCCATTGGTAACGTAAGGATCGGCCACCGCGAACGCCTCAGCCGCCGCCGGGGAGTCTCCTCGAAAGAGCAAGACCGCCCCGTCCACGGGGTCGGCCAGCGCCCCGCCCAGGAGCAGCTCGCCCCGGGCGCAGGCGGCCTTGGCGTGGGCCAGGTGCGCCGCTCGGCAGCGCAATCGGCGCTGCTCGTAGTCTGGAACCACGTCGTAGAAGAGCAAGTAGTGCACGGTCGCCACCCCATCTGGATGCAGTGAGCTCAAGGTCAGGCCTTCTTCGCGCCAGCACGCCGTCCACCCTCACTATGACCGCAATTCGACCCGCGTCATTGCGTTCAGTGTTTCGTGCACTGATGGTGGTTGCAACACGTTGTGCGTGCAAATTCTTCAGCTTGTGGATACGTCGTGTCGCGAATGCGCTCAGCGGCTTTCTCGATATCGTAGGGCGTGTGCCTGAGCTGAACGTCAGGGCCAAGTAAGAGCCAGTCGGCTCCGGGTTCCCCAAACGGCATTCCCACGCTGCCGGCATTCAAGACTCGAATCTTGCCGATCATTCGGTCGAATTGCATGTGAGTATGTCCGCAGACGATTACAGGTATGTCGAGTCCTTCAAAGACCGGCAAGAGAATGTCTTCAGAGGTCACACGGGTAAACACCTCCGTGTCGTTTTGCGGCGTGGCATGGCAAAACAGGACCTCGCCTAACCCACGAATCTGGAGACGGAGCGTCTTGGGCCAACTGGCTAACAACGGTTCGTGTTCCGCATCAAGCTGCCGTGCCGTCCAGCGCATGACTTCTCGAAACAGTTCCGGGACTGTGTTTGTTTCCGTGCCTCTCATCAGTGCAAGCACCTCGCGGTCGCCATTGCCTTGGATGAACTGCGCGGGAATGCCGAGTTCACACAAACACGTGATGGTTTCTCGTGGCATTGGGCCTGGAAGCACATCGCCCCCGATCACGATATGGTCGACTTCGGCTTGTCGGATATCTTGGAGTACAGCCTCGAGCGCGGGCAGATTTCCATGAATATCATAGATTGCAGCGACACGCATAACAAACCTCGAACCAGCGTCGACCCAAGTGCGGGTTCTTCCTGATTGGGCCTCGGCTGTCAATTCATCAATCCTCGAGATTGAGGGCGATGAATGCCAATGCGACTCATATTAGCATATTACTGAACCGAACGGAGTGAGCCTCCGCTCCTCCTCTGGGTATGCTCGATTTCCCGCCCTTGCCGCGCCTCAGTCTTACTTTGGTGTCCAGAGCCCAACCGTGGTGCCGTCCGGGTCGGCGAACCAGGCGAAGGTTCCCGTCGGGATCGTGACCGGGGGAACGAGCGTCTTACCACCGAGAGATTCGGCCTTGGCGAGATAGGCCGGGATATCGTCTACCTGGACGTAGAATGTGGCGTAGTGGTGCGGCTCGTGGCCAAGCGAGGTGATGTGGCCGTTAATCCCGCTGCCCGCGCCGGTGTCGATCATCGACGCTGGGCCCGCGGAAGTCATCGTCCAGCCGAACAGATCGCGGAAGAACGTCTCAGTCCGGGCCATGTCTCGGCAACCAATTTCAAAATGCACAACAGGACAACCCATTGCAACCTCCACGAATTTGGCGGGATTTCCCAAACGCTCCCTGACTCAGTCGGTCGATCATCACCCCACCGGGTTGATCGGAACGGCTATCACAACACTTCACCCGACCCTTGTCAAAAAGAAACCCGAAATTCGAAGGAACCGTCAGACCGATCTCCAAAAGAGCCAGCTCAGGATCCGGGACTGGATTTGCGGGAGACACACGAGTGCAGCAATTCGGCCGGATGAACGGCTTCGCGACCGGTGAAATGCGTGATCTGCAAGCCGGCATGAGAATCCCGGCGCGACAACGACGGCGTCGGGCCCTGCCTGGCGCACCGCGGGCAAGAGGCGCTGCTCGCCGACCTGGCGTGAAATCTCGTAATGTTCGACCTCGTAGCCAAACGAGCCGGCCATGCCGCAGCAGCCGGCATCCAGGTCGATCACCTCCGACTCCGGGAAGATGTCGCAGCAGCCTCAGCATGGGCCCAACACCGACCAGAGATCGCTGGTGACAATGCGACTGGACCAGGATCCGGCGGGGACCCGGTTTCCAGTCGACCTTATCGCGATTCTCCGCATAGAACTGAGTCGCAGAACTCCTCGAAAGTCAGGCAAGCCTTCGCAACCGTCTCGGCCCGGGAGCGTAGCTCGCCCTTGAGGAGCGCGGGGTAATCATCGTCGAATCGTCAGGATGCAGCTCGGCTCGCACGCGATGATCGGTCCACCCCGGCGCGACCATTCGTAGAGACGCTCGACATTGTGCCGGGCGTTGGCGACGGCCTGATCGAGCAACCCGTTCGATATCAACGGCCGACCGCAGCAACGCAGGTCCGGCGGACCGAGCGTGACCGCGCAACCAGCTCGATGGAACAATGCGATCGCCGCCGCGCCAATCTCGGGCTCGAAATAATTGGTGAACGTATCGGGGAACAGCATCACCCGGCTCACCGCTTCGGATTGATCATTCCAGGACAAGGACGAGAATCGTTGAACGAGCGAGCGACGCGCAAAAGCCGGCGGTATGCGCCGGCGGTCGATTCCCAGGAGTCTCTCATTGAGCCATCGGGACGGGCCGCTCCGCGCCAGCCAGCTTGACACCGGCGCCAGAGCACAACCGACCCGTCCCAGCTCCGCCACGTGGCCGAATACCCGGTTGCGCCAGGGTAGACCGTGCTTTTGATAATACTGATGCAAGAACTCCGCCTTGAGTCGGGCCATGTCGACGTTGGTCGGACACTCACTCTTACAAGCCTTACATTCGAGGCAGAGGTCGAGGACTTCGTGGACGTGGGGATCGGTGAATCCGTGCAGGCCGAACTGACCGGTAATCGCCAGCCGGAGCAGATTGGCGCGTCCGCGGGTGCTGTCCTTCTCGTCCCGGGTCGCCTGGAACGAAGGGCACATCGTTCCCTCGCGCTTCTTCCGGCAGGCGCCGACGCCCGCGCACAGCTCGGCCGCCGGCAGCAGACCGCCATCGACCGAGAAGTCGAAAGTGGTTTCCAACGCGGGCGTCACGTAGCCCGGTCCATAGCGCAGGCTTGCCGACAACGGCGGTGCATTAACGATCTTGCCGGGATTCAGGATACTGAGCGGGTCGAACGTTCGTTTCAGCTCCCGAAAAGCCTGGTAGAGCACGGTTCCATACATCTTTTCCTGAAATGGACTACGGACCAAGCCGTCGCCATGCTCGCCCGAAATCGCACCACCGTACTTGAGCACCAGGTCGGCGACTTCGCCGGCGATCGCTTCGAATTTCCGCACGCCCTCCTCGGTCTTGAGGTTGATCACCGGTCTCACGTGCAGACATCCGACCGAGGCATGCGCATAGACGCCCGCCGTCGTCCCATGCCGCGCGATCAATTCCAGGAACTCGGCGATGTAGTCGCGCAGGTGCTCGGGAGCAACGGCCGTGTCCTCGACGAAGGAGATCGCCTTGGCGTCCCCTTTCTCGGCCATCGACAGCCCCAGCGCCATCGTGCGCAGCTTCCAGACGCGTGCCTGGGCGGCGGGATCGGTGAGGGCAAGCTGGTGATAGCCGAAGCCGCTCTGCAGCAATTCGCTTTCGAGAGCCGCGAGCCTTGACGGCAGCAGGTCGGCCCGGTCATCGTACAGCTCGATGAGGAGGATGGCCGCGGGATCACCTTGGAGGAAGTCGCGCAGCCGGTTCGCCTCGGGATTGAGCCGCGTGAAAGCCAGCACATATTGATCCACGACCTCGACCGCCGCCGGCTCGTGCCGCAGGATGGTCGGGGTCGCCGCCAGGGCTTCGAGCAAGCTGGCGAACTGGACGACCAGCGTTGCTCGGCGCGCAGGCAGCTCGACCAGCTTCAGCTTAGCCTCGACCGTCACGCCCAGCGTTCCTTCCGATCCGACCAAGAGCCGAGCAAGGTTGAAGCGGGTGTCGCCCCGAGCATCGACGCGCTGGGGAACAAACTCATCCAGGTTGTACCCGCCCACCCGCCGGAGAATCTTGGGGAACCGGCTGTCGATCTCCGCGGCGTGCTCAATCGCCAGGCGGCGGGCGATCCGGTAGCAGGCACCCTCCAGATCATCCCGGGCACATTTCGCCTCGAGTTCCGAATCGGTCAACGGCTTCAAGTGGACCAGGCTGCCGTCTGAGAGCACGGTCTTGAGCTCGAGCACATGATCGATTGTCTTCCCATAGAGGACGGACCGTGCGCCGGATGAATTGTTGGCAATCATGCCGCCGATCGTCGCTCGGTTCGAAGTGGAGATATCCGGCGCGAACAGCAGGCCATGCGGTTTGAGCGCCTGGTTCAGCTCGTCGAGGACGCAACCTGGCTCGACGCGTACCCAGCGTTCGCCGGGGTTGATCTCGAGGACACGGTCGAAGGTGCTTCGAGCAGTCGAGAATCACGCCCGCCCCGATTGACTGGCCGGCCTGAGAGGTTCCTCCGCCTCGGGCCGTGATCGGAACTCGGAAGTGAGCACAAAGCCGAACGGCCGCCACGACGTCGGCCGCGGTCGCGGGAAACGCGACCAGGAGCGGCACGATCTGATACACGCTGGCGTCCGTCGCGTACAGCGCCCGACTCAGGCGATCGCACCGCGCGTCGTGCGTGCTGATGACGTGGGCGAGCGCGTCGCGAAGCTGGCTCAAGTCGCCAAGGCGCAACGGGTTGGTCAAGAAGAATCGGAAGCGTTATCTGGCCCATGTCATTTCATACAGTCGGTCGGTGTCTCATCCTCGATCAGTCCTTCGCTCGCGAGTCGCAACAGGCCATTGCGGAGCCGATCCAGGCCGGCTCCAGAGTCTCGCCGCCCGCCGCGAATGAGACGCGCAAGAAACCCTCGCCCATCCGTCCGTAGGCTGCCCCATCGATGACGACGACACCCGCTTCATGCAATAAGGATCCGCCGGACCGAGTCCGACTTCCTTTTTAATCCGCGGACATCGACCATCACGAACAAGCCTCCTTCAGGCACGAGCGGCTCGACTCCCGGAATGTTGCGCAGACGTTCGACGACGCGATCGCGCCGAACTTGGTACTCGGCCGCCATCTGTCGCGTGCATTCTTGATCCGACGTCAGGGCACAGGCGGCGGCATCTTGCACGAAGGTGGCTGGCCCTCGGCTCGACTGCTGCAAGACCAGGAGCATCGCGCGGATGATCTCTTCGGGACCCGCGCAGTAACCGACGCGCCAACCGGTCATCGCATAAGTCTTCGAAAGGCTGTTGATCACGATCGTCCGCTCACGAGCGTCGGCGGATACGGAAGCCGGCGAGACGTGGCGATTGCCATCGTAAACGAGCGACTCATAAATTTCGTCGCTGATGACCAGGTGGTCGTCTTTCTCGGCAAACCCCATGATGCCTTGGAGCTCCTCGCGGGTCAGGACAGTTCCCACGGGATTCCAGGGCGTGTTGAGCAAGATCACGTCGGTATTTGTCGCCCAGGCAGCCGCGAAATCTTGGCCTGCGACGATGAATCGGCCGTCGCGCAGTGAAGCGGGGACGGGTGTCGGCTTGCTGTCCCAAAGCGCGATCGGCGCTTCATAGGCGTCATAAATCGGGTCGGGCAGCAAGACAGTCCTCCTGCCATTCACTAAGGCCCCAAGAGCCGCACAGACGCCCAGTGTCGCACCGTCGGTGATCAGGATCTCGCGTTCAGGGTTGTAATGAGCCCTTGCTCGCGCTTGAGCTTGGCGGCGACCGCCAGGCGCAGAGCGGGCTCTCCCTGGTTGTCGGGGTAGCCTGTGCGTCCTCGCGCAGGGCCTTTCGCGCCGCCTCGACGATGTGCGCCGGCGTCGATGTGTCGGGCTGTCCGCGCATCAACGACACGAGCGAACGCCCTTCAGCCTGAAGACGCCGGACTTCCTGCAAGACCCGATTGATGGCCGTCGGCCGCAACTGGGAGACGCGTTCGGCGAAAGGCACATATGGCATGGCCAGATCTCACGAAAAGGGAAGGAAAGCATGGTGCAACGCCCCAATGCCACTTTACCATCTTCCGAACGCCAGTTAGCACCCCGATGCCCCATCGACCAACAACAATAAAGCCTCAAAATGCGGCTTCGCATATTTCGGTTGTTGCGGTAAATTCGACTCTGCGATAGAGTATACCTGGATGATCTTAGGGGGAATGCCAATGACAAGCCTATCCTCGAAGCTCCTGGAAACCGTGACGCCGACCGAGGCGGATGCCCACTTGGCTGAAGAGTCTGGCAGCCGGCTGGCGAAGCTCTTGGGATCGCGACATCCTGACCTGCGCCTTCCGGATCGAGGAGGGCGATCAGCAGGGTGAGGCCATCACCATACCGTTGCCTGCACTCAGGCTCTTGGCCGGCATCTTGACCGAGATGGCGAAGGGGAATGTGGTGACTTTGGTCCCGATCCACGCCGAGTTGACCACGCAAAAGGCCGCCGATTTGCTCAGAGTTTCCCGGCCTTACCTGATCGGGCTGTTGGAAGAGGGAAAGATCCCTTTCCGCCTGGTCGGTCAACACCGTCGAGTGCGGTTCGACGACCTGATGGCGTACAAGCGCGGGATGACGAGGCAAGGCGCCAGCCGCCGATGCGCTCACGGCAGAGGCTCAGCAACTTGGAATGGGTTACTGATGGATCGGCGAATGGCTCACCATCTTCCAAAGGCTGCATAGCACCCCACTGCCCCCACGACCGACATCGACAGCCCCCAGGCGAGCACCTGGTTGAAGAGCCGTCCGCGGTCGGCCGAAATTGGCGCGGAGGCGATGCACAGGGCGCCGATGGTCGAAAGCGGTGAGACGTCGACCAGGTGGCCGCCGATCAGGATCGACGAGGCGATCGCCAGGGGATTGCCGCCGCCGAGCTTGGTTACCAGTCCCGGCACGCTTGGCAAGAACGCCGGCAGGACCACCCCCGACGTACTGCTGTAGACCGAAACCAAGCCTGTCACCAGCGCGATCAGGCCGGTGACCGTGCGATGGGTCGCAAACCGCGCCAACAGTGTTGTGAACAGGTCGATTCCGCCGGTCTTTTCCAGAAGCGAGGTCAGGACCGTCACGCCGCTGACCATCACGATCACGCTCCAAGGGATCGACAGGATCGCGGGTTTCTCATCGGTGACTCGCGCCAATGTGAGCAGGACCGCCGCGGCGACTGCTCCCATCCCCACGTGAACTCGGAAGCCGACCACGCCGATGACCAGGAGCGCGATCGCTGCCAAGGTCGTCGCGTGTCGCCAGGTCATTGCGGTTTTCGGGCGGGGTACTCCGTCCGCGGTCTGGCCGTCATCGTGCACCTGGCTGAAAAGCCGCCAACCGCCGAACGCGAGATAACCCAAGGCGGCGACCAGCGTGTTGGCCAGTAGGTTATACAGGTAGTTCTGCCGCTCGAATCCCGACATGCCCATCCGGGCCATCAAGCCATTGGCAATGATCCCGGTCGGGGCGATCGGAGAAAGGGCCCCGGCGACACAGCCGTGCGCACCATGATCGTCATGAGAAAAGGGGAGATCTTCGCCCGGTCCGCGACTGCCATCGCCAGCGGCGCGATCAATGCGGCGGCCGCGATATTCCCGGCCCCGATCGATGCGATGCTTAACGAGAGGCCGAAGAAAACGATCGGGATCAACCCGGCGTTCCCCCGACAACCGCGAAGCGCAGTCCGGACCACCTGGTCGAGCGTGCCGTTGTCTCGGGCCAAAGTGAACAGCAGCGTCACTCCCACCAATGTCAGAAAAAGGTCGGTCGGAAAGCCGGCCATGACCTCGCCGACCGTGAATGTCCGCCCCCAGAACGGGGCCAGGTAAACCCCGATCAACCAGGCCAAGGCCATCGCCAGGAATCCGGGATTGACGGATGTCGTGCAACTCAGAACGATCACCAGCAACAATGCCGCCAGAGAGATCCAGGCCAGGTCGATCATACGCGTGGCTGCTACTTTGTGGTTAGTTGTTCACGTAGTTCGCGGCGCAGGACTTTTCCCATGGAATTGCGCGGCAAGTCGGCGACGAAGACGATGTCAGCGGGCCGCTGGTAATCGACCAAGTGTTCGCTCAGATAGGCCTTGAGTGTACGCTCAGAGAGCGTCTCATCGCTGCGCACGACCGCCGCGACCACGCGTTCTCCTCGCCTTTTGTCGGGCACGCCCAGCACGGCCGATTCCCGCACTCCCGGGCATTCGTTGATCACGCCGCTCGACCACTTGAGGGTACACGTTGAATCCATTGGTGATGATCAAGTCATTTTTACGGCCGACCAGGGTCAGGAACCCGCCCGAATCGCATGAGCCCAGGTCGCCGGTATCGAACCAGCCGGAAGCGAACGCCGCTTGGGTGGCCTCTGGGTTTCGCCAGTACTCGCGGAACAGATTCGGGCCGCGGAGCTGGACCGCGCCGACTTCGCCGTTGCCCGCGAGCATACCATCCTCTTTGACGAGCCTCACTTCAATGCCCGGGAGCGGGAGACCGACCGAGCCTTGAGGCCAGGGACCGTCCAGCGGCAAGCTAGTGATGACATGCGCCTCGGTCATGCCGTACCGGTTGATGACGGGCCTGCCGAGTGCACTCTCGAGCTCCGGGAGCACTTCAGGGCGAATGGGTGCCGAGCCGCAGGTAAAGAGCCGCACATTGCGCCACTCCCGCGCGATCGTCTTGAACTCGGACCGCTCGAGAAAGCTGTAATAAAAAGTGGGGATCGCCATGAAGACCGTGCCACGTCCCACGATATCAAGGGTCCGGCGTGGATGGAACGAGTCCTCCATGAGCATGCTCGATCCGGTCAAGAGGCTCATGTGCGTGGCGAACGACAGCCCATGGATGTGAAACAACGGCAAGACGTTGACCAGGACATCATCGGCGTTGAAGCGCCAGAACTCTCGCAGCGCGTGCAGACTGGAGGCCAGGTTGGCGTTCGTGTGCACGACCCCCTTGGGCCGGCCGGTCGTTCCCGAGCTGTAAAGCATCAGGCATGGGGCATCGTGGGCGACAGTTGGTTCCGAGAAACGGCCTTCGCGTTCGGGAGCATCCCAAGCCTCGGTGTCGGTCAGCAAGGCATGCAGCTCCGGCAACTCGGTCCGTAATGACTCGATAACCGGGCATTGATCGCCGCCTGCGACCACGGCCCGGGCGCCACTGTTCTGAAGGAAATAACGCAGCTCCTCTCGGGTGAGCCGCGGGTTCAAGGGGAGTGAGACCGCCCCCAAAAAGAGGGTGCCCAGATGGGCTGCCAGGAACGGCAGCTTCTCGGCGGTGGTGATCGCCACGCGGTCACCTGGCTCGACCCCCAACGCGCGCAATCGTGCGGCCGATCGCTGAGCCCGCGCCTCCAGTTCGCCATAAGTCAGCGTGCGATCCTTGAAGTGAATCGCCGTCCGGCTGGCTTGCCTGGCGAACGTCTCCCTCAGCTCGTTGAAGAAGTGTCCCGGGCTTCTCTCATGTTTTCCTGGCAACGCCTCGGTCATTGAGTCATCCTCCTTACGCTCGTCCGCGCAAATCGCAAGCAGACCAGCAAGACGATCATACCAAGGGTCTCGCTTCGATCCCAATCGTGATGATGCTCAACTCAGCGGCTCACGTCCAGGGCCAGTCTGGCAAGCGACTGCCAGTTCAAGGCGCGACCTGGGCGGCGGGGCGCGAGTCCCAGCGCGGTGTGTGGCTCTTCTGCGCCAGAGCGTCGGCCAGTGCTGTAACCGGGTGCGTTAAGCGATGGAAGCCGATCGACTCGCCAAAACGGGCGAGCTCGCGCAGCTTCGGGCCGCGTGCGTGTCAGCCCTCTGAAGGCCGAGCAGCGCGAGTTCGCTCAAGGCGTTCAAAAGTTGCCGCGAATAGTCGTCGATCGGATCCGCTGGCTGCGTCGTCGTGGCCGAGCCACGAGTGAGCTCGGAGGCTCTTGTCTGACTTACCACGCGGTCCACCCAAGGCTGGACGATTTGCCGAGAAGCCCCGTCCTGAAAGACCAGGGCGGTGGGAAAGAACATCAGTCCGCGTGGTCCCAGTCTCGCCGGCCCGGCGATGAAACGGAGCGACTCGGGCTGATGCTTTTCCAGCCGGTCGAGAAGCAATTCGGCACCTTCTCGGCCTCGACTGGAAAACGGGTGCTCGAGCGCGGCCGTGTCTTTCCGCGCGTCGACAAGGATTGCCCGAACGGTCTGCGCGGCGGTGTCGAAGCTGAATTCCTTGACTGTGGTGACCGCGACGACATGAAAATCCTCGGCAACCCGCCTTGGGCGGAGCGAGGAGGGAGGCAAAACCCCCAGCCGGGCTCGCACCTCATCGAAGTCCTCGGCCAGGACTGGCGCACGAAGCTGCTCCCAGGCGAATGACTGGGGATTGACGGCGGCTCGACCTCGGCCGATCACCAGGCGATGGCTGGGCAATCGCTTGGCCCCCTGGATCAAGAGTTGGCCGGCTCCCAGCGCGGCCAGCGATACCCCCTTCACCATCGGTGTCTGCGCCAGCTTCCAATATTCGCGTGGGGGGTTTGGATCGTCGGGCAACGGGTCGGCGAACTCACGTCCAACCGCGACGATTGTGCCGGTGTCGACATCTTGCAGATAGGCGCTCAGCTCGATCGAGCGGCGGGTGATCCTGCGCCCCGCACCCCAGCCCGAGGTAGCGCACCGAGCCGATCTCGACCGGGCGATCGGCCTTGGTGCCGCGGATCAAGAGCTGCGGGACAGCCTTGGTATCGCTCCGGATCGCGTCAGCCCGGATGGCCAGCTCACCGATCAGGTCGACAACCACAATCGGGTCGAACAGGGCGTCGCGAGCCAGGTAGCGGTCGAGCTGGTGGGCGAGATCGTCGAGCACTGCGG
Source organism: uncultured Planctomycetota bacterium (assembly GCA_963720335.1). Classification (GTDB taxonomy): domain Bacteria; phylum Planctomycetota; class Planctomycetia; order Isosphaerales; family Isosphaeraceae; genus CAVRFS01. Next base: position 9,284 of record CAVRFS010000081.1, on the reverse strand, counting down.
CCGGCCACGCGAAGTCTTCACTCACACATTTTGCCGAGAGCCGCGCCAGGCGGTCGACCCAGGTGCGCGGCAATGCCGAAGTTCCCTGTTCGATCCACTCCAACAGCAATTCTTCCAACTCATCCAAGATCGCTGTTGGGATCGGGAGCGAGACTTGCTGGGTCGAAAGTAACCCTGACGCTTTGGAAGGCTCCAGCATCCGGAACGCCCAAACGGCAAGCGGGACGTGGCGACAGGGCGCATCCTCGGCGCAATCGCAATGGGTGTAGCGGAGGTCGCCCGGCACCAGGAACCGCACGGTATGGGGTGGGACATGGAACCGTGCGCTGGGCTTCGTGCTCCGGACCAGCTCGACGAGCAGTCCTTGATGGAATTGCTCGCGGTGCTTCGCCAAGTTGGCCGGCTTAAATACCGAGGCAAGTGCTTCATCGCTGATCTGGCCCGGGTCCCACGGGCCCGCCGGTACGGCTGGGGCATCAACATCGGCCGAGGCTCGTCGCTGATAGGCGAGGACGGTCCGGACCAGGTGCCTGCACATCTCGGTCGCCGCGCAGGTGCACCGGCCTTCTCCCACGACCTTGCCGGCGGGGAGCACGCAGTCCACGCCGTCGGACCAGCAGACCGTAACCTCACCATTGAGGGCCTCGCTCAACTCGCCGGAAATCTCGCCGGAATCGAGTTCCCTCTCGGCGCGCTTGACGGAACCGCGGTTGGTCAGGACCGCCAGGTCGTCGAGCGAAAGTGAGAGGAGGTCGGAACGGGGCATAGGTCTGGTGACTCGTCGAGCTAACGGACTTTCTGGGCCACCCATTCGGCCAACTCGCCAGGCGTCATGGCGGCAACGTGCGCCCCAGGGCGACGAGCTGTTCAGCCATGAAGTGGTCGTAGTTAGGCTCGGCGCGTTCATCGAGAGCCGCGAGGCCGAGCAGGTACACGCCGCTTTCGATCAGACCCTTGGCCACGGCCAAGAGCCGATCGCGTCGGGCGCCTTCGCAGAAGTCGGAGATGAGGACCACAATGGTCCGACGGGGAATTCGACCAGACCGGCCGCGTAGGCCAATGCGCCGCCGATATCGGTTCCCCCGCCCAGTTGGACTTTCATAATTGTCTCCACCGGGTCGTTGCAATGATCCGTCACATCGACAACGTTGGTGTCGAACAGGCACAGATGAGTGCGAAGCGTCTTGATACCGAAGAAGATCGCGGCGGTGACGGCCGCGTGAATGACACTGTCGGCCATGCTGCCGGATTCGTCGACCAGGATGATGATTTGCCAGCGGTCGGCCTGACGTCGAATGCGCAAGAAAAAGAAAGGCGTTTCCAGGTAGAGTTGTTTGGTCTCCAAGTCGTAATGCGCAAGTTGCGCCGGATGGTTGTCTTGGCGTCGAAGTTCTTGGCGACCTTGAGACGCGTGCGGCGATGACGGTCGACTGCGCCAGGAAGGCTGACTGCACCGGCCTCGCCAGTTTTTCCATCAACTCATCGACAACCTTTCGCACCAGGTCACGAGCCAGGGCGAGCACTTCTTGGTTCATCAGGTGCTTGGTGTGCAAGACAGCCTTGAGCAGCGTCATGTTGGGCTGGGCACCCCGGAGCAGGTCGGGGTTCGTGACCATCTCGTCGAGCTGGTAACGCTCGAGGGCATCCTTCTCGATGCGCTCGATAGTCTTCTTGGGAAAGAGTGTGTGCACGGCGTTGATCCAGTCAGGCACGGTGAGCTGCGAATCGCCAAGGCCACCGGCAGTTCCGCTACCGTGGCCTCCGCGGACGTTGCGACCGGGCCGTATTCGCGGTCGTAAAGGTAGCCCAGCGCCTGGTCCTGCTCGGCGGCGCGGCCCTCGAGCGAGCAGCCGAGCGCCTCTTCGGCCCCTTGACCGAGGACCAACCGCCAGCGGACCAGTCGATCGCTGGTGCTCATCGGAAAGCCCCCCGTAACCCGAATCGTTCCACGGCCTGAAACAGCCTCGCCTCGAACGCCAGCGCTGCGCGGCTACCTCAGTGCTGACTTCCAGTGCAGCCAGCGGTTGTTCCACAGGTGCGATTCCGAGTGATTTCATCAGTGTCAATGCCATGTGATGCTTTTCTCTCGGAGTAAAATAGGTGAACGCCAGCCGAAGCGACGGTAGGGCCTCCAGGAACGCCTCGTCGGCAAAGCCGGTCAACAGCTCGTCGATGCCTTGTATCAAGTCGATCTGCCGCTGGGCGGCCTCGCGCACCAGTCCGAACAGGCCGGTGAGGAAATCGCCCAGGCGGTTGGGATCAGCGAACAGCCGCAAGGCGCCCGGACCTGATCGGCGTCGGCCTCGCCAAGCGTCCACAAGCACCCGAAGGCCGCGCCCCGGACCACCGGCGTCTGAGTCGTGTCGTTGCCGACGCGGGTCAGCACGTCGACGAATTCCGCACGATCGAGTTCGATCGCCTCGCCGCATTGCTCGAAGGTTCGAATCGAGGCGAGATACTCTCGATCAGCTTCGCGTCCTGACCGGCAATCTGCCCCATTCCTTCCAGCAGCCAGAGCCCGCGCGCGAACGCCTCGGCCAACAGCGCGGCGACGTCGCCGCGTCCTCGGCTGCCCAAGGTCGCGTCGTGTCGAAAGAGGTAGAGCAAGTGGCCCAGAGCCCCGGTCACGGCCAGGAAGTCACCATCCTGGCGGATCAGCGCGGCAAGCTTGACTTGTAACTCGCCGGCGACCGAGTCGAGCCCGGCAAGGACGGCATCGAGCAAGAGCCGGGCGGCAGCAGCAGCATCGCGCTCGATCGCGGCGGCCGCCTCGAGCAGCCGGGCAGCGGTCGCCTCGACCAGGGTCGGACCGTACCTCGCCGCCTCGATCGCCGTCGCATCCAGGGCCGGCGACCAGGAGATCCGCCAACGCTCCCAGCATTTCGACAAATCGTCGCGACGAGCGAAGTCGGTCCCACCAATACGCACGAAACCAGAAATTCCCAACAGGGCGATCTGATGGAGGAGATGGCTCTGCTCGCGGTCCGTCGCCGAATCAAGGTCGAGCTCGACCTCGCGAGGGCGGGAGTCGGTCTCCCAGCCGTTGTCGCCGAGCCGCGCTTTAGGTCTTCAACGAGCGGAGGCAGAGCGGTCCCTTCGGCCAGCCGCCCGCGCTCGCCGCCGCGGAAGACCTCGTGGATAGCGTCGAGCAGCGGGTGCGATTGTCCCCGGCTGAACTCGTCCTTGACCAGGGCAGCCGTGATGCCGTCGACCAGGTCGCGACGCCAGACCACGGCACGGCCTCGCAAGGCCGCCAGGCCTCGGGCCGTCGTCTCCGCGGCGATCAGGTCGGCCGCACTGATCGGCTGCCCACGCCCCCGCAGGACTTTCGCCACCCAAGCGAGCAGCCGCCGATACGTCTGGCCTATCCCCCGCGGCCGTCTTCCCAGACCTGGTGGTAGAAGCCGGGATTGGGCATGCCCGATTCATAGCCCTTGAGGTTGTCGAGCTGGACGTAAGAATAAGGCGTCAGAGCAATGCCGCGCTCGACGGTTGGAGCGGATCGCGTGTCGAGGACCGCCGCGCTTGGCTCGCCAATCAAGCTTTCAAGGGCCGAGCTGTGAAACCCTCCGGTGACGACGAGCAGGCGGCCAGAATATGCCTCCATTGCCCGGCGGATCTCGGCCGCCATGAACGACTCGCGGCGCAGGTCGACGGGCTGAGGGTCGCCGTCAAGCCGGCGGAGGTGCTCGCAGAACGTATGCCCGCGCTCGAGATACTGGTCCACCGTCATCGACGGCTCGATCTCGAACATCTCATCCCAGAGAGCATCAAAGTTGTCGACGCCCAGGCTTCGGCAGAGTGACGCGACATAGGCCCCACCGCGCATCTCGGCGTCGGCATAACGATGGCTCACACGATCGTCATCCGCGACTTCGGCCCACGGCAGGTCGATGAACCGCACCGCCGCGCCGACTTCCGCCCGTCGTAAGAGCCTGCCACTCGGGCGAGTAGACGCAAAACGGGTAATGCGCCCCCGTCGCGAGCCATCGGCCAGTCGGACATAGCTATAAATCGCGATCGGCAACTGATGACCTAGGAACAGCTCGTCGATCCGGTCGTTGTAGTCAGACGGTCCTTCGATCAGAATGGCGTCGGGGCATTAGTTCGATCAGCTCCACGACCATTCGAGCACAGAGTGGGTGTGGTGCCGGACCGGGAAGAAGACGAGCCGCGCCGGAGTCGGTGAGGGGTGTGACCGCTGTTTGATGTAGGTCCAACTGAGCAACATCCTCAAATAGCGTCTACAATAAATCCTTCATCGATTGAGCACACAGCCGCATAGGCTCGCAGCGAGGGTCCGAGGCAATTCGAGCAGGAGCTCACTTTCGGCCGCACGCTCAGTAAACGTAAACATCCTGGCCGATCAGTTGTCAGAGACTTGTCGCACACGGGGCAACGTGTCGGGGACTCCGGACCTATCTGGACCAACCTACCCTCACCAAGCTGGGAGGGGCGATGAGCTTCCTCTTCCAACGTGTCAATATTTGCGGCGATCTTTGGCGATTGTCCGAAGCGATTGGTGTTCAGCCACCGGAGGGCGACGAAACACGGGCGGATTACCTCGATCATGAAGAGTCGACTTCGGCTGTCGGAGTAGCTGATCTTCCTCAGATACTCGAGGATCAAGTCCAGTTGCCTGGCGGCTGCGAACACGTGCGGCGTCTTGGGATGGCTCAGATCAAGCAAAGGATGTCCTCCAGGACTGTTAGCTGCTCTCTGTCTACATCAATCGTCGGTCATGCCATTAGCGAGGCGGTCTGGGTTCACAGGAGATGGCTCCGGGCTTCGTAGTAAGCCTTCCACGTGCCACCACGCGGTCTTTGACGACGTGGTTGAAGTAGTGCCGTAGCTTCTTCAAGTCGTCCGTCGCGTCCTTGAAGCCGAGCCGACGAGGTGATGGACCAGGTGCTCGGGCTCGACTACTCCTTGCCGTAATAATATGCGTGGATTTCCCGCCGCGAAGCCGGCCGAGACCGCCTTGGCGGTGCTCAGCGCGTTGTCAGCGAGCTCGAGGCATTTCCTTTGGCCGTCTTGCCGCGCGGAGCTCGTGAAACGTCGTCACCAGCAATTCGGTAATCTCCGGCCGGAGCGAGACCGGTACATCGACCGGCCAGCAGCCGGACCGACTCGCGCTGACCAAGGCCATCTCCTCGGAAGTCCGGCGATCGGATGAACGGTCTCGAAGTTGAACCGCCGCTTGAGGGCCGCGCTCATCTCGTTCACGCCGCGATCGCGGGTGTTCGCCGTGGCGATCACGTTGAACCCCGGCACGGGCAAAGCGTCCGGCCCGTCCCGCCCAGCTCGGGGACGCCCATGGCCGCGTTCGCGAGGACGATAGCAGCGTGTCCTGGATCTCGAGCGGGCAGCGGGTGATCTCCTCGAACCGCACGATCAGCCCTCCGTCATCCCGCGGTAGCAGCGGCGCGGGCACCAGCGGGTTTCGCTCGGCCCTCGGGCCAGCAGCGCGTAGTTCCACGAATACTTGATCTGGTCCTCGGTGGTGGCCGCGCTCCCCTGGATGGTCAGGGTCGATCCCGCAGATCGCCGCCGCCATCAGCTCGCTCAGTAGCTCTTGGCTGTGCCGGGCTCGCCGACCAGCATCAGGCCTCGGTTGGTCGCCAAGGCGACGATGCAACGCTCCAGGAAAGCACGCGGCCGACAAACTTGGGTGCGATCCCTTGGGCTCATCTCCCAGAACGAAGGTCAGCACCGAGCGTGGAGTGAGCGACCAGCCGCTGGCCGGGTGCGCCGCCGTCCTCACGGGCGAGACGGTCGAGCCGTCGGCGTGAAGGATCTCGGCCGACTGGCGGGTGCTGGATTGAGTCCACCGGCACGGGTATGACTTCCAGAGACACCCGATTTGGTGTTTTTCACTCGGGCCATGCGCAGTCACTTCCCCTTCGAGGCCAGGACACCGAGCGTCCCCGATACCTCGCTCATAACGACCGGGTCCACCTCACCGAGTGCAGGGCATCCTTGTGCTCGGAGCACACGTCGGGCGTAGGGAGACCCGGCACGAACAGGCATCTCTCCACTTCCTGGATCTTCCGACGAGAAGTCGAACCCACCGTAACCGATCTCGATGCCGCCGTACTCGATCAAGGCAGTGACGTTCGTGCCCTCGAACGGCTTGGAATGGTCCTTCACGATCGCGGTATGCTCACCAGGATCCCCGGATAGCGACCACTCCAGCCGTTTCGTTCCAGGATCCCGACCAGGGTCGACTTGGCCGGGGATCTTTATCCCTTTGTTGCGAACGATTTCCCTGGCTGCCCGCTCCTCGGGCGTGAGCCGGTGTACGGCGCGGCCGAGCTGGGGGAAGGGAGGCATGATCTCGTAGTCGCCGAAGATCTCACCCCAGGCTGACCGTTGCTCGTCGGTCAGATGGAGTGGGTGCACCATGCCCACCTTCGCCAAGCCTTCGAGTCGATGGGCTGCGTCGTGCACGTCGGCGTAGTCGTGCTCCTCGGCTCACGCGGAGGTCGATACGAGCTGGCCTTTCCCATCAAAGCCGCCCCAGAGCACCAGGCGGACCACGTTGATCATCAAGGGCAGGCGAACCAGCAGCGACTCAAACTCGGTCGGTCTCCATCGACGACCGCTGACCATCGCCTGCTCCAGTCGTTCGGCCTGGACTTTGGCGACCTTGCGGACCTGCTTCTTGAGCCGCTTCCTCGACTCCTCAACCGCGGCACCGACCTTGGCCGGGTCGTCCTTGGCGGTGGGCTTGGGAAGTTCGTCCTTGAGTTTGCCCGCCTCGTCGCGGACCATCAGCTTCGATCTCGGGCCCAGCTCGCCAGCCGAAACCTGCGCGGGCCGAAGTCGAACACGCGGCTACCGCGGTCGTCGAGGTCACATTCGGCACGATCCGTCTCCTCCAGCCCGCGCGGGAGAGTCCGCCATCCTTGGCGATCGTCCCCTCTCATCATCTCGGTCGCCTTGGCCTTGAGCCCTTTGAATGACAACTTCTGGGCGATGCCGTGAAGCTGCAATCAGCGCCGACGTCGGTCCCGATCGCCCGCAGGCACTCCAGTCCGAAGACAGGCGCCCGGGTGCTGGCTCTCACCGGGCCAGGTACGGATAAGCGGTGTGAGCCTCAAGGCCGTGTCGTCGGAGCCGAGCAGACCAAGGTGCGCCGGATGGCCCACTTCTCTTTGGATAGTGCTTCTTCAGGTAGCCAACGCCGATCGGTGTGCCGCCGACCAACCATGCTCGAACATGCCCAGGCAAAGGCATCCAGCGATTCGCCGGTCGCCGTGTGCCTTCACCGCGGCGACCAGCGGTAGATGAGGGTGCGCCTCTGGCCTGCTTTCTTGGCGAAGGTCGCAAGCACGGTCGATGTCCTGTGCCTCATTCAGCCTGGCCCATCGACGAAGATCGCCGGCAGGTCGTCCGGCTCGACCCAACTGGGCGGCTTGAGCTTCCTCGCCTCGTCGCATGCAGTCCGCAGCCACTCGGGCGTGGTTTTAGCGTCGATACGCGGGAGATAGCGCCATTGGTGGTCTCAGGACGTTGCGCCGGACCTTCTCGGCGACGTCCGGCGGGACGGCGGCCAGGCAGTCGCGGATCAAGCCCTCGTGGCCCTTTCGCTTCTGGAAAGCGGAGGTACTCAAAGGCCACGTCGGCGAGTTTGCCCTTCCCCGTTGCTACGGGGATCAAGCCGGCGATGGCAAGGTCGACATTCTCGTCGAGCCAGCGGCGGTGCCCGCCCGAGTCGTTCGATGAGAGCATGAGCTCGAGCATCAGGCCGGCGGTCTTTGCGGACTTGACCAGCGCCAGGATCTTGAGCAGGGCCGCACAGTCTTCTTTGTTGGCAATGCTCAGGATGCCGTCGCGGACGGACTCGAGGGCCGTGTCCTCGGTGTGCGCGAGCCAGCCCCGGATGTATTCCGGCCGATTGAGGACCAGTTTGAGCCGTCGCATCTCCGATTCGACCAGACGCGGGTCGCCAAGCCCGAGGACGAGAAGCTGCGGCCGATGGTAGTCCTCGGTTCGTTGATGCAGCGAGTAATCGTCGTCGGGTAGAGACCCGGACGATCGCGGCGACCTCGTCGTAGAGGCCGAACATCGCGGCGAGGTAGTAGGTCACCGGTAACGTTGGGAAGTGATCACGCGGGTGTGAGGGAATGCCGAGCATCAGTCGAAGGGCGTCCTCGATCGTTCGGTGCTCCGCCTCCGTGAGGTGCGGGCAGGACATGGCGTCGGACCCCGTCGATCAAGCCATGGAACGCGTCAAAGGATTGGAACTCGTCCCAGTCGATCGTCTTCTGCAACAGATCGAGCCATTCGCCAGGCGAGAACAAGGTCAGAAGCGGGATGACGATCGCATCCGAGAGGAATCGCGAGCTGCTCTTGAGTTTGCGGAGTGCCTCGGTTGTCGAGATCGCGCTGCTGATGGTCTTCCGGGCATCGTCGACGCGAGCCACCAGTTGTTCGGGTTTCAGGTCGTTGTTTATCTCAGTCATGGCCACAAACCAGAACTGTGCCTCCTCTCGAGTCATGGTCGGGGCCAGCCCGACGTTGGTCCAGTCCCAGACCCAGCCTTCGCGAGTCTCGCCGATGAGTCGCTGGCGGGCCGGCGGACCCTCGCCTCGTGCCATTCCCAGACGACGGAGCCAACCCTCCGGCATGTGACCGTGGCCAGTCGCCGCAGGCACTCGTCGACAACTGAGGGCGTTGGCTCGGGCCGCGGCCGCGGCGTGCGGGGCCCGCCAGGCTGCCCAGAGCCAGTCATCGGGGTCGAGTTCAATGACGCGGGCCGTCGACAGGGCGACCGGCGCGGCCTCGACGGCTGGGGGGGGTGATGCGGGCTCAGACGCTGATGCGGCCGCCTCTTTGCCTTTGCCGACAGTCTCGGCACGGGCTGGTTCCGGCACGGCCGGTCTCGGCCTCGCCCGTCCACTGGTTTGCCAGCGGCGGCTGTCGCTCCAGCCCTCTCGGCATAGCCCTTCTTGAGCTTCTCGGCGATCAACTTGTCGTACGACGTCTTCGCCTTGGCCGTGTTGGCGAACTCCTTGCGATGTCACTGCCCGGCCTGGCCGATCCGGCCGAACTGAACCGTGTGTGTTGTACCGTCCAACTCGATGGACGAAGAACTTCTGGGACGTGCCCTCGATGAGCTGAAACTTGCGCCGACTCATGATCTCGCCTCCATCCTGAGGTGCTGGCACTTGAGACGTGACCACCACGGATAGGGTACTCTGGCTGAGACACATTGGGAAGCGGCCGATGCCATTGGTTCGACGATTCATTTCCCCTTCGAGGCCAAGGTGTCGAGTGTC
>CAVRFS010000080.1:0-30818 GCA_963720335.1 uncultured Planctomycetota bacterium | reverse complement strand
CCCCGTAACCCGAATCGTTCCACGGCCTGAAACAGCCTCGCCTCGAACGCCAGCGAGGTTTCGCGGCTACCTCAGTGCTGACTTCCAGTGCAGCCAGCGGTTGTTCCACAGGTGCGATTCCGAGTGATTTCATCCACTGTAAATGCCGGTGTGATCTCTTTTCTCTCGGAGTGAAGAATAGGTGAACGCCAGCCGAAGCGACGGTAAGGCCTCCAGGAACGCCTCGTCGGCAAAGCCGGTCAACAGCTCATCGATGCCTTGTATCAAGTCGATCTGCCGCTGGGCGTCCTCGCGCCACAAGTCCGAACAGGCCGGTGAGGAAATCACCCAGGCGGTTGGGATCAGCGAACAGCCGCAAGACGAGCGCGGACCTGATCAGCGTTGGCCTCGCCCAGCGTCCACAAGCACCCCAAGGCCGCGCCCCGGACCACCGGCGTCTGGGTCTTTCATTGCCGACGCGTCAGTACGTCGACGAATTCCGCACGATCGAGTTCGATCGCATCGCCGCATTGCTCGAACGTTCGAAATCGGGCGGAGATTCTTCTCGATCAGCTTCGGTCCTGACCGGCAATGTTCCCCATTCCTTCCAGCAGCCAGAGCCCGCGCGGAACGCCTCGGCCAACAGCGCGGCGACGTCGCCGCGTCCTCGGCTGCCAAGGGTCGCGTCGTGTCGAAAGAGGTAGAGCAAGCTGGCCCAAAGCGCCGGTCACGGCCAGGAATTCGCCATCCTCGGCGGATAGAGCGGCAAGCTTGACTTGTAGCTCGCCGGCGACCGAGTCGAGCCCGGCGAGGACGGCATCGAGCAAGAGCCGGGCGGCGCCGCGGCGTCGCGCTCGATCGCGGCGGCGGCCTCGAGCAGCCGGGCAGCGGTCGCCTCGAGCAGGGTCGGGCCGTACCTCGCCGCCTCGATCGCCGACGCGTCCAGAGCGGGCGACCAGGAGATCCGCCAACGCTCCCAGCATTTCAACAAATCGTCGCGACGAGCGAAGTCGGTCCCACCCATGCGCGCGAAACCAGAGATTCCCAACAGGGCGATCTGATGGAGGAGATGGCTCGCCCACGGTCGGTGGCCGAATCGAGGTTGAGCCCGACCTCGCGAGGGCGGGAGTCGGTCTCCCACCGTTCTCGGCGAGCCGGCTTCAGGTCTTGAACGAGCGGAGGCAGAGCGGTCCCTTCCGCCAGCCGCCCGCGCTCGCCGCCGCGGAAGACCTCGTGGATGGCGTCGAGCAGCGGGTGCGATGTCCGGCTGAACTCGTCCTTGACCAGGGCAGCCGTGATGCCGTCGACCAGGTCGCGACGCCAGACCACGCCACGGCCCCGCACGGCCGCCAGGCCTCGGGCCGTCGTCTCCGCGGCGATCAGGTCGGCCGCGCTGATTGGCTGCCCACGCCCCCGCAGGACTTTCGCCACCCGAGCGAGCAGGCGCCGATACGTCTGGCCTATCCCCGCGGGCCGTCTTCCCATACTTGGTGATAAAAGCCGGGATTGGGCATGCCCGATTCATAGCCCTTGAGGCTGTCGAGCTGGACGTAAGAATAAGGCGTCAGCGCAATGCCACGCTCGACGGCTGGAGCGGATCGCGTGTCGACGACCGCCGCGCTGGCCGCCAAGCAAGGTTTCAAGGGCCGAGCTGTGCAACCCTCCGGTGACGACGAGCAGGCGGCCAGAATTGCCTCCGTTGCCCGGCGGATCTCGGCTGCCATGAACGACTCGCGGCGCAGGTCGACGGGCTGAGGGTCGCTGTCAAGCCGGCGGAGGTGCTCGCAGAACGTATGCCCGCGCGAGATACTGGTCCACCGTCATCGACGGCTCGATCTCAAACATCTCATCCCAGAGCGCATCGAAATTGTCGACGCCCAGGCTTCGGCACAGCGACGCGACGTAGGCCCCCCCGCGCATCTCGGCGTCGGCATAACGGTGGCTCATACGATCGTCATCCGCGACCTCGGCCCACGGCAGGTCGATGAACCGCACCGACGCGCCGAGCTTCCGACCGGTCATAAGGGCCTGCCACTCGGGCGAGTAGACACAAAACGGGTAATACGCCCCACGTCGCGAGCCATCGGCCAAGCGGACATAGCTATAGATTGCAATCGGCAACCGATGACCCAGGAACAGCTCGTCGATCCGGTCGTTGTAGTCGGACGGTCCTTCGATCAAGACAGCGTCGGGGGCATGCGTTCAATCAGCTCCACGACCATTCGAGCACAGAGTGGGCTGTGGTGCCGGACCGGAAAAAGACGACCCGCGCGGAGTCGGTGAGGGGTGTGACCGCTGTTTGATGTAGGTCCAACTGAGCAACATCCTCAAATAGCGTCTACAATAAATCCTTCATCGATTGAGCACACAGCCGCATAGGCTCGCAGCGAGGGTCCGAGGCAATTCGAGCAGGAGCTCACTTTCGGCCGCACGCTCAGTAAACGTAAACATCCTGGCCGATCAGTTGTCAGAGACTTGTCGCACACGGGCAACGTGTCGGGGACTCCGGACCTATCTGGACCAACCTACCCTCACCAAGCTGGGAGAGGCGCTCGGCTTCCTCTTCCAACACGTCAATATTTGCGGCGATCTTTGGCGATTGTCCGAAGCGATTGGTGTCAGCCACCGGAGGGCGACGAAACGCGGGCGGATTACCTCGATCATGAAGAGTCGACTTTGGCTGTCGGAGTAGCTGATCTTCCTCAGATACTCGAGGATCAAGTCCAGTTGCCTGGCGGCTGCGAACACGTGCGGCGTCTTGGGATGGCTCAGATCAAGCAAAGGATGTCCTCCAGGACTGTAGCTGCTCTCTGTCTACATCAATCGTCGGTGATCCCAATTAGCAAGGCGGGTCTGGTTCACGGCAGATGGCTCCGGGCTTCGTAATAAGCCTTCCAGGTAGCTCCGGCGCGGTCCTTGACGACGTGGTTGAAGTAGTGCCGCAACTTCTTCAAGTCGTCCGCCGCGTCCTTGAGAGCCGAGCCGACGAGGTGATGGACCAGGTGCTCGGGCTCCACTCTCCTTGGCCGTATAATATCCCGTGGATTTCCCGCCGCGAAGCCGGCCGAGACCGCCTCGGCCGTGCCCAGCGCGGTGGTCAACGGCTTCGAGCGCCATTCCCTTCGGCCGTCTTGCCCGCCGCGGAGCTCGTGAAACGTCGTCACGAGCAATTCGGTAATCTCCGGCCGGAGTGAGACCGGCACATCGGCGCGGGCCAGCAGTCGGTCCGACTCGCGCTGGACCAGGGCCATCTCCTCGGTCAGATCGGCGATCGGCTGGACCGTCTCGAAGTTGAACCGCCGCTTCAAGGCCGCGCCATCTCGTTGACGCCGCGGTCGCGGGTATTGGCCGTGGCGATCACGTTGAACCCCGACCGGCCATAGAGCGTCCGGCCCTCCCCTCCAGCTCCGGGACGCTCATCACGCGGTCGCTGAGGATCGAAGCAAGATATCCTGGATTTCGATCGGACAGCGCGTGATCTCCTCGAACCGCACGATTCTTGCCACCGTCATCCCCCGGTAGCAGAGGGGCGGGCACCAGCGAGGCTTCACTCGGTCCCTGGGCCAGCAATAAGGCATAATTCCAGGAATACTTGATATTATCCTCGGTCGTGCCCGCGCTCCCCGGATGGTCAGGGTCGAATCCCGGCTGATGGCGGCGGCCAGGAGCTCGCTCAGGTAGCTCTTGGCCGTACCGGGCTCGCCGATCAGCATCAGGCCCCTATTGGTCGCCAAGGCAACGATGCAACGCTCCAGGAAATCGCGACGACCGACGAACTTGGGTGCGATCCCTTCACCTCATCGCCCAGCACGAAGGTCAGGACCGAGCGGGGAGTAAGCGACCAGCCGCAGGGCCGAGGTGCGTCGCCTCGTCGCGGGTGAGACGGTCGAGCTCGTCGGCGTGGAGAATCTCGGCCGACGGGCGGATGGATTGGTGTCCACCGGCACGGGTGTGGCTGCGAGAGGCACCCGTTTTGGTGTTCTTCAATCGGGCCATGCGATCACTTCCCCTTCGAGGCCAGGACACCGAGCGTCCCCAGTACCTCGCTCATAACGACCGGGTCCACCTCACCGAGCGGCAGGGCATCCTTGTGCTCGGAGCACACGTCGGGCGTTAGGGAGACCCGGCACGAACAGGCATCTCTCCACTTCCTGATCTTCCGACGAGAAGTCGAACCCACCGTAACCGATCTCGATGCCGCCGTACTCGATCAAGGCAGTGACGTTCGCCGCACCTCGAACGGCTTGGAATGGTCCTTCACGATCGCGGTATGCTCACCAGGATCCTGTGGAACGCCACGACTCCAGCCGTTTCGTTCCAGGATCCCGACCAGGTCGACTTGCGGGAATCTTGATCCCTTTGTTGCGAACGATTTCCCTGGCTGCCCGCTCCTCGGGCGTGAGCCGGTGTACGGCGCGGCCGAGCTGGGGGAAGGGAGGCATGATCTCGTAGTCGCCGAAGATCTCACCCCAGGCTGACCGTTGCTCGTCGGTCAGATGGAGTGGGTGCACCACGCCCACCTTCGCCAAGCCTTCGAGTCGATGGGCTGCGTCGTGCACGTCGGCGTAGTCGTGCTCCTCGGTGACGCGGAAGGTCGAGATGAGCTGGCCTTTCCCATCAAAGCCGCCCCAGAGCACCAGGCGGACCACGTTGATCATCAAGGGGTGGCGAACCAGCAGCGACTCAAACTCGGCCGGTCTCCATCGACGACCGCTGACCATCGCCTGCTCCAGTCGTTCGGCCTGGACTTTGGCCACCTCGCGGACCTGCTTCTTGAGCCGCTTCCACTCCTCAACCGCGGCACCGACCTTGGCCGGGTCGTCCTTGGCGGTGGGCTTGGGAAGTTCGTCCTTGAGCTTGCCCGCCTCGTCGCGGACCATCGGCTTCATCTCGGGCCCGAGCGCGAGCCGAAACTGGCGCGGGCCGAAGTCGAACACGCGGCTACCGCGGTCGTCGAGGTCACATTCGGGCACGATCCGATCCTCCAGCTCGGCGCGGGAGAGTCCGCGATCCTTGGCGATTGCCTCCATCATCTCGGTCGCCTTGGCCTTGAGCCCTTTGAATGACAACTTCTGGGCGATGCCGTGAAGCTGCATCAGCGCGACGTCGGTCCCGATTGCCCGCAGGCACTCCAGTCCGAAGACAGCGCGCGGGTGCTGGCTCTCACCGGGCCAGGTACGGATAAGCGGTGTGAGCCTCAAGGCCGTGTCGTCGGAGCCGAGCAGACCGAGTGCACGCCGCATGGCCCACTTCTCTTTGGATAGCGCCTCTTCAGGTAGCCAACGCGCGATCGGTGTGCCGCCGACCAACCAGCGCTCGAACAGCCCCAGGCAAAGGCATCCAGCGATTCGCGGTCGCCGTGTGCCTTCACCGCGGCGACCAGCGGATGAGGTGGCGCTCGGGCGTGCTTCTGGCCAAGGTCGCAAGCACGGTCGATGTCTGTGCCTCATTCAGCCTGCGCCCATCGACGAGGATCGCCGGCAGGTCGTCCGGCTCGACCCAACCGGGCGGCTTGAGCTTCCTCGCCTCGTCGCATGCAGTCCGCAGCCACTCGGGCGTGGTTTTAGCGTCGAGCGCGGGGATAGTATCCATCAGTGCGTCTCCAGCACGTTGGCGCCGGACCTTCTCGGCGACGTCCGGCGGGACGGCGGCCAGGCAGTCGCGGATCAAGCCCTCGTGGCCCTTTCGCTTCTGGAAGCGGAGGTACTCAAAGGCCACGTCGGCGAGTTTGCCCTTCCCCGTTGCTACGGGGATCAAGCCGGCGACGGCAAGGTCGACATTCTCGTCGAGCCAGCGGCGGGCAGCCCGCCGAGTCGTTCGATGAGAGCATGAGCTCGAGCATCAGGCCGGCGGTCTTTGCGGACTTGACCAGCGCCAGGATCTTGAGCAGGGCCGCACAGTCTTCTTTGTTGGCAATGCTCAGGATGCCGTCGCGGACGGACTCGAGGGCCGTGTCCTCGGTGTGCGCGAGCCAGCCCCGGATGTATTCCGGCCGATTGAGGACCAGTTTGAGCCGTCGCATCTCCGATTCGACCAGACGCGGGTCGCCAAGCCCGAGGACGAGAAGCTGCGGCCGATGGTAGTCCTCGGTTCGTTGATGCAGCGAGTAATAGTCGTCGGGTACAGACCGGACGATCGCGGCGACCTCGTCGTAGAGGCCGAACATCGCGGCGAGGTAGTAGGTCACCGGGAACGTCGGGAAGTGATCACGCGGGTGTGAGGGAATGCCGAGCATCAGTCGAAGGGCGTCCTCGATCGTTCGGTGCTCCGCCTCCGTGAGGTGCGGCAGAACATGGCGTCGGACCCCGTCGATCAAGCCATGGAACGCGTCAAAGGATTGGAACTCGTCCCAGTCGATCGTCTTCTGCAACAGATCGAGCCATTCGCCAGGCGAGAACAAGGTCAGAAGCGGGATGACGATCGCATCCGAGAGGAATCGCGAGCTGCTCTTGAGTTTGCGGAGTGCCTCGGTTGTCGAGATCGCGCTGCCGACGGTCTTCCGGGCATCGTCGACGCGAGCCACCAGTTGTTCGGGTTTCAGGTCGTTGTTTATCTCAGTCATGGCCACAAACCAGAACTGTGCCTCCTCTCGAGTCATGGTCGGGGCCAGCCCGACGTTGGTCCAGTCCCAGACCCAGCCTTCGCGAGTCTCGCCGATGAGTCGCTGGCGGGCCGGCGGACCCTCGCCTCGGCGCCATTCCCAGACGACGGAGCCAACCCTCCGGCATGTGACCGTGGCCAGTCGCCGCAGGCACTCGTCGACAACGAAGGGCGTTGGCTCGGGCCGCGGCCGCGGCGTGCGGGGCCGCCAGGTTGCCCAGAGCCAGTCATCGGGGTCGAGTTCAATGACGCGGGCCGTCGACAGGGCGACCGGCGCGGCCTCGACGGCTGGGGGGGGTGATGCGGGCTCAGACGCTGATGTGGCCGCCTCTTTGCCTTTGCCGACAGTCTCGGCACGGGCTGGTTCCGGCACGGCCGGTCTAGTCGCGCCGTCCACTGGTTTGCCAGCGGCGGCTGTCGCTCCAGCCCTCTCGGCATAGCCCTTCTTGAGCTTCTCGGCGATCAGCTTGTCGTGCGACGCCCTGGCCACGGCCTCGCTGGCGAACTCCTTGCGGCTCGTCTGCCCGGCCGTGCCGATCCGGCCGAACTGGACCGAGTGCGTCGTACCGTCCAACTCGATGGACCAGAACTTCTGGGACGTGCCCTCGATGAGCTGGAACTCGCGCCGACTCATGATCTCGCCTCCATCCTCAGGTGCCGATGCTTGGACGTGACCACCTCGGATAGGGTACTCCGACTGAAACCCATTGGGAAGCAGCCGATATCATCGGTTCGACGACTCATTTCCCCTTGGAGGCGATAGGCGCTCAGCGTCCCCAGGACTTCGCTGATGACGACCGGGTCGACCTGGCCGAGCGGGATGGCGTTCTTGTGGTCGGGGTACATCTTGGGAGTGTAAGAGGCCCGGCACGAAGAAGCACTTCTGGACTTCTTGATCATCCCAGTCCACCATGCCGCCGATCGGGATGCCGTCGTACTGGATGACGGCCGTGACGTTCGCCCCATCGAACGGTTTGGAGTGCTCGTCGAACACTCCACCGTCCTGGGGAACCCCGCGGTTCCAGCCGTGCTTGTCCAGAATGCCGACCAGGGTAATGGAGGGAACTTTGATCCCTTTGTTGCGGAGGATCTCCGTGGCATTCTCCTCACTGGGCTCGAGCCGGCGAGCCTCACGGCCGAGCTGCGGGAAAGGTGGAATGATCTCGTAGTCGCCGAAGATTTCCCCCCAGGCCGATTTCTGGTCGCCGGTGAGGTGAAGCGGATGAACGATGCCCACCTTGGCCTGACCATCGAGCCGATAGGTCGCCTCATTCACGTCGGCGAAGTCGCGCTCCTCGGTGACGCGGAAGGTCGAGATGAGCTTGCCAGTCTCGTCGTATTGGCCCCAGAGGATCAGTCGGACCAGGTTGATCAGGAGGGGATGGCGGACCAGGAGCGACTCGAAGTCGTCCGGCTTCCAGCGACGGCCGGTGACCATGGCCTGTTCGAGTCGTTCGGCCTGGACCTTGACGACCTCGCGGATCTGTTTCTTGAGCCGTTTCCAGTCGTCGACGGCGGCTCCGGCGAGCGCGGAGTCGTCCTTGGCGCCGGGCTTGGGCAGGTCATCCTTGAGCTTGCCGGCCTCGTCGCGGACCATGGGTTTCATGTCGCCACCGAGCGCGAACCGGAACTGGCGCGGGCCGAAGTCGAAGACCCGGCTGCCACGTTCATCAAGGTCGCAGTCGGGCACGATCCGGTCCTCCAGCTCGGTGCGGGAGAGGTTGCGATCGGTGGCGATCGCCTCCATGAGCTCCCTGGCCTTGGCCTTGAGCCCCTTGAACGAGACTTTCTGGGCGATCCCGTTGAGCTGCATGAGGGCGACGTCGGTCCCGATCGCCCGCAGGCACTCCAGCCCGAAGACCGCCCGCTGGTGCTGGCTCTCGCCCGGCCAGGCGCGAACCAGCGGGGTCAGCTTCAATGCCGTGTCGTCGGAGCCGAGCAGGCCGAGGGCGCTCATGGCCCATTTTTCCTTGGAGGGCGCGCCTTCGACCTGCCAGCGCTCGAAGAGCGCCCAGGCAAAGGCATCCAGGGACGGGCGATCGGCGTGGGCCTTGAGGGCGGCGACGAGCGGATGAGCCGCGCCCAGCGTACTCTTCGTCAAGCTCGCCAGCACCGCCTTGCTCTGCTCCTCATTCAGCTTGCGGCCACCGACGATGATCGGCGGCAGGTCGCCGCGCGTGATCCAGCCAGGCGGCTTGAGCTTCTTGACATCGTTCTCGGGCCGATTGGAGCCAGTCGGGCGTCGATTCGGCGTCGAGAGTGGGGATGACAACTTCAGTGCGTTCCAGTACCAGGCGTCGAACCTTTTCGGCGGTGTCCGGCGGGGCGGAGGCCAGGCATTCGCGGATGAATCCCTCATGGCCTTTTCGCTGCTGGGTGCGGAGGTATTCCAGGGCCGCGTCGGCCAGCTTGCCCCGCTCCGTCACCACGGGGATGAGGCCGGCGATGGCATGGCCGACCTGCTCGTCGAGCCAGCGGCGCGCAACCCCGGAGGCCTTCGACGCCAGCATCAGCTCGAGCATCGGCGCGGCGGTTTTGGGTGACTTGACCCTGGCCAGGACATCTGAGGATCGCCTCGCACTCGTCCTTCTTGGTTGAGGCCAGAATGCTGTCGCGGACCAGGTCGAGGGCGGAGTCCTCGGTGTGGGCGATCCAGCCCCGGACGTCGTCGGGCGTCTTGAGGATCAGCTTGAGCCGCCGCATTTCTTTCTCGACGAGCCAAGGGCTCCCAAGGCCCAGAACAAGAAGTTGTGGACGATGATCGGCATCGAAATAATTCGGCTGGCTGTACTGATCGTCGGGCATGAGCTGGAGAATGCGGTAGACCTCTTCGTGCATCCCCAGAGCGGCCGCCAGGTAGTCCGCCATGGGGAATCCTGTGTTTGGCGTTCGGCGGCAGTGACGGGCTAGCGAGGTCCGGCCGGATCTCATCCCGCCTTGCCTGGCACTCGGTTTCCGTAAGGTACGGCAAGAGATCTCGGCGAAAGGCGTTGAGCGCGGATCTGGTTGAATTGGGCGGGCAAGTACGGGTGCAGCCAAATAGGTCTCTCGCGAGAGAGCAATCCAATCCTCGGGGGAGAAGAGATTCATCGAGAGGACTAAAAGCTGACCCGTGTCGGCGTGCCATTGTTTGGGGTCGCTGGCGATGGACCGGATTCTCGCCACCACTTCCTCGCGCGTGATGTCGCCGCGAAAACGATCGCTCTGGGTTCGGAGCTCGTCCACGAGCATGGCCGGTGACACATCCCTTCGGGTGGACTCTGTCATGGCAACGAACCAGAAGTGGGCCTCTTGTCGGGTCATGATCGGATCGATCCGGGCCTTGCTCCAGTCCCAATGCTGGAAGGGGGAATCTCGGGTGACCTTGGCCAGGCGAGCGAGGCATTTCTCCAGGTCGAACGGCGCCGGCTCGGGCCGCGGCCTGGGCGTGTGGGGCCTCCAAGTCGCCCAGAGCCAGTCCTCGGGTTCGAATTCGATGACGCGGGCGGTCGAGAGTACGCTTGGCGGTGGCTGGACTACCGGTGTTGGCGCGGGTGCGGCTTTCGTGCCGGGCGGAGTCGGCCTCCTGCTTGGGTTTTGGGGTTGGTTTCACTTCCGCGGCGATCGGCGCGGCTGGATCTGCCGCCGAGGTCGTGGCGGCTCCTTCCACGTATCCCTTCTTGAGCTTCTCGGCGATCAGCTTGTCGTGCGACGCCTTGGCCTCGGCCTCGCTGGCGAACTCTTTACGGCTCGTCTGACCGGCTCGTGCCGATCCGGCCGAACTGGACCGAGTGCGTCGTGCCGTCCAACTCGATGGTCCAGAACTTCTGGGACGTGCCCTCGATGAACTGGAACTCGCGCCGATTCATGAATACGCTCCGCAACGTCCTGAACCGTTGGAGATGAATGCCCGATCGATCGTACCCGACAGACTAACGCCGGAGAATTGGATTGAGAAGCAGCCGATGGAATCGTAGCCTGCCGGGTAGGAAACCGGTTTCGGTAATCTCAGGGGGAATAGACATCGGGGATGATGCGATTCCTGGCGGACTTCACAGCATGGCTTCGTCAACGATCGTTGCGACGGTCACGGCCGACGATCGACGCTCGAGCGGTGCTCGAACAGGAAGCCTCACCGCCTCTGCCGTATGTCCGCGGGGGTTCGAAGCCTTACACGCGCTGGTGGTGGCTAGCAGGGCCGTTCCGGCGCGAGGATATTCGCGACCAGCTCCTGTGGCTCCGTTCCAACGGCTTCGGCGGCGTCGAGCTCGCCTGGCTGTGGCCCTCCTGGATGGGGGATGCGGAGCCGGGCATCTCGTGGCTCGGGCCCGAATGGACGGACCTGATCGCGTTCACGAAGCAGGAGGCCGACCGGCTGGGGCTCGGCTGCGATTTCACCTTCGGTAGTTGCTGGCCGTATGGCGGTTCGTGCGTTCGCCCGGAGGACGCGGCGCGGACGTTCGAGGGCATTTCCCGGCAACGGCTCCGCGGCTCGTGGGAGAACCATGAGCGGGATGATCCGTACGTGTTGAACCACCTGGACCGTGGGGCGCTGCGACATTACGCCGAGGCGACGATGCCGGCGTTCGCTGGTGGGCTCCTCGGTTCGAGATCGGCCCTGTTCTGCGACTCTCTGGAGATCGATACGCGACGACTCTGGGACCCCAAACTCTGGGACCGCTTCGCTCATCGGTTCGGCTACCGGTTGGAAGGTCTGGAAGATCAGATCGACGACGATCCCGATCTCCGCTATGACTACCGCACGCTGATCGCCGAGGCGATCGTGCGCGAGTTCTACGAGGAATTCGCGGAAATCTGCCGCGAGCACGGCGCCATCGTCGAGGGTCCAGTGCCACGGTGCGCCGACCGATCTGCTCGCGGCCTATGCGGCGGTGGACATCCCCGAGTCGGAGGCGATCCTGTTCGACCCACCCTTTTCGAGGATCGCGGCCTCGGCCGCCGCCCTCTCCAGCAAGCCGGTCGTCAGCGCCGAAACGTTCACGTGCCTGTACGGCTTCGTCACGAGGACCAACCTGGAGCCCTACCAGTACTGGCATAAAGAACAAGTGGCCGACCTGAAGCTCCTGGCCGATTCCCTGTTCGCCCAGGGCGTCAATCAGGTTGTCTGGCACGGCATGCCTTTCAACGGGCCGGGCGGGCGGAACGAGTTCTACGCCTCGGTGCACGTCGGGCCTGACGCCGCCTTCGCCGCCGAGCTTCCGTCCTTCAACGCCTACCTCGGACAGGTCTCGTCGCTCATGAGGATGGGCCGGATCGAGTCACGCCTGGCCGTCTATCTCCCTACTGAGGACAACCGCCGGCTCGACCGCATCCCCCTGGAGGAGCGAACGCCGGGCGCCAATTATCGCTGGGAGATGCGGCACGTCGTCGTTCCCCACGAGACCGAGGGCTACGCTCCTTTATGGATCGCACCAACATTCCTCCGTCGGGCCGAGGTCGTCGGTGGCCGTCTGCGCGTTGGGGATTGCGCCTTCTCCGCGCTCCTGATCGACGTCGAGTGGCTCGACGGCGATGCCCTGGCGGAAGTTGCTCGCCTGGCCGGTTCGGGACTCCCCGTAATCCTCCAGCGCTCCCCGCGCCCGCCCGGTAGGCACCCTCGCCGCGACTATCAAAGCCTGCTCGCCGCCCTCCAGGCACTCCCGAACGTCGTCAGCCGCCTCGACGACGCGGGCCTGGTGCCGCTGGTCGCCGGCGACGACTTGCCGCCGTTCTGGTGCCGCCGGACAGCCGAATTCCTGTACCTCTTCTTCGCGCATCCCAATGGCCCGCGAGTTGCGCTACCCGATGCGCTACGGGCAATCCCTCTGCCGCGAGCGCGTGATCCGTCGCATTACAGTCAACCTCGAGGAGATTTCCTACGCGCTTGACCTCGTCTTCGAGCCGTACCAGTCGCTCATGGTCCGCGTCTCTCGGTCGGAGGGTGTGCGTTTCGTGGACATCAGATACCGGCCGCCCGAGCCGGCCTATTCCCCGTAGCGGCCGTCGACGCCCGTTCGGCACAAGACGTGCGCCACGTTCTTCTCGCGAACGGTCTAAGCCGATGGCCGTTCGCTGGCGACCGGAGGCACGGACGGCTACCTTCGCCTCGGGGACGTGGCCCAAGCCCTCACAAGAGGGAACGACAGAGATCTCACAGAAGGAAACGAAGGAAACGAAGGAAAACCCAGAAAGTAAAACATGTAATAATTTTAAATACCTTACTCTGCTTTGTCGCTGTCTTTCCGTTGTTTCCTTCGTTCCCTTCTGTGAAACTCTTCCATTGATTTATTGGAGCAGCGGTTCACTCTATGAAGATCTCCCCTTGAATCGGCCTCGACGATCGACTCGGAGCGGCTTCGGTTTCCGTGTGATCTTTGCGGAATCGACCGCGGCGCATCTGGTCATCGGTGTCATCCCGTGTCCGGGTGATTGGGATTGGAGTTTCCGCGGCCAATGAATAGTTGCAGATGACTGCGGCCGTCACCACCGCGGCCAGGGCGAAGATCATCGCCAGTCCCACCAGGGCCGACGAGATGGCAATGACGATTCGGTTTCGGTGGTACCACCTCTGGAATCGCTCCCAGCGACTCAGGTGGCCGGCCGCGATCGCCTTACCCGCCACCCACCACTCCAGGTCACGAGCCAGCGCCGCGGCGGAATGGTATCGCCGGCAGGGATCCTTCTCCAAGCATCTCAGGCAGATCGCTTCCAGTCGGCGGTCGACCAGGGGATTGTACCAGCGAAGGGGAGTCGGCTCACGCTCACGCACCCGCCGTAGGGTCTCGTATAAGGTCTCGGCCTGGAACGGCGGCCTGCCGGTGAGCAATTTGTAGAGGACGGCCCCCAGGCCATAGATGTCGGCCGCTGTCGTGACTTCGCTCCCCTGCCCCGAGACTTGCTCCGGCGACATGTACGACGGCGTTCCGAGGATCAGGCCGGACTGCGTCATGCCACTTTCCGCCTCGACAAACTTGGCCAGGCCGAAATCCGTGACGTGGGGCTCGCCCCGCGTATCCAGCAGGATGTTCGAGGGCTTTAGGTCGCGGTGCAGGACTCCGTGCAAGTGAGCATAGTGGACCGTCCGGGCGACCCGAGCCAGCAGGCGTGCCGCCGCTCGCGGGTTCTTGCGAAGCCACGGGACATGGCGCTCCAGGTCGCCGCTCGGGGATGAGCTTGAGGACGAGATAAGGGCAGCCGCAATGCTCACCGACCTCGTAGAGCGGCACGATGTTGGGGTGGTCGAGCGAGGCGATCACCTCGGCTTCGAAGCGCAGCCGGCGAAACGTGTCATCAGTCGGCTTCAAGACGCCGGTCCGGATCGTCTTGATGGCCACGATGCGGTTGAGCCGCTTGTGCCTGGCCTTGAAGACCAGTCCCATCCCGCCACTGGCGATCTCGTTGAGCAACTCGAACTCGCCGATCTCACGCCCGACCGAGTGGTCGGCCTCCGATCGGGTCCGCCGCTTCCGACTCAAACGCGTTGTCCGGCGGTCCACCCCAGCGCCCGGCCGTGCCAACCCGGCCAAGTGCTTCACTCGATCCTCATTCGCGAAGAATGAGACCAAGCCGTCGGTCAGATGCCAGTAACGCTCGAGGAACTCCCGGCGGTCGGGTGCCGGACCGGCCTGGAGATACTCGGCGATGACCGCGTCAAGCCGCCGATCGCGTCGGGCAGTCGTCGAACCCGGCCGGGTCTCGGGTCGCGTGGCGAGTGCGCGCACGGCATTCTCCTCTCACTCAGTCTTGGGTGTCCAGGAGCCCACGAAGCTGCTGCAAGCCGCGTTTGAGGAGTCCACCCACGGCATCCGTTGTCCGATTGAGTCGTTTTGCGATCTCGGCCAAGGAGCAGCCCTGCCAGTAGTGCAGGAGGAGGGCCTCACGCTGCGACTGAGGGAGCCGAGCCAGTGCGTTGGCCAGGTTGATGGCCAACTCATGACGCATGGCCTGCTCGCTGGGCGTCGATTGCTCGGCGGCCAGCCAAGCTCCCAGGCTGTCCGACGAGCAATCCAGTGCGGCCTGAAGCGACGTCTCCCGCGCGATGTCACGCTTCTGACGCCCCTGGGCCCGCACCGCGTCGGCCACGTTTCGGGCCAGGATCGCCCGGAGCCACTTCGCACGCGCCGCGTCGTCATTGCCCCGAAATTGGTCGCGCTTCTGATAAGCATGGAGAAGCGTCTCCTGCACGATATCCGATGGATCCAACTTGCTGCTCGATCTGGGCCCCAGTTGCAGACGCGTCAGGATGTGCAGGTAATTCCGGAACCTCTCGAGACGCGGCGCATCGGGAAAATCACGTGATTCCATCACAAAGCCCCACCATCACGCCGCCGGGCGATCGGCGCAAATCCGGATTACCGGAATTGATAGAACTATTATCGCCGCGGTCCACGGCTGGTTCAAGACCGCGACGACCAGCGAGCGTCGAGCCAATAACTCAATCGACCTTTTCTCAGAACGCGGATCGGGAGACGGAGCTCCCTCCTACAAATCCTGTAGGAGCCGGCTCCGTCCGGCGATCGCTCTAGCCTTGTCTCGGGCCATTGCTTTTCGAATGGTCCGGTCTTGCCAGAGTCGACCGATTTGAGTATGAAAGGCGACCATTTCTTATGCCCCGGATTGTCGCGACAGGCGGGACGGGCGACGACCTCGTTGTGCGGCGCGTCGTGATTCGGCGTGCGCGGCAATTCCCCACGGGGACCTTGAGCAAGTCAGTGAGTCCCGGATCTGAGGGAGCCAGGCCATGTGGGATAAAATCGGGATTCGTTCCCTGACACAGCGGCATACGAACGAAGCCAGCACACGGTCTGGTGCGCGCTCGCGACGGAGGCCCATGCTCGAGGCTCTGGAAGACCGCCGGCTATTGACGGCTTCGCTGCAAACGATTGCTCCCATCACGGTGCCGGCCCTGCAAGGCTATACCGTCCCCTTGCTCGCGAACAGCGGCGCCAGCGACCCCCAGACCTTCACGGTCTCCTCCAGCAATCCTGACATCGCGGTCTCGATTGCCCAGGGCCCATTCTGGACCATCAACGTCGCCAGCACCGACTCGTCGAATCCGTCGGACAACTTTTCGGGAGCGTTGACGTTTCAGCTTTTCCAGAACCTGACCCCGAACACGGTCAACATGATCACGCAGTTCACCAACGACGGATTCTACGCGAACCTGGGCATGGATTTCCCCCGGATCGTGAGCAACTTCGACAATCCCGGAGTGACCGTCGTGCAGGGGGGCGCGACCAGCGCAGATGGGAGCGGTTCGAGCGGCCAGCCCAATACGCCGTTTGCCAATGAAAATGTCCAGCAACTGGCACTCACGGGCTCGGACCAACTCGCACTGGCGAACTCCGGCGGCACCGATAGCAACGATTCGCAATTCTTCATCAACACCGGGCCGACCGACGCCCTCGGCTATAACTATACGGTCTTCGGCCAGATGGTCGCCGGTCAGGCGACCCTGTCCCAGATCGCCCAGCTTCCCGTCCAGGCGAACCCCGCGACCGGGGAGGATTCGGAGCCGGTCAGTCCCCTGACGATCACCGCGGCCTCGCTGTCGACGACCAACCCCAACGGCGTGGCCATCCTCGACACGACGCAGGCGAAGCCCGGCGAGACGGCGACCATCACGGTCACGGCTCACGACCCGTCAAACGGCACGACCGCAACGCAGTCTTTCGTGGTCACGGTCGGCGGCTACAACGGGCCGACCAGCGAATCACAAGTCGGCGACGTCAACTTCAAGCCGTACGCGAGCCCGGTCTCGGTCACCGGTTACAAGGACACCGCAGCCAACGTGCAGTTGCTGGGTCAGAACACGTACCCCGACACCAGCGTGACGGTACCCCTGACGTATACGCTCGTGTCGCAGCCCAAATACGGCACGATCAGCAACTTCAACGCATCGACCGGCAGCTTCACCTACTCGCCGAACCCCGGCTTCTCGGGCACGGATACCTTTCAGTACACGGTGACCGCGAATGGTCCGAACACGTCGGTGCCGCCCGCGATCAGCAACCCGGCCACCGTGACGATCGCGGTCTCCAGTTCGCTCCCACCACCGGTCACCATCCAGAACGTCCAGCTTGGCCAGAACCGAAGGAACGAGGTGACGAATATCCAGGTGACTTTCAGCGAGCCGGTTAACAGCGCGCAGGCCGATGAGCAGGCGACTTACCGACTGGTCGCCGCTGGCAAGGGAGGGTCATTTACCGCCAGGAACGCGCGCGTCATCAAGCCGAGCTCCATCGTGTATAGCGTGACGGACAACACGGCGACCCTGACTCTGAAAAAGCCCTTGAAATTGACCAAGGCGTTGCAGCTCACCGTGCAGGGAACGGGCACATCGGGCCTGGTCGACAGCATCGGCCGTTATATCGACGGCGCGAATAACGGCCAGCCAGGCAGCAACGCCGTCATCGCGATCAAACGGCAAGGCGTGAGTTTCTAGCACGGCGGAGTTGCCGCAACTCAGGAGAGGCGCCGAGAGCGTGGATCAACTCGTTCACTCTCGGGATCACGTGGCAGAGGCGACCCCGCGCTGAACTCGAGTCCCCTATGAGACCGTCCAGCGACGCATCGGCGTGGTACGCGCCGCGGTGACGGTGCGATACGATACAATGTGACATCGACATCGTTGTGATCGACTCGACTGCTGCCGTTCATTCTTCGGAGCCGCCGCCATGTCGCGAACCTTGCACGACGTCACGATTGCCGGGTTAAGCCTATTCCTCCTCGCTGGTCTGGTGTCGTCGCCGGTCCGATCGCAGGAGACCAGCAAAAAGCTCGCCCTGTTGGTCGGCATCGACAAGTATCCCTCGGGGAGTGGCTTTTCGTCGTTGAGGTTTCCCCAGCGCGACGTCGATCTGCTTGCCCAACTCTTGCTGGATTCGGGCTATCGGCCGGAGCACGTTCGGGTCTTGACCAATGAACGAGGCTTCAAGGATGATCCGCGGTTCCTCCCGATCGGCCAGAACATCTTGACCGAGTTCCGCCTGCTGGCCGCCGGCCGCAAACCGGGGGACAGCCTACTCGTCGCCTTGGTCGGCCACGGTCTGACGCGCAAGATCAAGGTCAAGGACGTCCAGGGCAACGACGTGGAGCGCAATACCGGCTTCTTTTGCCCAATTAACGTCGACATCCGCGACACGAGTACGATGATCTCGCTCGACGAGCTCTATGCGGAACTCGAGCAATGCAAGGCGGGAACTAAGGTGATGTTGGTCGACGCCTGCCGCGACAATCCGACCGAGGGGAACACGGGAGTCATTCCGTTCGCCTCGCCGCCGGTGCCCCCGTCGGTGGCGGCGCTGTTTTCCTGCTCGGACGGCGAAGTGGCCTGGGAGGATCCCGATCTGGGCGGCGGCCATGGCGTGTTTTTGCACTACGTGATCGAGGGGCTGAAAGGCGAGGCCGACGGCAACCGCGACGGCAAGGTTTCCCTGCTGGAGCTGACCGAGTACGCGCAGGAGAAGGTGCCCGATTTTGTCTCACATCGCCGTGGGCGCAGGCAGATGCCGTTGCTGTTGGGCCGGACGGGACGAGTGACGTTATTGGATATCCCCAGGTCGCTCGCTCCCGAATTCATCACCGCCGGAGTCGGGCAGATCAAGCTCAAGCGGATCCCGGCGGGGACGTTCCTGATGGGTTCACAGGAGGACGACAAGGGTGCGGACAAGGACGAGAAACCCCAGCATCATGTGCGGATTACCCGGCCATTCTACCTGGGTGTGTACGAGGTCACCCAGGCGCAGTACCGGGCCGTCATGGGTATCAACGCGAGCAAGTTCTCAGCGAACGGCGGAGGCAATAACCTCGTCGCGGGCCAGTCCACCGAGCGGCATCCGGTGGAAAATGTCTCCTGGCTGGACGCGGTCAAGTTCTGCAACACGCTGAGTGAGATCGAGGGCTGGAAGCCGTTTTATGAGATTGACGGAGAGAACGTCCGTGTTCCGGACTGGAATCGGCCGGGCTATCGGCTGCCGACGGAAGCGGAATGGGAATACGCTTGCCGGGCGAATGCGCCGGCAGCGACACGGTACTCGTTCGGCGACGACGAGGCCAGCCTCGGCGAATTTGCGTGGTTCGACGGTAACTCCGAAAATCGAACGCACCCGGTCGGGCAGAAACAGCCGAACGGGTTTGGTTTGTACGACATGCACGGGAACGTCTGGGAGTGGTGCTGGGATTGGTCTAGCGACGGCTACGACAGTCGATCGCCCAGGGACGATCCGCGTGGCTCCGAGAGGGCCTCGTTCCGGGTGTACCGCGGGGGCGGCTGGGGCAGCGAGCCCCGCTACTGCCGCTCGGCGAACCGCGACTGGGACTCGCCGGGGTTCCGGAACTTCGACCTGGGCTTTCGCCTGGCCCTACACCAGCCTGGTCGCTGAGCCAAGGCCGTTATCGGGCCGCACATCGACATTTTCGCGCCGGCAGATTTTTTTCAACTTCGGCGGGAAGAAGTGCGTGGCTCGGTCGTTTTCTTGGTTGGTGAGCGCCCGTTGTCGCATGGTTTCCGTCAGCGCGACTCGGGCTACGGTTCCTCGACCTACGGGGGATTTTGCCGCTGGAGCGGACTCGGCCAAGCTACGTCGGTTCGAAGATCCCGCGGACTCGTCAATCCACCGAAATCTTCCCCGCCGCTGACATCAAGGCGCGGTATGAGACCGTCAAACGATTCATCGGAGTCTTCCGCGGTTCGATCACCGTGCAGTACGACAAATATTAATGAGTCTCGGGAAGAAACCCGGGGGATGCACGTTATCCAGGAGGAATGACATCCGTGCCCCGGCCCGAGGAGGCGTCCGATGCTTGGCTCCTATCCGCGATCACGCTGTTCGCATGTCTTCTGGAGAGAAACCCCTGTTGTACCGGGATCGAGAACGGACCCGGGGCCGGCCGAACCGGAGAGACCGGTGATGTCCTCCACGGAGGCGTCCGGGCCGCTCGATTTGCAGGTGGGTGCCGAACCGATCCACGGCTACCGGCTGGTCCGCTTTTTGGGCCACGGCGGGTTTGGGATCGTCTGGGAGGCCGAGGCTCCCGGTGGCATCCGCGTGGCCTTGAAGTTCATCCGGCTGGATCATCCCGGGGCCGAACGTGAGCTCCGGGCGCTGGAATTGATCCGCAATATCCGCCATCCCCACCTGCTCGACATCCAATTCGCGGTTCGTCTCGGCGATTACTTTGTCCTGGCGATGCCGTTGTGCGACCAGAGCCTCAAAGACCGCCTCCGCGAGATCCAGGCCGAGGGCTGGACCGGGTTTCCGCCCGGCGAGCTCCTGGGCTATATGAGAGAGTTGGCCGGCGCGATTGACTACCTCAACGAGCCTCGCCACCCGGTCGGCAACGGCCGATTGGCAGCCATCCAGCACCGCGACATCAAGCCGCGGAACATCTTGCTGACCGGCGGCTCGGCACGGCTGGCCGACTTCGGGCTAGCGAAACTCATGGAGGCGAATATCGAGACGCACTCCGGATGCATGTCACCCCATTACGTCGCGCCTGAAGAGCTGCGCGGGCAGGTCTCGTCGTACACCGACCAGTATGCATTGGCCGTGACTTACTATCAGCTCCGCACCGGGCGGCTCCCCTTCACCGGCACGGTCGGCGAGGTCCTCGACGGTCACCTCCACCGGCCCCCGAACCTCGTGAGCCTGCCGCGTGGGGAAAGCGAGGTTGTTGCCCGCGCCCTGGCAAAGCGTCCGGAGGAACGATGGCCGTCCTGCCGCGAATTCGTGCACCAGCTCGAGCGAGTCGCAACGCTGTCGGAGACTCACTTCGACACGACGGCATCGGAGTCGACGGAGCCGTCGCCTGACGAAGAAACCAAACCCTCTGGGCCGGCCCGCTACAGACCGATGTCTCACCAGCGCCGACCCGGCCTGGTGGCAATGGCCTTGTGGATCGCCGGACTGACTGCGGTCTTGTCCACGAGCGTGGCTCCGCCAACCCTCTCGAACTTCATCGCTCACGCAACGCACCGGCCTAGGTCGCACCAGCGGCGCGGCCCTGGGTTCCCGGCTCGGCACGTTCCCACCTACCCGCGCACTCCATCCTCCAGCCGGCGAGCCAAGAACCAAACCCAAGGCGGGAATCTCTGTGCGATTTGGCGATTCGACTCACGCCAGCGAGGCGCTAGCTTGCCGCTGTCGTGTCATGACCTGCGTGCGGGCCACAAGTGGGCGTCCGTTATGATAAGATCAGAGGCCGATGCCCTCGCTTGTCGTCCACTCGGCCGCCGTCGTTCGATCCGGGAACTGTTTCTATGTCTCGAAGATGCTCCAGAGTCTGCGTCCCCGCCAGTCGCGCTCAGCGTTGGCCCGTGGGCTGGCTGCCTGACAATCCAGACCCCCGCCCGGGAAACCTGCAAGAAGCTGGCCCTATTGGTGGACATCGACAAGTATCGTTACGGCAGCGGCTTCTCCTCGCTGCCGTTTCCCACGCGCGGCGTCGATCAGCTTGCCCACTTGCGGGATTCAGGTTATCGTCCGGAACACCTTCGCTTGCTGACGATGGAGAAGGGATTCAGGGACGACCCGCGGTTCCTGCCAAGCGGTCGAAACGTCCTTCAGGAGTTCCGCCTGCTGGCTGATGACCGCAAGCCGGAGAAAAGCACTGGGAGCAGCGGGAGGGTAGAGTTCGGCGAATTATCGAACTCGGATCCTGTAGAGTTGCCGCGCATGCGTGCAGTTGTGACCTCGCGTGTACTTCGAAATCAAGGTGACGATGAGGAAGAGAACGAGGAAGAAGCGGTTCGACGCGACGACGCGGGACCTGATTGAGATGGGACCGCCGGACTGGGTGGGCTATCTGGGCAACCCTGTGCCCGATCCTGGTCGAGTCACCGCGATCGACTCCAACATCTCCACCGTCACCGCCGAGGCTGACAAAGTCCTCTGGGTGGGCGAGCCCGAGCCCTGGATTCAGCATATCGAACTTCAGGCGGGTCGAGATGCCAAACTGTCGGAACGTGCGCACACGTACACGCGCCCTGCTGCGTGCTCGCCACCAGGTGCCGGTGAAAACGGCCCTGGTGCTGCTCAGACCCGATGCGGACGGCCCGGAATTGGTGGGCATTTTGGAGCAAAAATGGCGCGATGGGGTCGTCTACGACCGTTTTCGGTATGATGTGGTCAGGGTCTGGCAACAGCCTGTGGCGCTTCTGCTGGCCAGCGGCCTGACGGTCTTGCCGCTGGCGCCGGTCTCCGACGTCAAAGAGGACAAACTGCCCGAAGTGCTGATCGCCATCTCGGGTCGGCTGGCCAAGGAAACCAGCCCGCAGCAGGCAGCTACGCTTTGGAATGCAACTACGATCCTGATGGGCTTGCGCTACTCGCAAGAGCAGGTTGGTTCGATTATCGAAAGGGTATCAGCCATGCTGTTTGGAATCCGCGGAATTGAAGAATCATCGGTCTATCAAGGGATCCTCAAGAAAGGCGAGGCCGAAGGCATCGCCCGAGGTATGGCCAAGGGTATCGCCAAAGGTATCGCCGAAGGTATGGCCCAAGGTATGGCCCAAGGCATCGTCGAGGGCCGGATCGAGGAAGTGCGCGAAATCGTGTTGCACCAAGGTCGCAAAAAGTTTGGCCCGCCCGGGCAGGAGATCGAGGCGGAAATCAATGCGCTAAACAACCTCGAACGCCTGCACGAACTGGTCGACCGCATCCTGGACGTCTCGACCTGGGACGATTTGCTCGCCCCTGCCGGTCCTTCGAAGTGAGCCTTCGCCCGGGTTCGGCACCGATGGCACCTTCAGCGCTTTGGAGTGCAATGGAATGCTTCAAGCGAGTCCATCGGCCCGCTCGCGCAACACTTCGATCAGATGGTTGATAGTCTCATCGACTTCGTCGCGGACCTTGATGGTATCTTGCCCTGATTTGAGAGCCGCCAAATGGCCGTCGAGCTTGGCCGACCAGGCGGCCGCACTTGTCGACGAGCCAGGTGCGGTCGGCGACGGACAAGGGCCGATGCGGGGACTGGATCAACGCCGAACAGCCCTGGCGGAACTCGGAGATGCGTTCGGCCAGGTCGGCTGAATTGTCCGGGCGCTCGTTGAACCACTCGTGGGCGACGTTGGCGAGGCGTATGAGATAGGCCTTGGAGGACAAGTCCTGCGACAACGCCTCGGGCCGGTTCCAGCCCCAGCCGGCCGAGGAGGCCACGATCGGTCCGGCTTGTCGATTTCTATTTCCATTGGGTTCGCCGGCCGGCCAGTGATAGATCGTGACGCCCACAAATGCAACCGCGGCGGCCGCGGCCAGGCCGGCTTTCGCTTTCCAGTACCAGGTCGGTCGTGGCTTGCTGGCAGCGACGGCGCGGATTGGCAAGACGCTTGGCGGGGCGTCGAGCACATTGGCTTTCACCCAATCCCAGCCGCGGTCGATGGTGGCTTTTTGCGCAGAGTCCGCGGCCGATTTCGCGCGCCGGCGCCAGTAAGAGCCACCCGACATCAGGATCAGCTCCTGCAAGTCGAGCAACAGTCGCGGTTCGCGGAGCAATAATCGTAATCGATCGGGCGGGAGGGCGCTGAGCCGCGCGACAGCACCGCGTCACGCTGTTTGCCGAGGATGGTCTCGACGGAGATTGACGACGAGTCGGGGCCGAGATTTTGCCGGCGCTGGTTAAAGCCGTGGACCACATCGAGCTGGGCGACGACCGTTGACAGGTCCAGGCCGACCAGGTGGCTTTCGAGCCAGTTGGCCAGGTCCGTCGCGTCGTCAGGGATTTCCAGCGCGATCAACTTCATCTCAATGTGCGCATCCACGCAGGTCGTGAGCTGTTTCTTGGCGTCATGAAACACCTTATAGGCTTGGTCGGATTTCAGTTTGAGCCGACGGCAGAGCTCAGGATACTCTTCACCCGCCAGCCGCGCACAGACAACCGAGGCCGCAGTGGGGGACAGCTTTTCCAGGCATTGCCAAAACACGGCCATTTGCTCTTGGTCGAGCAGACGATCCAAATCACTCCGATGCCTGCCGTCCGGGACATCCGCTGGGTTGATGAGCGTCTCGGCCTTGTGTTTCTTCGCGTGGTCCAAGATGGCGTTGCGGGCGATCTGGTAGATCCAACCGTGGAAACTTTCGGAACGCCGGAATTGATCGGGAAGATGATGCCAGACCCGCGCCCAGACTTCCTGGTGCAGCTCCTCGGGCTCGGCGGGCCAAGCCCGCGCGGCGATGAAGGCCAGGAGCAAGGGGGCATACTTGTGATAGAGCCGGTCGAAGGCGTCGCCAGCCGCGCGAGGCGCGCGGTCGGAATCACCGCGACGAGCGACCACGGCGGCCAGTTGTTCATCAGTTTGTTCGGGCTCGGACACGGTGGATGCCATGCTCCGAGTGTGCAATTCCGCCCGCCGACGATCAAGTACCCATCGGCACGGCGATCAACGATCACAGACCGAGACCCACTTTCGCAACGGTCAACATGGTCGGCTCCTGTTCGTTTTTCGGAAGGTTTTCCGGGTCATCGAACCCGGTCTACCAGGGGAAACGACCAGAGGACGGGTTTCTTCTCAACAAATTGGAAAAGAACCATTTCGGGGGCGTTCGGCTGGCCATGAATTGATTCTGTCGATCGCAGACCGACGCCGTTTCGTCCATATTGAGAGCGGCCCTGGAGGCCCTCGCCGAACCTGACACTCACGGACCGTCATCGTTTCATGACGCGTCTCGTCGTGATTGAGGAGCGCCTGCGCCAGCACGGTCATGGCGGCGCATTCGGCCGGATCGATCGCCGGGTCGCGTGGGGCGTCGCCGACTGCGAGCAGCTTGTGGGGGTCGGACGTGTCCGCCGCGAAACTCGTCGTACTGCTCGTGATACAGAGCCTCCAGCGTGGCGAGCTCCCGCGGGCTAGGCTGACGGCCGATCAGGGTGCGGACGACGAACGTGATCCGGTTGGCCAGGTTCGAGCCACCTTCGCTGGATGGCTCGCTGGGCGAGGGCCCGGGCGGCCTCGACGAACTGGGGATCGTTCAGGAGCACCAGGGCCTGGAGCGGAGTCGCGGTCGTCTGCCGCTTGACGGCGCAGACTTCGCGGGTGGTCGCGTCGAAAGTCAGCATGGACTGGCGGCGGCGAGGTTCGCTTCCAGAACGAATAGAGGCTGCGGCGGTGGCTGCCCGCGCCCGACGTCGCGCTGGTAGGTCAGTCCCGACTTCTCCTCCCACAGACCGGGCGGCTGAAAGGGTTTCACCGGCGGGCCGCCGATCGTCTCGACCAGGAGTCCGCCGACGGCCAGCGCGCCGTCGCGGATCATCTCGGCCGACAGCCGGAACCGCGGCCCGCGCGCGAGCAAGATGTTGTCAGGGTCCTTGGCCAGCAAATCGGCCGGCGCATCGGAGCTCTGCCGGTAAGTCGCCGAGGTCACGATCAATCGAACGAGATGCTTGACGTCCCATCCGGAGTCGATGAACGTCCGCGACAGCCAGTCGAGCAGCTCGGGGTGCGAGGGGAGCTGGCCCTGGCTGCCGAAATCCTCGGGCGTGGCCACGATCCCGCGGCCGAAGAAGGCCTGCCACCAGCGGTTGACCGCGACGCGGGCCGTGAGCGGATGCTCGGGCTCGGTCAGCCACTGCGCCAGCCCGAGGCGGTTGCGCGGCCAGGAGCTGTCAAACGGCGGCAGGCTCGCGGGCGTACCCGGCTCGACGCGCTCAGCTCGGTGCGTCATAGGCCCCTCGCTTGAGCAGGTAGGTCGGCCGGGGCCGCGGCATCTCCTTCATCACCATGATCTCGGCCACCGGATCGACCAAGGCGCTGCGCTGTTTCCGCAAGTCTTTGAGGGCCGGCCAGGCGGCTCTTGAACGCGGCGTCGACGGTGGCCAGGTAATAGGCCATCAGGTCCCGCGCGCTGCGAGGCGTCGAGCTTGTCCGGGGCGAGCGGCAGTGCCTGCGCCAGCGCGTTGCCATCGTCTGAGCTGAGCCACCTCCAGCGGAGTCAGCGCGCGGTCGAAGACCTTGATCTCGTCAACCAGGCCGTTCTTGAACCCACGGTCGCGGAACCGCTGGCCGACGGTGAGATGATCGTTGCCTCCGCCCGTGATGTTCTTGGTGAGATGGTCGCGGATGACCTCGCACGAGGCGCGGTCGGCCGTCGACGTAGAGCGCCAGCCCGCTGGCCCGGCTCGAGCCGTCGTAGGTGATCGCCACGTGGGCCCACTGGTTGAGCGGCACTGGATCTCGGGCACGAATGCCGATCGCATTGCCCGGCCAGAAGTGGATCAAGCCGGCGCTGAGCTTGCCGTCTTCGATCAAGAGCTGATAGCCCCGGCTGCCGGCGTCGGTCCAGGACATCGAGCGGTGGATGATCACCGCGCGATCCTTGAAATCGGGCGTCTTGATCCACAAGGCCAGGCGAGAACGGCTCGAAGCGGTCGAAGTTGCCCAGGGGGAGCGTCACGTTGTTCTCACCGCTCAAGCGTACCCCCCTGCCCATCCCGCCCCTCGACCAGCTCGGGGCTCTCGGACGTCTGGCCGGGCTTCTTGGGATCGACGCGGTTGGCGACCTTGCCGCCGTTCAATGGCATCGAGCGGAAAGTCGCCGATCAGTCCGGTCAAGACCGGCTCACGCTTCGGCGTCTTGAGCCAGGCCTCGAACGCCGGCCGTCGCTCTTCGGCCAGGCGGTCGAGCTCGGCCTCGGCCGATCTTGATCTTCGCTTCGATCGCCGCGATGGCCCGATCCTGGTCGGCTGAGGTCAAGAGCAAGGTCGGGGTCGGAACGGCGTCGGTGAAATGCGAGTACAGCCCTGATTCATCGATGCTGTTAAAGAAACCAAACAATTGATAATACTCTTTTTGCGTGATCGGATCGTACTTGTGGCTATGGCAGCGGGCGCACTCGAGGGTCAGCCCCAGGAATGCGGTCGCGAACGTGTTGGTCCGGTCGGCGACGTACTCGACGCGGAACTCTTCCTCGATGCTTCCCCCTTCGTTGGTCTGGCGATGGTGACGGTTGAACGCCGTGGCGAGGACCTGTGCGCGGGTGGGCTCGGGCAGTAGATCGCCGGCCAGTTGCCAGGTGATGAACTGATCGTAAGGCAGGTTGGCGTTGAAAGCCTGGATGACCCAGTCGCGCCAGGGCCACATGGCGCGATAGACGTCGGCCTGGTAGCCGTAGGTGTCGGCGTAGCGGGCCAGGTCGAGCCAGTCGACGGCCATCCGCTCGCCGAACCGCGGCGAAGCCAGCAGCCGGTCGACCAGGCGCTCATAGGCGTCCGGGGCCGGATCGTCCAGGAACGCATCGATTTCCGCAAGAGTCGGGGGAAGCCCGGTCAGGTCGAAGGTGAGGCGGCGGATCAAGCGCTCCTTGGTGGCCTCGGGGGCGGGAGTCAACGGCTCGGCGTCCAGGCGGGCCAGGACAAAGCGGTCGAGCGGGTTCCGAGGCCAGCTTGGGTTCTTGACGTCCGGAGGCACGGCGCCGCGACCGGCGGCAGGAACGACCAGTGCGCCTTCCACTCGGCGCCTTGCTCGATCCATCGCTTGAGCAGGTTGATTTCCTCGGGCGACAGCGATCGGCCCAGCGACTTGGGGGGCATCCGCTCGGCTCTCGTCCTCGGCGGTGATCCGCCAGAAAAGCTCGCTGTCATCGAGGTTGCCCGGCACGATGGCGTGACCACCCGACTTGGTCGCTGCCGAAGGCCCCCTCCTTGGTATCGAGCCGCAGCCCGGCCTTGCGCATCCTGGGGTCGGGGCCGTGACAGTTGAAGCACTTGTCCGACAGGATCGGCCGGACCTGAAAATTGAAGTCGACCTTCTGGTCGGGCTCATCGCCGGACGCGGCCCCCCAGCCCCAGCCGCCAGGACCATCATCAGCCAGCCGAACAGCATCGCCATCCGCACACGAAAGGAACGCTGCGTCCGGCTCGGGACCGAGCTTCTCGTCCCCAACGTGGTCTCCCTCGTGTGGCGCATCATGTCATCTCCGCGGGAGTAAATGGAATGGAATGAAATCGGAATCCTTCAACGGCTGGGACGATCCATCCTCTTTGTTCAACATTGATTATACCGAGTTCGTCCGTATCGCGAAACCGACACGCACTCCTTCATCCACGCCAAAAACAACACACGGGCTGCCGCGAAAGAGCGTGCTTTCGCTCCGCGATAGACGAAATCGCGACTGCGCCGGCGTAGCAGGTGCGTACAGAAGTTCTCCCCGGCCAGGGCCACATGGTCCACATGGAAGCCGCGTCGAAAGTGAACACCGTGATTCGCTCCTTGTGGGAGTCGTCGCGCTAATTTATCACTCGTAGTTGGCGGTGATTCAGGCAACACAGTTTCTCGCGAAAACCCCGGGTGTGCACAGCCAAGACAACCATGCCGACGACGAACCAGATGCCTCCGGCGATCTTGGCAGGCGCCGCCAACCCCCACCAGATTGCGGCGCAGAAAACGAATCCGCCGGCCGGCAGCAGCACATCGGCCAGGAACCCGCGGCGATGCCCAAAGGCCCCGCACCCAGAACTGCCAGACAACCGCTAGATTCACTCCCATGAATCCGAAAAATGCGCCGAAATTCAAGATCTCAGCGGTCACCTCGTAACTCATTATCAGGGCACCTATATATGCGATAATTCCGATCAGCCAGATGTTATGGTTAGGTGTATTGCGCACAGGGTCTAGATAGGAGAAAAACCGGCGAGGAATTAGATCGTCACGGCCCATACCGTACAGCAGGCGGGCTGCCCCCACTTGCGTAGTCAATCCCGCGCCGACCTTGGCGACCACCAGCAGCGATGCCATGGCTGCGAAAAACACCACGCCGCCGACTCGCCGCGTAACGTCGATAAACGCTGTCTCTACGTTCGGATAGGTGTTGTAATCCGGCCAGACCATCTGGCCGAGATAGACCAACAGTCCTCCGAATAATCCTGTAAACGCGCAAACTGACACGGCCGCCAGCATCACGTTGCGGCGCGGATTCCTGACATCTTCCGCAAGCGTGGTTACCGCGTCGAAACCCAGGTAAGTCAATGCGGCAAACGATGTGGCGCTGGCGATATCGGCACCTTGAAAGTCCCGGGACTGTAGAACGGCTTGATGCGGAACAGCCCGCGAGCCCCTCGTGGACAGTAATGTAGCGAATTGCAAGATCGAATAGCTCAGCAGCACGATGAACATTAATACAAGCAACACTTGGTTGGTCCGGGCGGTCGAGCGGATGCCGCGCAGGTTGAAGTAGGTGATTCCGCCCGCGAGCAGCGCGGCTCCCACCGGATACGGAATGGCGGGTAACGAGCGTACGAGTGACAAGGTCCCGAAGATCACGCAAAATACCGGACAGACTACGTAATCGAGCAACATTGCCCAGCCGGATACGAATCCCAGATAGGGATGCAATCCGCGACCGACATAGGTGTACGCGGATCCAGCCGAGGATACAAAGCTGCCATCCGGCCGTAACTGATGGCTGTGAGCACCATCGCCACCATCGCGACCAGGATGGTCTCTACCGCATGCCCATGAGATTTCACCTGCGCCAGGCCGAAGACTGTCGCGGGCGCGCTCGGAGTCACCGCATACCATTCCGTAGAAGGCCAGGTCCCAGACGGTGAGAACGCGTTTTAACCGGGGGACACCGCTTCTATCGAGTTCGGCATTTGCTGCACGCATTCGTGGACGATTTCCCGGCTCATAAAATCGGCCGTTACTCTAGATTCGTACCGGGAGGGCCCAACCGACCCGGATTCGACCACTTCCTCAAAGATTGCTATGAGCCTGGGCCGGATGGCTATAAGAAAACGCCCGAAAAAATGTTGAATGTGTGGACGTCCACGTGGGCTTGGACGGCCCGGTATCATCATAAGGGACCCATGTCGCCACCCTCTCATTCATCAACCGCCGAAGATCTCTACCATGGGGGGCTCGACCGGCTCGCGGAAGGCGATGCGGCCAGGAGCCGCGCAGAAGCTCCGTGATTGCCTCGAAGTGGACCCTGCGGATGCCCGATGCCATGCACGGGCTCATCCGCGCGCTGCAGGAGCAGGGCGAGCTCGACGCAGCCATCGAAGTAGCGCAGCGGCTGTTGCAACTGGATCCCACTGAAGTGCTGGCCCATACCAGCCTCTCCATCCTGTATCAACACAAGGGCTTGATCGCTGAGGCGGAAGCCGAGGCCCTGCAAGCCAAGCTGCTGGGCTGAAAAAGCATCTGCAGCAACAGAAGCCGAAGCCATGACCAGACCCACTGCGGCCCGTAAGCTGCGCCATTTCCACGACCAGCTCATGGCCACCTACGGCCCCCAGCAGTGGTGGCCGGCGCAGACTCCACTGGAGGTGATCGCCGGCGCTTACCTCACCCAGAACACCTC
Organism: uncultured Planctomycetota bacterium; assembly: GCA_963720335.1. Classification (GTDB taxonomy): domain Bacteria; phylum Planctomycetota; class Planctomycetia; order Isosphaerales; family Isosphaeraceae; genus CAVRFS01. Next base: position 965 of record CAVRFS010000080.1, on the reverse strand, counting down.
ATGGCGGGCGGTCGAGCGCTCCATTGCCAACCTGGTCGCGGCTGGGGTGATGAATCTGGAGGGCCTTCGGGAGGTTCCAGAGGAAGAGCTGCGTATTCTCATTCGACCTTCCGGATACATGGTGCGCAAGGCCGCGGCCATCAAGGCCTTCGTCGCCTTTCTCGATCGCGAGCACGGCTCCTCGCTCGCCCGGCTGGCGGGGAAACCGACCAGCTTTGTGCGGAGGCAGCTGCTGGCGCTCCCTGGCGTGGGAGAAGAGACCGCCGACGCCATCTGCTCTACGCTCTGCTTCATCCCGTTCCGGTGGTAGATGAGATCTGCGCCGCATCGCCGACCGTCACGGGCTCGCCCCCCGGAAACAGAAATATGCCGAAGTACAACGGTTGGTGGATGCTGCATTTGCCCACGACCCCGAGGAATTTCGCTTGCCTCTCTTGACGAATTCCACGCCCTGGTAGTCGCCGTGGGCAAGCGACACTGCGGCCCGCAGCCCCGGTGTGAAGATTGTCCGCTGGGTCCTATTCACTGACAGAGTGGCCTGAAAAATTAACGGACGAATGGCCTTTCGGGCGCACTGGTTGGTCCATCCCCGTCTACCCATTCCAAGGCGGGCCACCTTTCCACTTCGCTCATTTCCTTCCATCCGATCTGACCGGCCTCTAATAGAAGTCACGACCCTCCACTTTGTCATCCCGACTGGGAGCGTAGCGTAGGGGAGGGACCTGCAGTTTTACCTTCCGGGCACAGCGAAAATGTCGTGAGCGAATTGCCTGGGGCTCCGTTTTCTCCATCAATGCAAACTGCAGGTCCCTCCCCTACGCTACGCTCCAGTCGGGATGACAAAGTGGAGGGTCGTGACTTTTATTAGAGGCCGGTCAGATCGGATGGAAGGAAATGACGAAGTGGGAGGCGGCGGCCCACCTTGGCATGGGGTAGAGAACAAGTATCATCCACTGATGGCCCGC
>CAVRFS010000079.1:0-112196 GCA_963720335.1 uncultured Planctomycetota bacterium | reverse complement strand
ACCTTGACGTGCTCAAATTTACAAATAAAGTATTTCGTCACCTTTATTCCAAGGCTTATATCGATCTGGTCAATAATTCGCCCGAGGTCCTGGGCTGGCTTTATGACTATCTTGATGACCCTGCCAAGAACGACCCCATCCGACTGGCTTTTGATCGATTGAATGCTAACCCTTTCATACGTTATCTCAAACGCTACCAACCTGATATTGCCATTTGCACGCATTTTCTGCCGTCGGGCATCATTTCATCCCTGAAAGGTGAAGAGAAGGTAAAAGTTCTCAATACCGTTGTCGTAACGGATTTTGATGTGCACGCGATGTGGCTTTGCCGGCACGTCGAGCAGTATTTCGTCGCCATGGAGGAAACCAAAGTCCATTTAAAAGCTCTGGGCGTGCCGGAGTCCCTCGTGACGATCTCTGGTATTCCCATCGACCCGGCTTTTTTGAGCAACCAGCGACCAAAAAGCGATGCGGCGAAAGCACGGGCTTGAACCAGATCGGTTTACAATCCTTGTTTCGGCAGGCGGTTTTGGTGTTGGGCCGGTCGGTTATCTGATGCAAGCCCTGGCACAATAAGGCATCCGGCGCAGGTTGTCGCGGTATGCGGTCGTAACGAGGCGTTGAAGGCTGAGCTCGCCGAGACGATCGGGCACCTCAAGCAAAACTCCGTTGTTTCGTACACGCTCGTCGGTTTCACGACGGAAATGGACGAGCTGATGACAGCAGCCGACCTCTTTGTAGGCAAACCGGGAGGACTCACCACGTCAGAGGCCCTTGCCAAAGGTCTTCCGATGGTGGTTATTAACCCAATTCCGGGTCAGGAAGAACGCAATTCTGACCATCTTTTGGAGCAAGGAGCTGCAATTCGCTGCAATAATCTACCCGCTTTGGCATATAAAATTGACTCGATCATCGACACGCCTGGAAAACTCGCGCAGATGGAAAAAGCTCGCAAAGTATGGGAAAACCTGACGCGGCTTTCACGGTCGTTGACAGGCTTGATTCTCTCTTCCACTTGGGTTCACGTTTAGGTGAAGGTGTGCGACGGTATGCCACGATTCACCGCAAATAATGAGACATTTGGCACTGCCGCGTGGTAATGGTGCCATGTGATTCTGATGATTGGACCATCAAAGCCATCGGTCCCCGAAGCTGACCATCGTGATGTGGTAAAGTGGCGTTATCGGCAATGGTGAGGTAAGTATTGGGGGACTATGGAAAACCACGCGCTTGAAATCATCTGCTCTGGGCTTACGATCACAGCGTTTGCTTGGATATGGCTGCTCATATGTACTTTTCGCCAATCGATTTGGTGGGGCTTGGGCAGTTTGTTATTGCCACCCGTGGCCTTTATTTTTTCCTTACGTCAGCCACAGAAAACCATCGGCCCACTGGTTCTATTCATTTTGGGTGGGTTCGCAGTGGCTGGCCCTCTCTCGTATTCGTTGGTCTCACCGGTCGACTTAGAGTTGCGAGCGAAGCTACAAGACGGTCCCAAGCTGTGGTCGCTTACGGGTCATGCTGTGGAGAGTGACGCTGCTCACGAGTGGATGGCTTCCCGGGCATTTTACATGCAACTCGGTGGACTTGCGATTGCCACAATCGCCTGGATTTGGCTGCTGGCACGTGCCTTCAGATCGAGTCGCGTTTGGGGTCGTGGGCAGCTTGATCCTGCCGCCGGTTGGATTGTTTTTTGTGGGCAGGCATCCCAGGAGAGGGATTACACCGTTACTGTTATTCACGCTGAGTTTGCTAATAGCAGCAACACCGGCGATTTATACCCTCTGTATTAGGCTGGACCTGGGACCAAGAGACGTGCTGGTTAACGGTCAGCGGCACCTTACGCTGACTGGATGGGACCGTGATGACTATGCAGTTCTGCGTTTGGAGCCGGATGTCGTATTGCTTCAGATGGCCAACCCGGATGTGACCGATGAGACTCTGGAGTCACTTACGGGAATGAAAGCTTTGCAGGAGCTCGACCTCAATGGCACCCAGGTGACAGACGCAGGGCTGAAGATTCTCAAGGAGCTTCCGTCGCTTGTACGACTGCATCTGGCCAGGACCAAAATCACCGACCGAGGCTTTAATGAGGTGCTTTCCGCAAAGGATTCGATTATGAAACTCGATTTGAGCGGAACTCCGGTTAGTCGGGAAGCAACAAAGGCGTGGCACGATGCCAAGTCAGGACGTCTCGTTCTGCAGTAAGTACACCCAGGATTGCAATTTCCATGAACGAGTCCGGGGGCAACACACATGAGCATGTCACTTGATGCCGCAGCTGCCGGGAATGCGCGAAACGCTCTTTTTTTGGCGAGAGCCTGTGATTTGGCCTATTACGCTGAACCCGAAGGGCCCTCAAAATTTCGCACGGAGTTAGGGTTGGATGCAAAACTCATCAGTGCGGACAACACGCAGGTCTATGTCGCTCAAAATGACCAGGCAATCGTAGTTGCCTTTCGCGGTTCGGAGGCACCAACGACACTCGATGGGCTTAAGGATTGGCTCTTGACCAATGCCAATAACTACTTGATTCTGCCCGAGGGTCAAAGCGGGACCGAATTTGCAGCCGCCGGGGTTGGGGCGCGATTTCATCGAGGGTTTTTGGAAGCACTGGCGATGATCTGGGACCCGCTGTTCCGAGTGGTTGATCAGGCTCTAAAAACCAAGGAACGATCGCTCTGGGTTACCGGCCATAGTTTGGGAGGGGCGCTGGCACTTATGGCCGCATGGCGATTCCACCGCAACTTTCTCGCTGTGAATGAGATTGTCACTTTCGGGGCACCGATGATCGGCAATGATACCGCTGCCAAAGCCTTTGAGCAGGAATTCTCGGGAAAAATCTTCCGGTATGTCGATCTTGAAGACGTAGTACCGCACCTTCCATCCGTCAGTTTGCTTGCAAACGCATACACTCATTGTCTGAACGAAGTACCTCTGAGTGCTGCCCAAGCAGCAGCAGTTGCCGCCACTGCTGGCCTCGAAATCCTCAAGAAATCCGCTGTGAGCACCGCCCAGAGCGTGATGGATATTGCGATGATCGATCAGGTCTGGGGAATGGTCAAAACCCGGATAGCTTCGCATATGATTGCGAACTACCAGTCCCGGGTAGAAGCCAAGTGCAAGGACCTAGTCTGAACGATATCAGTTGCTCGACGGGACCGGGAAAGATGCAGGACTACGAAAAACTCGGGCTCTTTTACCTGGGTAAACGCTTTGATCTGAAGCAAAAGCAGGTCACTTCAGACCTACTGCTTTATGAATCTAAGCATCTGACCACGCATGCCGTGTGTGTAGGGATGACTGGCAGCGGCAAAACAGGCCTCGGAATTGCGCTGCTGGAAGAAGCGGCCATCGACGGTATCCCGGTGATTGCGATCGATCCTAAGGGAGATATGGCGGACCTACTTCTGACCTTCCCGGAATTGCGGGCGAAGGATTTTCTGCCATGGGTCGATGCCGATGAGGCAGGACGGCGAGGGCTCACGACCGAGGATTTTGCTACTCAAACGGCCGAACAGTGGACTAAAGGCCTAGCAGCCTGGGGTCAGGATGGCGAGCGGATAACGAGGCTTCGTGATGCCATTGACCTCGCGATTTATACACCTGGGAGCACTGCGGGACTGCCACTGACGGTGCTCCGCTCATTTGACGCCCCACCATCGGGACTGGTCGCACAACCTGAAGCCTACCGAGAACGCATCGCATCGGCCGTGTCTGGTCTGCTGGCGCTTCTCGGAGTGGCTGTCGATCCGATTTCGAGCCGGGAGCATATCCTGCTTTCGAGTATCCTGGATCACGCATGGCGAGTGGGGCACAATCTGGATATGGCAAGTATGATCCAGGCCGTCCAGTCGCCGCCATTTGAGAAAGTCGGTGTTCTCGATTTGGAGACGTTTTTCCCAGCCAAAGGAGCGCTTCGCCTTGGCCATGAAGCTCAACAACTTACTTGCCTCACCGGGCTTTGCCAGTTGGCTCGAAGGTGACCCTCTCGATATTGGTGGCCTCCTCTATACGCCGGCCGGGAAGCCCAGGCTTTCGATCGTGTCAATTGCGACACCTATCCGACAACGAGCGAATGTTTTTCGTCACCATTCTCTTGAACGAAGTGCTGGCTTGGATTCGGACTCAGCCAGGCACATCCAGCCTCCGGGCCGTGCTCTACATGGACGAGATTTTTGGTTATTTCCCTCCGACTGCCAACCCACCGTCGAAGGTTCCTATGCTCACTCTGCTTAAACAGGGTCGTGCATTCGGCCTAGGCGTAGTGCTGGCCACCCAGAACCCAGTCGACCTGGACTACAAAGGCCTATCAAATGCCGGGACATGGTTCCTGGGTCGCTTGCAGACACAACGCGACAAGGATCGTGTGCTTGAGGGACTCGAAGGAGCGTCAACCGCCGCAGGTCATGGCTTTGATCGCAAAAAATGGACGACATTCTATCGGGGCTAGCCAACCGCGTCTTTGTGATGAACAACGTACACGAAGATCAGCCAGCCGTCTTCCAGACGCGATGGGCGTTGTCATATCTTCGCGGACCGCTCACGCGCGAGCAGATTCAGACGCTGATGGCATCCCGAAAGAAAGACCTTTCGTCTGCAGGGACTTCAGTTTCTACGCCATCTACTGGGCCTGCACCGCTTTCAAAATTAACGCCCACTCGTCCTACCTCTTCGTCCGCAATCAAGGCGCGCCCGGTTGTCCCACCGGACGTACCGGAATTCTTCGTGCCACGACGTGCGCGTCCTCGTGCGCAAGAAACGTTGCTCTATCGGCCGGGGCTCTTGGGTGTCGCCCGACTCCATTACGCCGACAAAAAAGCGGTGATCGACCATTGGGAGACACTGGCCTTATTTCGACAAATAGACGACTCTCTACCGGTGGAGGTCTGGAACGCTAGTGAGGCGTTTGACGACAGCGTGCCAGAGCTGGACAAAACTCCGGAGGCCGGGGCTGGCTTTGGTTTCTTACCTGGCGAGTTGTCTCGAGCCAAGAACTACGGTGATTGGGCGAAGGCGCTGAAAAATTATCTTTACCGCGAACGGACGCTACGAGTGTGGGCCTGCCCTACGCTCAAGCAGTCATCCCGGCCAATGGAGACAGAGCGAGACTTCCGACTTCGACTTACGCAAACTTCGCGCGAAAAACGCGATCAGGGCGTCGAGACATTACGGACTCAGTATGCTCCGAAGCTGGAAGCGATTCAGGAAAAGATCCGCCGTGCCAATGAACGGCTAGAACGCGAACAGGCTCAGGCGAGCCGATCTTCTTGGGATGCCACAATCGCAATGGGCGGTTCTGTTCTCGGAGCATTGCTCGGTCGTAAGTCCGTTAGCAAAGCCGACGTGTCCCACGCAGCCACGGCAGCCAAAGCAGCGACCCGCGCAGCCCAGCAACGCGGCGGAGCGAGTCAAGCCGCCGGAACGCTCGAGTCCTTGAGGCAAGAATACACCGAGTTGCAATCAGAGTTTCAGGAAAAGATCGCGAAACTCGATACTGCACTAAGACCCGAATCCTTGGTGTTCGAGCCTCTGCCGATTCGACCAAAGAAGACCGACATCACGGTTGAACGGGTTGTGCTTGCATGGGTGCCTTACCATGTTAACCCCGCCGGACGAATTGAAGCGGCGTACTGAGGTGTAGTCTAAATAAAATTATTTAGATCCGCTTACTTTTTTTTGTATGTTAATTATTCAGTTCGGCTTCGAGCTGCTTTTTGCTCTTGGCGATCGCAGCCCGCTGGGGGTCAGAAATCGCCGGATACTGAAGATGAAGTGACTCAATCGCATTAGTCAAAATACGCGCGACCAGGCGCGGCTGACCCATTTATGATCGGCGGGAATGATGTGCCAAGGGGCCCATTGCGTGCTCGTGGCGGAAATGTCATTCTCGTACGCGCTCATGTAGGTACTCCAGAAGGCTCGCTCCGCAAGGTCGGCCGAAGAAAACTTCCAGTGTTTTTTAGGATCCTTGAGTCGCTTGATCAACCGATTGCGCGGCTCGTCCTTCGAAATATGGAGGAAAAACTTGAGGATGAGGGTTCCATTGCGCGTGAGATGTCGCTCAAGGGCATTGATTTCGGCAAAGCGATCGCCCCAAAGGTCATCGTTTATCTTAATATTAGGAATGCGCTGGGCTGCAACGAGTTCTGGGTGCACCCGAACGACTAGCACTTCCTCAAGGTAAGAGCGATTGAAAATGCCGATGCGCCCGCGCTTCGGCAGGGCCTTGGCATAGCGTAAGAGAAGGTGTGGTCAAGTTTTTCGGCCGACGGATGCCTGAAGCTATAGACCTGGCAACCTTGAGGGTTAACACCCGACATAACGTGTTTGATCGTGCTATCCTTAGCGGCGAAATCCACTGCCTGGAGTATCATCAAGATCAACGAGCGATTCGCCGCGTAAAGCAGATCTTGGGCTTCCGCGAGCTTGGATACATCTTGAGAGAGCACGGTCTCAGCGTATTTTTTCCGCTCAGATTTCAGGAGTAATCGGTCGCCAGACCAATTGGAATCGTAATCTTTCAGATGAATTAGCTTACCCGGTAAAACCCGCCAATGGTTGATGATGTCATTTCCCAGGACCATGCTTCGGTTGTCGATTCAGAAAGCTGTACAACACGCAATGAGCGCGAGGAAACCATCATCTAGGTCGAGCCTCGGTGATGAGGAGGCTTACGGAAACGAGAACCAAGCACAGCGGCCATCGACATCAGAGGCTAGCACCAAACGGTGCAATACCTCAGACGACGACGTTCAAGCCTTACTGCTCTCACGGTATGGTCACCGGCAGTATCCGGAAAGACGACCTTGGCCGCGAGTATGCATGGCACTACAATGGCAATAAGCTCAAGTCAACGACCATGTTACGGTTTGAGGCCAATATGTATCGCAACGGGTTCGATGGTTGCAACTCACTTCTGGCAACTGAATCCGCGAAAACATCGTTGGAGTTAGATTTACCGATGGCTGTATTATCACGCGCTAAGCGATCGGTGTTGGCGGTGTCAGAGCCTGAATGGCGACGGTGGATGGTCGCGCAAGGCCATTCAGCCTATCGTGCTCGGCAGGTGATAGATTGGGTCATCCATCGACGGGCCGAATCTTTTGAGCCCATGTCAGATCTCCCAAAATCGTTGCGACAAGAGCTTGAGACGCTATGGACAGTTTTCTCTTTGCAGGTTGCATATCATAGCGCTGGGCCTGACGGTACCGACAAGCTGGTCTTGCAGAGTCCAGATGGTCGCAGGCTTGAATGCATCTTGATGGCTGACGGCCGGCGACGGACGGTCTGCTTGAGCACGCAGGTTGGTTGCGGTATGGGCTGCGTGTTCTGCGCCAGCGGACTCAAGGGATTCGAGCGAAACTTGAGTGCCGACGAGATATTTGAGCAGGTAATCCACCTGCGGAACGTCTTGCCCGTTACGGAGACAGTTACGCACGTTGTTGTCATGGGAATGGGCGAGAGCTTGGCGAATCTCGACAATCTCATTTCTGCACTCGATCGGCTTTGCTCGACCAAAGATGGGCTAGGACTCAGCCAACGGCGGGTCACAATATCAACAGTGGGACTTCCCGAGAAAATCCTGAAGCTGGCGGCGCTTGAACGAAAGTATCACTTGGCCGTCTCACTCCACGCACCGACCGAGGAGTTACGCAATAACTTAGTCCCGGTCAACGAATCGATAGGGTTAACCGCTGTTCTCAAAGCAGCTGACGCATATTTTGAGCGAACCGGCCGCCAGATAACCTACGAATATGTTTTATTGAGTGGTATCAATGACCGGCCTGACGACGCACATACCTTGGCTCGTCTCCTAGCGAAACGCAGCGCGCACGTGAACCTTATCCCGTACAATCCCGTAGTGGGCCTGCCGTTTGAGCGGCCTAGTCCTGGCGCTGTTAATCGGTTTACATCCATACTTCGCGATAGCAATGTGAGTGTGACTGTCCGTAAAACAAAAGGGCGAGCCATCGATGCTGCATGTGGCCAGCTTCGCCGTCGCGTTGACCAAGACAGCGAGGTCACCAGCATACCGGGTTTTATGCCTGATCCGGAGCCTCGCCGGAACCTTTGACCCAGAAACACCTGATTCCGCTGGAAAGCCAGTCCGTTTCGACGTTGTGAGATACTAACTGAGTGATCTTCGCGGGGAGGAATCCGCGGTGGGCCAAGAGGCCGAGAACCTTGAACAACAGCTGGAAGCACGCGACCCGGATGTCCGGCTCATGGTTCAAGTGCGCGGCGACATTGCGGGGGCCTTCGAAACCTTGGTCGAGCGCTACCAGAACCGGCTGGTAGGCATATTATTCCACCTCGTCGGCAATCGCGAAGAGGCAGAGGACCTCTGTCAGGAAGTGTTCCTCCGAATCTATAAGGCACGCAAAGGGTATCGCCCGAGAGCCAAATTTTCGACGTGGCTTTTTACAATTGCCAATAACCTAGCCCTTAACCACCTACGCAGTAAACGCCGCAATTCTAGTGTTCCCATTGGTGACTCGCCTGCGAACTCTGACGCAGTTGCGTCAATCGCACAACAACTCGCGGGCCGAGAAGGAACTCCCTCGGCCCAGATGCGGCAGGCGGAACTGGCTGATCTGGTTCGCGAAGCGCTCGCAGTGTTGAATGAAGATCAGAAGCTGGCTGTATTACTGAACAAGTTCGAGGAAATGAGCTATGCCGAGATTGGCGACGTAATGGGCCGGTCATCAGCAGCGGTAAAGTCGCTCTTGGCCAGGGCTCGTAACCAACTTCGCGAACAACTTGAGCCTTATCTCTTGGCAGGGCAGCGAGGCTCCGCGGAATCGTAGTCGTAAAAATTCTACGTCAGGGTGGAAGCACGAAACCAAAGAACGGACTTCTTCGGCAAGGCCGGCGGGAATTGTGCCTTTTTCCCGACAACACGCACGATATGAGTCTAGATGTTTTCAGGTAGTCGCGAATGACTTCGTTGCGGTCCCTACGACCTGGTGACCGACGTCGCCTGGCCTCGGGGTTGGGATCGAATCGTGGCTTTCTTTTGCGCACTGACGAGAGCACTCGACGCCTTGGTATTTCCTTGGTCGTGCCCGGTGTGTGGAGCAGAGGGATCGGGTAGCCCGTTTTGCCCAGCATGTCGGCAGGGAATTCTGGAACAGTCAGCACGGGCCGCGATGTCGTCATGCCCGCGATGTGCCTTGCCCGTCGGTCCATATGCAGATCTACGCGGTGGATGCGCTGCGTGTCGTGACCGCTCGCTGGGATTTGACTCGGCCATTGCACTGGGACCCTACGATGGGGCGCTACGCGACCTATGCTTGCGGCTCAAACATGAGCAAAATGCTTGGCTTGCCCCACGGCTGGTCGATCTCTTCATCGAAGCAAGGCACGATGCCATCAGGCAGCTACCATCCGATGTCTGGATCATACCCGTTCCGCTCCACTGGTTGCGGCGATGGCGACGAGGATACAACCAAGCGGAAGCGTTAGCCTCCTGGTTGGCACGGCGGCTTGGTCTGCCGGTTAGCCACCGATTGCGGCGGGTTACCGCTACAGAGCAGCTCGCCCACAAGGGGCGAACTGAGCGGGCGGACATCATGCATGGGGTATTCCGCGCTCGCTCCGGGGGCAAATTGACCGGCCGTGCTGTGATCTTGGTGGACGACGTCTTGACGACAGGTGCGACGTGCAGTGCAGCAGCAAGGGCCCTGAAGAAGGCAGGTGCCGCTCAGGTGATTGTGGTCGTCATCGCACGCGCCGAGCGAAAAACTTTATAGGCCAGGCTTTTATGAGTGTCAAGCTTAACACCTCGGGGACAATCCGCATCGGCACCCGCGGAAGTCGTCTTGCGCGCTGGCAATCTGACTGGGTGGCGCAACGCCTGCGAGACTTGAATCCACGGCTGAAAGTTGAATCAGTTGAAATCAAAACGCAAGGGGACCGCGATCGCAACTCACCGCTTGCCGCAATTGGGGGCTTTGGTCTCTTTACGAAGGAAATTCAGCGAGCGGTTCGCGATGGCCTGGTCGATATGGCGGTTCATAGTCTGAAGGATTTACCTACTGAGGGCTCGGTTGAGCTGATCTTGGCAGCGGTACCCGAGCGCGAAGACGTGGCCGACGCACTGATCGCTCCTGAGCACCGAACCATTGATGGATTGCCGAGGGCTAGTCGCGTCGGCACCAGCTCGCCAAGGCGACGGGCGCAGTTACTCTTCTTACGTCCAGATATCCAAGTCGTCTCTATTCGAGGCAATGTCGAGACCCGGTTAAATCAGGTGCTCGACGGACAGCTTGACGCAGTAATACTGGCCTGTGCCGGCCTGCAACGCTTGGGAATGGAGCGACACATCACACAACGGCTAGAGCCGGCCACATTTTTGCCTGCTGTAGGCCAGGGCGCCTTGGGCGTCGAATGCCGTCGGAACGACGAAGCGACGCGTGCTCTTCTCGAGCTACTCGATGACCCTGTCACTCGCCGTGCCGTGGAAACAGAGCGAGCCGCACTGGCTGGGCTCGAAGGGGGATGCTCGCTGCCGATGGGTGCCTGGGCCAGAGACGTCGAGCACGACAGAAGTGGGCATGAGGGTCAGATGTTGGCGATTGATGCTGCCGTGTTTGGCCTTGACGGTCGCGGCTGCATAACTATCAGCCTAACTGGTAAACGCAATGACCCAAATGCGTTGGGCCTACGTGCTGCCACTGCACTCCGCGACCAAGGTGCGATATCTCTCCTAGAGCCGAGGCCGTCAGCCCAGAACTCAGGAGGTTAAGACGAAAAGCTTTTGTGCTTTCCGCCCATGCATTTGCTCGTTGCTTCTAACTGAGCAATGACAGGACGCCAGGAGATTCGATTTTTATTTATGAGCTACAACATTCGGCTTTTGATCGATTGTCCGGATCACAGGGGTTTGGTTGCAGCGGTATCAAGCTTTATAGCTTTGCATAATGGGAATATCCTGAGGCGCTGACCAGTATGTAAGCGATTTACCTAACGCGACCTTTTTCATGAGGCTCGAGATTGAAAGCAGAGGCTTTGGCCTTGGTCGGGATGAGTTCGACTCCGCATTTGCGCCCCTGGCGCGCAGCACGGGATTCGCTGGCGCATCAGCTTCACCGACCGCCCCAAGCGAATGGCGATTATGGTTTCAAAGCACGGGCATTGTTTGATCGATTTACTCTGGCGCTGGGAGGCCGGTGAGCTGGATGCGGAAATTCCGCTTGTGATTTCCAACCACTCAGAACTGACCGAGCAAGTGGCGGCTCATCGCATTCCTTTCCATCACTTGCCCATATCGAAAGCATCCAAGTCGGAGCAGGAGTTTCAAGTGGTAAATCTCTTGCGCGAGCAAAATATCGACCTGGTAGTCCTCGCGCGTTACATGCAAATTCTGTCACCCCCGTTTTTAGAAAACTACGATGGTCCGATCATCAATATCCATCACTCGTTCCTACCGGCCTTTATTGGAGCGAACCCCTATCAGCAAGCGCACAAGCGGGGCGTGAAAATCATCGGGGCCACGGCACATTACGTCACGGCAGAGCTCGATGCTGGGCCAATTCTTAATCAAGACGTTGCCCATATTTCCCACCGTAGTGGCGTGGACGACATGGTCCGGATCGGACGGGAGGTCGAGCGTCGCGTCCTCGCACAGGCCGTACGCTGGCATCTCGAAGACCGAGTGTTGGTAGAGGGGATCCGCACGGTTGTCTTTGAATGAGTGAACTTTGACGACTTTGGCCGTCATTCCCTCCCCAGCTTGTGGTCATCGCACAAAACTGTCAGCATACCGGCTATCTGGGCCGATATCACACGAAGGAAGGGGATGCTTCCATCAGGACGCAATGCCTCTCCGCTGACGTTGATCTTGACCAATGAACCAATGGCTGATTGAACCGGTGGGGTAAACCTGACGGGTTTCATCGGCCAAAATGGTTGTCGTGCGGCAAGTAGGATGGCCTTCCTTGATTGCGACCTCGCGCACACCGGAATCATGGCCAAGGCCCACCCGACGTTGGTTTCGCGACCACGTCCGCACCCACTTTGTGGTTGGTAAACCGGCTGGCACCGACGGGAGTCAGCCAAAAGCCGCCAGGGTTGGATTGGGTTTGGTAGCGCTTGTGATCTTAACCTCAAGCGCTGTTGCCTCGGTCTCAGTCTGGTGGGTGCCAGCTTATCTGGCGCTCATGGTCCTGATCTTTGTTACGCCCCAACGGCATCGTCAGCCGGTACAGGGTCGTAAACCGAGCGAGATATCTGCCAATTTGGAGGCGAGCGATTTTGCCGAGGAATTGGCGATCGACCGGATGGCCGAAGGGGAGCAAATCCCCATCGCCGTTAGGTGGCCCTCAGTACTTTCGGCGGATGAATCGTCTCCTGAATCAGTGAATAGTCGCACCGATACGACCGGTACCGGAGGAATGAAGCCCCGGCGCAGCCGAAGCCGGGTACGGAAGGTGGCTAAATCGACCACCGATCCAGTGCCTGAGTTCACGCCTGCGACATGGATTCAAGTCAGACCGGGTAAGTTCGTCAGGGCTGATACGCTTGTCCATACCATCGGAAAGGCCAAGACTGGGGATCCTTCCGCCGATCCTCCTCCGTTTACGGATGAGTTTGCGGAAGTAACAGCCGCACTAACGGCACCCGCCGTGGTGCAGCAGCAGCAACTCCCTCTCGAACCGCTGGAGCTAACTCCTACGGACGAAGGGACAGCTTTTGCACTTGAAGACATAGTGCAGCGACCGGTTGCCGAAGAGTACGGTATCACACCCTCTACCTTTGGGCCGCCGCCTGTCTCATCCTCGGCTCAAGGTCTTGAAGATGATACATCTAGCATAATCGTCGAACCGAGTGGCGATCCTACTCTTGTGGTTGATCTCAACGCCGAGGCGTCGGGGTCAATTACGGATCTGGGATCTGGCGGTTTGCGAGGACAAGCCTTCAGAAACCATGTTTGTCGGGTTTCACGAGGGCTTTCCACCAGCACGATGCTAGATATGGATCGAGTGTCCTCACGCCGTAATGTCCGAGAAAGGCCTAGACTTCGAGCCCATGTCGGATCTTCGTTCGCGCCGAACACGCGTTTACGGCAAGCAGTGCGCCGCGCTTTTGGCCGACTTCCCCACATTCAGTGCGCACTGCGACCTCGCTCACCGCCATACTGCTAATACCTCATGTTAGAGAATTAGCATAGCATCTCCATAGCTGAAGAACCGGTAACCACAGCGAATGGCCTCCGCGTAGGCAGCTCGGGTAAGTTCGAGACCTGCAAAGGCACTAACCAGTACCAGCAAACTACTGCGCGGCAAATGAAAATTGGTGATCAAGGCGTCGAGCCCGCGGAAGACGTGGCCAGGTCGGATGAAAAGGTCGATCTCGCCTGACAATGGTTGAAGGGTTGCGCTGCCAGCTGCAGCCTCAAGCGTACGTGCCGAGGTGGTCCCTACTGCTACGATCCGTCCGCCATCTTGGCGTCGCGATTCAAGCACGGCAGCAGACTGTGAGGACAGTTCAGCCCACTCGGCGTGCATGATGTGGTCCTGAAGACGCTCCGTTACAATTGGGCGGAATGTACCCACACCAACATGTAGGGTCAAGTCGACCCAAATAATGCCCCGTGTTGTCAACCGGTCGAAGACTTGATTGGTAAAGTGGAGCCCAGCCGTCGGCGCCGCAACCGAGCCAGGACACTTTGCATAAACAGTCTGGTAGTCAAATCGGTCGTTCCGCGTCTCACGTCCGTGCCGAATGTAGGGTGGTAAAGGCGTTTGACCATACTGCTCCAAAAGGTCGAGAGTTGTAGCTGCGTCACTGCTGGTTTGAACTGGCCTAACGATCCACGATCCATCCTCACCTCGAGCTTCCAACACAAGATAAAGACCACGCCCCAATATTATTTGCTCATCTGGTGCAGGCCGTCCTCGGGTGGTTGCCAGAATTTCCCAACGTCCATGAGCCCGTTCACGGAGGAACATACCCTCCCATTTGCCGCCGGTTTCTGCACGATGGCCAATGAGCCGCGCCGGAATGACCTTGGTATTGTTCCGTACGAGGACATCTCGAGATTCCAAAAGATCGGGAAGCTCGGCGAACGACCGGTGCTCCCAGCGGTATAGATGGCGATCGATGACCATCAAACGCGCGGAATCGCGAGGCTCGATCGGATGCTGGGCGATCAATTCACTTGGCAAATCGAAATCGAATTCCGATGTGAGCAAGCGATGGGAACCTTCGCGACTTGGCGTGATCGAAATGCAATTATTGATGACCGAACGGGCAGATCGATAAGTATAAAATACGGGTTGAAGCGATCCGCAGATTACAATAGGCGGCCTGATTCGATCGTGCCGCCCCGATTCTTCTTATTTAAGGTAACTGTCATGGAACGCCTTCCCGGCGAGCTAGAGCCTGACCCTCCGGGCGACCCGCTCAGGGATAGACTCATCGGTCTGCTGGTGAGTCGAGACCTGATCTTCATCACCAAGATAAAAGGAACAGCGGCTGATCTGGGATACGAGATGCTCGTGGCAAGCACCCAGTCGCAGGCTGAATCAATGATCGCTAGATGCCGTCCAACGGTCATTCTGGTCGATTTGACAGGGGGTCAAATGGCCGAATCTGGTGCTTTAAGAGCATACCGGTCGCTCGCGGGTGCCGATGCGTGGCTTATTGCTTTCGGCCCGCACGTAGATGTAGATGCACTAGCAGCAGCCAAGGCCGTCGGCTTCCATGTCGTTTTACCCCGAAGCATCTTCACGGCCAAGTTGCCCGAGTTTCTGGATCAATATTTCAGTCAATCGCCAGAGAGAAATGGCTGAGAGTGCATTTTTCCGCCATCTCAGAACCGTACAGCTATTCTATCTGCGGCGTCGGGTGTGGATCGAATGACACAATCGCTGCTTGGCAATCAGCCGCGGTCATGACGAGCTTGTTTAAGGTCGATCGGCTGCGCATAACGCGAAGGCTCACCTGACGTCACGGAGGAATAATCGGCAGCAGCCGGAATGACTCCTCGACAATACGGGCAACCCCTTCAGCCAGAGGAGAACCGAGAAGCAGACGAAATTTTTCCATCAGTTCCTCGGCTCGATCCGACGATGCAACACGCCCGACGACCATCAGCGACGCTGGGGTCGATGAAGTGGCATTAACAGTTGGTTCTGTGTCGATTTCGGTCGAAACGGGTGTTGTCTCGAGCAATACCTCTAGCGGAACACCAAGGGCTCGCGAAATTCGCCGTAAAGTTCCAGCTTGCGGTTTACTCGTATTTCCCCTCTCTATTTGATAAAGGGCAGTCCGCGAAATCTTGGCACGACCGGCCAACTCGTCCGGTCCCCATCCCTTTGCATAGCGAAGATCGCGGATTCGTCGAGACAAGTTCATTGACGCCCTCGCTTCCAGTTGAGGTGGACGACCGATCGAAATACGCAACGGCGTTGGTGACTCATCGGAAATCACTTCTATCTGATGCCTCAGTCAAGTGATTGAATCGGTACGATTTTCGTCAGATTAGGCCTATTGGCGAGAAAGAAAGCAATCTGACTGAAGTTGCACGTCCAAAGCAAAAGAATATAAAATTGTATGAAGTAAACTAAGAGCAAAAGAAATTACAGTTGTTAATTTGAACATCTTGCAAGAAATGGCGACTCGACTTAGGCGAGTATTCAAAAACCGGAGCGTAATTGGACAAAAGAGATCAATCGATGAGAAATTTCAATGCCGGATCTCTTAATGTTAACAAACTTAGTTTAAACAAAGGAATTCGGCGCGTCAAGTTATGGCGGATATGATCTGATTGCGAACTTGTCAGATTCAAGTTTTATCCAACTTTAAGCGGCTGAAGTGCCGCCAATCGAACGTGGCTTTTTTTTAGAGCCACCCAAGACCGGCTAGACCAGCACCGTCCAGCAGTAGCACCGATTGCCAGATTGCATTTAACGCTCGCAAAAATTGGCTGCCGAACCCTTGTCACTGCGTTCAAACTTGGTATAGTCATTGTGTCATTGCATCGGCGCTAGCGTGTATGATTTTAGCCTTGGGAAGCTGTATCATCACGAATGCACCAAGTCCTCTAGGGTTCATTTTCCCAGTTAAGCTAGCTAGGCAACTACAGGTGATGGGTTGTTTAGTAGGCACATAACTGCGGTGTATTTCGCGTAACAAGGCAGATGTAAGTTGCGGTCATTAGTTACGATGCCGATCAGCTAACGGCAGTAGAGAACCTACTCCAATCGTATTCGGAGGCTATTTCAAGAGTTAAGCTCTGAGCGTACGTTGGTGCTCGATGCAACATTTCGATGGAAGTATTGCGACTCATCCGTCGAGAAGGGCCGGGTGAACTTGAGGGCTCGCCTTGGTCTACGAGCATCGTAAACTAGCTCCAGGGTGTGAGCTAGGTTTATTTGAGTGGGAGCGGAATGACCCCGATCATCGACCACTTTGACCTCGGGATTTGCGATGAAGCATCTACACGATATTGAAGAGCTGTTCTGGTCGAAAACAAGTCGGTCCCGGCCTTCGGGGAACCGGCCACTGGTTCCAGTTTACCGAGTTGGCGAATCGTTCCGGCGGGGGCAATGCTCCTGGCCTAAAGGTGCTCAGTTCACATGTAGCCCTGGTGGGCATGAACTCACGCTTTTTCATTCGTGCATCGACGAAGAGGTCGTGAACGAAGTCCGACGAGGTGAGGTCGAACTGGCACTTATTGTTGAACCCCCTTTGATCGTGTTGACGTATCGCTTTGGAACATCGATTCCGTGGGATGATGTGCCCTATTCGTGGCATTTACAACCTGTGAGCTGGCGTGTAGTTCCGAAAGTGGATCCATCGCCCGAAGCGAGGGCTCTGCTGTGGATTACATTGGTTGGTACCGAGGATGGTCTGATTCACGCTCAACGTGGAGTAACCCTGTCACCCAGTTTCACCCGCACGCTTCATGGCGCGATTCGGACCCAGGCATTGATGGCATTTGATTCCGGCGAATGCACCTCTGCAATCTCGAAGAGTTTTTCTCAATTATCCCATCGACCGCCGACCGTCTGCTCTTGGCTCAAGCGCGAACGATGGGTAATGAGTAACGCACGGTAATCTTCAGGCGTCTTCACGCCAATTCCCGTGGTCTGTTCCCTGGTTGTGTCACGAACCTGTTCAGCGTTCTCGAGTCTGGGAGCCGCAAACCTAGAATTCCAGCCCACAGATGCTCATAGGCTGCAACGGTCGTCGCGAGCGAGAAATGCTGTTCGACGCGGATCCGTCCTGCTGCACCAAATCGACGACAAACCTCGGGCGAATCAGCAGCTTGGATCAGGGCTTGACAAAGGGCACCGGCTCTCTGGGGTGGAACAAGCCAGCCCGTCTGGCCCGGGACAACCAGATCTTCGGTTCCCTCAACGGCTGTTCCGATGACAGGTAGTCCGGCCGCCATTGCCTCGAGGACTGCGTTGGGCATGCCCTCCCAGAGCGAGGTATGGACCAGGATATCCGCCGACTTCAGTAAGCCAGGGACGTCGTCACGTCGGCCTAAAAAGCGGACTTTTTCTTGCAATTGTGGGTGCTCGGCAAGTTGGCTCAATAACCAGCCGCGGTGCGGACCATCACCTGCCAATGCAACGTACCAGTTAGGGCGCTGGTTGTCACCCGCTCGGCCGCGCTCAACAGTTCGGGTAGACCCTTTTGTGCGTCGAGTCGGCCAACCCAAACAGCTAGGTGTGCGTCATCAGGCACTCCGATCGAGACTCGGGGCACGGGCTCTGCGATATCAAATGGTTGGGGATCAATCCCGTTGGGAATGATCGTTAACCGCGCAGGGTTAAGCCCGGCGACTTCACGGCTAAAACGCAACACTCCTTGTGAGACGCACACCGAGCCAGTGGCCAATGGAGCCGTCAGACGATCGACGATGAGATGCCACGCTTTTTGACGCTCGGCGACGCGTAGACCGCCAATGACCCAAGGACAGCCAGCCCAGGGCGCCGCCAGTCGCGTTGCCAAGTTGGCGTGGAACATGAAGCTTTGCACGATTTGCGGCTGAAATCGTCGCAATCTGCGTGCCAATTGTGTGATCGCCTGCAGAGGATTTCGGCGGTGCACGCCCAAGCATTCGACAACGAATGTCCGCATGGCGCAGCACTTCGACAAGTCGTCCGGGGCCATCCAGGCAAAAAACGACAGGCCGCCACATCCTGTGATTAAGCCGCGTTGCAAGCGTTGCGAGCGCACGCTCAGCTCCACCCACATCGAGGTCGGTTATCACCAGCGCAATGGCAACTGGTTGATCCGGCCACGGACGAAGAGAATCAGCGGTGGCGCGAGACGATGATTCAAACTTTGTGGCACGGATCTGTCGCATCGCTTACTCGAATGACTGCCTCGACTGGTGTCAACAGACTGTCGGCGGGCGTCAAGATGCAAAACCGCCGTTCGATCCACTCGGGAGTCAGTGTCGCCAATCCGTCGATCACGGCATCAGCCCCCGCCTCGCGCAGCTGATCGAGGGATATATGTGTTTGATACGCCAACGGCATTCATTCCAGCCCCTTTGGCCGCAGCAATCCCGGCCAAACTGTCCTCCACTACCAAGCAGTTAACAGCGTCCAGGTCGAACAGCTTCCCCGGTTGCCGTGTGGTCATTTCCGAGTGGTGGTCCCATGAGCATAGTCGTAGGGCTTCGAGTGCCATTTGGTAGCCCGTTGGGTCGGGCTTGCACTTCTCGGTATCCTCTGCCGAGATGATTGCCACGATCTTTTCGCCGGCAACCCAGACGCTGGAGGGCGTACTCGATTTCCGAACGTAACGCTCCCGAACAAATCGCTACTGGCCAACGATCAGCGGTTATGCTCAGCGTCTGTGCAGCAGCAGGGAAATATCGCAAACCTTGTTCGGCAACTTCGATATAACGCTGGGCCTTACGTGCGATCAGTCGATCAAGCTGCTTTCGGTCGGCGGTCTTGCCAGCATCCAACAAGGCCGCCTCGAAACACCTCCTGTCATCATAACCTAGATAACGTTCATGATAGTCTCGCTCCGTGATCACAACTTCTTCCTGCGCAAGAATTTCGCGGAATAATGAAAAGTGGACCGATTCATCGTCTATCAGTACGCCATTGAAATCAAAAATTACTGCGCCGATGCCTTTCATATCGCCTCCGGCCCGCGCTCGCCGGTCCGGATCCGGATGCAATCGTCGAGCGGGAGGATGAAAATCTTGCCATCGCCGATTTTGCCATCCGGGCCGCTTCGGCCCGCCTCTAAGGATGGCATTCACCGTAGGTTCAACGAAGTCTTCATTCACTGCGATCTGAAGTTCGATCTTCCGCAGAAGGTTCACTGTGACTTCGTGTCCACGATACACTTCTGTATACCCTTTTTGCCGCCCGAACCCCTGCACGTCCATCACTGTCAGACGAAACACCTCGACCTTGGAAAGCGCTTCCTTCACGGCCTCAAGCTTTGTGGGTTGGATGATGGCGATTATGAGTTTCATGGGCGCTTTCTAAGCTCTCGGTGTCCGTTCACGCAACGGCGTTTTTATTCTGCGTCTGGACAAAAGTATGCATCGTTGATTGTGCGGAACGTTGGTCGCTGCCGTCAACACGACCATTGTGGTTCTAAGGTAAATCCTAACCGAGCGAATACGTTTGGGGCATTCCGTACGTTCGGGTGGTTGCCGCTTGAAGAACTGGCTCTACATTTTTTTGATAACATCGAATGGGTTTATGCGGCTTATTCTCCTACCGCCGACCGTGTTATTCGTGATCCATCAGTGATCCCCCCAACACTTTGTTTAAAATCACCGCACTTTTAATTTTTTCGGCGCGATCTGGTCTCAAATCGCGACAAGTATCATTATGGTTGCAGGGGCCGAATCGATGAGCTTGCGCGACGATCATGACGACAGCCGCTATGGCGAGTCCGGGTTCGATCCTGAGTTCCTGTTGGGCATGGCTAAAAGAGGTGATGGAGCAGGCATCGGGCGGTTGCTGGAACGTTATCGCAATTACATGGGACTGTTAGTCCGGTTACAGGTAGGCCGGCGATTGCGTACCAAGGTAGACATTGAAGATCTGATTCAGGAGATCTGGCTGGAAATTCATCGCAAGATTGCATTATTTCGAGGGGACTCGGAGCGAGAGTTTCTTACATGGGTACGTCGTGTGATCGGCGCGATTCTGGCTAATCAGGTACGTCACTACCTCGGTACAAAATGCCGTGACCTCCGACTTGAACGTGCACTCGCAGATGACCTGGACCAATCGTCGCGGGCGCTTGAACGATGGCTTGGTTGCGTCTCAGAGCACTCCCAGCCAACAAGCCGTTCGACGTGAGCAGGCGGTCATTCTGGCCGATGCTCTGCAAGGCCTTCCAGAGGATTACCGCGAAGTCATTATTTTGAGGCAGCTTGAAGGATTAAGCTTCCCCGATGTAGCCCGACGAATGAGTCGGACCGAAGACAGCGTCAAGAATGTGTGGCTGCGGGCATTGGCCAGACTGCGCCGCACCCTGGAGGACCTCCGATGACCTGGGAATCATCGCCGCATGCGCAGCCCTTACCGCCAGGGAATTGGAAAGGAAAGCCAGAACGGGGATCGTCGGCAATCGGTCTGGAGGTAATTCGTCCACTCGCGCACGGGAACCCGATGCGAATAGCTCGAACCGAAGCGCATTCTTTGCTCGCGCTGTCCCAGTCACTGGGAGTTCACGCACAAAATAATCCTCAAGTGCTCGCCGCCCTGGAGGCCTATCTCGAAGCGATTCAGAGGGGGCATCCGTGTTCGCGGAAAGAGTTCCTCGACCAGCACCCAGAGATTGCCGGTGAATTGAGCGAATGTCTCTCTGGGCTGGAGTACGTCCAGGCGGTCGCGCCAATACTTACGGGCTCGCAGCCTTTTTCGCCGGCCCTAATTTCCGTTAGCAGCCAGTTAGGTGATTATCGCATTCTCCGTGAGGTCGGCCGAGGGGGAATGGCGGTCGTCTACGAAGCCGAGCAGATCTCCCTTAGCCGCCGAGTTGCCCTGAAAGTGCTTCCGTTCGCCGCGGCGATCGACCCCAAGCAGCGTCAGCGATTTCAGATCGAGGCTCAAGCCGCCGCCCAGCTGCACCACCCACATATCGTGCCGATCTTTGGGGTCGGCTGCGATCATGGAATTCATTATTACGCAATGCAATTCGTCGAGGGCCGCAGTTTGGCGGCTATCGTTCAGGAGCTTCGTGCGAGCTACGAAGCTCAAACCGTTCCGACAGAGCCGGTTGCGTCATCTGCCAGAGAACAGACCGACGTCCTTCCTCCGACGGTTGACAAAACCGCCGATGTTTCATTTCTCGGCACCACACCAGACTCACGCGCATGCGGAGCCGACCGAGATCGGGTTTCTCACACGGACTCCGATAGGAGCTCGACGCTAAGTAACTCACTTGGTAGATTCAGCCGGTCGCTCGCTACAGCGGCGCAGAGGCCCGCGCACCAGGACCGCGACTTCTGCCGTAAAATCGCACAGCTAGGCTTTGAGGCGGCCGAAGCACTCGACCATGCCCACGGCTTGGGGATCGTGCATCGTGATATCAAGCCGGCGAACTTGCTGATCGACCCTGAGGGCTCGCTTTGGATCACCGATTTCGGCCTCGCTCGCTATCGCAGTGATCTCAGCCTGACGCATACCGGTG
Source organism: uncultured Planctomycetota bacterium (assembly GCA_963720335.1). Classification (GTDB taxonomy): domain Bacteria; phylum Planctomycetota; class Planctomycetia; order Isosphaerales; family Isosphaeraceae; genus CAVRFS01. Next base: position 90,557 of record CAVRFS010000079.1, on the reverse strand, counting down.
ACATGGTAGGCACGCTCCGCTACATGAGCCCCGAACAAGCTCTGGCTCGGCGAGGTGTCGTCGATCAGCGAACCGACATTTATTCGCTCGGCGTAACGCTTTACGAAGTCTTGACGCTACGGCTTGCATTCGACGGACGCGACCACCAAGAATTGCTGCGCCAGATCGCTCTGGATGAGCCGATCCTTTTACGCCGCCTCAACCCGGCCGTTCCCAGTGACCTGGAAACAATCGTCCTGAAAGCAATGGCGAAGGAACCTGCGAATCGCTATGCGACAGCGCAGGAACTTGCTGCCGACCTGAGGCGGTTCTTGGAAGACAAACCGATAAAAGCCCGTCGCCCGGGCCCATTAGAACGCGGCCTGCGATGGGCTAGACGCCACCGGGAGCTCGTGGCCACGGCTGCCGGAATCTTTGCTTTGGCGATAATCGTCAGCACCGGCGCAGTCTGGAGTCAAGCTCGGAAAACGGACGCTGCCAACCGCAGCCACCATGCCTATATAATCGAGACTTTTCCGTTGCTCGATACGCTCGCCATGGAGTCGATGAGGCAGGCGAGGGTGTTTTTCTCGGGAAGGACCGATCCCGAGAATTGGGAACAGGCGTTCAAGGTCTACCAACGAGCGCTGACAGTTTACAAGAATGCCAGCGAGCTTCCGCCCGCCGACTTGGAATCTCGCGCCATTATTGCCCGGTCCTACAGCCGCCTGGGCTTCACCCGATCAATCTTAAGTGGGGCGAACGTAAAAAAGACTAATGCCGCTTCCGGTGAATTGCGCCAGGCGGAGGTCGATTATCGTCAGTCGCTCGAGCTCTTCGAGAAGTTGCATTCTGAATTTCCCGACGACGCAAAAGTACGCCGGTACTTTGCGGATGCAGAGGGAATGTGGGGCTGGGGCTGGTTTCTGGAGTTTATGAAACGCACGGGCGAAGCCGAGCCGCATTACCGTCGCTCAGTCGAGCTTTGGAGGGGACTGGTCCGCGATCCAGGTGCACGCAACAACAGCGCCGTCGCCGGACGATCGAGCGAAAACGTCGCGAGCGAATTGAGTGACTTGAATTCGCTGGCGGTCATGATTCAAACACTAACTAAATTGCTCGAAGATTCAGGGAGAGCCTCTGAGGCAGAAGACCTACGTCAACAATTGGACAACGATATCGAAGTTTTGGCGGCGCGATTCATTGCGCTGAGCAACGGCAATATTGGGCTGAGAGAATTCATGGGCGGGGGTGCCACGGCTTTGTCTATGAAGGAGGACAACCGGCTGAGCGCTTCCTTGTTTTACCGACTCGTCACAATTCTCGCGCCCGCGAGCGACCAAGCGCACAATAATCTCGCCTGGTCAATGATGAGCGTTCCCGGCGCTAACCCATTACCCGTGTCCCGGGCATTGGCATCAGCCCAAAAGGCCGTCGAGCTGCAGCCGAAGAACTGGATGTATTGGAACACTCTGGGGGCGACCGCATTTCGTTCCAAGGATTGGAAATCTGCAACCTCGGCGCTTCGGAAATCCATAAGCCTTAATCAGGGTGGTGGTGGTGCTATCGATTTCTTCTTTCTGGCGATGACGTGCTGGCATCAGGGAAAGACCGAAGATGCTCTGATGTACTTCAAAAAGGGGGCTGATAACTTTCTCAAGAACAATCCGGCCGATACCGAATTGCGACAACTTTACCGCGAAGCGTCGCACCTAATGGGACTACCAGATTCGATGTCAGAGCGCGAGCACGCCCGCGCCGACACCGCGGGGAAGCCACGGAAACTGCGGAGAAAGAGCAACTGCCAGATCCAGAAGACTTCGAGCCAATTGGCCTTCAGGCTCGCCTAAAACAAGCATCCGAAAACACGATCATCGTTGTTCGATAGCGATTGCTTTAAGGCACGTCGACGCCGCTATGCCTTCTAAGCACCATCGACGAGAGAATATGTGTTGGACATTTCTCGTTTGAGCTTGCCGAGGCTTACAAGCTCCTCCCAGATTCCCGGCGGATGACCTGTCGGTGGTGTGATTCCGGTAATCCCCGATTTTTTGCCACCGCCGCGGCTCAAGCCAGACTCGTCATCGAGTCTGGTCAATTTCAGCCGCTTTTTGAACGCTTTCAATGCCCGCTTGCGTTCCTCTTCTGTCGCCATGCGAGCCTCGTTATACGAGGTTTGATCAGCTCGTTAGCACCCTTCCTCCATGATCACATTTGACAAGGTCGTTTTAAAGAGTGGTCCATCAGAGATCGATTTGAGTCCCGATCTCGACGATTTGGTCTACCGGCATGCCGTACCGCCGCTCCTCATGGACCGCGTTGCGGCTCAAGTAGGAAAAGATTGATTCGGGCACTCGGCTGATTACACCCTCATCGCTTGCCACGATTGTCTCGTGACCGATGTAGTATGTCGCACTATCAAAGTTAAGCGGAGGTTGTTCCGCTTCGGCCACCTCACGCAAAACTGGAACGAGGTGTGGATCTTCCATGTAACCGAACGAAACGATCAGCTTGTAGAATCCGTCTCCTAGCTCGGAAAACTGATAACGTGACTCGTCGGGCACGACCGGGATGGACGCCTTTTGCACGGTTAACAACACAACTGCCTCGTGCAGGGATCGGCTACGCTCGACGTGGTGTACGAGGATCGGTGGAACGTGGTCTGGACTGGGGGCAAGAAATACCGCCGTACCTGGAACTCGTGAACAGAGCCAGCGACGAATAAATGGCTTTGCCGCTTCGAGGGTCGGATACCTGCTGGAGTACTGTTCCAAGAGCGCCGTCCGGCCTCGGCTCCAGATCAGCATGCCGGCGATCAAGGCGGCGCCAATCAGCATCGGTATATAACCGCCGTCGAAGAACTTATAGAGATTAGCAAGTAAGAATGGTATGTCGACAGCGAGGAAAAGAGCAAGGAGTAGGCCGGCACGCCACTTACTCCAACCCCAAGAGTGTCGCACCACGATGTAGTAGAGAACCGACGTGATCGCCATCGTCCCGGTAACGGCGATGCCATAGGCAGCAGCTAATTTCACGGACTCGCGAAACGTCACGACAAGTAAAAGACAACCGACAGCAAGCAAACTATTGACTTCGGGAATGTAGATCTGTCCCTCCGTGTGGTACGCCGTGTGCTTGATGGTCACGCGGGGAAGGTAGCCGAGCAACATCGCCTGGCGAGTGAGTGAGAACGCCCCGGAAATCAGGGCCTGAGATGCAATCACTGTGGCGGCACTTGAGAGGAGAACGAGTAGATAAGTGAAAGCACCCAGAGGTACGAGTGCATAGAATGGGTTTTCGATGACGTGCGGACTTGGATCTCGCAGAATCATCGCACCTTGACCCAAGTAACCCAAAACCAGAGACGGGAGGACGAAAAACGTCCATGCCGTACGAATCGGTCGGATCCCAAAATGGCCCATGTCGGCGTACAAGGCCTCGCCGCCCGTCACCGCCAGCACAACAGAACCAAGGATGAGCATGCTGCGGGGTCCATTTCGGACGAAGAAGAAAGCCCCATGATGAGGCGAGAGAGCCGTCAAAATGTCCGGCTTCTGAATGATGTGATAGATTCCTAGCCCTGCCATCGTGATGAACCAGACAGCCATCACTGGTCCAAAGAGTTTCCCGATGTCTCCAGTGCCCCGTCGCTGGATTGCAAACAACGCAACCAAGATCCCGCAGGTGAGGGGAAGAACCAGAGGCTCGAGGCGGGGACTCGCCACTTTTAGTCCCTCGACGGCGCTGAGAACCGAAATCGCCGGCGTGATCACGCCATCCCCATACAAAAGGGCGGCACCGATTACGGCTAAGAGAGCCATCCACGTGACTTTGCCACTGTCTCCCACGCTTTTTCGGAAGCGTTCCGGAACAACCGCCAGCAAGGCGAATATTCCCCCCTCGCCATCGTGATCCGGCCGCATGACGAATATCAAGTACTTAACCGTGACCACCAAGATGAGTGCCCAGAACATCAGTGACAGGATTCCGAAGAGATCCTCAGGAATCTTGGCGTTTTCTCCTCCCGCCGCGTGGAGGCACTCTTTCAAGGTGTAGAGAGGGCTGGTTCCTATGTCGCCGAAAACAACGCCAAGCGCACCGAAAACCAGCGCCGCCACGCTACCCCCATGGCTTACGTCATGGGCGGAACGAGCGATTTCGCGGTAGAATGCTCAAGTGCGGGGTCTTTCACGTTTTGCGAAGCCATCAAGGAGTCCTTCCACGATCATTCTCGAGAAATCCGCCGAGCACCGATCATCGCCGATACGGACCTGAATCGCCATGTGTGATTCGATCTGGAACAACGCATTCCTCAAGCCCATCTAGCGACGTACTTCGATTGGGGCCATTCACTGTGTGGCTTGCTGGGCTTGTGGGCCACAGTTTTCGGATGACTTGAGAGACGAATTTTGTCATCGGAAACCAGCCTAAACGGGCCAGCGGGATTACGGCTGCTCCAAGGACCGACCCGTTCTGGATCAGCACCAGGTCTGCGTGAGGGTGCGTCCGGAGTTTTGATCGCGATAATCACGAGGCTGCAAGGACTTTGCTCGCACTGCAGGATCGTTGAGGAACACGAGCTTATTCGGGATAGGTTTGTTGTCACCGGGGGCGAAAAGCACCCAACTATTGAGATCTGTGACAGAGCTTGAAAATGCGGGTGTTACCTCACTGGCTGAAAGGACGATCCAGAAACGCCCGTGGATGTCGTATTGATTACCTTCACCCAACCAGTGGACTTGCGAGGAGGGGGATAAAGCAGGCTTGCAAGCCAACACAGCCTTTGCCTCCACGGCACAATGGTTCACCTTGATTTCGAGCTGAAATGACCCTTGGCTTTTCGTCGCATCAATCAGACCAGTCCCCGCGAATGTACAATATTCGAGGGTTAGGTGTGGTTCGGCGTTTTTCGCCTTTGCTACTCCCCCGGCACTGATTTGAAGCTTTACGCCCCAGCCGTAGCCCTCAAGTGGCTGTCCTTCAGTTTGTGTCAAATTGGCGGGTGAAACGATCATCGTTTGCTGAATGCGTGCGGGTGCGTTGATCATTGCGGTGATATCGAAAGCCTCGTCGAACCCCTCAAACCAACAACGATTGACATTCAGCTTGGCTCCGTTGGAGAAAATTGCACGGGAGCCTTTCAAGCCGGAGATACCGGCAACCTTGAATGCACATCGTTCGATCTTTACTGAACCGGCCGCCGTAATCACTGCCGGTGGGGCTAACTTCGCCGCGCGTTGTTGATAATTGACGATGAATGTCAAACCGGACAGTTCGAGCGATACAGCCGAACCAGTCGTCAACCATGACCTGGCGTCTTTTAGCTCGAGCTCGACGACGGGCTGCGTTCCGGGAGCAGCCCGCATTTTCAATGGTCCCCGCCCGGAAATGAAGTCGAGGATCTGATCACCATTCAATTGGAGTGGCTTGCCGTTCCGCAGCTCGACCCATCCGCGGACACCGTTCGCGGTCCGAACTGCCTCGATCAGCTTTTCAGCAGGGAAGACTTGCTCATACTCTCTCTCGTTTCGAACAACAATGGGTTGCTTCGACTTCGGAGTCATTGTCGTGACATCACGATCAGCCGGCGATTCGGATTTGTCGTCGGTGCCTGAGCCGAAAGTAGGGGCGGCACTTCCTGCAGGGGTTGCAAACGGCTTGAGCAATACCAAGAACCCGACGGTAACCAGGATCGTTGCAGTCAACATCACCAACATCCAGAGCCAGAATGGAGCCAGCCGCCTGCGCGGATTTGCGAAACCTAAGTACGGATAGCTTGTGGTCCGGCGTGGATTTTAGCTTGGGTCGAGTCAATCCTTCGCTCAGTGAGGGCTCCGGACCGAGGTTGACTTGCAAGGGGAATTCCGGGTCACTCGTTTCAGAATTGCTCACGGGGCTCCACAGAGAAGCCGCGGGTTCAACGGGATTGGACGAAAAACTGGCATCGGTTGGAGCTACCGAAGCAGCTCCCACGTCATGCGATCCGGCCGCCATCCCCGTATAGGCACGGTCGGGCGTTTCCTTAGGCTGTTGAGCCAGCACTGCCTTGGAGTCGACTGCCGAAGGTGATCCCGCCAAGAATTCGGGCGCTGACTTTGCGACGAGAGGATATCTTTCTTTATTGTTCCCCGTGGTCGAGAGGTCGTGAACAAAAGGTTCGAGCACTTCGACAACCTGGATCGGCGTGGCATAGCGCTCATCCGGCGATTTGCGCATCATACGGTGGACAATCTCAGCAAGGCCTGGTGGTATCCCAGGAACCAACTTATCTAGGGGTGTCGGCTCTAGCGCCTGGTGCCGCGATGAGTTTTTCGGGCAAGCTGGGACTAGGGAATGGCACCCGCCCAGCACACATGTGGTAAAGCGTACATCCTAACGAGTAAATATCACTGCGAATATCGGCGGAGTGGGAATGCCTCGCCTGCTCAGGCGCGACGTAATCAAACGTTCCAACCGTGGCTCCCTCCCGTGTCACATGATCGTCATCGGCCAAGTCAATCGCCAGACCGAGATCGGCTAATTTGGCGGTTCCATCTCGGGTCACGAGAATATTGTATGGATTGACATCGCGATGGATTAGACCCTTCTGGTGAGCGTGCTCCAGTCCCAGCGCGACCTGTCGGACTAACCGCACGGAACTTGCCGCAGAAATCTGACCTTGCTCGGAGATCAAGGTTCCGACGGTTTTTCCCTCGATGTATTCCATCACGAGGAAGTAACGACCGTTCGATTCGCCGAAATCGTAAATGCGGACCAAGTTTTCGTGCTGCAATTGAGCGCCAACTCTGGCCTCACGCTGGAATCGCGCGATCGCGCGCGGGTTATTCACTCGCTCGGGGGATAGGATCTTCAGTGCCACGCGGCGATTGAGCCGGGCGTCGCGCGCCAGGTAGACACGTCCCATCCCTCCCTGACCGATCAAATCCAGAAGCACGTAGCGATCAACCTTGTACCCGCCGGTGCGACCCGCGAGCAGTTGCTGGGCCTGCCAAAGAGTGAGAGCTCTCGATTGAACAGCCTGACGTGCCAACCGGCGATCCAGGTGCTCCGCGACCTCTCGCTTTGCCGGTAGTATCGCTTCCCAACAGGCAGTCAGACCCTGAACGTCCATGAGTCCGCTCAGGAGGGTCGATTGCCAGAATCGCGACGCTTGAGGATCGAGCATGGGGCATCCTGAAACAGCTGCGCCGTCACGCCCAGCGTATCACCACGACAACGTGGCCGACCATTAATTAGTTTATCATTTTCGTCCATTACCCTCAATGTTCCTCGGGACCATCCCAGTGTAGAACCCTCCTCTTGCTGGTGTATTAGGTTAGACTCGATAAGTGTGTGGCGACGAAATGTTAAGTGCGTTTTCTGCGGGACGAAGTGTAGATGAGCGACCATTCCCGTATCGAGTGGACTGACGCGACATGGAATCCCATTCGGGGTTGTACCAAGATCAGCCCAGGCTGTGCCCACTGCTATGCCGAGACATTTGCGGAGCGGTTTCGAGGAGTTCATGGACATCCCTACGAACAGGGATTTGACCTTCGGCTCGTCCCGGACAAAACTGGCCGACCCCTTACGGTGGCGAACGCCGAAGATGGTGTTTGTCAACTCGATGAGCGACTTGTTTCATCGAAGATGTTCCCGAGCATTACATCAATGAAGTCGTCCGGGTCATGCTCTTGGCTGACTGGCACACGTATCAAGTCTTGACGAAACGATCGAGACGGATGTGTGAGCTGCTGCGAACCAGCCTGTGTGACGCACCCAATGCACCGCAGATTTGGTGGGGGGTCAGCGTTGAGAACCGCCGCGATGGACTTCCACGCATTGCTGACCTCGTGAGGCTCCGGTTACGACGCGGTTTCTCTCCGTCGAGCCGCTTCTGGAAGATCTTGGGCCGCTCGACTTGGACGGGATCCACTGGGTTATCGTGGGAGGTGAGAGCGGTCCCGGGCTCGGCCGATCGACAAAGATTGGGTGATCTCAATCCGTGACCAGTGCCAGCGAGCCGGCGTGCCGTTCTTCTTCAAGCAATGGGGAGGTACGCGCGAAAGGAAAGACCGGCCGAACTCTCGAGGGACGAACCTACGATGAGTTGCCACCCCGAATCGCGCGACCTGACGTTGACGATCAGCGAAGAAAGAAACTCTTGGCCGAGCTCTCGCTCAGCGCAGTTTTAACCAACAGACTGATGACGATGCAATTGGGTAACGACCCTAAACCGACACCCAATCCTGCCCTTGGCCGTCGACCAGCGAGAGCAAGAGTGAACGGTCCTTGCTGCGAGTTTCGCCGATGGCCGTGACGTAGACGGCCGGGTCGTCCTTGACGGGGCATTCGTGCTCGCAGATGCCGCAGCCGATGCATTTGACCGGATCGATGTAGGGACGCTTGAGCTCGATGGTTGCACCCCAGCGGTCGGTCACCTCGACGTTGCGAGTGAATATCGCCTTGGGGCTGACCGGGCAGACTTCTTCGCAGACCACGCAACTCGTATCCATTGCCCATGGAAGGCAACGGCCTTGATTGTAGAATGCCGTGCCGGTCTTGATCGGACCTCTTGCCTTCGAATGGCCCGATGCCGAGTTTTTCGGCGATCGAGATCTCGCGGATCGCACCGGTCGGGCAAACCTGGCTGCAAAGTGTGCAGTTGAGCTCGCACCATCCCATCTTCGAGATCATGATCGGCGTCCACAGCCCCTCGAGCCCGGCCTCGAACAAGGCTGGCTGCAAGACGTTGGTCGGGCAGACCCGGATGCACTGGTCGCACTTGATGCAGCGCCGCAGAAACTCGTCCTCAGCGACCGAGCCCGGGGGACGGATCACGCCGCGCTGGAAGTTCTTGCGCACACCGCCTGATAGCCGGGTCATGGGGAAGAAGAACAAACCGAAGAGTCCGGAGAGGAGCAGCTCGCGGCGGCCGACGGCCGGATAGGCGACTTCGCTGGCCTTTCGGGGCAGAAACCGGAACGACAAGGCATCGTGCGGGCAGTCGTCGATACAGTTCAGACAGACGAAGCACTCGCTCTTGCGCAGGTCGCCTTGGGGGTCAGACGCCCCTTCGCAGCTCTTCAAGCAAAGGTCGCAGTCGGTACAGCGAACCGGGTCTCGGTCAATTCGCCAGAGTGCAAAACGGCTGAAAATCCCCAGCAAAGCCCCCAGTGGGCAGACGACGCGGCAGAAGAACCGGGGAATCCACCAGTTGGCCACCAGAAACCCGATGAACATCAGACCGACGATCCACGCTTGCCAGTACTCGCGCGGCTCGGTGTAGACGCTCTCGGTCGCCTTGTGTACGGTCGGAAGCACGCTGGTGGTCATCGAGCGAACCGTCAGCGCGATCGGGTCCAAGAGGCCGATTTGCAGACGAGCTGTTGCTGCGCTTATGCTCCTCGGCAGAACGGGCGAATCCCGGTCTCGACCGCGGCGACCAGTCGCGAGAGACGCCGGTTTGCTGCAGTTCCGCTCCCTGGTATGCCTGCCAGATCTGACCTGGCGAATCGATGGCCGTGGGAATGATCCACAGGCCCGCCATCGCGATCATCACGGCCAGGATGTAGTACTTGATCGCGTAGATCTTGCGATATCGGTTGACCTCGATCATCTGCTTGGTGTTGCGGCGGTTGCCGATCCAGCCGAAGAAATGGTGGAGAATGCCGAATGGGCACATCCAGTTGCACCAGACTCGGCCCACCATCATGGTGATGGCGATGATCACCAGGCCCCAGACCAGATTGCGGTAGATCGTATGGGTCGTCAGCGCGGTGGCAACGGCGACCAAGCGGCGTGGCTTCAGAAAGAGCGACACCGGCCACCCTTTGAGATAGCGCAAGTCTGTGATGAACAGAAAGAAAAGGAAAAGCCCCAGAAAGAGGACTTCATAGGCGCGGCGGATCTTATACCATCTGGCCGCTCCGGACAGGGAGATCTTTTGTAACGATCGATCGTGCCGTGTCAAACCGTGATCTCCTGCGTCCACTGGGGCCGCCAGTCCTTGACCCAGGCCGCGGGTGATCACCTTGTCGAGATAGATGATCTGGTCGCGAGGCCGATCCAGCAGCCTGGTCACGCACCAGCTATCAACGGCCGTGCTGGTCGGTGCCGATGACCATCGTGTCGCCGCGCTTGACGTCGTTCAAGCTGCCTCCGGTCGGGCCATTGCGCATCAAGAGCTTGCGCCCGTCGGCGATCACCAGCGAGGGCTTCATCATCAGGGCGAAGTCCGAGATGATGCCGTGGATATTCTGGTGGAACTGGTTGCGGGGATTGCCGAGCAGGCCGTACCAGTTTTTCATGGTCACCGTGGCCTTGCAGAGGTTGTGGTCCTTGACCGGCGAGATCCCGATGACCTTGGTCGCCTCACGGAACGGGCGGTAGAACATCCGCCAGGTGCTGGTAATCGTCTCGCCGCCGACATAGAGCTGCTCGAAATAGCTGTCCTTGGGCAACATCAGCTCGGCGCCGGCGCGAATGGCCGCCTCGCCGACCTTGGTCTTGTAGAAGCAGCTCTCGGGATTGTTGATCGGGTTGTCGGCGACGATGACCTTGCGAGCGCCGGCCCCGAAGCAAAGCCGCGTCACGGCCGAGACCGTATCGGGCTGGGTGGTGGCGGCCAGATCGGGGTTCTTGTCGAAGGCGACGTTGGGCTTGATGACGACGACGTCCCCTTTCTGAATGAAGTGGCTCACCCCCCCCATCGCGTCGAGCGCCGCCTTGACCATGGCGAAGGCCTGCTCCTCGCGGGCCTTCAGTTCTTCGTCCTTGGAAGCGTGGTCCTCGGAGCGAACGGGTCGCGAACGGACGACGACCATGTTGGGCTTGCCGACCGGCACCGATGACCGAGTAGTTCTTGAGTCGGACCGGAGGCGGCGGCTTGACGCCTTCCATTCCCCACCGGTCGAGAAGCCATAAGCCGCCGGCGACAGCCCCGCCGGCCGCCAGGGCGTAACCGCCGACCTGGGCGGCGAACTGCCGCCGCGAAAAGTGCTGGTCGGCGGGGTTCACCCCGCCAAAGCGTTCCAGATTTTTCATTTGCGTCCGGGTCAGTTTTTCGCCCATGTTATGTCCTTGGTTAGAGAAGAACGTTTCAGCGCGGAGCCGCGATGTACGAAACCGAGATGGTGCAGGAAGCTTCTTTCACTGGCACGGCTATTTGCGCTTTCGAGGTTGGCACGGTGGCTGGCAGGCTTTTGGCCAGTGCCCGGGCAAAGGCCTCGGCCGGCGCAGCGTTGGTGGCGCCGTTGGCTCCGGCCAGGGTGTTCCCCTTGCGGAAAACCACGTCGACCAGGCCGATATTGTTGCTGATGACCATTTCATCGGCCCCCTCGGCCGTGAGCGTCTTGACCTCGGCGCCGTCTTTCTTGACGCCGGCGATGTATTTCTCGAGCACGTCCTTGGCCTCTTGGCGTCGCGGTAGGGGCGGAGGAACCCCTGCCAGGCAACGTCTCTTCTCTTTGTAATCGGCCATGAACACGTCGGATAGGAAGCTATAGCCGAAGACGTCCTGGGCGACGTACTTGGGGTCGCCCTGCCGGCCTGGGCGGGCAAGAGGGCGAAATAGGTCGCCGGGGAGACCTCGGCGGGCCGGTTTGGTGTCGGCGGCTGGCCTGGTCTGGTCCGCTGGGTAGCGGGCTTTTCTGCGGTGCTGACGTCGCCTCGGGTGTTCCAGCCGGCGGATCCGTTCGGGCCGTGGCGATCCCGGTTGTACCGGTGCTCGGCCGTGAAGCTGCCGGTGGCGTGGCACCTCCCGGCTTCTGGCGGGCGGCCACCCGCTTGGCCAGTTCGAGTGCGAATGCAGCGAACTTGGGGTCGTCCTGGGTGGAGACGATCTGGGTGTAATACCGGCCCGCGTAGAAGAGCGTGCTGCCGGCGGTCGTGTAGCCCTGGTGCCGACGGGACGGCCTGGAATTCTTCGGGCTTTTCCGAACCGTATTTGCCCAGTGCCTTGAGGGAATCGGCCATCTCGAAGATGTAAAGCTGAAGCTCGTTCGACGGGTCGCCGGTCGGGTGATAGAAGGCATACGCCATTCCCTTGACGCCGTACTGGATGAAGCTTTCGGCGCGGCCGTCGATCTTTTCGTAGAGGTTTTCGGCGTTGAAGGTTTCCAGGTGACGATCGCCGGATTTGCCCATGGTCCACTCGGGCGGCAGGCCGGTGAAGGGCAGCATGGCGGCGAGCTTGCGCTGCGGCTCGGGCACGGCGGCGAGCTCGGTTTCGATCTGGGCCGGGCTCAGCCCATTGCCGGTCGCGGCAGCGGGAGCTGGGGCAGGCGGTTGCTGGTGGGCCGGCCGGTCGGAGCATCGGCGCGACGCGTCATACTCGGGTATTCCCATCCCGCCGGTAGCCGATGCTCGCAGATCGACCGGCGGTGCGGTGTAATCCAGCAGTTGCTGCGGGCCGTCCACACCGACGCTCTTGCGCACTCCGGCCAGCGACTGCAAGACGCTGGGGAACCGCTGGGCCACCGCGGGCGAGGTGCCGGCGACGCTCCGCAGAGCCAGCATGGCCTCATCCAGTTTCTTGACGTTGTCGACCAGGTTCTTCCGCTCCAGCGCCAGCCGTTCCATCTCCAGCTTGACCGCGGCGTCGGCCTCCTTGAGGTTCTGGAACTCTCTGCCTTGCTCCAGCACCGACCAGGTTCGGTTGGGGTCGAACTCGTAGCGGTTGCGGTCGAACGACCGGCTCTTGATCACCAGCGCGGCGAAAATGGCCGGGATTGCCATCACCAGCATCATGCCGACGACGATCGACGAGAACTCGGGCCGTTGCAGGATCCGCCCGCGCCTGGCCTTGAACCATTCGAGCCGGCCCAGGACCGCGAACGCCAGCGGCGTGGTTGCCAGCGCGACCAACGCCGCCGACAGCGCCAGGACCATGAACGGGTCGCTCCCTAGCTCGTCACGAAATTGTGCCCAGAGACCTGTCAAGTCATCGTGCCCCCACTGCTCGATCCCGAATCGGACGAATTTTCTGGCCAAGGCGCTCAAGTCACGGCGAAGGCCTGCCAAGGAAAGGGAAGGAGAGGAGATCAGCTTGCGACCACCTTCACGGCATTATAGCTGTGCTGGGAAGCAGTGCGGCAACGATTTCGCTCGGAGATTGCGCGATCACGTGCAGCAATTCAGGCAAAAGCTCAGCACAAGTATTCGATCTACAGAAACAGCGACTCGACAAAGGTATCGGCGTCAAACGGCTGAAGGTCGTCCAGAGCTTCGCCGACGCCGACGAATTTGACCGGCAGGTTCATGGTCTGGCGGACGGCGACGACGACGCCTCCCTTGGCGGTGCCATCGAGCTTGGTCAGGATCACGCCGGTGCAGCCGATGCTCTTGGTGAACACCTCGGCCTGGCGGATTGCGTTTTGGCCGTTGGTGGCGTCGATGACGAGCAGGACTTCGTGAGGCGCGCCGGGGATCAGTCGCTGGATGACGTTGCGGATCTTTTCCAGCTCGCGCATCAAGTGGGTCTGGGTATGGAGCCGGCCGGCGGTGTCGACGATCAAGACGTCGATATGGCGGGCCAATGCCCGCTGGCAGGCGTCATGAGCCACGCTGGCCGGATCGGCCCCCGGCGCCCCCTTGACGATCTCGCAGCCGGCACGGCTGGCCCAGATCGAAAGCTGGTCGGCCGCCGCGGCGCGAAACGTGTCGCAAGCGGCCAGGAGGATCGTCTTGCCCTGATCTTTGAGATGCTGGGCTAGCTTGGCGATCGAGGTCGTCTTGCCCGAGCCGTTGACTCCGGCGATCAGGTAAACGCGTCGGCGGCTTGGGGGCGACCGAAGCGTTCCCGGCCTGGGGTCATCCAGCAAGCCCTTTGAGTTCGGTCTTGACGAATGCGAGCAGGTTTTCGTCGGCCGTCTTGTCGGCAGTACGCCTCGCGCACCCGGTCGATGATTCGGGCCGTGGCGGCAACGCCAACGTCGGCCTGGATCAACCGGCTTTCGAGGTCGTCCAGGAACGACTGGTCCACCTTACGGCCGAACCACGAGCGGATGTTGAAGAGCTGGGCCGTCTTGGCCAGGCCTTTCTTGAACCGTTCCAGTAAGCCTGAGATTGCCATTTCCGTCCTTCGACCACACAGCCGAATCGAACCTGAGTTTCTGGCTCGACGATCGAGTCCCAGATTGTCCGACTTCCTGTCACCGTAGCCTATTCTACCGATTCGATCGAATCGATCCGTAGGCGGATTCAGCTGCGCACTCGATCGCGGCTGCACGCCTGGCTGAGCCTACGCGCAGCCGTTCGAGTTCGATCTGGGGCTGTCGTGATGGCTCCGACCCAGCGGCCAGGCCGGTCGGCGGCATGGAAGTCGCTGCCGGCGATGCCGACCAGCCCAAGCCGGTCGGCCCAAGTCCGCAGCCGCCGGCTCTTGCCGTTGGAGAAGCCCGGGCCCTCCACCTCGATCGCGCGCAGGCCCTGGTCGACGAGTGCCCGCAGCGTGGATTCCCGGAGATCATGGGGGGGATGAGCCAGCGCGGCGACTCCTCCGGCCCCCGTGATCAAGGCGATTGCCAGGCCGCTGTCGAGCCGGGGTTTATCGACGCAGGCCGGGCGTCCGTCGCCGAGGATACGAGCGAAAGCCTCGCGCAGTGCTGCCGACCTGGCGGGTTCGCGCCAGATAATCGGCCATGTGGCGCCGCCCCAGGATGGCGCGGGGGAAGACGCGACGGACGGCGTCGAGATCGATCGAGAGCCCAGGCTGCGAGCCGCGCGGCCATGGCCTCAATCCGCTGGACTCGGCCGGCGCGGAGCGATGCCATGCCTCGCAGAAGCGCCGGGTCGTCATCGCGGATGAAATGCCCGAGGATGTGAATCTCGCGGTCCTCGTTCTCGCAGGTCAGCTCGACCCCGGCGATCAGCTCGACGCCCCACCGCGCCGCCTCGGGCCGGGCCACCGCGCAGGGCGGAGACCGTGTCGTGGTCGGTGATTGCCAGGGCCGCCAGGCCAACCCGAGCCGCAGCGACCACCACCTCGCAAGGGGAGCAAGCTCCGTCGGAATGCGTTGTGTGCACGTGCAGATCGGCACCGTCAGCGGGTATCGACTGGGGCGACGGCCGAATCGCCGCGGTGGTCTTACGCAGGGTTGACTCATCCGGCGGCTGGCTCGATCGGAGATGGTTCCGGCTCGGTTCATGGCTGGCTCGGCTCCTGGCCGGGACTCCGTCTGCCGGCATTTGCCTCCTGGATCTGCCATTGCAGCACGCGGTCGAGGATGCCGTTGACGAACCGGCTCGACTGGGCGGTGCTGTACCGTTTGGCCAGCTCGAGGGCCTCGTTGATGGCGACCTTGGCGGGGACCTCGGGGCAGAACAGCATCTCGTAGGCCCCCAGGCGCAGGATGTTGCGGTCGATGGCGGCCATGCGGTCAAGTCGCCAGTTTTCGGCGACCTGGGAGATCATCGCGTCGATCCGCGCCTGATGCTCCTTGACGCCGGCGGTCAGCCCCTCGGTGAATTCGCAGAGCTTGCGATCCTCCAGCAGCCGCCGCTCGATGAACCGGCGAATCTCTTCGGCAGGGATGCCGGGATTCTGCTCGACCTGGTACAGGACCTGGAGGGCGACTTCACGGCCTCGGGATCGTCGCGTCATGATCAGGTGGCCTCACCCTTTGGGTACGCGCGCTGATCGATCTTCTTCGGTTCACCTCGTCCACGCCGATCATACGCCAAGGCAGGCTGGGCCGAAAAGATGTTTCCTGTTCGACACATTCGACTCATCGATCAGCGGACACAATGCCGATGATAATGGTAAATGGAAGTGCGCGGGCGTCGGGACTGCGCCGCCAGAGCGGATCGCTATCAACTGGTCCGACCTGTTCAATTGTGCCGACGCCTCGAATTGCTGGGTCGCGCGTTCGTTGAGCGGCCCGCCTGTCGCAGTCGGAACTGCCACGGAAAGGATTTCGGTTATGCTCAGTCTCCGCAATGCGGTCATGGCCGTGGCAATGGCTATGGGTGTGATGGGCTGTGCTTTCTCCAGCTCAAATGTCGCCCACTACTCGATCTGGCATTGCTCCGAATGCGACGATTTCCCAACGCCTGGGTATGGACCGGGTCACTCAATGATTCCTGGAACCTACACGGGCCCCACAGCTCGAGATTCCGCCGGCTCGAATCAACCATCGACAGCCGCTCCCGATTCCGGGTCGGTCCCACCGCTCCAACAGCAGCCTGGTGGTGCACCGCCAGCGACAACGACCACACCTCCAACACCACCGGCCGCATCTCGCACAGATGCCTTGCCATCTTTGCCGGCCGCGGGCCGAAATAATCTGCCGAATCCGGCCAACAACCCTTGAGTTGGATCGCCGTTCTCACGACAAGGAAAGGAATTCGCTATGGCGAGGATCGCTCGAGCCGTGGCGGTTGTCATGCTGGTGATCGCCAGTCTATGTACGACGGGTTGCCTCCACACGTGGACGCAAACCTACCATGACTATCCCCCGTCGGCGTGGAAAAATCCACCGCTGTTCATCAGGGTAATCCGACCGATGGTTGAAACACTGTGGGCCTGCGAATTGTGCCCGCCGGCTCTCCAGCAAGCATTACCTGTGTGGAAGTTGCGCACGAATTTGCTTCAAGGCATGGCGAGTTCGGAGACGGAGTTGTAGCGATCCGCCGGATCCTTCATAAGGCAACGCTGGACAATTTCGTCGACGCGCTTTGGCGACCTTGGCTGGGCGTAAAGAAACCAACTCGGACGATCGAAGGTGGCTTGTTCTGAGAATGCTGGTGGCTAAGTGCATCGATCGACCGGCCTTTGAATGGAAGCCCACCGGTGATCATCTCGAAGAGTACGACACCGAAGGCATAGATATCTGCGCGTATGTCCACGGAACTGGAGTCGCGTGCACTGCTCCGGGGCCATGTAAGCCCCCGTGCCCAACCGTCGCCGGTGCGGGTAAGCCGCTGGTCAGATGTCTCGGTCGGAGAAATGAAGTCGGTTGTTTCGCTTGCTACCGTACTCAGCGCATGCGGATCTCGGGAGTTCCGCAATTCGTCCTGAAAGGGAATAGAGCTTTCCAGGGGCGAGAAAGCCGCACCCGTCATAGAGTCCCACGGTGGACTGCTGGCTATATCGCGTTGTTGGTTCGCCGGCGGGCATGACACGGTTCTGGCATTGGCCGAGCGAGAAGATATCGGTAAAGCCTGTGTGCGGGCAACGCGGTCTCGTGGATCGGTCCAGATGATCGGCTGGGCAGTCGCTGGTTCGGCCAAGGGGATCGATCCGTCCGGCAGCTCGGCGCGTACGGCCACCATTTCCTCGGAGACCCGCGCCAGGCCGAAGTCGGTGATCTTGAGAGTGCCATCCTCGGTGACGAGTAAGTTGCCCGGCTTGATGTCGCGATGACAGTGCAGTCCCTGGCGCAAGGCATGTTCCATCCCCAGGCAGAACTGGTACCCAAACCGCAATGCCTGTGCCAGATCGAGCCGCTGCGTGCCGATCCATCGGCTCAAGTCGCCTCCCTGAATCAGCTCGAGTACGGCGTACGGCCGGCCATCGATGATCTCAACCGAGTGTGCCCGGACAATATTCTGGTGTTCACCAAGCTGCACCCAGAGCCGGCATTCGGCGGCGAACCGGCTGATCCGGATCCGACTGCCGCAACAGTTCGCTGCGTAATGTCTTGAGTGCAACGACTTGCGGGCCGGGACCCGCCCATCTGGTCGTTGACCACGTAAACCAGGCTCATTCCCCCCTCGTGGACGTCGAAGACCTGGAATCGTCCGCCGATCCAGTCTCCCACCGAATAGGCGCCCACCATGAGGAGGACTCTCCAATGCAGTTCCGTCTCGTGCTGTCTTGTTCCGTCGAGATCTCCGCCTTCGTGCCGGGCACGACCTCGAGAAGGCGTGTTGCCTTATTATACCGCGACGGGCAAATGCGTGCCGTTCCCTTATTGGTTTATCGGTGACTATTGCCCGAATATTGGCGTTCACCGAGAGCAGGTGAGATCAAGGCACGCCCATTTTCACGCGAATGGTTGTTATGGTAGGGTCATTCACGGTCGAGTCGAACGCCGAGGACCGATCGAATCGGGCTGCAGGACAGTTTCAACTCGGCCGAACGGAACAGATGGAACGATCGTTGGCATGACATGAGGAGCTTGAAGTTTCATGACGACGATTACGACGACACGCTCGACCGTTTTCTCATCGCAATGGCAGTTGCGGTGTCATTTTCCCTGATCTTTGCCAACCAGTGCGACTAGCCGCGAACGGCGAGCCAGGAAGACCAGGGCAAGAACAAGACGATGAAGAAAACCGAAAGCGGTCTCCAGTACCTCGACGAAAAAGGAGGGGACCGGCGAGACGCCCAAGACCGGGCCAGACCTGCATCGTGCACTACACCGGCTGGCTCTGGGAAAACAACGCCAAGGGCAAGAAGTTCGACAGCTCGAAGGATCGCGACGTGCCCTTCGCATTCCATATCGGCAAGGGCAAGGTAATCAAGGGTTGGGACGAGGGAGTCGCCACCATGAAGGTGGGCGGCAAGCGGCATTTGCTGATTCCCGCCGAGCTGGCTATGGCGACCGAGGCGCGGGGCGTGCATTCCCCCCAACGCGACCTTGCTCTTCGAGGTCGAGTTGCTGGGATGTCGAATGAAAAAGACCGACAGCGGACTCGAATACCGCGACATCAAGGTAGGAGACGGGCCATCGCCCAAGCACGGTCAGACCTGTGTGATGCACTATACCGGCTGGCTCTGGCAGGGTGGTGCCAAGGGTAAGAAATTTGACAGCTCGGTAGACCGGGGCAAGCCCTTTCCGTTCCCCCTCGGTGCAAGAAGAGTGATCGCAGGTTGGGATGAGGGAGTCGCCACCATGAAGGTCGGCGGCAAGCGCGAACTTCTTGATCCCGCCCGATTTGGGCTACGGCGAGCCGGGTGCCGGCGGCGGCTGATTCCCCCTAATGCCACTTTGCTCTTCGAGGTCGAGCTGCTGGAGCGAAGTAAACCTGCCGCAGGCCCTGCCGCCACCAATATTCCCAATCTCGGTCGACGACATCGGCCCGACCGAAAGCTTTCCCTGAATCAGCTAGCCCGCTGCGTAATCAGCGGGCTTTGCCTTTTCGAACGCCAGTTTCTGATCGTCGCCATGGGCTGCCAACCACATTACTCGGGTTGACCGTAGTCGTCTATTCGGTATAGATAGCACCCCACTTGAGCACATCCCAGATTCAGATCCAGAGCATTTCTTCGCCCGATTCGAGATTCCCGGACCGACGCAGCCGCTTGGGCTGCGATCGAGAGCGGATACGATTCTGCGCGGTTAATGCCAAGGAAGGTCCCTGTGATGACACGGATGGTTTGTCGACGCAATCTTCTCGTAGATTTTGGCCTGCGGTTGGCCACGTTTTTGATTGTGGGTTTGCGGTTGGCTTGAGTCTGGCCAGCAGCCTCAGCAGCCGCGAAACTTGACACAGTTTCTCACGTCGAAAGATCTGCGCGGGCGACTCGTACTCGACCAGAACGGCCAGCAGCTCATGCTTCCCACCGCCGGCGATCGCCACCCGACGTTGCCAAACGACTCAACGCCCACGTATCTTGCAATTCCTCTCAACGGGGGCGAGCATCTTCCACGTAGCCTTCCCACGCTCGATTCCGCATCGCAGCAGGGGGCGACGGCGGTTGGACCGCTGAACTTCGACGCCGCAGGTCAAGGCCAACGCTGGACACAACCCTCGACATGTCGAGATTGGCCGTTGTCGACACACCCAGCCACAATTACCTGGTCGAATTCCTTCCCAGTCGCGTCCGCTCGGCTTCAGCAACACCAAGGCCGGCAGCATCGCGAACAACCCGGTGAATGAGCTGACTCATCTGCTTAACACCGGCTCAAATCAGTTCAGCAAGTGGACCCAAAGCGGCATGAACGAGCTCGAAAGGCTCCTCAATATCAGCAGCTCCAAGCTATTGAGTTCCAAACCGAGCCTGAATCTCGAAGCCCAACTGGTCGGAGCGCCGTTGCCCTCACCGATTCCCGAGCCAAGCACCTGGTTGGTTTTTGCCGGTTTGATTGCCGGCGCCGCTGGGTTGAAATGGCGGTTGGGCCGTTGACCGGCTTCGAGCCATTGCCCCGACGTTAAAGGAATCGCCCGGCCGCCGTCGAAAAAAGGATGATGTCGCGTCGTGTCTCGCCACCTCAACCGTTCTGCGAGCCACGCTCAAGGCTCACCTCTCTGCGGGGGGCGTCATGCTTCTTTTCGACCTGCGCGAGCCGATTAATGCCTTGAGTCATGGCGTGGGCATGATCCTGGCGCTGGCGGTGACCTGGGTCCTCTGGAGGCGGTGCGGCGAGCGACTTTCGGCCGAGCAGTGATGATTCGGGGTTCAGCGCAGTCGCGTTACCACAGGATCAAGGCATCTATGCCTGCTAATTTTTGGCATCACGATGATCCTTTGCTACGGCATCAGTGCAGCGTTTCACGGTGCCGATCTCAGTGGTGAGCCGCTCCAACGGCTCCAGCGGCTCGACCATGTGGGAATCTATTTGTTGATCGCGGGAACCTACACCCCGGTGGCATGGGCCTTGATGCGCGGATCTTGGTGGTGGGGAACACTCACGACCGTCTGGACGTTCGCCGTTTTGTGTGCCGCTCGAGTTTGGTGCGGGGGTGTGATGCCGATCTGGGTTTCAACCTTGCTCTACCTGACAATGGGATGGGCGTGCGCTTTTCTGCTACTTTGAGCTTGCCAAGACTTATACCCATCGCACGTTGCTCCCGTTGCCGCTCGGTGGAGTGTTTTACAGCGTCGGAGCGATCTTAAACCTGGTGCACTGGCCAGTGATTTTCCCCGGCGTTTTCGCCGCTCACGAGGTATTCCACTTCCTTGTGATTGGCCGGCAGCGCGTGCCATACATTCTTCATGATCCGTGCGGTCGTACCGTCCGCACCGCCCTCTTCCCGTGCCGACTAACGGCGTCACCGCACGTGTTCGACCCCGTACCCGGCAGGATCGCTTGAACGCGGAATCCGCTGGTTACCTCACTTCCCCTCTCATCGACGGCCGGCCGAGCGCAGTTTCGTTAAATAAACTGCAATTGACAGCCCGAAAAAGACGTTCTAGGTTTCAGTCGACGACCGCCACTGCTCGATTATGCGCGTGGGTCATGAATTTGTGGGCTAGCTTGTCATATCCGTGCCATCATGCCTCGCGTAATGGATCACACCTTTGGGAGCGACCCACCATGACACCGCGCCGGCCGGAACGACGTGACCTCAACACGTCGTCCCCGTTGCAAATCTATTTGCACGATATTAACGACACGCCGTTGCTGTCAGCCCAAGAAGAGCGAGACTTGGCTGAGCGGGTGGCGCTGGGTGATCCGCTCGCCCGCGAGCACATGGTGAAGGCCAATCTCCGATTGGTAGTCAACATCGCGCGGGGATATCTGGGTAAAGGTCTGAACCTTGAAGATCTGATCGAAGAAGGAAACCTGGGCCTCATGCGGGCGGTTGAAGGGTTTGACGGCATGATGTCGACGCGGTTCAGCACGTACGCAAGTTACTGGATCAAACAATCGATTCGGCGGGCGGTCATGAACAATGGCAAGCCGATTCGGCTGCCCGCTTACATGGTCAGTCTGCTTTCCAAATGGAGGCGCGCCACGGCGGTTTTGACGGATCGTTTAGGCCGGGCTCCCTCGAATGAGGAAGTGGGTAAAGCGCTGCGGCTTTCCAAAAAGAAGATAGGAATTGTCGCCAAAGCGATTCGAGTCAACAATCTGACGCCCCACTCAGAGAACCTGGAGGATAGCGGTCCCGCGCTCGACGACGTACTCGCTGACGAACGCAATAAAGGTGCCGAAACCCAGTTGATCGAGGCAGACGACCTCGACCGGATCTTCGACTTCCTCAGTTCGCTCGAAGATCGTGAGGCCACCGTCATACGCATGCGGTTTGGGCTCGACTCCTATAACCCGATGACTCTGCGAGAGGTTGGTGAGAATTTGGGGCTGACCCGTGAACGCGTACGCCAGCTCGAAAGCCACGCTCTGCAAAAGTTGATGCACGCGCTGGCCGAAACGGGTGCACAGATCGGGAATTGACCGCCTGGTCTCATGCTCACGAGCCGGTCCTGGCGGCTGCACTTGCCTGTGAGAGAGCCCCTCGGAGAACCATCTGGTTCGCACGAGGGGCTTTTTGTTGCGCCGTGCATGTCTAATCTCTCACGCATGTTTCGTTACAGACATCGCGATCGCCAAAGGGCTGACCACCGTTTGACTCCGCGCTCCTGTCGCGATGGGTTCGCATCTCGCAGCGCGTCCTCCCAATAGCATAAGTATTTCTGCCATAATATCTTGCGGCGTATCGACTCTATCGTACGCGCATCATTGCACCTGGACAGATCAGTCCAATCCCGCGTCGTGGGTCGTCGAGTTTTCCCCAAGACCCTTCATTGAGAAGGAGTTCAATCCAATATTTGGCACGTCATCGCCGAAGAACCTGTGTGGCGCGGTCGGAGCAGACGCAAAGCCAATCGAAACGACCGCCATTCACCACGACACGAGTTGCCGAAGATTAGGGGTTCCGGGTAAAAGAGGAGAACTTCAACATGGTGTGCTCAATGGTCAAGAAAGGGTTGCTGGGGGCGGCACTGGGTGCTGGGACGTTGTTCCTGGTGTTCGGAACCGCGGCACCGAGCTACGTCAAGACGGCCTTTCACAAGGTCCGCCAGATCGCCAAGGAATCGCGTTGACCCGCAGTTCGACATCGACCGAGCGCGAATCAGGATATCGCAGATCTGAAACCGATGTTCGAGCAGAACATGGAGACGCTGGCCCGTGCCGAGGTCGAGGCCGAGAATCTCGAGGGCGAAGTGCTCACGATCCAGGCCAACCTGGACGGGAGAAGAAAACGATGCTGTCGATGCGGCACAAGCTCAAGACGGGTGACTTCCGTCTGGCTGGCCATGTCACCGACACCGCGGACGAGGTCAAGGCCGAGCTGGCTCATCGACTCGACCATTACGACTTACACCTCCGACCTTCTCAAGACGAAGCAAGCCGATCTTAAGGCCAAGCGGAATATCATCAAGGCGGCCCACGAGCAGCTTCGAGAATCTGAAGCTCAGAAGTCGACGCTGCTCGCCAAGCTGAACAACATCGAGGCCCAGCTGCGCTGATCGAGGCCACCAAGCCAAGAACGAGTTCCACTTCGACGGCAGCTGCTCTGGCCAACGCCAAGCAGACGGTCTGCGGAGCTGGAGCAGAAGCTCGAGGTTATGGCCAAGCAGGCCGCGATCGAAGGGCGCGTATCGGCGACCTGGACAGTGCACCTCGTCGCCCTATGTCGATCCCTCATCGCGACGTGGTCAAGGAAGTCGACGACAAGTTCTGGTCAATTCCACCCGCCCGGCCGACAAGGCGGGTGACAAGAGCCTCTGATCAGAAGCGATCGTGGCAAGTTGCGGCCTGTGTGGCAATCGTTCAGTGGCTAGTGACAATACCATCCAATTCGGTTTTACTGGCCAGTTGTCACCCGAGGTGGTTAGTGGCCAATGGCTGGGGTCGCCGGGAGTGGCTAGTCAAGAACCCGGCAATTCCTGAACCTGGCCACTCGAGCTGGAACCATCTCGCCAGGAGATCACAATCCCCATGGTCAATCCGGGCGGCGAGTCAACCATGTTGGGACATTGGCGCATCGTGTTGCGGCAAGCTGAGGAAGCCGCCCGAGCCGGGCGGTTTGAAGAAGCGTATGCCCTCGCGAATCGGCCCGATGTGGCGGACCATCATCACGCGGTCCAGTTGCGCAGCCAGCTGGCGCTCTGGACCTGATCGCTCGGGCGACGCGGCGAGGCGCGGTCGACGATCTGGCCGGCGCGATCGAAGACTTGAATTTGGCGGAGCGGATCGGTTCGCCGCCCGATTCCCTGGCGGCGGCGCGGCTCAACCTGGCCGACCGGGTCGCCGAGGAGATTCGCGTCGATCTGGACGCAGGCGAGCCGGTGCGGGTACTGGAGCGGATCGAGGAGCTGGCGCAGGCACAAGATCAGCGGTCCGGCGTTGCGGCGGATCCGCGAAATCGCCGATGCCTGGCAGACCGCGCTGGCCGAAGGACGTCGCGGCGAATTTGGCCGGGGGCAGGAGCAGCTCGACCGGGCGGAGCGACTGGCTGCCGGGCCGGGGCGATTGTCGCCCAGCAGGCGGTGGCCGCGGCCAAGGTCGAGCTGGAGAATCGCCAGAAAGGGGCTGCCCCCAAGATCGAAGCGTTGTATGCGGGCCTCTCCGACGGCAAGTGGCCCCAGATTCTGGCGGCGGCCGAGGCCGTGCTGGTGGTCGTCCCCGAGCACCCGGCGGCGCGGCAGGCGCGAACCGCGGGCCTGGCAACAGATCGCGGCGATCGGACCGGCCGGCCGCGGCGCGGTGGCCCCAACGGGATGTCATGGCCGTTCAGGCCGCTACGCCGGTCGCACCGGGCCCCGACCACGAGCCGGCGGACCTGGAAAACCAGGGCATCGTCTGGCTGAACACCGGGCTGAACCGAGGTGGTGGTTCGCCGCCGCCGCGAGCTTCGCCCCTGGGGCACGCGACGCGCGGCCGGAGTGACCTCTCCCCGGTCGCCCGCGACCCCTCGCACGCCCGTGCCGCCTCGCCCGCTGGCTCGGGGCGACGCTGGCCGGCCCCAAGGGCCGGTTCCTGCTCTGGGTCGACGCCGTCGGCGGTTATCTCGTCTGTCTGGACGACCGGATCGTCCTGGGCCGGGCCGGGTCGGACAGCCATGCGGATATCCCCTTGATGGGCGACCTGTCGCGGAACCACGCCACGCTGATTCGCAATGGCGAAGGTTACTTGCTGCAAGCTCATCATGCCTCGTTCGTCAATGGCAAGCCGGTCGCTGGACCAGGCCCTGCTCCGCGACGGTGATGTGATCCGTCTGGGCTCGACCGTCGAGCTCGAGTTTCGCCAGCCCAGCCCGGTGAGCGCCACCGCCCGGCTGGCGATTGTCAGCAGGCACCGGCTTCCCCTGGCTGTCGATGGGGTGCTCTTGATGGCCGAGACGTGCATCGTGGCGCGGCACCCCGGGCGCACATCCCGGCCCCCATGCTCAATGACCCGGTCGTTTTGTACCGGCAGGCCGGCGCCCTCTGGTGCCGCGCCGCGGGTGCCTTCGACGTCGACGGCCGAACCTGCGCCGCACGCGCCCCTCTTGACGTTACAGTCCAGTGTGCTGGGCGATGGTTTTTCTTTCAGTCTGGAACCATTGGGAAGTCAGTCCGTGTAAGAAATGAATCTCGGAAACGAATCATCTTGAGTCGGCATGTGACGGCGGTATCTGAAGTGGAGACGGCGGATTCACGGTGGAGTTGCTTATAATGAACGCGACGGCTGAAGAACTGCCAGGCGCGGACTCATGAACCACATGGACGAAACGGTCGTTCACGAGCCCAAAGACCAGTCGGGATCGGGGCCCGAAGACCCCATGGGAAGCTCAGACATGCCCAAAGCCAACCATTCGCTCCAGCAGGCACAAGGCCGCTACACCTTTGGTTCGGGGCCCGCCCGCTGGATGGCTATACGATCAAGCGAGCCATCGGCCGCGGGGGCTTCGGCGAGGTCTACTATGCCACGTCCGATTCCGGCAAGGAAGTCGCGCTCAAGCTGATCCTCCGCAACCTCGACGTCGAGAGTCGCGGGGTCGAAACACTGCATGAACCTGAAGTGCCCGAACCTGCTTGACCATCTTCGACCTGAAGACCAGCGAAGCCGGCGATACCTTCGTCGTCATGGAGTATGTCGCCGGTCCCAGCCTGGCCAGCGTCTTGAAGCAGTACCCCAATGGGCTCCCCTTGCCCGAGGTCCGCAACTGGCTCAAGGGGTTGGTCGAAGGAGTCGCCTATCTGCACGACCACGGGGTCGTCCACCGCGACTTGAAGCCGGCGAACCTGTTCATGGAGGAAGGGATCGTCAAGATCGGCGACTACGGACTGGCCAAGCTGATCACGCCGAGCCAGGGGAGCGAGCATTCCGAGAGCATCGGCACCTGCCATTACATGGCTCCCGAGATCGGCTCGGGCAAGTACCACAAGCCGATCGACATTTACGCCATGGGCGTGATCCTCTACGAGTTGCTCACCGGCCGCGTCCCCTTTGAAGGCGAGACGGTGAACGAGGTGTTGATGAAGCACCTGACGGCCCGGCCGGATGTGTCGATGCTGCCCCAACCTTATCAGGCGATCGTGGCCAAGGCGCTGGCCAAGGACCCGAACCATCGTCAGCCGCGAGTCTATGACCTGTTGCCCCCCGAGGATGCTCCTCCGGCTCCGGAAGTCCGGATCATCGGCGACGGCAAGGGGGGCGGGCACGGGAAGCCGGCCGCGATGGGCCGGCCCGAGCGGGCAGGACGAGATCCTGCGGATCGAGGCCGAGGAACCCATCTTCTACATCGGCCCGGACACGCGCCCGCCGCGGCGCTCCAGGGTCGAACCTGATCGCCCAGCGGTTGCGAGCCAACTGGGAGGCGCTGCAGCGTCCGGGCCGTTATCAGTCCGCGCCGCCATCCCCGACGCGGAACAGCCGGTAACGCCTCAGGCCTCTCCGCCCGCGCAATGGCAGCCGTGCTCGCCAGGCCGCTCGTCGCGAGCCCGGTCCCCACGCAGCCGGCCCGGCGAGCGCACCCGCACCGCCCGAGCCGCCCCCATTGCCCAGCGGCCGCGTCCGGATGGCCGAGCTGACGAACTCGATGCTCTGGGCGGCCCCGCTGCTGGCACTCTTGACCGTCCCCGCCGCCGCGCTTCTGGGCATCGACCTCGGCCGACCCGCAGCAACTGGCGTATCTCTACGGCATGTCGCTCCTGGGGACCTGGACCGCCTGTCCCCAGCAAGGTCGTCGA
Source organism: uncultured Planctomycetota bacterium (assembly GCA_963720335.1). Classification (GTDB taxonomy): domain Bacteria; phylum Planctomycetota; class Planctomycetia; order Isosphaerales; family Isosphaeraceae; genus CAVRFS01. The sequence goes on along the minus strand of CAVRFS010000079.1, from coordinate 63,748 downwards.
AACCCGCAAGCTCGACGGCACCAACCGGCGGTTGATCGCCCTGGCCGCCGGATTGCTCCTGGGCGGTGTCGGTCTCGCTCTGGGTCGCGTATGTTGCGACTCGACCTGAGCCCCAGCGGCATTCTTCGATGACTCAGCAATCTCGGTCCGGTCTATTTCGGAGCTTTGTACGCGATCATGGGGGGATGGTCATCGCTGGCGGCCCGCGATCGCTCAGCGCGGTTCCACATCATGCCGATCGTTGGAACGGGACTGCTGGCGGCGCTCTGATGCCGTTTTGGCCCTACACTCGACCGGACGGCATCGCCGTCGCCGTCCTGATCGCCATGGCCGTCCAACTGGTCAGCCCCTGGAACGAAGCGGCCTCGCTCTACGCGACGATATGTCCGCGCCTCCGAAGCAAAGACGCAAAGGCAAAGTTGTTTAGTATCTTGTAACGACTGACTGGTATCGGAATTTGGCGTTAACCGCCAAGAGCATGCTGTATTCTGTCTTGGTCTTCACTTGCCGCTAGCCAAATACGAACGGACCGCTGGCCGCCAGGGGATTGGACTCCAATGAAACGGTTCTTCCTCATGATCGTCCTGGTGATGCTGGTGTCGTGGATCTTGGCGTCGCACGGCGGACGCGGTATACTGCCGGCCAGCCGGTCAGCCGGGGTATGGCCACAAGCACCTGTATGTGCGCGAAACTCAGGTGATGCCGGCCCGTCGCCGCGCGCCTCGAGGGCCATCAGCAAGCTCGCCGAGCGCACTCGACGAGGCCCGACAAGCACTTGCCGAGGCTCGCGACGAGGTTCGCCAGGCGCTTCGCCGAGGCCCGCGATGACGTGCGAGCGGCGTTTGACGAAGTGCAAAGTGGCATTTGTCAATGACGACGACCCTCAAGACGGGGCACGTCCCGAATCCTGACCGCAAGGTTGCGGCAAGCGAAGAGGCGGATGGCCTTCCGGTGCCGATCGTGCCGGGACCCGTGTCATCGCGGCCGAGGCCACGCCCCCATGCTCCGCAACCCGCGGTAGAGTTCATGCTCCCGCCCCACCGGCTCCCCCCGTCCCGGCACTTGCCGCCTGCCAGCCGCCGCCAGCCTCTCGGAGGAGCAAACGGTTACCGGGCAGACTTCTCAGCGACCGAGGAGCGCGCCGTGGCCGACGCTCGTCATCAGTTGCGCGACAGGATTACTCACTGGCTCGATCCCGAGGTTCCCGCGGTCGTGGTCGCCTCCTGCCCGGTTGGTCGATGCCTATGATCTTCGGTGAACCGAGCATCAAGACAGATTCAAAAGGACTATGGCGAGCTCTTTGAGGCGACGCTCACGGTCGACACTTCATCCCGCGCCGCAAAGCCTTGTCGAAGTTTACAACCGCCAACTGGTCGAGCAACGGATGGCGAGCTTGGGGGCAGCGCTGGCTTTCGTCTTGATCTGCCTGGCCGCCGTTTCCGGCTACATTCGCGCCGACGAGGCGACCAAGGGCTATTACACCAACCGGCTGAGAATGTTGGCCGCCGCTGGCGTCGGTGCAGCCGGCGTGATCATCTACCATATGGTGGTTTGATCGCAGAGTGAGAGGGATTTTGATTCATGGAGACACTGATACGCTTCGTCATCCTGTCCCGCGTTTGTGATCGCCTTCTTCATCTTGATATTCGGCCTGGCTCAGGTTGTTTCCCCGGATCGCTTCGGCACTTCGGTCCCGACCTCTGGCCATTGCGGTTGACTCTCTGGCAAATGATGAGCGTGGTGGCTATGGCGGCCTTCTTGATCCTTGCATTCGAGAAGTGGCCATGAATGCTTGCGTTCATCTTTGTCATTGTTTCTTTTTTCGTCTTGGCGTGGTTCGTCCGTGCATGGTGTCATGAATTCGTCTTTCTCATGGGACTACGTGACAGCGACCTCCCAGGCCGGCATGACAAGCTGATCTGGGCTTTTTTGCTCTTTTCCTTCCGCGCCCGTCACCGTCTGGTTGTTCCGCTCGTATCGCCTGGCTCACTGGCCGGAGCCGGTGCCCGAGTCCCATTCGCTCGATCCAGCCGGAAGCTCAGCGGCACGGCGGCGACCCAGCCAGCCTGATTGAGCATCTCGCGTTCGGCGGGATCGAGTTGCATTCCGCTGCATTGCGCTTCGGACAGATCGCGGACGTTCGTTTTACGATACATGTCTTGATGGGCAAGGACGGAGAGGATAGGCAAACGGCCCCGGCGATGTTTACAATCAGGCGTGGAAATTGGTCTGGGAGCGAAAACCCGTCCCGGGGCAGACTCAATCGATGGCTGTTACAGAGACCGATGCCCTTCTGGTCCGGCATGTGCGCGCGGGCAACGCCGAGGCCTGGCGGCAGCTCATCGAACGGTTCGAGGGACGGCTGCTGGCGTTTGTCGACAGCCGGCTGCGCGATCGGGCGGCCAGCGAGGACGTGGTTCAGGAGACGTTCATCGGTTTCTTGACCAGCCTGCCGCATTATGACGAGAAGCGGGACATGGAGGCGTACCTGTTCTCGATCGCGGCGCACAAGCTGACGGACCACCTGCGCAAGCAGGGGCGGCGGCCGATCGACCAGTTTGGGTCCGACGACCATGGCCGGCCGCTCGACGAGGTGCCCGGCGGCGGCCGGGCCGCCTCGAGCATCGCGCGGAGCGGCGAGCGGCGCAAGGCCGAGGAACGGCTCTTGACCGAGGCGATGGGCCAGTTGGTACGCGAGTGGCTGGCGCGGGCCGACTACAACCGGCTCCGCTGCATGGAGCTCTTGATCGTCAAGGGATGGGCCAACAAAGACGTCGCCAAGCATCTCGAGATCACCGAGCAGGCGGTGGCCAGCTACAAGTTTCAGACGATCGCCCGGCTCAAGGAGATGGCCCGCCGCGCCGGGCTTTCGCTCGACGAGCTAGGCGGAGGTTGATCGATCATGAGGGGCGACGTCACGGGCAAGGGCAAGGGCAAGGACGATGCCGAGCGGGCCTCGGCACGCACGGCCGCGGGCGCGAATCGGCCGCCGTGCCGGCCCCGATCGACGACGTGATCCTGCGCGACTACCTGGCCGATGCCTTGGCCCCCGAGGAATCAGCCCGGGTGGAAAAGGCCCTGCGCGACTCGGCCGAGCTCCGCGCCCGGCTGGAGGAAGTCCGCCAGAACCGGGCCGACGGCCAACTGCACACCTTGGGTGCCATCTGGCACCGCGCCCGCTTGACCTGCCCCAGCCGCCAGCAACTGGGAGCTTCTTGCTCGATGCACTCGATCCCGAGCTGGCCTCGTACCTGACCTTCCACCTCGAGGTCGTCGAGTGCCCCTTCTGCCAGGCCAATCTCGACGACTTGAAGGCCCAATCGCAGACCGCAACCGCCGCTCACGCCTCCAAGACCCGCCAGCACCGCATCCTTCAGTCGAGCCAGCACCTGCTGGGCGAGGATAAGCAGAGCTGAGCGCAGGCGAGCGACTTGCAGCGATGAAACGCCTCTCCGAGCCAGCGTGAAACCTGACCCGCAAGAGGCGTCTCGAAGTTTCACGGAGCGTGACGAGCGGATCGCACAATCACGACTGCTCCGAGCGTCAATCGCTCGGGACTCACGATTTACCGCTAGGCGTTGTCAGGCGTTCAGTGCGTGCTGCCCACGGTCTCGAGGCTCTTGCGCGGCTTCGGCGGAGGCCGCCAGCTCCGCGCCCATCTCGCGGAGCTCCTTGCTTTCGGTCTTGCTCCGCCAGACGGCCCAGGCGACGCCGGCGATGCAGAACACGCCGACCAGGTAGAGCCAGACGGCCCCTTGCTCCGACCAATCGAGGATCGGCACGATCGACAGGAGCGCGACCATGTTCATGACCTTGATCAGCGGGTTCAAGGCCGGGCCGGCGGTGTCTTTCAAGGGATCGCCGACGGTGTCGCCGGTGACGGCTGCCTTGTGGGCCTCGGAGCCCTTGCCGCCGTAGATGCCGTCCTCGATCGTCTTCTTGGCGTTGTCCCAGGCACCGCCGGCGTTGGCCATGAACACGGCCAGCAGTTGGCCGACGATGATCATGCCGGCCAGATAGCCGCCCAGGGCTTGTGCGCCCAGGAAGATCCCGACCAGGATCGGCATCAGGATGGCCAGGAGCGCCGGGCCGATCAGCTCGCTCTGGGCCGTGGCGGTGCAGATGTTGACCACGCGGCCGTAGTCGGGCTTCTTGGTCCCGGCCCAGATCTCCTTGTCGCGGAACTGAACGCGGCATTCCTTGACGATCAAGAACGCCGCCCGGCCGACCGCGCGGATCAGCATCGAGCTGAACAAGAACGGCACCACGCCGCCGATCAAGGCGCCGACGAACACCTGGGGATAAGCGATCGACAGCTTGCCCGCCTCGACGGTGTACTGCGCCACGGTCATCTGGCCGATCTCATCCTCGCTGCCGACGGCCATGATCGCGATGAAGCTGGCGAACAGGCTCACCGCCGCGATGACCGCGCTGCCGATGGCGATTCCCTTGGTCTCGGCCTTGGTGGTGTTGCCCACCGCGTCGAGGTCGGCCAGGATCTGGCGGGCCCGCTTGTAGTTCTCTTCGCCCATCTCCTCGCGGTCGTAGCCCATCTCGCCGATGCCGTTGGCGTTGTCGGCCACCGGGCCGAAGACGTCCATGCTGATCGTGTTGCCCGTCAGGGTCAGCATGCCGATGCCGCACATCGCCACGCCGTAGGCCACGAAGATCGGCGCTGCCCCGGCGTAAATCAAGACCGAGAGCAAGATGGCCACCGCGATGACGAGGGTGGCCACCACGGCCGACTCGTAGCCGACGGCGAACCCCTGGATGATGTTGGTCGCATGGCCGGTCTGGCAGGCTTTGGCCAGCGACTTGACCGGCTCGTACTGGGTGTGCGTGTAGTAGCTCGTGACCTTGTTGAGCGTGATGGCCAGGATGATGCCGATCAAGCAGGTCCAGGCCGGGCGCATGTCGAGCCAGTCGGTGCCGAAGCCGGCCCAGATCGGCAGGCCGCCGTTGACCAGCCCGCCCAGCGCCTGTGGGTACTCGGCATAATACTCCGGGCTAAACTGGAGGTAGAAGAAGCCCAGGACCACGAAGCCCACGACGCTGAAAATCGAGCCCAGGATGAATCCGTGGTGGACCGAGTGCAGCGCCTCGTCGCTGGTGCTGTCGGGCCCGGCCTTGACGGTGGAAGTGCTCCAGATCGAGCCCAGCACGCCGATGGCCCGGACCAAGAGCGGGAAAATCACCCCCTTGTGGCCGAAGCTGGCGTAGCCCAGGATCATGGCCGCGACGATGGTCACCTCATAGCTTTCGAAGATGTCGGCGGCCATGCCGGCGCAGTCGCCGACGTTGTCGCCGACGTTGTCGGCGATGGTGGCGGCGTTGCGGGGGTCATCCTCGGGGATGCCGGCCTCGACCTTGCCCACCAGGTCGGCGCCGACGTCGGCCGCCTTGGTGTAGATGCCGCCGCCGACTCGCATGAACAGCGCCAGCAGGGTGCCGCCGAAGCCGAAGCCCAGCAGGACTTCGTAAGCGTGCTCGCCGTAGGCCATGAAGATGAGCGTGCCCCCCAGGAGGCCCAGGCCGTCGGTGAGCATGCCGGTGATCGTGCCGGTGCGGTAGCCCAGTTGCAGGGCGGCACCGTAGCTGGTCCGCGCGGCGGCGGCGACCCGCAGGTTACCCCGCACCGCCAGGCTCATCCCCACGAAGCCGACCAGTCCAGGAGAACGTCGCTCCCATGAAAAAGGCAGCCGCCCGGCCGAGAGCCACCTGCTGGGTCGACTCGGCCGTGACCCAGAGCAGTCCCGTGAGCACAACCATCAGCGGAGCGATCGCCTTGAACTGCCGGGCCAGATAGGCGTTGGCTCCCTGGCGGATCGCCGCGCCGACCTCGCGCATTCGTTCGGTCCCCTCGTCGGCACCCACCACCTGGTTGACCAGACCGAGGGCGTAGATCAAACCCGCGACCGCAATGCCCAGGACGACCCAAAGCGAGATTTTCTCCACAGAGGCCATAAGCCGGGTCGGTCGTGAACCCGAAGTAATGGAACTCTTTCTCGGCGGCGGGAGCCGCTGCGCCGGCAGCCGGCAGCCGGAGCCGTGACAGCCGGCGCCGGCGCTGGAGCAGTCTTTCTTGGCCGCCTCTTGCGCCGGCAGCCGCGCAGGCACCGCCAGCAGCGCCAGCGCGAGGGTCACGAACGGAATGAATCGCCAACGTCGCATGATCCTTATCTCCAGGTTCATAGGTTGTCACATCCTCGGCGAATAACGGTCGTCGGATACTCGATGAGCACCGCGACGGTTGTCGGGTGCTCGGCGAGCACCGTCGGCATCGATCAAAGATTAGTTTGTCGGTGAGCGACCAGATCGGATCGAGATTGAGGCAGCCACGGGGCCACGCTCAGACAGCTGCCGCCGGCGCTCGCACTTGCGCCGGTAATGGCCTGCACTCAGCGGGACGCGGAGCCGGAATCTCGTTACCCTCGATCCTGCGCCGGCGACCTGGCACGGGCGCGGCAATCGACACTCTCGCCGTCGGCTCCGCCCGCCAGACCGGCCTCCGTCCTAGCACTTCGGCGGGTGATTCGAGATTTCGAAACCAACCGCCCCGCTTCACCCAGCGATTAAACACGACCACCGCCCGCCGGGAAAGGGCCTAGCCCGTAATTCTCTCCACAAAGTCACGGGGGACATACAGTAGCATGGAAGGGAAAACACATTCAACCGAGGGCATGCCCGCTTTTGGAAGAAACCGATGCATTTGCACGCATGAATGGGACGGCGTTCCGGACGCTATAGCCGCAAATCAGAACACCGGAGTACGGCTCTGAGCCGACAGCTGCTCAGAAACCGGCGCTCGACCGGGGGAAATGGCTCACGTCGATGTAGAGGTATGAGCCACCGGTGGTGGTCGCCAGCCGGCCCAGCGGGGTTCGCTGGCCCAGCTCGGTGCCACGTCCGAACTCGACGGCCTGGATCCGCGTCGATCCGACTTCCGGCGAGAATTTCGTTGACGTCGTTGTTGGTCATCAAATCCGCGTCGGTCAGGAAGAAAATGACCTCGGGCTTCAGCTTCAGTGCCTCGCGCAAGGCCGACATGTGATCGGTGCCCCCATCCGGCGCGATCGTCGCCAGTTGGGTTTGCACCCGCGCCTTGTTGGGTGCCGTCGCCGCCATCAACCCCTTTTGCCCCTGCGGATCTCTCAGCATGCGTGCTTGGAGATTATAGAAAATCACGGCAAACTGAGCATCTGGCGGAAGCTGGTTAATGCTGGCAAGCATTTCACGTTTGGCGACTTCCAGCGAGTTTCGCGTGGCCATGCTGCCGGAGCAGTCGATGACGTAGGCGAAGGAATGGGCATGGTCGCGTGCGCCGAAAGAACTGGGTGCCGGGTCCGATGCCGCGGCCGGCACCGCCGCCGGACCCCCGCCGGCCCCCCCGCCGCCGCCCGAACCCGAGCCGGGAATCAGGCCCTGGCCCGTCGTCTGCGGGCCTGGCAAGGCCCGCTGGAGCGACTCGCTCGGCTTGGGCTGAGAACTGGGCAAGATCTCGGCCAGCAGGGTTCGGCGACCGGATCACGGGTCGCCCCCTGGGGCTTTGTCCCGTCGGACGGCGGAATGAAGGGCAAACTGCTCATTCCACCTATGTCTCCCAGGACCGCCGCCGCCTTGGCCGGGGAGCTGGGAACGTCGGCACGGTTGTCGACGGGATCGATCTCGGCGTAGAGTGCCTTGGGACGTGAGCCGCGGTCATCGGCAACGCGACGTTCAGGGCTGTCAGCGACGCCAGCAGCAGCACAAGCACGTGGAACAGCGGCCGAACTAGCCAGCGACCGAGGGTCGGTCAGGGGGCTTTCGCCCAACGAGATTGAGACGTTGATTTGGGCACGGAGATGACTCCTCCGCTAGAGGCACCGCTACGGGAAATTGTGACATCCCGTGTATGGCGGGTCAAGCCCAGCGATTCACGATGGCGTTATCTCGACGGGCACCTGACAGGTTTGACTGACGCGCGGTGATTGACGGTGACTGCCTGATTCATCCGAGGCTATTGACCAATACGTGTGACCAGCGGTACACTCAAGATATGATTCTGTTCGCCTGAGTTGCCGTCGTCCTGCTAGCAATCGGGGAAAAGGTCGCCATGCAGCCATCTGTGTTCGTGATCGCCGTGTTCTCGGGCTTCGTTTTCGGGATGGTGTCGGGCCGACGATCGAAGAGATCAAGTTTTCCGACTGCCCCGCGGCCGTACGAAGACGTTCCAGGCGGAGGCGAAGGGAGCGAAGATCGAAACCGTCACCAAGAGAGAAAGAGACGACGGCCGAGGACGGTTTACCGGGCTGAAGTCGCCATTGGCGGCAAGACGTATGCGTTGGCGTGCTCGAAGACGGCACACTCACCGAGATGAACTTGGCCGTCGACGACGAAAAGATCTCCGTTGGACCGCTGCCCGGCCGCCGTCCAGGCGACGTTCCGGAGCGAGGCTTTGGCGAGAAGATCGACGCCATCGGCAGGGACATGAAGTACGGCGTCACGATCTATCAGACCGTCGTCGACTCACAAGGGCAAGTCGTACGAGATCGTGGTCGCCGAGGACGGGACGCTGGTGGAGAAGGTCCTCGTCATTGACGACGAGGAGGTCAAGCTCGCCGACTGCCCGGCCGCCGTGCGGCCGCCGTTGCACGAGCACGCAAAGGGGGGCGAGATCGGCGATATCACCCGCTCCACCGGGATTGGCCAGCACACGTTCGAGGCCGAGGTCAAGATCAAGGACAAGGTCTACTTGATCGAGGTCGCCGAGAGCGGGCACTTGATCTCCAAGTCGCTCGAGGCCGTCAAAGATTGATTGGCTGGGAACGGAGGCCGAGCGCTACTGCGGCGAGAGCAAATGCCCTCTGGATTCGGCTCATCCAAAGGCCCGATCAGCGGATCGAAAGCGCAGACATTCAGCTCGTGTATCGCTTGCTGGACATGTCCGCTCGCCCGGGAATGGCCGTTAGAATTGGAACCTTGGCTTGCGATCTGCATGTTAATCCCCTGCAGTCGCGAAGATCTTGGCCCATCCGGTTGTCCGATTGGGCCTGTGACATCCGTTGCGGCTGAAGCCCTCCCGCGCCATTACCTTGTCGCATGCCGAGCCCTCCCGCGCCGCCACCCTGTCGCATGCCGAACCCTCCCGCGCCGCCGCCCTGTCGTGCCGCGCCCCTCCATTTCATGCCCATGCCGCCGTTCATGCCCATGCCACTATTCATGCCCATACCGCCGTTCATCATCGATCGGTGCGAAAGTTGGCGGATCGCCATCGTGATCGCATGCATTGCCCGAATGCGGTGGCCCTGGTAATCGTGCTCGATACGTGTGAGGCTTGCACGGACTGACATTAATCCGGCGATAACTCCACGGTTGAGTCCCTGGGACCTGCCATATCCGTAACCCCGACCGTAAGACGGTTGCGGTAGCCATTCCCGTAGCCATACGCTCGGTAGTTGCAGCACCCCGACCAGTGCCGTACGTGTAGGTATTCGGCACGAGGCCACTGGACGCGGAGAGCGTTGGCATGGTCCCGAGCGTGGTTGGACTGCCAGTTCCAACGGTTGGACTGCCGGTCGGTATTTGTGGATGCGACGTTATTCCGCATGTTGGTGCTGCCGGGCACGGCCGCTATGTTATTGCGGGCGTGTGTGCTGCTGGCGAGGGCTGCGGCGTTATTACTGGCGTGTGTGCTACTGGTAAGAGCCTGCGAATGATTGCGCCGAGATTGTGAGTTACTTCGATTCGCGTGGGCATTTGCGGTATTGGTCTACGCGTGACTGTTTGCCGCACCGCTACTCATGCTACTGCCGCCATGACGGCGCTGTCGCGCGAGCATTCGGGGTGCGTTATACATCGGCTGGCGTGCGGCGAAATGGGGCTGTCGAGCGGCTGGGCTCCTCCGCCGTGGCCGCCTCCGCCATGGCCGCCCCGCCCCCGATGCGCACCTGCTTGAGGCACTACCAAGAGCCCGATCGACAGCGCCAACGGGACAATTCCGCGAATCCGGCTAGACGATGTGATCATGGATAGACAGCTCCTGGCGGTGCTTGAACGCTGAACCATCGACGCCGCCGCTGAACTATTGGTTCACGCGTGTTTTGTCATCGACACCCTTCCTCGAGCTGTTCTCGTATCTAGCATTCAACCCCAGACCGGTCCGGAAGTATCGCGGATTCTGGGGGATGGCGGAGGAGATCACGGGGCGACGCCACACGCGGAGACTTTTCGAAAATGCTGGAACTTTTTGCCGACTCGCTCTGCTTTAATGAGAAGAAAAACCGTTGCCGACCACTGGGGGCCTGACTTGTGCCATATCGAACGGAGCGAGGCCGTCCTGCACCATCTCCACACGCTGTTCAACGTGGGGGTTGTCGCCGGATTGACGGATGGTCAACTCCTGGAGCAGTTTGCATGCCGGCGCGGCGAGGCGGCCGAGGTCGCCTTCGCGGCCTTGGTCGAGCGGCACGGTCCGATGGTTCTGAGCGCCTGCCTCGGGATCGTCGGCAACGACCACGACGCCCAGGACGCCTTTCAGGCGACATTTCTCATCCTGGTACGCAAAGGTCGCACGCTCTGGGTACGGGACTCGCTGGGACCGTGGCTTCATCGGGTCGCTTGTCGGGCGGCGGTTCGGGTCAAGGTCGCTGCCAATCGGCGGCGGGCGACCGAGCGGCGTGCGGCCGAAATCGCGGGAAACCGAGCCAGTTCAGTTCCGGCTCCGGGATCTCGGACGACTTGGTCCAGGCCCTCCACGAAGAAGTCGACCGGCTGCCGGACCATTACCGCCTGCCGGTCGTGCTCTGCGATCTCGAAGGCCATTCCTACGAAGAGGCGGCGCGGCACTTGGGATGCCCGGTCGGGACGATCAGGAGCCGGCTGGCACGTGGGCGAGAGCGGCTGCGCGGCCGGTTGGTCCGCCGGGGCCTGCTCCTTCGGCCGAGCTGTCGGGAGCGGCGATCATCTGGAACGGCACACCCAAGACCGTGCCGGCAGCGTTGCTGAAATCCACGATCGAGAGTGTGTTGCACAGCTCAGATGGGCCAAGGCGGCAGACGGCTGGGGTCGTCTCGGCCTCGGTGACCGTTATAGCGGAAGGAGTATTGAGAGCCATGCTGTTGACCAAGATCAAGACGATGATTGCGCTGACTCTGGCGGCGGGCGTGACCGTGGCGGGCCTGGGCCTGCTCGCACGAGGAGCTACCGATGGCCCCTCGCGAAGCATCGCAAGAGACTGAGCCAGACCAAGGTCGAGACACTCGTCACGCCGCTGGTCGCGGCCTCGAACCATCCCAGACTCGTAGAGATGAAGCGCCTCACACCCACGATCGCTTTTCCAGGCGCCGGAGCCGATCCTCGCGATCGACGATCCCAGTCAGACGAAGGTTTGGGCCCATAACCCGGAGACCAAGACCTGGCACACGTACACAGCTCCTAAGGGTGTCAAAGTTTTTGAGGATGGGCCGATGCCGTGGCACGAATCTCGTCGCGCTGGCCGTCGACGGAGAGCCAGATCACGGAGGTCGCCGCGTTCTCCGTGAAGGCAGGGAAATGGAGTCCGGCAAGCCCTGATTGAGCCCGCGAAAAAGACGTCTCTATCCGGTCATCGCGGCAATCATCTCGCGGCCTATTTCATCGGCCGTCATGCCTATGCCTTCAGTTCGTTGACCGGAAAGTGGAGTCAGCAAGCCCTGAATGAGCCTGCTCCAGAGTCACTATGCCATTCTGGCTTGGGAGTCCATTGTTTATCGTTCTTCAATGCTCGTCGGAACAACTTCATGATTTATATCGCCGGCCGTCTGTCTAGCGTTCAGTGCCCGACAGGGACTTGGGAGTCATGGACTTGGAGCAGGGAGCCAAGGCTGAGGCCAGCAACGGCTCCTCGGCGAAGCCCTGGTGAGTGGAGGGGGTCGGCTCTATTCCTTCGACCCCAAGACCGGGCATTTTCAGGAAGTCAGCGGAATGGAAGATTGAAACGTCAGCGGATTCATCACGTTCGTCATGCTGGCTCGATGAATTCTAGTGGAGGATCGGCCGCGGACGGAAGCTCATCGCCCCGGCCCGAGGCCCGCGCGACGTGACCGCGCGGCCAGAAATGCTGCCAGGCGAGCACTCCGGCCATCAGGGCCGCCAGCGTCAGGCCAAGCAACCAGCTTGCCGGCAACCCGGCCCATGGCTTAAGTCCTTCCGTCGGAACTCGAGCCGCCACTTGCCTGGATTCGCGTGTTCCGGTGCTGGCACCGGCGGCTGATCGCCCACAACCAGCGGGGCCAGACGAGCGCCATCCCCGCCGCATAGCGGACCATTTTCAGGAACGTACCAGTAAATCGGACGGTTGGCCCGGCTCAGTTTGGAATGGACGATCTCAGCCCGTGGTCGCCGGCCAGCCGGTCCTGGGGAACAACCATGCAAAAGGGGTCACCCGCCGGCGAGCGATCCAGATTTCGGCCAGTGCGGGGAAGCTGCCGACCGGCCCCTGGCGGAAGATCCGTTCGACCCGTCCCTGGACCGTCACACGGCGGCCGCGAAATGCATCGGGGTGGTTCCAGAGGTCTTTGAATCTCACCGCACGGGCGCGTCGGACGCCTTCGCATTTTCGGCAGTCGCCTTGCCCGTCAGGGCCGAGCGATAGGCGGCCAAGTCGGCCAGGCTGAGTTGGTGCGTGGGTTCGGCATCGTCGGCAAAAGACCAGGTGCCACATCCCAGAACCAGGCCCGAAAACGACGCGAAAGTTCGCCTTGCCCCGAAATCCGAGTTCATCAGGGCCCTCCTGATCCAGCCCGGTCTCTTGTTGATTCCCTGAGGCTCTGCCTCCGTCCGCCGGGCAGCGGAGGTATGGCCCCTGGCTGGGTCAGCCGGATTGCGGCGACACCGGCGGCCGAACAGGTGGCGATGATCCGGGCGGCCGGCTCATAGCGCAGGCCGTCGTCGGCGACCAGGCGAACGCGGAGCGGCCGGCCCTCGAGTAGCTCGGTATAGCGATGGAGACGTTTGCCGAGGGTGGCCAGATCGGGAAGCGGGGCTTCGCCTAGCCGCAGCGCTTTCAGGTCGCCCAGGTCGTCGGCCTCCGCACGGACCAACAGGTCGTTTTCCAGGTCGGTGTCGACATTGCGCACGGGCGTAGGATGAGCTTCGCCACGAGACGCAGCCGGCAGGGCCACTGGCGTCGCGGGCAAGTCCAGGTCCAGATGGGTCTCGGCAGACGGAGCTTTGAACGTCAGGATGAAGAAGGCCAGAAGTTGAAACGCCATGTCGAGCATCGGCGCGACCGGGAACGCGACCTCCTCGGGCGGTCCAGGCCGATAGCGAGCCGACCGAGGCGCGGCCATATCGGCGACCGCCATAGCCGGCGCCAACTCCGCCTGCGACAAGCTCAGGCCCATCCCCAGTCCCGCACCCGTGCTCATTGTCTGCTGCCTCCGTAACACCACCAGGCTAAAGTGCGCAAAGCCCTTGTCCTGGGCCTCGGCGAGGGCCCGCCGGACTGCCCCGTACGATGCCGCCCGATCGGCCCGCAGAATTACCACGGTCGGCAGATCGTCATTGGCCGCCGCCGACTCTCCCAGGGTTTCGAGACCGGCGCGGCGGGTTTTGGCCTGTCGGCCCACCATGCCGACGCGGCCTCGTCATCCAGCGCATCGGCCCCGACCAGTAGCCGGCCCTGAGCGTCCATTGCCACCCCCAGCCGGTCGAACGTCAGGTCTGACCCGGGCAAAGCGGCCGGTGCGACCGGCAGCCGCACCGCCTTGGTCGCCCCCTCGAGCCTTGTTCCGAAATGAACCAACATCATGAAAAACGTGATGAGCTGAAGCACCACGTCCAGCAGCGGCATCAGGTTGGGATTGAGGACGCTCGAAGTCGCCGTTCGTCTGCGACGTGAGTGCATGGGGCCTCTATTCAGTTAGCGATAGTCACTGCTCGTGACGGCCGGCAGGTGCCGGACGCGGGGATTGCCTCCGGTCGGCGGCCAGGGCGGCACTGACGGCGAAGGGATGAGGTGTGCCGAGGTGCTGGGGCCGGTCCGTGATTGGCTGGCGGGCCGGAGTCGCCGGCCGCACGCCCGGCACGAACTGCTCGAGCAACGGCTCGGCCGCCATGCCCACCTCCAGCGACAGCCGCGCGATTCGGTTACGGTAAATGGCGTAAAAGAAGATCGCCGGAATCGAGATCGCGATTCCTTCGAGCGTCGCGTAAAGAGCCGTCGAGATCCCCGCCGCGAGCTGGCTGGCCTGTGGGGTGCCCCCTCGAGCGCGATGACGTGAAAGGCCATGATCATGCCGTAAACCGTTCCAACTAGCCCGATCATCGGCCAAGTGTTCCCACAGTGGCCAGGTAGGTCGTGCGATGTTCCATCTCCATCGTTGCGTCTTCGTTGGCGAGCTCCATGGCCCGCTGGGCCTGCGAGAACCCCAGCCGGCAGTTTGCGCACTCCGCTGGCCAGCACTCGCGCCAGAAACGATGAATCTTCCGACTAGCCGCTGATAGGCCTCGTTATACTTTTTCTGGTCCAGCACGTTTTGGATGTCGCGCACCAGGTCGTGCGGGATCGCGACCGTTGTACGATAATGCAGGGCCATCCAGACCACGAGCGCGATCAGGTAAAACGACATCGCGGCGATCACGAGTGTCACGACGATCACCGGGGTCGAAGCATGGGCGATCGACGTCAGAAATGACTCGGATGTTTCGCAACGAGCCGCACCTTTACCATCAACGCCCGCGTCCGAGTCATCCTCGGTGTTAATCGTCGTGGAATTCCCGCTCGTCGTCGCCGATGCACCTCTTGACCCTTCGACCTGAGCAACTGCTCGCGTCGCGGTTATGCCCTGTGGAATCCCGCATCAGGGCGCCGCTGACCACGACGAAGATTACCGTCCCTCGACGGGATTGGTGTCCGACCGAACGCATAAGCCACCTGACGCACGATTTCAGCATGAAACGCACACCTCCTGTTTGCGTTTTAGCTTATCGCATCGCAACGCATCGAACAACGCGACGTGCGTGCGCTCATGCCTTTTGCCGTGTCGGGCTCGCTTGTTTCTTATCCTTCCGGTCGGGTAAGAATGGCAAAGCAAAGAATGCGGATCAGGCATTCAGCAAGTCTTCGGTCTCGCGGCTTGACTCGAAGCATTCAGCCACACCACCGCAGTCGTGAACGGACCTGCGAAACTCGGCGTAATACCGGTTTGTGTGCTCGGCGAAGCGGGCGGCTGCGGCGAGTACGGCGTCGATTGCAGCTCCGTTTGACCAGTCAGCCAGCTCGGCCAGTGATCCTGCTTTTGGTCCTTGTTCAGGCCGAGTGCCAGCCGGGCGCACGCGGAGATGCGACCATGCCGTGAGCAGTCCGGCGGTCTCAACTGCCTCACGGAGCTTGGCCGGTTGCCTGCGGAATCGGTCAAGGCTGGAACGGTTTTCCTCGGGTATCATTTCCCGAATGCGACACGCGTATTGGCCGATGTGTAGCACGTCGAGTCCCGCGGACGGATGGCCCTGCAGTGAGGTCTGGGCTTGCACGACCCGCTGCGCAGGTCGTCGCCACCATAATCTGGCTGCGAGGCTTTGTTAGAGCCAAGAGCGCCGACGGCTCGACCTGTTTGATATCGAGAAGCCTGTAGCCGTCAGGCGGACCTTCGCCTTCGAGCAAAGCCAGATAGCGACGAACGCCCAAGCTGCCAACGCCGACGATTCTACCAGTGACGTCATGGACGTGAAATTGGTCGGGCATTCCCACCTTCCGACCGTGGGCTTCCACAGCCTCGCAGATCAATTCGAACCGCTTGAGCGAGATCGCGATGTGACTGTTTGTGCGGCGGAATCCGGGGCGGCACCCACTCTTGCGTTCGTGTTTTTCGCGAGAAGCGATTCTTGGATGCCAATGGCCGTCGACCCCAGGAGTTCCCAGATCGCGCCATGCCCGCTGTGCGGAGCAACTTCACCCACCGCCCCCGCCCTGGTCGCCGCCAGGATCGCCGTGCGGTAGTGTTCCAGGTATGCCAAGGCCATACTCGTGGCCTGCGTCGGCAACAGCCTCCATTGCTCGGCGGCCAAGAAGATACTGGCGGTGCACCTGACCAGATCCAGGCTGCTGGACGCGACCATCGATTCGTCAAAGTCGTTGATGTCGTAGCGGAAGTCCCCGTCCACCGTTCGATACGCACCAAAATTCTCGAGATGGAGATCGCCGCAAATCAAGATATCTGGGCCGACTTCTGGCGGATGCAGCTCGGGCCAATCGCCGACAAAGAGGTGATTCGTGCCCCGAAAGAACGTGAAGGGGTCCGCCAGCATCCGCCGTAGCTTGAGCCGCAGCAGCTTGGGCTTTCGTCCAAGGTTCGCGCGAAGGATCGCCTCGAGGACCCCACACTTTTTTTGAGTCTGGGTCATGGTCGGTCTCTATTGGTTCTCACGGGAAATCAGCTACGAGCCGCGAAGTGCGTTCCTGGCCATCGTGACCGTCGATGACGACGATCACAATACGTTGTGACTAAATGTGGTCGCTTTTGTGAAGCAGGTGCGGCACACTCATCTCGGAGGGAGCATTGCGGGTCATCGCTCTGGACATGATCGTCAGCCCGAATGCTAGCGGGAGCGACGATCTCTTGAAGCGATTGGGCAGGACAGGAAGTTCTTATGAAGGGAATCGCTCGTGCACGAAGTGTCGCCATTCCCGGTTCAGGCGAGGCATTCTTCGACGCGCTCCCGCAGTGCCGTGACGTAGGCAGCGAGGTCGTCCATGTGTTGCGCTCGAAGCGATCGTTGGAGTTGTACAATCTGCCCGTGCACGTCCTTCAGCTCGTTGTTCGTACAATCCGCTCCGCTCTCGAATTCGGATGACGATCCGTCCCTTGGGCGTACGAGCTGAAACGCTCAAAGCGCGAGTTCGCGGAGCGAGGCGCTCAACTGGGCAGGGTCGTGGTCGCTGATTCCCTGCTCGCGCCGGGGAGGTTTTAGGAGTGGGGATTTTGCTTGTCGCATGATCATCTGCGGTCCTCGCGTGTAGTTTAGTCTTACTTGACTCTAGGCCAGGGCTGACCTTCGTGATTGGTAATTCGTTGCCTTGCGTTGATTCTTCAACCCACCGACCCGAGGAACACGAGCGCACGGCCTCATTCTACTGATCAGACGCATCGGCATGAACCGGGTTCGCGGAACGTGCCGCTCGAAGCACGATCGAGGCGACAATCCTTTATGGAATCGAGTCTAAGGATGTCAATTCGCGCTCAGGCGGATCGCTGAGCTAGGGTAGGTTTATGAAACTGGAACCAACGGCGAGCGACGGCATGGTCGTCGAAGGGGATGACGGAGTCGGCGAAGATCTGGTAAGCGTGGCGGCCCTTGCCGGCGATCAGCACGACGTCGCCGGTGCGGGCGTCGGCTAGTGCGGCCTCGATCGCGATCTGTCGGTCGGGCTCGACGCGAACTTTGCCGGGGCGTCGGAACCCGGCCAGCAGGTCGTCGAGGATCTGGTTGGGATCCTCGGTTCGGGGGTTGCTGAGCGTCAGGATCACGCGATCGGCGCCGTTTTCGGCGATCTCGGCGAGCCGGCGTCGTTCGCGCCGATCACCGCACCCTTCGGCGCTCAAGACAAGGTGGACGCGTCCCGCGGCGACGGCCCGCAGCGCGGCCAAGGCCTCTGCCACGGTCATCGGGAGTTTGGGCGGCGTCGATCGCGGACGTCGAAATCCTGGCCCTCGACGACCGCTTCGAGGTGGCCGGCGACGGCATTGAACGGCCTCGAGCCCGGCGACAACGTCGGCCCGATCGATCTCCATGGCCCACGCCAGGGCGGCCGCGGCCAACGCGCAGGTTGCTGCCCGTGGACCGATCAAGGGTAAGTGGACGGCCAGCCTCGCGGTCGAAGCCGTGAAGCACCATCCGCGTGCCCGAGCCATCGATCCGCTCGAGCTTTCGCGCTCACGTCGACGCCTCCTCTTCTGGCAGCGGACGCCGGCTCGAGAGCGAAGGCGACCCGGCGCGCCTCAAGGTTGACCCCACCCAGAATCTCGGCGTTGCGGATCGTCCGCATTGACCACCGCCACGCCTCCGGGCACGATCTGGCGAAACAGCTTGGCCTTGGCCCGGCGCTTTTGCAGAAGCACTTCAGGCGGAAACCCGAAAGGCGCGGCGACGTCGGTTACCACCGCGGCGTGAAAGGCGACGCCGTCAAAGCTACGATGCGCAAGGGCCTCGCTCGAGACTTCGAGGACGCCCCCCTTGCAGCGGCGTTCGACCATCTCGGCCAGCAGAGCCGCAAGACCGGCCGCAGCCGGCGCGAAGGCACCAGGCTCATGGTCACGTCGCTTGCGAGCGGCGATCAAACCGCTGCCCCAGCGCCCATGCCGATCCCGACAGCCTGGATCAAACCCAGCTCCGAGTGCGCGGGTCTCGGCCCCGTCGCAGAAACCCAGCGAGCCGACGAGTCCACACCGATCACCTGCGGCCTCGATGATCGAGCGCACCATCAAAGCCGTGATCGTTTTTCCGAAGCTGCCGGTAACTCCCAGAGTCACGAGCCGGCGCGAGGGGTCGCCGGCCAAGGCGTGGCAAATCCGGGCGTGGGCCGCCATTGCGTCGGGGACGACAACCTGGAGCCGCCCGGCTTCGGGGCACGGACGTTCGACCACCACGCCGGCCGCACCTCGTTCGAGCGCCTCGCGCACGAAAAGATGCCCGTCGTACCCGGCCGTGCCGCTCGCGGGCCGCGACAAACACTTGGCCCGGCTCCAGCCGGCGATGATCGTCGGTGCAGCCAGAGACATTCCAGTCCGCGCATCCCACGAACTGGGCCTCGGGCAGCAGCCGCCTCAGGCTGACCGAGGGAATCCCACGTTGGGGCAGACGGTCAACGAACCAGCGCACCATCGGCATACGCCTCCTTGCTTCGCCTTTGTCCCGCTCGCGGCCGCCTCTCGCGGGGATCGGATCAAACCAACCGCGCCGTGCTTGCCTCGTCCGTTGGGGAGAGCAGCCGTGGTAGGTGAGTTCCGCTCCCTTGACCGCACATTTAGCCGCAGCCGGATCGTGATCAACCCGCGACCGCGATCCGAGTCCATCCGCCGCAATCCTTCGCGCTGGATGCCTCGCCTGAAGAGGCGGCATTGTTGGCCAAAGCCCGAAAAAGGCAATGCCAGACTGAGTGATTTGCCGTGGCCTGATCGGCGAACTGCCCTACGAGTGACCGCACAACCGGAGTTGACTTGGGACGCGTGACATTCACGACGAGATAACGTAGCCGAATTTCCATCAGTCGAATGGCAGCCCGCAGTGACCGGCACAGTAGAGCATAGCCCCAGGCCGAAGACCAGTAACAAGGCAGGCACAAACAGATTGCCGTAGGCTTGGCAAAAGCGGCATGGGGATCGCCAGCGCGGGGATCAAGATCGACGGTGAATCCAAGCGACCTTGAGCCGTGCCACGGAGCGGTGCGATGCCTCGCTGATCACCAGGTGCAGGCCCAGTGTCGTCGGGTAGATCAGCCAGACGTAGGCGTAGTTGAACGACAGACGGGAGAACATCACCGTCAGCAAGGTACCAGGGCAAACTCGAGGGCGTCGGTCTGTTGGGTCCGGCGATTTCTCGGCGGCAGCACAGTCGCGACAAATAGCCATAATGCCAGCATCGCTGCCACCGGTGATCGCCGTCACCGCTGCGGAAACTCAAATCGGCGATATTGACCCTCCAGGCGGCGCGGAGCGCGGGTTCGGCACCCTGGAGGACATCATCCCACCGAGGGGTTGGCTCGCTGCGTCTTCCGCTCGACCGTGCTCGGCGATCGTCACTGACCCGTCTCTCGTGCCACCGACAGTTTGTGCCGTTGTCACACCTGGTCGGCAGTGCGGCTTCAAGAAGGTGAGCAGGTCGGTCGAGGGGTCGACGGCGGTAGTCCTTTGGTCGGCCGCGGGCCGATGTCCGGCCGCGCTCGCCGCGACAAGATCCGACTCGCCATCAGCCGGCACGTCGCGGAGCAGTCGGTGGGCCAGCGCCATGATCGACTGGTTCTTGTAGCTGTATGATCGGAACGGGCGCTGGGCGATTCCGTGCGAGTTGTAGGTGAAGACCATTCCCTTCGACCAGACGACCAGGTCGTCGACCGCCTGAGCGGGTGTGCGGAAAGGAAGGGGGGCGATCAACAGCCAGGCGGCCAGCACGGCCACGGTCGCCGCCGAGGCGGTCCACATCCGGCGGTAGATCAAGTAGCCCAGGACCAGGATCGGAAACGCCTTGATGGCCGCGGCCGTCGCCACGAGCGAGCCGGCCCCGACGGCCGCCCAGCCGCAGGCAAGCAAATGCGCCCAAGAGGAGTGCCAGGAGCAAGCAGATTGGGCTGACCCAGCAAGTAAATGTTGTGAACCAAGACGATGATGGAGAGCGAGGGGAGGATCACGACCAGGGGATGCCGCCGCTTTGCCAGGTCCGACCGCCAGCCAGACCGACAGCCGATCGACGCCAGCCAAGCCGCCGAATTCACCATCACCAGCGCCAGCAGCGAGCCGAGTGAGCCCAGCATGCTGACCCAGGCCAGCATCGCGGCGGCGGAGGGGGGATACATGAACGGAAAGAGCCGGCCGGTTTCAGGCCGGGGATAGATATCCAGCCCCTGGCGAACAGCCAGGCCGACCTGGTACCACAGACCATAGTCCTTGGTCGAGAGCCCAGGAAAGGTTGGCGATCGGAAATGCGGAAAAGACCAGCATCGCCCACGCAAGAGCGAGCCACCAGCCGCGCTCGATTCGGCCCATCCGGCGGATGTTTCGGTCTGCCGTCGAGGCCGCTTGGGCCTCGATTTCGGCTGGATCGTGGCTTCCACGCCGCTGGTCGCGGCGGAACGATGGGCGGCTTCGCCGGCGCGGCTCCTTCGCATCATTCGACGCATGTCTGTCGGCACTCCATTATGTGCACCATTCGCCGATTCCGAGCCGGGAATCCTAAGGCCGAAACGCGCAAGGAACGAACCAAGGCGAAAACCGGACGTGGTCGGAAACCCGAAAAACAGATCACTTCAGCGCGAGATCGGTCGACGAGGCTTGAAGCTGCGGGTAAGCACCCTGTCGAGCTGGTCGGGGATTTCCATGCCCAGCGTGTAGAGCTCGTGGTTCAAGTCGGCGGCATCGTCGAAATTGAGCTGGTGGCCTTGGGGGCATGCCAGAGGACGTAGCGTTCGGTGTTCATGAAGTCGAGGTGAACGATGGCGAGGCTGTTATCGTGGTAGAGCCACACGGCCAGGAGCGGCTTGGCGGCGGAGCCCTTGGTTCGGACCGGTGGGCGTGGTCAGCTCGATCTGTTTGTTGGGCATGCCCTGGATGGCAATCTGGCCGGCGGCCCGGCCGCGGATGGAGGGAATGACGATCAGCCGGTACGGGCCGACCGGGACATGGCGGTGGCCGGCCGGCTTGGCGCCCGGCCGGGCTGGGCCTGACTCTGCAGGACCGTGAGCGCCTCTTTCCAGAGTTCATGAAGCTGCCCCTGTGTGAATCGAATCGGGTCGGGATCAGCCAGTGGCAGCAGGCCCTTTGCCTTATCGGTGCCCAGCTGTTCCGCGGCCAGCTCGACCAGGCTGACACGGCTGTCGTCGAGCGAGGCGGTCAGGCGGTCGGCCTCGTCGGGGCCGCGGGGCGAATGGGTCGGCCTCTTCATCGTCGAGCCGCGGATTGTCGAGCAAGCAGGTCCAGCGAGTCGTCCAGCTGAGCGACCAGCGGCGCCGGCACGGCCCGGACGAGCACCCGGTCGAGCACCACGCCGGCGTCGGGAACATGCAAGCCGGCCGCAGAGGTAGTCCCAGACAGCTTCGGTGCGAGTGCGGATCCGGCGGTGCCAGCGGGCCCGCTCGATCAAGGGGTAAACCACCTCGGGCCATAAGGCCGAGCTGGCCGGGTCGCGGTGGGCATTGTTGGTGGCGTAGCGCAGCACGGCGGTGCGGAACTCGACCTCGTTCCGCCAGACCTCGGTGACACGGTTCCACCGTTCGACCAGCACGTCGTCAACTTCGGTGCGGGCCGGTGCGAGCAAGTTGCAGGTCCTCGAGCCTCTGCGGCATCAAGCCGGGGTTGAGCACGCCCTTGGCGTCGATCATGTGTTTCTGGGCGTAAGTGCTCGCCTCGGCCGATGGCCTTGCGGGTCTGACGGAACAGCTTGCGCTTGGCCGGGCTCTCGCGGCAGGCCAGATACTTGGCCACGACGATTGGCGACAGGAACGGGCGGACTTCGATCCGCTGGTCCAGGAGTGCGGCCGCGTCGCGGATGGCGTCTTCGTCGCCGCCGGCCATGATCGCGTAGGTCATGCCCAGAAGCAGCCGGCCGCGATCGGCGTTGCGAGGATCCAGCGGCCGGCGCAAGAACAGGCCGCGGCGGCGCGAGCCGCTCAAGAGATAGGCCAGATAGTGGCCGTGGAGATAGCGCTCGTCGGCGGACAGCAGAATCGGCTCGGCCAGGACCACTTCGAGCATCCGGCGGACCAGGGGCGAGCGGATCAAAGCCGTGATGCCGCCCGTGCTGGCAACCGTGGCCATGGCGAGCGGATTGACCGTGAGATCGGCCGCCGCCGGTGCGCCGAGTGGGATGACGAGACGTGATGTTCGCGACGGACAGGCTGGGCCAGCGTCAGTCTCGAGCGACTCGCTCGCCTGACCGGTGGCGTCGCGGGCGAGAGCGTGAGACGGCTGGCCCTCCTGTCGCAGGCCCGTTGGCCGGCGTGGGTCTGGCGCGGCAAGGGTTCGGTCACCCTGGCGCCGTCATGCCGACGGTTCCTGTCACGTTCCCAGCCCGTGACCGCAATGTCGCCGTTGATGCGCTCGCCGCCCTGGACCTTCGCGTTCGCGAATCCGCTCGACCTCCTGGCGCAGTGCCTGCGCCACCAGGGCCCCCGATCCAGGCCGCTCGTCGGGCCGCTTGGCCAGCAGCGACAAGATCAGTGCCTCGAGCTCCGGCGAGACCAACTGATTGCGCGACCGCGGCCGTTCAGGCTCGGCCGAGAAGTGCTGCGACATGATCGAGACCGACGTCCCGGTGAATGGCACGCTTCCGGTTGATGACTCGTAGACCATCACCCCCAGCGAATACAAATCAGTGCGGTAGTCCAGCCGGCCCCCTCGCGTCTGCTCCGGGCTCATGTAATGCGGCGTGCCCCGGATGACCCCCGATTGGTCCCCTTGCTCGGCGATCATCGAGAGCCCGAAGTCAGACAGCTTGGGCACGTCGCTGGCGGTCAACAGCACGTTGGCCGGCTTGACGTCGCGGTGGACCACGCCCTGGTGGTGGGCATAGTCAAGTGCCTCGGCCACCAGCGCCAGGATCTCGCAGCCGTTCAGCCAGCGACAAATGCCGCCACCGCTTGGAATAGCTGGTGCCGTTCACCTCCTCCATGACCAGGAAATAGGCCGCTTCGGCCTGACCGAAGTCGTAGATCCGAACCACGTTTTCATGCAGCAGCCGGGCGGCGATCTGTGCCTCGAGCCGTAGCTTTTTGCCGACCTCTTCGCCGCTTTGTTCCTTGAGGACCTTGATGGCGACTTTGCGCTGCAAGAGCTGGTCAGTGGCCGAATAGACCGCCCCCATGCCTCCACGGCCCAGTTCCTTTTCCAGGAGGAATCTCTGGTTGAGCGTCGTGCCGATATCGATCACCGTTAGGCTCCCACCGCCGTTGGGGTCGTCTCCAACACTCGCGCGCCATGCCGCGGTTCGCCGCGCCGTGGTCTGTGCGGACGCCTTGATTCAGGCCGACTATGTCCTCTTTCACCTGCGCGTCTGCTTAATGTAAGATATGGCGAAGATTCACACAACGATCCGATTGGTCAGTCCAAGTCGGCTCACGACAGGCCGGACCAGCTCCGTTCAGGTCGGCTAGCCATAGAGTTGATTGACCTTGCCATAGGAGATCTTGGGGGCCTTGATCAGGCCGCCGGAGAGCTTCTCGCCCATGGGGTCGACGTAAACGCGGCCGGGGCGTTTGGGGTTCTCAGGGTTCGTTTCCATCACGTGGACGTTGAAGAGGAATCCGGTTTCACTCTCGGCCGTGAACCATGGACGTTGTCCTTGTGGTCGGAGATCGTCGAGAATTCGCCAGGTTGGAACTCGCGGTCGATCGTCGGCCGGATGATGTAATGGTCGGCATGGTCCTCGATGCGATCGTAGTGCCGGCCTCGAAAGTTTCCTTTCAGGACCAGGAAGCCGGTGGCCATGTTGTCGTGGCCGTGGGGTACGACCGAGCGTCCCTTGCCCATGGCAAAGATCTGCCCGCCGAAGGGGAGCTTGACCGGCAAGCCGCCGACATGAGAGAAATCGACCGGCAAGCTCTTGGCCCCTTTCGCCGGGAAATTTACCCCGGGGGCGAGCCGGTCGAAGTCCAGCGTCTTCAAGAGGCCTTCAGGTCGACCCGCTGGTAGAGGCGCTCCAGAGACTGCTGGAACTCGATGTCCTTCTTTCGGTGTTCGTGCACATCCCGGCTGATCGTGTTGAGCTCCTTGAACCAGTCGTCGACGATGGGCCGGACGTCGTCCCCGAGAAGCCGGCGCGACCACAGTCCCTCGATCAAGACGAGCGCGGTCAGCGACTGCAGGGCATTCCGAGCGAAGTCGCGGCGGGTCGTCGATCCAGGTTCCTGGCATCATGAATGGTCTCCGGATGAAGCGAGGGTGGAGGAACGACAGCGAGAAGGCCGGTCAGAAGTCGGAGACGATCGAGCGCTTCAAGTCTACCCTCGAAACAGTTTAGCGTGGGACATAGTGACTGCCAGTTGCCAGTCGAAAACGCATGGAACAGTGGCAACGGGCAAGTTGCTAGTGAAAACCGAGACCGTTTCGGCTCTACTAGCAATCAGCCACGAGCCACTCACGTTTATCGAGGGAGATGATCACGATGGCGGGATTTGGACGATTCAAGCTGACCGATGCGCTGCCGGAGCAAGCGGCAGGATCGAACCCTCGCAGTCCCAGGGCGGCGGTCAAGCGGCCTCGCCCAAGGTCGAGGCAAGGGTAAAGGCAAGGGCGAGAAGCAAGTCTGCCAGGCCAAGGGCAAGCCGTCGCTGGACAGCGGACTTGCCGCCGAACAGATTCGCGAGGCCCGCGAGAACAACCAGGCCAAGAATGCCGAAGGGTCGATTCGCGATCGGATGGTCGACATCGGCCGCGGCAACCAGCAAGCGGGCCGCCAGCGTGCCACGCGAAGTGAGACGACAATCGACCGACTTTGCGGGGTCAAGACGATCGTGGATCTGGGACTGGCAGAAGCAATGTGGTCGTCGTCTTTGGGGCGGCGCGAGGGATCGGCGCGGCGATCGCGCAGGCGTTTGCGGCCGAGGCGCGCATGTCGCGGCCATCGATCGCGACCCAAGCGTCCACGACTTGGCCCGCTCACTTCCGCAGTCTCTGGGCCTGGTGGCCGATGTGACCGACTACGCTGCGGTTCGCCAGGCGGCCCAGGACGTCGAGCAACGCTTCGGCCGGTGTGACCACGTCGTCTTCGCCGTCGGCGTCGGCTCCGGCAAATTCGGCTTTCCGTTCTGGAAGCTCGAGCCGGCCGACTGGGAGCCGGTGCTGAAAATCAACTTGATCGGCGCGGTAAACGTCGCGCACGCGTTCGCCCCCGCGATGGCCGCCGCGGCACGCGCGGACCGATCATGCAGATGCACCACGCAATCGCGGCAGGCATCCATCGCGCTCGATGCTCTTTCTTTCTTCGGTCGCTGGCCAGATCGGCTCGCAGACCGATCCTCCCTACAGCGCCGCCAAGGCCGCCCTGATCAATTTCGCCCAGTGCGCCGCCAAAGACCTCGCCCCATCCGGCGTGCGGGTCAATACGCTCTGCCCCGGCATGGTCAAGACCCCGCTCAACCGCGGGGTCTATGAAGCCTGGGCCAGAGAACAACCGGAATCCGAGCGGTCGACCTATGAAGCCTGGACCGCCGACAAGATCAAGAAGCTCGTCCCCCTGAACCGCTGGCAACAGCCCGAGGATATCGCCGCCATGGCTGTCTTCCTCGCGTCCAGCCAGGCATGCAACATCACCGGCCAGACGATCAACGTCGACGGCGGCTACGTGATGCACTGGTGAGTGGTCCGTATCAAATGCTTTGGCTAATAGTCTTCCGTCTTTCCGTGATTCTGCTATATCCGCATCGAGGTATGATCATGTACGACCCGCTAATGACCAGGAGGTCCGGCAGTTCCGGGAACGGACAACGGACAACTGATCAATCAAGGAGTGATCTCCCATGGCACGGATTACGCTGGGGGCGGAGCGGTTCGGCACGGAAGCCAGCGGGTCGGAATATCGAGGCCTCGAAGCAGGCGATATCCTGTATTTCCCGATCTCTCCACCGCTTTTGCCCGACGAAGACCGGGCTTTTTTGGTCACCCAGAAGCAAGTTGATGCCTCCTATCACAAGAACATCAGCTACCGGCCGCTGGAGGATCGATTGAAAGGCGTTGATCAGAACGACGCCGCACAGCGCGCACGCGTCCACGAGATCATGCGTGGCTACTCGCAACGCGCCATCGCGTTCATGGGGACTTTTTTGAACCGGTACGCGGGGAGCTGGAAGATCGACTTCGCGAGTTTTCGGCCGATCGAGGAATCAGGCCGCCAGGTTGCCTTGCATTCCCGGAACGACCTGCTGCATTTTGACTCGTTCCCGACGCGGCCGTCGCACGGTGACCGTTTGCTGCGGATTTTCACCAATATCCACCCCGAGCGGGCGAGGGTCTGGCTCACCACCGACCACTTCGAGGCGCTGGCCGGCCAGTTCGCGGAGCGGATCGGGCTGTATCGGAAGCCGGGTACTTTGGACCACTGGAAGCACCTGACGTGCGAGGCTGCGGCCAGTCTGGGCCTGCCGGTCGTCGCCCGTCCGCCTTACGACCGCTTCATGCTCAAGATTCACCACGCCATGAAGGAAGACGCCGGCTTTCAAGAGACCTGCCGCAAGGACCGCTGGGAGTTTCCCGCCGGCTCGACCTGGATCGTCTTCACCGACAGCGCCAGCCACGCCTGCTTGAGCGGCCAGTATGCCCTCGAGCAGACCTTCATCATCCGTCGGGCAAGCCTGGCCGCCCCCGAAAAAGCCCCGATCGCGATCCTCGAGAAGCTGGCCGGGCATCCGCTGGCGCGGAGTGCGTGAAGCGACATTGAAGAGCGTCAACCCGAGTAGGTCTGGCTCCGGGCGGTCACGCATGCGTTCATGCGAGCGTGACACCGTGCGGCGTGTGAAACTAGATGTACCATCCCCTCGAGAGTTCGTCGTCTCGGCGGTTCCGCGCCTGTACACCCTAACGCGACACGTGTATACTAATCGTTTCTCGACTTTCGATCGATGAGCACGACGGTCGCGGATTCCAGCCCGCGCACTTCACGGGAGACAACTAAGGATGGCCGCGACGGACATCGTGATTCGGGTGCGCGCGAGCACAATCTGCGCGATGTGTCACTGGTCCTGCCGCGGGGTAAATTGATCTGCCTGACGGGCGTGTCGGGCTCGGGCAAGAGCTCGCTGGCGTTTGACACGCTCTATGCCGAGGGCCAGCGCCGCTATGTCGAGAGCCTTTCGAGCTATGCGCGCCAGTTTCTGGGCCAGATGCCCAAGCCCGAGGTCGACCGGATCGACGGACTGAGTCCCTCGATCTCGATCCAGCAGAAGACCGGCGGGCGCAACCCGCGGTCGACGGTCGGCACGATCACCGAGATCAACGACTATCTGCGGGTGCTCTATGCCCGGGTCGGGCAGGGGCATTGCCCGAATTGCGGCCGGCCCGTGGCGGCGCAAACCCGCGAGCAGATCGTGGCGCGGATACTGGAGGAACTGCCGGCCGGAACATCCTTTCTGGTGCTGGCGCCGGTCGTTCGCGGTCAGAAGGGGGAATACAAAGACCTGTTCGCCGAGCTGGCCCGAGCCGGCTATGTGCGGGCCAGGGTCAACGGACAAGTTGTCAACCTCTCCGATGACCTGTCGCTCGACCGCCAGATCAAGCATCAGATCGAGGCGGTGATCGACCGGCTCAAGGCCGGCTCGCCATCTCAGCTCCACCCAGCGCGGGCGGTTGGCCGAGGCGGTCGAACAGGCCCTCAAGCTCGGCGAGGGAACCGTGATCATCGCCGCCGAGGGACGGCCCGATTGGCTGCTTTCCTCGCAATTATGCCTGCGCCGTCTGCGGGATCGGCTTCGATCCTCCCAGCCCGCAGCTCTTCAGCTTCAACAGCCCGCAGGGGATGTGTCTGGCCTGCGACGGCCTGGGCGTCCGCCACGATTTCGCCCCCGATCTTCTGGTTCCCGATCCGGCACTCTCGGTCTGGGACGGAGCCATCGCCCCGTTGGGACCGGTCAAGGAAATCGGCCGGTGGCGCCGGCATCTTTACGAGGGGCTCGCGGCCAATCTCGAGGCCGACCCCGACGGCCCTCCCAAGGGGTCGATGCTCCGGGGGCCGTGGCGCAATCTCGACGAAAAATGGCGCCGGGCGTGGCTCTACGGCACCGGTGACCGGGTCATCGTCCATCGCTGGAAGAACCGGAGCAAGGTCTGGTCGCATGCCGAGAAATGGGTGGGCGTCGCCAACGAGCTTTTGGCCAAGTATCGCGGTGCCTCGGGCGGCCCGGTCCGCAGCCAGCTCGAGCCCTACATGCGCAGCATGACCTGCCCGGAATGTGCGGGCACCAGGCTCAACCCGCGCGCGCGAGCCGTCACGGTCGGCGGCAAGACGCTTGGTCGAGCTGGGGGCGATGCCCATCGGCGAGGTTGCTCGGTTCTTTGATGCGCTGGCCGAGGGCGGGCGCCGAGCAGCGCCCGCCGGCGAGCGACGGCGCTCGCCGATCGATGTCGTCGGGCTCGATACCGTCTCGCGGACGATTGCCGAAGAGCTGCTCAAGGAAATTCGTGGCCCGGCTCACCTTCCTGATCGACGTTGGCCTGCATTATCTGGCCCTCGACCGGGCCGCGCCGACGCTCTCCGGCGGCGAAGCACAACGAATCCGGCTGGCCAGCCAGGTCGGCGCGGGGCTGGTCGGCGTGCTTTATATTCTCGATGAGCCGTCGATCGGCTTGCATCCCGCGTGACAACGATCGATTGCTGACGACCTTGCGCCGGCTTGCCCAGTTGGGTAACACGGTGGTCGTCGTCGAGCACGATGAAGACACGATGCGGGCAGCCGACCATCTGGTCGACTTCGGGCCGGGGCCGGGCGTCAAGGGGGGCGAGGTCGTCGCCCAGGGGACGATCGAGGACCTGGCTCGTTCGCGCCAGAGCCTCACCGGTGCGTATCTGGCGGGCAAGAAGTCGATCGCGATACCAGCAAGAGCGCAAGGCCCCCGACGGACGGTTTCTTGACAATCAAGGGAGCCACGCACAATAACCTCAAGGCGATCGACGCGGC
Organism: uncultured Planctomycetota bacterium; assembly: GCA_963720335.1. GTDB lineage: Bacteria > Planctomycetota > Planctomycetia > Isosphaerales > Isosphaeraceae > CAVRFS01. The sequence continues at coordinate 34,416 of CAVRFS010000079.1, read as the reverse complement.
TTTCCGTTAGGGCTTTTCATCTGCGTGACGGGTGTGTCGGGTTCTGGCAAGAGCTCGCTGGTGGGAGACATCCTGCGCGAGGCGCTCGCGCGCGACTTGAACGGTGCCATCACGGAGCCGGGCGCACACGCGGGATCGAGGGCCTCGAGCATCTCGACAAGGTGATCGATATCGACCAGTCGCCGATCGGTCGAACTCCGCGCTCCAACCCGGCGACCTACATCAAGCTGTTTGACCAGATTCGCGACCTCTTCACGCGGATGCCCGAGGCGAAAACGCGCGGTTACGCTCCGGGCCGGTTCAGCTTCAATGTCTCGGGAGGCCGGTGCGAGGCCTGCGAGGGCAATGGCTCGAACCGGCTGGAAATGGATTTTCTCGCCGATGTCTGGGTCACCTGCCCGGTCTGCCAGGGCAAACGGTTTGGCCGCGAGACCCTTCATGTTCGCTATCAAAGGCAAAAGCATCAGTGACGTGCTCGATATGGACGTCCAAGAGGCACTCGAGCACTTCGCCAACATTCCCAAGATCGCCGGATGCTTCAGACGTTGCACGACGTGGGGCTCGATTACATCAAGCTCGGTCAGCCATCGCCAACCTTTCCGGCGGAGAAGCGCAGCGAATCAAGCTGGCCCGCGAGCTGGTCAAAAAGGGAACCGGCAAGACCCTGTACATCCTCGACGAACCCACCACAGGGCTGCACTTTGATGATGTCCGTAAGCTTCTGGAAGTACTTCAGGGCTTCACCGCCGCGGGTAATACCGTGGTGGTGATCGAGCATAATCTCGACGTGGTCAAGACGGCGGACTGGATCATCGACCTGGGCCCCGACGGAGGCGCGGCGGTGGCCGGATCGTGGCCGAGGGTTCTCCCGAAGTTGTCGCCGCGTCGCCGAAAGCTACACCGGCCAGGCATTGCGCCGGGTGCTGATCGCCGGGTCGCGAGCTCGACGGAAAAAGGCGTCGGCACGCGAAGGGCTGCGCCGTGCTCGCCCGTGCCAGACCGCTCGCGCAATCGTCAGCGAGGGGCATGAGTGCCATCGAAGTTCGGGGCGCCCGCCAGCACAACTTGAAGGGCGTCGACCTGGATATTCCCCGCGACAAATGACCGTCTGCAGCGGCCCCAGCGGCTCGGGCAAGACCTCGCTGGCGATCGACACGCTTTATGCCGAGGGCCAACGGCGGTATGTCGAGAGCCTCTCGAGCTACGCGCGGCAGTTTCTGGCCCCGCTGCAAAAACCCGAGGTCGAACGCATCACGGGCCTGTCGCCGGCGATCTGCATCGAACAGAAAACGACCAGCAAAAGCCCGCGATCGACAGTCGGCACCGTCACCGAAATCTATGATTACCTGCGAATCTTATTTGCCCGGCTGGGGCATCCGTATTGCCCCAAGTGCGGCGTGGCGATCGGCACGCAGACGGCCGACGAGATCGTCGAGAAGGTGCTGCACTTGCCCGAGGGAACCAAGGTCTACGTGATGGCGCCCTTCGAGCGGCGTGACGGTGAGCGGTACGAATCGCTGTGGGACGAGCTGCGAGCCTCGGGATTTGCCCGCGTGCGGGTCGATGGCCAGTCGGTCAGCCTGGATCAGCCCCCCAAGCTCAGTCATCGCCGCAAGCACAAGATCGAGGTGGTGGTCGACCGGGCGATCGTGCGGCGGTCGACTCGCTCGCGGCTTGCCGACTCGATCGAGTCGGCACTCGACCTGGGCAAGGGGGTTGTGCACATCGCGCGGCGTCGGCGACGAGGCCGATGAGGCGAGTTGGTCCGTCGATCGCTACAGTCAGCATCGCGTGTGCGATTCGTGCGGTCGCAGCTTCGATGAGCTGGCCCCGCATCATTTCTCGTTCAATAGCCCGCTGGGCTGGTGTCCGGTCTGCCAGGGACTGGGAATCCAACAGGGGGCCAATCCGGCGGTCCTGGTGCCCGATGGCCGGCTGAGCCTCCGTGCAGGGAGCCGTTGCCGTCTGGCCAGACTTCGCCGCGAATCCCGATGTTTGCCCGGATGATCGAGGGCTTCGCCCAGGCCGAGAGAATCGATCTCGACACGCCGTTTGACGACCTCGACGGTCGCAGCCGCCGCATCATTCTCCACGGCGCGGGCGAGACATGGTATCACGTTTGGCGGCGGCACAGACGCCCAGCCGTGTGCGGTGAAGTCGCACGGCCAAGGCACCACGCCGCGGCGAAATCCGCAAGGAAGATGCCCATGGCGCCGGGGGGCTTTTCCTTTCAGTACAAGGGCCTGTTTCCGGCGATCGAAGAAGCGGGGCGTGTTTCGTTTGTTTATCGCTTCAAGCTTCAGGGCATGGTGGATGATGTTCCGTGTGCCGGCTGCATGGGAGCGCGGCTGCGCGACGACGCGGCGGCGGTCCGGTTCAAGGGCTTCACGCTCGACCAGATCAGCCGGTGGCCTCTTGAGCCAGACGCTGGCGTTCTTCAAAGGGCTCGCGCTCGACGCCGATGAGCGGCATATCGCCGGCGACCTGCTGCGCGAGGTCCGCGACCGACTGACTTTCCTGGTCGACGTCGGCCTGGATTACCTGTACGTTGGCCCGTGGCACGCCGACGCTTTCCGGTGGCGAAAGCCAGCGAATCCGCCTGGCCAGCCAGATCGGCAGCGGGTTAACCGGCGTCTTGTACGTGCTCGATGAGCCGACGATCGGCCTGCACCCACGCGATAACGGCCGGCTGCTCTCGGCGCTGCGGCACCTGCGCGATCTGGGTAACACGCTGGTGCTTGTCGAGCACGACCGTGAGGTCATCGAGGCGGCCGATCACCTTGTCGACTTCGGGCCGGGCTCGGGCGAGGCCGGCGGCCGGATCACGGCGGCCGGCACGCCCGCGAAGGTCAAGTCGTCTTCCCAATCGCTCACCGGCTCTTACTTAAATGGCAAGGCGGCGATCCCCGTGCCGACCAATCGTCGAGCCGCGGCTGCCGCGGATGCTGGCGGCAAGGCGATTCGTGATCAAGGGGGCGCGACAGCATAACCTCAGGAACCTCGACGTTCGATTTCCGCTCTGCGCGTGGTCACCGTCGTGACGGGGGTCTCGGGCTCGGGCAAGAGCTCGCTTGTGGAAGACATCCTCTGGAAGGCGGCCGCGCGGGCCTTGCACCGGGCACAGTTAACTCCCGGTGCCCACGAGACGATCGAGGGGCTGGACAAGATCAACAAAGTGATCAGTGTTGATCAGACGCCTCTGGGGAGCACGCCCAGCTCGACGCCCGCGACCTATTCCGGTGTCTTCGACCTGATCCGCGAGCTTGTTTGCCAAGCTCCCCGAGTCAAGGTGCGGGGATATTCGGCCCGCCGGTTCAGCTTCAATCAAGCCGGCGGCCGGTGCGAGGCATGCGAAGGGGCCGGGCAGAAACGGATCGAGATGCACTTTCTGCCGGATGTCTGGATCACCTGCGATGCCTGCAGCGGCGCTCGGTTCACGGCGGAAACACTGGCGGTCAATTTCATGGCAAGACGATCGCCGATGTGCTCGACATGTCGGTCGCCGGCTGCACTCGAGTTATTCGCCAGTGTGCCGCGAATCCGCAAGAATTCTCCAGACCTTGTACGACGTCGGCCTGGGCTATATCCCACTGGGTCAAGCGGCGCCGACGCTCTCCGGCGGCGAAGCCCAGCGCGTGAAGCTCGCCGCCGAGCTGGCCCGGCCCGATACCGGAAAGACCTTGTATATTCTCGATGAGCCGACGACCGGACTGCATTTCGACGACGTCCGCAAGCTGCTGGATGTGATTCATCGCCTGGCCGACCTGGGTAATACGGTGATCGTGATCGAGCACAACCTCGAGGTGATCAAGACGGCCGATTGGGTCATCGACCTGGGCCCGGAGGCGGGCATGGCGGGGGGCGACCTGGTCGCCCAGGGCACTCCCGAGGAGATCGTCAAAAATCAAGCGCAGCCACACCGGCAAGTTTTTGAAGCCGGTTCTAGCCGCCGGGCCGCTGGCCGAGCGCCCCGTTCAGCCTGAAGAGCAAACCAATAAGAGAGAAAACAGACGAACGGGATGGACAGTCGAGATTCGAAGAAAGGAAATCGACCGGAAGACGGAAGAGCCGCGGACACATCGAGAACCTCTGTCTGCGACGAATCAGAGAGTTCAACCGAGGCCAAGGCCCCCTGGGAAATCGACGGCCGGCAATGGCACACCCGCGACCGCATCGCCAGGAACGGCCAGCCCGGCGCGGTGGGACGGACAAATCCTCGAGCGGATCGTCGACCAGGTCGAGGCTCTGGCCGACTCCGACTCCGAGCACGAACGCTCGAGCTCTGGCTTTGCCCCCACCGATTGGTCGCAGCGCAATTTCGTGAAGATCAACGGGGCCGATCCGGCCAAGATCGGCTTCCCGTTCTTTCACGCGACGACCTCATCCGAGTGGGTCGTTCACTCTGCGGTTCTTTGTTCCGAAGAACACATTTCGCGGCACGCACACTGGAAAATCAGCTCGCTCTGGTGGCATTTCACGAAAGCGAAACGCCCGTGCTCTGCGACCAGCCGCGATTGAAAATCACTGAGATCGGCCCGTTTCAGGAAGTCACGATCGTCGGCCATGCCGCCGAAGACTTCGACACGCCCGGCTTCGACGCGTTCTTGCGAAAGGCGGTCGAGGCGTTTCCTTGGCCGTCGGAAAGCCCAGCCAAGATCAAGAAGGCGAGCGAGCTGGCGTGACCGAGCTCTCAGGTGCCAGACTGATTCCGTTAACGCTCGGCCACGGGCGGCTGGCTGGACAGCTGCACAGGGCCTCGAGCACACGCGGCTTTTGCTCGGGTTGCAGAATCAGATAGCGGTGACTTCCCTTGGGGTTCTCGTCAAACCGCGTGAAGCCGTCGGGCTCGACGGTGACGGTCCCGCGCGGGGAAAGGTCGAAATAGCCACGATCGGGGAGGACCGCGTAGAGCACGCTGGTCAGGTCCCAGGTTGGCCGGTTGTGCGGCGGCGGATTGCGGCGGATGTAGGCCTCGGCGAGGGGATGATGCCGCACATAACCATAATCGCGCTCGATGCTCACGGCCGGGTAGGGGAGGGCAATCCCGATCTCGAAACCACTGAAGACCATCGCCGTCGGCCATCGTTCGGCCAGTACGCGGAAGCTGGCGATGTCTTTGACGACGTTGTATTCCAGGTAGCGGCGGTTTCCTTCGATGGGCTGAAATGCACCCGCCATGAGCGACAGCAGTTTGACCTTGCGCTCGACCAGCTCGCGGCCAGTTAGCGGCGAAGACGCTCAGCGGGCGAATCGAGCAGCCGGGCCAGATTGGTCGAAAAACCGACCTGGGCGATCACGACGGAGTGATCGGGCTGGGCCGCCAGGGTCTGCGCGGAGAAGGGCCGTCGCGTCTTTCGCCGACTGATTTGACACCAGTCGTGGCGATAGCGGAAGCGGCCGCTTTCCTGTTCCTCGACCAGCGAGAGGAACTCGCTTTTCTCGATCACGCCTCCTTTGCCCACGACGCCGATCGGGATATCGCCGCGCTCGTAGAACGTATTGACCGCGTCGACAAACGGAGCGGCCAGCGCGTGATCGACGCTGATCGTGACGGCCAACAGTCGGCACTGCCCGCGCGACTGGAGCGCGTGGATCATCCCCAGCGCCAGCACGTCGTCGCAATCGCCGCAGATATCGGTGTCGAAGATCAACCGGCACCGGCTCGGCGGCCATGGTCTGACCCGAGGTCGAGTTGCCACGAGATGACAAGCTCGACGATCTGCCCAGGATGCACCCGCTTTTTCGTGGCAAGGCTTCGAGCTCGGCTCCTACTCGTTAAGAAGCACTTTTCGTCGAGCAATCTGCTCAGGCCAAAAGCTGCTTGATCACGTGCGCCGGCTCGACGCCGGTCAAGCGCTGGTCGAGCCCTTGGTAGCGATAACTGAACCGGCGATGGTCGAATCCCAGAAGTTGGAGCACGGTGGCGTGGAAGTCGCGAATGTGCACGGGGTCCTTGACGATGTTATAAGAGAATTCGTCGGTCTCGCCGTAGATCGTGCCGGGCCGCGAGCCACCGCCGGCCATCCACATCGTGAAGCAGCGGGGATGATGGTCGCGGCCGTAGTTGGTGTGCGAGAGGCCCCCTTGCGAGTAAATCGTCCGGCCGAATTCGCCTCCCCAGATCACCAGGGTTTCGTCCAGGAGCCCGCGAGCTTTCAAGTCGCGGATCAAGCCCCAGCAGGGCTGGTCGATGTCGCGGCACTGGCTGGGCAGCCGGCCGCCGACGTTGAAGTGCGTGTCCCAGTTGTTGTGATAGATCTGGACGAACCGCACGCCGCGCTCGACCATCCGCCGCGCCAGGAGCGCGGAGTGGGCGAAAGTTCCCGGCTTTTTCGCCTCTTCGCCGTAGAGCGTGTAGGTCGAGGCGGGCTCGTTGGTGATGGCCGTCAGTTCGGGGACGCTCGACTGCATGCGGAAGGCCAGCTCATACTGCTCGATCCGGGTATGCGTCTCGGGGTCGCCCACGAGCTGGTAATTGATCTCGTTCAATGCCCTGAGCCCGTCCAAGGTATCCCGGCGCACCTGCGGATGAAACGCCGGCCGGATTGTTGATGAACAGGATCGGGTCGCCGCCGCTGCGGAACGAGACGCCGGCATGCTCGCCGGACAGATAACCCGATGACCACAGCCGGGCCGAGATGGCCTGCAACTGCTCGGTGTTGGTCGGTTTGGCCACCAGGACGACGAAGGTCGGCAGGTTGTCATTGAGCGAGCCCAGGCCATACGAGGCCCATGCGCCAGACATGGACGGCCGGTGATCTGGTTACCGGTTTGCATGTAGGTGATCGCCGGCTCGTGGTTGATCGCCTCGGTGTGCATGCTGCGGATGAAACACATGTCGTCGACCATGCTGCGACGTGTAAGGCAAGAGCTCGCAGGTCCACATGCCGCACTGGCCGTGCTGGGCGAATTTGTATTTGGACGGGGCGATCGGAAACCGCTTCTGGCCCGAGGTCATGGTCGTCAGCCGCTGGCCTTGCCGGATCGAGTCGGGCAGATCCTTGTCGTACCACTGGTCCATGGCCGGCTTATAATCATACATGTCCATCTGCGGCGGCCCGCCCACCATGTGCAGATAGATCACCTGCTTGGCCTTGGGGGCGAAGTGAAGCGGCCCGGGCCAGTGCGCGGCCACCGGTCGGCGTCGGCGAAGCTCCGGCTTCGGCCGCATCGGCGCGAGCCGGCGGAACCAGGCCTTCACGTCCCAAGAGCGCGGCCAGCGCGGCCCAGCTCACGGCGTTGGAACCGCGGCTCAAAAACTGGCGTCGCGTCTCGTTGCGGATGTAGTCGTGAAGAGGGTGCATGGTTCGCCTCCGACGCTGAGCCATCGGGTCATTGGTCAACATGACCAATGACCGCACGACTATTTGTTCAAAAACTCATCCAAATTCATCAGCTCATTGGCCAGCATCGTCCAGGCGGCGAGGGTTGCCGGATCGAGGGAAGGTCGGCTTTCGATTCGCCGACGGCGAGCAATTGAGCGGCCTCGTCGGGGTGCGACTAGATAGTTGGCGTTCAGCCTGGCAAGCGAGGTCTGGACGATCGCTTGTTCCTCGGGTCGGAATGGCCGTGCCAGCAACCGCGTGGCGATAAAGTCGATGCGCTCTTCGGCGGTCTCGCCGCCGTGCTTGAGGGCTCTCTCGGCGAGTGCTCTGCGCCGCCTCGACGAACTGAGGGTCGTTGAGGGTGACGAGAGCCTGCAGCGGGGTATTGGTTCGTTCGCGGCGGATGGTGCAGGTCTCGCGGGTGGGAGCGTTGAAGACATCCAGCGAGGCCGGCGGCGCGCTTCGCTTCCAGAATGTGTAAAGGCTGCGGCGGTACAGGCGGTCGCCGTGATCGGGCCGGTAGAAATGCGTGTTGCTTTCCGGCATGGCGACCGCTTCCCAGACCCCCTCGGGTTGGTAAGGCTTGACGCTCGGCCCCCCGATCGTGCCGACCAGTAGACCGCTGCAACGAAGGGCGGCGTCGCGGATCATCTCGCCGTCCATGCGGAACCGAGGCCCGCGCGAGAGCAGGCGGTTTTGCGGGTCTTTTTCGCGTTTCTCCGGCGTGGTCGCGGCCGACTGGCGGTAGGTCGATGACTCGACCATCATGCGGAAGAGTCGCTTCACGTCCCATCCCGATTCGCGGAACTCGACGGCAAGCCAGTCGAGTAGCTCGGGGTGCGAGGGAAGTTCGCCGGTGACGCCGAAGTCGCCGGCCGTGCGCACCAGGCCGTTGCCGAAGACCTCCTGCCAGAAGCGGTTGACCACGACGCGGGCCGTGAGCGGATGCTCGGGCCGAACCAGCCACTGCGCCAGGCCGAGCCGGTTCCTGGGCAGGTCGGCCGGCATCGGGGGAAGTGCATCGGGCGTATCCGGCTTGACCGGGTCGCGGCGCTTGTCGTACTCGCCGCGATGGAGCAAGTACGCCATCGCCGGCTCGGCGCGTTCGTGCATCACGTGCGCATAAGTGCCACGTTTCTTGATGGCGGCGTCTTCCGCCTCGAGGGCCGCCAGCTTCTCGCTGCAGCTTCCGAGAATCCGGGTCGATGCACGCTGCGCCACCAGGCGAAGACGCCGTCCTGCTCGTCGCGCGGCCGCTCGTCGCCCGGCATTCGCAAGAGCGCGGCCGCTCGGGCCGCTCCGGCGAGCATCCCGGCCTCGCGCGGCGAGAGGGCCCGATCGTAAATTCGCAGGGTGTGAACCGCCAACTGGTCAATTCGCGACCCGGTGTGCCGCTGGCCCGACCTTGAGCGGCACCTCGGTCCGGATCGTCTGCTTCAAGCCATCGGCATGGACTTCGGTCTCTTGCGGCTCTCCGTTGATGTAGATCTTGCACGCCGGCCGCCTTGGCCGAGCCGTCGTAGGTCACGAACACGTGGGTCCAGACACCCGGCGAAACTCGTGCCCCGCGCGACGACCTTGAGCGCATCCTCGGGCCACTGGTGGACGAGATGAGTCGCGATGCGCCCCCCTTCGAGCCACATATCCCAGCCTCGGTAGTTGTTGCGGTCGTCCATGCGGGCGATCACCGAGCCGAACAGTCCCGGCTTGGGAACCTTGATCCAGGCCCCGAACGAGAACGGCATGGTCTTTCTCGAAATCGCCCGCGTCGGCTGATTCGAAACGCTTGTCCGGGTTGCGGTGTCGCGCTGGCCGGCGGATCGATCGCCGCGAGCTGCAAGCCGCTCGTCGGGATCATCGCTTCGAGTGCCTTGGGATCGGCCGCGGCAAGCCATTTCGTGAAATCGGCCCGGGCAGACTGCTTGCGAGCTTCGAGACGCTTCCGAACGTCCGCCAGTTCGGCCGCGAGCGCTTGCCAGCGCGATCGATCGGCCGCACTGGGGACAAAGACCGTCGGCGGCGTATCCTTGATGTTGCCGTCCATGGTCGGCTGGGTCGTGTTGTTGAAGAACGCCGACAGCTCGTAAAACTCGCGCTGGCTGATCGGGTCGAACTTGTGGTCGTGGCAGACCGCGCAGCCGGCCGTCAGGCCCATCCATACCTGTGAGACCGTCTCGGTGCGGTCGCGGGTGTAGAGAACCTGGTATTCCTCGGGGATGACGCCCCCTTCGTTGGTGGTCGCGTTGCAGCGGTTGAATCCGGAGGCGACCTGCTGGTCGAGCGTGCTGCCGGGCAAGAGGTCGCCGGCCAGTTGCTCGATGGTGAAGCGGTCGAACGTCAGGTTGCGGTTGAAGGCGCCGATCACCCAGTCGCGAAACGCCCATGCTTCGCGGAAGTTGTCAAAATGATAGCCGTTGGTGTCGGCATAGCGGGCCGAGTCGAGCCAGTAGCGAGCGCGATGCTCGCCCCACTGCGGCGAGTCGAGAAACCGGGTCACGAGCGTTTCATAAGCGTCCGGTGCGCGGATCCTTCACAAATGCCTCGACGACGGCCGGCTCCGGCGGCAGGCCGGTCAGGTCGAGGGCCAGCCGCCGAGCCAGCGTCCGCCGGTCGGCCTCGGGAGCAGGCCGCAGGCCGCTGCCTTCCAGCTTCGCCAGCACGAAGCGGTCGATCGGTCTGCGGACCCACGCCGTGTCTTGCACCGCCGGCAGCTCGGGCCGCTTGGGGGGAATAAGCGACCAGTGCGGTTGATACGTGAGCACCGTCGGCAATCCAGCGCCTGGAGCACATCTTTCTGCTCTTGGGTCAACTTCTTGGTCGTGACCGGCGGAGGCATGAGCTCCTTGGGATCCCTGGCGTTGATCCGGGCGACCAGCTCGCTGCCTTCGGTATCGCCCGGGAGTGATTGCACCCGCCTTGATCGCCTCGTCGCGGCGGTCCAGCCGCAAATCGGCCTTGCGGGCGGCGCTATCCGGCCCGTGGCAGGCGAAGCAGTTTTCGGCCAGGATCGGCCGGACGTCGCGGTTGTATTCCAGTCCCGGCCGATCGGCGGCGGACGCCGGACCGGAACTGAGCGAGCAGAGCCGTAGACGATCAGCTATCGCGGCCGCGCTGACCCAGAAACTTTGCCGGAATAGGGTGTTCAGATACCGGGCGAAATGCCCGTGCCACCAAGTTTGGTGCTGAGGCATCAAGATGTCTCCTGGAGTGAGGAGCTGGCCGCTCGACTAGGCGGGTACGGCCGTTCATGCCACACTCGGGAAGGAGCGTTGAAACTTTACAATCGTCGACGGCCAGTCTCACTTATCTCTTGAACGCCGTCGCATGAGCGACCCGTCTCGATTTACCACCATGCGTTCGCGAAGGCCGCGTTCAACTCTTCGAATGCGGACCTTCGCCGCCTCCTCGGTGGCCTCGGCCTTTACCACCTCGCTCTTAAGCTCCCGGACCATCTGATTTTTGGTGTGGGTTTCCAGGTTGGCCTTCTTTGTTTGCGGCCGCTCGAGCTCGAGTGCCGGCGTGCTCGTCTACTTGCCCATCGGAACGCTTGGTCGTCAACGCGAGCCCGAGATCAGACTTTGCCATGTCGATCTCGGTGTCGACGGCCTCGATGTATTCGACGACAGCGTTCTCGGCTGCTCTCGCGACCAGTCGCGGCGTTTTGTATTCGGCCTGGGCGACCTGCAACACGGCGAGCTGACGATCTAGCTCGATGGCTACTCTGAATCGCCATCATCATCAGGCTGGCGATCACGACCACGGACATCAATCCCATGATCGTGAACCGCGGGCGGCACAGACGCATCGTCGGCCCCGGTCAGTAACCGTCGGCTGCGACGACCTCTCCGCCGCTCCGGGTACCCAAGTGCGTTCCAGGCCGCCAGGCCGACGGAAGCTTTGACGAACCGAACCGACCCATCCAGGATGAGCACGTTCGCACCGCCCGGGTGAAACGAGCTCGGAGCCGATGAATGAGTCGACGTTGCCGAAGGCGGCGCTGATCGCGCAGGCCGGCTGGTCCGGGGGCATGACGTGATAGTAAGGGCCGCCCCGGCCGCTGTCCTGGAGCGTCCAGTATTCGCCCTTGAAATCCCAGAGCGGAGTATTGGACGCAGTGCACGTGCTGACGTCGTTTTGCGGTCCGCCGTTGGTGTATTGCGCGATCGTGTAAACCAGGTTGAGCCCGGGCGAGTTCTGTCCCGACTTCCCTTTGACCCATTCGCTGAAGGCTGCCGTGTTGCTGGTGCCGTCGGTGACGCTGGCCAGACTGACGCGATTGCCGTAAAACGGGTTACCGCCGAGCCACCAGGCCACGCCGTTGACCGATGCCGCCGTAATTCTGCCGGTTCGACGCCGCCATTGATCGCATAATTGACGCACGTAACCTGGCGGTATAACCCACGGCGAGGTTCTGGGTGCTGCCGGGGTTGGCATCCGACGGGCAAAGATAGCCAGGGATGTTCGTTGCCATCACAGTGGTGTTCGCGGGCACGGAGTTGCCGTTGGACCACGTCGCTCGAGCATGAAATTATAGGCGTCGTAGACTGCCCGCTGCTCCAGGTAGTTCGTCAGACGCAGGTGCACCGAGGCGGTCTGAGGTACCAGCCCGCTCCCCGTCGAGTTTCCCGTGAGATCGACGCTGCCAACCGGTGGGATGACGTCGTACGTCGAGAGATAGTTGTGGATCGCCAGGCCGATCTGCTTCAGGTTGTTGGTGCACTGCATGCGCCGGGCTGCCTCGCGCGCCGCCTGCACGGCCGGCAACAAGAGCGCGATCAGCACGGCGATGATCGCAATCACCACCAGCAGTTCGATCAGCGTGAAACCGAAGTGCTTGGTACGCATGACATAGCCTCACGAAAGCCATTGCCACGACAATGGTGCTCCGGACAGATTCTTCCCTCGTTTGTTTTTCAGAGTGCGCACACTCATCAACCGCGAAAAGCAGCCTTCGGAACCAAATCATTGCTGCACTTGCCATTGCGCATGTCGCTGGAATAATCGGAACTCGTTTTCCAGCCGTAATTGTTTATGCAGGTTACAGTTGCGCATGTCGCTGGAATAATCCTTAGCCGCCGGTTGGACGTAGGCATATTTTCCGTATATCTATAATTACAAGGTGCTTACAGCATGTCGCTGGAATAATCGAAATCGATCGCACAATCGAGCCTTTTTTCCGTATCTTTATATTCAGTAGTGAGATATAGCATGTCGCTGAAGTAATCGCACCATCATGCATTCTGGGAATAATTGGTATTGGTCATGACGATCCGCCGGCCGGTGTTTCCACGCTCGAAGTCGATCGATAATCCGTGCAACCGAAGCTGAGGGATGAGGCGGCGGAGTTCATTGGCAAACAACCGCGGGGATTTCGAGCGGGCCGTGGCGGCAACTTTTTTGCCGACGATCTCAGTGAGTGCTTCGTGTAGTTTGGCGGGAGTGCCCACCCAGCGCCTGACCTGGGAGCCGGCAATCAGTAGCGCGGCTCCGATGACCGAACTTCCAATTCCGTTAACGTTGCATTCTTGCGGTTGCTGTTGTATGCCGCCAGGAATCTTTCGGGTGGCGAGCCGACGTCCGTGCCCAGCGCTACGCCCCACCTGGCGTAGTGGCCATGCAGGCAGGTCGGGGCAGTGTACCGACGGCAGCGCCCGCAGTCCTCCCGCGATCAATCGAGGACGCCCCCCAGGATGCGGGGATAGTCCGCCGAACGATCGCCAGAATTCATTCCCAGCCCGCCGGTTCGCGGGAGGATCGGCGGAAGGTGTAAAAAAACCACGGTCTCTCAAATCGCCCCGGCGCGCATAGTCTTCGATCCCGTTCAACATCACCGGACGCTGGGCTTGGATAATGACTGGCGTTCGTCGTTGGAGTAGAGTGCCCGTCCGAAAGGAGCCCCCGCCAAATACCAGCTGGCAGAGACATTCGACATCCAGCCCGGAATCCACGTGAGATTGTCGTAGGCGCAGCCCGCCCGTTCGAGGGCTCACCATCAAATCGCGGGTGCCTTTGGGCTCGGCCAAAAGCGGGCAGACGTGGGGATCGATCAAAAGACGGAGGATCCTGGGCGAGCGTACTTTTGGACGAGCCCTGTTCACCTTGGACACAAGCGAAGGGACCGGAGATAAACCGAAGGCCCGGCCGCAATGCCGCGGTCAGCCAGGCGACCATGAGGCGGAAATCCACGTCGGTGAGATTGACATAGGGCCGCATCAGGTCGATCGAGCTGTCCTGGGTGGGACCGGCACGGGCAAGAGACCCTCGGGGCGGCGGAAGTGGACGCTGGGCCGATTGATCAACGACCACCCATCGGCGCGGAGCCGAATAGCGCCCGCTCGAATCGCCTAGGTCCAGGAAATAAGTCGATCCATCGTGCGGACTCTGCCCGTCTTGTGCCCACCGAATGAAGAACCGACGGCATCCGTTCGTCAAACCGTCCGGCACCGGGTTCCAAACGCTGACGACCCGGCGTATCGCCGAGGAAGACGCGGGCTCGCCTCGGTAGGAAAAGTAGCCGTCGATCAGCCAGTCGCGAAAACCAGCCGACTTGAGCCCATCACATTTCCTGCCGATCACCGACCGGAACCTGGGCATGCAAAAGCCGCCCATCTGGCGCGACAGATCCCTCCGCCATTCGAGGCGAGACGCAACAGGACATCCACAGTTTTTTCGGTTTCGGCGACTCGCTGGCGATGCCGTCGCGCGGGAATTCGAGCATCGTATGTCCAACTGACGATGGTGAAATGATGGAGGGAATTGTCGGACTTTTGACACGTCGTTGTGGTGCGCCGAATGAGACCACCGAAGAAGGAAGCTGTACGATCGACCCTTTGCAATGATCGGCAAAAAGGCGAGTCATATTGCATATTTAAGCGGCCATCAGCCTTTTTGGCCTTCGCGCGCGATTCACGAACGCGGAGCGGGGCCGAAGCGTAGGAAAGAAGAAAATCGGAGCCCTTTCGAAACATTTCTCGACAATCTTGTTGACTCGCCGTAGGGGGTACAATTCTCGAAAAGCGAGATAAGGCACTGACACGCCACAGGCTAAAACTGTGAGCGGACACATCGAACACGTCAGGTAAGGCTGAGCGATCTATCAGCAATGTCTCCGTCAGGAAAACTAGCAGAAACGCCTAACTAAAAAGGGCGTAACGTTCTCCGCGTCAGCCGGGGTAAATGCGATGGCGCAAACCACCAAACTACGGTGCCGAAGTGCGATTTCCACACGAAGACCACCGACGACATCCCTGCGGGCAAGTTGATGGCCTGTCCGCGCTTCATCCCATGGACATCACACGACCACCCGGTGCGGTCGACGAACAGAAAATGCCCAGCTTTACGGATGACCTTGAACCGATCCGTCCACCAGGACGGCACGAAATCGATTGGGTAAAAAAAGGGATCTGTTATCAAAAGGGCCTCCCCCTTCCACCAATCTCAATCCCGTCCATCGCAGCCGTGTCGGTGGACGGCGATCGCGTGGCTGGGGGTTTTTGTAGCAGCTCGCCATCTTTATATCGAAATGTGATTGGCCAATTGAATCGAGGCATGAAAGACATACGAGAAAATAGGGAAAATAAAGAGTTATTAACAACCTGCGTGCCAAAACGGCAAAACCGAAGACCGAACTTGCCAAATCCACGAGTATAGCGTAGGCGGCACAAAATCAGGTTGCTGGCAGTGCGGACGGCTTGCTGCGACCAAGCGGAAGGTTTACCCAGGGGGTCTACGTCCCGTTGAGGCACCAGCCGAGACAGAAGGTCGGAGATCTTGTGAACGTGTCGGCCGCGTTTTTGCTCAAGGTCCGTCATGGGGGGCTAGATCTATGTCTTTTGCTCGAACATAAAAATCAAGAATGAAATCCCAAAAATCCGATTACCTTTGCAAGCTGGTCGCAACTGCAAAATCATGCGGTTTTGGTCGATTCGTCGGGCAAGAACTACAATCGGCTTGATCCACTGGTACCGGATTCCAGGGTGTCGACCCGGATCAGTCATTCGAGGACAAAGTGGCATTCGAGGAAGCACAGCCGGGCTTTGATCTCGACCTTGAGTTGGGGGTCGCCGGGCGACAGCAGCCGATCAAAATTCGTATTACCTGGCTCGCTGATCAAGCGGAGCATGGATGTGGCCTATATCCAGGGCCAGCGAACTGCCGACGGCGGTATGTCGCCGATCCGATTCGCTGGGGGTGGCACGATATGCCCGTACCGGTCAAGAAATCCCCGCTCCACAACACCAATCATAATGCGGCCTACCAGGACCGTCTTGAAGAAATTGAAGGTAAGAACGAGGGAAAGACCGGGCAACGAAGCCGTTATTTGATCGAGACGGAGGATGCGCCTTACGATTCTCAATGCCTTGGCTGAGAGATTTGATCTTCCGGTCGATCAGGTCAAACGACTGATCGACGAGCCATAGGGACGTCAGAACGTCCTATTTCAAGATTCTCTCGCCATTTTGTGTCCGGCGTACACCGCTTTCGGCAATTGCCCCTGTGGTGCATCGAATTATTCCTGGGTGTCTCCGGAGCATCGTCGTGTCAAATGGCGAATCAGTGACGCGTTGGCTGCATGGAGTTAAGGCGGGAGACAGCGCCGACATAGCGCGGCTCTGGGACCGCTATTTCCAGCGACTGGTCCGGCTGGCCGGGGCCAAGCTGCCCGGCCATTGCCGCCGTGCGTTCGACGAGGAAGACGTGGCGTTGAGTGCCTTCCAGAGCTTTTGCGACCGCGCGGGCCGAGGTCAATTTCCCCAGTTGAGCGGACGGGACGATCTCTGGCGGCTACTGGCCACGCTGACTGTGCGCAAGGCGGCTGCTCACGATGCGCCACCAGACCCGCCAGAAGCGGGGCGGGGGCCGGGTGCTGGGCGAGTCGGCGTTTGCAGCGCGGGCCGGAGCGACCGCAGCAGCCGGCGGAATCGCCGAGATCCTGAGCCAGGAACCGACTCCCGGATGACGCCGCTCGGTTTGCCGACGCTTTCGACCATCTTGATCAACAGGCTCACGGACCCGACGCTCAAAGACTATCGCCCTGCGCAAGCTCAAAGGCGCATACTGTAGAGGAGATCGGCGCCGACCTGGGGACTTCGACGAGGACCATCGATCGCAAGCTCCGGCTGATCCGCGCCATCTGGGAGGAAGCCGTAGGATGAATTCCCAGTCGACGCTGGACGCCCGACTAGCCCGCCGCCGACTTGCAACAATCGACGCGATCTGTGACCGATTCGAGGCCGACTGCCTCGCGGGCCGGCGTCCCGATCTCGCGTCATATCTAGTCGGAAGCTCCCGCCGGGGGGACGCGCTCTGCTCTTTCACGACCTCTTGAACCTGGATCTGGAATTCCGCCTCAAAAACGGCGAGCAGCCCGACAGAGCACGATCCTACTACCAGCGATTTCCCGACCTGGCCGACGCCGTCGAGGCGGCCTTCGCGTTCCGCAGCGACAGGATCGATCCCGACGCGCGTGGGTAAGCCAGAAGTTGGGGCGGCTCGACCGTTACCTCGCCCGTGCGGACAGGTCCGCCACACGGAACATCACCTTGGGCCGAGTTCACTGTGGGTGAATCGTCGGCGCGCCGGCTGTGCCGTGGCTATCAAATCCTGGGCGAGCTGGGGCGGGGGGGATGGGCGTCGTTTTCAAGGCCCACCAGATCGCGCTCAACCGGGCCGTCGCCCTCAAGATGATCAAATCGGGCGGCTTTGCCACCGAAGCCGAGCTGCTGCGGTTTCAAAATGAGGCCGAGGCCGTCGCGCAGCTCGACCACCCTCACATTGTGCCGATCTACGAGGTCGGCCGGCACCAGGGGCGGCATTTCTTCAGCATGAAGCTGATCGCGGGCAGCAGCCTCGACAAGCGGCTCGCCGATTTTGCCGCCGATCCCCGCGCGGCGGCCCGCATCGTCGCCATCGTTGCCGAGGCCGTCCACCATGCCCATCAGCGCGGCATCCTGCATCGCGACTTGAAGCCGGCCAATATCTTGCTGGACGAGCACGGCGAACCCCATGTCACCGACTTTGGCCTGGCCAAGCGCATCGAGGGCGACGGCGAGCTGACCCAATCGGGTGCGCCGGTGGGGACCCCGTCGTACATGGCGCCCGAGCAGGCGACCGGCGTGCAAAGGCTCGCTCTCGACGGCGACCGACGTCTACGGCCTGGGCACGATCCTCTATGCCCTTCTGGCCGGCCGGGCACCTTTTGCCGGCACGACCCTGGTCGAGACGCTCGACAAGGTGCGCACCTGTTCGCCCGAGCCCCCTCGCGGCTCAACAAGCCAAGTGCCGCGCGACCTGGAGATCATCTGCCTCAAGTGCCTGGAGAAAGAGCCCAACCGCCGCTATTCCAGCGCGCTGGCACTGGCCGAAGACCTCGATCGCTGGCTGGCGGGAGCCCCAATCCTGGCCCGGCCGGTAGGGCCGCTGACCTGCGCCGCGATGTGGTGCCGGCGTAACAAGGCGCTGGCCTCGCTGGCGGCGCTTTTGATGCTCGCCCTCGTGGGCGGCCTGGCCGGCGTCACCTGGAAGTGGCGCGAGGCCGATCACGAACGCGCCAAGGCCGAGGCGGTCAACGAGCTCTTGACCCAGCGGCTGCTGGCGCAGGCTTCGCTCGAGCTCGATCCCCTCGCCAAAAACCTGACCGTCCGCGAGCTGCTCGACCGCGCGGGTCACAGCTCGGCGGCTGGCTCGACGGCCAGCCCGATATCGAGGCCAAGATCCGCGAGACGATCGGCGGCGCGTATCTCTCGCTCGGTCAGTACGAACAGGCCGAAAAGCACCTTCGAGCCGCGGTCCGGCTCGACACCCGACTCCACGGCCCCAAATATCGCGACACGCTCCGTGCCACCAATCTGCTCGCCATCGCTCCTCGACCAGACGAACCGCGCGGCCGAAGCCGAGCCGCTCCTGCGTCGCAACCTGGAAGATTGCCGCGGCCAGCTTGGCCGCGACGACCCGGTCACTCTCGACGCGGCCGAACGCCTGGGGGCCCTCCTCTGGCACCTCGGCAAAGTCGACGAAGCCGAGACGGTCCTGCGCAAGAACGTCGACGACCGCTCCCGCGTGCTCAAGCCCGAGCACCCCGACACGCTCCGCTCGACCTACCTCTTGAGCCGCGTCTTGCGGGAGCACCAGCAGTTCGCCGACGCCGAGCATTTTGCCTATCTGTATGCGCATAGCGTCCAGTGCTCTCTCGGCTCCAACCACCCCGACAATATCCTGGCACTCACCAACCAGGGGGACGTCTTGCGCGACCAGGGGAAGCTCGCCGCCGCCGAGCCGTTTTACCGCCAGGCGGCGGTGGAGGCCGAGCGCATCTGGGGCGCGGAGCATCGTTCCACCTTGGCCGCGGTGGAGACTCACAAGCGAGTCCTCGCCGAGATGGAAAAACGTCCGGCAGCACAGTGATTGGACGATTGATTTTGCCGCCATCGATGATCCAGATCGCGTGGCCCTCGCACTGAACCAATCCAGCGATTTCCGCGGCCTCGGTCGCGGGTTGTGCGCCTAAATTGGATGTCCTGGTGCGCGACGCGTGTGAACAGATGCTGTACAGGAGAACTGGTTGGAATCGCTCGAATTTCGGCACGCTTTTAGCTAGCTAAGATCAACATACGCATCGAGGAGGTTCCAACGCCCATCAATGACGGGGCGTACCTTGCATTACCGGCTTACCGCCACATCCGCTCGGAGGGGGCTGCCATGCGATTCCTTCAGGCACTGATATTTTTGGCGTTTTTGGGAGCTATCGGCATCTTTGCCGTTCAAAACACGAGCGTTCTTACGTTCAATTTTTTGAACTGGCATGTGACTGGACCAGTCGCCCTTTTGACCGTCGCCACCTATCTGCTGGGAATGCTCAGTGGGTGGACGGTCGTTGCGTTCGTGATGCGATCGGTGCGGCGAGTAGGAGAGCACGCTAGCGGCTGCTAAGGAATGATGTTGCGGCTGTGTGTAACGTCTCTTCTTCTCATTACCAATCATCGACAGCATTTCTTCCACGGAGATGTTTAACATCCTCTTGAGACGCTGATGGTCGAGGGGTTGTTCCCTCGGACGTGATGGTTAGCGTGAGAAAACGAAAGTCGTCTGGTGGCCAGCGGGACGCAGGATGAAAGTTGACATCCTTATCATGCCACGATCTCGCCTTTGCGTAAGACCTTTTCGCACTGTATGATTTCGCCGCTCCGCGGCTCTGCAATAGGGCAGCATCCCTGTCCATCAGATCGTTACGTCGCGCAACAAAAGAGTGCCTAGCTGCGGCCATCAAGGCGACGTTTTGGGCCCTTCATCGAATTGAGAGAACCTCTTGACTTTGATCAAGTCCTGCTCAGCACGAAAGAGAAATGTGCCTTCAGCGGGCGCATCCGCCACGTACGACTTTACTACCAAAGTCAGTTTTCCCAGGTTGCGCCACCAGTCCACGTTCCGTGCTCGTTTTTCCTTGGGTTCGTCCCGATTCACAGCGATTTTCGGAGTGACGCGGTCATCATCCGGAACACCTTTCGTGTTTAACACTTGCATTACAACATCAAAACTCTTGGTGTGATCAACCTCGATTCGCTCGATCATCTTGGATATCGGATCAACGAGTATGCGAATATCGGCAAACCTTTTCTGGCCTTTGACGAGAATTGTTCGCACCGCGCCGGGAATGAATATCGATTTGATATTTCTCTGTTCTACCTTCACGTCAGGTTCCAATGTCGGCGTTCCACCAGTGATTTTCACGATGAATTCGACTGCTCGATGGCTCGAATTGGAAGAGGTTTAACAGGATGGTAACGGGATCGGTTAGACCCACGTTCGCGAATTGGAAACCGAGCGGATATTCCAAGATTGGGGCGACGAGAGGTGCGCGGGGGCCGGTGACTGCATGTATCGAGGTGGGACAACGGTTGTCAAAGTCTTGCCGTCAGCGATTAGCCTGTTCACACCCAGTGATATAAGACATTTATCATGTTTGGAATAAGCTAACTCTGTTGCTGTCAGCGAGCGGACCGTGGTCTGTTGTCGACCGAATCCGGCTTCATAGATTTGGTATTCATTTTGTAGTTCACCCTTCATCGAATACCCAGGGAGCGCTTTTATATACCGTGGCCACTTCCTCTAACAGCAGGCGTGCCTGGCGGTTCTTGTCGACCGCGGGCGCAGACGGCGCGACCCGAGCGTCAACTCCGGATTGAAATTGCGGCGTGCGTTCTCCCGACCGTGGAAGAACCCTCCACCCTTGTCGTGCCAAGGCGGCATTGCCCGCTACGATGACACCTCCCACGAACAGCGCCCTCACGACCAATTTTAGCTTGTGGAGGAACATCGCTCTGAGCCCCCGGTCGACGAGGGCAGCCACACTTGCCGATCCGACTTTCGTGGTCGATGCCTGGCCCGCTGCAATTTGCTTCGCGGACCGGATCGTGGATTCAGTAATCGCAGCCGGTACAGCCGCGCGCCGAATTCATCCGCGGCCAAGACTCCCAGCAGTCCTGCAGGGAGGGCGAGGCCACGACGGATTAGCCGCCTGCGCAACTGGCTTCGTCCCCGTACCAGCCGGCTATGCAACGTTCCCAGCAGGCCCCCAGCCTGACCGCTGCTTCCTGGTGGGTCAGGCCCTCTAGATAGCAGAGCACGATCGGCGAACGGTATCGCTCTGGCAGTCGTTCGATTTCTTCCTGGAGACAGGGATTGTGATCGTCGCATTCCTTGAAGCCACTTCGATATCGGTCATTTCGGCGGATTGTCGTTCATGCCTCCGTTGGCGGGCTGCGGCCCACCGATACGAGCAGGCAACGCGGTAGGCCACCTGATGGAGCCAGGGACCGAGAAGCAACCCGACCCCAAAGAGAGCTAGACCTGCCGCGAGAATCAGAAAAGTCGCCTGAAAGGCATCCTGCACCGCGTGCTCGTCTCGAAGGATCGACTGGCATGTACGCATGACCATCGGACCGTGCCGCTCGATTAGGGCTGCAAAGGCAGGGTCACCCGCCTCAGCGGGCCCAGTTCGGAAAATTGCTCGAGCAACTGACCATCGGTCAGACCGCTGAACGTCCCGAAATTGAACAGAGATTGGAGAAATCCCCGGAGGGCGGGCCATGTCGAACGTTTGGCATCGGTATGTTCTCTGGTCGCCTTCGTGTCGTCACCTATATGTAATGTAACAAGTGGCCTGCCATCTGGTCCCACTTCGCGAGAAATTCCGACGGGCGTTGGCGGCCCGTTCGTGGTAGCGGGCGCATGGCGGCGCCAACCCTCAATTCCGCCATCCAGAGTCATTTCGTAACGCCAGCCCGTGCAAACGGCTCCGGAATCTTCGACATGGGCTTTACCACGAAGCAAGCGGCATTGGTAGCTTGGCCGAGCTCATTTTGGAATTCAGGTTCGACAGCGGGCTCGACCTTTTGCTCGTGGTAGCAACCTCTTGCATTACCTACGACATTTGTCGATAATCGGTGCGGAAACTGGTCTGATCGGACGGTCGAACACCTTTCCATTCCCGAAGCGAGTATGCTATGAGCCGTAACCGGCATCGGGAGGTAGCATTGAGTTTTCTAGCCCTATTGATCTGGCTGACGGGCTTCGTCGCCACCCTCTCGGTGCGCAGCCGATGACGTCCCTGCGAGTCTGGCGGATCGCTTTGCCGACGAACCCGACCGCCCCAAGGCCCAGCGCCGATTCGCTTCCTTGAATCGTTCGACGAAGCCCGTGCCGAGGCCGAGCGGTCACACCGGCGTATCCTCGCTTACTTCACCGGGCGGTACTGTGGCTGGTGCCGCGTGATGGAGCAGCGAACACTCACCGACGCGGAGGTCGTCGAGCTGTGCAAGGAGTTCGTCTGCGTCAAGCTCGATGCGGCGAAGGAGCCCAAACTGTATGACAAGCTTGGAGTCGACGCGATCCCTCGGTCGTTCGTGTTGACGTCTGAAGGGGCGAGAGTTGACATGCTTTCGGGATATCGTCCGGCTGCCGAGTATGCCAGATGGCTCGGCACAGGGCTCGTGAAGCCACCCGCACACCTCGGGATTGAAAAGTCCCATGCCCGATGTCCGTGGGGGCATCGGAGAAAGAAGCGGGCCTTCTCATCTGGTTCGTTGACGGACCGCGCACGATGGAGCGTTGGGCCGACCCGAAGGCGTTCGACCACCCGCAACTGCTCCAGATCCTCCGGGCCTCTGGTTCCTCGGTGCGCGTGGAGCACTTGGCCTTCTCCGACTTCCCTGCGCGTTGGGATCGGGCCGCGACGGCAAGGCACCTGCCCGACCTGATCGCGTCCGAGAAGCTGCCCGCCTCGGCCCGTGACCTGGAGCGGCATGGGCGGTTGCTCGCCGTATTATCGCAACGCCTGGCCTGGACACCGGACCTCGCGTCGTGCCCCGACTTTACGAGTCGGTCGCTCCACCTCGTGAACAACGGGCCGCACGAGTCCGCCGCGCAGCGGGCCATGGGGGAAATCCTCAAACCGGGACTGGAGACGGGCCTGCCCGGACCGCAGTTGCCGGATGCGGCTGATCCGGTCGGGGCTGAAGAGACTGCCCGCCGCGCCGTCGCTGGCTACATGGCGGGCAATTCACGGGATTTGAAGGAGGTGGCATCGGAGGCGTCGCCGCAGTTGGCTCGATGCACCAAAGCCGATGCCTGGCGACACGGCCTTGAGGTGCATACCGGCCCGATCGAAATCCGCGGCGGCAAGGATCTCGCGTTCGCGAAGGTCGAGGTGACCTTTCGAGGCAAGGAGGTCCTGGGAGCAGACCCGTACGTGGTGGTCCTCCGCAGGGAGTCATGGCGCTGGACGGCATTCGCGGTCTGCACTGACATCGAAACGATGAGGGATTTACCGGAAATATTGGGCCTCATCCGCCCGCGCGACGGCGCGGCGGCCCCGCCAACGCCTCGGCTGGTCTGGCCCCCTGATCAAGCGCTCCTGCCAGACTCAAAAAGGCCGCTCACTTGGGAAGTCCCTGATGGCGGGGAAACCATCGTCGTGCACGTCTGCCAACTCATGAGCGGGAAACTGGGGCGGATACTCGGGAGGCGAGTTGGCCGTATACCACGCTGGTAGTGTGCCCGGGCGGTCCTCGCGAGGGTTCCGTCCCGACCAGCAGATATGCCACGGGTATGCCTGTTCGCTGGTGCATCTGGTCGATCGGTGTTGGCGGCCGGATGTCAGTCTCGGAGGTCCGGAGTTACGACTTCGCGGATTATAAACAGATGCGCTCGCCTCGATGAGCGTCATTCGTTTGGCAGGCATGGGTCGACCAGCAGCACCTGATGTTACGCTGGACCGCTTCCGATCACAAAGCCAAGGCCGGTAAACTCCGCGCGGTCTATTCCGTCGCATGCCTGGCGGCTAATCTGGAAATACGCCTTCCCAGCTCGCAGGGTTCGAGGTGGGGCGGTTGGACCCTCGCCGATGTGCTCTTGGCAGGCGAGAGGAACAGAGATCGGCCCGGAGTCTGCCCGATGTCCTCGCCGCCAATCGCCTCGTCCCCCGTGCACGTCCTTCCTGCAGGTCCCAAGTCGCCGGCATGGTGGCAGCTCGTCCGTTTCGCGGGCGACCCGCTCCGACTGTTGGACGAGTGCCACCGCCTTTACGGTGATGCCTTCACGCTCGACATCGCCGGCCACGGCCGGTTTGTGATGCTGTCCGACCCGGAGACCGTCCGCGAGGTTTTTCGCAGCGACCCCGAAGTGCTGCACTCGGGCGATGCCAATTCGATATTTACCGCGACCGTTGGGCGGAACTCGGTCTTGGTGCTCGACGGGGCACCACACGCGGCGGCAGCGCCGCGTCCTGGTCCCGCCCCTGAAGGGCGAGCGAATGCGGTCGTTTTTCGACGCCATGCGGCTAGAGACGTTGGAAGCCGCACGCTCATTTCCGCGTGACGCGCCGTTCCCCGCCCTGCCGGTCATGCGGAAGATCACGCTGCGCGTCATCCTCCGCACGGCGCGTGGCCTGACCCCGGGCCGGGAAATGGACCGCTT
Source organism: uncultured Planctomycetota bacterium (assembly GCA_963720335.1). Taxonomy (GTDB): domain Bacteria; phylum Planctomycetota; class Planctomycetia; order Isosphaerales; family Isosphaeraceae; genus CAVRFS01. Next base: position 10,120 of record CAVRFS010000079.1, on the reverse strand, counting down.
CGAGCGCAAGATCGAGACGTTCCTGTCCAACGGCCGGCAGCGATACGGCCTGGTGCTCATGACGATCGTCCCGATCGACCGGCTGAGCGGATCGCGCTGGGTCCCGCTGTTCCGGCAGCTGAGCGACCTGGATGACGACCTGTTCGAGCTCATCGCGATGCGGCGGCGAGGCGAGGGCCGACCCAACGGCGAAAATGTTCTGGACGACTTACTCGCGGCGACACACGAGGATGGCTCGCCGCTCGGTGACCAGGAGGTTCGCGACGGGCTCATCACGATTCTGATCGCCGGCCACGACACCACTGCGTTGGCTCGCTGGCCGACATCGTGCCGCGTCCGGAGGTCGTCGATCGCTTGGTCGACGAGTTGCGACGGGTCACCGGTGGCGGGCCCCCCGAGGCTGAACACCTGGCGGCGCTCGAGTACCTGGACGGGTCGATCCGCGAGAGTCTGCGGCGAAACCCGGTGGCCCCGTTCGTGGTGCGGAAGACCGTGCATCCGTTCTCCGCGGGCGGGCGGGAGTACCCGGCAGGGGTGGTCCTCTGCCCGTGCTCTTACCTGGTCCACCGGCGGCGGACGTATACCCCGAACCCGACCGGTTCCAGCCCGAGCGGTTTCTGGAGCGGAAGTTCGGCCCGCACGAGTGGTTCCCCTTCGGCGGCGGGAACCGGGTCTGCCTGGGGATGCCGTTCGCGCTCTACGAGATGAAGGTGCTGCTGGCGACGCTTTTTAGCCAGGTCCGGTTGGCCCGCCCCGACGGGGCTCGGTCGCGGGCGAGGCGCCATGGGATCGTCCTGGGCCCGGACGACGGGGCACAGTTGATCGTTCGGGGATCCGCGGGCTAGAGCGATGTGATCGACAGCTTGAGCTTCAATTGGCTTCTTGTCGTCGTCCACTTATTGAAACTCGACCCGAATCACCTACACCGGATGGCTCGCGTCACGATGCTGGCCTTCATCGGGGGACGCTCATGCGGATTTCATTATCGACATAATACTATATTTTAATTATAATGATGTGTTAAATTTGTTGAGAAAGGTTGAGAGCTAGGTATTAATAGGTCCATCGATGCGACGTTGCGACGTCCGCTGATATATTGTGCGGCAAAATACGACCCGATAACGAAGGTCGCCGCCATTGCTTGAGATGCAAGACCTTCGAGGTTGGGAAAGAAAGCAAACCAGGTGCCCATCCAGTCAGGGATGGCCAGCGCGACGCTCGTGGTCGAGCACCAACCCGCTTGCTGCATTTCCTGCACCTGCTCGCCGACCATCACGAGCAAGACGCCGCCGAGCATGATGCCTGTGAGCACGAGCATTTTCTTGTAGGGCAGGCGCTCGTGGAGTACGAATGTCAAAACGGCGACGATCAGCGTCAGACTCAGGCCAATAGTCACTCCTTCAAGGACAACCGGCATACCCGCACGAAGCCGCATCGTCTGCAGGAACAAGACGATCTCGAACCCTTCGCGATAGACGGCCGTAAATCCGAGGAATACCAGCCCGCGAAATCGCGCCGGGCGGTTCGGGCCATCGGGCGACAACAACTCTCGTTTGCGGCGGTTGTGATGCGTGATCCAGCCTGACCAATAGATTTTATGGAAGAACCAATTCATGATCACAAGTAACACAATGATGGCCAGTAGTCCGGTCGCTGCCTGGACGTGCAATGCCGGGGCATTAATCGAATCGATCAGGCCGACGACGACGAACCATGTTGCCACCGATGCGGCGAACGAGAGGAGAGAACCCAAGGCAATCGGCTTCCAGTACCCTTCATTCGTCCTCAAGAGGCTGGCTGTAAGGGCTGCCAGAATAACGACGGCTTCAAGACCTTCGCGGAAGACCAGGATGCCGGTGTTCAACATGACCGCTTTGGGACTGAGCCCTTCGGCGGTGGGATCGGGAACTCCGTTGAAACGGACGGCTTGCCAACACAAGAGTCCCACGAGAACACCGATAGAGAGGAGCGCGATCAAAAACCGAGCCAACTTGGCTATGAGCGAATTTCCGTCGGCGAAGAGGTTCAGTTCGGGCATGTCCTACCCACGATTCGAATCGGATGACACGAGTCATGCATTTGATAGGGACATTGTAGTCATCTTTCAAAGAATTGGCAATGACAGTGAGACTCAGTCTCAATTCAAGCTTTATGGTACTTGAATTGGGAAGATTGGACAGTGAAACTTTGGTACGCGGCGGTATCAATTGCATGGATGTGACCAGCATCGCCCTCTATAGGATACGAGACGGAACTCGAAGCCACGCATAGCCGCCTGACATCCACGTGATCCGCTGCTTAGATTCCGAGCAAGCCAATCTCGGCCGGTCAAATTTCGGCACTCGGGGAGAATGAGCTCGCTCCCTCGACGACCACCTCCCGGACGGCCACGGAATTCAGGAAGGTGGCGCAAGCTCATCATCACAGACGTTCGCGGCGATCTCGCCGATGATGGCCGCTGCCTGGACGAAAGCTTCTCGCGCCGATCCGGCGTCGCCCATCTGCCGTCGCAATCGGCCGAGCACCACGTAAGTCTTCCAGGCAACCAGAGGCGCGGGATGGCTGCGCAGTTGATCCAGCGCGGCGGCTAGCTGCACTTGGGCGTCGTCAAGGTCACCGCGCCCGTGGCGACTTCGGCGAGCAACTTGCGAGCGGCCGCGACGTATTTCGGCACCCCGTGGCGTGTGGCGGCTTCGAGGAGCCGTTGCGCATGATCGGCTGCTTGGTCGAGGTCCCCTAGGCAGAGCCGGTGCTCGGACTCGGCGGCCTGGAGGCGGAGATTGTATCGCCAGTAATTCCAGGGATCGCGATTAAAGCAATCCTCGACTTCGCGGAAGGCCGAGATTGTTTTCCCGTCTTCGCCTAGGAGTGCGAGGTCGCTGCCAAGATTGATGAGCGAATTAGCCTCGGCTTCGACCACGTCGCACTCCCGCGCGATTTCAAGGCCCTGCTGATTCCATTCGTGCGCTTGATCGAAGTCTTGCAGCTCGCGATAGATCCACCCAAGGCAGTTGGGCAAGCGCGGGAGCCAGAAGCGGTCGCCGTTGCGTCGGGCCAGTGCCAAGGCTTCGTGCAGCATCGCCAGGGCGTCCGAGATCCGCCCACAGTTGCCTCTGACAAGCCCTAACATGAAGAGGCTGATCACGAGGGTGAACGAGTCGCGTAGTTCCCGAGCCAGGGTGAGGGCTTCGGTCAATACAGGCTCGGCAAGTTCGTATTCGGACTGGAAGAAATGCACGCTCCCGCGCTGAGCCAGCCCGGCGCAGAGCCGCCTTGTGGCTTCTGGCCCGCGCGGTCTGAACGATCTCATCCAGGATCAATTTGACCGCGGGGAGATCGCCGTCGTAGCCGAGGTGTTTGAACGCGATGAATAACATGGCCTGGGCCCGCAAAATGGGATTCCCGGCGCTCGGCAAGGCGGATCGCCTTCTCGGCATAGGCCGTCATCTCATTGGGACGGTGAGAATAAAACAACAGATGGGCCAGTGCGTTGAGCACGCCACACTCCAGCTCGAGATCCCCGCGAGTGCACGCCAGTTCGAGCACGCGGTCAAAATCCGTCACGGCCCGATCGAAGCGGCTCAAGGCCTGGTTGGCCGCGCCGGCTTCTGCAGAATGGTTGCTTCTCGCTCCGCTCGGTCCGCGTCCGGTAGCTTCGCGACGAGGCCAAGCGCGTGGCTGAAATGCTCCTCCGCCTCAGGGTTGGCGTAGATGGCCGCGGCATTGTCACCCGCCCTGATAAAGTACTCCACCGCACGCCCGAAGTCCCTCCCGCGTCTCGAAGTGGATGGCGAGCTGCGTGGCGATCCGCGGGGCTTGATCGCCGTAATGCCGAACCAACAACTCGCCGACCTGCCGATGGAGTAGGGCCTGACGCTTGCTGACCAGCTCGCCGTAGAGTACGTCCTGGTAGAGGGCGTGGGCGAAGCGATAGCGCGTCGTCAGCGTGCCGTCGGGCAGTTCCTCTTCGCCGAGCGTACCGATCAGGCGGTGCACCCGGTCCAGGCGATCGAGGCACTCCTCCAGCGCGAGATCATCCGTACCCAGCAGTCCGGCGAGCACAGCCGAGGTGAACTCCTCGCCCTCGATGGTCGCGTACTTCGAGCCCTTCCTGTCCGCCTCGGCGAGCGACTCGATCGTCCGAGCGATCATGCTACGGACGCTTTTGGGGGCTTCGAGGTTGATCTCGGAGACCGGACGCGTCAGCCGCCAACGCTCGCCCTCTTTGGCGATATCGCCCTGCTCGACGAGGAACTGGACGAGCCCGGTCGCGAACAGTGGATGACCCTCGGTCTTGCGCACCAGTAGCGCGGGGAATTCGCTCGAGAAGTCATTGGGGGTGAACCGCACGTCGAGGTAGCCGGCGACGCTTTCCTGGCTGAGGGAACCGAGGGCCAGATCATCACAAAGTCCGTGGGCTTGCAGCTCAAGCCGGCACGACTTGAGCGGGTGGTTGGCGAGTTCTACCTGCTCGGGGCGGTAGGTCCCCACCATCAGAACGTGCTGGCCGACGAGGCGCTGGCCCAGGTGGCGGAGCAGGTCGACGCTCGATGGGTCGGCCCAGTGAAGATCCTCGAGCAGCAGGACCAGCGGTTTACTCAATGCCAGCGCCCCGAGTGCATCGCCCATCTCGCGCAGCATGCGATCCTTGTTGGTACCAATGGTCTCGCGCAGCAGTTGCTCGTGGATCCCGCTCGACGCGAAGGCCGCCGGGAGCTGTAAGCACCACGTCGGGGCGTTGGCCCGCAACTCGGCAAGGGCTCGCTCCCGATGGGGGCTCTCCAGGAGGGAGCCGAGTGCATCGAGCCACGGCAGGTAGGCCTCGCCCGGGCCGTACTGCTCCACGCAGCGCCCTCGGGCGGCGAGGAGACTTGGATCGCGACGACGCGCCGGAGCAGGAATGCGTCGGCCGGCGCGGTCTTGCCGATCCCCGCTTCTCCGGTGAGGAAGACAATCTGGCCCGAACCGGCGCCGGCCCGTTCCAGTGCCTCCCCGAGCCGCTTCAGCTCCAGTTCGCGGCCGACGAAGGTCTGGAGCCCGCCCGAGCCTGGCGGCGGAGCACTTCCAGGAGGCTCGGTTTGGCCGACCCGGCCAAGCTCCTCAGCGCCAGAGACAGCTCAGCTGCGGAGCGATCGCGCCGGTCCTTGTCTTTGGCCAGGAGCGCGTCGAGTAACACGTCGAACTCACGAGGCAGGTCGGGACGAAGGGCGCTGGGCGGCGTCAGTTTCAGCGTGGCGATGTTGTGCATGATCGCCAGCAGGCTCGGGCCTCGGAACGGCGACTGAGCCGTCGCTGCCTCGTACAACACGGTGCCGAGCGAGAACAGGTCGGACCGGAGATCCAGCGGCTCGCCGCGCGTCTGCTCAGGCGACATATAGGCGACAGTCCCGATGATGATTCCGGAATCCGTGAGGTCGGCGGTCACCGTCGCCCCATCAAAGTCACACGCCCCCACCTGCGGTCGGTGCAGCTTGGCCAGGCCGAAATCGAGCACCTTGGCACGTCCTTGCGGCGTTACAAGGATGTTCGCCGGCTTGATATCTCGGTGGATCAACCCGATGGAGTGCGCCGCGGCGAGGGCGTCGGCCAATTGCGAGCACCCACGTCGAGCAACCGCGGCAGTGAAAGCGGCCCGCGGCCGATCATTGCCTTGAGGGTTTCGCCCTCGACGTACTCCATCACGAGGAAGTCCGAGCCCTCGGCCTCTTCGATCGCGTGGATGACGACGATGTTGGGGTGGTTGAGTGCAGAGACAGACCGCGCCTCACGCAGAAGGCGCTGTTTGGCCTTCTCGTCCTGGGCAGTGCTGGGCGGGAGCCGTTTGATGGCGACGTGCCGGCCGAGGCGAGAATCCTCTGCCTTGTAAACTTCCCCCATCCCGCCTTCACCGATCTTGCCGAGGATGCGGTAATGAAGAAGCGATTGATCGGGCGTCAGGGAGCTCATCCGGGGCCATCCCCCTTCCGGCATCGGCCGGCCAACGCGTGTCGCTCGCAGCTCTGCCGGGGCAATTCGACCTGATCAATCGGGATGGAAAACCCGACACGAATCAACATCAAGTTCCACACGTCTCTAAGTTCTACACATCTGAGGCCACAATCACCAGGGCAGGTGTCGCGAATACGACGTGGAAGCGAAGCAAGGAGTCGCACCGACAGAGGTTCCGTCCCGACCAGCAGGTTTGTCACGCGTATTCCCGTCCGCGTGGACTATTCCGGCGCATTTCGGGCGGCTGATCTGGAAATACGCCTTCCCGGCGCGCGGGGTTCGAGGTGGGGCGGTTGGACCTTCGGTGATGTGCTCTTGGCAGGCGAGAGGAACAAAGATCGGCCGGAGTCCGCCCGATGTCCTCGACGCCTATCGCCTCGTCCCCTGTGCACGTCCTTCCTGCAGGGCCAAAGTCGCCCGGCATGGTGGCAGCTCGTCCGGTTCGCGGGCGACCCGCTCCGACTGCTCGACGAGTGCCACCGCCGTTACGGTGACGCCTTCACGCTCGACATCGCCGGCAACGGCCGGTTCGTGATGCTGTCCGACCCGGAGACCGTCCGCGAGGTCTTCCGCGGCGACCCGGACGTGCTCCACTCGGGCGAGGCCAACGCGATTTTTACCGCGACCGTCGGGCGGCACTCGGTCCTGGTGCTCGACGGGGCACCGCACGCGCGGGCAGCGCCGCGTCCTGGTCCCGCCCTTAAAGGCGAGCGAATGCGGGCGTTCTTCGACGCCATGCGGCTGGAGACGCTCGACAGCCGTACGCCTGGCCGCGCGACGCGGCGTTTCCCGCTCTCCGTAATGCGGCGAATCACGCTGCGCGTCATCCTCCGCACGGCGCTGGGCCTGGCCCCGGGCCCGGAGATGGACCGCTTCGAGCACAAGATCGAGGCGTTCCTGTCCAACGGACGGCAGCGATACGCCCTGGTGCTCATGACGATCGTCCCGATCGACCGGCTGAGCGGATCGCGGTGGGTCGCCGCTGTTCCGGCAGCTGAGCGACCTGGACGACGACCTGTTCGCGCTTCATCGCGATGCGGCGGCGAGGCGAGCGCCGACCCGGCGGCGAAAATGTGCTCGACGACTTGCTCGCGGCGACGCACGAGGACGGCTCGCCAATCAATGACCAGGAGGTGCGCGACGCGCTCATCACGATCCTGATCGCCGGCCACGACACGACCGCCCTGGCGCTCGCGTGGGCGTTGGCCGAGATCGTGCCGCGTCCGGAGGTCGTCGATCATTTGGTCGACGAGTTGAGACGGGTCACCGGCGGCGGGCCGCCCGAGGCCGAACACCTGCGCGGCTCGAGTACCTCGATGGGGCGATCCGCGAGAGCCTGCGGCGAAGCCCGGTGGCGCCGTTCGTCGTGCGGAAGACGGTGCAGCCGTTCGCCGCGGGCGGGCGGGAGTACCCGGCCGGGGTGGTCCTCTGCCCGTGCTCCTACCTGGTCCACCGGCGAGGCGGACCTCTACCCCGAACCCGACCGGTTCCGCCCCGAGCGGTTCCTGGAGCGGAAGTTCGGCCCGCACGAGTGGTTCCCCTTCGGCGGCGGGAACCGGGTCTGCCTGGGGATGCCGTTCGCGCTCTACGAGATGAAGGTGCTGCTGGCGACGCTCTTCAGCCAGGTCCGCTTGGCCCGCCCCGCCGGGGCTCGGTCGCGGGCGAGGCGTTATGGGATCGTCCTAGGCCCGGACGACGGGGCACAGTTGATCGTTCGGGGCTCCACCGGCTAGAGAGATGTGATCGACAAGTTGAACTTGTGGCGACTGAAGCAATGACGATCACAACCTCCTTCGCACTCTGGATCTGCGGGCGGACGAATAGAGCTTTTTTCCAGAACGGCAGTGGGGCCTCGCAGGCCGATGTAACGCAGATCCAGCCGTCGAAGCCATTCCAGGTTTGGCACGCCGCCGACCGTCGCGCTGTCGTCGAAATGCAACACGCGCTCGCTGTCCGTCGTGAAGTTTGGCCACACGGGCACGCCATCGCCGTTCGGATCACCGCTCTTCGCGAAGTTCGTCCAATAGGTTGCCATCACATTGGCGAGGGCACGATCCGCGTCACTCCACGCCCACGGCTCCTGGCTCAGATGGTCGAACACATAGCGGCAACTCGGCCCAATGCCCGGCCCCCCAGTCGGCGAAGGAACTGCCCTGTGGATACGGTGGCAAATGTGCGAAGTAGTAGGAGAACACCTTGGCTCGCCCCGTCTTCGCCTGCATCCGTGCCCACGTCCACATATCCCAGCCAAACCGCAGATCGCGTCTCGAACCTGGCCCGAGACTCGCGCGCTTCTCGGTCGGTCGTGGCTGGATAAGTCTTGATGTACTCCTCTGCCAGAGCGCGGACGACCTTGCTGCCCCAAAGCCTTGCCGATGTCTTCAGCGAAGGTGGCCAGCCTGACGTCCCTACTCGCGATCAGCGGCCTGGCTTCGTCTGCATTCGAGCCGATCAGGATGGGCACGTCGTTTTGTCGGCCCGCCGCGAAGGCCGCATACGGCTCCTCCGGCAATACGTACCCGTCGATAATCGGATGCATCGTGCCTGCGAGTGCCATCCTTCAGGAACCGCTCTGGTTCGAGTTTGCGCAGCGCCTCGAGAGACATCGCTCCGAGTTCGGAGGCCAATCTCACGCCTTTCTTTTCGGCTCCCTTCAGAAACAACCCCTCGGGGGAATGGGTTGCCGCGGGAGGGACGAAGTACCCGCCGCTCTGGCCGATTGCGCGCTGGAAGAGACCACGCGCAAGCGGCGAGGCCATGAGCAGACTGACCGACATCGATCCTGCGGATTGACCCCAGATGGTCACTCGCTCCGGATCGCCGCCGAATGCCGCAACGTTTCGTTTGATCCACGCGAGGGCTGCGATCTGGTCGAGTAATCCATAGTTGCCGGAGCTGTGGTACCCGGATTCGCGACTCAGTTCCGGATGCGCCAACCAGCCCAGGAGACCAACGCGATAGTTGATGGTGACGACGATGACGCCTCGTGTCGCCAGCGCGTCACCCCAATAGAGCGGCATCGATGCGGATTCCTGAGTAAACCCCCCACCCGGAATCCACACCATCACAGGCAGCTTCTGCTCGCGCGACTTTGCCGGTGTCCAGATGCTCAGAGTCAGGCAGTCTTCGCTGACCGGTTCAGCCGGCGCACCCGGGACCGAGACCCCCGTCTGCATTCGCGACGGGGCCGAATTTGTCAGCTCGTCTGACACCGTTCCACGGCGGCGCGGGTTGCGGCGCCCGCCAGCGCAGTTCGCCCACTGGCGGCGCCGCAAAAGGAATCGACTTGTACACGGTCGATGCAGCCACTTTGAATACCTTCAATTAAACCGGTCTCGATGCGAACCGGCTGGGCCCATGCGTGTGAGTGTGCCACCAGAAGAGCCCAGACCGCTAATGTTGCCGAAAGTTTCATTTTGGTCCTTAAGCCGGCTCGACTCCGTATGTGCGAATAGAGGTGATTCGTGACTCCATTGAAACTATTTGACTTTTAGTGCTGGAACTCTTGGCAGTCGAGACTGTGCCGGGCGAGAATATGACCGTCGAGGGTCCACCTACTGGTTACGAATCGGATCGGCGATGGCTTGTGACGTCGCGTGAATCATCGTCTCTGGGGGCTCTTGCGTTGCAGGACGGAATCGTGGCTCCACCGTGGCGGCGGCGGCGCTTTCAATTGAGCGTGCGTGTTTTTTTGTTCATATTTTTAATCCTGGACGTGATTCTCGCCTGGGTTGTTCGTCGTGCCCTGGTCCAGCGCGATGCCGTCACGGCCATCGTGCACGGAGGCGGGAGTGTCTTCTACGATTGGGAATGGCCGGGATTTCGAATACAGGCCGATGGCCGGATTGCGGGTGGCATTCCGGTGCAGAAGGGCGATTCACCCTGGCCGAAGTGGATGATCGATCGTTTGGGACCAGACTACTTCGCGGGCTGTAACGCAGGTCTGTGTCGGTGCCAAAGACCCCGATTCAGTCATGGCGCATGTCGCCCGGCTCGATGGGCTTAAGTCTCTCAATTTCAACTTGAACGTCCCAGTCAGCAACGCCGGGTTTAAATATGTCCGCGGATTGAGTGGACTGAAATACGTGGCGATGCCGTTTCGGGGCGGCCGGCTCACGGGGGAATGCCTGGT
>CAVRFS010000078.1:0-37535 GCA_963720335.1 uncultured Planctomycetota bacterium | reverse complement strand
CTGGCTGCGGTCAAAGCGAACTCGGGGGATGGCCCGCTCCTTCCAGAGCGTGGCGGCGGAGAAATAGTTACCCAGAGGAAGTAGACCAAGCCCTGCCGCATGAATCGCCACGCCGGGTTCGGCACCGAGGTTGGGATCGTCGATCGCACCGACGGCCAGCAGCTCCAGAGCCTTGTCCGGTTGACCCGTATTGCAATAGAGGTCGACCAGCCGTGGTTTGACGACCGCCAGGCTCAAGCTGCTTCGCTCCGCGTCGGCGAATTGCTTCGATCGCCCAGCCGATGAGCCCCTGGTTCAGGGCAAAGGCCGCCTGTTCGATCGGCCCGGCTTGACGTTCGATCTCCAGGTCGCCCAGCTTTTCCTGGATCGATTCGTATTGCTGGGTCAGTTGGGCGAGCTGCTGTTCCATCCGTTCCCGCGGCCTCCGGGACGAAATCGTCCGGCTGGCTCATGTCCACGCGGCTTGGAGCCGGTCGCGGGCCAGGTCCAAGGCATTGGCATCTGATATAGAGCTGATAGCAGCTCGAGATTGAGACTTTCCAGCTCGATGCGATCCATACGCTTTTTGGGCGGGGGCGTGGTCTGGATCGCATAGTTGAGCGCCGTCATCCGCTGTCGAAACCGGTTCATCATTCGCTCCGTGGTTCGGAGTAAGCGTCATGATCCGCTGAATTCGCGGGGGTGATGGGGATGCCCGCCAGCATGGCGTACTCCTGAATCATAAGGAAGCGATAGGCGTCCTTGAGTCTGCGGAAGGCGATCCAGTCATCAGGGCTGTGCGAGAGCGCGGTCCGCGCATCCTGGATCGCGAGCAGGCAACGGGCCGGTTCAGGCAATACCTCGGGTGCACTACGTTGTCGTCCGGCGGCCTCCCTCCAGCCATCGTCGTGAAGATTCGGTGCGAGATTGGGGACGGCTGTAGGTCCGATTCTGAAAAACGTCGTCGATCCACGTGGTCGGATTGGGTGGTCGCTCAGCCCCCGTAACCGGATGGTTAGTATGAAATGCCCGAAGGTCGGGATCGAGCCGGTTCGCGTTGAAGACGGTCTTGTCCGAATCCGGGGCGTCCGATCGGCCGAACATCACGATGTAGCCGTCGTCATGGAACGGGATCCAGTCCGGGCTATTCATTAACATCTTGTACGTTTTGGCGGCGGCACCCGTCTCGATCATGATCACGCTGATGTCGTATTTGTCGAGAAGGGGTTTCCAGACGGCCTTGTCGTTGTCACTCAGGGCCTTGCGAGTCTCGCGCCACTGTTCCAGCAGCTCCAGTGAGGGAACAAATAGCTTCGCCCATCGACATAAGTCTTCCTTTGGGGCGCACCCTTCCAGATCAAGATGTCCCCTTGGCTCATGGAGGTATTTAGGACATTTCCCTTGATTTCCTTATGGGCGGCCAGAAACTCGGCCGCTTCGAACGGGAAATCGTCCTCGTGAAATCCGAGGCCGAACTGAATGCCCGGCACTGTGATATCGTAGCCCGTGATATCTTTTCGCGACCATCAAGAAGATCAAGGCGAGGGTCACCAGCCGGCCGCCGGTCGACCAGAGCGTCCACTCCCACCCCAGCCGGCCTTCGGTTCCCAAGCGGTCGTGATACCACTCCTGGCCATTCACGGCGAGCGCGGCTGCGAAGACCATCCCGAAATAGAGGTTGAAGCGCATCAAAATGGCCCAGAACACGGCGAGGACAACGAAGGGCAAAAATCGGCTCCACGAAAATCGACTCGCATTCAGGAGGAACGCCCCCAGCCCCAAGGCGACTACGACGAGGTAAAACACGCGGAGCAAGTCCAGTGGGGGATCGGTCATGCCCAGAATGGCGATGAGAATCTCCGGCTTCTTGATTCTTCCCCGAAGAACGAAAGCTGGCTCATCGTCGTGAAGCTGTCCTTGGGCTGGAGCAACTGGATGTAAGGATCGATCGCGGCGGTGTAGACGCGATATGTGTAGGGGTTGGCCAGACAGGCGGCCACGCACAAGCCAAGAACGATGAAGGCCGTTCTGCGCGTGGACCGGCCGCCGATCGACAACTTCCGGCCGTCAGGAGTCCCTTCGGTCGTTCGGGGTTGCTCGGAGTTGCGCGACCAGCCAGGCGCATTGCGTCCATCGAGCAAGCGGCCACGGCTGCCGCGGCCAACACGATCAAGCCGATGAGGAACGATTCATCGATGTTCGCCCACAGCACGAATGTCGGAACCAAGAGCCAAAGGCTGGCAGGCGCGGCCCTGGGAGAACGCTCGAAACAGGACCAGCAGCTCGAACGCGAAGAGGAGTTGGCTCCATGCGAACGGAGCCACGTAGGCCGGGCCGGCAATGCCTCCCATCATGATGCGGTAGATCGGGTGGTAAACGGCGCCAAAAGCCATTGCCACGCAAAGAGCGGACCACCAGAGCCCGGGGCCTCGGTGACGAATCCTGAGCAAGAACCAGGCGGTAGCCAACCTCGCCAAGGCGGAAAGCACCACCAGGCGCCGATCGCCACTTGCTCGGCGCTGGCTCGATTGGCAGTCTCGTCGCCCGCGGTGACCGGGACCAGGCTGTTAACCAGCGTTGTAAACTGCCGCGTGACCCCACTGGAAAAGCCAGGTATGTTCACCCAGGGTTTACCGTTTCCGTGTAGGAGAAGGGTCCGTCCACAAAGGCGCGGTTTGTTCGGCGATCAACTCGACCGGTCTTGAGATGAAGCCAGAGTCGAGAGTCCGTCATGTAGTTGCAAGAGACGGTGAACGTTAAGAGGAGCGCCGGCCAATAGGACATAAATGTCGTAGTAGGCGTTCCACTCGCTGACGCGCTCGGGCGTCCAGGGCTCGGGCGGAGTCTCCGCCTCCGGCTCCGGCTCGGGCGGCAGCGTTTCGGTTGTGAGGGTCACGCTGGTCGTGTCTTTTTCAGCAACAGGCTGTGTAGTTTCAGGTTCGGTCATACGAATCAGCCGGTAAAATCGAGATGATGGCCAAGAAGTTCGGCTTGTCCGCCGTCACGCACGGGTCAACTTCATGCTAGGTGGAGAGAGCCGCGCGGGTCAAGAGGGGGCCGGGCCGCGTGCTGTCCGGCTTGTTGCAGCTCCGAGAAATAAGAAATTCGTCGCACCTTGACGGCAGCACAAGTCCAAAGTAGAACTTCCGTTGAGGCGATCGGCCTCGCCGGGGCTAAATTTTTTTCTTCGCACCGCTGGTTTTTCGGGTCTTTTCCGGTATAACGTCGAGGTTCTGGGAGTCCTCGTACCCATCCATGCGTGTTCCCAGCCACCCGACACTCGTCCGCCGGATGCTAGACCCACGGCTCGAAGCAACTTGTTCCCTCCGGCCCCGTCCTGGCGGCCAGCCTCATGCAGGTGAACAAACACTGCGGCCAACCGTCCTGCGCCTGCCATCACGGCGGCCCGTTGCACCAAGCCCACCACGTCGCCTTCAGGGACGGTGGCAAGACACGCACCGTTCATGTGCCCCAGGATCTTCTCGAGGAGGTCCGAAAATGGGTGCAGGAACCCCAACGTCTCAAGACCCTGATCCACGAAGTCAACCAGTTGTCTGTGGCCCTGATCAAGGGACACGTTCGCACCGCCAGCGGCGGCGGGGACGACGCTGAACATCGGCCCCATCCTGGTCCTAGACGATTCGCCACTTCTTCCCCGATCTCAACACCTGGATCGACGAAATCGACGACCCACGGTTCGCCCCGATGGTGGTCTACCACAAGCGGTTCCTCGTGTGGTTGGGGCTGAGCTTGTTCCTGTGCAAGTTGAGCAGCCGGCGCCAACTGGATTTCCAGTTCAACACCGACGGTCCGGAAGTGCTGCCCAACCTCAATCGCCTGGCGGGCACCGCCCAGGACAGCCGGCCCGTGAACAAGACCTTGGAGTACCTCCTGAAGAAAATCGGCAGCACCCCCATCGCCGGCCTCCGGCAGCAAATGGTCCAGCGCTTGATCCGCATGAAGGCCCTGGACGCGGGGCGGCTAGGGGCGGTTCGTCGTCTTGATTGACGGATCGGGATATTTGGTGTTTCGTTCTCGGCATTGCGACCATTGCCTGACGCAACGGCACGGCGAGACGACGCTGTACATGCACCAGGTCCTGGAGGCCAAGTTGCTGGGGCCGGCCGGCACGGTCGTGTCGATCGCCACCGAGTTCATCGACAACAGCGACGTCCCGATCGCCCCCGCGGGTGCGAGCCAGGAGCAACTCAAGCAGGACTGCGAGTTGAAGGCGCTGCGGCGTCTGATGGCCGGGTTGCGGGTGGAGTTCCCGCAGTTACGCATCCGTCTCGATGGCGACGGCCTATATGCCTGCGGGGAAGGTTTCCAGATCGCGAAAGACTTTCGATGCGATTATATCTATGTATTTAAGACCCGGTCGGTCACCGGCCCTCTGGCAGGACTTCCAGAGCTTGCTGCTGTTGTGCCCCGACCAGCACGTGGAGCTGACGACGCCGCAGGGGGTTCGGCAGGTCTATCGCTGGGTCAACGACCTGAACTACAGGGACAGCGACGGCCGCGAGTGGACCCTCAACGCCGTTGAGTGTACCGAGACGAACGAGGATGGAGAGAAGAGTGTGTGGTCATGGGTGACGTCCCTGGAGGTGAACCACCAGACCGTGGTGGAGGTTAGCGACCAACGGAGAGAGGGAACGCTGCGCCACGGAGAACGTGGGATTCAACACGCAGAAGAACAGTGGCCTCAACCTGGAACATGCCTACAGCCACACCTGCTGGAAGGCGTCTTCTTTCCCGCTGCAGATAGCTCACCTGCTGTTGCAACTGCTGGAGAAGGGGAGCCTGCTGCGGCAGTTGGCAAAGGACCAGGAAAGCGAACGGCAGTGGAGCTGTTCGGCTCATTGCTGGACATGGCGCAGCGGTTGTTGGAGAGCCTGCGGTTTCGGCATTGGCCGGATGAGGTCCTCGCACCCAACGGCAGCCGGCTCGATTCAGATCCGAATCGACAGCAGTTAGCCGTTAGTGGCGTGCGGGCGTGTTCCAGGTTGGGCCGTGTCGCTCTGCGTCTGATGGCGGTCGTACTCGAAGCACCCTTCGAGCCCGTCCCCCTATTGCCTTTTCCGGCCCTCGGTTGGTCCGCTGGCCTCTTGTTGCACGCATGCACCCCGCCCGAGGGTCGTATTTCTCAGAGCTGGGCTTGTTGCCCGCTCGTTGACTTTTGTGTCTTCATGACTAAAATAGGAAAGTTTATTTCCGCCTTGACATCGGCGGGGCGACTCGTCGTAAACTGCTACTTTGAATCGATTTATCTGGCTATGCGCCTGCTCACCGCCATTCCCGTTCATAATGAAGAAGCGACGCTCGAAAGCGTGCTGACCGAGGTGCTCAAGTACGCCGGCGACGTCTTGGTCATTGACGACGGATCGACCGATCGAACGCCACTGCTCCTGCGATCGTTTCCGACGGTCCAGACGATTCGCCACACTCATAACCTGGGTTATGGAGCCGGTTTGCGTTCGGCGTTCCAGGCGACGATCGAGGCAGGCTACGACGGAGTCGTGACGCTCGATTGCGACGGTCAGCACGAGCCGAAGCGAATCCCCGAAATCGGTTCGCGACTCGTCGATTGCGACATCGTCTCGGGAAGTCGTTACCTTCAAGTCTTTGATCCCGATCAGCAGCCTCCTGAACAACGCCGACGGATCAATGTGGAGGTCACCCGCTGGCTCAACGATTGCCTGGGACTGAGCCTGACGGACGCCTTCTGTGGCTTCAAGGCTTATCGAACGACGGCATTGGAGCAGTTGAACATTACCGAAAATGGTTACGCAATGCCCATCCAACTGTGGGTCCAGGCCGTTGCACGTGGGATGAGAATCGTGGAGGTCCCGGTTCCGTTGATCTATCTGGACGAGTCCAGGGCCTTCGGTGGAGCGCTTGATAACGCCGAGTATCGGCTGCAGCACTATCGGAAGGTCTTTCAGAACGCACTTCAAAGCAACCACCTGGTGATCGCACAAGGATGTACGGGATGACGGCACACCGTCTCCAGGCGCCCTCGACCGACGGCGGATTGCTGGTCGAGCCTCCCGCCGCCGCGGTCGGTGCTCAGCTCGCGGCCAACTCCGCTCAACTCAGCCAATGGGACCACGACTTCCAGGGAAGGCGGGCTGACCGGCTCAGAATTCAGGTTCGACGCGAAGTCCTGACGCTCGCGGTCAACTTCCTTGGGCGTCACGGCCTGGTCGGGTCGCCGTTTGATCTCGACGCCGTTAGCTCGTCCGCGAGACCGCTGCTGGTGACCGGTCACCAACCCGAGCTCTTCCATCCGGGAGTCTGGGTCAAGGGCTTCGCGGCCGCGGGCATCGCCGGCGCTCACCAGGGAGTGGCACTCAACCTGATCGTGGACAACGACATTCCCAAGTCAACCTCGATCCAGGTTCCACTGATCGACAAGGAGGGGATTCGCCTCATGCGGGTCGAGTTCGACCGTTGGGAGAACGACACACCCTACGAGGATCTGGCGGTTCTAGACGAATCTCGCTTCTCAACGTTCGCAGATCGAGCCCGGCGCGATTCTAGGCGATGCCGTCACCGATCCCTTGCTCGACGACTTCGGGCCCGCCGTCGAACGTCGTCGCCCCGAGACTGCCTTGCTCGGCATGCGTTTTTCGCTGGCAAGGCGCGAGTTAGAGGCTGCGTGGGGTATTTCCAACCTCGAGGTGCCGCTCAGCGAGGTTTGTCAGACGGACGGTTTTCTATGGTTCGCATCTCACCTTCTGGCCCAGCTTCCCCGATATCAACAGGTTTATAACGATTCCTTGCGGGAATATCGAACAGCGCACGGGATCAGGAGCAAGCACCATCCGGTCGCGGCCTTGGCGCGTCAGGGCGATTGGCTGGAGTCGCCGTTCTGGGTTTGGCGGGCGGGACCGGCCCCGGCGACGCGCGCGCTCTGGTTCGCCAGCGACCCCGACTGATGGACCTGCGCATTGACGGCGAGGACGAGGTCTTTCTTGAGCTCCCGCTTTCGCCCGATAGCGAAGCCTGTTGCGCCGTCGAGCGTTGCGCGACCTGCCCTCGCGATCGATCCGATTGCGCACACGGGCGCTGACGACGACCATGTTCAGTCGTTACTTGCTCGGCGATCTCTTCATCCACGGCATCGGTGGTGCCAAGTATGACGAACTGGGTGACGAAATCGTGCGCCGGTATTTTGGGATCGAGTCACCCGGCTACCTCGGCGCTCTCGATGACGCTTTGGCTTGGATTGCCGTTGGTTGCTGCGACTGTCGAGGAGTTGTCAGCCGTCGATCGTCGTTCGCGCGACTTGCAATTTAATCCCGACCGTCATCTCGATGAACCCTTGTCTGAAGAAATACGTACTCTGATTAGGGCCAAGCAGGAGGCGATCGCGAGTTCCCTCGCCTCGCGACACGAACGGGTGGAGCGATATCGAGCGATTCGTCGGCTCAACGAGGCGTTGCAACCATGGGTCAGTGACTTGCGAGATGATCTCGTCGAGTCTCGAGCCCGGCTGAAGAACCGCCTGAAATCCAATCGAGTCGCGGAATCGAGAATACTCTTTTGTGCTCCATTCCAGGGAGCGGCTGCGACAAGTCCTCACAAGTGTCGTGCGCGCGAAGTGGGATTAGGGCAACAAGGCCCGACCGCGATCCGACGATTCAGGGCTGAAATCGCGCGTTATTCCGCCTTTCTTAGCCGTTTTCAGTAGGCTCCTTCTTTCTTTGTCGCGAAACAGATCGTCTCTAGAAAAAATTTGAGGGCTGCCGACTTTTTGCGGCGGAACCCGTCGGGACCACGTACAATGGGTGAAAAGGATCGCGTGGCGACACGCGTTGGACCTCCTTGGAATTCAACCAACGGCCGTTCCTCGCGGCACGTCTCCACTATGGTCGACCCGATGAAAGCCCTTGGGCCGGGAACTCGCCTGCCGTTTCGCCGCGGATCGGTCGAGTATTGCCTCGGCACCGAAGCCGATCATGAAGCAATCTATCAGACTCTGCTCCACGTATTCCACGGTCCGGACCGTGAGTCGTTCCTGGGTGCGCTCAGTGACCCGGCGTACCGGCCCGATCAGCGGCTTGCTGGCGAAGGTGGACGGCCGCATCGTTAGCCACGTTCATCTGACCGAGCGTCAAATCCGGTACGGCTCGGTGTCAATTCCCATCAACGGGGTGATCTGGGTCGGAACTCTGCCGGAGTTCCGGGGCCTGGGATTCGCACAGAACCTGATTCGGCTGGCCAGCCAGCGCGGCTCGAGAGAGTGGCGTGGTTCTCCAGGTCTTGACGACGGGCATGCCGCAGTTCTACCGGCCGTTAGGTTGGGGCGTCTGCGGGCGTCAGACCTTCGGAAAGACCATGAGTCGCAACCTGCCTCAAGTCAGTGACGGAGTCATCGAGGGACGAGGTGGATTCTGGCACGTGCGGCCCTGGCGGCAAGTCGAGCTCGGCGACTTGATGTCGCTTTACGAATTACAGTATGCAAACACGACAGGGACGATTGTCCGTTCCGAAGAATACTGGCGCTGGATGATCGGCCGGAAGTACGCTCATGTGATCTGGGTGGCATGTCAGGGCGAGGCGGTTCAGGGTTACGCGTTCATCAAGGACCACAAGATCTTGGAGGTGGCCTCGGACCCAGCTCATCCCCAGGCGCTGCGTGCCCTGCTGGGTCGCGTTCGGGCCGAAGCCTTGGAGCGTGCCTATCCCGAAGTGACCGTCCATGCACCGACAATCATCCCGTCATCGACGCATTTCGTGCAGCTTCGGGTCGGATCATCGATCAGGATAGCTATGAGGGATCCTCGTCGATGTATCATATTCCTGACCTGGGTCGCTTCCTGAACTGCATTCTGCCCGAGCTGGCGCGGCGGGCTGTCCGAGTCGGGCGGCCCACTTCCCGTCGAGCTGGGCATCTCGCTGGACGACGACCGCTGGCTGATTCATGTTGATGGAAATCATTCGCGAGTCGAGCCCGACAAGCTCAGCCGTCGGCACTTGACTCTGTCCCCATCGGCCTTGGTTCGACTCCTGATGGGACACACGGGAATTGCCGCCGCCGCCGAGGAGGAGGGTTTCATCGCCTCCACCAGCACGGCGCTTGACGCCGCACGAATCCTCTTTACGCCGCAACCGATCTGGCGCAGTCCGCTCGACAGCGCAACCGCCTGATGGTCGGTCAACTTTGGTTTGACGGGTTGGACCACCGCCTGCACATGGACCGGACCGGCTGAATCCGGGATTCCAGCGTGCGAATCGACGGATCACACGAGAAATTACCGTCTTGAGAAGGATGGCTATTCTTCGTACGGTCGGGGTGCCCGTGAGTGGATGTACCGCTTGACCGGTGGCGACATCAAGTAGAGGTACAGCATCGCGAAGACGACGATCACACCGATTCCGTAGATGATCCGTTTTATATCGATTTGGTCCTCGGCCTGCTTGATCCGCACGTCGGAAACGTCCAAGTCTGGCTTTAGTTCCGTGCTGACCAGCTGCTGAGGGTCAGCCAAGACGACGTCGAGGATTGGCGCGGCGACCATGGCCATCAAATCGACAATGATTCCAAGCATAAGCGCGACCATGAGCAGCTTCGCCGTACGGCCCCTTATGAACTCGATCGAAGTATAAATCCCGTATGCGGATACCAACGCGAGGACCAGCCATCCGTACTGTCGCCAGTCGGCGGTTGGTCGGACCGACTGAGTCACAGCCAGAACCGTGAGGAGCACCGCGGCGGCGATGCATAGGCCGCCGACGATCGCAACGTGGAACGGCGGACCTTGAGCGGGCGTTGGTCCCGCGGGTAACAGATCTTCGTCGTCGAGCCCGACGCGAATACCCGTCTCTTGATCAAGGCCGCACGATATGCAAGTGGACATCCCCTGCGGTACGATGCCTCCGCAACGGGAGCAACGCCGCGCCTTGGCACGAGCGTCCGCGGCATAGACTTTCTTTTTTGGTGCGGCCCGATCATCGAATAGTGCGGCTGCGTCGCTGACCGCCGGCTGCGGACGGCCGGCGCCTTGCTCGGCCTGACGTCCGCTGATCAACGGCAAGTCGAACGTCTCCCGAAGGTCGCGCTTCAACGCCAAGCGTTCGGTAAGTCGTCTTGGCTGGGAGGTCGTTTCGGCAATTCGTAGTGGATGTCGGTGTGGCGTCGGTCAATCCAGGCACGGTCGAAACGGAACTGGCATCAGCCTCCGTGACGACGAACCGAGTCCCGCATCGGGGACATTTCAACCGCCTGCCCGCCTTGATGTGTTCGGGCAAGTTCAAGACGACGCCGCATTGTTGGCATTGGATGGTCCGTGGCATGATTCCGTGTCGCGGAGTTTCGCTGGCAACCCGGGCGGTCACCTTGGTCAATATCGTCAAAAATCCGGGCAATATTGTATCAAGAAAGTAGCGCACGGGCCGAAGCGCTCCTTCCAATCACGATCGACAGTGACCAGAACTTTCCCGCGCCCGGACACCTGAATTCGATCTCCGATCGTTCCCCTCATTTTGATGTTGGTCTCGCTTGATGTCAAATAGAAGATTATAAATGACTGGATTCGGATTACCGGCTGACCGACGTAGCGGAATTAGTTGCCGCGGTGGATGGGTTGGCGGTCGACAATTGTGTATTTCCTTGACCGATGCGGCTCCGCGGCGTTAACCTGTTCTGAGATATTGGCCTTGGATGACGACCGATGGCCCTGGCTGAGGCTTCGTCGATCGACCGCGTCGACAATTTGACGATTCAAGGTCATCGAGGCGGGCGCTCCGCCGTCTCCATTTATTCTAGAGCGCGAAGGCGGAGCCGAGAGCGACGTGCAATTCACCAAGTCGGTTGTGGCGGTGTTTCTACTTCCGAGTTCCTGGAGACTGATGCGATGAGAGACAATCACAAGGTCAGCCGTCGAGGTTTCATCGAGACGGCCGGAGTCGCGACCGGCGCGGTCATGGCCGCCGGTTCCTTTCCTCATCCTGCCGTCGGCAGTGTGAAGGGCGCCAACGAAAAGATCAATATCGCCATCCTCGGACCGGGCGGCCGAGCCCAGGAACACCTCCGCATTCTTCTGAAAATGAAGAACAAGGAGCAAAAGCCGGTCGACATCATCGGCCTTTGTGACGTGTGGGATGGCGCCAAGTGGACCGAGGGCAAAGACAAGGAAGGCAAAGATCGGGTGACAGGCCGCGGACTTTATTACTCAGCCGAAAAATGCGGCCTCGATTGGCAGGGCAAGGACAAGGACCGCGTCACCAAGGACTATCGTAAGATCCTGGAATGCAAGGACGTCGACGCCGTCTTGATCGCCACGCCCGACCACTGGCACGCCAAGATGTCGATCGATGCCATGGAGGCCGGCAAGGACGTCTACTGCGAAAAGCCGATGACGCACACGATCGACGAGGCGCGCCGCGTCGCCGAGACGACCAAGAAGACCAAGCAGGTCTTCACCGTGGGCGTCCAGTCGACCGCCGATCCGCGCTGGCGAATGGCCAACCAGATGATCAACAAGGGTGAGATCGGCCACGTGTTGCAAGGACAGACCAGCTATTACCGCAATAGCAGCGAAGGCCAGTGGCGATACTACCCTCTTCTCAAGGAGATGACCCCCAAGACGGTCGACTGGAAGATGTTTCTGGGGACCGAGTTCGGCCTGGCCCCCGACCAGCCGTTCAACCGCGCCCGATATGCCCAGTGGCGATGCTATTGGGATTTCGGCGGTGGCATGTACACCGACCTGTTCGTCCACCAGCTCACGCACTTGATCCTGGCGATGGGAGTCCGGTTCCCCGCCCGGGTTGTGGGCGCCGGCGGGTTGTACCTCGAGTACGATGGCCGCGATGTGCCGGACATGGCGACCGTGGTTGCGGACTACGACGAAGGCTGCCAGGTGCTCATTTCGGCGACCATGGCCAACGACGTTCAGCTTCCCGAAGTGATCCGCGGCCACAACGCCACTCTCATGTTCGAGCCGCACCCCGGGGATGGTTTCCGCCGTGTCCCGCAGGTCTTCAAAGGCGGTCCGGCCCCTCCGGGCGCCAACAAGGGCGAAGGCGGCGAGAAGTTTGCGCCGGAGCAACCAGGCGAGGACACACGCGCGTTGTGGGATCACTTCCTCGAAGTGTATCCGTTCGCGCA
Source organism: uncultured Planctomycetota bacterium (assembly GCA_963720335.1). Taxonomy (GTDB): domain Bacteria; phylum Planctomycetota; class Planctomycetia; order Isosphaerales; family Isosphaeraceae; genus CAVRFS01. Next base: position 25,441 of record CAVRFS010000078.1, on the reverse strand, counting down.
ACCCCGAAACCCTTTGCCCGGCGGAGCTTGGCTACGCGGCAATCGCGACGGTCAATCTGGGCGTCCAGTCGTACCGTGAAGGCAAGGCATATTACTTCGACGGGGGCACCGGACAGGCTTCCCATGCCGACCGGTCATGGTCGGCGCGCTGGGAAGAACGAAGCAAACTCCGCGGCAAACCGAATCAGGTTATCGGCTGGCGGGCTGGCGACACCGGCTCGCTCCTCATTCCGCCGGGCTATCAAAAGCTCGAGGGCGACTGGGTCGACGGCAAGGACCCCGCAGCCTCGGCCTGACGGGTTTGTCTGTCGTTCGTCGTTGGGCGAGGTCGTGAGACCGGCTGCCAACGCGAGTCCTGCCCGATGACTCAAATTGTCCACTCGTCCCGGTGTCTCGCCTGGGGTGAGTGGGCTCTTTTTTTCCAACGGCCCGACAAAATGTGAGAACCGGGCTCGCGAGACCAAGCTCCCGCCCACAAATCCTGTAGGAGCGGGCTCTGTGCGGCGATCAAGCTAGCCGACTGTCGGATCATTTTGTTTTTCGATCCGGTCGCCCAAGTTTGATCGTCACTTCCGCGTCCAGCAGCCATCAATACAACAGTCGACCAGTTGAAGGCCCACGTCTTCTGTTTGCCGCAACAGGACAAGGTTCGCCGGTTCGCCCGGGGCCAACCGGGGAGACCGACGAGAGAGCAAGTGCGCGGGGTTGACCGTAACGGTGTCGATGGCTTGATCCAAGCTCCAGCCGGTCGCCTGGAGCAAGTGGCGTAGACCGACTTCCAGCCCGTGGTTTGAACCCGCCAGATAGGGCGTTCCCGTGACCACGATCCTGCCCGATGGGTCGATAGTCCACTCGCCATAAACGCCCGGTGGCAGGCCGGCGAGCGGGCTGGCGTCGCTGATCAGGATCGTCCGAGACGGACCCTTTGCGCGCGCCAGAACGCGCAGAGTGGCGAGGTCGAGGTGATCGCCGTCGGCGATGAACGACGCGGAAAGTTGGTCGTGTCCCGCCTGCTCCCAGATCGGATTGGGATGCCGCGGAAGCGGCGACGCGATGCCATTACCGAGATGAGTGCTCAAGCCGGGCACCGGCCCGGACGGCGGCGTGGATCGTCGCTCCGTCGGCGGCCGTGTGCCCGAGCGCGACGACAACGCCCGATCGCGGCCGCTCGCCGAATGAATTCGATCGCACCGGAGCGCTCAGGAGCAAGTGTGATCAGAACGATCCGGCCCGATGCCGCCGCTTGAAACTCTTGAAACAGTTCCCAGTCGGGATCACGCATCGACGCGACCGGATGCGCACCGCGATACCCGTCACGTTCGGAGAGGAAGGGACCTTCGAGGTGGATGCCCGCGACACGGGCAGCGACATCCGGGAACGGCATCGCAGGCCGCGGCGATCGTCCGCAGTCCATGCAGCATGTGATCCACCGGCGCCGTGATCAAGGTCGGACAGAGCCGTGCTGTTCCGAGAGTCGCCTGCGCTCGAACGATCGCGACGACCTGGTCGACGCTCAGGTCCGAGCTCGAGAACGAATGTCCCCACCGGCCGTTTGTCTGGATATCCCAGAACGCCGGTGCGACCCAATCATCGATGCGGGCCGACCGACGCAGGTCCGTCGGCCGCTCGAACGGCGGCGATCCGGCCGTCGCTCGACCTCGAGCTCGAGCCAATGCGAATTGCGAAAATCGCGCGCGACGACTCTCAATGGGATCCCCCTCGATCGGCGACGCGCTCAAGACTCCCGACCTCGCCGCGTTCAGCCCGGTTCGACTGGCGTCCCGTTGGCGGATGCGGCGGTGATGAACTCGCGGAAAAGAGGGTGGGCCTTGGTCGGCTTCGACTTGAACTCGGGGTGAAACTGGACGGCCAGGAACCAGGGATGATCGACTCGTTCCACGATCTCGACGATCGTGTGATCGGGGCTGGTCCCGGTCGCAATCAGCCCCTGCTTGGCAAATGCTTGCCGGTAGGCATTATTGAGCTCGTAGCGATGCCGGTGCCGTTCGTGGATCAAGTCGACACCGTACGCCTGACGTGCCAGGCTCTCGGCCGCGAGCGAGCAGGGCCATGCGCCCAGCCGCATCGTGCCGCCTCGCTCGCGAACCGATTGTTGTTCGTCCATCAGCCAGATCACGGGATGCTCGGTGTTCTTGTCGAACTCGGTGCTATTGGCGTCGTCAAGGCCCAGTTCGCTCCGGGCCGATTCCACAACGGCGCACTGCAACCCCAGACAGATACCGAAGAACGGTATGTTGCGTGTTCGCGCGTAGCGGATCGCTTCGATCTTACCCTCGATGCCTCGCATCCCGAAACCGCCCGGTACGAGGATCCCATCCACGCCTCCCAAAAGTGCCGCGGCTCCTCGACTATCGACCTCCTCAGCCTCTACGCGGACGACCAGAACGCGGGCCCGATTGGCGATCCCGGCGTGATCGAGCGCCTCATAGACCGATTTGTAGGAGTCGCGGTGCTTCATGTATTTGCCAACCACGGCGATCCGGACTTCATGCTTGGGATGCATGATTCGCTCGACCATGTCCCGCCAGTCGCTCAAGTCCAGCGGGCTCGCCTTCAAGCGGAGTCGATTGACCAGAATCTCGTCCAGCCCATGATTGACCAGCGACAGCGGCACTTCATAGATACTGAACTGCTTGTCCCGCTCTTCGATCACCGCCTTGCGATCGACGTTGCAAAACAAGGCGATTTTGTCCTTGTCTTCCGAGGAAATCGGGTGCTCGGTCCGACAGATCAAGATGTCGGGCTGGATGCCGATCTGCCGCAAGACCCCGACCGAGTGCTGCGTTGGCTTGGTCTTGAGCTCGGCGGCGGCCTTCAGATATACGACCAGTGTCAGGTGAATATACAGACAGTTCTCCCGACCAACATCGAGCGCGAACTGGCGGATCGCTTCCAGAAACGGCAAGCTCTCGATGTCGCCGACCGTGCCGCCGATCTCGGTGATGACGACGTCCACGTCGTCAGCCACCAGCCGGCGGATCGCCGACTTGATCTCGTCGGTGACGTGCGGGATCACCTGGACTGTCTTGCCCTCGTAGAATCGACCCTCGCGTTCCTTCTGGATCACGGACAAGTAGATCTTGCCCGTGGTGTAGTTGCAGTCGCGGGTCAAAGGCGCGTTGGTAAACCGCTCGTAATGGCCCAGGTCCAGATCAGTCTCCGAACCGTCGTCGAGCACGTAGACCTCACCATGCTGGTACGGACTCATTGTCCCGGGGTCGACGTTGATATAAGGATCGAACTTCTGGAGCCGGACGCGCAACCCTCGGTGCTCCAGCAACATGCCGATCGATGCGCAGGTTAAACCCTTGCCCAGGGAGCTCACGACTCCGCCGGTCACGAAGATGTGCTTGGCCATCGAATTCTCGTCCATTTTCTGTTCATTTGTTCGCCGGATTCCAAGGCGAGTAGTATACCATGACCGATGTCTGACGAGGTCTGACGACCCGACCACTCGAACTCGGACAGTCGATTGAGATAGAATAGCGCAGTGCAGAGAAGAATTCCGAAGCGTGGTCGGCGTCGCGGCCGACTGCACTTGTCCTGGATTCTCGAAGGATCTGCCGCTGGAGCCTGATACGATGCCTCCGATCCGAATGAATCGCCGCAGGTTTATCGGCTGCTCGGCCGCTGCGAGCCTGGCCCTGGGACAGGGCACCCTGGCCGAAGCCGTGCTGGTCGATGGCCAGGCCAGCCCGGTCCGGCTGGGCGTGATTGGCCTGGGCAATCGGGGCACGGCTCTCTTGCGCAGCCTCCTCGAGACTGCCGGGTACTCCGATCGTCGCGGTCTGCGACACGGAAGCCAAGCACCGGTTGCGAGCGCAGGGGATCGTCGACAAGGCGCGCGGCCATCGGCCAGAAGGCCTCGATAATCCGAAGCGAGTCTTCGACCGACCGGACATCGACGCGGTCGTCGTCGCCCTCCCTTGCCACGTTCACGAGACGATCTACCACGACGCAATCCAGTCCGGCAAACACCTTTATGCGGAAAAGCCGCTGGCATTAACGATGTCAGGTTGCGATCGTTTGATCGGCGAATCGGCCCGGGCTCCGAAGCTCGCCGTCCATGTCGGGTTCCAGCGCAGGTCAAACCTTCGGTTCCGCGAGGGAGTCGAACTGATCCGTCGAGGTGAGCTGGGACCTTTGATCGAGGCTCGTGCCACCTGGACTAGCAGTAACGGTCCGGTTGGAGGCCATGGTGGCTGGCTGGGCCGCCGCGCCCAGTCCGGTGATTGGATGGTCGAGCAGGGGGTCCACATCTGGGACGTCCTTGCGTGGATCAAGGGTGAGCCGCCGATTAGTGCGAGCGGCTGGGGCCGCCGCGATCTGTTCGCCGCGACCGACCCGCTTCGCGACGTGACCGACCACTACGCGGTCGAGCTGGTCTGGGCGGATGGGTTCCGCGCATCATTCGTCCAGAGCTGGATTGCTCCGGCCGACGATGCTTTCACCGGAACGACGCTCCGCGTCATGGGCGAAGACGGGGGGTTCGACTTCACCACGGGCTCGCTCACTCTCCGTGACCGGACTTTGCCGCGCAGGGCGATCCAGCCCGGCCCTCAATCCGATACCCGGCTGGCGCTTGAAGCGTTCCTCACCTCGGTTCGGTCCGATGCCACGACCCCGCCACCACTCAGCCTGGCCGAGGCTCGGTCGGCCACGGAAATTGGTCTGCTGGTGCGACAGGCCGTGGACGAGCAGCGGATCGTCACGCTCGAGGAAGTCCGCGCCGACGATCGTACCGTGCGCGCTTGACCGACGATCGGTGAGCAAGACGCTCGCCTTCCGAGTTTCGCGATCCCGAGGCGAGTGGGGAGCATCAGCTCCCTGGCAACTACTGAAAAAACATGGATGCCCCGGCCGGCCCGGGTCGCATCAATTTGCTCCGGCGGGGACGTCCCAGAGCTTGGTTGTGGCATCCCGGCTGGCTGTGAAGACGGTGCGGCCGTCCGGGGAGAAGGAGATCCAGTCAATCGCGTCGGCGTGCCCGCGCAGGGTCGCGCGGAGAATCCCGGTCGAGGCTTCCCAGAGACGGAGCACGTTATCCTCTCCGCCCGAAGCGACGGTCTTACTGTCGGGAGAGAATGTGAGGGAGAGGGCCTGGCCAGAGTGCCATGACAACGTGGCGCGCAGTGAGGTCTTCGTGACGTCCCAAAGCACGACGGTCGTGCCCTCGGTCGCCGCTGCCAGGGTCTTGTCGTCGGGCGCGAAGGCTAGGCGGATAATTCGACCGGCGGGCACGGACAGGACCGCCAATCGACGTCCGCTGGCGACGTCCCAGAGCCGAATCTCTCCGGGGCTCGGGAATTGCTCGGCCCCACGTCCAACCTTGCCGCCGCCCGTCGCCAGCGTCTTTCCATCGTGCGAGATAACAATCTGGTTCATCCCGCCTGGATGATTGAAAGTCGCTCGCGCCTTCCCGGAGGGGACATCCCAGAGTGTCACCAAGCCCGCGGCGTTGGCACCGATCAAGGTCTTCCCATCGGGCGAAAACCCGACGAGATCGACACCGCCCTCTCGTCCACTCGGTGTATTGATGAGCTGGAACGTGGTCGAATCCCATAGCTTGACAACCCCGCTTCGGCCGGCGCTGCCGGATGCCAAGAACTTTCCGTCGGGACTGAAATCGACGGCGACGACGTCACCATTGTGACCTGAGAGTTTTGCTCGCTCTTTACCGTCCTCGAGGCTCCAGACCATCACTTCCACTGGGGGTGGGGCCGGGGGCCCTGCTGGTTTGGCGCCTTTGGTCGCGGCCGGAGCCGTTTTTTGGGAAGGCTGAGCCTTGCGAGGAGCGGCCTCCTTTGGTGGCTCGACGGGACGTGCCGGCGGGGGTCCTGCGGTTTTGGCCGCGGCCGATACATTGGGCGTCTGAGCTTTGGATGGTGCGGCCCCCTTTGGCGGCTCAACGGGAGCCGCCGGCGGGGGTCCTGCGGTTTTGGCCGCGGCCGGAACATTGGGAATCTGACCCTTGGATGGTGTAGCACCCTTTGGTGGCTCGACGGGAGGCGCCGGCTGCACTTTGGCTTCCGGTGCCCGGGCTGTCATTTTGGGAATCTGAGATTTGGGTGAAACGGCTGTCTTTGCTGGCTCGACCGCAGGCGCTGGCGGCGGTACGGCTGTTTTGGCCGCGGGCGCCACGCTGGGAACCGGCGGTTGCGGAGCTTGTGCCGTGACCGAGGCGGCGCGAAGTTGGCTGGTGCGCAGCCCGGCGGCCAAGAGCCGGCCATCCGGTGAAGTTGCCATACAGCGTAATGGGGATTTGCGGCCCCCAAACGAGAGTCGTTCTTGCGCATGTGCAAGGTCCCAAACCTTGATGACTCCTTCTTCTCCTCGGGTAGCCAGGCGCTTACCGCCATCAAGGCTCCATAGGCTCCTGACTGTGTCGGTGTGTCCGCGGAGCGTCACGCTGCGCCTGTCCCTTCGACAAAGCGACCGTTCGATTCAAGGCCCGGCTCTCCGGAGACACGTCCCATATGGAAATTCCGCGCTCGCCCCCTGTGTACAGAGTCTTACCGTCGCTCGTGAACGCCAGGCAGGCGACGCCCTCGCCCGGCACCGGATCGGGTAAGGTCAGGGTTGCGGCGAGCCGGCTTGATCCCACGTCCCAGAACGAAACGGTCGGGTCACCGTCGCACGAAGATGCGAGCGCTTTACCATCGGGAGCAAACGCAAGGGCCGTGACGGCCTTCTTGGCTCCGCGCAATGTAGCCTTTTCGGTCTGCGCGCCGACGTTCCAGAGTCGGACCGTCCTATCCGCCCCGCCGCTTGCCAGCGTTTTGCCATCGGGTGAGAACGCCAGGCACCAGGTCGCCTTGGTATGCCCCTCCATCTTGCCCGCCGGGACACCGTCCGCCACGTCCCAGAGCATCACGACGCCTTCGGCTCCCGCGGTGGCGATTGTCGAACCGTCTGGCGAAACGGCGATCGTACGCGTCAATCCCGGCGTCCCTTTCAAGGTCCGGAAAGCCGGAGCCCCGGCCCAACCCCACACGTTGACAGAACTGCCGGCCGTCGCCAGAGAGTGACCGTCGGGCGTGAACGCCAGGGTGCGGGCGTCGTCGGGCACCACCGCCAGCAAGTCCAGCTCGTGCTTGGTCGCGGTGTCCCAGAGCTTTAGGGCCGCCATATTTGAGCCGACCGGGAGTGTGGCCAGGATTTTGCCGTCGGGAGAGAATGCAACGTGAACTTCTTTTGCTTCGAACTTGATGGGATCTCCTTGTTCCCTGCCGCTAACCGTATCCCAGAGCTGAACGGAGCCGTCCGTCGAGGCCGTGACCAGGAGCTTACCGTCGGCTGTGAGCGCCAGTGATTGAACTTTTGACTCGATGCTCGCGAACGCCTTCGGCGCGAGCTGAGTGTCGACGGTCCAGACCTTGACTTCGCGGTCGCTGCCGCCGGTAGCCAGGGTTTTACCGTCGATCGATATGGCAAGTGTAGTCAACGGCCCGTTGTGTGCCTGGGTGCGAAGGGCTTGCAAATGTCGGTCCGCCGGGTCCCAGCGACGGAGCGAGCCGTCCTCGCCCCCCGTGACCAGGGAATGTCCGACGGGCAGGAAGTCCAAGGGACCGGCCAATCCGGCGTGTGCGCGCAGAACGCCTTGCTCAGAACCGGTGGCAACCTCCCACAGCCGGGTCATGCCGTCTCGGCTCGACGATGCGAGGGTCGCGCCATCGGACGAGAAAGCGACAGAGTCGATCTCGCCGCGATGTCCTTCGAGCGAGCGACGAACCGAGCCCGACTTCACATCCCAGATCTTGACGGTCCAGTCGAGCGAGCCCGTGGCGAGCAACTTGTCGTCGGGCGCGAACGCCACGCTGGTGATCGCGCTGGTGTGACTGCGCCAGCGTTGTCTGCTCGGCGGACTTCGCGATATCCCAAAGCGTGACCGAGGCATCACGGCTCCCCGAAGCCAGCGTTTTGCCATCGTGCGAAAATGCCACGCAACTGATCGCGCCGGCGTGACCCCTCAGTGTGGCCCGCTCCCGGCCGGTGGCTAAGTTCCAGAGCTTGACGACTCTTCCATCCCCCCCAGTCGCTAACGTCGAGCCATCCGGACTGATTGCGATGCTCGAACCGGACCAGATGGGTCGCGAAGCCGTTTCTGGACATCATGAGTCGACACTTGCCAATAGGTCACGATCGGATCGCCAATGCTTGTGACGATCGTCTTACCGTCCGGACTGATGGCGAGTGCCTCGACCGAGTCGAGGTTCGTCATGATCCGATCATTCACCGGTCCTGGCGGCCAGGGGCCGAGCCAGGTGTCGCGCAACGTTGTGCCGGCTTTCACGTCCCAGAGACGGATCGAGCGATCCTTAGCACCCGAGGCCAGCGTTTTGCCGTCGGGCGAATACGCCAGCGCGCGGACCGCGCCGAGGTGGCCCTTGACTCGAGCGACGATCTGCCGGTTGGCGACATTCAGAATCTCGATCGACCCGGGAACCGGTCGCTTTGCATTGGTGTCGGACGGGGCCACGGCCAACGTAGCGCCGTCGCGAGAGAACGCGAGCGCGAGCACGTCGCCTTCGACCTGAACCTCCGGAGCCGCTTGTTGCTGTGCCATTTGACCTGGCTGCGCTTTTTGCTTCGGCTGGGGCTCGGGCTGGTCAAGCCGCCAAAACTTCACCTTCTTGTCGAAACCGCCCGAGACCACGGTCTTGCCGTTGGGGCTGAACGCGACGCACCAAGCCCAACCACCCTGATGCATACCGAGGTCTCTCAGTTCCTTTCCGGAGACGACATCCCAGAGCTTGATTTTCCCGTCGCGGCTTGCGGTGGCGAGAGACTTGCCGTCAGGGGCATAGGCCACGCCTTGGACCGCCGCAACATGCCCCTCGAGCATACGTGAAACACCGTGCGAGGAAATGTCCCAGAGCCGTACGGTGGCGTCCAGGCTGCCTGAGGCGAGCATCTTACCGTCACGGGCGAACGCCAGTGCGGCCACGCCACCCGAATGGCCCGAGAGTACACCCAAACTTGCGCCGTCGGACGTGGCCCAAAGCCGGATCGTCATATCCTCGCCGCCCGTGGCGACCGTTTTCCCGTCCGGTGAGATCGCCAGGCAGAGCACGTCGTGCTGGTGCCCGGCGAGGTCGGCGCGCACGCTCCCATTGGCGACATCCCAGATCTTGGCGAGTCCGTCGGCACCAGCCGATACGAGTGTCTTTCCATCCGGCGTGAATGCCACAGCGGTGACATCCCGCGAATGTCCCTTCGGATTGATCGCGTCCAGCGGCAATACTTCACCCTGGACGAACCCGCCGAGAAGGACGGGAATAACCCAGAACGCTCTCGCCACTCGCGTCAAGGATGCAGCGCGATGACGATTGCCGTGGAACGTACAGTCTGTCGCATACGTCTCCCCTCCCAATGTCGCCAATTGGGATTGGCATCCCGGTTCCGTAAGTCAGACACGAACGCCCGGCCTACGGAACTCGGGAATTACATCACGTTTCCGTCAACGACTAGCGAGATGGTTGGATGGCGGCGCCACCAGTGACTTGAGGAATGACTCGACCTGGAGACGCTCGCGGGGTGAAAGCGCAAAGAACTTCAACGCCGACGCTTGTCCCGTGCCGCCGTGCATGGCCACGGCCTGTTCCAGCGTCTGAGCCCGGCCATCATGGAGATACGGACCGGAGTCGCGGAAGCCCCACAGCGGTGGCGTCCGCCATTCCGTTCGAGTGGCACCCTTGGGAACTCGATTTGCCGCAGGCTGCGGCTGCTGAACGGGCTGGCCGTCAGCGACGCTGAACCGAGGGACGAGCGGCTCATCATCACCGTCGGAGCTCTCGGTATACGAGCCGTCGTCACCCAAATCTTGACCCATGTCGTGGATCAACAAGTCGGAGTAAATCCCCACGACATTCCCAACCTTGGCGCGCGTGGCAGCTCGCGCAGCCGATGCTCGTGAATGTCGCTTTACCGGCGCCGTGGACTTTCGACTCCTCAGCACTCGCCGGGCGATATTCGGCCGGCTTCGGCAGACTTTTCACGTAGGCCACCAGAGCGTTGCATTCATCGCCCGTGAGATCAAGACCCGTCGTTCGATACTTGGGGGCTTGCGGCGTCATGGCCTGATGGTGCCCCGGAACTTCCAAGCCGAGCTCAACCGCACAGGCGTTCAAGACGAAATCCTCGACGCTGGCGACCTGTCCTTTCCAGCCAAGCCGGCCGATCCGGTTATCCTTGACGTGGCTCACCCTCCCCAGCGTCTCGGGAGATTCCTTCGCCTCGCGCTTCGCCATCGCCTCGATCGCCTCTTCAGGAATGGAATCGATCAACCCAAGGCCGAAGAGCGGCGTCGGATTGCGCTGGGAACGTGAGACGAGGAAAGGACCAACCGAACGGGATCCCTGCCGGAGGGTCGGGTTACTCGCGAAGATCGAGGCTTGAATCTGCTGGATTCTCACCATCGCACGGGAATCGCCCGATTGATCCTCCATTGCGCCACCGTTTAGCGCACGCGATCGCCGTCTGACGCCGCTAAGTTGGTTACCTGGATTGAAAAAGACCCGGGACGAATTCGCAACAGGCGAGTCGAACACCTGCAGACTTGGGAAGCTCGGCTCCGTCAGCCCTTGCGGAGGCGCCACGGCCAGCGTGGGCTGCGGGTCCGCTGAGTGACTGGCTCCTCCACGCATCATAGTTAGGATCGGTGCCGAACTTGTGCAGTACGACATTCCGGCTGGTCCGGAAGCCGGGGTGGATTGGATCGAGCGCGTTGACGCGCCGTCGCCGCCGCGTCTGCCGATTCGATCTCGGCGGGCTTGCATTGCGCATTGGTGCCGGTCGCTTGGAACGGCGACGGAACCGCCTGCGGCATCCCGAGGTTACGCGACGCGCTCGATAATGTCGATGTTTTTGCTGATCGGCCCCGCGCCGCCGCTGCCACCGGAGTTGTGGCAGGCGATGCAGGACGAGTCGTTGTAGACCGGCCCCAGCCCGTCGCCGCCGTGGCCGCGCGGGTCGTTGGGCATCCATTCGCGATTGAAGATCTCATAGCCAACGGCTACGGGATTCGTTATTGCCGGCTCCGCGCCGGCCTTCGATTGGTCGTTCCCGTACGCCTGGTAGACTGTCATACACAGACCCAGCCCAAGCAGCACACTGCCGAGCCTCGCCGCCGAACGTGTCACCCGCATCACGAGTCCCTCCTCCGGATGTCAAACGAACCACCGGCAATTGTCAGACACTCCCGCTCATCCTAATTCGTTGGTTGCCGTTCCGCAACGACGAACTTTCTCGAATTTCGGATTCGCGATCGGGATGCTCCGGATCCTCCGACACGGCACGCTCCAGCGCTGGCCGGATCAGAGACCCCTACTTGCTTAAGACCGCGAGTTTGGCAAAAAAGGCATGAGGCGGGGGTAGCTCCGGATGCCCATCGTGCGCTCGAGTAAGTTGCTCGGCGCACCGTTCGAAATCACGCTTCTCGAAGCTCTTGATCGCCTTCTCGACTTCGGCGATGCCTCGAGACGCGTTGTCCAGTTCGACCGCCTGGGTCGGCACCGACTGAAGGAAGGCGCCCACCGTGACAGCACCGCCTCGCGCCGCCGACACGATGCTCGTGAGCACAAACACCGCGACCGCGCGACGCCAACGGTGCTCGAGTCTCGTCGATGACCACGGTTGAACAGGTGGTAGAAATTGACCACCGACCGACTGCGCGGCTCGGATTGAGGTTCAAAGGATGCGCTCCCTGGTGGAGAATCGAGCCTGTTAGACGTGCGGGCAGGCTAATCCTCGGCCTCGTTGACAACGTCGTCATCGAGACCGAGGACTCGCTGATTCCATCCAAACTATGCAGAAGTTCCACCCCTGCGGACTCGATCTTCAGTCGGTCGTAGACGAAGATGACACTCCGTTAGCAGGAACTCCTGCTGCGAGAATGCCTCCCCGTTGGGACGAGATCGCAACCATTACAGATCGCGAAGCAACGACATAGTCTCAGCCAATCACTCCCCTCAACAGCTTCAATCCATGCGACCGAGCATGTATACCCGCGTCGTTGCACGTTCGTCTGTGAGTGTCTTGGCCCTCAATCAAGCGATCTTGCACAGAGAGTAACAAACCCGTTTGAGCTGGTTAAGCTGCTGTTGCTTTTTTTCAACATCAACCATGCGTGGTTCTTATTACATTGGTGACGCGCATATCCTAGACAACCCAGAATCTCCGGGTTATCGCTGGAATCACACGGAAAGGATAGTTGGCCCGTCCGTCTCCGTCATGCGGGTTCTGGCCGGAAAAGGGGCAATGGCTCGAACTTCGTTCCCAGCGCTGAACGGCTCGGCAATCCCAGCCAATCTTCCAGCACGGACGCGTAGACCCGGCGAAAGTCGGTCGAGATCTTGGGGTCGCCGTCGACCAGATCCGTGAGACTGGGGACGCTTCCGTACAGACCGGCGCGAACTTTCGGCCCGGCCAGGAAAACCAGCCCAGCCGTGCCGTGATCGGTGCCCGCCGAGCTGTTCTCGGACACCCTGCGACCGAACTCACTGAAGCAGAGGACGGCCACGCGCTCCGCCAGTTTCGCGGCTGCCAGATCGTCCAGGAACGCCTTGATCGCTCCGGAAAGCTCGTTGAGCAAACCATAATGGGTATTCGACTGGCCGGCGTGCGTGTCATAGCCGGACTGGACCGTGTAAAAGACCTGCGCGGGCATGTCCGCTTTGAGAAGCTGAGAGACAGTCTTGAGCCGGCCAGCCAGTCCGGTGTTGGGATAGCTGACAGCGGCGCTGTCCGAGCGCCCACGCGTGAGATCGGCCACGCGCTCGGCTGAGGTATAGGCGTCGAGCATGCTACGCCTTACAAAAGCGTCCAGATCATCGCCCGTCCCTTGACCCGTTGTGAGCCGCGTTTGCACCAGCGATCGAGCCGATCCGGGTGGCAGGGTCAAATCCTCGATTCGTTCGAGGGACGTAGCCGCGAGCGCCGTCCCCGCAGAGCCGTGGGTGGAGTGTCTTCTCCGATAAAGAGCGCGGCACCGCCGGTAGCGATGGGGCTCGCGGCAGTTCCCGCCCGGTCGTCGAGGCTACGACCGATCCAGCCCGGTCCATTCGACTCCTCGGGATCGAGCCGCGCCGTCTGCCAGATCGCCATGCTCTGAAAGTGCGAGCGATTCGGGTTGGGATAGCCGACGCCTGGCACGAGCGCCAAGTGGCCTTGCTGCAGCAAATCTCCCATTCTGCGAAGCGCTGGATGAAGACCCACGCGGTCGTTGACCCGGATCAGTCCTTTCTCCGGCATCCGCAGGACCTTGCGATTCCGCGCGTAGCCTTCATCGGCAAAGGGGACCAGTGTGTTGATTGCGTCGTTGCCTCCTTCAAGTTGGACAACAACCAGGACGCGGCCGTCGCGGTCGGGGCCGGCCGCGCGCGCGCTCTGTGCTAGAAAGGCCGGGACTGTGGGACTGAGCGCCACCAGGGCCGAGCCATTGATCGCCGCCTTGAGAATCTCACGTCGCGTGGGCATGGTGCCTCCTTCGTTATTCAGGCTTCTGGCCTGACGGGATGATTGCCGTGTCAGGCAGGAAAGCCTGACCTACTTCCGCTGATCGCTCCTGTTTTCAGCCAAGTTGCGCCTCTGGCGTGGCGAGCAGTTGTGCAACCGCGCGTCGGACGGCGTCCTCTTTCGAATCGGTCCTCGCCAGGACTTGCTCGACCCAGCGCGCATCAGGCGCCCTTCCCAGCAGGAGTTCCGCGAAGAACGCGATAGCTCCGGCGCGATCGCGTCCACGGCCGGATCGATCGGCCAGCGCGAGCGGGTCGAACGTACCGTCGCGACCGACGCCGCGGCCCTCGACAAGAGCCGCCGCGAAGTTGGCTCGGCCGATCAAGGACCGGGCGGAGAGCCAGCTCCGTCCACCAGTCCAGCCGCCCACGTTGGGAGGATTGAACAGGTCTTGACCCAATCGGGCCGACCAGTCGGCCAGGACCAGTGTGCTCGGGGGTGGGTCGAGAAGTTCGAGGGCGCGGACCGCGCCGGCGATGTATTCGACGGGTCCCTGAACCCGCGTCCCCAGGTTCGGTTCGGCGAAGAAGGCCCGGGAGCGGATCACCGTGGACACCGCCCATCCGACATCCAGGTGGTTCGACCGCAGCCCATCGGCCAGCTCGCCAAGAGCCGCTTTGTTGACCGCCCCTTCACCCATGAGCAGGTCGCAAATCCGCCAGGCGAGCCGATCCGCCGTTCCCGGATGTTCGAGAACGATCCGAACCACGTCCGAACCTTGCCAGTTCCCGGTCTTGCCGAGAATCGTTTTGGACTCCGAGTCATGGCGCGCCGGCGCCTCCCGAAAAGCTTCATCGACGACCGTCCAGCCGGTCAGAGCGCGGGCGGTCTCCTTGACGTCGGTCTCGGAGAAGTGTCCGACTCCCAGGCTGAACAACTCCAGTAGCTCACGACCCAGGTTTTCGTTGGGATGTCCCTTGCGGTTGGCCGTCGCGTCGAGCCAGATCAAGAGAGCCGGCTCGCGCAACGCGGATTCCAGATTCCTGCCAAACGGAGCGCGCGCCAGCCGGCGAAACGACTCATTCTGGTGCCTCATTGCCGCTGGGTCATTGACTTTCACATTGCTGGTCGCGAAGTGGTTGTGCCACATCAGCGTGAGCCGCTCGCCCAATGGATCCGGGGAGTAGAGCAACCGATAGAACCACCAGGCCTTCAGCCGTCCCACGTCGCTGGAGGCGACCGCGGCGTCGCCGAGCACCGTGGCGATCCGCTCAAACTCTTCGGGCTCGGGAGCACCCGGTGGCCGTGCCTTGCCATGCAACAGCCGGGCGATGCTGGCATCGGGTCCTTCCGCCAGGTCGCGCTGGATTTCGGACCAGCTTGTCGCCAAGCCGGCGCGGCGATGGAGATGAACCACGCGACGCAGGTTCCAGGGTGTTTCCGGCGTCGGCTCATAGCGAGTCCACGGGCCGTTCACAGTTTGATCTCTTGGCGTCATCATTCTTTCTCCCGTACGTCGCCCAGATCTTTGACTTCGCCAGGCAATAGGACCAGTTTAGTGGCGATCGTTCCGCTCAGATACCCGGCGTTGAGTGAGACCCAGATCTTCGCGGGCTTGCCCGGCACCAATCCCTCGATGCGAAATCGCCCTTGGGAATCCGTCTGCGCGGGAACGTCATACCGCTCGTCATTGAGCAGGTCGACCCGTTGGCGAGGCATGCCGTCGTCGTCAACCAATCGGCCGGTAATGCTACCCCAGGGCTGGAGCTTCAGCTCGACGATGCCGTCGGCATCGCCGCGAACGTCGACATGTCCCGCGAGCTTCCGTCCCTCGTGAAAAGCGACGAGGCGACGCCTCTCGTTTGGTCGCAGCGCTTCCACCGTGAACTCGGGTTTTGGCTGAGGCACGCTTACGTTCGTGACGCGAGGATCAAGCCTGACCCGCGCCGGCCAGCGGCTTTCCTTGAGGATCGACCACGCGAACGGTTCGAGTGACTCCCGATTCGAGCGCGAGGTCTCGTCGAAACGCGGTCGACTTGGCGGCCAAATCGACTTCGGAAAAAGCGTTGAAGTAGCCTAGCATCGCGTTGGGAACGACCGGTAGCGTGTCGTCGGACGATCGCCCGTCCGGCAAACCGGTGCCTCTCAAATACGCCTTGCCTCCGCCGATGTAAAGCGCGGAGATCAGGCCGCGGCCAGGCAGACCAATGACACGAAAACGGCCGTCGGGTTCGGTCTGGTGTTGACCCCAGATTCGCGCATCCTCGAAGCCTGGCGCATCGCTTAAGTGAGGGTTGTCGCGGTAGACGTTGTACTCGACGTACGCCTTGAGCGGTTTGCCCGTCCTCTTATCGGTGACTCGTCCCTCGATTACGATGCCGCGTGTGAGTGAGATGTCGAAGACGACCGGTTCGAGGCCGGGTTCGTTGGGAATCTCCAGCCCGGCCGGGAGATAAGGCTGACCCTCACTAGGGGACACGAGTACCCGGTTACCGCGTCCTTTCGGCAAGCCGACGAGGCGATAGCGGCCTTCTCCATCGGTCGTTGTCGCGATTCCGGTCATTCCGATTACCGGGAAATCGGCGGTCTTGTTGCATTCGATCCGGACGCCAGCCAGCGGTTTGCCGGTGTCCTTGTCTCTGACGATTCCTACGACCGGCTTGGTCGGCGCGGCCGCGTAGGTAAACCGAGCGCCGTAATAGAGGGCCACGCCCCAGTCGGTGCTCCCGCGACCGTGGTTGACCGTGAACGGCTCGATGCTTCGCGTCAAGACCCCGATCTCCTTGGTCCGTATCGTCGGACCGGACAACGTGAGCCGGATCAAGTGCTCGCCGCCCAAACCATTGAGCGAGAACCGGCCGTCACTGTCCGTGGTGACCGAGCCGGCCTGCCCCGAGCCTCCCGACCACAGCTTATGAGCAAGATGCTTGCGTTCGATTTCGTAAGAGCCCCCTGCGCGGTCCTTGGAAGCAGTGATCCAGGCGGAAAGATCCCCGTCTTTGGATTCAAGGACCTCACCTAGCTTGATGGAAACGCCAGGCAATGGCTTGCCCTGAAGGTCAACGATGCGCCCTGAGATCGGTAGATCAGCATGTCGGATCCGGATGTTAAGGTTGAGGACGTCGATCTTCTTCTGTTCACTCTGGGCGGCATCGACCCAGCCCATACCGAAATTCGGGGACCTCGCGACGAGAATGGCGCTGGTCCACGGTGTCTCGTCGTCCGTGTCGCCAAAATCGCGTTTTGTGGCGTTGAACCGGAACCGGCCCTGAGAGTCGCTCGTCGCGCGGACAGGAGGAGGATTCTCCCGCGCATTCGGAAGTAGGCCAGGTGTATTTTGGCGCCGGCAACCGGCTTGCCATTGGAGTCGATAACACGCCCGGCGTATTCAAATTGGTCTGGCGTCGCTTCATTTTTGCGACTGGCGGAGCTCGGTGCACTGTTCTGGTTCGTCGGCGCTTTCATGACCTGGGCGGTCGCGGCAATCGGCCGAACGGTGAGGAACGAAAGCGCAAGCGCCCCGACTAACCCCAGGCTAACCGTGGCAAGCCGCCAGCGGCGCGAGGCGGCCGGCTCGACTCGGAATTCGGGATCGAGTAGCACCCGCACGCGACGCTCGAGCAAGGACGGCCGCTGCCAGAGTGCTAGGGCCGCGGTCGCCAATGCGCCCGGCCTCCTCCCAACCGATGATCTCGCCCAGCCGACCAAGGTCTCCGCATACGCAAGGCGTCCATCGCCATGAAGCGTCGAGGCCGCGGCGTCGGCGAGTGCTTCCTGGTCGGCGGCGATCGCACGTCTCAGCCACCAAAAAAGGGGCTGAGCGAAGAGCAGCACGTTGAGCAGTCGCAGGACTGCCAGCCAGCGCAGGTCGCCATTTCGGATATGCGCAAGCTCGTGAGCGATCGCGGACTCCAGCCGCTCGTCAGGCTCCCGTTCCGCGAAATCCTCCGGAAGGACAATCGTCGGCCGCATCACTCCGATCGCCACCGGCAGGTCGATCCGTGTGCTCAAGCACACGCTTACCCCACATCGCCGATCGCCGCCGACGCGAGCAAGCAGGCTCGGAAGCCGGGATGTCGCCCGCCGCGCCGATCGGAGCAGCCGAGCCGCCTGGACCGCACCCAGAGCAAGCCACGCCAGGTTCAATCCCGCCGCGATCAGGAAGCCCGATGCCAACATCGCGCGCCATGCGGGGATCTCGAACGTTTTCACGGATCCGACCACGTGCGTCGAGCTTGACCTTACGATGGGAACCTGCGGTTCCACCGCAGTGGGCCGCTCGATAGCCGACGGCATCGCTCTCGCTTCGGCCTCGAATGTCGTAGCGGACGGTTTCGGCATTTGTGGTGCGTCGTCGTCAAGCGATCGCGGCCATCCGGCGCGTGGCCAGCGTGGAGTTGCCGCAACAAGAGCGAGGACCGCCAGGCCGACCGAGATCGACCGAGCAACAGCCATCCGCGCGGCCGGCTGTTTCAACCGTTGGATCATCAAAAGCCCGACGAACAGCAGACACGACGACAGCAGATAGAGGTCGGCAAGCCAGTTCACGAAGGGATCGAGCCAAGCGTTCATCGTCCACCTCCCGACTCCGCCTTGGCGGAAATCCGGACGCTCTTCTTCGCCTCGCCGATCATTCGCTCGAGCTCTTCGAGCTCCTGGAGCGAGTGCCGCCGCGACTGCAACGCTCGCGCCACATACTCACCAAGGGCACCGTCGAAAACCTGGTCGAGAAAACCAGCCGCCAGATTGCGGAACGTACTCTCCCGTTGAACCAACGGATGATACGTATAAGCCTTGCCCGCCACCGTGTGGCCGACCAGTCCTTTCTGCTCCATGGTTTGCAACAGGCTGAGCACCGTCGTATAGGCGAGTTCCCCCTCGCCATCCGGCGGCCTCATCTCCTGATAAATCTCCCGGACCGTCGCCTTGCCTCGGGCCCAGAGCACCTTGAGTGCCTCCAGCTCACGCCCTGTCGGTACGTTGTCAGCCATGTCCGTCCTCTCGTCTACGGGAAGAGCAGTAGGAACTGGTGTCATCGTACTAGACGTCCCGTAGATGTCAAGGATTTTCTTTGAGAAATGACTTTTTTCCTGCTGCGATTGAGGCCGACTCGAAGGTTCTCGTCAAATCTCGAAACTGTCTTCTATATTAAGAGGGCCTCGAGGCGACTTTGCACTCATCTTTTTTGACACTTTGCCCTGAAGGCTACCAGAACGAGCGGGAACGGCCCCACTAACCCGAAGCGCCAGCGCGGGATGCCGCAAGTCTCCTGTGGCACGAACGCATCGCCCTCGCTTGCGCTTCGGGTTGGTATGTGGGCCAGCTCACCCTGCGGCAATTGCCCGACGTGTGCCGAAAGTCGTGGTGGTGTTCAGCACCGAAGAAGCCTGCGCGTAGGCGTTCAGCAGACGAACGTCCCCGGGCATTGTCGCGATTTCTATGTTATCCCCCGTGCCCACCGACCGGAGCCTTCGATAACCCGCATGCTCTTCCACTTTCCGGTCCGGAATCGCCAATTGAAGCAGACGGCCATTGCGACGATATACGCGGTGGCGAACACCCACGCCACGTAGATCGTTGCCCCCTCCCCGGACCACCGCGAAGGTTGGCAGCACCATGATCGGCCAGGCAAGGGCGAATGTGACCAGGGAGACGAACCGGGTGTCACCCGCTCCTCGAAGTGCGAAGGAGAACGTCAAGTTCACCGCGTCAGCCACGGAGTAAACGGCCACGTACGCCAGCAAGGTCGGGACGATCTCGGCGACCGCCGCGAAACTGTCGGTATCCCTGTTTCCCTCGAATAATCCGACGAGAACTCCCGGAATAAGCAGATACATGACGGCCACGCCGAACATATAACCGAACGCCCATCTCAGACCGGTGTACACCGACCGCTCTGCCAGGTCTGGGCGGTCGGCTCCGAGCCGCTGGCCGACCAAGATCGACACCGCCTGGCCGAGCCCCATCATCGGCAGAAACGCCACCATGTTCAGCCGGATAGCCAGTGTCGTGGCACCGGTGGCCGCTTCTCCCAGCCGGCCGACGAGCTGAACGAACACGTTGAATACCAGGACGTCCAGGAACACTTGCATGCCGGCAGGACCGCCATACTTCATGAGACGGCCGAATAGCTCCAACTCCAGCCGCCACCCGGTAAGAGTCCGGAATTCCTTACGGTACTTCCGGCGGAGCAGAAGCCCCAGCGCCACCAGCGCGGAGGTCCACGATCCTGTCACCGTTGCCCATCCCGCCCCTGAGATTCCCAGCTCTGGAAAGCCGGCGCGGCCAAAAATCAAGACCAGAGCCAGCGCGACGTTAACCGCTGTTCCGGCGGCCTCGATCCCCAGCACGGTCCAGGTCTGCCCGCGACCGGAAAAGAAACCGTTGATCGCGGCCATGACAAGCATGGGCAGGGCCGCGAAGCAAAGGCATCGCAGGTAAGCGATTTCGAGCACCTGGAGGGCCAGGTATGTCCGCCGACTGCGATCAAGTACGGGGCAGCCGGGACCAACACCAAGAAAAGCAGTCCGGCCATGACGGCGAAATGAATCCCTTGCCAGACAGCCGGCCCAACCCGCTCCGAGCGGCCGGCCCCCGTGTACTGGGCCACGAATGTGGACACATACCCGGCGGTCACTTGAAGCAGACCGAACATTAGCCAGAACCACATCACTGCCGGAAACGACGCGGCCATCTCCCGCGGGTCATGCCAGGCGAGCAAGATCGTATCCACGAACACCTGGACTGTCATGAAGCTCTGACTGACAATCAGCGGGAAGGCGAGCGTGAGCAACTCCCGGCTGCCCCCGACGTGTGGTGAGTCGACTGGCGGCATGACCGCAACAGCGTCGGGCGCAGCGTTCGTTCTGTTCGGCAGCTTCTTCCATGATCACGCTACCACTCATCGTGTGTCCCTCGGCCGTTGATCGCCCGTGTGCGACCATGTCGTGCAACATCGCACCCAAATGATGCGGTGCGAGCAGAAGCCATCATCCTGACAACAGCCCACCGTTCGCGTCCATAGCGGGCCGAACGGGTTGGGGAGTGGCCCTGAGTATGGACACAGGTTTTCGTTCGCAGGTTCGCGGAATGAATCCACATGGCCACGGAACACAAGAGGGCGAGCGGGGAGCGTCAACTCCTGATAGCAATCTCGGCGGAATGCTCGGGGGGGCGTGTCGTCTTATGAGATGATGACCACGGCGGAAAGGAAAACGGGTCGTGAGATCGCCAAGAACTCCGTCAGTGCAATTCTGGCGGAATGCTCGGGGGGCTCGTGTCGTCTTATCGGGTGATGACTGCGGAGGAAGTCGCACGGCCGATTGATACCCATTCCGCCCCGCTGGTGCTGTACGCCCGGCAATGGTCCGATGCGCCCGAGGACGTCGTTCAGGAGGCGTTTATCAAACTGGTTCGCCAGAGCCGGCCGCCGGAGGACACTGTCGCGTGGCTCTACCGCGTTGTTCGTAATGGCGCCCTCGATGACGCCAAGATGGCCCGAAGGCGGCAACGACGCGAGTCGACGGCTGCTCGTCGGGTCCCTTGGTTCGTCGAATCGGAGGTGGACGGCCTCGATGCCAAAACCGCCGTGGCCGCTCTCGAGCGGCTCGCGCCGGAGCAACGCGAGGTCATCGTCGCCCACCACTGGGGCGGGCTGAGTTTTGAACAGATTGGCGCGGTGGCCGGCTGTTCGGCCAGCACCGCCTTCAGGCGCTACACCGCCGGTGTGGAAAATTTGCGCAATCAACTGGGGGTAATATGTCCGAGCCGTTCCTCGAACGACTGAGCCGCTTCACACCGGATGCCGGCCGGTTGGATCGTGACGCCTTGCTCTTCGCCGCCGGCCGCGGCTCCGTCCGCCCGAACCGCGGCTGGATCACCCTGGCCACTCTGCTGGCAAGCACCCAGGCACTTTCGCTGGTCCTTCTCTGGCCGCGGCCGGCGCCGCACGAGGGCGGATTGTCCCTGGCAGTGGCCGTACCCCAACTCTCTGCCACCCGAGACTCTAGAGCCGCGGACCTCCGACGCGTTGGCCAGCCCTGGGTCGTGGTCGACACGCCAGAGGCTGCTGGAGTCGGAAACCGAGCAACGCCCCGACGATACCGTGACCCTGATCGATAGTGGGCCGCCATTGAAGATGAAGATCATTGGGCCGCTTCCCCCGTCGCTGCTGAACTGAACTGATCGTTCGAAATCTCGAGGTTTTCCTTTTTGGCAGGAGTCATCCCATGCCCCGGAATTGTTTGTGCCTCGCCGTTCTTGCCGTCTTCGCCGTCCCTTGTCGGGCCGACGAGACGACCTCGAGCCCGGAAACGCTGATCCGACTCAACGTATCGCCAGCCCCGGCCCCCAAACCGGCCCTCCGATATTTGCTCCTGCCCGAGCTTCAGGAGATGAATCCCGGCAATCCGGTCCAGAACTACATGAAGTGTTTCATGGAGCAGCACAAGTTCTTCTTCGACAAAGCGGCCTTCGAACGTCGAGAGAAGCTGCTGACCATGCCGTTGAGGGAGCTGCCCGCGAAGGAGCTGAAGGATTACGGATCGTTCCCGTTGAGACAAGCCGACTGGGCCGCTCGGCTCGACACGCCCGATTGGCAGTTCCTCCTGAAAGTGAGAGCCGATGGCGTGAGCGCGGCGATCCCCGACGTGCAGGCGATGCGGCCGCTGGCCAAAGCTCTCAAGGTTCGGTTCCGGGCCGAGGTCGCTCGGGCCGCTTCGACGACGCGCTCAAGACCGCCAAGACGATGTTCGCCATGTCGCGCCACTTGGCTCTGCACCCCATCTACGTGAGCGACCTGGTAGGTATCGCGATCGCGGCCACGGCCCTTGGCCCCCTTGAGGAGATGCTGGAACAGCCGGGCTGCCCCAACCTTTACTGGGCGCTGACGAATCTACCCGTTCCTTTGGTCCCCATCGACAAGGGCTCGGAAGGCGAGCGCGTGGGGATCATGTCGGAGTTCCACGACCTCGACGACAGCGATCCGATGACCGCGGATCAAATCAAGAAATTCATCGACCACATGGACAAGATCCTCATCCAACCGGAGAAACCCAGTATACGGGCGTCAGTCGGTGCACTTGCAAAGGACGAGAAGATGGTCAACGCCGCACGCCGCCGTCTCGTCGAGTGCGGGCTCCCGGAGCAGCGGCGTGTTGCGGTTCCCGGCCAGCCAGGTGATCCTTTTGGACGAGAAGCGCGAATACGAGGTGCGCCGCGACGAGACCATGAAGCTCCTGAACTTGCCCGTCTGGCAGGTCCAATCGCTCGTCGCCGACATCGCCAAGGCGAACAAGGCGCCGACAGTATTCGCTGAGCTCCTGGTGGAAGGCATATACAACGTTCGCAAGGCCCAGGCGCGGCTGGACCAGCGGATCGCGCTGCTTCGGCACGTCGAGGCCCTGCGCCTCTACGCCGCCGATCATCATGGCTCACTCCCCGTAAAGCTATCCGACGTCTCCGTGCCACTTCCCGTTGACCCCTGTACCGGCAAGCCGTTCCGCTATGAGCTCATCGGCAACACAGCCCACGTCCGCGGCACTCCGGCCTTCGGCGACGAAAAGAACCCGATCGCCAACGTCCATTATGAAGTCACGCTTCAGAAGTAACCAAAAGAACTTCGGGGGCTTGACAATTGTCAGAGTTCTGTTTTACAATTGTCGGCGACCGTGGGGGCCCTGTCTTTCCAGGGTCCCAAGGTATGAACGTGTCACACTCGGTTTGCCAGGAGTCGTCCCGTGTCCCGTATTCTCCTCTGCTTCGTCGCTGTGACGTCATTCGCTCTTCCTTGTCGTGCCGATCAGCCGACCGCGAACCCGGAATTGCTGATCCGGCTCAATGTCCAGCCGGCGCCGGCCCCAAAACCGGCTTTGCGTTACCGTTTGTTGCCTGAGCTCAAGGAGATGAATCCTGGAAATCCAATCCAGCATTACATGAAGTGCATGATGGAGCAGAAGAAATTCCTGTTTGACGAGGAGGCTTTCGAGCGGCGCGAGAAACTCCTGAGCATGCCGCTGAAAGAGCTTCCCGCGCAGGACGTCAATGAATACGGCCGGTTGCGTGAGTCAGGTCGACTCGGCCGCCCGGCTTGACAATCCGGATTGGCAGATCCTTTTGAAGCTCAAAGCCGAGGGGTTCGGACTGCTCCTCCCGGAGGTTCAACAGCTCCGCTCGCTGGCCAGGGCCCTCCAGGTACGGTTCCGGACCGAGGTCGCGCAAAGCCGGTTCGACGATGCAATCCGGACCGCCAAGACCATGTTCGCCATGTCGCGTCACCTATGTCAGCACCCAACACTCATTGGGAACTTGGTGGGTGTTGCAATCGCGTCGATGACCATACTCCACCTGGATGAGATGCTCGCGCAACCGGGCTGCCCCAATCTTTACTGGGCGTTGACAAACTTGCCATCCCCGATGATTCAAATGGACAAGGGCATGGATGGCGAGCGCGTGACACTGCAGTGGGTGTTCCGCGATCTGAGCGACCGTAATCCGATGACCGAGGATCAGGTCAAGGCGTTCCTCTCGGACAAGAGTAACCTGTTCGATAGCTCGGCAGCAGGGAAAACCGAGATGCCGCCCATCCGGGTGTGGCTGGACGGCCGGATCAAGGATCAAGCGGTGGTCAGCGCGGCCCGCCAGCGCCTCGTCGAATGTGGCATTCCAGAAGTGAGCCTGAAACGGTTTTCGGCCGCGCAAGTGATCCTTCTGGATGAGAAGCGAGAGACTGAGGAACGATTCGACGACGCGCTAAAAACCGCAAACCTGCCCTACTGGCAGTTCGAGGCGCTGGCCGCCCAAAACACCGCAAAGAAGCCGCCGGCTAAATTCGCTGATGCCGTGATCCCGGCCTCACTCAGCGTCCGACAGGCGCAAGCACGAATCGACCAGCGCATGGCGCTGCTGCGACACGTCGAGGCTCTTCGACTCTACGCCGCGGAGCACAACGGCACACTGCCCGTAAAGCTCGCGGACATCAGCGTTCCGCTACCCGTGGACCCGATTACCGGCAAGCCGTTCCGTTACGAACTTACGAATAGCAAGGCTCACCTCCGCGGCAACCCGCCAACAGGCCAGAAAGAGAATCGCTTCTTTAACGTGCATTACGAAGTGACCTTACAAAAGTAAGAAACGAAAGGCCGGATGCGTGACATTCGGCACGACATTGCCTTACTGTTGTCGTCGGTCGTGTGAGCTACTTGTTCTTCAGTAGTTTAACGCATGAACGTTCCGCACTCTGTTTGACTGGAGTCGCCTCGTGCCGCGAATTCTCCTCTGCTTCGCCGCGATCGCCGCTTTCGCTCTTCCTTGCCGGGCCGAGCAGACAAGCTCTGCCTTCGAGACACTAATCCGGCTGAATGTACGGCCGGCGCCAGCCCCCAAACCGGCTCTCCGGTACCGATTATTACCTGAGTTTAAGGAGATGCATCCCGGCAATCCGATCCAGAGCTACATGAAATGCATTATGGAGCAGAAGAAATTCTTCTTTGATGAGGAGGCTTTTCAGCATCGCGAGAAGCTGCTGACCAAGCCGCTCGAGGAACTGCCCGCGCAGGAGCTGCCTTATGACGGGCGGTTCGAGCTGAGGCAGATCGATTGGGCCGCTCGGCTCGACACCCCCGATTGGCAGGTCCTGCGGAAGCTGAAGGCCGATGGGATCGAAGTTCCGAGCCCCGAAGTGCAGGCTATCCGCCCATGCAAAGGGCCCTTCAAGTGCGGTTTCGGGCCGAGATCGCCCAAGGCCGCTTCGACGACGCGATCCGAACCGCCAAGACGTTCTTCGCCATGTCGCGCCACCTGGGCGAGCACCCGACACTCGTTGGCGACTTCATCGGTATGGCGATCGCCAGGGTGGCCATCTTCCACCTGGAGAAAATGCTGGATCAGCCGGGTTGCCCCAACCTTTACTGGGCGTTGACGACGCTGCCCAGCCCCCTGATTCCCCTGGACAAGGGCATGGAAGGCG